>JAEESN010000011.1 GCA_016286365.1 Treponema sp.
CACGCCCTTCCATTCGGGGTAATCATAACCGCTTGTGCCGATTAAAATTTCTGCCATACTGATTATACTCTAAAATAATTAATCACAATCCGCAAGTAAAAAATAATCACTACGAAAACCATAATCAACATAATTACAAAAATCAACATAATCACCAGAATCACACAGAAAAATCACCACTTATCCTCAAAAAAAGCCACTTGTCGCAGAAATTATCACAAGCTAAACTATTCATAATATACTCACAACCATGAAATGATTAATTATTTCTTAAGGAGATTTTAGTGAAAACAGAAATCAAAATCGAAAAATGCGAAAAACCATTCTGCGTGATTCATACTGCGGAAAAAACACGAGGCATAGAAGAAGTGGCAGAAAAAATCATGCGGATGGACGAAAGCGGAAAGACGGTAATCATCTCTGGATGGGATAAGGATTACTGTGTGCAGATTCCGCGGGACGAAATTTTCAGAATCTACAGTCAGGATAAAAAGGTCTACGTTCAAACTCAAAAAGAAAACCTTCTTCTTAAAATGCGGCTTTATGAATTTGAAGAAATGGCCCGGGATTGCGGCTGGACAGATTTTATAAGGATTTCGAATACGGATATTGCAAACTTTTCTAAAGTAAAGGCGCTCGACATGTCATTAACTGGTATAGTGCGCGTGAACTTTACAGACGGAAGTAATGCAATGGTTTCAAGACGGTATATGTCTAAAATAAAGGATCAGCTTACAATGGTCCGAAAATAAGCGGAGTTTAATAAGACTCTGGAAAAACAATAATTATTCTAAGGAGAAAACTATGTTAAATAAATTAATCAAAAGAGCGGTGATGGGATTTATCTACGGTATTTTTATAGGACAGACAATTCTTATACTTGAGTCCCTTTTCCAGGGAAACGGAATGTTCAGCCCTTGTTCTGAATATCTTTTAGCACATACAGGAAGCGAAATTGCGGCAGTAATCTTACAGTACTTTATTACAGGAATCATCGGAATCAGCTTTGCAGCAGGCACAGTGATTTTCGAAATTGACAGTTGGAGCATCGTCGGTCAGACAGCCCTCCACTTTGTAATCAATTCCGTAGTGATGTTCTTTGCAGGATTTTTCTGCGGCTGGTTCCCACATACAGTTAAAAGCACAGTCATCTGGTTTGCAGTGTTCATCGTGGTTTACATCATCATCTGGTTTTGCTTTACAATGTACTACAAGAAAAAGACCCGCGAACTGAACGAAGTGATTAAGAAGTAAAAATCAGCATTATCGACTTTTTAGATAAGAAAACATGCATTCAAACCTGCTGTAAACAAAATTTACCGCAGGTTTTTTTTGATTTCTATTATATAGACACATTTTACACAATTAATTATAATGTAAAGATACACGCTATATGTTTAAAGAGTGTTTTTAAAACACCAGGAGGAAAATTGGCATACGTGAATACTAATATCAACAACAAAAACGGACAGAGAATCAACGAAATGATTCGCGTTCGCGAGGTACGTCTTATTGATGACGAGGGAAATCAGTTAGGCATTGTTGCTACACAGGAAGCCCTCAACATGGCAAAAGACAAGGATCTTGACCTTGTTGAAGTTTCACCGAATGCTAACCCACCGGTTTGTAAAATACTTGATTATGGCAAATACCGATTCGAACAGGAAAAAAAGCTCCGTGACGCCAAGAAGAATCAGAAGGTATTAAAGCTCAAGGAAATCCGCATGCAGCCTAAAATTGGATCTGGAGACCTTGATACTAAAGCCAAACATATACAGGAATTCCTTAACGAAGGCGATAAGGTAAAAGTTACCATCCGTTTCCGCGGACGTGAACTTGCACATACCGACCTTGGTTTTGAAGTTCTGAATGAGGTGTTAAAGCGACTTACCTCGGCGTACAACATCGATAAGCCTGCCGCTATGGACGGAAGAAACATGTCGATGACAATCTCAGCAAAAGCCGCAAAATAAGAGGTTAAAAAATGCCTAAAATGAAGACAAAAAAGTCAGCTGCTAAACGTTACTCTTTAACTGGCACTGGCAAAGTTAAGCACAAGAAGCAGAACCTTCGTCATATTTTGACAAAGCGTTCACCAAAAAGAAAGAGAAACTTGCGCGCAGCAGGTTATGTTGATGAAGCTGATGCAAAGAAAATCAGAAAGCAGATGCTTCCATACGGTTAATGAGGTGGATAAATGTCAAGAGCAATAGACGGAACAAAAAGAAAGAATCGCCGTATTAAGATTTTAAAACTCGCTAAGGGTTTCCGTGGCGACAGAAAATCAAATTATAAACCGGCAAAAGACGCTGTTACAAAAGCACTTAATCACGCTTATGTAGATCGTCACGACAAGAAACATGAATTCCGCACTTTATGGATTTCTCGTATTAACGCAGCAGTTCGTGAAGAAGGAATCACATATTCTCAGTTTATCAACGGGGTTAACAAAGCAGGTATTAAATTGAACCGCAAGGCTCTCTCTAATATGGCTATTGAAGATCCTGCTGCTTTTAAGGCTGTTGTAGAAGCTGCCAAAAAAGCAATAAAGGCATAAGCCTATGAATACACTCGATCAGGTTTTACTTCTTGAACAGAAGGTAGAAAGCGCTGTTGAAAAGATTCAGCAGCTGCAAGCCGAAAACGATGCTCTTCGCAAAAAGTGTGACGAGCTCACAAATGCGCTTTCGGCAAAGTCGGAGCAGCTTTCTTCTTTTGAGACAGATTCAAGCCGGATCGAGACTGGTATTCAAAAAGCACTTGACCGCCTGAATTCAATTGAAGATTCAATTTTGAAGTCGGAAGGTCAGGTGCAGATTCCTTCCAATAAATCAGATGCAAAATCAGAAGTAAAATCTGAATCAAAACCAGAAACAAAATCACAGACAATTTCTAATCAGAACGAAAGCTATTCAAATCCTACTGTACAGGTAGTTCAGGATTTTAATTCAATGGATAATCTTGAGGAAACTTCCGAAGACGATAATCAGAACGAAAATCAGGCAGAAGATTCAACAGCTATGGACGATTCAACAGACGAACCTATGGAAGAACCTTTTGCAGAAGAAGATAATCCTCAGGATGAAGATTTAGGATTCGATATTTTCTAATGGGTAAATTACACATCAATCTTTTAGGAACATCATTTACAATTCAGGCAAGCGAAGATACAGAATATCTTACAAAGCTTTTGGGTTATTATGAGCGAATCACAAAAGACGTAAGTAAAATCAATTCTGTAAAAACTCCGCTCCAGACATCAATACTTTCAGGCATAATGCTCTGCGACGAATTGTACAAGGAAAAAACTAAGTCCGCAGAATTAACAAAAGCAAACTCATCAAATGCCGGCCGCAATAACAACGACGAAAGCGAAGAAAAATCAAGAAGTGACGAAGAAGTAAAAAAGCGCACTTTAGAGATGATAGATAAAATCAATAAGGTATTATAATTGGAAACCCACATCTGGATAGACGCAGACTCGTGCCCGCTAATGGTACGAAATCATACAGTAAAGGAAGCCTCTAGATTAAACATTGGCGTAAGCTTTGTTGCAAATAAAAAAATAGGCTGCGACTACTCCCCTTTTAATATGATTGTATGTTCAAACGAAAAAGATGCCGCAGATAATTACATACTTTTAAACGCAAAACAAAACGACCTTGTTATTACGCGAGACATTGTTTTTGCCGCAAAGCTTGTAGAAAAAAATATTGTCTGCATAAACGACAGGGGAACAACTTTTAACAAGGATAATATAAAAACACTTCTTTCGAACCGCGATTTTGATTTGCAGCTTGCACAGATGGGACTTTCAAAACACTTTAACGAAGGCTACGATAAAAAAAAGTTTGAAAGCTTTGCAAACTCTTTTGATAAGGCTATTCACCAGCTGTTAAAAAATTAAGGCGGACATTTCTGCCCACCTTTTTATTAATTATTCCGATTTATTCATCATCATCAGGATATGCCATCTGAATAGAACAGATTCGGTCGCGCACCTGCATGAATGCAAGAACAATTTCGGGGTCAAAATGCTTTCCGGAATTATTCTGGATTTCTGCAAATGAATCTTCGATTGTCCACGACTCCTTATAACATCTCTTATGGCTCAAAGCATCGTAAACATCGGCAACAGCTACAATTCGTGCCGCAAGAGGGATGTCTGTTCCAGAAAGCGGTGTTGTTTTTGGAAGCCCGTCTTTAATTGAAAACTGTTTTAAATCAATATTTCCAGGATATCCGGATTCTCCTCCATCCCATCTGTCGTGGTGATGAAGAGCAATGTCCTGAGCCATCTGATCAAGGAAGCTTTCCGGTGGATCAAAGAGCTGGGCACCAATACAGGTGTGTCCCTTCATGATATTTCTTTCTTCCTCTGTAAAACGAGGGAATGCTTTTTTAAGAATGATATCCGAAATACCAACCTTTCCTACGTCGTGGAATTTAGCGGCAATCTTTAAGGTATCGCGGTATTTGTGCATTTCTTCCTGCGGAATATTGTGATTGAATGCCCATCGGTCATAAATTTCGAGGGCAAAAGAAGAAACGCGTTCTACGTGAGGGAAAGTTTCCTTTGGATCACGGAATTCTGCCATCTTGAGCATGCGTTTTACCATGTTTGATGTAAGATATGCATGCTGTAAAGCCTGAACTGCGCTCGAAGCAAAGTGTGCAATTAAAAGTTCTGCTTCTTCGTCAAAAGAAATGACATTGCCCTTTTCATCCTGAGCGTTGATTATCTGAAGAACACCAAGAAGTTTACCGTTTGCCATTTTAAGAGGCAGGGTATACATTGATTTTGTTCTATAATCTGTTGTGATATCTGTGTTTTTATTGAACTGATATGGAGAAGATTCAGGAATTTCGTAACAATCCTGGATGTTTAAAGGCTTTCCGTGCTTTGCTACATAGCCGCAAATCTGTTTTTCGTTGATTGGAAATGTGAAAACTGTGTAAGGAAGCTTTTCGCCGGGAGCAAGTTCACGTAAATGAGTATCATTCTGGCCGTACTTAATCTTTAATTTATCGCCTTCTGCAACATAGATGGAACCGGCATCTGCATTAACAATACGCCTTGTTTCTGTGAGAATGCGTTCAAGAAGGACATCAACGTCCTGAATTTCACCTAATTGTCTTTCTATCTCAATAATTTTCTGGAGTTTATCATCTCTGGTAGAAGCTTCCATAACAATTCCTTTTAAACACTATTTATATATATTTTAATATACTTTATTATCGGAAAAAATCAAGATAAAAACGATGATTGTTTTTGAATAATTGCAAAAAAAATCGGGCCCGCTCCGTCCTGTCTGTCGGGCAAAATCTGATATCCGTACTTAGTTTTCTCTGTTCCGGGCTTTTTAAAGCTTGTAAATGCCTTTATTTCGTCCATATCTGCACATTCTTCAAGGATTTTAAAGGCCTGTCCCCCCTGATTATATTTTTTTATGAGCCGCTCAATCATTTCGTCGTTTTCTACGGGACTTAAGGCACAGGTTGAATATAAAAGAATTCCGCCGACTTCCAAAAGCCTGTATGCACCCGACAAAAGTGCCCATTCTTCCATTGCAACAGTTTTTATGCGGGATTTTGTCCAGATATTCAGATACTTTGGGTCTAAAAATACGTGGCGTTCAGAGGAGCATGGAGCGTCGAGTAAGATTCTGTCAAAGCATTCTGATTGTCTTGTGCACCAGGTAGCGCCATCAGAACAGGAAGTTTTTATTCTTTCGCTTATGCTTTGTGGAAGGCATTCTTCTACAACTACATCAAGGCGGTGCTTTCGTTCGGGGGAGCGTTCATTAGAAAAAAGTGTGGCATCTTCGTCCATTCTGGAAGCAAGAACAAGGGTTTTTCCGCCCGGCGCTGCACATAAATCAAGGATATTTTTTGCACCTTTAAGCGGAAGATTTAATGCAGCATAAACGCTCGCAGAATCAAGAAAATACGATTTCTGGCTGCCTTCTATTTTATACTCTACACTCTGATTTTCTTCGCCGAATGATTTTTTTAATTCTTCCCATCGCGCCCCGAAAATTTCTGTATAGTATTCATCAAAGGCCTCTCTTCCCATCTGGCCGTTTTTTTTATTCTTCACACGCTAATCCTTTTAAATTACAAATGCTCTTTATTAAACAAAACGTTTTCTTCTTTTGCCTGATTAAATGCCTTCTCTCTCTGAGCAACATCTTTTTTAAAAGCAACCGGCATGATCATCATCTTAGCGTCATCAGTTTTTCTATACTCAAGAAGGCCAGCCTTTAATTTATAATCAGTTATGCGTTTAAGAGAATCATCAATCTTTTTAAGAAATTCCGGATCTTCTTCTGCCTTCTTTTTTAAAATCTTAACCGCTTTTAAAATTCGCTTATCGCTCACCATGATGCAGTCAATTCCCGCATCGATTGCAAGAACAACAGCCTTTTCTTCGGGATATCCGTTTTTACTCAAAGCTGCCATAAAAATATCATCAGAAAAAATAATGCCCGAATACCCAAACTCACCACGCAAAATTTGAGTAACCCATATTTTAGAAAGACACGAAGGAACACCCTTATCTACAGAATCAACAATTGCATGAGACATAAGGATTCCGGCAGGATTTTGGGCAATAAGACTTTTAAATGGAGCTAAAAGTTCTGTAAGATTTTCTCCTTCTGCTTTTATTAAAGGAAGCCCTGTATGAGGGTCTGTATTTGTGTTACCGGGAAAGTGTTTTGCAACAGCAGCAATTTTATTATCCTCGTATGCATTTATGCACTGCCTTGAAAACCTGATTACATCTTCAAGATTTCCAAAACTTCTGTCGCCAAGAAAATCCTGATTATTTTTTGTAGAAGCTTCTGTTACCGGGGCAAGGTTCATTGTAAAGCCAAGCTGGGAAAGTTGGATTGCCTGTAATTCATAAAGTTTATAAGCCTCTTCTTCTGTAAGCTTTTTTGAAACTTCTTCGCACGAAATTAAGCGCGCATTGATTGATTTTAATCTGTTTACTACCCCACCCTCGTGATCGATTGCTAAAAACGGCGGAATCTTTTTATTCTGAATGCAGTAGGAATTGATTGATGAAGTAAAGCCCATAATTTCTTTTGGAGTCTCTGCAAGATTAAATCCAAAAAATAAATAGCCGCCTGGGATTAAAGCTTTATTTTCTACAGAAGTTTCTTCGAGTTCTTCTACAGGGTAAAAGGTTTTGTTTCCATCTAAGTTTACAATAAAAAGCTGACTGATTTTTTCTTCGAGTGTGAGTGTGTTTATAAAAGTTTTATATGCTTCTTCCTTCTGTTTTTTTACTTTCCATGCATATTCATAAACTTTAGCCGCATTCTGCCTCATAGCCTGGTCGTATAAATCAGCTTTAGAAGGACCTTTTTCGCCACATGATGTAAGGATTAAAAATATAAATGATAAAAGCGAGAACAAAAAGATTTTATTAATAAACTTCATTTTTACTTCCATAAGAAAAACAGAATCAAACCTCTAAGCGGGAAAAATCGATCATCCGGCAAGTTTAATTCTTCTATATACTGATGATTATATCAAAAAAAAATCAGTATTGAAATATGACTTATTAAATTGATATAATATTCTTATGAAAAACGTCGCAATCATAACAGGCGCAAGCTCAGGTCTTGGAGAGGAATTTACAAAGCAGATTTCTTTAAAATCTGATTATGATGAAATCTGGATTATTGCACGCAGAAAAGAAAAACTGGAAGAGCTCAGTAAAAAAATCAACGAATCAAAAAATTTTAAACTCGTTCGCCCTGTCCCGATGGATATAAGCGGAAAAGACGGAGTACAGAGATTCAAAACTTTTATAGAAAAAGAAGATGCTGCGCTCAGAAAAATAGAAAGCGGAATAGAAATCAAACTTCTTATAAACAATGCAGGCTTTGGAACCTACGGACCTTTTGCAGAAACTTCGCCCGACCGAGAAATGGATATGATTGACTTAAACTGCACTTCGCTAACAGGAATGTGCGGAACCTGTCTTCCATATATGAAAAAGGGAGCAGTACTCATAAACACAGCAAGCCTTGCAGCCTTTCTTCCTCTTGGAAACTTTGCAGCATATGCAGCATCTAAATCTTATGTATTAAGTTTTTCGCTCGCCCTTGCAGCAGAATTAAAAGAAAGAGGAATTAAAGTTTGTGCACTCTGCCCTGGCTCTGTAAGCACTGAATTTGCAAATGTTGCTTCGAACGGTGCCAGAAAAGAAGTAAAAGGCGGATTTCCTCCTCAAAAAGTTGTAACTCAATGCATTAAACGTGCTTTTAAAGGTAGGCGCGTTTCTTTATATAGAACTAAATGGAAGTTCTCCGCTTTTATGAGCCGTTTTATTTCGGGCTATGCGGGTGCCAGATTCACATATAAATACAATAAACGTCCTCATAATCCAGATAAGGATATGCAGACTGTAGACGCTGGAGATTTTTTATGAAAAAAACATTTTTAGCTTTATCGCTCGTTTTAGCTTCGCTGCTTATTTTTGTAAACACAGGTTGTGTCGGAGATGGTTTTGATCCGGATCATCCTTATGCAAACGTAAAGTGGCAGGAAATCAAGAGCATTGATGAATTAAAAGGAAAATGGGTGAGCGATTTTAATACAATCATCTTTCCAAAAACACTTAAGGGAAAAGATTACATCCACATAATCGAAAAACCGACTGATGATTCTTACAAATGGAACAACTATATTGCCAAATATAACCTGACTGTAGATCAGGCTTGGGCAAAACGTTATGCGGCTATTGCAGAAGTGTACGGAGTTGCTTACCCTTTAAGCGATGCAAACGGAACAGAAAAAGGAATTAAAGTTAAGCTAAAAGGAAAAACGACAAATAAAACCGGAATTTTTGAATCAACTTTAGAAACTTTGATTCCAGAAGTAATTGCAGATAAAAACCTTTCGTACTTTACACTTTCACCCGATAAAAAGCATTTAAGAATTTCTGGTACATTCAGGTATTACAGCAACAAGTTTACAAACAGTTTTATTGGCGAAAGAATTTATACGCTTGAGGATTAGAGGGAGGAAGTAATATGAAAAAGATTTTTTTAATTATATGTTTATTTTCTACAATTTGGGGAGCGCGCGCCTTTTCCCAGGAGACGGGGCTTGTTCTGGCTGGCGGGGGCGGAAAAGGCGCATACGAGGTAGGTGTCTGGAAAGCGATGATTGAATACGGTATTTCTAAACGAGTTACCGCGATATCAGGAACCAGTGTTGGCGGACTAAATTCTGCACTTTTTTCCTGTGTAGATGATTATGCCGCAATTGAAAATATCTGGAAAAATCTTGTTCCAAAGTATCTTACAGAAGGTGATGCACTTATTTCGCAGGCCGGTCTTTCAAGAATCATCTCGATGATAGGGCTCACAAAACTGCAGAACAATCAGTATCCGCGTGTTACAGTAACAGCCGTTCGGAATAAGTTCATCCTTACAAAAACATTTTTAAATTCATTTTCGGAAAAGCCTGGAACTTATGCTTCGCGCTTTTGTCTGAACGAAGAAAAACAGGTAACAGAAATCAGAAACAAGCTTCTTGCTACTGCAGCCTTCCCTGTTGCATGTAATCCTATTAAACTTGCAGACGGAAACGAATATTACGACGGTGGATTTGAACAGGCAGGTGGAGACAACGTTCCTCTTGAACCGATTGCAAAAGATAACGGAAAATACGGTCTTAATATAAAAACAGTTTTCATCGTATTCCTGGAAAAAAATCCTGAGCGCCTTTACAGAGACATCGACTACGATAGTTTCAAACTCATAAGAATCATTCCTTCGATTGAGCTTGGAAACATTCTGGAAGGAACAACTAACTTTACTTCGAACAGAATTAAGATGCTCATCGATTATGGTTATAATGATGCCGTAAAGGTTCTTCAGGAAAACGGTTACTATCCTGTTTCTGATTACTGGTTTGAAGATTAAAGATTTATTTCGAAGATTTGCAATTTTACGAACTCCGGCTGATTTAATTTTTTACGGAAGATAATTTGTATTTACATTCTTTAATGCGTTAAAGATTCTTTCTTTTGTATTTATGTCGCCGCCTGTGAGCATTTCGATTTTCTTTCTCGCATCCTTTCTGTCGGAATTATCCTGAAAGTCACAGGTACACACAAAACCCATAAAACCTTCTTTTTGTGCATGCTCAATAATCCTCTCCTGGGCAGCATAGCAAAGCGGGCGGATAATCGTAACAGGATAATTATCATACTTGAGTTTTGGAATCATTGTGGAAAGCTCACCCTTGTTTACCATATTCATAAAAAAGGTTTCGAGGATATCGTCCATGTGGTGTCCCAGGGCTATTTTATTGTATCCGTTTTTTATTGCGTAATTTATGAGCTCTGTACGCCTCTGAGTTGAACACCAGTAACAGCTCATCTTCTGCCCTTCTTTTACGCGACCTGTTACATCGATTTTAAGAGATTCAAAAGGAACATCCCACACTTCAAATAATTCTAAAATTTTTTTAGGAAAAGGAGGAGCAAAATCGGTTTGTATGTTTAAGGCTTTATATGTAAAACCCGAAGAGGGTCTTTTAGAACGGTTTGCAAAATACTGGATTAATGCAGTAGAGTCTTTTCCTCCGCTTGCACCAATCAGTATTTTGTCGCCGTCTTCAATCAGATTGTAATCAAAGACGGCTTTATCTATTAAGCTTGAAAGCCTGAGATTTTTACTCGGCATTCTTCTTTTTCATAGGGCGAACGAGGAAGCAGCTTAAAGCCATTGCAACTGCATATAAGATTGTAGTTACAATAAGCACATTCTGATATCCTGCTGGATTTGCCTTTACTCCTGCAATATCAATAAATTCACCTGTATGATTTACGATTGCACTTGCCATCTGGTTTCCTGTAAGTCCTGCGAAAGCCCACGCAGAAAGTGTAATTCCGTGGATTGCAGAGATATTTCCCATACCGTAGTGGTCTGAAAGAAGTGTTGGAACATTAGAGAATCCGCCACCGTATCCTGCGTTTACAATAAAGATTAAAGCAAGTACGAAGATGATTGCTGCAATGTTTCCGTATCCGTTTGCAATTCCTTTAGAAAGAAGAACGATTAATGTAGAAACAATTGAAAGTGTAAAGATCATTTTATAAACAGTGTTACGATCCTTCATCTTATCTGCCCATGCAGAGAAACCAAGACGTCCGCCTGCGTTGAACAAAGCAGAAATTGTAGAGATGATTCCGATTGCACCACCAAGACCAATACATTTTACAATCATTTTTTCCTGAGAGATGATTGCAAGACCACAAGTGATGTTGATGTAGAACATAAGCCAGATACCAATGTAAGAAGCGATTGGTTCTGTTTTGAGCGAAGCGATGATTCCTTCTTCCTTTGTTTTCTTCTGTGGCTCAACCCAGCCTTCAGGTTTAGCAAGCATAAAGTGTCCGAGCATCATCATTACAAAATAAACTGCAGCGAGGATGTAGAACATCTTGAAGATTCCAGTTGGTCCCATCTTGTCGAGCATTGCCTGCATGATTGGAGAAGCGATTGCCTTTGCAGCACCAAATCCCGCTACAGCAAGACCTGTTGCAAGACCTTTTTTATCTTTGAACCAGAGCATCAGAGTTTTTACAGGTGAAAGATAACCTGTTCCAAGTCCAATACCCATTATAAATCCATAAGAAACGTAAATACCGATTAAAGCAAGAACACTAGGCTGACCTTCCTGCATACATTTTCCACCGTACCAGATGAAGAAACCAGTTCCTGCCATACCAAGAGCAAATGTTATGGAAGCAATTAAAGATGACTTATGAATATTTTTTTCTACAAGGCCACCCAAGAAAGCAGCTGACATACCAAGGAAGAAAATTGCAAAGCTGAACGCCCATTCTACTGCACCCTTTGAAAATCCGATGTAGTTAGCAATTTCCTGACTGAAAATAGACCAGCAGTATACAGTACCGATACTGCAGTGAAGAAGTAAAGCCGGGATAGCACCGCGGATCCACTTGTTCTGAATGTTTTTCATATAGACTCCATTTTTAAAAGTTACAATAAAATAATTATACCACAATTTTCGCCGGATGTTAAATAAGTATAGTTCCTTATGTGAAAATCTGTGCTGTGGGCCGGCAACGATTGTTTCATCGAGGGTTGTCCCCCTTGTAAAATACGTAATTTTCATGCGGTTGCTATAAAGTCTTATATTATATATTATTATGGGATGAAAAAGATTGCATGCCTTTGTTTATTTATTTCACTTTTGATTATATCCTGCAAAAACTCAGTATCATCAACTGAACCACCTATTGAATTAACCTTTGAGCCCCAAGATTATTTCCAGGTAGATGAAGCAAACGCGCTTAAAGGCTTCTTCCCTATTATGACTTCAAATCCTTTAATTCCCTGCAGCATGGAATTTTTCAACATCGACCTTAAAGATATCATGACAGGCGAAAATTCATACAACTTTACTGAACTGAATAAAAAAATCCAACAGATAAATAACAGAGGTCGCCAGGCTGTATTCCGTGTTGTTCTTGATACACCCGGTGAATATAATGATAACGATAATTATATTTCCGGAACTCCTGATTTTTTCTGGTCAAAAGGTATACAAAAAATTTATTATTATCCAGACAGAAATACTTCAAAACCACAGTGTTATTTTCCAGATTACACTGACCAGAAATGTATAAACATCCTTGATAAAGTAATCAGAAAACTCGGCTCTGAATATGATGGCAAGCCTGGAGTTGGTTTTATTTTCTGTGGATTTATTGGACATTGGGGTGAATGGCACAATTATTATGACACAAGCGATGAAGATCATCACATGCCTACAGATACTCAGCAACGACAACTTTATAAAGCATTTGCAGAAAGTTTTACAAAAACCATTACTATGACACGTTATCCAACTTCTTCCTGCCTTCAGAATTATCCAAATATCGGCTTTCATGATGATTCTTTCACCGAGTCTACTGTTAATGATTCAATAAGCTGGTATTTTTATTCAAGACTTAAAAGTCAAGACGTAACAGATAGATGGAAGACAGCTGTTATCAGTGGTGAATTCAGACCAGAAAATCAAAAACCCTTTATAGAGGGAACTAAATATGAAGATTACTATCAGGATTATGATTTATGTATCCAAAAAACTCATTGTTCAAATCTGATTTTTAATAAAGCATTCAATTCAACTTATGTAAATGATTCTACAAAAAGAAACCGTGTATGGACAGCCTCTAAAAAACTTGGTTATGATTTATATTGCAGTAATATTGGATCTGGCGTTCAGGGAAATAAAATAAAAATCCAGCTTCATATCACCAACACAGGCATTGCCCCATTCTACTACAACTGAAAGCCGGAAGTAATTTTGTCAAAAAACGGCACTGCGTTGAAAACCTGGAAAAATCCATTCAACAATTGGGATATAAGAACCGTCCTCCCAGGCGAAACAAAATCGTTTATAGGAACTCTCTCGCTTGATGGCAAGGACACTACAGGTACTAAATTGATTTTCGGAATTCCAAACCCGGTCGAAGGTGCCGTACCATTGAAGTTTTCGAACAAGACCCTGAATGAAGAAAAAGCAGGATTTATTACGATAAAAGAATTTTAAGAAGAAATAAAGCGCAGAGAGCGAAGCGAACTGCCGCAAAAAAACATTAAAGCGCAGGTGAGCTATGCGAACCTGCCGCTTTGAAAAATATCAAACCACATAAAAAATAAAGCATTGATCGATTTTTTAAAGAAATTAAAGCGCAGTAAGCAAAGCGAACTGCCGCTTTGAAATTCCAAACCAACATACCACAAAAAAAACAGTCCGAACGGACTGTTTCTCTACGATTTAAATCGCAGACTCGCTTTGCGAGTCTGTCGGCTTTGAAATTGATTTCCCGTGCACCGAAGGTGTCACGGGTTTAAACGTTTTTGACGGCGAGTTTCACTCGTCCGTCGGAAAACGTTATATCGACCGCCGTAGGATGTACAGTTGCCTGCATCCTACCTCGAAGCAAAGCCTATATTAAAATGAACCGGCAACGGCTACCGCGCAGGCAACTGTACATCCAACCATAGGGTTATTTCCCATTCCCATGAAGCCCATCATTTCTACGTGTGCTGGAACTGATGAAGAGCCTGCAAACTGAGCGTCTGAGTGCATACGACCCAAAGTATCAGTAAATCCGTATGATGCCGGACCAGCAGCCATGTTATCAGGGTGAAGTGTACGACCTGTACCACCACCAGATGCTACAGAGAAGTAATTCTTACCAGCGAGGAGGCGTTCCTTCTTGTAAGTACCTGCAACAGGGTGCTGGAATCGTGTTGGGTTTGTTGAGTTACCAGTGATTGAAACATCAACGTCTTCGTGCCACATGATTGCAACACCTTCGCGAACATCGTCGGCACCGTAGCATTTTACGATAAGGCGGTCTGGGTTAGATCCGTATGGAACTTCCTTTACAACCTTAAGAGCCTTGTCTGTTCCTTCACCGTTGAAGTAATCAAATTCTGTCTGAACGTATGTGAATCCGTTGATACGTGAAATAATCTGAGCAGCGTCTTTTCCAAGACCGTTCAAGATAACGCGGAGCTTGTTCTTGCGAACTTTGTTAGCGTTAGCTGCGATTTTAATAGCACCTTCTGCAGCAGCGAATGATTCGTGTCCTGCGAGGAATGCGAAGCACTGTGTTTCTTCAGAAAGAAGACGTGCACCAAGGTTTCCGTGTCCAAGACCAACTTTACGGTCATCAGCTACAGAACCTGGGAGACAGAATGCCTGAAGTCCTTTACCGATGTTTGCAGCGGCTGTAGAACCAGTCTTGTCTCCTGTTTTTTCTGCTTCTTTAATTGCGATTGCAGAACCAAGTACATAAGCCCATTTTGCATCTTCAAAACAAATCTGCTGTGTTGACTGACAGATTTCGTATGGGTCAAATCCGCGTGATTTACAAAGGTCACGAGCTTCGTTTAATCCAGCTTCGCCTTCTTTAAATCCGTATTCTTTAAGAGCCTTATTCACCTGAGGAATGCGGCCTTCAAAATCTTCAAATAATGCCATAATTCTATTTCCTCCTGTGACTATTCTTTACGTGGGTCGATAAGTTTTACCATACCCTGATCAGCAGTTACACGACCGTAGTGTGTGCGTGCTTTTTCGATAGCTTCTTTAGGATCTGTTCCAGCCTTAAGAGCATCCATCAATTTACCAAAGTTGATACAGTTGTATCCGATAATCTGATTGTCTTTATCAACTGCACAAGTTTCTACATAACCTTCTGTCATTTCGAGGTAGCGAGGACCAGTTTTGCGTGTAGCAAACATTGTTCCAACCTGAGAGCGGAGGTTCTTTCCAAGGTCTTCAAGAGAAGCACCAACTTTAAGTCCGTCTTTAGAGTAAGCAGACTGTGAACGACCGTATACAATCTGAAGGAAGAGTTCACGCATAGCAGTGTTGATTGCATCACAAACTAAGTCAGTATTCAAAGCTTCGAGAACTGTTTTACCAATAAGGATTTCAGAAGCCATAGCAGCTGAGTGAGTCATACCGGAACATCCGATTGTCTCTACGAGTGCTTCTTCGATAATACCTTTCTTAATGTTCAAAGAAAGTTTGCAGGCACCCTGCTGAGGTGCACACCAACCAATACCGTGTGTGAATCCTGAAACATCTTCAATCTTTTTAACCTTTACCCATTCTCCTTCTTCAGGAATTGGGGCAGGTCCATGATATGCGCCTTTAGCTAAAGGACACATATGCTCCACTTCTGCAGTGTATGTCATGATTTGCTCCTAAGTGAGCCCGCTGGCGGACTCTGATATATAGAAAACCGTTAAGAAAAATGCAAAAGCAATTTTCAGGTTATCCTTAAAATAATATATATTTTGATTAAAAATATCATTTTAACAAGGATTTTTCAATATAATACCCATATTATAGAATAAAAGATTAAAATTTGCGTTTTATTCAGTTTGAATGTAAAATTAATTAATTAAAAACCGGCATATTTTAATTATTGGAAGAAGATTTTACCTTATGAACAAATCAAAACTTTGGAAAACTCCCGCCATTTGTGCCGGAGTCATCTTATTTTTATTTATTTTTGTTGAAGTAAGTTTTTTAATTAATCAGCCATTCGTAAATACAGGATGCACAGTCTCTATTACCGACAAAGGCTTTTATGTAGAAAAAGTCTTTAAAGACTCTCCGGCTTATAAGGCAGGTCTTACAGAAGGGACTTTATACACAAAACTGAATGGTCAGACTGTAGACGAATTTAAGAGAGAATTCCATCAAAACTATAGAACCATTTATAAAACAAGCCTTGAATCGTATCTTAAGTTTGAACAGACTATAACCTTTTCTAAAGATGATTCTGATGTTTCCTTTTATCTTCAGAAGCAGCCAGTTTTAAAACAGCTTAAATTTTTCCCGCCGTTTTTAAAAGCAAAATTCATCATCTCTATTTTCCTCATTCTTACCGGCATAAGTTGTACCGTTGTTTTTAACGAAGACAAAAAAAATCATTCTTTAATCTACTGTCTTTACTGCGCTGGAATAGGTTTATTCAATGCATATAATTCTTTGTGGCAGTCAGAAACATCTAAAATCATCAACCTTGTTTTATTCGATATAAGCAGCTGTCTAACCCTCGTCTGCCTTTTATATTATTTACGCGAATCACTCAAAGAATATTCTCTTTATAAACGTGTACAGAAAATCCTCACGGGTTTTGGTTATGCAATACTAATATGCTGCTTTTTAAAATATCTTTTAATCTGGATTTTCCGCTGGGATGTACTTGCAAATCCTTTTGATTATCTTACACAAACCTTAATCTGCATCACAAGTATTCCGATTGCAATTCTTACGATAATCACTTTTATAAAACTTCCGTCGCAGACAACTTATCTCTTTCGCTTTTTGATGATTGGTATCTGTCTTTCAACAATTCCTTCCATCATCTATTACACAAGAGACATCTTTACCGACAATATCCTGATTGAATGCTATCTTAAGACGATTTCGATTGTATCTTTCTCTGTTCTGCCCTTCTCGTTCTTTATGTCTATCCTTCAGGTTAAATTTAAACAGCTTTCAAAAATCGTAATCATCTCACTCACACTTTACATCTATATTATTACCGCATTTTACCTTATTGTTCTTCTTATGGGGCAGAGTGTTCATAATATTTCTTTTGCTTTCTATTTTACTGTTGTCTTCTCTCCAATCCTCTTTATGCTGCTTTATATTCCAATCAACAAAACACTTATTGTATATACTAAAAATGATCCACAGGCAATTAAAGATTTTAAAGATAAGATGAATCTCTTCTCTGATGTTCCGAACATCTGTAAAACATGCGCAGAAGAAATCAGAAAAATCATCAACCCGCAATATATCTTTTTCCAGAGCATCAATGAGCAGAGTGATTTATATGTTCCTTATATCGATAAATTTGAACTTTCGAGCAAGGCCTTAGATGATTTGATTTACGAAGCTGATTCTAAAAAAAGTGAATCTGGAACTAACTCACTCTTCAACGGTGGATTTTATATTCCCCTTTATAAAAATGATGAACTTTACTGTCGTGTATTCGTTGGACCTAAAGTTAACAAAGATGAATACATGCCGAGTGAGCTGGCAATTATAAACAGCATCTCTAACCTCTTCTTCCAGACACTCCTTTACAAAGAAAAAGTTCTTCTCCCAAAAGCAAGTGGCGATAAGACATTAAACGCTGTATACGAAAACGGACTTCAGACTTTATCGAACCTGATTGAAACCCGATACATAATCACCAATGCTCATATTAAAAGAACTTCTGAATACGCAAGGCTGATTGCAAAGGCGGCAAAAGATAACGGACTTTATTCAGATATAATCACAAATGCATTCATAGAAAATGTTTCAAGGGCAGCACAGTTCCACGATGTTGGAAAGATTGTAATTGCAGATAAGATTCTTAAAAAACCGGGCAAACTCACAAAGGATGAATTTGAACAGGTTAAGATTCATACAACAGAAGGAAAGAAAATCATCCAGAAGATTTTCGACGGAAACTCAAAAGAAAAGCACGATAACGGCTTTGCAAAAGTTGCCGCCGAAGTTGCATTGAGTCATCACGAATGGTGGAACGGGACTGGATACCCCCAGCACCTCGAAGGTCAGCGTATTCCGCTTAGTGCAAGAATCATGGCAATAGCCGATGTTTTTGACACACTCATTTCGCAAAGGTGGTATAAATCTGCAATCACACCAAAAGAAGCTTTTAAAGTTATTGAAGAAGATGCAGGTATTCAGTTTGACCCCGATTTAGTACAAGTCTTTCTGGATATCAAAAAAGAAATCACCGAAGTTATCAGTAAGAATAAATAAAGAGTGCAAACAAAAGGCCTCAGGAAAATCCTGAGGCCTTTATTATATGTTCATATTTTACAAAACCAGCTTACTCTGTAGGTCTCTTTTTTAAGCTCTTGCTTTCTGTGATTGCCTGACCTTCTCCAACCTGCTGTTCCATCATTGCCCTAACCTTTAATGGAAGACCGAACAATGTGATAAAGCCCTGAGCATCCTTGTGGTTGTAAAGTTCACCGGTTATGAATGAAGCAATGCTTTCGTTGTAAAGGCTGTATTTAGAACCAGAACCTGCACCGCGAATAGAACCCTTAATCAATTTTACTTTTGCCCATCCTGTTACAGTTTCTTCTGTCTTATCTACGAATGCCATACATGCATCCATCAGTGTTGTAAACCATTTTCCGTCGTAGATTAATTCTCCCATGCGGATAGAAACCTGCTGTTTATAGTGATAAGTTTCGCGGTCAAGACAGATGTGATCCATCATTCTGTGAGCAAAGTAAAGGATTGCTCCACCCGGAGTTTCGTAAACACCACGGCTCTTCATACCAACGCAGCGGTTTTCGCAGATATCTACAAGACCAACACCGTTTCTTCCACCGATTACATTGAGTTCGTTCAAAAGATCAAGTGCGTTCATCTTCTTTCCGTTTAAGCCGACTGGAATACCTTTTTCAAAGTCGATTGTAACGTATTCACCTTCATCAGGAGCTTCTTCTGGAACGCATGTATTTTTGAGCATGTGCTTGTAGTTTGGTTCGTTTTCTGTCTTTTCAAGTTCAAGACCTTCGTGGCTTAAGTGCCAGATGTTTTCGTCTCTTGAATAAGACTGATCTTTCTTCATTGGAACTTCGAGTCCGCGGTCTTCAAGGAATTTAATTTCTGCTTCGCGGCTATCCATATTCCATTTATCATCACGCCATGCAGCGATTACCTTTAAGTCCGGTGCAAAAGCTTTGATTGCAAGTTCAAAACGAACTTGATCGTTACCCTTACCTGTAGCACCGTGACAGATTGCAACAGCTTTTTCCTGACGTGCGTATTCAACCAGAATTTTTCCGATTAATGGACGAGCTGTAGAAGTACCAAGTAAATATTCATCTTCGTAAACGGCATTTGCTTTGAGTGCAGGCCAGATGTATTCTTCGATATATTCCTGACGTGCATCTACAACATAACATGCGCTTGCACCAGTTTTAAGTGCACGACTCTTTATTGCTTCCCAGTCATCACCCTGACCAACATCAATACAAACTGCAATAACATCGTAATTGTAATTTTCCTTAAGCCATGGAATGATAACAGTAGTATCAAGTCCACCAGAATATGCCAAAATAACTTTATCGTTTGCCATAAATATCTCCTGTGGTGATTTCGACTAACCCTTCGACAGGCTCAGGGACCGCGTAACCACCAAATATTGCATAAATATACAAAAAATATACAGTTTTTTGCATAAAATTGCAACAGGAAAAATACGGTTTTTAGAGGCTTATAGAGTCAATTTCAGACTTAAAATTCTTTATTGTAAGAGGAATGCGTTTTTCGTCCCGGCCATGCTGTAAGATAAGGATGATAGAAGAAGCTTCAAAGTCGAGCTTCCATAAAAGGTCAGGAATTGCATCAAACTTCTGTGCGGCATAGGCTTTTATAAATTCCATGGCAATCAAAAGCTGCCTGTTTTTATAAACTGAATCTTTTTTTTCTTCTTCGAGCTTTTGTAAAAGTTTTTCACGGGTTTCAAAAAGCTCTTCAATCTGCGGGAAAGGATTATACGGAAATTTAGCATCTGCAATCTTTATTAAGTCGCCGTTATTTTTCTGTAAGAGAGTTGCCTTAATTCCGTTCTGAATAAAAAGACGAAGTTTTATTTCGTCACTTATAAAAGTTTCCCAGGTGATGTAAGAAGCGGCATTTGTGATTTCGATTTTTAAATCTTTATGCTTTTCCTGAAAGCTTTTAAAAACAGCATTGCAGTCAGAAATGCTCAAAGGACCGGAAGTTGTGCTTACCATGTTTTTATGCTGCATGTGAACAAATACATCTTTCCAGAAATCTGCCTCTATATCGGTTTTCATTTTTACTCCGTTAAACTCCAGTTAAACTCAAGTTAAAAAGGAAGGTATGTTACTTCGCACCCAAGTTCTTTTGTAATCCACTGCCTGCACTTATTATATGCGGTAAAGCTGTCTAAAATCCATAGGATTGATTTTTTTGTGCCGGGTGTCTTTATGCGAGAAATGTCACCTTCGCCGTCTGTAAAGATAATCATTCCGTTATACTTATCTTTATGTTCAAAAAAGTAATCAAGAGGCGGCTGAAAGTTTGTTCCACCCTTCCCCTTTATTTTATTTAAGTCAACGTTTTTACGAAACTCAAGGGGGGTCGTATTTTTAAGATTTACATCAAAAAAGATAAGATCTATTTTTTCGATAATTCCGAGAAAGAAAAAGTTTTTTATGGCATGACAAAAATGATTAAAGCTTTCGTCTGTAATAGAACCGCTTACATCAACTGCAATAAGGATGTCTGCTTTTCTTTCGTAGCGGCTTCCCATGGCATTAAAACCATAGCGGCGGCTCGGCTTCATCCTTGTAAGACGCCTTGAATTACTTATGATACTTGATCGAAACTTTGTTAAAGCATGCCTGTAATCAAAAGAAAAATCTGCATCTTCTTTTACCGCACGCTCAATGTCTCCTCCGTTTTCGCCCCAGGAATCAGAAACCTGTACCTTCTGGATTTCGTCTTTTACTAAAGAAAGCGCTTCCTCATTTTCTTCCCATAAATCAGAAGCTTCGGAATTTATAAAAGCCCCTTCCCCGCTTCCTGCATTTTCTCCACCGATAGAAGTTTCCTTTATTAAAAAATGAATCTTATTATACCACTCTTCAAAAGAAAGCTTATCGCATAATATTAATTCTCCAGTTTTACGATCAATAACAAGATTTTTCTGAAAGAATTTTAATTCATCGCTCCCACTCCATTTTTCGCCAAGAGGATGAGTGAGCATGGCAAAACGAACGGCTTCGTTTTTTAAATATTCCACGCCGGCTAAAACAATACCGCCGAGTTCTTTTTTAAGATACTGATAGATTGTTATATCGCTTGCAAGAAGAAGGATTTTTTTATCTGCCTTGTAAGGCTGTCTTTTGTAAGGATGACCTAACAGGATTCTGTAGCATTCTGTTTCAAGATATTTTTCTAAAACTGAATCATCACATTTTTCTAGGAATTCGGGTGAATATTCTATTCTGAGGCGGCCTGTACGCAAGGGAACACTGAGCCCATCCTTAGGGACAAGCTCATGAGTTGTGATTACAGAATACAAAAGAGGTTTAGACAAAAACCACGAAGAAATGATTTTTTTTATCTTATGCATCTATCTCTGCTGCAAGGTGATGAACAATAAAGTCTTTTCGTTCAGGAGTATTTTTTCCCATATAGAATTTTAAAACTTCCGGAACGTTTTTAAGAGTCTGGATTGTAACAGGAGTAAGATGCATACCCTTATCTTCGCTTTCACCTTCTTTACGAGGGAAGATAAACTGTCCGAATTCAGAAGGGTTGATTTCTCCAAGTCCCTTGAATCGTGTTACTTCGGCCCCTCGCATTTTTTCAAGTTCCTTGTCGCGGCTTTCTTCCGAATAGCAGTATACAGTCTTCTGCTTGTTTCTTACGCGGAACAGTGGAGTTTCAAGAATATAAACATGTCCTGTTAAAACAAGTTCTTCGAAATACAGAAGAAGATATGTCATTACAAGGTTTCTGATGTGGTATCCGTCGTTATCGGCATCGGTTGCAATAACAATCTTATTATAGCGTAAGCCTTCTATGTCTTTCTGAACACCAAGGCTGAATGTAAGATTCTTTAATTCTTCGTTTTCGAAGAGTGCAGACTTTTTGCGTCCGTACATATTTTCCGGTTTACCGCGAAGACTAAAGATTGCCTGATAAGAAACATCGCGGCTTCCTACCATTGAACCAGTCGCAGAATCACCCTCGGTAATGAAGATCATTGAGTTTGCACCCTTTTCTCCATCCTGAAGGTGGTAGCGGCAATCCTTGAGCTTTGGAATCTTCATCATTACAGATTTTTCTGCAGCCTTAATCTGCTTGTCTGTAACGTTGTTTATCTCAGCTCTTGCCTTCTGGTTTTTGATTATCTTTTCTTCGAGGATGCCGGCAATATCAGGATTATGGCGGAGCCAGTCATCAACTGCAATCTGTACTTCCTTAATGATTGGAGCACGGATTTCTACGTTTCCAAGCTTGTTCTTTGTCTGAGAAGTAAACATAGGATTATCAAGACCGATTTTTAAGGCAACATATAATCCGCTTGTAACATCCTTGATGTCGTATTCTTTTTTATAAAAATCGTTTACACCCTTTGTAAAACCGTCTAAGAATGCAGTAACATGCGTACCACCATCTTCTGTGCTCTGACCGTTTACAAATGAATAAACATATTTATCGAGTGAAGCACCGTGAGTCAAAACATACTCAAGATTCTGTCCCTTATAGTTGAAAAGATTGTAGAGGCTCTTATCTACCCCGCCCATCTCGTTCAAAAGAAGGTCCTGTATACCATTCTGACTAAGATATTCTTTTCCGTTACATTTTAAAAGAAGTCCCGGATTTAAGTATGCATAATTCCAGAGTCTTTTTTCTACATATTCCATGTTGAAGGAATACTTTCCAAAAAGTTCTTTATCCGGTTCAAATTCAAGGTAGGTTCCGTTTGGAGTTCCAGGCTTAGCGTTTCCTGTTTTAGAAGAAATCTTTTCGCCCTTTTTAAATTCTACAACAGCCATTTTACCGTCGCGAATGGAAGCAGCACGGAAATAAGAAGAAAGAGCATTGGTAGCTTTAATACCAACACCGTTCATACCAATGGCCTGTTTAAAAACAGAGTTATTGTATTTTGCACCTGTGTTAACGTTACTTACACAGTCTTCGAGTTTACCAAGAGGAATACCGCGTCCGTAGTCACGGATTTTTACACGACCGTCTTTAATTTCGATATCGATTTTTTTACCAAAGCCCTGAGAAAATTCATCTACAGAGTTATCAATACCTTCTTTAAAGAGGATGTAGATACCGTCGTTTTCGTTGGAACCGTCCCCCAAAGAGCCGATGTACATACCAGGTCTAAGTCTGATGTGTTCAAGCCCTTCGAGATGCTGAATACTGTTTTCGTCATATACAGCAGCCTTTGTTGTTTTTGGTTTAGCTGCTGCTTTAGAAGAAGTTGTTTTAGTTGCCATTTTCCCACCCATTATATATTAATTATATATCACATTCCGTAAGTTGCAATAAAAACTCCGGCGGCAATTGCTGTACCGATAACTCCCGAAACATTTGGTCCCATAGCGTGCATCAAAAGGAAGTTTGTAGGATCCTCTGCCATTCCCACTTTGTTTGCTACACGGGCAGCCATTGGAACAGCCGAAACACCAGCCGAACCAATAAGAGGATTGATTTTTTCCTTTAAGAATACATTCATAAGCTTTGCCATTAAAAGACCGGCAGCAGTTGCAATACAGAAAGCAATAAGACCAAGAACGATGATTCCCGCAGAGTTTAAGTTCATAATCTTTTCAGGTGTCATCTGAGAACCAACGCCCAAAGACAAGAGAATAGATACGATGTTCATCAATTCATTTTCTACAGTTTTAGAAAGACGCTGAACACATCCGATTTCCTTAATAAAGTTTCCGAATGCAAGCATACCGATAAGTGGAGCTGCAGGTGGAAGAAGGAGTGTTGTGATTACTAAAAGCATGAGAGGGAATAAAACCTTTTCTGCTTTAGAAACAGGACGAAGCTGCTTCATCTTAATCTGGCGTTCTTTTTTAGTTGTCAAAAGCTTCATAATTGGAGGCTGAATCATAGGTACGAGAGCCATGTAAGAATAGGCCGCAACCGCGATTACCGCCATCATTGTAGGAGCAAGCTTTGCAGAAACGTAAATTGATGTAGGACCGTCTGCACCACCGATGATAGCGATTGCAGAAGCCTGAAGCATTGTATAATCAATTCCATCAATAAAGTTCATAACTGCAACACCGAACAATGTAGCGAATACACCAAACTGTGCAGCACCAC
The DNA here is from genome assembly GCA_016286365.1 of Treponema sp. GTDB lineage: Bacteria > Spirochaetota > Spirochaetia > Treponematales > Treponemataceae > Treponema_D. The sequence continues at coordinate 24,466 of JAEESN010000011.1, forward strand.
CGAGCAATGCTGATTTTGGATTTGCAATAAGAGGTCCAAAGTCTGTCATAGCACCAATACCCATAAAGATGAGCATAGGGAAGAATTCGTTTCCTACACCGGCATTATAGATAATGTGGAGCATACCGTCAGGACCGTTGCCCATTCCGGCACCCGGAATATTTACAAGAATTGTACCAAATCCGATTGGAATAAGAAGAAGAGGTTCAAAGCCCTTTGCAGCACCAAGGAATACAATTAAGAATCCGATGGCAAGCATAACAAGTTTTTTCCATCCTTCTACAGGCTTATCAATAAGCTGCTGCTGGGCAAGCTGAGCCTGGCGTTCTTTTTCGGCTTCTACTGCCTTTGCACTTTCTTCTGCAAGACGTGCTTCTTCCGGTGTATCGTTATGAATCATTTTATAGATACCGGTATTCTTCCATAAGTTTGTAAGGAAGTGTTCAATAGAAATACGCGGTACATTTTCTGAATTAGCAATTATTTTGTCGCCGATACTTTCTGTCTGTGTTGCAGAAGAAGCAGTTGAAGCGCCTGCTTTTTTACCGCATCCTGCAAAGGAAAGAGCAAGTGCGAACAAACATACAATTGCTGTTGTTCTGAAAATCTTAAAATTATTCTTTTTTATTTTATTTAATTCTGTGTCCATATTGTTTTCCTTATCAGTATCATTTTTACGCGATCCCTGGGACCTGCGTAATCTGTGTTACTGAATCTGAGCTACAGTCTGTCCCTGTGCAATCTGTGCACCTGTCTGAGCAATAAAGTGAACCTTACCGGCAGCACCAGCTTTAATTTCGAGTTCCATCTTCATAGATTCAATGATGATGATTGTTGTATCCGGCTGAACGGCAGCACCTTCGCTAACTGCATAGCGGAGAAGTGTTCCTGCAACAGGAGCGGCAACGGACTGTCCGCCATTACCAGAAGAAACATTGGTTCCGCCCGTTGCTGCAGTTGCTGACGCAACTGCGTTCGATGGAGCAGCAGCTGGAGCGGCCTGAACAACACCACCCAAAGTTGCAAGCTTCTGTCCTGCCTGTACCTGGTCGCCTGTCTTACATACAAAAGAAATCTTTCCTGATTCAGGAGCTTTTACTTCGAGTTCCATCTTCATAGATTCAATCATGATTACAGTGTCGCCTTTTTTAACCTGAGCACCGTCTGAAACTACGTGTTTAAGGATAGTTCCTGCTACAGGAGAAGGAACATCAGCACCACCTGTTACAACAGCGGCAGGAGCAGCTGAAGCAGAAGCAGCACCAAATGTTACATTGTAAGACTGTCCGTTTACTGTGATGTTATCACCGTTTGCAGTTACGTTATAAGAAGTTCCGTTTACGTTTACTGTGTAAGAACCACTGGCAGAACCTGTAGAAGCAGGAGCTTCTTTCTTAGCAAATGTGCTTGCTGCATCAACAGGGCCTTTAGCACGTTCAGCAAAGAATTTTGGTGCTACGTTAGGGAACATTGCATAAGTAAGAACATCTTCATCAGAACCGTTACCGCCTGCCTTTTTAGCTTCTTCTACCATCTTGTCCCATTCGTTAGGGATTTCGTCAGCAGGACGACAGGTCATTACCTTTTCCATTCCGTTCTGTTCAAGAGCCTTCTTTACAAGGTCAGCATTTGCTTCGGCTGGCAATGCACCGAACTTACCTGTAATAAGGTTACGGAAATCCTGAGTCATTGTTGTGTAGCGTCCCATAAGAACGTTCATAACTGCCTGAGTTCCTACAATCTGTGATGTTGGAGTTACAAGTGGAACATAACCTGCGTCTTTGTGAACGCGTGGAAGTTCAGCAAGAACTTCGTCCATCTTGTCGCCCGCATTCTGCTGTTTAAGCTGACTTTCGAGGTTAGAAAGCATACCGCCCGGAACCTGAGAAAGAAGAATACGTGTATCTGCACCAAGGAATGATGATTCAAGTGAAGAATAATGCTTGCGTACTTCGCGGAAGTAAGCAGCGATTTCGAGCAACGCAGAAGTATCAAGACCTGTATCCATGTCTGTACCTTTAAGCATTTCTACGACAGTTTCTGTTGGAGAATGAGAAGTTCCCATAGACATAGAAGAAATTGCAGTGTCGAGCCAGTCAGCTCCGGCTTCTGCCCCCTTGAGCAATGTTGCAACAGAAAGACCTGTTGTTGCGTGGGTATGGATTTCTACAGGAAGATCAACCTTAGCCTTGATTGCCTTTACAAGGTCATAAGCGGCATAAGGTTTTAAAAGACCAGACATATCTTTAATACAGATAGAATCTGCACCGAAGTCTGCATATGTTTTTGCAAGTTCTGCATATTTTTCTATAGTATGATATGGAGTTACGGCATAAGAAATTGCCATCTGAACGTGCTTGCCTGATTTTTTAGCAGCTTTAGTAGCACATTCCATATTACGAGGGTCGTTACAAGCATCAAAAATACGGAAACAGTCAATACCGTTTTTAGCAGCTGCTTCTACGAACTTCTGTACTACATCGTCTGCATAGTGACGGTAGCCAAGGAGGTTCTGTGCGCGAAGGAGCATCATGATTTTTGTGTTAGGCATTGCTGCGTGGAGTTTTCGAAGGCGATCCCATGGATCTTCATTCAAAAAGCGGATACATGAATCGTATGTTGCACCACCCCATCCTTCTACAAATTTATAACCGATTTTATCGAGCATAGGACAAGCAGGCAGCATATCAGCTGTTGTCATACGTGTTGCGTGAAGACTCTGATGAGCATCACGGATTACAAGTTCAGAAATTCCAACTTTTTTAGACATAATTATTTACCTTCCTTAGTTTTAATGGCAGCGGCAATGGCTGCAACTACAGCACCATCATTATTCGAAACAGGGGCTGCTCCCGTTCCATTTGTCTGTTCTGGTTTTTCTCTATCAAGTTTAAAGGCATGAACAATTACCTGAAGTAACTTCATGCAGGCAATAAGAATAATGATAAAGCCGAAAACGACACACATACCAAGCAAAGTAAGCAATCCACTTTGACCAAGCATCTCGTTTATTGACATTCCAGTCATATATCCTCCACAAATTTTAAAAACAAAAAAATTTTTATTCAGTTTACTATATTAATGAAAACTCTTTCAAATATCAACGACTGGGGATAGGGAGAATTTATTAATCTTTAAAAAAATTTCAAATTCAAAATAAAAAAACTTGTTTAGATTAGGACTCGGGATATATAATAGTAGAAACTAAAAGAAAAAAGGAGAACCAAAATGGATTTGATTTACTCAATCAAAGACAAACCAAAGTTTGGAAAAGTTGTTCTGTTTGCTATACAGCAGCTTTTGGCTATAATGGCGGCTACAATTGCAGTACCGGCTATTATCAACGGAGCATGCGGATGTGAACTTTCAGCATCGGCAGCATTATTCGGCGCAGGGGTTGGATCTATTGTTTACTTATTGTTTACAAAGAGTTCCAGCCCTGTTTTTTTAGGAAGCTCTTTTGCGTTCATCGGTTCAATGTGTACAGCATTCGCAGGAGCCGCTTCTATGGTTATAGGATACTGGGGACTTATAATCGGTGCTGTAATGGCAGGTCTCGTATATGTAATCATTTCCATTATCGTTAAGGCATGCGGTGTAGACTGGATTAATAAATTAATGCCACCTGTAATCATCGGACCAACAGTTGCAATCATCGGACTTTCTCTTGCAGGAAACGCTGTAGGAGATGCAATGAAGTCTAACGTTGCTTCTGTAATCGGTGCAGACGGAGGACACACTGCAGCTTATTATATAGCAATTTTCTGTGCACTCGTAACACTCGCAGTTACAATGCTTTTCGCAACATACGGAAAAAAAATGGGAAAACTCATTCCTTTCATCCTTGGTATTTTAGCCGGATACATCTGTGCTTCAATCTTTGCATTAATCGGAAAGCTCAGCGGAAACGCAAACTTAATCGTTATAAACTATTCAGCACTTACATCACTTGACTGGTCAAAATTCAGCTCATACTTCTCTTTCCCAACCTTTACATTCATGCTCGGAGGAGCAGAAGGATTAAAAGGAATCTCGGGAACTTATCTTCTTACCCTCTTTACAGCGTATGTTCCTGTAGCATTCGTTGTATTTGCAGAACACATTGCAGACCACAAGAACCTTTCTACAATTGTCGGAAAAGATCTTCTTAAAGAACCAGGTCTTAACCGCACACTTTTAGGTGATGGTATTGGTTCTATGGCAGGAGCTTTATTCGGCGGATGTCCAAACACTACTTATGGTGAATCAATCGGATGTGTAGCAATCACAAGAAACGCTTCGGTAGTTTCTATCTGGGGATGTGCATTCGGATGTCTTATTCTTTCTATGATTACTCCGATTGTAGCCTTCCTTGAAACAATTCCTTCTTGTGTAATGGGTGGTGTTTGTATTGCACTTTACGGCTTTATTGCTGTATCAGGATTCAAGATGTTCCAGAGCGTAGATTTGAACAAAAACAGAAACCTCTTTGTAGCATCGGTAATCTTTATTACAGGTGTAGGCGGATTTACAATCTCGTTCGGAAAAGTAACAATCACAACAGTTGCATGTGCTTTAATCCTTGGAATCCTTACAAACGTAATGCTTTCTAAAGAAGAAGCATAAATCGGCCATAAGCCGTTAAATAATCATCCCCCTTCTGTAAGTTCAGATTGAATTTCGCAGAAGGGGGATTTTTTTATTCATAAACAATATTTATGCCTTTATATGATGTTTCACTTTTAATTGAACGGTAACCTTCTCCACGTATTTTTATATGCAATTCAGTATCACTTATCCACATGAACGTTATAAACGCACGCCCATCTGAAATATAAATATTCCCAGGCTTATCGGGAAGTTTTTTTCCCATTTTAATTATACTAACCTGTGTATTAAAACCTGTTGTCGCTCCACCGTCCCTGCTGAATTCAACAGCCTTATAAACATTATTCGGAGAAGCAACTTCCTGATATACAGATTGTTCAATAACAGGAAATTTTTTAAAAAATATGAATCCGATTATAACAAAAATTCCCGTAATACCAGCCAGACTGATTAAAAAGTATTTGATGATTTTTTTAACGGATTGTTTTTTACTACTATTATTCATGTTTATACTTATCATTACCAGCTCTCCATAGCGCAAAACCAGCTGCTCTTTTTAAAACTTCCGGAGAAAAACCGGCGGCAGAACCTGTAGCACCATAATTAAAGTTTCCAAAATCTTCATATAAACTTTTCTATTTCTTTTTTATTCCAGTCATTTTAATAATAATTGGAACAAGGCCGGAAATTGGAATCCAAAGATATAAAAAAGAATCTGTTTTTAAATCCACAATATCATAAAGAATTGTAAAAAAGGTTTTTAAATCAATAAAAATCCAAAAGATATTTATAAAAATAGTATATTTAAAAAATCTGTCCAAAATAATATCTACACTTATTGTGATAAAAAAAACGACAAGAGACAATAAAATCAAAATCAAATAATCTTTTATTCTCAAAATAGAATTTTCAGATAAAGAAGTAAAGCTATAACATAAGAAAAATATAATTCCTATTATAATAAATATAAAGGCTGATATTATCATTTTTTTTATATTTAAAGATTCAATTCTTCTCTTATCAAGTACTTGAAGAATACCATAATGTTGTAAGATATTTGTAATTACAAAACAAAAAAATGCAGACAAAACTGAAACTAATGGTGAAATAAGAATAGCAAAATTTTCTCCAATATCACTATAATACTTCAATTCCCAGGTTTCAAAAGTTTCAAGAGAACTTTCTGATTCAGAAAAAATTCTGTCGTTATCTAAATCAAACTGATAAAAACGTATATGCTCATAAGTCTTTAATGCAAATACATTTAATAGCATAAAAAATTCTAATAAGAAAAATAACTTTAGAATTTGTTTTAGACTTGCTTTCATACTAATTCTCTTTCATCCAATTCATTTGTGAAGGATTATCAAATGTTTCTGACCACGATTTCGGTATGAATGGATATACAACTCCACCTGGAAATTCATTATTAGGTCCCGGTCCATCTTCTGTACTTTTAGGAGCCAAAATATTAGCATCCCAAAATCCATCTCCATTAAATGCAGTAAAAGTTACGGTAGAAGTTTCAGTGCCGGTTTCAATTACATAATCAATTCTTGTTTTCCCTATAAAAAATTCTGTAAAAGTCATATCCAAAGAATAATTTCCACTAGCTGCGGTAGTTTCACCTGATTTAATTCTTTTTTCAAAAATCTGGTTATTTTTCTTTATAACATTTTTAAAAGCTTCACCTCCAATCTCAACAGGGCTTCCATCATTATTAAAGTAATGATTTAATGCTTCTGTTGTACTTTTAATCATCACAGGTAATTTTTTACTGTGATCCCCCAGCACATTATAATCTTTATACCTATCAGGATCCCCCTGCTGTTCGGCCAGTGCCTGTAATGCTTTCCAGTAGCCATAGGCTTGCGGATTACTCATTACCTCTGGAGGAGGCTCATATCCACCACCAGTATAACCAGAACCTGGATTAGATGGATCTGAAGGATTTGGTGTATTTGTTGTAGGCGATGTTCCAGAGTTCGTCGTTGGAGATGTTCCTATTATAGCCGGAGCTGTTGGAGTATTATTTCCTGATGGAGGTGATGGTGGTGCACTAGGGGCACTTGCATCACAACAGCCGCCATTAACTTTTGTTCTTAAGGTGTCTTCGTCGAGTTCGGTTGCAAATGAATGTACATCAAAAATACAATCATCTGACTGATAGTTTTTGCCTTTCAATAAGTTCATAAATTTTTACTCCGGTGAAAATGATTTAATCACATTAGTTTTGTAATCATAACTGACAGGCCATAGGAATTCTTCCACAGGTTCATCTCTATCAGAAGTTTCATAAACAACTTTTGGTCTTACTGGCTTTTTAAGAACTGAAGTGCTAAATCCCAAAAAAGTTACATCGTGATTCTCAAACATTTTTTTATCCATAAAATAAACATCTCCCGCGCAAGGTTCATCCAAAATTATTTCCCCATATACATCACGAACTACACACAAAAGTTTTTTCTTAGAAATTTCAAAAGCTGCATGTAAGATGATTTCTTCCTCAGCTTCCTTTTGCCCTGTAAAATAATAATCTTTTATATATTCCCGTTCATCATACTCATAACTCTGATAATAAATATTAAAAGATTTGTAATAAGATTCACCACCTGTATATGAATACGCTTTCTTTTTATAATTTGACAAATTTAGCTCGGAAAAGATTGCTTTTTTCTCCACACCTTGATTTACCTTTTTCCCAGAAGCTGTAATATTACTGCTTGCTGAAATAAACAAAATACAGGAGAGAATTAAGATATAAAAAGTTTTATTAGGTTTCATTTCCACATTTCTCCTTTTATATAATCCCAATTAATAACTCCTTTTGTATTTTATTCATAAATAATACTTATTAATAAGATAAATAAAAATAATTTTTTTTCTTTTCTCTTAATGTAATAACTCTATATTCTATAATAAATCAAAAATAAAAATCTTCATCATATAATCTTATAGCTATCACTCGACCATCAGAAATAAAAAAAGACATTCCTCCTATATCACCGACTTGAATATCATCATAATCTTTAGAACCAGGAGGTCCTGCCAAAGTTCCGGAAAAATGTAGTGGCTTAAAAAATGAACTATCTTCTTTAGATTCATAAAAATCCAAGTGATATTTTTCTTTTAATTCTTCTACTGTGCTATTTACAGAAATTCCATTTTCTAGTTTATAACTATCATCAAGTAGAATTATATCTGTTATTATCTTATCATCAGTTGTCTTTATAATTATTTTTTTTAACAAATATTGCTTAATTAAAAAATCAGAAACCCTGGTGCCCAATACAATATTTCCAACAGAGCGATTTCTTATAATTTTGTTAGAACAACCAAAAAAAATAAAAGCGACAAAAAGAAAAATACAAATCCTTTTCATCTTAAATCCTCTCCTAAATCTCCAGGATTTAATCCTTCACCAAAAGGCCAGCTACCTATTGTTTGTGGTATATTTAATCCGATTTTATTGGCTTTATCGACAACCCAATTTGTACAATTATAATCAGATAATTGATATAACGGAGGATTGCTTTCATCTTGTAATATTGAACTCTTTGTGGTGTAATAATCATATTCAGAAATAAAGAATACTTTTTCAACATCAACTTTATCTTTGTTATATGAAGAATCATCATACACTTTTCCTTCAGTGATTATTCCTTCTACTAATTTTTTTCTACGAGTATCTCCTAAGTCAGGATATAAACCTCTAGTTATCACTTCACCTGTTTTAGAATTACCGATTTCAAGAAAAACATGTCCAGTATCTATATCATCCATATTATTAAAAACATAAGTATTTCTATTATTACCATTTCCTGGTTGATCGACACAAATTTTAAAATAACAATCGTTTCTATTTTCCTTAGAAGCAGTTTTTTGTTTCTTTTCTGTTAAGACTATATCAATGGCGTTTCTTTCTCCCTTCATTAACATTTTCGAAATACGATATTGATCTCTAGAATCCAAAGATATAGTATCTACATTTGTATTTGCCCCTTTGAGTTTTACCTGTTTTTTACTATGATCCCCCAGCACATTATAATTCTTATACCTATCAGGATCCCCCTGCTGTTCTGCTAAGGCCTGTAATGCTTTCCAATAGCCATAGGCTTGCGGATTACTCATTACCTCTGGAGGAGGCTCGTATCCACCACCAGTATAACCAGAACCTGGATTAGATGGATCAGAAGGATTTGGTGTATTTGTTGTCGGCGATGTTCCAGGGTTTGTCGTCGGAGTTGTAGCAGTTACAGCCGGAGCTGTTGGAGTATTATTTCCTGATGGAGGTGATGGTGGTGCATTAGGAGCACTCGCATCACAACAGCCACCATTAACTTTTGTTCTTAAGGTATCTTCGTCGAGTTCGGTTGCAAATGAGTGTACATCAAAAATACATTCGTCTGACTGATAGTTTTTGCCTTTCAATAAGTTCATAAATTTTTACTCCTTATTATGTTTATATTCAGATTCTTTAATTTTTTCACCCTGAATTGAACGGCATAATCTTATACCGGCAATTCCACTTGTCTGGGACTTTTCATATTTTCTAAAAAAGACACAACATTCATATGCCCCGGAATTATAACTTCCACCTTTAATAATATGCGCTTCCTGAAGCTCTGGTCCCAGAGGATTTTGTATCCAACCTTCTGTCTTGTATAATATATCAGAAGCATCTACAGGATACATTCCATCTTTTTCTGCACCATCCCATGTCCATTCATAAATTGTACCACTCATATCATTTATTCCAAGGCTATTCGATTTTTTCTTTCCAATTTTCTGCATTATATAATCATCAAGAATTTCATATGCACAATTAGAATATTCTTTTATCCTGGGATCTATATACAAAAGACCTTCAACCCAGTATTCATTTCCCTTCCTGAAAATAGGTTCCAGATGATTATTGCTCTTATTTGAAGGATTATATATTTCTCCCCCGCAATTAGTTCCACTATATGTATAATTCCATTCCGGGCATTCTGGATTCCCTCCTCTTGCGGCAAATTCCCATTCAAGCTCAGTAGGTAATCTATAACCTTTTTTTGTAAACATTTTTTTAGACATATCATAGGCAATAAAAACTTCTTTTTTGTCTTTTGCATCATCTTTTGTATAAACAGTTTTTAATTTTTTATCTGAATAATAAACACAATGCTTTTCGCTAAAGACCATTTTTGTAAGTTCATTACAAAATACAATAGCATCATACCAGCTCATAGTTCTTGGAAATTCTTTCACACCCGAAGAAGCTGATTTATTTTCCATTATAAGACTATATAATTCATACGAGACAACATTCTTACTCATAACATAAGGATACAATTTTAATTTTCTGTCTTTTTGAAATACACTTGAAAATAAGATAATGTCTCCTTTTATATATTTTTTCCAGAAAGTATCATCATCAAAAGAAACTGATTCTATTTTATCCTTTTGAACTACAGTTATTTCCTGTATTCCAAGTTCTTCACATTTTTGTAAATAGTCATCACTATGATTTTCTGTTTTGTTAAATGAACATGAGCATAAAAGAGTAATAAACATAAAGATGATTAACTTTTTCATTTTTCCACCTCCAGTTGATAAAGCAGAAAATTATAATACCAGAGAGAATCATTAATGTTTTCCAGATCAAATTTTGAATTATCATAAATTAATTTCGCCTGAAGCAAATCCAACTCTGAACACAAACCTCTGTTATACTTATCCTGCATGGCTTCGTAATATGCATTCTGTTTTTCTACGTTCTTTTTCTTTTGTGACTGAACATCGGTATAATACGTTATGAGTTTTTTATATGTAGAAATTTCTTCGGTTTTATTTTCAAGATAGATTGTTTTCTGTTCTTCAAGGCTTTGGATATTATTTCTATAAGCTGCTTTTTCTTTATTAATCTGATTTACATTTTTAGGAGATATTGAAAACCCTACAGAAACCGTCCACTTCTTCTCTCCCGAGGAAGACCAGGCTTCTTTTGTTTTTTCTAATTTTACGGCATCAAGGTCATACGAATAAGAACCTGTTATAGATAACGAGGGGGCATTGTTCTGACGGCTGATTATAAGGTTATTATCAAGCTCATCTTTTTGGATTTCAAATGTTTCCAGAGTATAATCTTTTTCAAGAAGTCTGATTGAACTAGCTGGCAATTCGTTATTTATTTCTGCATAATTTATATTTCCACAAAGCAGTTCAAGTTCCCTTTTAATATTATCTATCTGCAGTGTTACTTCACACAAATTATTCTGATACTCATTTAATGAAGATTCATAATTCCAGTAATCAAGCTGCGTAATAGAGCCCTGTTCAAGTTTTATAAAAGCTGCATCACATAAAATAGTCTGCATCTCTATCTGATTAGTTAATATAATCTGATTCCGCAGTAACTTTCTTAACTGAATAAAATAATCAGTGATATTGGTTTTTATACCTGCCATAACCGTTAGTATTGAATTCTGAGCACTTTTAAACTGATTATCATAACTTAGAAGAAACGGATTTTTGGCTTTCCCTTGAAGATAATACGGTAAAAGACTTTGATTAATACTCAAAGATAAAACAGGATTCTGGTTATATCCTGAATTATCTACAGATAGTTCTTCAAGAGAATCTAATATATATCTATTCATTTCATAACTGATTGAAGTTTGAAGCGAAGTTCCTCCCATTGAATCCCAGTCAAATCCGAATGACGTATAATACTTAAGCGGATATTTATTCAAATCTTTTGGAGTTTCAAGTCTTATATAATCATAGTTAGTAGAAATATAGAAAGATGGATAAAAAAGCGAATATCTAGAGTTGTATTCTAAAAGTGTATTTTCGTAATCTAGCAGATTAATTTTTAGTTCTTTGCTGTAAGTTTCACTTTGTTTCCATAAAACTTCCAGATAAGTTTGAGAGGATAATTCAAAGAATAAAAAAATTAGTAACAGCGATAATGAAATCTTTCTCATACACACTTAATTTATAAAATCTATTTTTTTCAAAAGGTAATAAATAATCCTGTTTTTCTGAAGGATTATTCTGGCATCTGTTTCAAGCCCTGCTTTAATGGGATAAGATTCACCCTTGGAATTAGAAAATCTTGTTTTATCAATATCTGCATATAAGACATAATATAAGGCACCATTAGCAGGATTTGTTCTTATATCAGCATCCATAGATTTAATTATTCCGGTTGCCCCCTTATATTCAAAAAATGGAAAGGCCGAAAGACGATATTTTACCTTCATACCCTCTTTTATTTTTCCAATATCTTTAGGGGATACCTTTAGTTCTACTCTGAAATTTTTTAAATCGTCTGGAATAATGTTTACAATATTAGTATTTGCCTGAACAAAATCATTTACATTGATGCTTGAGACTTCCTGGACATAACCGTCTACAGGTGAATAAATATTTAAAAAATCATATGAGGTGATGAGAGTCTTATAATCAGACAAAGCTCTTGAATAAGATAATTCCAGATTATTTTTTTCTGTATATAAAGACTGAATAAAGCTTTCCGCATAAAGATCAAGATTATTTGAAGCAAGTTCATAATCATTTTTTTTAAGTTCAATATTTTTCTTATTACTGATTGCTGCGGGATTCTGTAGTTCTTCGTCATAAAGAAGTTTTGCAACCTGCTTTCTTACAGTCAGTTCTTTTTCCTGTAAACGAAAAACTTCAAACTTTGTGTAATATAGTTCATTACCTTTTGGAACAAGATTCTTTTTTGCCTTATAACTTTTTATCAATAACTCATTACCTTCGATTTTTTCTTCAAGGTCAGTTATATTTTTTTCGAGGTCATTTTTTTGTGCTTCATAGCTTACAGGGTCAAGACTATATAAAAGATCCCCTTTATGAACAAAAATACCGGGCTCATAATTTATCTTAATTATTTTTCCAGAGATAACATTTCTTACACTCGAAACATTTTCACTTGTTCTGACTACACCATAAACTTTTATAACTTCATCAACTTTACCGAAGAATAAAATACCTAGACCTAGCAGAAAAAATATTACAACGGAATAAAAGAGAATATTTACGCTTCCCGGGATTTTTGTAAAAAAGAATTCTCTGGAATTTTTTAGTGTATCTATATGTTTAAGAACTAAAACTTTTTTCATTTTGTGCTCTCCATAAGCTGGAATATTTTCCATTTTTTTCTAATAATTCTTTATGATTTCCCTGCTCAACAAGTTCACCCTTATCAAAAACATAAATTAAATCACAATCTTTAATTGTAGAAAGTCTGTGTGCTACAATGATTGTTGTCTTACCTTCGCCAGAAGAAAAAACAGCATCCATAATTTTTGTTTCACTTATACTGTCAAGGCTGGCGGTTGCTTCATCAAGAATAATCAATTCCGGATTACATAATAAAATTCTTGCAAGGGCTATTCTCTGGCGTTCACCTCCGGATAGAGTTGCACCCTGTTCACCAACAATAGTTGCAAATTTTTCAGGAAGGTTTTGGATAAACTCAAAAGCTTGTGCTTTCTTTGTACAGGCAATGATATCTTCTTTTGTATAGTTTACCGCTGCCCAGGTAATATTTTGTAATATAGTTCCACTAAATAAGAGACTTTCCTGTGGTACATATCCTATGCATTTTCTATACTCTTTAGTCTTATAATCATTTATATCTACACCATTTATTAAAATTTTACCTTCATTCAAATCATAAAAACGCATTAAAAGCTTTAATAAAGTTGTTTTACCACTTCCAGACTGACCAACAAAAGCAACCTTTTTTCCACCGGGAATTAAAAAACTCATATTCTTTATTGTCTTTCCGCGATTTCCATATGCAAACGAAACGTCACAGAATTCTATATCGCCTGCCAGTGATTCTGCATCCATTTTTGAATCTTCATCTTTTGCTTCTTCTTCAAGGTCTATAATATCTAAAAGACGTTCAGAACTTACAAATACTTCCTGCCAGTAAGACTGCATAGTTAAAAGACGCGACAAAGGACTTAAGAAGAAGCCCGAAAGCATTGTAAAAGAGATAAGCTGTCCGAGTGTTATAGTTCCGTCAAAAATTAAAAAACTTCCATACCAGTAAATGGCCAGTGTTCCTAAAGAAGAAATAATTTCGAGGATTGCCCTCTGCCTGTTTCCAAGTTTTCCTAAATCAAGGGTTCTTTCTCCTGTTTCTACAATTAAATTTTCACATTTATCAAAAGCTTTCTGTTCTGTAGAAAGACCTTTTACAGTTGCAATACCATTCAAACTTTCGTACATAAAAGCATTTTTTTCGGCAGTTATAATTGCCTGATTTCTTATCTGCCTTTTAAAATGGTCCTTAAACAAATAAACAATAATAGAAGAAATAATTATTGGAACAATAGCTACAAGTAGCAAACGTCCGCCCATCTTAATAAGGAAAGCAGCTCCTGTTACTATCATTATTGAATCAATAACAACAGATAATGTTGCAGAAGATATTGCATTTTTGATTACATTTACATCATTAAGTCTGGAAAGTACTTCGCCCGTTTTTCGTGAAGTAAAAAATTTCATTGGTAAGCGTAAAAGATGATAAAAGAAATCCGAAGAAAGCATTACATCTATCTTTGTTCCCATAAAAAGAATAATCTCGTTTCTGCAAAATCCTATAATTGCCTGAAAGACAATAACAATCAGATAACAGAGAGAACATAAATTAAGTGTAGATTTAATCTGAATATATAAAACTTCATCTATTAAAAACCTGAAATAAAACGAAACAAATATTCCAAAAGCCGAAAGAAATAAACTTGCTGTAAGAATTTGAGCAACATTTTTTTTATATTGTTTTAAAAGTGTAAGAAATCTGAATAATACATTTTCGTGACTGGATTTTTCGAACGAAGTATCTGGAGTAAGAATAAAAAAGACCCCGGTCCACTGTTGAAAAAAATCTTCGAAAGAAACAACCGTATTCCCCACTCCGGGATCACACAGGTAAACCTTATTCCTATTTACCTTTTTTAATACTACATAATGTTCCATCCCTTTATGTTTAATATGGAGGACAGTAGCACATGGAAGTTTCTTGATTTTTTCTTTTTCGTCTGCAATAAAAGCTTTACAGCTTAATCCATATTTCTGCGCTGCTTTTACCATACCAAAACCGGATGTTCCTTTAGTGTCTGTACAGGCTTCTTCCCTTATTTTTCGTATAGGCACGCTTTTTCCATAGTAATCAAGTACCATGCTGAGGCAGGCAGCACCACAGTCAGTTTCATCATGCTGTAAAATACACTTTAGTCTCATATTCTCTTCCGTCTAGAAAACTTTTTTTACACCTGTCTTAAACTTTGAATAGAAATGTTATTTTCGAATGCAAAAGCTAGTAAAGAAAGACAGTGTTTTATAAGATGTTTTTTTATAATACATTCAATTTCATCAGCAGGAAGGATGTCATTATTACTAAGATATGAATTATAAAAACATGTTCCTCCACACAGATGCTTTGCCCAACAATCTACACATGGTTTCCTATAATTTGTAGTAATATTATGAGTAATTTCTTTTGTTATTCCGTCCTTAATATTTCCAATACAGTAATCATCAATACCTTCCATGTAAAGACAGCTTGTTATACTACCATCTGAATTAATTACAAGCTGATCATCAAACGGACAACGACGAACATTCTTCTTTCTTTCAAGAAAATAATAAAGCGCACTAAGACTCATGTCGCGTCTTAAAAAAGAAAATAATTCAAAATTTCCATCCAGCAAATCTTTTTTTAAGCTGTTCAAAAAGCTCATCATATCCTGTTAATAAAGCGTTTATATTTTCTTTTGTAAAACTATCTTTCTGATTAGAACGAACCGGAAGCATACTGACATTTACAAATCCAAGACTTTTTAAATGCTGTGCAACTTCTAGAGGTTTAGGATAAAATGCCGTTAAAACAGTAGAAGCTCTGAAGGTAAAACCATTTTCCTTAAAGATTTTTAGATTATTTACAATATCCTTATAACTACCTGTATTATCTTTATAAAATCTTGAATGATTATGAACTTCTTCGGGTCCATCAATACTCACACATATAAAATTAATATCTACTGATTTAAGAAAATCCATATATTCTTTAGAAGCGCAGGTGCCATTAGTCATAACAGAAAAGGAAACAAAGGGAACTGATTTTCGTTTAATAAAAGGATCAAAAAGAATATCCAGCGTCCACCTATTTAATCTGATTTTTCTATAATCAGCAAGGATCCTGTATTTATCGAATTCCGGACGGTCTTTTTCTTCATACATTGCTCTTGTAAAACCAAGAATATATGGAAGAACCGGGATTGAAATGACTTTATTTAAAAGAGAAACTATCTGTTCTTTTGTTATATTTTCCTGTACAGGTGCATTTATGATTCTGTTTTTAAGAAGAACTTCATTTATCTTTTTAGAAAACAAAGCAGTATTATCAGGAATTTCGTTAAGCGTATAATAATATGGTTCATAGTTTTTATAATCGTCCAGAATCTGTTTTAAAAGAGGTAAATCTCTGGATGATTCAGAATTCATGGAAAAAGTAAAAATAAAATTAGAAGGATTTTTTTTATAACCCGTAAGTATAAATTTTATAGCATTTCTTACATGCTCTATATTTACAGTCTGGTTTTCGGTTTTCTTTCTGTAGCAATAAGAACAGTTTAAGTTACAGTTATTACCAAGGCTTATCATAGCTACACACATGTTAGATTCAAGCTTGTAGTTTGTATCTTCTTTAGCATCTTCTTGAATCTCTTTAAGAAAAATCTGAAACTCCAGAAGCTCAGAAAAATCCATACTAGATAAATCATGCTGGGCATTATTCAGTTCATTAAAAAGAGAATTGCTTATTGAATAGAGCTGAAATTTTACAGAGTCATATATCCATTTGTTTTCTTTTGTTTCGAAAACATAAAACCGAGAATTGTCCTTTAATACTTTTTTAACACTTTCAACTTTTTGTGATGTTGTCATGGGGTACTCTCAATAAATATTTATTATAATTTCTTTTTTTCCTCTATTTTGGTATGAGCCAGTTTATCACCTAACCTTTTTTTATTTTTTAGAAAATAAAATATCTCTACAAACAGTATTAACATAGTTATATTTCGCAGGATACTTTGTTTGACAGATACATTTTTACTGCCGTCTTCTGTCAACAAATCTAATTTTAATATCCTTTTTCCTATGCTTCCCTTAAAAGGACAATCTCTAAAGACTAAATAAATAGCCGCAGGGATACTACACAATAAAGTTGTAATAAAAACGTTTGACTGTAACACCTGACTTTTTTTAAATACTGGTTCTAAAACAAAAAACTCATATGGAACAAGAAATAAAAATGCTGAAATAATAAAATCTATGAAAAAAGCATAAAATCTCTTACGAATAAGAGAATCATCCGTTTCTTCTGACACCTTTTGTTTTTCATCTGTTTTTGCTTGTTTTTTAAAACGTATAAATTCACAAAAATAATAAGCTAATGTTAGACCAAAAATATAATCTTCATTCGAAAATTTATTGTATTGATGAGAGAGATGGTAGATTGATAAAAGAATTATTACAACAGCATTTAAACCAAGAATATACCAATAAGAATACTTTAATATTTTTTTAGGCAGCAGAAAGAAAACAAGTAGATAAAAAAGAAAGGACATAAGTGAAAATATAGTAAAATCTTTTATTGATATATCAAACTTATTACCTATAAATAATTCAACAATGATGAGTATCTGTAAAATTGCAATAATTATATTTACTTTATGTTGCCCTTTCATTTACCACCCTAACCATCCTGTTACTGTAGTTACAGCATTATTTATACCGTCAACAACTGTATTAAATCCATCCACAATTTCACGCATAGTAATAACTGTTGAACGTTCTCTATATACACCTCCTCCAACACTACCAAACTCTATTCCTGTGATTTGCTTTTTCTCACAATCACATACCACTCCAACTAATGCCGATGCATAAAGATTTGTGTTAACTCCTTCTAGGTCAGAAGATTTTGTAGGTTTATCAAATATTTCTGAATTAATATTTTCAGAAACATTATCAACCATTAATTCAGAAGTACTTTTCTTTACAGATTCTTCTACAACAGATTTTATTGAATTAGAAGCAGATGTCACAACTCCGGTTTCTACTCCAGTACCAACACCAAATTGTATTCTAATTCCCGAATCCATCGGATCATTTGGATTATATACTAACCCTGCATAAAAACTAAATCCTCCAATAAGTGCAACTCTACCCCCATAGCCAATTTGTTTTAATGATTTTTGTTCTTTTTGAGTTGTACTTGAATTTTTATCAACAATATTCTGTTTGTAATCAGGAACAACATTATAATCCTTATACCTATCAGGATCCCCCTGCTGCTTTGCTAAATCCTGTAATGCTTTCCAATAGCCATAGGCCTGAGGATTACTCATTATCTCCGGTGATGGCTCGTTTCCACCGCCTGTATAACCAGGACCTGGATTAGATGAATTTGATGGATTTTGTGTGCCAGAATTTGTTTGTGGTGTTGTTCCCGGATTTGTTGTCTGATTTGTAGTAGTTACAGCCGGAGCCGACGGAGGATTACCTCCACCAGACGGAGAAGGAGCACTCGGTGCATCCCCACCACAGCTACCGCCGTTAATTTCTGTTCTTAATGTATCTTCGTCAAGCTCTCTTGCAAATGAATGAACATCGAAAATACATTCATCATTGTTTAAATTTCTGCCTATAAATAAATTCATTTTACTTCCTTCTCCCTTTTACTCTACTCCTTTAATTACAATTTTTGAAACAATATTATTTTGAAGCAAAAAAGAAATTGTCCTCATTTCTTCTGATTTTGCATTACCGCTATTTATGGAAATACAATCATCAGATTTATATAAAGCCATAAATGGTGCATTATGTTTAGAAACTACCTCAAACCTCTTCTTCTCATAATTATATTCTGAAACTTCACAATCCTTTGCATAAACCTGAATTACTTTATCCGCAGTATCTCCTACTTTAATTCCTCTTGATGTAATGTATCTGGAATTGTCCGTCCCTAGAATCAAAATTGAACCATTATAGTAATTCCATAAAACAGAAATTTCATCAGTTTCTTTAAAGACCCAAAAAAAATCTTTTCTCCAGAATTTGTAAATTTCATATTCCTGAACCTTGAAGGAGGAAAGTTTTCTTATATCATGAAAAAGGCAATACATATTCCCTTCTTCATCAATCAATGAAAATTCATTCGAAAAATTATCATCAAATAAAGAATCATCCTCATGAATAATATCTTCTTCTTTTACCATCTGCTTGATTTTCTGAATTTCTTCAGATTGAACAAGAGGATGCCAGTCTTCCATAATAAAATATCTATCATTATCCTTTATAAGACTTTCTGTCGAAGGAAAATCATCACTAACTGTTTCTGGTTTTCTATTTTCTGTGTTTTGTGAATTTCCTTTTTCTGGTATTTTACAAAAAAGAAAAGAAAACATTATAAGAAACATTAAAAAAAGATCTATCAATTTATTATTCATCATTTTAATGTTTTTCATAATAGTACAATCCTGGCATACGTGTTAATGGATCTACTAACTGACCGGCTCCTCCATCACCAGCATATAACCCATCTTTTCTAATCTCATAATGCAAATGTACTTGACCTTCTGTTCCCTCATCACTCATATAACCAATAACTTGACCTCTTTTTACTGTATCACCTTGTTCAACAATAAATTCTGCATGCTGATATATAGCTGTATCATTTGTATAGGGTAATGATAATTCTACTAAAGTACTTCCAGAATTTGCAGTTCTTGTATTTCTTTTTACAACACCATCGGCAGTCGCATAGATCGGATCACCTTTTACGCCAGGAGTAAGAGCACCAATATCTACACCTGTATGAGAAGATTGCAATGCAGTTCCTTCTCCTATCAATCCTGTAATTCGTTTACTATCGGTTGGTGCTCCATATTTTCCAGCTTTTTCTTCTCTCTCCAATGCATCTAAAGCTTGATGCTGATACTGTAAAGGAACATTTTTTTTAATAAAATCCTTATTATAAACATTTTCACCCATGATAATTTCTTTTTTATCTTCTACTTGATTCTTTTGTGTCTGCGTTTTATTAAATGAAGTTTTAAACTTTGTTCCCAGCACATTATAATCCTTATACCTATCAGGATCCCCCTGTTGTTCTGCTAAGGCCTGTAATGCTTTCCAATAACCGTATGCCTGTGGATTACTCATTACCTCTGGAGGAGGCTCGTAACCACCACCAGTATAACCAGAACCTGGATTAGATGGATCTGAAGGATTTGGTGTATTTGTTGTCGGAGATGTTCCAGGGTTTGTCGTCGGAGTTGTAGCAGTTACAGCCGGAGCCGACGGAGGATTACCTCCACCAGACGGAGAAGGAGCACTCGGTGCATCCCCACCACAGCTACCGCCGTTAATTTCTGTTCTTAATGTATCTTCATCAAGCTCTCTTGCAAACGAATGAACATCAAAAATACATTCATCATTGTTTAAATTTCTGCCTGTAAATAAATTCATTTTTCTACCTTCTTTTTATAAATTGTTTCTGACTTTTCTCTCTTGTATTACTCTCAAAGGCTGTCATTCGTATTCTAGAATGTCAGTTCAAATCCATTATATCATGTTTTGAACGCCCCCCCATAGGTGATTTTACCTATCTTTATTTATCTGTATTATTGAGAGATAGGATATAAGTAATCATAATTGTTCCGTTTCAATACAATAATTTGTCTGTTCCAAAAAGAAAATCTCCGGCCATAGCATTGATACATGTGTCCTGATATTTTGTACCGGGATACACTTCATCTATAGTAATTTTGATATTATATTCTTTTTCTCTGTCTATCTTTTCATAAATGATTATTTCCTGAGGATTAGGTGTATCTTTTAATTCTACATAAAATTTTTTATCATCAGTCTCAATTAAAAGTTTTTTAGGTCTGGAATTTTGAATATATAGTTCCGGCTTATCGACATCAACATACCCAGAAAAAATAAAAATTTTCCCACCTTTAATTCTATATTTTATATACTCTCCTTTTCCGTTTCCTGTAACTCCTTCAATCCATGGTTTACCACATTCCAAAGTTCCAAGATTATTTACTGCGTATTTTTTTTCATTTTCTTTCAGTTCACTGGAAGCTTTAAGTTCTTTATTTTTTATCCATTCTTCTTCATAAAAAAAATATAGCCCATCTATATTATTCTTATAAATACTTCGATGTCCTTCCCAAAAAACTTTTTTGCTTCCCTTTTTAAATAAAAATAAAAATTCTTCATTTACTAAAACAAGAAATTTTTCTTTTACTTTTTCATTTTTTATTTCCAAATAAAAAAACTTACCTTCCCTCTTAAAATCATATAAATATGTTCCATGCAATTCATTTATTTCTTTACGTAAACTATCTTCAGAATAAATTTCCAATTCCTTATTTTCATTAAAATAAAAAAACTCAACTGGATCCATTGCATAAGTAATTTCATTACTCTTTACTCCCAAAATTTTCTGGATATCCATTGCAAAAAGAGACGATGATAAATAACATAAAATTAAAATTACAATAAACTTTTTCATTTACACACTCCGTTATTCATCATAAAAAGTAACTTTACCAAATTCTCTTTTCATTTTTTTTGTGTGTTTTATTTCTATTGCTGAACAATAACACGCACGTGGATCATCTCCTACACTAACTTCAATGGAAAAGCTCTTTAGTTTTGGAAAACAGGAAAGATCTATTCCGGTTTTCACAAGCGCATTATACTGTTCTTTTGTCCAATGACTACCACTAATGAAAATTTCCTCCAAATTAGTTAGATGAGAAATATTTTCAAATCCATAAAATTGACAGCCTTCAAGAGTTAATTCCTTACAGGTTATACTTACATCTTTTAAAAAACTATAATCTTCTACAAAAGGAAGCATATAAAATCGCAAAACCTCTAATTCTTTAAGTTTTTCTAATCCTTTTAGTTTTGTAGTTTTATAAGGTTTAGAGTCAGCATTATAAAATATAAATTCCTTTGTATCTGCTGGATAAGTTAATAAATTTTCAGAACCATCTAAATTAACATTTATCAAAGTAACTGTGTTTGTTGAAGAAATTAAAAAACATGTAAAAGTGATTAAAATAAATAAAAATATATTCTTTTTCATTGATAAATCTCCCTTTTATTTAATATTTGTTTCTTCAAATAAAATGATTTTTTTATAAATCGCCCAAATAGACTACATCAACTTCAGTAATTTGTTTTAATTGTTTATCATTTGTAAGAAATACATCACAATTACAATCAAGACTGGCAGCAATTTGTAATGCATCAGCAAGTTTTATATCTGTATATTTTGCTCTAATTTTAGCAGCTCGTTCTGCAATCTGCTCACTTATAAAACATTTTACAAATTCAAGCTTTTTAAGATAATCTCTATATTTTTCAATTTGATCTAAATCATTATTTTCCAGAGGTTTTACAAGGTATTCCACGTCGGTAATTGTTGAAGTATAAAATTCAGAACCATCGGCAATACAATCTGACATAAATTTTAGAACTTTTGAACAAAAGGGTTCCTTCTGTCCAAGGAGATAAATCAGAGGATTCGTATCTATAAAAACTCTTTTAATCAATTACGCGTTCCTCTCTTAAACTTTTCTGATAATCAAGGGCATCCACATTTTCCCAGGTTTTCTTCATGCTTCCTACAGATTCCGTGAGGGCAGCCAGGCGTTTCTGTTTTCTTTCATCAGTCTGGAGAGTTTCTTGTTCATTCTGCTGTTTTTGCAAGAGATACATCATAAAATCATAAACTTCCTGCTGAGCAGCTAGGGTTAATGTATTGTAAATATCTGCAAGCGGTTTTGGCATAAAATCACCTCCATTTTGATTTTAAAATTATTATAACATATTAATTTTTATCTGTCAGAAAAAGCCTGATTAGAATTAAAAAAAACTTGACTCTACTACTTTCCTATTTTACCATATTATTAAGGAGAACAAAAATGAAAAAATTCAAAAAATCTATTTTAACTGCATTATTACTCACTTCTGCACTCACTTTGCTCAATGCAAAACCAAAAGAACCTGTAAAAGTTGGAAACATCGCTGAAGGAACTCCAGCAGAAAAGCTTGCAACTGTTACTCTTAACAGAGCCCTTGTTATTGTCTCTATTGACGGAGTATATAACAAAAAAGAAAGCAAAACTGCTAAAGAGAAAAAAGATCCTGCAGGAACTGTTTATCTTGATGAAAGCCTTGAAACTTTCAACACAAACCGCATAATCTTAATCAAACCCGGAAAGCATAAAATCAACGTACGCTATGAGTCCGAAGATTTTCTTACAAAAGATCCTACTCTTCTTGAATTAAATTTCGAGGCAGGAAAAGCTTATACAATTACTCCAAACACAAAGGGTGGAAGAGTAGCATTTGAATTCCGCGACACTAAATCCGGAGAAATATTAAATCCTCAGGATAACAAAACTGTTCATCAGATGGCTGTAGAAGAGTTTCAGAAAACTATTCACGATCCTGCACAAAAAGGAAAAATATTTATCCTTAAGTTCAAAGAAGACATCATAATTGAATATGGCAAAAACAAAACCGTTACTTATGTAGAAAAAGGTGTTGAACACAAAGGCTATATCGAATATGTTGCTTCTAAGGATTTAAATAAGGGTACCCTCTACATTAAGTTTAATGACGACGGAAAGATTACAAAAGCAGCATTCCAGAAATTAAAGCCCGAAGAATGTGACCGCGTATTCGAAGTTCAGGAATTTGCAAAATCAAAAAATCTTGGCTTTGTAATGCAGCAGGTTACTCCAAAGGGTAAAAAAGTTACCTTCGAAATTTACGTACGTAACTAAGAGTCTGAATTATAAAACTTAATTTTTGTAAATACTTATTTAAGCAAAACTTATTTAAGCGCCTGGTTGATAACTTCCATAACGTCTGTTACCGGAATAAACTTAATTCCTGCTTTTACGTTTTCGGGGATTTCTTCCAGGTCGCGTTCATTGGCCTTAGGAATGATGATTGTCTTAATCTTATTCCTCTTGGCCGCAACTGTCTTTTCGCGTAATCCGCCGATCGGTAAAACCTGCCCCGTAAGACTCAATTCACCTGTCATAGCAAGATTCGGTTTTAATTTTTTTCCTGTAAACAAAGAAACAAAAGTTGTAGCCATTGTGATTCCGGCACTCGGTCCATCCTTTGGTGTAGCTCCCTCGGGAATATGAAGATGAACAATGTTTTCTTCGAACCATTTGCTCTTTTTTACGCCTTTTTCTAGTACATATTTTTTGGCCCAGTCGAATGCAATCTGGCTTGATTCCTTCATTACATCTCCCATCTGCCCCGTAAGAACAAGACCTGCTTTTCCTGGGAAAGAGGTTGATTCTATTAAAAGGGTATCGCCGCCCATGCTTGTCCATGCAAGTCCGATTGCAGTTCCGGGAATCTTTGCAGTTTTAATCTGGCTTTCGTCGAATACAGGCTTTCCAAGATATTTATCTAAATCTACCGCATCCACAGTCACAGGCTCTTCAAGTTTTTCTCCTTCCATCATCCTTGTAACAATCTTACGGTTGATTTTGTCCAGGCATTTTTCGTAATTACGAACCCCTGATTCACGAGCATATTCTTCTGCAATTCTGTAGAGCGCAGCCTTTGTATATTTTATCTGATTTTTCTTTAAGCCGTTTTTTTCAAGGTTCCTTGGAATAAGATATTTCTTTGCAATCTCAAGCTTTTCCTGATCGATGTATCCCGAAAGCTCAATGATTTCTGCCCTGTCCAAAAGAGGGAGCGGAATCGTATCAAGAGTGTTTGCCGTAAGGATAAAAAATACGTTCGAAACATCAAAAGGTAAATCAAGATAATTATCGCGGAAGTTTACATTCTGTTCAGGGTCCAATACTTCGAGGAGTGCAGAAGCAGGATCTCCGTTATGGCTTGCTCCCATCTTATCTACTTCGTCTATTAAAAAGACAGGTGAAGAAGTTCCTGTTATCTTTAAGCCCTGAATGATTTTACCCGGCATAGCTCCGATGTACGTTCTTCTGTGACCTTTAATTTCTGCTTCGTCCCTCATTCCTCCGACAGAAAAGCGGTAGAATTTTTTATTCATTGCATTTGCAATCGATTTTCCGACAGAAGTCTTTCCTACTCCCGGAGGGCCAACAAGGATGATGATGGAACCTTTTGAATCCTTACGCATCTTTCTTACGGCAAGGTATTCTATGATTCTCTTTTTTACTTCATCAAGGCCAAAGTGATCTTTTTCGAGGATTTTTCTGGCGTTTTCTATATCGTAATCTTCTACCGGCTCATCCTTCCACGGAAGCTTACAAACAAGCTCTAAGAAATTTCTTGTGCCGATGTATTCTCCCGAGTTTGGATCCATCAAAGAAAATTTACTGAGCTCGCTTTCGAGTGTTTCTTTTATCTCGCCTGTAAAATTAAATTCTGCAATTGTCTTTTTAAACTTCTGATAGTCTGTGGCATTTCCTTCTGCGTTTTCTCCGAGCTCTTCCTGAATGGACTTCATCTCTTCTCGAAGGAAATATTCCCTCTGGCTTTTTTCTACACGGTCGTTAATTTCATTCTGGATTTTCTTCTGAACTTTTAAAAGCTCCTGTTCCTTTTTAATAAAAACAAGAACCTGCTCCATTCTTTGCCTTACGTTTACGGTTTCCAGAATCTTCTGCTGCTCATTTTTATCTACGTTTAATATAGAAGAAATAAAATCTGCAACCTTACCGGGGTTATCAATATTTACCATATTAAGGCGCATTTCTTCGGAGAATAAAGGATTGTTTTCGCTAACTTCCTTCATCTCGCTTATAAGGGCACGTGTTAATGCTTTTACTTCGAAGGTATCGGCTTCTTCATCTTCCAGATAATCTACGGCAACAGCCATTGGAGAAGTTGAATGAAGTGTCTTTCTTATACGGAACCTTTTAATAGTAGAAATAAATACATTTATTCCGCCGTCCGGTAAAATCACTTTTTTTAAAATGCGTGCGGCAGTTCCTACCTTATGTAAATCTGCAACAGATGGAGTTTCTGAATCGTTTTTAAGCATTACAATTCCAATAAATCCGTCTTCTTCGTATGCTTTTTCTATAACCTTTACATCATCAGGGCTCGAAATCATTAAAGGCGTAAAAATGCCGGGGAAAATAGGGCGTCCCTGAAGTGGTATTAAAACGAGTTTATTAGGTAATAATTGTTCTGAAGGAAGGATTGAAATTTCTTCCGGATCTCTTTTGTTAGCCATGCTTTAAAATATAATGAAACTTAATCAGAAATTCAAATTTTCTTAAACATATTGAACTTATTACAATTTTATAATAAAATTAAACTTGATATATTTTCAATCTGAAATATAAAAATATAATCACACAAAATAACAAAGGGTATTTTATGACAAACAAGTATCATGAAATTTTACAGAATGCAGGAATAAGACCATCTCTTCAGCGCATAGCAATTTATGCTTATATGTGCGAACATCCCGTTCATCCTGATGTAGAAACAGTTTATAACGACCTCTATCCTGTCTATCCTACCCTCTCTAAAACTACTGTTTACAATACCCTTAAACTCTTTGAAGAAAATAAAATCGTTCAGTCATTAAAAATAGAAGATGATAAGCTTCGCTTTGATGCCGATATGAGCGAACACCTCCATTTTAAGTGCATGAAATGTCAGAAGATATTCGATATTCCATCTACTTCTGAATACAAGGATTTTATACTTCCAAAAGGCTTTAAAACCTCAAAAATGCAGATAAATTTATGGGGTTTATGCTCGGACTGTTCACAAAAAAAATCATAAAAATTCACTAAATTCGTAATCTTTTTCTCCCGATAAAGTTTATATAGAAATGGGGATTTTTTAAAATCTCATGTGAGGGGAAATATGATTACTAAAAATTCTTTAAAAGCTCTCTTTTTAAGTTTAACAGCAGGTTTAATCTTAATATCCTGCGAAACAATGAACCTTGGTAAAGAACCAACCGCCCAGGAATTAATCAAAAACGGCGAAATTGATAAAGCTAAAAGCCTTTTCCAGATTAGAAGTGATATAAACGAGATTGATGAAGACGGTAACACTGTTTTACATCTTGCTGCAATGATTGACGACGCAGATCTTGTTACTTATTTTATAATCAAGGGTGCAGACGTTCATTTAAGAAACCGCGACGGGGACAGCCCTCTTCATGTTGCAATTAAAAACCGCTCATTCAATGCGGCAAAGGTATTATGCGTAAAAGATACCTGCCTTTTTGATGAAAATATCCAGGGAAGAAGTGCCCTCGAAGAAGGTCTTAAAACAGATCCCGCTTTTTATGATTTATTCATCTGTGCAGAAACAGGCAGCCTCATAGATAAAAGCGGAAAAACAATAGTTCATTATTTTGTAGAACAGAAAAACATTCAGGCAATTAAGCTCTGCGCTAAAAAAGGAATCCCTAATTCGATTAAGGATTACAAGGGAAAAACTCCTTTAGACTATGCTTTTTCTAATATTGATGATTACAGCTCTGTAGAAATTGCTGCAGAATTGATTTTAGGCGGTGCCGAAGAAGTAGAAACTGAATTCTCATACTTCCAGGATGCACTTACTTCAAGAAACATCAACGTACGTTTTGATGACGGACAGACTCCTTTACACTTGAGCTCTATAAACGGACACGTAGCAATTACTAAATATCTTCTATTAAATGGTGCTAATACACAGAGTCAGGATAGTTCCGGAGCTACACCTTTACACGAAGCAATCCGTTACGGAAACCTCGAAATTGCAAAAATGCTTTTAGACGCAGGTGCAAACGTAAACGCAAAGGATAACCTTGGAAAAACTCCAATCCTCCTCATCATCCCACAGGATAAAATTGCTCAAACTTATGATCTTTTGATTAAAAATAATGCAGACTTAAATGCAAAGGACATGTACGGAGACACAATCCTCCATACTGCTGCAATGCTCAAAGTTAATGTAAGCATACTCGAAAACTTAACTGCTCACGGTGCCGACATCAACGCAAGAAATAAGGAAGGTGTTACACCGCTCGAAATCACAATCAAACAGGAAGATGTTGCAACAACAAAGCTCTTTACAACTCACGGAGCAAACATCCATACTAAAGATACAAACGGAAGCTCTCCTCTTTTAGTTGCATTAACAAGTTCAAACGAAATATTCGAAGCAACTGTAAACGAGATGAACGTAGAAACTCAGGATTCGGAAGGAAACACACCACTTCATCTTGCAATCATGAACGATGCTCCTTTAGCAAAAATCCAGTATATAGTAAGTCTTACAAAGGATGTAAATATCCGTAACCGTGATGGTAACTCTGCCCTCTACTATGCAATCTTAAAAAACAGACAGAAGGTTGGAGAAATGCTTCTTACAAAAAATGCTGATATTTTCTCTACAAATACAAACAACAATTCTCCTTTAAGACTCGCATTAAAACACGGTGGTTCTGTTCAGGACTGGCTCATCACTTCTAAGACAATTAAATCTACAGATGGTAGCGGAAACACAGTTTTACACTATGCCGCTGAATGGGAATATCCACAGGCAATTACTTCTTTATTAACAAAGGGTGCAGACATCAATGCTAAGAATGCAAACGGCGAAACCTGTTTATTCAGTGCAGTTAAGACTAACAATCCCGAAATCATTCAGCTTGTTGTTGATGGAGGTGCTTCTGTAAAAGACAGAGACAATCTTGGAAGTACACCTTTACACACAGCCGTAAGATGGGATGCAATTAAATCTATAGAAAAATTGATTAAGCTTGGTGTTCCTGTAAACGCACAGAACAGCGCAGGAAAATCACCCTTGGCAGAAGCCGTTTTAGCCGGAAAATATGATGTTGCAAAATATCTTTTAGAACACGGTGCTGATGTAAACTCAAGCGACAGAAACGGTGTTACAATTCTCATGGATACAATCCGCGGAAAGAATGCAGACCTTGTAAAGCTTCTTCTTAAATACGATGCAAATCCAAACCTCCAGGAAATAAACGGAAGAAACGCTTATCACGAAGCTGCAGAAACAGGCGACATCAAAATCATCAACCTTATCCGCGAAGCTGGCGTAAATCCTCTTTCACGCGACAAACAGGGTAACACACCTTTATCAATTGTATTGAATAAAGACATTAAGACAATTAAGGCTGTTCTTGGAAAATCATATAATATAACAGATTCAGACGGTAATTCTCCAATACACATCCTTGTTAAAAACAACTCTAATCCGGAGATTTTAAAGACTCTTATTGCAGACGGATACCCTATTGATACACGAAATGCCGACGGATATACCCCGTTAAACATCGCAATTGAGGCAGATAATGTACAAATTTCGGTAATTTTACTGGAAAATGGCGCAAATCCGTTCCAGACAATAGACAAAAAAGGTACAAATGGTGTTACAATAGCATTAGAGCATAATAATACTCAGATTATTACTAATATTGTTAAGTATGCAAACTCTATGACAGACATTCAGGGTAATACAATCCTTCACTATGCGGCTAAAACAAGTTCCCTCGATGTTGTTAAGATTCTGCTTTCTTATGGAATTGACAAAAACGTTCAGAATGTTTCGGGCGAAACTCCATACACTATTGCAGTAAGATGGAAGAGACCTGCGGAAATCACTGAGCTTTTAAAACCTTCATATGGTAATAAAGATTAATTTAGTAAAAGGAGATTAATGGAATGGAAACTATTACTTTAGAATCATTGCGCGAAGAACAGACCTTTAAAGATGATTTACTCATAGATGAAAATTTTATTCTTCTCCCACACTCCTGTCCTGTAACAAAAGAGCTTTTAACAGCGCTTCGCGAATGGGAATTCACTTCCATTAATACAGATCTTCCACTCACAAATGATGTTGGACCTTCTGCGCCTCCAGAACCAGCTGCAAATGCGGGCAACGGGGCCAACCCTTCTAGTCAAACATCAGTTTCTGAAGTTCAGAGTGCACCTTCCGAAGCAGCAGACGCTCAGGCAGATAAATTCTCTCAGAATCAGACTGGTATTTTTGCTAACGGCGCCGATGCTGTAAAAATCGGTGAATCCCTTAAAAAGGCACTTGAAGATTCTAAAACAGACGGACAGAACAACAGCGATTTTTCAAGAATGGAAATGGTTCATAAAGTTTATGATGAATACATGAACTATATAGAAGGTGTTTTCCGTTATTATGCTACACACAAGCAGATTAATCAGCAGGAACTTTCCGAAACTGTAAAAGAACTGTGTATCTTTATTAAAGAAAACAAGCGTTTTATTCTCCGAGTTGATTCTACAAAAGAATATTCAGATAAAAACTTCCTTGTAAGACATTCAATGCGTTCAACTGTACTTGCACTGGTAATCGGACTTCAGCTCAGAATGCCTCTTTCTAAAATGATTGAACTTGGAGTTTCCTGCATTATTCACGAAATCGGTATGCTCTGTCTTCCTCCTTCTGTTTATATGACAGACAAGCAGCTTACTCTTGGAGAAAGGGCACAGATTTTAAAACATCCTTTATACGGTTATACAATTGCAAAAGCATTAAACTTTCCGCTTTCTATTCAGCTTGGAATTCTTGAACATCACGAAAAGGAAAATGGAACAGGATATCCTCGCCGTCTTCCTGGCGATAAGATTTCTATA
Organism: Treponema sp.; assembly: GCA_016286365.1. Classification (GTDB taxonomy): domain Bacteria; phylum Spirochaetota; class Spirochaetia; order Treponematales; family Treponemataceae; genus Treponema_D. Next base: position 54,783 of record JAEESN010000011.1, read on the forward strand.
AATGCAAAAATTATTTCTGTAGCCTGTTCATACGAAGCAATCACTGCACCTCGTACTTACAAAAATGAACGTTCACAGTTCGAAGCAATGATTGAAGTTTTAAAGAATGCAGATCATCAGTATGATGATACAGTAATCAAGGCACTTTTATACAGCGTTTCGCTCTACCCTATTGGTGCTTATGTTTATCTTACAAACAGAAAGATTGCAGTCGTTGTAGATACTAATCCCGATAATCCAAAATTCCCGATTGTTCAGAGTATTTCTGAAAGAGAAGCTGATGGTTCTCCAAAGATTATTCAGACAGGACAGAATGGAATTAATATTGCGCGAATTCTTACAAAGCGCGAACAGGATGATATCATAAAGCTGATGCAGGAAAGATATAAGGCTATTGAAGAAGCACAGAGAATTGCACAGGAAAATCTGGCACTTCTTCAGGCAAACCCTCTTCCTCCACGTCCGGCAAAACCAGCGGGCGATCAGGCATCTATTCCTCCAGCTCAGATGGAAGAAGTTGATATCAGTATGTTTAGTTAAAGAAATTACGGATTTTTGCTACATCCTGATTAAATTTTTCGTCGATTACAGGCGGATGTTCATAAAAATACAGAATCTGTTCCATTTCTTCCAGAGTCTGAACACCCCAGATAGGAATTACACTTTCATACTGATGAAGGAAACCGAATGCAAGCGGAATATTTTCTAAAAGACCTCCACCAAGAGGCTGCATTGCAATAAATCCTACATCGTGCTCTTCGCATAATTTTACAAGCTCAACTACATTTTCGGGACTCAACATACTGAACGGAAACTGAAGTGTTTCGTACAGATCTGATTCTACCGCTTTTTTTGCAGTTTCGAAGTTTGTTGTTACAATTCCAATATGTTTTATTTTACTCTGACGTTTTAAGTCTAAAAGGGTTTCGTAAATTTTATCGTCGCCGTCTTTGAGCGGAACAAAATCTTCTGTTTCGAACTGATATAAATCTACAGAGTCGCAGTGAAGGGTCATAAGGCTTGTTTCAAGATTTTCTGTGAGCTCTGCCCAGTTTTTAGCGGCAGTTGTTGTAGAAAGGAAAATATTTTTACGGATATCGTAGAGCGCATCGCCAAGAAGCTTTTCGCTTTCGGGATATTTTCGTGAGGTATCAAAAAAATTAATTCCTGCGTCGTAAGCCTTACGCACGATGAGAGCAGCATTATCCTCGCCCACACTGTCGGTAAGTCTCATTGCGCCAAAAGCAACACGCGAAATTAATAAGTCTGTTTTTCCTAATCGTATATATTCCATCTATATTCTCCTGCCGCATTTTAACACCTGATATGTTTTCCGGATAAATCTTTCAGAAAATCAATTTACTCCCGTGGAAAATGCCACTAGACAACTAAAACACGTTGTCTTGTGTCATTTTTCACTCCGTAAATTGCTTTTCTAATCTATTATATTTCCAGTCCGGAAAACATAATCGGTATTAGATGCAGTGGACTATAATTCCACTTTCGTGAATACCCCGCAAGACATTTTTTTATCAATATATTAATTATGCCCGTAAAACAGGCTTGTAATTCTTAATCGCTTTTTGGATAAAGAATACGAGGTCATCAAGGCTAACGCGTTCCTGTTCCATGCTGTCGCGGAAGCGGACGGTTACGGTGTTGAAAAGTTCGTTTGGTGTACCGTCTTCTTTCTTTTCCTGGATTGTGTCGTAGTCTACTGTTACGCAGAATGGAGTACCAACTTCGTCCTGGCGGCGGTAGCGTTTTCCTACTGTTCCTGAAGTATCGTAATCAGTTACAAAGTCTTCTTTAAGAAGGTGCTGGATTTCTTTTGCTTTTTCTGCAAGACCGTCTTTCTTCATCAAAGGAAGAACTGCAACTGTGATTGGTGCTAAGCGTGGGTCAAGGTGAAGAACTGTTCTGTAGTCTTCCGGTTCACCTTCTTTTGCAACGTTCTGTTCTTCATAGCCTTCGCAAAGGAACATCAAGAAGTTTCTGTTCAAACCGGCAGAAGTTTCGATTACGTATGGAACATACTTCTTGTTTCCGTCTTCCTGATCGATATAAGACATATCTTTCTTTGAGTATGTCTGATGCTGTGAAAGGTCAAAGTCTGTACGGCTGTGAATACCTTCGATTTCTTCAAATCCGATCGGGAAGTTGTATGTGATATCGTATGCATCTTTTGCATAGTGAGCCAATTTATCGTGGTGGTGCCACTTGAGCTGCTTTTCAGGGATACCGTACTTTAAGTAGAACTGCCAGCGGTCTTTTCTCCAGCGATCGAATGTTTCATCTTCTGTTCCTGGTTTACAGAAATATTCCATTTCCATCTGTTCAAATTCACAGGTACGGAAAATAAAGTTCTTAAAGATGATTTCGTTACGGAAAGATTTACCAACCTGAGCTACACCAAAAGGAACCTTCATGCGGTTAGACTGAACGATGTTCTTAAAATCTGTAAAGATACCCTGACAGGTTTCAGGGCGAAGATAAATAAGGTGTGAGTCATCTGCGATTGGTCCCTGATATGTCTTGAACATAAGGTTGAATTCGCGGACAGCAGTATATTTTCTGTTTTTGCTTCCACAAGTTGGACAGTTGATGTTTGCATCGATGAAAGCTTTCATTTCGTCGTGTGTCATTGTGTCTACAGGTTTTCCTGGGTTTACATCCGGATTTGCTGCAATAAAGTCTTCGATTAATTTATCTGCGCGGTGGCGTGCGTTACATTCAATACAGTCAACCATTGGATCCGAGAAGTGATCAACGTGACCGGAAGCCTTCCATGTTGTGTGATGCTGGAAGATAGCAGAATCAAGACCAACTACATCATCATGAAGCTGAGTCATGTAGTGCCACCATTCATTCTGAATATTTCTTTTGAATTCTACACCGAGTGGACCATAGTCCCATGCACCTGCCTGGCCTCCATAAATTTCAGAAGCCTGATAAACAAAGCCTCGTCTCTTACACAAACTGATGATTTTATCCAGTGTACATGCGTGTGGATCATTATTAGTATTTGCCATTTTTATCTCCTTACGACTCTGGCGTGGGCCGTTTTGTGATTTTCCGCAGAGTCAGTTCACAGGGAATGTGCCTTTCTCTACGTTTTAATTGAGTTGTAAGGTTGAGATTATCATAAAAAAGGAATGTTTGCAAATGCTTACTGAGGCACTTCTTCAAGCTCACCGATTTCTTTAAGAATTTCGTTTGCTTCGGGTGATTCAAAGCTTTCTGAAGGAACTTCGCCACTACCCTGCTTTGGAGGTTTATCTACAGTGTAATCATTTGTATCGCCTGGAGCACGGTATATTTCAAAATCCATCTTTAACTTAAGATTATCATAAATAAAACCTAAGATTGAACTTTTTACATTTGCATCCATATCGCCGTCAAAAAGGATGATTACATAGGAAACCTTAGTACCCGGTTTTATATCATAAACATGGCCGCTCAAGTTGATATTCTTTCGCTTTACATTCAAAAAAAGATTCTGGATTCTCACACCCTTTTGCAAAAGCCTTGCCGTATCCTTATCGAAAACACTGACAATCCCCGAAGTACTTATGATGTTTGTTTTAAAAGGATAAATCTTCATATTGTGTGTGATGTAGCCCGAAATATCCTTGTTATCCGAGCAGTTATAGCGGATAAATTTTCGCCTGCCCTTTGCCCCGTTTACAGTGAGGATTCCCTTTATGGTGTTATAAACTCCTGCAACAGGTCCACCAAGCATTACAAATCCGCCCGGGAGCTTAAGTTCGAGCATAAATTTATCGCGGTCGGTAGCACGAATTCTTGAAGAAATTACACCTAAAAATATTGATTTTAAGTCTTCGTCGTATTCAAAGGATTTTATAAAATTGTACCATTCGCGGAGCGTAAGCTGATCATCAATAAAAATAAAACAGATGGAATCAGGATAATTTTTTAAAAGGCTCTTTGCAACCTTGTAATTATCTATACAGTATGCTTCGAACTGGTCTTCTTTAAGGGCATCAAAGACATAGGTGCTGATTGCAAGCGGAGGATTTATAAAAAAGACTTTTCTTCCAAGAACCGGAAAATCTCGCCGTTCCATATTCTAATATTTTATCATAGATTTAAAATATTAAAAGTTCAAAAAAGCAATATATCAATAATTTATAAATTGTTCTTCGGGGCACTTTTGGAAAAATTCTTCCAGGCGGGCTTTTAAATCCTCGTTATCTTTTGCGTTCAAAAACTGTGTCTGAGCATAGTGGGCAAATTTAAAATTCATAGAATAATACGTAAAAAACCTCTGAAGCCTTGTCTTCCAGAACTCACGGGGCTGAAACTTTTCTACATCGAAAATAAAATCAAAAGCGATTTCTTTCATATCTACATGCCCGTGATTTCCTTTGAGCTCGGAAAAAATCCACGGTTTTTGGGCACAGGCGCGTGCAATCATCACTCCCGATACATTCGGACAGCGTGTAACTGCATTTTTGAGGCTTGGTTCATCCTTTACATTCCCGTTCAGATAGATTTTAATCCCCTGATTTTTATAACGCTCACAAAGTCGCTCGCAGTATTCGTAGCGTGGAGGGCGGATAAGTTTTTCTTTTTTTGTGCGCGGATGAAGAGTTAAAAGTTCAACACCTTCCGAAACAAGCATATCTGTAAAAGCAAAAAATTTTTCGTCGGTAAAATCATCATCCCCAAGACGGAGTTTTACGCTGAACCTGAGTTTTTCACCAGTCCCGTCGTTATGATTTTTTATTACAGAATAAACCCTCCGGACCATCTCTTTTGTTTCTTCAATTGGTTTTATCATCCAGGAAATACCCGCCCCCACTTTATAAACATCGGGAGCAGAACAGCCCATATTCAAATCAATTCCAAGCCCCGGAAGTTCACAGAGTATACCTGCTGCCTGTTCAAGCTTGGAAGAATCAAAGCCCGTAAGCTGCCAGACAATTTTCTGTGGGCACGGCTGAGGATCTATATAAAATTTTTCGAAAGGACCTCTGGTGCAAAGTGAGCCTGCATTTATCATCTCGGTAAAGTATTCATCACAGCCACCGAATTTTTCAAGAAGAATCCTGAAAGCCGGATGACTCAGAGTCGCCATTGGTCCTGCAATTAATTTATAGTTCATCATCATTTTTTTGGAAGATAGGAATCAAAAAATCTGTAAAGTTCATTATACCAGTCATCAAGAGAATTATAACTTCTGGAATAAAACTCGTTACATTTTTCGTAAAGCTCCGGGACCGGAACAAAACCAATATCCTTCTGTGATTTTAAATACCCTTTTGGATCCTGTTTTGCCCAATACATATAGGAACCGGCAGTAGCGCGTACAAAAGAATCACAAAAATAAGAAAGCGTATCGATATAAGTGTATGCTGCCTCGGTATTTTTATTCTGATCATAAACAATATCAAAACGAGGTTTTAAATCAGATTCATAAAGCTTCATGATTACAGAGTTTCCGGCAATATGAGAGATTTCATGGGCAAGACCTACGTCGTTCGGTTGTTTTGTAAAGCAAAGGTTTATTGTTATTTTTTTATTGTCTACAGATACATCACACCATTCGCTCCACTGCATATTTATTGTGTACGAATACCCTGATTTCATCTTTAAATATGATTTACTCCATTTCTGGACATTCTCGATGGAATCTTTTCCGCATTTTAAAACATTATTTATATAGTAGTCTTTGTGAGCTTCAAAGAATTTTATAAAACCAGTCTGTTCTGCAAAGTCTTTTAAAAGATTATAAAACTCAAAAAAATTAAAGCTTTCACCGCACTTAAGGATTTCTGTTTCCATATAAGCACAATTATCATTTATCATTGCATATAATCTTCTGTCTATATCGAGCCGGTCTTTTTCAAAGGACTTAAGATGATTTTTTATATACTGCACGGCTTTATGATTTTTATATTCGCCAAAATATGTATTTAATTCATCATTATATTCTCTAGTATCTGCATACGTTCTTACTATAGAAGGACAGTCTGTAAGATTCACACAGATATGAACAAGATCTCTGAACGGATGTAAGGTAACACTAACGCCATCATATTTTTTAACAAGTGGTTTTCCAAAAACAGAAGCATTATCAAAATCACCTTTAACACCCCAGCCGTCTGCATAAACATAGCCCTGAGCATTACAGATAAGATAATCAGAAGCTTCAAAAAGGAATTCCTGGCCTTTTGTATTGATAAGCCTGTAGGAATCTTTTATAGTTCTATTCCAGCCTTTAAGACCTGTAGCAAAACTCTGTCTCCAGCAGTCTTTTACATAAGTAACAAATTTTTTTTCTTTTTTGGAATAAATATAATAATCAGTTGTTTCTCCTTTAGGCTGCCATCGAAGTTTATCAAGATTTCTATAGATATTATTAAATTCAGTTTTAGCAAGATAACCCATCATAATTTCATCAGCGTCTTTTGTAACAAGGATGTATAATGATGAAGAAAATAAATAGATGGCATCGTTTTTTGCCCAGACAGAAGAGACATTTGTAAGATTTCCCCACTGCCCTTTCCAGAATGCATCCTGATAACAATCCTTTATGCAGGCAATATATTTTCCAGAAGCTTTTTCGTAAACATAAACATCGATTAAATTTTCAGATGGTTTCCATGTGTACACCGAAGGAGAAAGTGTGTATATGCCTTTTGTTTCTGTAAGAGCCGGACTCGTTGATAGTGACGCGCTATGATTAATCCCCGAAAGTTTTTTTGGCGGAAGAGGAAGGCTTTTTGTTGATGAAAGTTCGGGTAATGTTTTTTTATCTGGAGCTGCAATTGTTTCCCCACCCCCAGATTTTCCCACGCCTGAATCCGAAGCACAGCCAGAAATTAAAAAAGCTGCAAGAATTAAAGTGATTACCAATCTGATTGTTTTCATACATTGATTATAATACAAAAATGAATGTTTGGGAGAAAATATTATTCTGTTGTGGCCAGATTTATTAATTTTTGAAGATGGATCTCTACGCTCGCCTGATAATTTAGTGCAGTTGCGTACGAGATTCAATTCCAAGCTTTTCGAAGATTGTAGCCATATGACGTTTTACGGTTTCTACACTGATAAATAACTCTTCTGCTATCTGAGCATTTGAATAACCACGGGCAGCAAGGCGGGCAACCTCTTTTTCACGGGGAGACAGAATTGCAAATAAATCTTCCTGACTGTTTTGATTTTTAGGATTATCATTTTTCTTTTTTGTAAATGGAATCATAATCAGTTTTAAAAGGATTCCAACAAGAGCTGGTCGTAATCTAACAAATATCAATAAAAATAATTCTGTAGAAGATGAAATTATTGATTTTACATCAGCTTTCTGAATACGGTCTTCAAAATCAGAAATCAAAATGACAAGTTCTACAACAGAAACAAACAATCCACTTAAAACCGCCAGTCTTGAAAAATACCTTGAAAAATCATTTTTAAATTGAGAACGTCTTTCTTTTTGAAGAATTGCAGGAATCATAAAAACTACAATTCCTGCAATCACAAGAATAAAATCTATAAGCATATATTATTCCGAATCACAAAGCAGAGAAATTTTACTTTCCACGGGAAGCAAAATCAGATTTATAAGGAGAGCATAAATCATAGGAACACAGGCAACGGTGAAATTTATTCCCAACACCGAACGATCTTCAAGATTACAAAGAATCCCCATAAAACCACCAAGTGTAACCATAATACCTTCCAGAATCAAAAGATGTCGTAAGGTAATGAGTGCATTCAAAAATAATGCCTTTTGAGATACAGATACTTTTTTATTTTTTATGATAATCTTAAGTACAACAAAAAAGTTCTTAAAGTTTCCAGAAATTTTAAGCAACAAAAAAGTTGGAATTAAGATATAAACTAGTCCAGGAATATCACGCATATAAATAAAACTCAAAGGTTCTACATCAGTAAGATTTGAAGTACTCATGCTGATTATCAATATATAAAGTACAATAATTAATGCTACTGAAAACAAGATTTTAATAATACGCAAACAAATCTCTTTTTTTGTAAGTGATATACTTTTCGTTTCTTCTTCTGAATCTTCATTCATATAATTGATAATTTCCCTTCGAAGTTTACTTTTTAGAGTTATGAAAATCATTCCAAAAAAAGCAAGATAATAAATTGAACAGATTAACGTTGCAAGATTAGGCCCCAGTGTCTGACGTTCTTCTAAATTCAGATAAAAATATATTGAACTTACAAGCATAAAAAAACAACAGATTATACTAAGAGATTTAAAAGCAAAACCAAGAGCCTGTTCTGTTTTTTTAAGTTCCGATAGTTCTGCATTTTTAATTTTTCTGGGTGGGAAGAAAATCAATAAAAAAGATTTTCCATAACCCGAAAGAAAAATCATCATGCAGAGAATCAGAATAACGCCAGGCAATAAAGCCGGTTCAATTAATGACCACACAAAACCACCGCTGGTAAAACTACACATTGTCGCAGTTATACAGAGTACAAGTAAAGATAAAAGAAATTCGATAATCATTTAATTCTCCTATGTAAGGCTGCCGGCTTGCCTTCGAACATCTTAATTATCTACCTGCAAACTCATAAAAACAAGATGTAAAAAGTTGTAATTTGGGATGTAAAATTATGAAATCAATTTTTCAAACTCGGAAAAGACTTTTTCGTCGGACCAGGATTTAAGTTGGCCGAGCATAAAGGCTTTTTTCTCCTGAACAAAGTCGGGGGTGTATTTTGTCATATTTGTGAATGCTTTTTCACCATATGCGCTAAGAACATCATCCTTATTCATACTCCGAATCTTGTCGCAGAGAGGAAGATATTCATCAATCTTTGTAATCATTTTTTTCCACTCTACAGCAGCTTCTTTTGCCATTCCGTTACGAAGATATGCCCCAACAAGATATTTTACGATATCACGATAAAAGCCCTGACAATGCGCCTTCATTTTTTCATTCTGGATAATTTCATCAATAACAGTTAAAGCCCATTTACAGTGACTCACAGTTTCTTCGAGCGGACAATCCCACATTGAAGATTCAGCCGTATAAACAAACTGCTTGTTCAGGGCACGCACAAAGTTCTGAGTATTATCGCGTACAGATTCACGCCATCCATCAAGTCCCTTTTCGACATAAACATAATAAGAATTAATTGTCTCCTGAATCATATTATTACTGATTGAAGGAAGAGCATTAAGATGAACACGACCTTTTTCGTACTGCTTTTCGTGCCAGTAAATCCATGCAAGTGCATAATGGCATTTATCAACCAGCTCCTGCTCGTTTGAATATCTGAACACATACTGGGCACGAGTTTCTGCATCCTTTACGTAGCCCTGCCATTTTTCCGGATTAGCCGAAAGCTCTTCGCAAAATTCAACAAAGCGGCTTAAATGAGCAACAGCCTGAACATAACGCATCTGGATTGCATAGTTGAAAGGATTTTCATCACACATTTTAGAAAGATAATCAACCGCAGCAATTGCAGCTTTTTTCTGTTCTCCCTGATCGCGGATGGAGTTTGCCTTAAAGATTACTTCCTCTGCAAGTTCCTTATCGTAATCGTTTGCATCAAGCCCAAAAAGAGAATCCGTACTTACATTCAAAGCCTTTGCAATCGGCACAATCTGCGCTGTATCCGGAAGACCTGTTTCACTTTCCCATCGGCTGACAGCCTGACTTGTTACACAAAGAAGGCCCGCAAGCTCCTCCTGAGTAAGTCCCATTTTTTTTCTGAATACTTTAATATTATTTCCTAATGACATATTTCTACCTCTTGATAGTTTTTTAACAGCTGTCATAGTAAATATACAGCATCACTGAAGAAAATCCTAACAATTTATTTTTGGAAAAAACTCAACGGAAAATTGGGATTTACAATTTATACTGCATAAAATTTCCGTTGTGGATAAAGCCGTAGGCGGCGTAGAGTTTAACTCCCATGTCCGAGGCGGTGATCTGAACTGCACCGCAACCATAGGCACGTGCTTCTTCGACAACACGGTGGAGTAACTCTTTTGCAATTCCCATGCGGCGGTAATCTGGGTTTGTGAACATACTGGAAAGAAGTCCGATTTTTCCTGAAGGGCATCCAAAATAAGGAGGTTTTTCTACAAACGACATGCCGCTTGTACCGATTATTTTCCCGCCGTCCAGAGCCAGCCATGAAACAAAAGTTCCGTCTGTAAGGTGACGGTGGTAATAATCTTTGAGAGCAGGTACAAGGTCAAAATCTTCTGTGGCACCTTCTTCGCGCAGCTGGGTGATACGCATCTGGATAAAGGTGTTAAGGTCGCTTTCTGTTAGTTTTCTGTAGGTGATCTGGTTATTTGTCATTTCTTATCCTATCTCCTTTTTTACCTCAAAAATTATACGGGATTTTTTTCTCCTATATACATTGCATGGCCGCAGGTTTCGATAATCGATTTATCACAGGCTGTCTGATTTATAAGTTCGAGAATATGTTTAAAGGCTGATTTATTTTTGAACTTAAAAATCATATCTTCTTTTTCGTAGCCAAAACCACGAATTGAGCGCATGTTTATTTTATTAAATCCATTTTCTGCAAAGAGTTTTTCTATTTCTTCTGATTTTGGATAATAGCCTTCCTGAAAACCATGATCTGAAAGATTGTTGAATTTCCCAGACTCAAAGGCTTTTTCCAAAATCTCTACACTCACCTGTTCCGGCGACCAGCAGAATCTTGATACAAGTGCAATGCTCCCCGAAAGATACGGAATAAAGCTTGCAAAAACTTTTCCACAAGGTTTTAGAACGCGGTACACTTCTGCCACACATTTCTGACGTTCATCATTTTCCAAAAGGTGATATAAGGGTCCGAAAAGGAGAACAACATCAAACTGATCATTTTTATATGAGCATAGATCTGTCGCATTTACATGGTCACAGGAAACAAGATTTTTTAGATCATCTTCTTCTTTTTGCTTTCGTGCCATGGCCAGTAAATCTTCCGACAGGTCTGCAAGCGTAACCTCGTATCCGGCTTTTGCAAGAGGAAAAGAATAAACACCCGCACCACCGCCAAGATCAAGAATGGAGATTTTTTTGCCAGCCCCGGAATCAGTTCGAGCTTTTTGCCTATGTGTAACATTCATCCCATCGTCCACGCCAGGTAAATACTTCTCTAAAATCTGCATGGTCATAAGATACTCAAGCTTTCCACTGTTATCATTTCTGAGGCGATTCTTTTCATCAAAATGGCTGTAGTAGTGTTTTACTTTATTGAAATCTGTCATTGTACTAATATTGTATTATGTACTGGAGAATTTCTCAAATCATAAATCAATCTAAAAAAGTTCATCCAATGTGCGTTCTCGCGGGCAGCCGGTAACATCAACAGTATATGATTTTCCAGAAATCAATTTTTGAATTGTGGGAGGAAGTTTTTTTATATCGTTACCAAACAGCTCTTTCATAATGAATCTGCCAAAAGTCCTGCCACATAATAAAGAACTGCAAGCTCATCCTGTTTAAAAGGCTCCGGATCAGAGTGCCAGCCCATGTCCTCATCATTTTTACCGATTAAAACATCTGCAGATTTAAATCCATAAAAATCGAGAAAGGCCTGATTTACCCCGACAAAGCGCCTGTCCTTATCTTTCCAGAACACACAGTCTTGAGATGTATTGATGATGCTGTTAAACAAATCAACAGTCATTTCCATAAAATAATACCGTTAAACTTATAAATCAACTTCCAGAATGGTTGGTTCGTATCTATCGGGATACTTAATTATTTTATCATAATCAATAATCAGTTTGTTTTTTTCCCCAGCGTAAATCAACTACCCAATCTTCAGATTTTATTCCTCTGCCAGAAGGTTTATAACTGTAGGGGATTGTTCCTCTTTATAAAAATTAATTTTTGTATAATTCCAGATTCCGTTTTCCTTAAAGGCATCGATGTAGACACGTGAAATACCATTCTTTCCCTTTAATTTATATGAGAATGTAGCTTTACCCGAAGAATCACCGCTTGTACTTAAAGAACCAGCTATCATACCCGTCTGTTTATAATCACTACCAAGATAATCCATTATCGTTTTATTATTTTCGATAAGTTCGATTGAATGTTTATATGGAACACAATCTTTAAATGTTTTTCCTATAAAGGTGAAAAAAAACGTACAGAAGATTGCAAATACTAAGATTATAATAATCACCGTGATTATTATTTTTTTCTTCCTATTTTTTTTGAGCTCATCGATTTCTTCTTCTGTTTTTGAAGGTAAAGATGTTTCATTTGCGCAGTAAGGACAGACTCTTGAATCTAACGGAATTTTCTTTTTACAATGTTCGCAAATGGCCAGAGGCTTTAAAAAAAGAAAAACTATAAAAACCCAGAGTCCTAAACCAGGCCAGATTCCGAGCCAGAACCAATTCGGCGAACGATTTTTTTTCTTTGCGACAAACACTCCCCCGATAACAGGACCAATCCATAAAAGAATAAAAAGCAAAACAGCCAGAATATTACTCATTCTTTTCTCCTCCGAAAACACCCAAATTACGGGCATACATATTATATAAATTATATTAGCCAATCACGGATTTGTAAAATGATAAATGCATTGGGGCTTAGGATAATCTGATATTTGTAAACTGCGGATTTTATACTTATTTTTTTGCCTGCTGGCACAGCTTATTTTTGATTCGCCTCATTGCTTCTACGTGCATTATCCAGTGGCGGGAAAATGGCATTTGAATCAGGCCTTTGATATTTTTTCCACACCAGAAATCGATGAGCCAGACGGAGCTTTCGTCAGTGCTTACACTATTGGTTGCAGTAAGGCGCGTTTTATCTTCGTCGGTGAAACTCTTTTTTAAGTCTGCAAATGTGAGATTTTTTAAGAGTTTGTTTGTCGAGTTCATCACGGCTTTGCAATAATCATAAGTGTTTTTGATATCAAGCTGCTTTGAAAAATCAATCATCTTATCTGCGGAAAGTTCGTTTCCTGTTGTGATGATTTTTGCCTTTGTTTTTTCAAGCCAGCTATCTGTAAAAAGAATCTGTTCATCATTCAAAATCAAGGAGTGCACAACAATATCTTCAATGCGGAATGTATGCCAGAGCGACCAGGTAAGAGTTGTATGATGACTTCCTTCCCCATCACCAAACGGCATCTGATAAAATGCTTCCGGAGGAAAAGTTTTTACGATAGAAGTTATCTGCTCAAACAGCTCGGCACGCAGCTCAAGAAGAACTTTTATTCCTTCATCAAAAGTCGCCTCTTTAGAAATCAGAGTCTGCATTTTTTTGTTTTTATCTGACCAGGATTTGTTCATTTTATTTCAACCCTCCAAAAATATTATTACACTAATTTCTCAATGATTTGCACCGTTCATTATAAACTCTACGCCTGCAGCTATCTGACAGAATTTTCCGATTATCAGTTTATCGCCGTTCCATTCATACAAATGCGTAACATGTTTTTCAAAATCCTTATCCGCAAAATATGTAAAATCCCCAACTATTATATTTGGATTTTTGATTGATGTTTTTACATAAGTAATTGAATCTAGATTTTTAATGGGGAAAATTAAATTAGGATTTGGAATGCTTTCTTGTTTCATTTATCCTCAAATAAGATTCTTACGAAATCTCGTTTTGAATACATTATACTTACCCATTCAAAGACTGTCGAGGTAATCTATCAAAGTAGATATCTTCATATCTTTTCTTTTTTCTATTTTTAATTTCCAGAAATCATCATGATTTCCATTTCTAATCTTCGCGGCAGACTTGGGCGGATTTAAAATTACCATCATCATCAAAATCAATTACTAATTCCCAGATTGTAAAAAAGCCTTCGGATTTTAAGAAATAAGAAACTACATTATCTGTGATATTTCCTTCAAGTTTAGGTTTACCAAGTAAGTCAAATATTTCTGATCTCTTTGGTTTTTCATCATTAAGCTTTTCAATAATTGAATCAGTCATATAAAAACGATTTTTGCCCTTTACCCATTGTTCTTGGTTATATGGTATTTGCTTATGCGTACATGAGACAAAAAAAATACAAAGCAATAAAAATAATACAGTTAGTTTTTTCATTTTCCTTCCATAATAAACAGCCCATTGGACTGCCACCATAACAACTGGTTATTTTGCTGTCGGCTACGAACCTTTGTTATGTGATTATTCATAAGTACGCTCAAGAAAATGTACATACTCTTTTAATCCGTTAATATTAATCAGATTTGGATGTTCTTCATAAAAATAACCAAATAATTTTAATCGAATAAAATCAGGATCAAGCATTTTTTGTATTAAATATTTTTTTACTTCCTTTTGTTTTATTTTACTTTCATCCAATTTTTCAATTATGAATAACATTCTTATCAAGACTTTATCAATAAGGACATTGCTCATTTCTAATGCACCGATTATAAAATGAGTATCGTTAATTACATCAGGAGAAGCTTTTGTTTTTATGAGATACCCGTCATAGAAATCTATGTTAGCTTCCCTAATGTCGTATAAAATTATTTTATCTATAATTTCCTTTTTTTCTTCTTTTTTTTGATCCTTTATTATTTCTTCCATCTTTTCATCAGAGGTTGCTTTTTTCCCCCTAATCCGTTTTTTTGATTTAAACGTTTCGGACATGCTAAAGTCTTTTATCTTGTAGTCATTTTCACTGCTTTTTTCTTCAGGAATTACACATTCAACACTTCCATCCCTGTGAATTCGAATTTCATCAGACACAAAAACATACTTAGGAAGTGGTTTTAAATCCAGAAAAAATTTTTTTTTGTCAACTAAAACATACAGAGAGCAGTATTCACTGTCATAACAAAGATTTCCATATCTTGTGTAATATACATCACCATTTTCATCTTTTACTTTAAAATATCCACTTCCTTGAATGGCAATATCCAAATAATTATTTGTTTCTTGAAGATTACCTTGCGAGAGATTTATTTTTCCATCGGTTTTATCTGCATCAGAATCAAATGTTCCTTTATAAGCGTAGGTTGAAAAATTATACAAATCTTTTATTAGAAAATCATATTCCTCTTCTGGAGAAAGACAATAAGCATTAATAAAGAGAAAAAGAAAAATAATTTTTATAATATTTTTTTTATTCATTCCATAACCTCGCGCCCCAGTGCGGGCGTCGCCATAACAACTGGTTGTACCTGCCTACAATCGAAGAGCCGTTAAGAAAAATGCGAAAGCATTTTTTAGGCTCATCGAAATATTGGCTCGGAACAATTGATTGTTCCGCTGTCGGCTACGAACCTTTGTTATACTTTATATCCTATCATAAAGATTCATTTTATATAAATCTCTAATTTCTATTTTCATATTTTTGAATTAACCGTATTAATTCTTTTTCCTTTTCGCTAAGTTCTATATCATTCTGGTCAGAAATTGATGGATTATAGTTTCTTAAAAAATGTGTAAATAAATACCTCAAATCTTTGCTTTTAAAAATATATCCGTGGCGAGCATAAATCAAGTTTCTCAAAATCCGGAGTTCCGGCTTTAAAATTTGAGAAATTAAGTCTTCATTTAACTCAGTAAAACAATAATCTGGATTGTCCAAAGCAAAATTAAAACTATAGACTACAGCTTCATTCAGCACAGAGCGGCTTGTGTTAAAAAATGTGTCCGAGCAGCTTTCAATTTCATAATACTTGCCAGAGGCTTCTCCAAATTCATCTCGGATTGGTCGCCTGATTTTGTAAGAAATCTTGATTTTTGAAGCAGTTTGCTCCGTTTTAAAAGAATCGATAACGCCGCCCAAATCGCCTTCGATTGTTATAAAAAAGTTTTTTCCTTCTTTTTCAAATGTAAACCAAGATTCAAAATTCACATCTTCTACAGTATGAACTTCCAGCTTTTGCCCAGTCTTTTTAAGATCTATCTGATTTAGAGTGTTGATACTCATTTGGTTTACGCACAAATGTAGACAATCATTTTCCGGCATTACGTAATACCTGCCGTTGTCATACAAAATCCGTGTGGTAGAGTAGGTTCTAATTTTTCCGACATCATCAAGTTCTTCGTGTGTCCAAGAATTGAAACCGAAAAATACTCCGTCAGAAGATGCAAAAGCAACAAGATTTACAGAAACAGTACACAAAAATATTAAAAATAGTTTTTTCATTTTTTAACCTTACCACGCCAGTGGGGTGTGAGCATAACAATTGGTTGTACCTGCCTACAATCGAAGAGCCGTTAAGAAAAATGCAACAGTATTTTTTAGGCTCATCGAAATAATGGCTCGGAACAATTGATTGTTCCGCTGTCGGCTACGAACCTTTGTTATGCTTTTCTTTCAATTTCATTTAATTTTATTTTTATTATTTTTTCAAGTTCAGATTCATCATTAATTATTATTTCTTCTTCTTTTGAATTTTTTGATTTTCTTTCAATAAATTCTTTTCCATTATAACTAAATTCTATAAAATCTTTATTACTTCCTATTCCAAAACAAATTATTTTATTTTGTTTTAGCATATTTATATGACTTGGAATATTTTCCAACTTTTTTATTTCTTTAATTTTATAATTAGTATTCTGTATATAAATACTGACTTTTTTCTTTTCGGGGAAATTTAAAAGAAATAAATAAACTCCTAAACTTAAAAATGCAATGCTCATTAGAAGATAAATTAAATAGATTATAAATTCTTTTTTTATTCTATTCTTTACTTGAAAATTTCCATAATCATCATAAGCAATTATTATTTGAGCACCATTTCTATATTCATTTACGATGGAATTATTTATACGGTCTATAATCATCCAATTGAACGTTACATTATTTTCATATTTTATTCCTTCGATTTCATATTCAAAATAAACAGTGCAATAATGAGAACGACGTCTAGTATGTGTATATTTTACTTCTTCTATTTTTCCAGTTATTTCTTGAGAATTAATTAATAAACTTAAATTTATAAATTCCTTATAAATAAAAATAGCAGAACTAAATGTAAATATTAGAATAAATAATAATTTTCTTATATAACTAAATACTTTTTTCATTTTACCTTAAGCGCCCCAGTGCGGGCGTCCACATAACAATCATTATATGAGTCAACATAATATTTGTAAATAATTCTCTGCGTTAGGGTATGGAGCACCTGCGTAGCAGTCCACCTAGGGAGCGACGGCTGAAAGCCGGCAAAATGCTCCGGTGGAGCATTTTGAGCGAATCTCCGAGCAGCTGTGCTGCGAAGGCAAGCGAAGCTTGGGTGGATGAGCGGTAGCGAAGTGCGGAACGCCCGTGAACTGAACCCTTTTTTATAGACAAAATTATGCGGCATATTGAGCTCTAAATTCAATAGGGCTCAGGCCGTTTAATCCCATTTTAATACGCTCTGTGTTGTAATATGTAATATATTCAACCAAAT
>JAEESN010000012.1 GCA_016286365.1 Treponema sp.
GCTTCATCCGAAGCGGTGTTTTTGTTTAAATGTTTATAATAAAATGTTTTTATATTTAGTAAAGGAAACTTAATCAATACATAATGCTGGAACTACTTCTATAACTGTTGCTGTAACCCAATTTTCTGGATTAGAATATGCTGTTCCATTTTTCGCAACACAATTAATTACATAGTTTTTGTTAAAATCAGGGGAGCGTAACCACCAGGGCATTGCAAAATTAGGTTGATTTTTAGGTTGATACGGAATTCCATTATTATAATAGACAGAAAGATTATTTCTAATAGCAGGGGTGTGATCTCCATTTTCTTGGAATCCTCCAAAAAAAGTCGTAAATTCATAATTACTTAATAAAAAAATCTTATCATTAAGATAACTATTATCAATATATGGATTATTTCCTGAATTCCACCAACCATTTTGGACAGAACTGTCAAGACTAGTATAATTAACGGGTAAAAAACTTTGAATATTATTTATAACTTTTGTAGTTAATATCTTTTTTTGTTCATCTTCTGAAAATGCGGTCTGTAGAAAACCTTTATACATAAATTCGTTATTCGCAGTTTGTTCAGAAGTATTTGAAAGTTTAATCACATATGAAATGCCATTTAAATATGCTCTGATTCTTGAATGTTGATAATTACTTGGATATATTGTTTCGTTACTTATTTTTCTATTTACTGATTCATAATCATAAAACATACATGTATCTAAACCTATTTCCGCAAGTAATAGTTTTTTCCCAGTAGTAGAACTGTTATTATCATGGTCAAAATCAGAACAAAGAATCCTCCATCGTATAGGTTCAACTTTTAAGTATGCATAGTTTGTACTGTAATCAATTAGCTTTTTCGAATACCATTCATTATCACTTCCTTTATAATATGTGTAAAATCCAACATCAATAGATTCTTCTTCATCAATGAGAACTTGATCAGATTTAAGTGTTTGTGGCCATGAACCAAATGTTATATACCGAGAAAATGTTCCTGCTGTTCCATTAAATCCTTCTTGAAGATAATGAATTGGTGAAGAAGGGGGTAAATTAAATGTTGCGAATATAGTTACATCAGTTTTAGGCATGATAAAAGTTTTAGTATTTTTATTTCCGGTAAGAGTTAATGGTATATCGTCTATAGTTTTTACTTCTATTTTACCTAATTGTGCTTTTCCATATGGTGTAATAAAAATATTTACTAACTCTCCGGAAGAAAAATTTGTTTTTGTCGTAGTAATAGTACCATTTGTGATTCCATTTAGTATTGTTACTGAATAGTATTTATTTTCAGGTATTTGAGTAGTAGTTTTTTTGTTTGAATCAGTTGAAGTAGAACAACTTATAAAAAGTATTAATCCACAAAATAATAAAATTATTTTTTTCATATTTCTAATCCTCCAAATAATTATAAAACTAGTAATATTTTACTTAAGTGAATCCTATGTAGTATATAATACTAATTATATCTTAACTAGGTATATCTGTCTAATTTAAAAACTTATATAGTAAAAAATTACTATCATAGTAATATATTATGAGTTTTAATGAAAATCTAAAAGAAGCAATGTATTGTAAAAATCTTACAACAATACAATTAGCAGCTTTAACGAATATAAATTCGGGTACAATTAGTAATTATTTGAAGACAAAAGGATCAATGCCACCAGCCGATAAAGCTTTGAAATTAGCTAAGGCGTTAGATGTAAGTGTAGATTTTCTTATTAACGGTTATGATACAAAAATTGAATCTTCAATCACACATAAAAGTCCATTTTCCATTGAAGTTTTTAAACTTGCTACAAAAATGAATAATTTCGAAAAAAATGAATTAGCAATCATATCTAACATGATTGATCTAATTGTTAAGAATAAAGCTGGCACAGAATAATTGTCTTTTAGAATACATTATTTTTTAAATAGAAATCCCCAGTTTGGTACAAAGTGCTTCCTGCAATGTCTGGCTAAAGTTGATAGCTGCTTTTTCTGCTTTAGTATTTAACCAGCTTGGAATTGTTAGGGTTTTCTTTACAGCTTTATTATCAACAAGTTTTCGCCATTCATCAGTGTCCGCTACAACAAGAGAAATTATTCCATCTGTTTTTATATCTTCAATCTTACTTGGTTTTGGAACTTCTTTATTTTCATCTTCATAGGTTGCGAGCATCATTGCAATGACATCTTGTGCCATATAAATTGCATCAGCCATATCATCACCAAAAGTAAAAGTAGATGGAATATCCGGAACTGTAACACCGACTTTTCCATCATCATTTTCAAAAATTACAGGATATACATATTTCATAAAAAAGCCTCCAAATAAAGGGCAGGCATTTCTGCCTACCCAAAACTCCTATTGCAGCTTAGCCTGCTTCAGAATTTTTTGAGCCGTACCCGTCGGTATGTCTCCAGTATGGCGTGGAATAGGCACTTTTTGACCTGTTGGACTAACCGCTAGATCATGCGCCGCACCGTGAACGATCTTCCAGCCGGCTTTCTTGAACTTTCGTTCAATTTCAAGCTTTGTCATATCGTTCCTCCATACTTATTAATATATACGTATATTATACGTATGTCAAATTCAAAATTAAAAATTCCTTGCGAATATATATATATATATATAATGGAAGAAAGAAACCAAGTTTTTTAAGGAGCAAAAAATGAGAAAATTGATTTTAAGTATTTTTGTGCTGGCTATGGTATTTGGATTTACCGGATGTAAGAATGATGCACCAAATGGAAGTACAGGCTCTGATGAACCAGAATGGCATGCAGGAAATTGGTATAAGGGAGAACTTATTGTGGATAGTCTCAATAATCCCCATGTATATTTTTCTTGGGAAGAAGTTAGCGAGGCAAATGTTGATGAAGAAAGTTGTTATTATCGTGATTGTTTTTATCTGGATAATCCGAAGTTTTCAGAATGTGTAAAATTAGAAGCATATAATCTTGCGGATAATGAATTGATTCATTCTGAGGAAGCACATACAATGGGAAGAGATGTTAACTCCTTGATGAATGAAGGCGGTGCAATTATAAGGAATAGGGCAATTATTGTACCTGTTACACCCTGGCAGGTTAGTCTGGTAAATGATAGGCCTAATTATTATAATACAAAAGCAGTTTATTATTTTGATGATGGAACTACTTTGACATATTATTATGCCAGATAACTGGATTAAACTTCTACCACACAAGGCTCATTGTAACCGCGGAAAAAAGGGTCATGGGTCAAAAAGGTAAAGCCTTCTGCCTTGGCCTGCGAAAGCATTATGCGGTCAAAAGGATCACTATGTGGAGGGGCTGCTTCATCGCGCTCTAAGCCGGCAAGCTCTTTTACATGTAAATCGTCTATTGGCAGCTTGTGATAACCGGATTCTTCGCAGTAATGCATAAATTCTATTCCGGAAATCGGCAGTTTTTTTCTGTCGTATTTTATCTGTGTTTCCCACATTGAGGCGATGCTGTAATAGATAGAGCCGATGTTGGCTTTTATAATGTTTCTTGCTTTTTGGGATAATCTTTTGTCTCCTGCAATCATCCAGAGAATAATGTGAGTATCAAGTAAAAGTTCATTCCGTCGCATATATTTTCTCTCCCTTACTGATTAATCTATCATTCCAAACATTCGGGCAATTTCATCATCTGGTTCGTCAAAATCATCCGGTACTACAAATTTGCCTTCTGCAATTCCAAAAATTCTATCAAAGCTTTTTGGCTCTTCATAAAGCGTAATCTTTACAACAGGTTTTCCGGCTCTTGCAACTATTACTTCTTTTTCTTCTCTGCGTTCCAGCAATGCTATGATTTTTGAAAAATTTGTTTTGGCTTCTAAAACATTCATCTTACACATATTGACCTCCATGTGTTTACATGCTTAGTCAGGTTAGTCTTAGTCAATCTGACTAGATTCTAAGGCATTAACTGTCATATGTCAATGTTTCTAAATACAAGTCTTGAATTATTATCAATAAGACAGCAGTTTTTCATCCCAAAAAAAATTCTTGTGAATATATATATATATATATAATGGAAGAGAGATAAACTTTTTCCTGGAGGAGAATATGAGAAAAGTAATTTTATGTTTGTTGTTTTCAATAGCAATGGTGTTTGGATTTATCGGATGTAAAAATGATGCGCAAAGCGGAGCAGGAGGCACTGAAGAACCGGAATGGCATGAAGGAAATTGAAGTACAACTACATGTTATTATGATTTATATGGTCATTTTTATTTTACCAAAAATGAAATGCTTGCCGCTGGTTATACAGAAGAAGATGATGATATTTGTATCGTGAAATATGCTATTCTGGATAATCCTAAGTTTACAAAGATGATAAAAGCCGAAGCGTATACTCTTAGTGATGGACAACTTATTGCTACATACAATATGGTTAAGGTTATTCCTACAGACATGGAAGGTTTTGGAAATACAAATTGGAGTTATGGTATTATAAATAATCGGGCATATGTGGATATTGGAGCTGGTTATTATCTCACCCGTAATTCAGATTCAAATTGTAAACAGATTTTTTATTTTGATGATGGGACAACACAAACTGTGTATTGTCATACAAATTTTTAATTCTTTTGAACTTTGTTAAATCGAAACACCGCTTCATCCGAAGCGGTGTTTTTGTTTTAAATCCTTATTTTATTTAAAACGGAGGATTTGTCAAATTTCATTATTAAAGTTCTTTTGTTCAATATCCTTAAAATATTTTACGGTTCCAACCCTAAGCTCGTCTGTTGCATCATCATCGCAGACAATAACTGCATTCGGGTGCATCTGGAGGGCGCTTACGGTCCACATCTGGCTGATTCCTTCTTCTACAGCGTGCTTTAATGCAAGACCCTTGTTGTGGCCTGTAATCAGAATCATAACTTCGTCTGAGTCGCATACTGTTCCAACCCCAACTGTAAGGGCAGTCTTTGGGACCTTGTTTACATCGTGGTTAAAGAAGCGGCTGTTTACGATGATTGTGTCGTGTGTGAGTGTCATCTGTCTTGTACGGCTTTTGAGAGAAGAGCCCGGTTCATTGAATGCGATGTGGCCGTCAACTCCAACTCCTCCCATAAAAAGTCTGATTCCGCCTGCATCTTTGATTGCTTTTTCATAATCAGCACATTCTTTTTCTATATCCTTAGCGTTTCCATTAAGGATGTGAACATTTTCTTTTTTGATATTTATATGACTGAAAAAGTTATTCCACATAAAGCTGTGATAACTTTCCGGATGATCCTCGGGGATTCCTACATATTCATCCATGTTGAATGTAACAACATTTTCGAACGAAACTTTTCCGGCTTTGTAAAGATTTATAAGCTCTTTGTAAGTTCCCAGCGGGGTAGAGCCGGTTGGAAGTCCGATAACAAATGGTTTGTCTTTTGTAGGATTTGCTTCGTTGATTCTTGAAGCAATGTGATTTGCTGCCCATTTAGAGACAGTGTCATAATCAGGTCTGATGATTAATCTCATTTTTTTATTTACTCCTAGCCGTAGATACGGTTTTGCTTCATCCCCATAGGGAGAAACTCTTATACTAATTATAAAAAAAACTCTGATATCTGTAAATGATTTTTTTTGTTAAATGAGGAAATTGCCTTATTAAGGATAGAGATAAGACGTTATTATGCGGATAGAGATAATGTGATTTATTAAGGATAGACATAAATACCACAGCCCAATTGACTCAAAACCATAATCCGTTATTATATATTCATGTTCGATTATTATTTATTTGACCTGGATGGGACGCTCACGGATCCGGCAGAAGGGATTACTAATTCATTTATTCATGCGCTCAAATCATTTGGGAAAGAAGTTCCTTCTTACGAAAAATTATGTACATTTATTGGTCCGCCGCTTCACGATACGTTTAAAAATCAGCTGGGGTTCCCGGAAGATAGTATAAAAGATGCCATTGTAAAATACCGGGAACATTTTTCGGTAAAAGGGCTTTTTGAAAATCAGGTTTATGATGGAATCGAACAGATGCTCAAAGAATTAAAAAATCGCGGTAAACATCTTTTAGTTGCAACCTCCAAGGCAGAAGAATTTTCTATCAGAATTCTGGAACATTTTAAGCTTGCCTCTTATTTTGATTTTATCTGTGGCAGCAATATGAATTTGACCAGAAGTTCAAAAGAAGAAATCATTGCCTATGCTCTTGAGCGATGTGGTAATCCTGATAAAAAATCAGTTCTTATGATTGGTGACCGCCACTACGATATTGAAGGTGCTCATCAGAACGGGGTAAAAGCGTGCGGAGTTCTTTATGGTTATGGCACGAGGGAAGAACTGGAATCGGCAGGTGCTGATTATATTGCAGAAAAAGTCCTTGATATTTTAGATATATAAAAACCGCGGAAGATTTTTGACGGAAAAATATGCGGGAGAATTGGTATGGAAATACATGCCGGAAAAATCCGCAGAAGAAAACTGGAGAATAATATGGCTTACGTAAAAGCTTCAACATTATATAAACGCGAACACAAAGCTGATTACGGTCACGAAAAAATAGAAATCCTTTATCATGATGAATGGCTTGTTATAATAAATAAACCTTCGGGCCTTTTATCTGTCCCGTACCCCGGAAGCAAAAGCCGGACAGCACTGTCAGTTTTAGAGGATATATTACGAAAGCAGGGGAAAATCAATTCAAAGCATAAGCCGTATATTGTTCACCGCCTCGACCGTGATACAAGCGGTGTGATGATGTTTGCCTTAACAGAAAATGCCTGCGATGTGATTATGAACAGCTGGCACACGATGGTAACAGAAAGACTTTACCATGCACTTGCAGAAAATCCACGCGATAATAAAAATTCTAAAGAGCTTTTGAGTGATGAAGGTTTGATTGATGATGAACTTGCACAGAATGCTCACAACGTTGGTTATGTTCCAAAAAAGGGTGCAAAAGATAAAAACGGGCACGAAATAAAAACCGTAAAGGCAAGGACCTTCTATAAGAAAATTGCCAAAGGGCCGACTCACACTCTTTTTGAACTTTCCCTCGATACAGGTAAAAAAAATCAGATTAGGGCACACCTTGCGGCACACGGATACCCTTTATGCGGAGACGAAGAACACCGTGCCCATACAGATCCCTTCCACAGGTTATGCCTCCATGCGCGCACATTAGAATTCGACCATCCCTTTACTCACGAGCATCTTAAGTTCGAAGTACCTGAACCACCGGAATGGCTTTCCTACGCTCTTAAAGGCGACCCTCATCCCGCCATTCCGGTCTGGGATAAAACTCCCCGCCACAATCACGAAGGAAAAAATCACCGCGAGGAAGAATCTTTCTCTGCAGAAAAACGACTGTCGCGTAAAGACAAAGTCCACATGGGCTACATCCAGGCCGGAAAGAAAAATCATTAAGGCTGACCCAGAATTAAGCGTTCACACCCCATGTTGCAATGTACACCCCATGTTGCAATGTGCACCCATGTTGCAATGTGCACCCATGTTGCAATGTGCACCCATATTAAAATCACAGGTGTTTGATTTTAGTTTTACCAATCATTATAATCTCATATTATGTTAGTATCACAGATTATTGCTGTTTCATTATTTTTAGTAATGTTTATATTAATCATTCTGGAAATATTCGAAAGGCATGTTATAACAATGGGTTGCGGTATCCTCACACTGCTTTTAGTCTTTGGACTTGGAATGCACAGCATGGATGCCGTTATGAAAACCCTTAATGTAAAAAGTATTATTTCTATGGACTTCTGGATTGTTCAGCATGCGGCAGAAGAAAGCACCGGCGGTATAAACTGGGCTACAATCATCTTTATTGCCGGCATGATGATAATGGTAGAAGGTATGGCACGAGTTGGATTTTTCAGATGGCTTTGTATGAGGCTTGCAAAGGCAGTGCATTATAAAGTGCTTCCGGTTTTTGTAAGCTTTATGATTATGTCTTCCATTCTTGCAATGTTTATAGACAGCATCACAGTTATCCTCTTTCTTGCAACCGTTACGATTGAACTTTCCCAGCTTTTAAAGTTTAATCCTCTTCCAATGGTTTTGTCGGAAATCTTCTGCGCTAACCTTGGTGGTTCTGCTACAATGTGCGGCGACCCTCCAAACATCATCATCGGAACAAGTCTTGGATATTCTTTCTCTGATTTCTTCTTTAATACAGGTGCAATGGCAGGAATCTGTCTTGTAATCACGATTGTGTTCTTTTTCTTTTCCTATAAAAAAGATTTAAAGGTAAAAGAGCAGGTAGATACAAAACATTTCCCAAGCCCTGAATCTGCAATCACAGATAAAAGAGGATTTATCTTTAGTATAATAATCTTTTTGATTGCGGTTGTACTTTTAGTAACTCATTCAGAAACAGGACTTACAGTTGCAACCATCGGAACTTTTATAGCAGTGCTCACTCTTATAGCAGCTCCGCGACACATACCAGAAATTCTTAAAAAGGTTGATTATAAAACTCTTCTTTTCTTTACAGGGCTATTTATGGTAGTTGGAGGTCTTGAACAGACAGGAATACTCGAGATTGTTGCAGGATTTATTGGAAAAATCTCGGGAGGCAATGTATACTTAATGATAGCGATTATTATCTGTGTTTCTGCAATTGCAAGTGCCTTTATAGATAATATTCCTTTTGCTGCTACGATGATTCCTGTCATCCAGTCACTCAGCGTAACTACAGGCGTAAGCCTTCCTACAATGACGTGGGCCTTATCCATGGGAACAGATATAGGGGGAAGTGCAACACCAATCGGTGCAAGCGCGAATGTAGTAGGAACCTCTGTTGCTGGTAAAGCCGGATATCCTGTGGGATGGAAAGAGTATTGTAGAAAGGCAGTCCCAGCTACAATTATTGTAATGGGAATTTGTACGCTTTATATCTTTGTAAGATATTTATAACAGTTATTTAAATGATTTGTAGGTGATTATGGATAAACAGATTATCATTTCGATTGGTCGTCAGTATGGAAGTGCAGGCCATGAAATAGGACAAAAGCTTGCAGAAAAACTCGATATTCCTCTGTATGACCGAAATCTTTTTGATGAAATTGGAAAAATAAAAAACATAGATACAAATAATCTTCAGAAATATGATGAAGTTCCAAGAAAGCGTTTTTTCAGCCGTAAGGTTAAAGGATATTCAAATTCTCCCGAAGAAAATGTAGCTGAACTTCAGTTCGGGCTTTTAAAATCTAAGGCAGCTGATGGAGATTCTTTTGTTGTTGTTGGCCGCTGTTCCGATGAGCTTTTCCGCGGAATGGAAGGCTTTGTTTCAATCTTTATTCTGGCCGACATGGACGAAAAAATTAAACGAATCATGCAGGTAAGAAATATGGACGAAAAGAAAGCCCGCGCGGCAATCGAACGTCACGATAAAAAACGAAAAGCTTATCATGATTATTTTTGTAAGAGTAAGTGGGGCGAATCTAAAACATACGACATCTGCATAAACTCAAGCAGACTTGGAATAGAAGCAACCGTAGAGTTCCTTTACGAATACATTAAAAAGACACTGGCCTAGAGTGTCCAGATTAATAATCAGAGTAAAAATAAAATTTTAAGGAATAAAATATGCAGGGATACATTCATCAGTTAGAAAGTTTTGGTTGTGCGGACGGACCTGGAAGCCGTTTTATTATTTTCTTTTCGGGATGTCCTTTACGCTGTTTATACTGCCACAATCCAGACACATGGAAGATGACTGATGGAAAACTCTACACCGTAGAAGAACTTTTACGCGAAGCAGAAAGCTGCCGTGCCTACTGGGGGAAAAAAGGCGGAATTACCGTAAGCGGTGGTGAACCACTTTTCCAGCTTGATTTTCTTTTGGAATTATTTACTGAATGTAAAAAAAGAAACATCAACACCTGCATAGACACTTCGGGAGCTCCTTTTACAAAAGAGGGCGAATGGTTCGAAAAGTTTAAAAAGCTCATGGAAGTAACAGACATACTTTTAATGGATATAAAGCACATAAACGAAGAAGAACACATAAAGCTTACCGGTCAGTCTGGAAAAAATATCCGCGAAATGTTTGCTTATCTTGACGAAATTAAAAAGCCTATCTGGATCCGCCACGTACTTGTCCCGGGCATTACAGATAACGATGAATATCTTACCCAGACACGCGATTTTATCCGTACGCTTAGTAATGTAGAAAGGGTAGAGGTGCTTCCTTATCACGGACTTGGAATCATAAAGTATAAAGACCTTGGAATTGATTATCCTCTTAAAGACACAGAAAGTCCTACAAAAGAACGCGTGCTCAATGCCAGAAAAATCCTTGAGTGCGAAAAATATACCCGCTGGCAGGATTAATAATATTTTTACAAAACTGATATTCCTCTTAGCCGTCTGATGAGCATCTTTTCTGCATTTACTTAAAATCCTTTTTTTTGTATAATGATTTATTATTAATTTTGTATACAAAACAGAGGAATTTTATGATAGACAAGTGGGAAATTGTAATCGGCTGCGAAATCCATACTCAGCTTTTAACTAAAACAAAGGCTTTCTGTTCCTGCGAAAACCGCTATGGTGGAATGCCCGACACACGTGTCTGTCCTGTTTGTCTTGGACTTCCCGGAGCAATGCCTCGTATTTCTAAAGGCTATGTTTCTTTGGGAGCAGTTGCTGGTCAGGCTTTGAACTGTAACATCGCACGCTTTACAAAATTTGACCGTAAGCATTATTTTTATCCTGACCTTGCAAAAGGCTATCAGATTACACAGTACGATATTCCTCTTTGTACAGACGGTTATGTTGATTTACCATTCAGAAGCTTTCCTAAAGATGAACAGCCGGGCGGAGAAAAATGCCGCGACAAGAACTTTAAAGGCGAAGACTGCATCATCGATAAGGATGGCGAAAAATACCGCCGTGTCCGCGTAGAAAGAATCCATCTTGAAGAGGACGTAGGAAAATCTCTTCACCTTCAGGGTGCACACTCATACATCGACTATAACCGCTGTGGAACTCCACTTATAGAAATCGTAACAAAACCGGATATGACTAGTCCCGAAGAAGCTGCTTTATTCATGCAGACTGTTCAGGAAATCCTTCGTTATGTAAAAGTTACAAACGGTAACCTCGAAGAAGGAAATATGAGATGCGATGCGAACATCAACCTCAACGTTTGGGAAGACGGAAAGCTCTGGCACACACCAATTTCCGAAATTAAAAACTTAAACTCATTCAAGGCAATCCGTGATGCATGTACTTACGAAGCTCAGCGCCAGCTTAAAGAATTCCAGGAAGACCGTCAGGAATTTAACCCTGGCTTTAAGGTAACAATGGGCTGGAACGAAGCAGAAGGTCAGACAGTTGTTCAGCGTACAAAAAACTCATTTGTAGACTATCGCTTTACAACAGAACCGGACATCAAACCATTTACAGTAAGCGAAGAACTCATTGCAAATGCAAAAGAAGCTGTTGGTGAACTTCCTGAAGCAAAACGCCAGCGCTATAAGAAGATGTACGGTATGACAGACTTCGACGTAGAAACAATCACTTCTACAAAAGACCTTGCAATGTTCTTCGAAGACGCTGCTCAAAAATCAAAGAATCCTAAAAAGGCAGTAAACCTCATCCTTGCAGAGCTTCTTGCAGTATTAAACGAAAAGAAAGAAACAATCAACGATATAAAAATCACACCGGCTCATATTGCAGAGCTTGCAGATGCACTCGAAGACGGAAAGATTACATCAAAACAGGGAAAAGAAGTATTTGCCGAAATGCTCTCTACAAATAAAATGCCTTCCGATATCATCAAAGAAAAAGGAATGGAAGTTGTGAGCGACAGTGGTGCAATCGAAAAGATGGTACAGGATGTCATCGCCGCAAATCCAAAAGCAGTAGAAGATTATAAATCAGGAAAGACAAACGTAGTAGGCTGGCTCATGGGTCAGGTTATGAAAGTGTCAGGTGGAAAGGCAAACCCACGCCAGGCGACAGAGCTTTTGAATAAACAGTTGTCACAGCTCTAGGGCATGTTGATAATCCTAAAAAAGTGTCCCGACGGACACTTTTTTTTAACGGATTTCCGATTTTCATGGCCGCTCGATAAAATCTATAAAGTCGCGTTCAGATAATGGTTTAGAGAAGAAGTAGCCCTGAACCTGGTCGCAGTCAATCGATTTAAGGAAATCAATCTGGGCCTGTGTTTCAACTCCTTCGAATATCGTCTGTTTCTTTAAGTTCTTACTCAATTCAATCAGCTTTTCTATAAAGTTTGCAGAAGTAGAATCGATTGTGCCCGACTGTGTTGTTGAAGAAACAAGGAAGGTTCTGTCGAATTTCAAAACATCAACCGGAATCTGTGTGAGCATGTTGAGCGAAGATTCACCGCTACCAAAGTCATCCATTGCAACCGTAAATCCTTCTTTATGTAAAAGCTCGGTAAATTCGCGAAGGGTGTTTCCGTTCATAAATGAGCGCTCAAGAATTTCAACTTCTACGAGGGAAGGCTGGATGTTGTATTTTCTGAACAAAGTCATAAAGTCGTGCATAAATTTTTCAGGCTTACTGTGACTTCTGGACATATTTACAGAAATCGGGACAACAGTGCGGTTTTCATCAATCTGCTTTTGAAGGAAGGCGAATACCCTGTCGTAAACATAATAATCAAGCTTTTTAATAAATCCGTTGCGTTCAAAAAGCGGAATAAATTCATCGGGCATCACAATTCCAAGATTAGGGCTGTTCCATCTTACAAGCGCTTCGGCACCAACGACCTTATCAGAAATCAGTTCAATCTTAGGCTGATACATCACAAAGAATTCGCCTTTTTCCAGAGCGGCTTCCATATTGTTTTCGATGAATCTTTCCTTGTTGATTTTTTCGAGCAGGCGCGAATTGTAGATAGAATACTGTGTGAGCATGTTGTCTTTAATCGTGCTCTTTGCAAAAGAAGCCTGACCGATGAGTTCCTGGATTGTAGTTGTCTGTTCCCTTCCTTTAGCGCTCAAAAATGCAATACCGAATTTTGGGAAGAATGGAATATCATAAGCTTTGATTTCTTCGGAAAGCTTTTCGTTTTCGTTTTTAAATACGTTCATCGCATTGTGGATGGAACTTACCTTAATAAAGAAATAAAAGTGATCGGCAAATCCTCGTCCTACAAGCGCATTCATCCTGAAGGAAATACTCTGAAGCTGTTCTGCAAGATATTTTATCAGGTTATCTGCCGCTTCTTCCCCGTAATTCTGATTGATGAATTTAAATCCGCGGATATCACACTCTATAAGCATGAATTTAGAATTCTGATTATGTTTTAAAAGTTTTGTTGCTTCGTGTTCAAAATGCTGCCTTGTCCATAGCTTTGTTAAAGGATCGTAGAGGGTAGCGAGCATCTGTTTTTTCTGGAAGAAATTCATCACAGCCATTTCTATTCCAAGGAACAAAATAATTGTTGCAAGTGCGATGACAATTATAAGGAAGAATTTATGCAAGTGCTTTTGATACAGCTTATCAAAATGATTCTGTGGAATTTTAAGTGTGAGCGTCCAGTCCAGAAGAGGTATCTTTTGTGTGATGAGAGAGATTTTTTCTTCGTTTACATCAATGCTTTCGATATATTCTGAGTCGCGTTTTGCAATGTGTTCTGTAGATAAAAGTGAGTATTCAGACTGTGGCGGAACGAATTTTTTAAACAGCCATACAGGATCTGTGTGAACGATAAAATATCCTTTGCTATCCAGAATGCAGAGGAACTGATCTTTTTCAAGTTTTATCTGATTTACAAGGTCATTAAGCTTTTCTAATTTGATGGTTCCGCCTAAAGCACCCTTTACATTTCCTTGTGAATCTTTGACAGCCTTTGCAAAAATAAGTTCGCTTTCTTCAGGGGCTTCTTCGTTCTTTAGAGTTTCAGAAATGATTAAATCCTTATTTTCAAAAAAGAGGGGATTAAAAATATCAGTGTTTTCGAACTTATATTCATCGCCGTCTGCATCGTGATAGATAAAATCCCTGTTCACATAGAAGAAACGTTTAAAATCCGGATGAATCTGACCCCTTGTTTTAGTGAGATATGAATAAATCTGTGAGTCCGAAGCCTTTTCGAAGAAATCTTTTTCGTAAACTGATGAAAGGGAAGTGATATATAATTCGGCTCTGTCTGATATCATCTGGCCGTATCCTTCCACAATTGTCTGCATATCGGAAATATATAATTTTTCAGTTTGTTTTTTGATTGAATTAATTAGAATTGTCGAAAGAAACATTACAATAATGATTACGACAATCAGTATTATAAAGGTGGAAACCAGCTTTGCTTTTTCAGGGTTGATAAGTCTTTTATTCTTCATCGGCAACACACTTTTTTTATTGTTATAATTTTATGATAGCACAGTTTTTTGGATTGTAAACTAAAAAAATGTTTCTATTGATGTGTATAGGGGATTTTCCGTATAGATTTGTACAATTATAAATTCGTTTTTTTCAATTGAAAATATGGATTTTCGTAATATAATTAATAAAATAAAAAAAATATAATTGAGGTTCAGGATGAAATACGGTTATTTTGATGATGATAACGCTGAATATGTTATCACCCGCCCGGATACTCCAACAAGCTGGAGTAATTATTTAGGTTCAACAGTTTACGGAGCAGTAATCACTAACAATGCAGGCGGTTACGGCTTTTATAAATCTGGTGCGCAGGGAAGATTTATGCGTCTCCGCTTTAATTCTATTCCTATGGATCAGCCTGGACGTTATTTTTACCTCCGCGATATGGATGACGGTGATTTCTGGTCTGCATCATGGCAGCCGGTAGGAAAGCCATTGGATCAGTATAAGAGTGAATGCCGTCACGGTACAGCCTATACAACGATCACTTCTGAATACAAAGGAATTAAATCAGAAACAAAATATTATGTTCCGCTCGGACAGAATTTTGAATACTGGAGATTTAAGGTAACAAACAACAGCGATAAAAAGCGCAAAATCCGCGTATTCTCTTATTGTGAATTTACAAACCAGTGGAATACAACTCAGGATCAGGTAAACCTTCAGTATTCCTTATTCATCGTAAAGGGTCAGAAAGTAGGCGATAATCTTTTACGCTATTCAATTCAGGACAATCTTTACATTCAGCATCCTGAATACGAGGTCGGCGGTGCTTACATGAGTCAGTGGGTTGCGCTTATCGGAACCCCGATGACCGGTTTTGATACAAGCCGCGAAGCATTTATTGGTACATACGGAAGCTACGAACATCCAAAAGTAGTTATGGAAGGTGCATGTACTAATTCAGAAGCCTTCGGCGATAACTCTTGTGGTACTGTTCAGGGCGATCTTGAGCTTAATCCGGGGGAAACAAAAGAAATCATGCTCATGCTCGGAATTGATGATGCGCTTGCAGTAGGTCAGAAGATTGTAAATGAGTATGGAAACTTTAAGCGTGCAGACGAAGAATTCGAAAAGCTTGTAAAAGCATGGCATGCACGCCTTGGTTCATTCAAGGCAATCACTCCGGACGAAGACATCAACCACACAGTAAACGTATGGGGACTTTATAACTGTCTTATTACTTTTGCATGGAGCCGTGCTGCTTCCCTTGTTTATAACGGAGAACGCGATGGTCTTGGTTACCGCGACTCAGTTCAGGATATTCTTGGTGTGTCTGCCGCAATCCCCGAAGAAGCAGAAGAACGCCTTATACGCATGATAAGCGGTCAGTGTCA
This sequence comes from Treponema sp., assembly GCA_016286365.1. GTDB lineage: Bacteria > Spirochaetota > Spirochaetia > Treponematales > Treponemataceae > Treponema_D. The sequence goes on from JAEESN010000012.1 coordinate 15,684, forward strand.
GAACGGTGGAGCTGTTCCTGTTATTTCAAAAGACTTTAATGCAGGCCACGAAAAAGCACCAAAGCCTGAAGAATTCCGCTCAGATGACTGTGAATGGTTCTTTAATGCCGTTCCATGTTATGTTGCAGAATCAGGCAATTTTGATTTTTATAATAAGGTTGTTCCTTACGCAGACGGCGGAGAAGCAACTGTATACGGTCACTTAAAACGCGCCCTCGAATTCAATCTGGAGCGTATGGGTGTAGACGGTCTTCCTTGCGGACTTTTGGCAGACTGGAACGATTGTTTAAAACTTGGCTACCACGGTGAATCCCTCTTTGTTGCCTTCCAGCTCCGCCTTGGACTTACAACTTATGCAGACATTTCTGAACGCCTTGGTAAAAAAGACGAAGCTGCATGGGCATTAAAACAGCGCGATACCCTTGATGCAAACATCCAGAAAAAATGCTGGGACGGAAAATGGTTTGTATGGGCAATCGGCGAAGATGGTACAGTTTATGGAACAAAGACAATAGAAGAAGGTCAGATTTATCTTAATACTCAAGTATGGGCTGTTATGTCTAGTGCCGCAACACCGGAACAGGCAAAAATCTGTATGGAAAGCGTAAAGGAAAAACTTGCAACTCCTTATGGACTTATGCTTTGTGCGCCACCATTTGTAAAGACAAGAAGCGACATCATGAGTTCTGTAGTATTCCTTCCTGGTATTAAGGAAAATGCAGGTATCTTTAATCATACTCAAGGATGGGGTGTAATTGCAGAAGCAATGCTTGGAAACGGAGACCGCGCATACGAATATTGTAAGGCTTCCATTCCGGCTGCATATAACGATAAGGCAGAAATCCGCCAGAGCGAACCATATGTTGTAGGACAGACAACTTATTCAACATTCAGTAAGAGACCTGGAAATACAAGAACATCATGGCTTTCGGGTGCCGGTACATGGAGTTATTATGCAATCACACAGTACATGCTTGGTATAAAACCTCAGTACGACGGAATGCTTTTTGATCCTTGTATCAATCACGAATGGGATGGCTTTACGGTTGAACGACGCTGGAGAAAGATGAATCTTCACATCGAAGTAAAAAATCCTGACCACGTTTGCCGCGGAGTAGAGTATGTGGAAGTTGATGGAAAGAAAATCGATTCTGCATACGTTCCTGTAGACCAGATTAAGGACGGTTCAAAAATCACAGTAGTGATGGGAAAGAACGCAAAGCCTGTCACAATCGAACGCGTGTAAAAAAATATGAAAATAAAAGTTGATAACAAAAAGATTAAATCTATTTTAAGCTCAAAGGGTGCACATGTTTTTGTGTTGTGGGTTGTGATGGGGCTTTTACTGTTTTGCCTGCAGGAAATAAACGATAAACGAAAGGCAAAACAGAGGGCTGATGATAATGCCAGGGCAGAGTTTCATTTTCTGATGAAAGATTCAAAAGCTGATGATTATACTTTTTTAAAAACTGCAGAAGTCGAATTAAAAAGACTTAATGTTTTAATAAATGAATATGAGCAGAAGGAAGAGAAAGCCTATGTTTATTTTTCCATTTATCTGGGTTATCAGTATTCCACATTAGAATATGAATATGATGAAAAATCGCTCAAACTCTATGAAAAACATTTTAAAATAAAACACCCTGCCGACTGGGATACATATACTTTATCTAAACGCCTTTCTTTTTATGAAAGTTATAAATCAGATCTCCAGAAAATAATCAACGAAAAGGGTCAGATTCTTCCCAGCAAAACTGTGAATTATTTTATGGCATATAAAAATTATACACCAAGACAAGACTACATAGAATTATTTGAGCTCCTTGGAGTCCCCCTCGAAGAAAAAAAACAGCCCCCTGCCAAAAAACGAAATATTTTTATCGATAACCTTGCATCATAATTTGGGCAATATGCAGATTTAATAAAGGAGATTGTGATGAAAAGAGAGTTAATTATTTTAGGCGTTATAGGTTTTCTTGCTTTTCTATTTTTGTGCATTTTTATTTCTGTAAGCAGTAACAGGGATTTTAAATCAGTATATAAAAAAGAAATCAAAGCCGGAAATGAACTTGTGCAGCGTATAGATGATTACAAGGTAAAAAACGGCTCACTCCCAGAAAGTCTTAAACTTATTTATTCAGAATCAGAAAAAGAAAAGTTCAAAAGTTATTGTTACGACATAGAAGCCTCCGATTATGTTTTATATTTTGGAACCACCCTCGGCGAAGGCGTCTATTATTTTTCTGCCCATAAAGAGTGGTGTGATTATTTGAAATATTAGGAATCAGTAAAATGAGAAAAAACGTTTTTGTTGTTCTATTGTTTTCTCTTTTATATTTCTTTTTATTTGCTGTTGAACAGGAATTACCAGAGTTTCCAAAAAGATATGAATCCTGGATGAATATTATAAGGAAAGAACATATAACTTTTCGTTTTGACATGTATAATTATGAGACATCTTTTTTGCCACATGTAGTTGGATTTGATTCCAAGGGTTATGGGTCCTTATATGCAAGGAGTAGTGTAGCAAAATATGTTGAGAAAAATCGAAATAATTTAGCAGATTCCGTTATTGTTTATTGTGATTTTCTTAAGTCGTGTGAAAAGTGGAAGTATAAAGATTTAAAGGGTTGTTTTTCTTCATTTAAAATTCACTATGATGAAAAAGAATTACAAATTAAAGAAATGTTTTGTAAAGATATTTCTACAGAGGATTACAGTCTGGCCTCTGGTGACAAACGCTATAGTCTTTCTTTTTTGTTTTACATAGATAAAGAAACTTTTTTAAAAATCTCTAAATCAGAATCTTTTTATCTTACATGTAATGTGAATAACAATGATTATCGTTTTGATCTTCAGATTCCAGCAGTTTATGATGATACGTTTAAGATTAACTCAGAGGAAGAATCCAATCTTACAGAATGGAGAGATAATTTATTAAGAAACGGTTATATATATGGAATATCAGATGTAACAGAAATAAAAGATGAAATCGTTTTTTATGCAGATTTACCGTCGAATACAAGTAACAATAAGACATTGATAAAAACAGATTACAAGAGATTTGAATTTGGGATGATGTATGATTATAAAAATGCAGTATTAAAAAATTATACAGGCTCTTTCTTTGTTAAATTGATTAAATCTGATGGAACAGAATTTTCTTTTAGCGCAAACTTAGGTAAAAATTCGATTTATTTAGATGGCGATGATTATGAACTTTTTTATTTCCCCGAGAGTTTTTATGGAGAGCACGTTAAAGTTGTTATTACTGTATTAGAAAATGATTTTCCATCTTATATAGATAATGTATTTTTTTACCTGGCGTTTCCACGAAGTAAATAATTTTATCAGATTTGATTGTGAGAAATTTAATGATTATTGGGAGATATAAAAAATGTATATCCTTAAAAATGAAGATTTATTATGTATTGCTTATGAATTTCATAAAAGATTTGATTATGAAATTATTTCTAAAACTGATATACATGGAATGGGATGTGCTTATTATACCTTGCAGAGAAAAAAATATCCTACTATCAATTTTGTAATGGAAAAATGTTATCTGGCAATTTGTATTGACGATTTTGAATTAAGTGCAGTTTATAAATTTTTGCATCCGGAAGAGATCATTAGAAGTCATTTTTTTTATCTTCGAAAGAAAAAAAATTTTGAGCGATATTTTATTGAAGATTATATGAAATATTTTGCAGAGTTTATAAAACATAAAAATGAATTTTCTCTCCAAGAATATTTAGATTTTTACAAAAAATATCCTTCAGAAGTATGGAAATGGATTGAAAAATAATTGTTTTTCGGCTCAAAAAAAAATTTTACGTAATAAGTAATTAAATATGACATTCTGGTTTTCGTGTAATATAATGGGAATAAGTTGATGAAAGAGGAACAAATGCCAGACAATTTACTGTTTTAAAGATAATGTAACTGTGGTCAATTAAAGAAGTATGATAGGATGAAGTTTATGAAAAAGTTTTATTTATTGGTTTTTCTTGTTTTCGCGGGGGTGATTCAGGGCTGTTCGGTTAATATGAATTCCAGGCTTTTAAAAATGGATGAAGGGCAGGAGTTTTGGATTACAGATATTATTCCTCAGGATGAAGGGGAATTAATCATTTTACAAGGCGATTTATCTAAATCTAAATTTTATGAACATTGCAAAAAAATCAAATCCATACAAGCTTTTAATCACTGGGACATTGCCCTGCTTGTAATCAATAAGTCCGGCACCGGAAATGTTTATATGATTTATCCCTATTACAATTCGCTTGATACTTTGAATCTGAAAATCAAAATCGACCAGGGCACCAGATACGACATCAACTCCATCAGAATAAAACGAACAGAAGGAAATTATTTTGAAATTTACGAAGCGGGTAAAAATCAGATAGAGGTCATCATAAATAATAATTCATCAAATCTGGTTTATCTTGATAAATGTAATTTTCGGGGACTTGCCTGTTCCTGTGCCTGCATAGACGAAGATAAAAAAATCAATGAATATCTTTTTTCACTTTCGCCGAATATGAGTGCAAATTTTTCTCATGCATATTATGATTTTACCTATCAGCTTGATCCAGGTGCGTCGGTTGTTTTTTATTGTGATGAAGAAAAAATAAAAGATGATAATTGTTATAAGGTTTCGGAAGTAGATATTGATTATGATTCTTCCGACGAAAATACCGAAGTAATCCTGACGCTTGAAAAAACAAAATACATAAAAACAAAAATCGGAAAAGCAGCCGAATGCATTTACACTTATTATGTTTCATCAAAGCCATTGCCACAGGGAACAATACCTGATTACACAGAAAATATAAAAAAATATGGGATCAAACTTTCCGGCACCTTTTCTTCCAATAAATTGATATTCGAGGTGAATGAAAAAATCACTGGAAAAGTCATAGAAAAAGGATATTATGGTCCTCCAAATTATGGCGAAACTCCTGAACTTGATGCAAAAGAAATTGAAACAATCATATGTTTTGATGAACCAAAAAATTTTTTTGTTGATGAAAAATTGGCCGTTATAAAAGAGATGCAGCTTGTTTTTTATAAATCTTTTTATAAAGACAGCGATTGCATTCCCGGAAAAAGATATTCCTTCACCGGCCGCGTCGTCCCAGCCGAAACCGGCCATCATCATACTGACTACATCCTTCTAGTGGATAATTATAATCTGGAGGAAAATCAAATTGAATAAGAAAAATAAATCAAAGAATAATAAATTATATAAAGTCTTTAAGGTATTGGACTATTTGGGAATAATATTATTGGTAATTGAATTTGTATTTTTAATATTGGATATAATTCCCGTTAAATATTATTTTTTGTTAATGTTCTTTAGTACGTTATTTTTATTACCTGATAGCATTATGTTTGTAATAGAAGAATATAAATCAGATGCTCCATGGGGTTGTTATTATTCGACTAAATTATTCGGTTTGATTTTTGTATTAATAGTATCTTCTATTTTATTTTTCAAATTGGAATAAGAAGATTATTTTTAAGGAGAAAATATGAAACGTCTAATAATATTGATTTTAACAGTATTTCTTATTATTTCGTCGATTTGTTTTTCTCAGACAAAAGGTTTTATTACTGATATAAGTACAGAATATTTTTTAGACTATTGTAATGAATATCAGGATTCAATGGCGAATGATAATATAATTATTGAAATTGGAAAAATTGCTTTTCTTATTATTTTCATTTTACAATTAGTATTAATTAAGAAACGAATATCATTAGTTGAAATTATAATTTATTTACTCATATGTGTATTTCAAACATTTCTTATCTTTGAGGTACAATCTGATGGATGTTCAATTACGAAAACAATTGCTTATACAAAAAATATATCATTATTAATATATATATCTGTGTTTATTTTATTTTTTGTTTATAATGTTGCATTATTGATTTGCAACTGTAGAGAAAAGATTTAAATTCACAAATTTTAAAAATGCAGGTAGGCGAGGAAATACCATTAGCACAATTTATACATAACTCTCTTGAAAATGTAATGATTGTTTCAAATAAAAATTGAGAAGAAATAATTATGGCAAACTGTAAGCAAGTAGATCATAAACAGGACTATGAAAGTTTTGATTTTATTCTTCTATGTACAGATAAAACGTGAAACAGAGAAAGGGTTTATTATCTATTGTCATTAAATATACAAAATAATAGTTGTAACTATTTTTAGTTGCAAATCTAATCTTGTTAGTTTATAATGTATATATGGGGAAAAAAGAGAAACTGATAGAAAGGTTAAAATCAAAACCAAAAGATTTTACCTTTGATGAAGCGGAAACTTTACTGGGATGTTTGTCATATACACGTTCCAATAAGGGAAAAACAAGCGGATCAAGGGTGATTTTTTGTTCGAAAGATCATGCATCAATTTTATTGCATAAACCACATCCTAATAAGGAATTGAAGAACTATCAGATACAGCAGCTTATAGAAGTATTAACAGACGAGGATCTTATATGAAAAATTTGATTGAATATAAAAATTATCTGGGAAGTATAGAATTTTCTGAAGAAGATAAAATCTTTTTTGGAAAAGTGCAGGGTATAAAAGATCTGATTTCTTATGAAGGTTCTAATGCCGTAGAATTAATAAATGACTTTCATGCAGCAGTTGATGATTATCTTGAATTATGTAAATCAGAAGGCAGAAAACCAGAACAGGCATATAAAGGCTCATTTAACGTTCGTGTCTCATCAAAAATTCATAAACAGGCAGTTATTTATACAATTGAACATGGAATGTCATTAAATAGTTTTGTAGAACAATCCATGGCACACGAACTTGCCGTAAGAGGTTAATAATATCTGCTTTCTTATATATATCCGTGTTATAAAACCGCTTTAAAAAAAACACTTTATATATACGTGTTATAAAAACTCGGAGCAAAGGTTCACATTTTGCGGCGCGTGTTTTAGCAGAGCAAAATGTGGTTCTTTGCGTAAGAGTTTTTATAAGTACGAATAGAACATGCAGAGCAAAACATGGTTCTTTGTGGAAGCATTTTTATAAGCACGAACAGAATATGCAAAATGTGGTTCTTTACGTAAGAGTTTTTATAAGTACGAATAGAACATGCAGAGTAAAACATGGTTCTTTGTGGAAGCTTTTTTATAAATACGAATAGAACATGCAAAACAAAATGTGGTTCTCTACGGGAGCGATTTTATAAGTACGAATAGAAAACTGATGTATAAGAAAAACATGTATGCCCGTTTTATAATAACGATTTTTACGTGTTAATCTTGTATCTTGCCGATAATAAGAATATAATATCTTTATTATTTTACTACGCTGGTTATTGCCCCGTTAAGGTGCTCTCCTGGATATTCAGGGAAATTGCAGTATCTGGCAAAGGTGGTATATTATGATTACTCTCAAATTTGGCGGCACATCAATGGCTAATGCCCGCCGCATTTTGGCTTCTGCCGATATCATTATTAATCGTGCAAAAGAAGACCGTCTTAGTGTTGTTGTCAGCGCAGCAGCTGGCGTTTCTAACACCCTTCAGTCAGCAATCGAAGCAACTGTCTCAGGTATTTCCGGTGCAAATTATGTAACCGATATCCGTAACACTCACAACGAAATCTGTCTTGAACTTCAGTCTAAGCAGGCCGGTTTTGATGCAGAAAAAGTTATGGCAAAGCTTGAGCCTAATTTTGTTGAACTTGAAAAGCTTCTTGCAGGCTGTGTTTCTTTTGGTGAATGTCCCGATACTGTTCACTGCCGCATCATGGGTATGGGTGAATTACTTTCGGCACCGATTATGGAAGCGGTTCTTCTTGCAAAAAAGCAGAGCGTTATTTTACTCGATTCACGAAAATTTGTATTTACAACAGGCAATCAGAAAGAAGGTGAAGCTGATTATGCTTTATGTAACGAAGCCTGTGCTCCTTTCCGTGATGGTGCAAGCCCGACACAGACAAAAATCCTTCTCTTCCCAGGCTTTATCTGCACATGGAAAGCTGGAACCGGTTCTAAACCTGTAATGGGACTTTTAGGACGCAATGGTTCTGATTTTTCTGCCGCAATTATCGGAGCATCTTTACGCGTAAAACGTGTTGAATTCTGGACAGATGTAGACGGTGTGTTTACTGCAGATCCACGCGTTGTTAAAGATGCAATCCTTGTTGATGATATGTCTTATGAAGAAGCAATGGAACTTTCATTCTTTGGTTCTAAGGTTCTTCATCCAAAAACAATTGCTCCTCTTCAGGCAAAAGGAATTGAAGCATGGAGTTTGAACTCACATAATCCTTCTGCACGCGGAACACGTATTGCTAAAGGTCCGTTCGAAAGCCGTAAGAAACAGTCGGTATGCGGAATTTCTTCCCTAAAGCATGTGAGCATGATTTCCGTAGGCGGTTCTCTTATGCGCGGCCGTACTGGTATGGCAAGTAAGATTTTCTCTGCGGTATCTTCTGCAGGTTCATCAATTCTTTTGATTACTCAGTCTTCTTCTGAATACACAATTTCTTTCTGTGTTCGTGATGATGAAGCTGCCCGTGTAAAGGATGCACTCGAAAAGAAGTTTGAACTCGAAATCCGCGAAAAACTGATTGACCCTGTAGAAGTAACAGGTGACTGTGCAATCGTTTCTGTAGTAGGAGACGGTATGATTGCTAACCGTGGTGTTGCAGGAAAATTCTTAAATGCGCTTTCGAGCCAGGATATCAACATAAAGGCAATTGCCCAGGGCTCAAGCGAACGATGCATCTCTTCTGTAATTAGCGGAGAATTTGCAGACACAGCTGTACGCGCAATCCATCAGTTCTTTTTCCACACTGCACAGACAATCGAAGTATTTGCATTCGGAGCCGGTACAATCGGTGGAACAATGATTGATCAGATTTATGAACAGAGGGAAAAGCTTTTAAAAGAAAATGTAGACATCAAGGTTCTTGCAATCACAACTATCGACGGAATGATTTTGAACGAAGATGGAATTGACCTTTCTAACTGGCGCGACCAGATGAAAAAGCCTGACTTCCCGTTTGGTCCTCAGAATGTTGATGATATCATCAAATTTGTAAAAGATAAAAAGCCTCTTAATCCTGTTTTTGTAGACTGTACTGCAAGCTACGATTTACCGGAGCGCTATCTTGATATTCTTAATGCCGGAATGAGTATTGCAACACCAAACAAACGCGCAAACTCAATGGACATCAATTTCTATCATGAGCTCCGTCGTACTGCAAACAAGATGCACCGCCGCTTCCTCTACGAAACAAACGTAGGTGCAGGTCTTCCAATCATCGATACTTTGCAGAATCTTTATAAATCTGGCGATAAACTGATGAGCTTTAACGGAATCATGTCGGGCTCTCTTTCTTACATCTTTGGTAAACTCGACGAAGGAGTTAAGTTCAGTCAGGCTGTAAAAGAAGCAAAAGAACTTCGCTACACAGAGCCGGATCCTCGCGACGACCTTGAAGGAAAGGATGTTGCACGTAAGGCTTTGATTATTGCACGTGAATCAGGATATGACATTGAACTTACAGATATCGAAATGTTTAAAGTATTCCCGGATTCTTTTGACCCAAGCGGAACTGTAGAAGAATTTATGGCTAAGCTTCCACAAGTTGATGATTACTTTGCTAAAAAGATGGCAGAACTCAAAAAGAAAAACATGGTTTTACGAATGGGTGCTACAATCAAAGACGGAAAGGCAAGCGTTGGTATGATGGAAGTTTCTACTGACGATCCATTGTATTCTGTTCGCGGTGGTGAAAACGCATTCGTATTCTACACAGAACGCTATCAGCCTATTCCATTAACTGTTCGCGGTTATGGTGCGGGTGCCGGTGTAACTGCTGCCGGAGTATTCGGTGATATTCTTAGAACTGTATCTTTTAATCCTGAGCGATAAGATAAATAAAAAGAGGTTTCATTTTGGATAAGTTTGTATTAAGTGTTTTAGTAAAAAATAAGGCCGGTGTATTAAGCCGTGTATCTGGATTATTCAGCCGCCGCGGTTACAATATTGATTCTCTTACTGTGTGCGAAACAAGTAATCCTGAACATTCAAGAATGACAATCGTTGTAAAAGGCGATGAATATATTCTTGAGCAGATTAAAAAGCAGCTTGCAAAACTCGAAGAAGTAATTTCAATCAACAAGTGCGAAAGCATGTCTTCGGTTGAACGCGAGATGGCATTAATCAAGGTTAAGGCCGAAGCAAACAACAGGAGTACAATCATCGAAACCTGCGACATCTATAAGGCGAGAATTGTTGATGTTTCTTTAACTTCTGTAATTATCGAAATTACAGGAAGCGAAGAAAAAATTGAAAGTCTTATCCGTCTTTTAGAGCCATATGGAATCTTAGAATATGTAAAGACAGGACTTACTGCACTCGAAAGAGGCGCCGAAGTTATGAATTAATTTTTAAAAGCTGACCACACAAAATCTTTTATGCTGTATAAAAATCCTTTTTTGGAAAACTGATTTACAGCCGAAAGACCAATGCGGAAAGTTTTAATATCCATCGGAAAACCTGATGACCATGCGTTGTCTTTTTCCGGTGGATTTTTTTTACCCTTATATTTTTTTAGGATGAGGAGGGTAGAAGTGAGTTCTTTGTTGTCTGCTGTGAAAAATGTGACAGTGTTGTAAAAAGATTTTTTCTGGGCGTTATAAAAAGGTTTTTCGATTCTTAGTGATTTTATTTTTTTTGTGATGATTTTTAATTCTTCTTTTGAAAGCTCCCCCGATAAATCTTTGTCTTTCCCAAGAATATCCGCATCAATCCACAGGGGGTAATTTTGTATATAAACTTCGCCATCGCAATTCAGTTCTTTAATCATCATCTTCTGGATTTGAACCAGGCGGAGAATATCGTTATTGTGCAGAAGGATTTGCAGCATGAAGGTAGTATAAACTTTTTAAAAAAAATGATATAGTGCAGGTTATGAAATTCACAAAAAAACATATATACATAATCAGTTTTTTAGCAGTATTCATTCTTTTTGATCTTATTCTTGGTGTGATGCTTCATGCAAAAAAGGGAGTTTCAGATTTAAAACTTAATTTCCTCGATAAGTCAGAGACAAAACCTCTTGTTTCTTTAGATTCTAATTCTAAAAAAGCCTTTATAAAAGACAGAGAAAAGGCATCCTTTAATTTTACCCAGGAACAGAAGCTTTCTATAATCAAAGTTTTCGAAGATAACACAAATGCTTCTTTAGTTTTACGCCTTGAACTTTCACTGAATTCCCGCCAGAAAAAAAATTATTCTCCTTCTTCTGATTATGTTTTTGAATATGGATTTTTGAACGAAGATGAAAAAAACAGCATTGTTGTAAAGGCAAACGAAGCAGAACTTCTTGCTCTTTCTAAAGATAAAAACGAAAAGCTTGTTTTTGATGTTTCCCTTGCATTTGCAAAAAAGAACGACGGTTCAATTATTTTTCCCGAAGGTTTTTATATCTATTCCGACCTTCAGTGTAAGATCCTTTCTGCATATATAACTCCTTCTTTAGTGGGATTTGATTTATCTACCGAAGTTCCGTTTTTTGCCTATTCGTCTAACGGTGGAATTATAAGCACCAATTTTTCTTCTTTTGATTTTACCGGTGCTTCCATGATTTTCCCGTCTCAGAATACAAAATCAGCTTATATGCCAGAATTCTTAATCAGATATAATACAAACCCTGAATGTTTTTCTACTCTAAGTGACCTTGTTTATGTAAAATTAAAGGTTGGAAGCGAAAACGTAAGGATTAAATGCGTGAATAAAATGGCAGAAAGCATACTTCCTTCTTCTGCTTTTGTTCAGCCTTTTTCAAGAATCGAAATTACAGAAAATCCAGTCTGCGTAAAATCGATCCTGCTCAGAAGTTTTTCGAATGTTCATAATTCAAAAATTCAGAATCAGGGAAATGAATTTTATATTCCTATAAGAACAGACCCTGGCTTAATGCTTTACTGGAATCAGAATAACTGGCGCAGTGTTGATTTTGAACTTTTTGAATGGGACCGTTTCCCCGGCATACTCTTTTTTGACACACGTAATTATACAGTTCAGGATAATTTTTTCCGCCGCATGGCATTTTTTGCAGAAAAAGAAGGTTATAAAGGAAGGCTTTTAACAAACGAAGAGCTTGGTACAATGCACGGCTTTAATGCCTTAGATTACCGCCCGGAAACAATTGCAGATTTCTTTAATCTTGCGGCCGACGAAAACTTTCCTTTGAATAAGGAAGAGAGGCTGTTTAAAAAAATCTGTATAGAAAACGGCCTTTTAATTCCTGATGGCGACAGGGTAAAACCGGGTTATGGTGCAATTGTTTCTATCTCCCGCGAATCTTACGACGGTCAGAGATATCAGCTTTTGAATCACGAAGCATGGCATTCACTTTATTTTATTGATGAAAATTTTAAAAACTTTGTTGCTGCCGTTTATTACACAACAGACCCAAATACACTTGGTTTCTTAATTGATTATTTTAAGTCTCAGGCACATCTTGGTTACGACACAAACGACGACTTTTTAATGAAGAACGAATTTATGGCTTATATGATTCAGCAGAAGGTTGGTGCAACAGGTTCTTATTTTGTTACAAGAGCAACCTGGCCCGATGTTAAAAGTTTTTCACCAGCTTTAAGCGCTTATGTAATCGATACAAACGGACAGGGATTCGAAGAAGCAGCAAAGGCTTTAAATGAGTTTGTATTTGATAATTACGGTCTTATTGCCGGAGATGTAACTTTAGTCGTTAAATAAGGAATGCTTTAGCCGCTGCAAGAGTTGTTGGAGGTCCGTGTCCCGGCATTAAAACAATTCCATCCTGCTGGCTGAAAATCTTTGTTTCTATATTTGATTTTAAAATAAATTCCGAATAACTTGAGTTTGTACTTCCCATTGAACCTGCAAACAAAACATCACCTGTAAAAAGGATATTTCCTATTCCCCAGATTACAGAGTCAGCTGTGTGTCCCGGCGAAGCCATATAATGAATAATCATTTTGGCAACCCTTATTTTTCCATCGCCTGTTACAACGTTTGTTTCGCTTCCTGCAACTTCCCAGTCGGCTGCATAAATCTTTGGAGAATAAATCTTCTGCAAAGTTTTGATACCGTTTACATGGCTTGCGTGATTATGTGTTACTAAAACAGCCGAAAGCTTTAAGTTATTGTCCTCTATCTGCGAGATTATTTCTTCTGAAATTTCACCCGGGTCGATTATTACCGCTTCGTTTGCTTCTTCGTTTACAACAAGGTAGCAGTTGGAAAATCCCGTGTAATTCATAAAAAAGTATACTTTCATTAAGAATTCTCCTCCTGTTTTTTATCATCCGATTCTGCATTTGGCGAGGCTGTAACCGGGCTGTCGTTTTCGGAAAAGAGTGCTTCCCTTGTATTCGACATTTTAAACGAAACGTTTGTTCTGTTAGTTTCGTAAAACAAAGTCTTTTTAAGATTGCAGTTACGGAAAGATGTATCTACAAGTGTTGCAAGAATAAAGCGTGAATTAAATAAATCTGAATCATCAAACGAAGACTGATAGGCTTTTACGCCGTTAAAATTATTCTGAATTAAATCACTCGAAGTAAAAAGGGTATGAGTAAAAGTGCATCCGGCAAATGAAGTAAAAAGAACATTGCTCTTAATCATGTTACAGTCGTTGAATACGGCAAAATCAAAAATGCACATGCGGAAAAGACAGTTCTCTGAATGAATGTTGATAAATGTACAGTGATTAAAATTACAGCCGTAGAATTTTTTATTCGAAAAATCAAGGTCTTTAAGAATAAGACCACAGGCATTTAATCCTACGATTTTATCGTGAGTGGAAATATACTGATAAATTTCGTTTTTTGATTTTCCAGGATCTGGAGTATGGTCGAGGCAGTAATTTTTTTCTTCTGTAATGTTTCCGTCAAGGTCGAACGTAGAAAGCGCAAGGTTTCTGCAGTAAGGCACAAGACATTTATTTTCCGAGAACACGAATATATTATAATGATAAATTTTAAAAAAAGATAGATATAAATGAATCCTGCAGCCCACCCCGGATGACAATATTTTCTGCAGGGTGATGATTTTATTATGAATTATCTTCCCCGGCCTTTCTCGTTTATTTTTTATGATAATTGGTGTATAATGATTTATTATGATTTGTTGGAAATGTGGAAAAGAAATAGCTGTTGAATCAGTTTACAGAAACACTGATTGTCCTTCCTGCCATGCCGATTTACATTCGTGCAGGGGCTGTAGTTTTTATTCTAAGGAAAGCCATTTTGAATGCAGGGAAACTGTTTCTGAGCCTGTTACCGATAAGGAACGTGCTAATTTTTGTGATTACTTTAGCGTAAATAAAAATCTTACACCGCCTTCATCTTCTTCTACAGATAAAGCTAAGGCTGCAAAAGATGCCTTTAATGCATTGTTCGGATAATAACTTATGATTGATTTTGTTTTTCTTGATTCAGGCACCGGCGGTCTTCCATATCTTTTATACATGAAGGAATTAAAACCTTCTTTCTCTTGCGCATACGTTGCAGATACAAAAAATTTCCCGTATGGACAGAAAACTCACGAAGAGATTGTTCAGGGTGTTTTAGACATAACAAAAAAAATAGTCGAAAAGCTTTCTCCAAAGGTAATCGTAATTGCCTGTAACACGATGAGTGTAAATGCCCTTGATGTTGTACGCGAAGCTTATCCCGAGATTAAATTCGTTGGAACAGTTCCTGCCATTAAAACTGCAGGCGACATTTCTAAGAAAAAATGTATAGGTCTTTTAGCAACCAACTCTACAATCAATCATCCTTATAATCAGGATTTAAAAAATCATTTTGCTTCGGACTGTAAGATGGTTTTACGCGGCGATCCTGATTTAATCTCGTTTATAGAACACAAATCTTTTACTGCAACAGAAGAAGAAAAAATAAACGCCTGCCTTCCTGCGGTAAATTTTTTCCGTGATAACGGCTGCGATGTAATCATCCTTGGCTGTACACATTTTCTAAACCTGCGTGACCAGATGCAGAAAGCCTCTATGCCTGATATTACGGTTGTTGATTCAAGGGAAGGTGTTGTAAACAGAGCGATTTCTGTTTTTGGAAAGGAAGAAGAAGAGAGCAGAAAAGAAGAAGCTTCCGCCCTCTATGTAACAGGATTTTCCGACCAGAAAGACCTTGCCGAATACGAAATAATCTGTAAAAACTACAATCTTATCTGGTCTGGAAAACTCTAGGATATCTTAGAGCATCTTTTCAAGACGCTTTCTTATTTCTGCAATGTACTGCCAGCTGTCTAAAATCTCTTTTGCCTTTGGCTCTGCAATGCGTGCAATATCACCTGTCATATAACCTTCTTCGATTGTATCAAGTGTTGCCTTTTCGAGTTTTTTGGCAAAATCTGTAAGTTCAGGAGTGCCATCCATTTCGCCTCTTTTTGCAAGAGCACCTGTCCATGCAAAGATTGTTGCAACAGGGTTTGTAGATGTCTTTTCTCCCTTAAGATAGCGGTAGTAATGTTTCTGAACTGTTCCGTGGCTTGCTTCGTATTCAAAGTTTCCATCCGGGCTTACGAGTACAGATGTCATCATGGCAAGACTTCCGCATGCAGAAGCAATCATGTCGCTCATAACGTCGCCGTCGTAGTTCTTTGTTGCCCACATGAATCCGCCTTCAGATCTCATAACGCGAGCTACAGCATCATCAATCAAAGTGTAGAAATATTCAATTCCGGCTTTTTCGAATTTATCTTTAAATTCTTCGTCGTAAATGCGCTGGAAAATTGCTTTAAAGTTTCCGTCGTAGGTTTTAGAAATTGTATCTTTTGCTCCAAACCATACAGAAACTTTTCTGTCCAAAGCGTATGTAAGACAGCAGCGTGCAAAGCTTTCGATAGAATTGTCCAAATTGTGGATTCCCTGAATGATTCCAGGACCCGGCATATCTTTAATCAATTTACGGATTTCTTTTCCATCTTCGCTTGTAAAAACAAGTTCTGCTTTTCCGGCACATGGAGTTTTAATTTCTGTATTTTTGTAAATGTCACCATAGGCATGACGACCTAAAACAATAGGCTTTTTCCAGCAGCTTACAGTTCCGTGTACGTTTTTAACAAAGATTGGCTCACGGAAAACAGTACCATCGAGTTCTGCACGGATAATTCCGTTTGGAGAAGGGGTAAGTTGTTTGAGTTTGTATTCTTCTACGCGGGCCTGGTTCGAAGTGATTGTTGCACACTTTACACCAACATGAAGACGTTTGATTGCCGCTGCAGCATCGTAAGTAACTTTATCATCAGAATCATCACGGCTCTTAAGTCCAAGGTCGTAGTATTCAGTCTTTAAATCAACAAAAGGTAATAAAAGTTCATCTTTGATAACTTTCCATAAAACACGAGTCATTTCATCGCCATCGAGCTCTGCGATAGCATTTTTCATTTGAATTTTTGCCATAGTGGCTTAATTATATAAAAAACCGCCTCTTTCTGCAATTCATAGGAAAAATATAAATTTATTTTATATACGAATATTTGTTTAAAACCTTGCCGCTGTAGCGCACACCAATGTTTATATGGAACTGATAAGCTGCATCAAATGGCTGGATTTTTTTATTTGCACCAAGGTTCGGGTTATCATAACTGAAGAAATTTGTTTCTACGATTGTCCACGATTTGGAAATAGGAAAATCAATTCCGATGCTTCCGCCAATTCCAAGATAATTCATGTGGTATTCATCTGTAAGCTGGTACATGTAATGCATTCCGAGTGTAAAATTCAAAATCACATATTCAAGCTTATCGTAAGTGATGATTGTTCCAAGATAAGTGTCTACGGCATAATTAAACATATTTTTTGCTTTCTGTTCCATCCCGTTGAAAGCCTGGTAGAAAGGATAATATGCGCTTAGAGTAAAAATCAAATCAAAAAAGCTCAGGTCGGAAGTTTCTACAGTACAGTAAGCACCGAGCATCATGTTTTCGCGTACAAAATTACTTCTGTTATCCATAAGTTCTATGCGTGTAAGCTGTGCGTAAGAAATGCCTTCGTCAAAAATATATTCACATTCTGTAAAGCTTTTAAAAAATTGAGGTAATGAAGACTCTTTTTTTGTTTCTGTGCCGGAACTTTCTGTGTTGTCCTTTGCATATAAAAAAGTTGAGAATAAAAGAATGATTACAAAAAGTAGTATTTTTTTCATGTTTAATCCTTTTCTGCCACGAGCCTTCTAACGCGCTATGTGATAGAGTTTTAAAGTCTTTGTAGAATTATTTACAGTCCATTCAATATATAAAAGTGCTCCGCGGATATCCCATTCAGTGTTTCTTGTAGCAGAATTTGTTCCCTGAATATTAAGAATGAGTACGTTGTCTATTACAGTCCACGAACCTTCGTATAAGGTTGAATTTTCATCCGAGCCTACGATTGTAGCAGAAAATAATCCGTCGTCCATAAAGATGATTTTATCTCCGTCGTTATCTGCCCAGGTTCCATAAAGTGGAGAAGGTGTATAGCAGGAAATAATTATTGAGGTAATGAGTGTGATAAAAAGTGTGATTAAAATTTTCTTAAGTGATTTCATAATTCAATAGCTCCTTATTTTCTGTTTTCTTCACCAACAATCCAGTTAACCTGACCATTTGCGAAAATTATATTTCCATCAAGGTCTTTTGTTGTAACTCCATAGTATCCGCCGCCTGCAGCACCACTCTTAATCTGAAGGTTTTCGTAGTCTGCAATACCAGGATACATTCCCGTGCTTGTTGTAGATTTATGCATTGTACCGTTTCCGCTCATATTTGCTTCGGTATCTGTGTTTCCGTTTATAAAGAAGTAATAGCCTTCCGAACTGTCGTTATTGATGTAGTAATCTGCATAATCTGTATACTTCATAACAATGGCAGCTCCAAGACCCTTAACCTGTGCGTTGTAATAAAGTGATCCGGAAAGGGTTCCATATACTGTTTCTGAACCAAGTTTATCCATATCGTTTGATTTATGCATGAGAGTTAATTTTCTCTGCGAATTCATGACAGTCTTATTGTATTCGCGGAACCATTCATCAACAGTAAGGGCTCCATAGCCGCGACAGTTATTCTGAGTATCGAGCGTTGGATCATTGCCTTTTTTACCGCTTCCAAGAACATTTACAGAAACAACCTTGTAATAATATACAGTTCCAGGCTGTGCAGTTTCGTTCTGGTCGATGTAGTAATTTACTCCGATTAAAGGCTCGTCGTTCAAAAGTCGGAAAGAAGAATCTCTCTTAGTAGAACGGTAGATATTATATCCGTAAGGCACTTCTCCTACAGGATTATCCCAGGTGATTTTTACAGGATAAACATTTTTCTTGTTTGGAGAATAGTTTTCAAAGCCTTCGAATTTTTTAGTTTTTGTTGCATATACGTTCTGTGGTGCGTTTGGATCTGGAGCAACTGTAATACTCAAATCACTTTCCGTGCCGGCAGAGTTTACCGTAGAAATACGGAAGAAAGAATGTTTTCCAAGTTCTAAAGAATAATATCCGTCTGCATCTTTTGCTCCCGGTGTATAATTCTGATTCAAAACTACATAGCCGGAATTCTGTTCAGAAGAATAATAGATGTTGTACTTAAACGGAACACTCTGAGTTTCCCATCCAATCGGGTCTTTCCATTTAAGAGTAATAGAGTCGGATGTTGCTCCGTCTGTAATATCTATTGCACCAGGTGCACTGAGTAAAAATCCCATAGCCGGAGAAGATGAATCCGGACCAGTTTCCGAAAAAGAACTTTTTGTCTTTTCGTTATTTGCATCTGTAATTACAGACTGAACATAGTAATAATATTTTATTCCAGGATTTACGTCGTTGTCGTTTATAGCAGTGCTGTTTTGCGCAATGTTTGATTTTACGAGTGTGTAAGAAGAATCGATTGAGCTTGTCTTAAAAAGAGAGTAGGTTACTGTTCCTTTTCCGCTTGTAACCGGATCCCATTTTACCGTAAGACTTGTAGTACTTGTGCCGTATCCGTTTTCTACACGCAAATTCGAAGGCGCCTGAGGAGCTCCGTCTTTTAAGGAATAACCTAAGGCAAAGGCGCCTGGAACAGATTCAGTTCCGTTAGAAAGGACTGCCTTTACCTGATAGTAGTATTCCTGTCCCTGATTTTTTTCGGGAATTGTGTCTGTGTATTCGTTTGAGCTTCCTTTTACACTTGCAATAAAATCTCCGGTTCTAAGGTTATCTTCGCCGCGGTATATTAAATATTTTGTTGCGTTTTCTACCTTGTCCCAGGTGATTTTAATCTTATCTAAAGATTTACCCTTCCATGCTTCTGTATTTTGTGGAGCGGGGAAGAGCCATCCGCAGGTGTCGTCTGTAACAGAAGAATATTCACTTGATTCATAATTTTTTATCAGGTTTTCCGCACTGATTTTATAATAATAGCGGTATGAATAAGCTTCGTTTGCGTATATGTTTTTTGATTCGGTTAAGTTACTTAAAATTGTATCTGTGTAGTTTGTCGTGTAAACATATTTATTTATTACTTTAAAATCGCCTTCTTCAGGCTGTGCATATTCACCGTTTGAATCTGGCTTAATGATTGCTCGTTCAATTCTGTAGGTACGTGCATTTTCAACCTCTGTCCAGCTGATTTTGATTGAACCGCTGTATAAGCCCTGCGATACAAGTACCTGCTCGGGTGGATTAAGCGCAGTAATTCTTGAAGGCTCATACATCAAATCTTCAAGAGAGATGATTTTTGAATCTCCGCCCATAGGTGTTTTAGTCTCGAACCAGGTGTAGCATCCCGAAAAGAGAATTGCAGAAATTATAAAAGCTGATGTTCTTAAAAATCTTTTCATCTTTGCACCTCCTTAGTTCCACCAGTAAAGGGAAGAATTTTTCATCAATGAATAATTACTGTCATTATCCATCTGTAATGGTAAGAATTTTCTTCTTACATCTGCACTTGATGTATCTATAACAGTTGATGTGTTTCCGTTTCTTGTTACAGTTATCTTAAGTTTAGAATTCGACGGAAGATTTACGCTGACTTTTCCGCTGTATAAAACTTCTGTCTGGTCGCTTTCGGAACAGCTGGCATTAAAGTCAAAGAATGCATTATCATCTCTTAAAATTCTGTAAATATATGAATCAGAAAGTCCTTTTATACCTACAAGAGTTCTGTTCGATGTAATAGAAAGGAAGTCTGTAGATTTTCCATCAGGTCCCAAAATAGAAGGAAGATAATTCTGGCATGTATAGGCAGTCTTGTATTTACCTACACCAAAATATTCTTCTATACCGCCTGCATATGAACGACCTTCGAAAATCACAGAGCCTGAAAATCCTGGAAGAGTACCTTCGTTATTAAATGTAAATTTTGTACTTATATTTGAATAATCAGCATACCCACCGCTTTGTCTGTAGTAGGCATACGCAAACTCAAGCATAACAGCGCGTGCAAACTCTGTGTCGTTAATCTGTCTTATAGCGTATACAGGTTTTTCTGTTCCCGAAGAAGTCTGCTTTTTACTGATTGTTGTATATTCTGAATCAATTCCGTTTTTCTTTAATACAATTTTATAGTAGTGTTTGTAATCCCTGAGCACCATCAAAGGACCGGAAGTTACCGGAACAGATGAATCAGCCATTGTTACAGGTTTAAGGGAAAGACTTGTGTCTGTTGTAGAAATACTTGTGTTTGTAAGGCTTTCTTTAGAAGAATACTTACAGTCTTTATCGAGAGTTGCAACTTTAATCCATGTGTCGTCTGCACAGGCACTTAAGTTAGAGTTATAGATATAAATTTCCGAGCCTTCATCAGGGCCGATCGAACGGTTATCATAATCCCACGAGGCCCAGCTTACAAGTTCACTGTAGTAGTTTTCGTCGTTTACATAGTTTCCGCCCGGGCCAGGAGTTCCGCCGTAACATGCATCAAAATCAATAGACAAAAGATATCCCTTGTTTGCCTGCTCTGTTGCAACACCTGTGTAATCGTAGCGATCTTCTTTTTCAAGAGAAAGCTTTTCCACATAGCTTACGGGAACAGTCATGCTTGAATCTGTTTTATTGTAGATAATACAGTATTCGTAAGCATCTAATACCGATTTTGGCTTAAATGATGCAGTTGTTTTAGAAGAAGTAAGGTTTAGGGTGATTTTCTGCCATGCATTGTTTGTGCCGCTCAATCTTGTGTAAACTTGAGGAACAGATTCGTAATAAGGCTTTTGCCAGCTTACGTTTTGAGTAGATGAGTTTTCTGCCTTATCTGCCTGAATGTTTAAGCCGTATCCCCAGGTAGCAGATTTTACATCCTGTAATGTGCCTTCGTAAATAACTTTAGAATCACTTCCATCCTGAACTTTAAGATAATTAGAAGCTGAATTTCCAAATTTAAAATCATCTGCAGTTCCGTTATTTTTTACAGGAAGAACAGTGTATCCGAACGGAAGACCCCACGAAAGCTCAGACTGATTTACTTCGTATGCGTTTGTTGAATCATCAGGTTCTTTATAAATATCTGTCAGGATAAAATCATCACCCGAAACAGTAACCTTTGCCCTTGATGCGCTCACTTCGTCTCCGTTTATATAAATCTTCTGAGTCTTTGTGTCATAAAAATATTTATCTGCACGGTCGAATGCCCATGAGTTTCCGTCAGGTTTATATTTATTTCTGTTGATGATGTAGGCTCCTGCTCCGGTAATCTTTTTCCAGCTGATTCTTATACTCTGATCATAAACCGAATCATCCTTTCTAAGATTGATTTTTGAAGGTCCCAAAAGGCATGTGTTTATGGTAGCAGTCGTTGTATCAAGAGTCTGAGTATTTTTAGCAGTGATTGTTACAACAATTGTTTTTCCCGCATATGACGGATTATTGTATTTAGAAGGAGCTGTGATTACTGTTTCGTAAACTTCTGTTGCTTCGTTGTAAGCAGTTGTACTTGTATTTATTGATGTTACAAGCTCAGTGCTTTCTCCTTCGTATTTTGCGCTGATTGTATAGTTTGTGTCTGCTTTCTGAACGCTTTCCCACGATACAGTAATTGTTTTGTAATCGATTGTTTCAAGATTAAAATATGGAATGGCAGTTCCAAGTGTTTTAGAAACAGTTTCGTAAGTTTTTGTGCTGGAAATTCCCTGCTGATTTTTTACTGTAAGAGTATAAAGCCTCTGATCTCCGGATTCGGCTGCATGAGTAAAGTTGATTTTTCCGCCACTTACAGAATAATCAGAAGAAGCTAATTCCTTAGAGCCGGTTTCTCCATACTGATTTTCCCAGGAGATGATGTAAGTTCCGTTTGTAATTGCGCTCCACGAAAGCTTAAACTTATCTTTAAATCCATCCTGAATTTCAAAATTATTGATTACAGGCTTTTGAGAAACATCTTCTACAACTGTTACGCTCTGATTTAATTCAATGCAGTCGTAGTATTCAGTCGGAACAGAAGAAACCGGTAAATCAGTTGCCGGAGTGATGTAGAGTTTAAAGTAATAATATCCTTCCCATTTATCTGCGCCTTCTGCATCTTTAGTAAGAAGAGATTCTACAAGGCGGGTAGGGTTTCCGTTCATATTTGTGCAGCTTAAGAATTTTTCTGCGTCAAAGGTATTAGAGTTGAAGGATTTATGTTTTTTAGTAAGTACAAGATTATAAGGAATATTTTTGTCGTTAAAAGTGATGTTGAAACTTACGTTTACATTCTGAATTACGTTTTGTTCTTCGTTTATGATGTCTGTCGCATTTACTAAAATAGAAGGAACAGGTAAAGCCCATCCGTTCTGGGTAGCGCATGAAGAATCAGAAGTAAAGTTTTTGTCTGTGTCGTCTGTGTAAGACTGGACTTTATATGTGTAAGTTTTTGTTCTGTCTACGTTCACATCTTGGAAAGTGAGTTTACTCTGAGAAATATAAGAAGCGTACTCACCGGTCAATGCAGTTCCGTCGGCCTTTTGTATTGTGATGATTGAATTATCAGTAGTTTCTGTCTGGCAGTTAAAATGTATTTCTGCCTTAGAGTTTGAAAGCCCCTGTGCTCCTATTGTCTTAATCAGGATGTAATCGCTGTCTTCCTGAGATTCAAGCTTTCTGAATACCTTAAAGTAAACAGGATGCTTGTCGCTTGTGTTTGTAGAAGTATCGCTCTGGTAGTCTACAGGTTCGGGTAAAAGCCAGCTTAGAGTGATTTTATTTTTTGAAGTTCCTTTTTCGACCTCAAGATTAATCGGCTTTTGCGGAATGATTCTTTTTGCAGTCTGTTCCTTAGTTAAATCACTTTTTTCAAAATCATTCGTCTTTGTATTTTTTACGGTAACCTGGAAGTAATAATCAGTTTTTGGGATGAGGTTTGTTACAGTAGCCTCGCGTGTTTTTGCATCAGTTGTGATTACGTCGATTCCAGGAGCTGGTATTTTTCCGTCTTTATCTGAATATGTGTTTACGGTGAATTCGATGTCGTTTTCGTAGGTCTTTGAATTACAGTTATCCATCCACCACTTAAGATTGATGCTTTCTCCTTCGTCGTTCGGAGTGATTTCGTAGATTGCAGGAATATCAAGAGTGGAACCCGAAACTTTCATGCTTTTTTTGGATTCAGTTCCATAATAATTCACGGCAGTTACACAGTACCATTCAGTAAGACCGCTTGGAGTTTCTTTTGCCTGAGAAGTGCTGAAGCTTGTTAAATTCGTTTCTCCGATTGATTCAAAAACTTCGAACGGGGTAGGGGCAGAATAGATTTTATACTGAACCGCATTTTCTACCTTTTCCCATGTGAGTGTAACATCCTTACTTAATCCATGGCTTGCGCTTATGCTCGAAGGGGGAAGAATATAATCATCATAATCGGAAGGATTTTTATTTAATTTTCCGAAAG
Organism: Treponema sp.; assembly: GCA_016286365.1. Lineage (GTDB taxonomy): Bacteria > Spirochaetota > Spirochaetia > Treponematales > Treponemataceae > Treponema_D. The sequence continues at coordinate 39,562 of JAEESN010000012.1, forward strand.
ATGAAGGAGAATCAACCAGATCATACTGGCATGAAATAAAACTGAATAAAACCAATAAAAAAACTAAAAATTTCTTCATACGCGTATAATTCTCTTTGCCGCACTAATTTTACCCGATTTTTTAAGATTTATAAAGCATATAGATAATTCTTGTTGAAGACTTATTTTTTTAGTATAATCCTTCCTATATTATTTCTATTTATTTTATTTTGGGGTAAAAAATGAAACTCTGGCAAAACGGCGCTTACCTTGTAAACGGTAAACTTTCAGAAACTGGCTCGAATCCGGACGACGGACGAAAAAAGACAATGGCTTATTCAATCCTTCAGAAGCACAACACTTCGGGGGACGATAAAAAATTAAAGATTAAATTCGATAAAATCACATCGCACGATATTACTTATGTAGGAATTATTCAGACAGCACGTGCATCTGGACTCGAAAAATTCCCTCTTCCTTATGTTTTAACAAACTGTCATAACTCACTCTGCGCCGTTGGCGGTACAATCAACGAAGATGACCACATGTTCGGTCTTACATGTGCACAAAAATACGGTGGAATCTATGTTCCTCCACACCAGGCTGTAATTCATCAGTTTGCACGCGAAATGCTTGCAGAATGTGGTGCAATGATTTTAGGTTCAGACAGCCACACACGCTATGGTGCTCTTGGTACAATGGCAATCGGAGAAGGTGGCGGTGAACTTGCAAAGCAGCTTTTAAACAAAACTTATGATGTAGCATATCCTGGCGTAGTAGCAATCTATCTTACAGGAAGTCCTGTTCCGGGCGTTGGTCCTCAGGATGTGGCTCTTGCAATCATCAAGGCAGTTTTTGATAACGGATATGTAAAAAACAAGGTAATGGAATTTACAGGCCCTGGAGTTGCAAATCTTTCTGCAGACTTCCGTATTGGCGTTGATGTAATGACAACAGAAACAACATGTCTTTCTTCTATCTGGAGAACAGATTCAAAAATCGAAGAATGGTATGCAGTTCACGGTCGTCCTTCTGCTTATAAAGAATTAAACCCTGCTGATGGTGCTTATTACGACGGAGCAATCGAAATTGATCTTGGCGAAATCCGCCCGATGATTGCAATGCCGTTCCATCCATCCTGTGCCTATACAATCGACGAAGTAAATAAAAACCTTATGGATATCCTTTCCGAAACAGAAAAACGTGCAAAGGTAAGCTTTGGAGATAAGGTTCAGTTCAGCCTTAAAAACAAAGTAATTAATGGAAAACTTTATGTAGACCAGGGTGTAATTGCAGGTTGTGCCGGCGGTGGATACGAAAACATCTGTGCTGCGGCAGACATCTTAAAGGGTAAAGATTCCGGTAACGGAAAATTCTTACTCAACGTTTATCCTGCTTCTATGCCTGTATACAAGGCTCTTATGGAAAACGGCGCATTCAGTGCACTCGTAGACGCTGGTGCAATCATAAAGACTGCATTCTGTGGACCATGTTTTGGCGCAGGCGATACTCCTGCAAACGGAGCCTTCTCTATACGCCACTCCACAAGAAACTTCCCGAACAGAGAAGGCTCAAAAATCCAGAACGGACAGCTTTCTTCTGTTGCCCTCATGGATGCACGTTCAATTGCAGCTACAGCCGCAAATAAAGGCTTCTTAACACCTGCAACAGAATACGATACAGAGTTCAGCGGTAAAAAATATTTCTTTGACAAAACTATTTACGAAAAACGCGTATACGATTCAAAAGGCGTTGCTCATCCGGAAGTAGAAATCCAGTTTGGTCCAAACATCAAAGACTGGCCGGAACAGAAAGCATTGGGCGATAACCTTCTTGTTAAGATTGTTTCAGAAATTCACGACCCTGTAACAACAACAGATGAACTCATTCCTTCGGGAGAAACTTCATCATTCCGTTCAAATCCACTTGGTCTTGCAGAATTTACATTAAGCCGTAAAGATCCTGCATACGTAGGCCGTGCAAAAGCAGTTCGTGATCTTACAGACGAAATCAAGGCAGAAATTAAAACTGCAGTAGATACTCTTACTAAAAAAGATGCTGAACTTGGAAAACTTGCTTCTTCGGCACAGACAGGATCTTCTATCTTTGCAGTAAAACCAGGTGATGGATCGGCTCGTGAACAGGCTGCAAGCTGCCAGAGAGTTCTTGGAGCAAGCGCAAACATCGCAAACGAATATGCAACAAAACGCTACAGATCAAACCTCATCAACTGGGGTATGCTCCCATTCATCTACAAAGACGGAGACAAAAATCTTCCGTTCGCAAATGATGATTACGTATTCATACCTGGCATTAAAAAGATGATCGAAGAAAAACTTCCGTCAATCAAAGCATACGCCGTAAAGAAAAACGGAACAGTAAACGAGTTCGAACTTTCTGTAGGCGACCTGACCGACGACGAAAGAAAAATCATCCTCTCCGGCTGTTTGATTAATTTTTACAGGAATTAGAAAATACCTTTCTAATTCCTGCAAGAATGAGTCAAGAGCTTGAACGAAGTGTCTCTTGACCATTCTTATCGTGGTTAGACACCCAATGAAAAAATTTATTAGTATTTTATTTTTATCAGTTTTGGTTTCTCAAGGCTTTATTATGGCTTCCGAAAGAACGGACTTTGTTAAGAACTTAAATAAATACGGAAGATATTTTTATTCAGCTAAAAACGACCAGGTAATCGAATTTGAAACAAGCGGAAGTGATGAGATTATCAAAAGAGTTTATACAGTTTCTCTAAAAGATAAATCACTCAATCTGGAAGAAGAAAAATCACTGGATGTAATTAATGTCCCTTTTAATGAGTTTGATGCAGTAAGAAAAAGCTTCAGTATATTTAATAAAATAAGCGAGCGCCGGAATCCGGAAGCTTATTATGATTCAAAAAGGGAATATGTTATAAATTTTACTTATACGGAAGGAAAAATCATTTATTATTATGTACCGGGAAAGAATCTTACAGAAGTTTATAAGTATATAGAAAAATTTAAAAAATCAGGAATAAAAAATCAGAAGGTAACTCTTGAAGCAGTGAGTGAGTTTGACTGGGACTATCGTGATTCAGTGCAGTATATTTACATAGATGAATATGGATATAAAAATGTTCAGGTTATAGATGGAGATTCATTTCTTCTTATTGACGGGCCTGAACCTAGTTCCATTACTTTTAAAAGAGATAAGAATGGTAAACTTGCAGAATCATATTTTCTTGAAAGACCTTCGCTTATAGGTTCTACACTTAAATTTACAGCATCCTCAACTTTAAAAGATAAAAATCATACATATTCTGCAGATAATCTTAATACTACGTTTGACAGAAGTGAGTTTCCCCGACAGATGTTAAAAAATCCTGTTCCTTGGGTAGAAGGTGTAAAAGGTCCTGGAATAGGTGAGACAATTGAATTTGATAATATTCCTTCAAGATATGGTTTTTATATTGTGATTCTAAATGGATATGTAGATCCGCTCAAACCCTATTTATTCCGCGAAAACAACAGAATTAAAAAGCTTAAAGTCGAAACAGATACAGGTTATTCGGAAGTTATAGAATTTAATGATCAGGTTGAGTTTAAAATGGTTAAATATCCATACGAGGCTGCAAAAGTAAAGCTTACTATTCTGGAAGTTTATAAAGGAACAAAATATGATGATACGTGCATCACTTCGATGTACCTTTTGAATACAGCCTGGGCTAAATAAAAAAAGGTTTTAGAATCACCAAACATAGTGTATAATTTTAAAATCGAGTGAGTTCAAACAGGTTGGTACGGAGTAATTTTGGCAAAAAAGAAAATCGCAGTTTTATGTACAGGTCTGGCTCATAATACAATCCTTTCTATATTAAATGGAATGAAGGAAGCTTCTCTTGAACGGGAAGTGGATTTATATATATTTAACTGCTATACATACACAGAATTTTCAGGATATCCGAACAGCACAGGTTTTTCTGTTTACCGCCTTATTCACTACGAAGATTTTGACGGCGTTATAATTCTTTCCGATTTAATCAATAATTTGAGGGTCCTGGAAAAAGAAAGACAGAGGATTTTAGCTTCGGGTAAACCTGCTGTATCAATCAACTATAAGCTTGAAGGTCTTGGTTTTTTACGTGTAGATACTTATTCAGCCTTTTACGAAATTGTAGAACATCTGATTAAAGAGCATGAGGTAAAAAATCTTGTATTCTTTTCGGGAAGGGAAAATACCTTTGAAAATACAGAAAGATATAAGGCCTTTAGAAAAGCAATGCAGGATAATTCAATTCCTCTTTCACAGGAAAATATCTGGTCTATAAAAAACGGTTACTACAACTACGCATATGACTTTGCAATGGAAAAATTTTCTACACTGGAGCAGATTCCTGATGCAATTGTATGTGCAAACGATTTTATTGCTCTTGGAGTTTTAAAAGCTGCAGAAGAAAAAAAAATACAGGTGCCCCAAACTTTAAAAATAACCGGTTGTGATGATATTCATTATTCAAGTTCTGTAATTCCTTCCCTTACGACTGTAGACGGTTCATTAAAAAAACTCGGCTTTGAAGCAGTTAAATATGTTTTAAACGATAATCGCCAGGATGTAGAGCAGATTAAGGCTGAACCTATTTTCCGTGATTCATGCGGCTGCGTTACAGGAATCAATCTTAGCCAGAAACTTTCTTATCTTAAGGAACTTGATAACATCAGTCAGACAGAAGCGTTTACTTCGCAGGTAGATCATCTTGAAGATATTTTTACCGAAGCAACCGATGTTTTTACACTTTTGACAAACCTTGAATTATTCTTAAATGCATCTCATAAATTCGAAGGCTCTGATTTCTGTATCTTTTTAAAATCAGACTGGACATCTGTATTTGTAAATTCCGAAGAAAATCTTCCGCAGAATCTTAATTACGGGGAACAAGTCCAGTCAGTTATTTCCATCATGAATAACGAAAAATATCTTAGAGAGATGATTAATACAAGGCAGCTCATTCCTTCAAAAATGAAGTCAGAAAAACCAGCCTTATATCTTTTTATGCCGATTTATAATCACTCTTATGTTCATGGTTATTATGTCTGTAAAGATTCCCTTTTGATGATGGAAAACCGTTTTGGCTATACCTGGACTCGTAAGTTTGGCTCAAGCATTGAATTATTCAGAAAGCGCAATATGTTTAAGCAGATGAGTAATCAGTTTTTACGCCTTTCTACAAACGACGGACTTTCGGGACTTTTGAATCGTGTCGGACTTGAAAAACTTGCTAAACCGTTCTTCGATAAAAACAAAAAGAACGGACTTACAAGCATTCTTTACTTTGTTGATATAAACTCCATGAAGACTATAAACGATAAATTCGGACATCTTCACGGCGACCTTGCGGTTAAGACGATTGCTTCTGTTATTTCTTCTGTCATCCCTAAAAATTGGCTTGCAATCCGTTATGGTGGTGATGAATTTTTAATTCTTGGCAATAACAGTAATTATAAAGGCGAAAAATACGAAGAGCTTATTGCTCAGTCAATAAAAAATAAAACTTCGATTATGCAGCTTCCATATAATCTTAGCGCAAGTATAGGAAATTACGTTGTTCCGCCAACTTCCGCAATGAGTCTTGAAGAAGCAATTAAGGCAGTTGATTCGATTATGTATGCTAAAAAACAGGCATTCCATAACAGCGAAAAAAAATAAATTGATATATAATAGAAAAATAAGGAGTAATCTTTATGGTTGATTATACAGAAGGTTCTGGAAAACAGTATCACACAGGAGTAGGCCCGGACGATATCGGTAAATATGTAATTATGCCGGGAGATCCAAAACGCTGTGCAAAAATTGCAGAACATTTTGAAAACGCAAAACTGATTGCAGATGTCCGTGAATATGTAACATATACTGGAACACTCGATGGTGAAAAAGTTAGTGTAACTTCTACTGGAATCGGAGGTCCTTCTGCTTCCATTGCAATTGATGAACTAGCCAAGTGCGGGGCTCATACATTTTTAAGAGTCGGAACCTGCGGCGGTATGCAGGAAGATGTTTTAGGCGGCGATATTGTAATTGCTACAGGAGCCGTTCGTATGGAAGGAACAAGCCGTGAATTTGCTCCGATTGAATATCCTGCAGTTCCAAGCCTTGACTGTGTAAATGCTTTGGTTAGTGCCGCAGATAAACTGGGAGCCCGCCATCACGTGGGTGTCGTTCAGTGTAAGGATTCTTTTTTTGGCCAGCATGAACCCGAAGTTATGCCTGTAAGCTATGAACTTGAAAATAAATGGCAAGCCTGGCTTCGTATGGGATGTCTTGCAAGCGAGATGGAAAGTGCGGCTTTATTTATTGCGGGGCAGTTTTTACGCGTTAGGGTAGGAAGCTGTTTTCTGGTAGTTGCTAATCAGGAAAGGGCAAAAAAAGGATTACCTAACAAACAGGCTCACGACACTGAACTTGCAATCACTGTTACTGTAGAAGCTATGAGGCAGCTCATTCAGAAAGACAAAGCTTTAAAAAAGTAATATTATAAAACCGTTATGACAGTCGATACAAAAGAGCTTATTTATATTCTCGATAATACTCCCTCTGAGCAGAACATTATGCTCGTCGGAAAACACGGAATCGGAAAATCACGCATCCTCGAAGATTATTATTCATCAAAGGGACAGAAGGTGGTAACTCTCTTTTTAGGTCAGATGAGCGACCCCGGAGATTTGATCGGTCTTCCAAAAATAGATGAAAAAACAGGCAAAACTGATTTTATGCTTCCTTACTGGTTTCCGGTAGATAATAAACCTGTAGTTTTGTTTTTAGATGAATTAAACAGGGCAAGACCGGAAGTTTTACAGACTATAATGGATTTAACTTTAAACAGAAAGCTCGCAGGAAAATCTTTGCCGGAGGGAAGCCGGATAATAAGCGCTGTTAATAACGGAACTGAATATCAGCTTACCGATTTAGATCCGGCCTTAGTTTCACGCTTTAATATTTATGAATTTGTTCCGTCTGTAGAAGACTGGCTTACCTGGGCAGAAAAAGAAGGCCTTGACCCAAGGATTATTTCTTTTATTTCTGAAAATCCTGAATATCTTGACGAAGCTGAATCTTCCGGAAGCGAAGGAGATTTAGAAAAAACTCCGGACAGGCGTGCCTGGGAAAGGGTTTCTAAAATCATAAAAAACTTTACAGAGCTTACAGAAAAAGAAAAACCTATTGTTGGTGGAATTACAGGGGCAAGAACTGCTTCTATATTCTTCCGCTTTATAAATGAAAATAAAATCCCTTCTGCAAAAAAAATCCTTTGCGGGGATTTTAAAGACGTTTCCGGAGAGCTTAAAAAACTTTCGGCTGCAGAGTTTACACTTTTGAATAAATCTCTTTTCCATTTTACAGAGTCTTTAGGAAAAGATGGCACAGATTCTGCGCTCATAATGGAAAACTTAAAAAAATATTTTGATTTTTTGGGGGCAGCAGGCTTAAAGGAACTTCAGTCACATTTTGCATCTTTATGCAGTGCAGAAGTTTACCCCGTAACGCTGAACCTTATTACAACAAAGGCACCATCTTTATACGACGAAATAATGAATATGGTTTTAGATGTGTAAATCTTTACCCGAATGCATCTGCATTTTTTTATGAGGGGCTGGGATTATAAATCTATCTTTCCGTTAGAAAGGTCTTTGAGTTTTTTAGAAAAGTCATCATAAAGGCTTTCTTCTATCTGGCCGCTTATTTCGACTCCAGTTCCAAAGTCTTCTTTAAGATTATAAAGCGTGTAATTTTCCATAAACTTTTTTATGGTTTTATGAAGGCTGTAATCAACTGTAAAATTAAAATCTTTTTTCTGGATTAAAGGGGCAAAGGCTTTTTGGTCATCTGCTTTTTTGATTACTTCTTTTGCTCCGCCCGAATACGCTTTTACAAGGCCGCCTGTTCCTAAAAGAGTTCCGCCAAACCATCTTGTTACTGTAAGAAGGGTGTTTGTACATCCGCGGCCTTTTAATACATCAAGGACCGGGCGTCCTGCAGTTCCCGAAGGCTCTCCGTCATCGCTCATCCCCATAATCTGACCGTCGCTTCCAAGAATAAACGCGTGTACAACATGTGTAGCATCCGCGTATTTCTGCTTCTGCGCTTTAATCAGTTCCCTTGCCTGGCTTTGTGTTTCGCACAAAATCAGTTCCGACAGAAAGCGGGAGCCCTTAATCGTTTCTTCAAAGCTTACAGGTTTTTCTAAAACATCCATATTATTGAGTTTTATTTTTCTTCTTTGAATAATTCACCGCTTTCCGGTTTTGGAGCCTGAATTGTTACAGACTGAACTTCTTTTGCGGCAAGTCTTATACCCTTTGCTTTAAGAGATTTTTCTTCGTAATCCGATGACTTAAACTTTTCTGTTAAGACCTTAAGTCTAGGCTTTTTTACGTAGTTTAAGGCAAATGCAAATTCTTTTCTTGTGTCTACGTGAAGAACTTCCATTCCATCAGGTGCAAAGAAGTAGTCTCTGTTCATGATGAAGGCCTGAACCTTACAGCGTTTGATGTATACAAACTGAGTTGCAGGGTCTCTGTATAAAACAGTGAACAATACTTTAGAAAGGCTTTCTTTATCTGCAAAACCGCAGTAACGGAGTTCAGGGCCTACGAACAGTTTTTTAGGACATTCAGATACAGAGAAGATACCGCTCTTTCTTACGTATAAAACCTTGTCGTATGGAGTTACCTTGAACAATTCGCTTCCGCCAGGAACATCAATTCCAAGATATCCTGATCTTTCGTCGTATTTAAGCGGTGTATCTCGTTTTGTAACAGCCTTTACGTCTACAGTGCTGATGTTTGTAATCTGAGTTCTTCTCTGTGTAGATTCTTTGTCGAGTTTTGCTTCTATTCCGTTGAGCCAGCTGATTGCGTATTCAACAAGGTGTTTTAAAAGTCTGTTGATTTCCTTGATTCTGGCATTGATTGCTTCTACTTCCTGTTTGTTCTTGTTGATGTCGTAGAGGGAAATGCGTCTGATAGGAATCTTCAAAAGGTGATCAACATCGTCGTCTGTAACGGCACGGATGAGTTCAGCCTTAAATGGAATAAATCCATCTTTTACAGCCTTAAGAACGCCTTCTTCTGTTTTCTGCTGTTCAATCTTTTTATAGATTCTTTCTTCTACGAAAATTCGTTCAAGGGTGCGCAGGTGGAGCTTATCGATTAAATCAGCTTTTTCGAGTTCGAGTTCCTGTTTAAGGATTCCCACAAGCTGTTTTGAATGATGTTCGATAACCTGTGTACATGTCATCTGAACAGGCATATTGTCTTTGATTACAAGAAGATTACAGTAAATTGTCTGTTCACATTCAGTAAATGCGTAAAGTGCATCTACAACGTCTTTTGTATAAACACCCCTCTGGAGTTTGATTTCGATATTTACTTTGTCCGAAGTATAATCCTGGATGGATGCGATTTTTACCTTTCCGTTTTTTGCAGCTTTTTCAACTGAATCACAAAGGCTTTCTGTTGTTGAACCGTATGGAAGTTCTGTGATGATGATTTTTTTATCATCGCTTGTATCCATCTTTGCGCGTGTAACAATCTTTCCAAGACCATCCTGATAGTCACTTACATCGATTAATCCGCCTGTAGGAAAATCAGGGTAGAGCTTGAACTTTTCGCCCATAAGGCATTTTCGTTCAGCATCAATTACTTCGTGGATATTGTGGCTTAAAATATATGTACTCATACCAACCGCAATACCTTCTGCACCAAGGATGAGCACTAAAGGAAGCTTTGCACTGAATGCAACAGGTTCAACATCGCGGCTGTCGTAGGTTTCTACATAAGGAGTGATTTTTGGATTAGTATTTAAAATATCTTTTGTTATCGGTTTAAGACGACATTCAATGTAACGGGGAGCAGAAGCACCGTCTCCAGTAAAGAGGTTACCAAAGTTTCCCTGTTTGTCTATGAATAATTCTTTGTTTGCAAGGTTTACTAAAGCAGTATAAATAGAAGCATCACCATGAGGATGATAAGCCATTACCTTACCGCAGACATTTGCAACCTTTGTAAAACGTCCGTCATCAGTTTTTATAAGAGTATGAATGATACGGCGCTGTACAGGTTTAAGACCATCGGTAATTTCCGGAATAGCGCGGTCTCTGATAACATAACTTGCATATTGAATAAAGTTTGAATCGAATAAATTTTTTACGTAAGCCATTTTTCCACCCAAGTTTAATTATAATAGAAGAAAAAAAAAATGTGAAGTTCATTCTTATTTAAGTCCCGCGATTTTAATAATTAAACGAGATTTTCCCCGTAAGATTAATGTATTTCCATGCAGCTTTACACGAAAGATAAAATTCTTTTTCGTCCTTTTTGTAAGAAAAATCCTTTTGAGTAAGTTTCAGGCTGAATCCTGAATTTAAATTAAAAGTCAGCTTGTTCTTTAAGTTCAGATTAAAAGAAAGAGAAATTTTTTCTGTCATAAGTGAATCAAAAAAATCATAATTCACTGTGCCGCCAAAATTAATCTTAATCTTTCCTATAATAAATGAATCTTTAATACTCAAAGTAAGGCTCGATAGATCAAATTCATGTTTTTTGTCTTCTTCCATAATAAGGGTTGTGCTTATAACAAGATTATTTTTTTCGCCCGTAAAGCTTAGTCCTGAGCTTGCCTTTGCATAATAAAAATCATCCTTTTTAAAATAAATATTTAATCCTGATTTAATCAAAGGTGGACTTACTTCACCTCGTTTTTTTATTCCTTTTAAAAAGCTGTATTGAAACCCTGATTTAATCTGAAAGCCTTCCGAAATTTTTTTCTGAGAACTTGTGATTAAATCATATGGCACATAAAAAAGAGAGAGGTTTAAATTAAGGTGATTTATTAAAAAAGTGTTTTCAAAGCTGAAAGTAAAATCATCAGTTTGTAAAGGTGATTTATAATAGTTGATGGTCAAAAGTGAATTTAAATTTTTTATCTTAAAGCGGTTTTGCATGCCCAGAGAAAACATTGTCCCAGGCCCGTAATATCTTTTTTCCATAAACCACGAATCTTCTTTATATCGTTCATAACCTGTAAGAGAGGATGTTAAAGATAAAGAATAACTGATTTTTTTATGCGAAGAATAATCAAAATAGGCCGAAGAACTTAAAATCTTATCATCAGGACTGTAAAAAATATTTGTTTTAAAACTAAGGCTGTCTTTTTCTTTTTTTCTTTTTTTTGTTCTTCCCGGAACTATTTTTTCTATCTGCCTGATGTACGAGGCTTCCAGAAAATAGCTTAAAGGTTTTGAAAAAGAAGAGGATGAAAAACTTATGCTTAAATTTTGGGCCTTTGTATCTGGAGAAGAAAATGGTGTAATGGAGGAGGAGAGGGATGGATTATTAAGCTTTGATGCAGAGCCCGAAAGAGAGAGGTTCCCACCGGCAGCACTAAAAGAGAAATTTTTAAAAAGATTTCCCGAGGACAAAAAGGCTCCAAAGCTCCATTTGTCCTTTGATTCATAAAACCCCAGAGTAAAATAATCAGTCTGGAGTTTTTCCGACGTAACAAAAGAAAAAGCTTCTTTTGTGTAAAGCACAAGGCTTAAGTTAAAGTAAAAAGCAATTAACCATATTTTTTTCATATATAGTTAATTGCTTTTTTATTCAAAAAAAGGAGTATTTTATAAAACTTTTTTTAAATTTTTTTATAAAATTCCAGATTATTTATCAACAGTAGAAGTTACATAACTCTGGGCATTTGCAAAATCTTTTATCTGAAGTATCTTAGACATCCAGTATTCTGCTTCGCTCTTAGTTGTGTATGGTCCGACTCTTACTCGGTAGAAAAGCTTGTTTGAACTGTCTTCGTAAGTAAAGATATCAGAAAGAATCTTGTTGTCGTTCAAAACTGTGCGTGCATTTTCAGCAGTTTTCTTATTCTGATAAGATGCAACCTGTACCCAGTATCTTGTAACCGGAGTTGATTTAGAAGCTGTGTTTGTCTTTACACTAGCCGGTTTAGATGTTTTTGGTGCAGTAGTTGTCTTTGCTGTTGTTGCAGGTTTTGAAACAGTTGTAGAAGTTTTTTTAGTTTCTGTAGAAGTCTGTTTTACAGAATTAGCTTTTTCTTTTGTTTCTGCTTCGATTGGTTTACCTGTATAATATTCAACTGCTTCGTTGCTTTTTGCTGTGTTTTCTGGAACAGTTACTACAGTGTCTGGAGCTTTGCTTGTAACAACTGCATTAGGTGTAGAGTTTGAATCCTTATCAAGAGTAAAAAGATCGATTGTTGTGCCTTCAGAACCGCCGTTTAAATCTACAACTGTTGCGTTGTTAGCTACAACAAATAAATCGTTTGCTGTCTGGAAAGCAGGATTTAATGAATCAGCACTCTGCTCAGGATTTTCTGCCGGTGTTTTAGAAACATCAGAAGGACTTGACCATCCGTTATCAAGATTGCGTTTTTCGCTTGGTGTGATTGATGTAGTTGTTCCTTCATATCTGTCGCCGGAATTATTTAAAAGAAGATATGCAGCACCAAATACTACAATTAAAAAAAGTCCTACGGCTGCGATTATCCATAAAGTTTTTTTCTGTTCCATAATTTTCCTCTTTGCACCGGTAAATTTAGATTTGTACCGGCCACCTTATAAAAAATATCGGAATGTGAGAAAAAAAGTTTAGTAATAAAATTAATTATTTATTGTTTCAATCGGGATGGAAAAACGGCTGTATTCTGTAAAAAGATGGCGCTGTGAATAAAATCTCTGCAAAATCTGCTTAAGTGGAAGCTTATCTCTTCTTTTTGCCCTTAAAAGACGCTTTAAAAAAGATGATTTTACATAGATGATTTTACTGCACATGTTTAATAGTTCCGGAGTTTTATAAAGAACCGTAGCGTTGATTATTGTCTTTTCGTTTGATCTGATAAATTCTTTTGTAAGCTTTATTACTTCGGGGTAGATGATGTCTTCCTGCTTTTTTAATAAAAGCGGGTCCGAGAATAAAAGACTTCCGAGCGCCTTTCTGTTTATTACAGGATTTTTTTCATCACCTCTTAAAAGTATGTCTATATTTTTTTCTCGTGCAGGAGTTTTAAAAGTGTCGTAGATTTTTTTTGCCTGTTCGTTTATGACCTTGTGTACGAGGATATCTGCATCGATTGATTTCCAGCCTTCGCTTTCCATTTTAGAAGAGATGTAGTTTTTACCCGAAGCCATAGGGCCTGTTACAAGGATTACAGAAGGTTTTATCAATGGAATTCTCCCCAGTTTTTACCGTATTCAATGCTTACGCGCAGTGGAACAGAAAGGGCAAAGGCATTTTCCATGTTTTCTTTTATAAGGCTGATTGTCTTTTCTATTTCTTCTTTGTTGTCCGGACATTCAAAGATGAGTTCGTCGTGAACCTGGAGCAAAAGACGTGCATTGCTGTTCGAGTCTTTTAACGCCCTGGCAATCTTGAGCATAGCCATCTTAACTATATCTGCGGCACTTCCCTGAACCGGCGAGTTTACGGCAATCCTTTCGGCCGCAGATTTTTCGACCTTATTACGGCTGTTTATATTTAACACAGGGCGCCTTCTTCCAAGAATCGTCTGTATATAACCGGTTTTTTCAGCGTCGTGAATCGTTTTGTTAATAAACTCATCTACTTCTTTGTACATCTTAAAGTAGTTTTCTATGAACATGTTTGCCTGGGTTCTGGAAATTCCAAGATCCTGTGCAAGGCGGAAGCCGGACATTCCGTAAATAACACCAAAGTTGATTGTTTTTGCAGTACGCCTCATTTCGGCAGTTACATCTTCGGGTTTTACATTGTAAATCATTGCGGCGGTTGCTTTATGAACATCAGTTCCTTCTATAAATGATTTACACATATTCTTGTCGCCCGAAAGGTGTGCAAGTACTACAAGTTCAATCTGTGCATAGTCGGCAGAAATCAAAACTTTTCCTTTTGGGGCAGTGAATGCACTTCGGATTTTTCTTCCCGCTTCTGATCTTACAGGAATGTTCTGGAGGTTTGGCTCCCTGCACGAAAGTCGTCCTGTTGCAGTTCCAGTCTGAACAAAATCTGTATGGATTCTTCCGTTTTTATCTGTCATTTGGGGGAGTGTTTCTACATAAGTTGACTGAAGTTTTGCGTTTTCGCGGTATTCCAGAATCATTCTTGGAACTGGGTCTAAGAACGCAAGTTCTTCGAGTACGCTTGTGTCGGTAGAATATCCTGTCTTTGTTTTTTTGCCGGGTTTTAAGTGGCGCTCTTCGAATAAAACTGTCTGAAGCTGCTTTGGAGAAGCGATGTTGAATTCATGGCCGACTTCCTTATAAATGTTCTGGATTACGAGGGCAAGGTTTCGGCTGAGCTCTTCGTTATAAGTATGTAGGAATGATGAATCAAGGTGGATTCCCGTGAGTTCCATGTTTATGAGAACCGGGAGAACCTGGTGTTCAAGTTCAATCAGTTTTTTATTCTGTGTAAACCATTCTTCTTTTTCTAAAAACCAGTTTCCAAGCTGGAGGGTAAAATCAGCATCTTCTGCGGCATATTTTACTGCAGTTTCGAGCGGGACATCTTCGAAGGTCTGACCTTTTTTTACAATTTCGTCAAATTCAATTCCCTTAAGACCAAGCTGAGTTTCACAAAGGTATTCAAGTCCATAGCCTTTTTTACCAAGTCTGTCCGGATTATAAAGCCAGGCAAGAAGCATTGTGTCTAAAAGATTACAGTCAGTAAATATTTTTTCTATATTAAAGCCGTTATTCGAAAGAACTTTAAGGTCGTACTTCGCGTTATGCATGTAAACGTGAACATCTTTATTGTAGAAAATACGTTCAAGCTGTTTGAATGCTGCGTCAAGCGGAACATAATCACTCTGCCCGAAAAGGGAGTCCGAGTTATCCTGATTGAGCGGTACATAAACTGATTTTCCTTTTTCGTATGCAAGACTGAATCCAAGGATGCGCGCTTCGAAAGTATTGAATGATGTTGTTTCACTGTCGTATGCAATCGGAAGTTTTGATTTATCCTTTGCAGAAGAAAGCTTTGAAAGATATCCGTCTATAAAGTTTTTGAGTTCTTCTTCTGTTTTTAGGGCAGTGTAGCCGGATGTGTCGTTCTGTACGGCCTCGATATAGTTATCGTAAGCGGAATCAAAGCTTGAAGTGCTTTCGGTAGCGTTGTTTTCTGTTTTGTCCGATGCATTTTCACCGGTTCCCGCAGAGGCATTTCCGCCCCCCGCAGATGCATTCCCGGAAGTATTTATAAGATTATTTTCTTTTGCGTGTGTCTTTGCGTTGGAGCCTGCGTTTAGCGTGAGTTCCAGGTTTTCGTAGCTTTTTGCAACGTTTGGAACGCCATATTTTTCGAGGAGGATTGCGGCTCCTTCGTAGTTATATTTATATTTTTCACAGTTGATTGCTTTTTCTATATCTTCGCAGGGAACTGTGTCGCAGAGCTTTATGAGCTTTTGACTAAAGTATGCATCATCCTTTCCGTCTATGAGTTTTTGCTGCATAGCTCCTTTTATTTCGCCAACGTGTTCATAGATTCCATCAAGGTTTTCGTAATCTGTAAGAAGCTTTGCCGCAGTTTTTACACCAACTCCGTGAACACCCGGAACATTATCCGCAGTATCCCCATAAAGAGAAAGAAGGTCCAAAAGTTTTTCGGGAGGAACACCCCATTCAGCTTCTACGCCTTCTGGTCCCGTTACCTTCCATGTGCTTGCCCCCGATTCAGGTTTTAAAATCTGACAGCTCTGGGTAACAAGCTGCATAAGGTCCTTATCCCCGGAGAGGATGCGGCAGGTTCGCCCCTGTTCTGCGCATTTTTTTGCAACAGTAGCAATGATATCATCTGCTTCGTAACCATCACACTGCAAAACCGGTACTCCAAGCTTCTCCAGAACTTCCGAAATCCATGGAATCTGTGCGTGTAAATCATCAGGAGTTTTATTTCTTGTTGCCTTGTATTCAGGATACATTTCGTGGCGGAAGGTTTTAGTTTTAGAATCCATTGCAGCCACAAGATATCCCGGCTTATAATGTTCTAAAATCCAGTGAAGGTTTCTGAAAAATCCAAAGAGGGCAGAAACATTGTCTCCGTTAGGATTTGTGAGCGGGCGTGAAATAAAAGCAAAATAGCAGCGGAAGATAAGTCCGTAGCTGTCGAGTATATATACGGTTTTGTCGTCAAAATTCATGATAAAAGTATAAAGCAAAAAAAGATAAGTTGAAAGTGATTATTTTTGATTGTCAATTGAATACTAAGATATAATGCAATATAATAAAATCATGTCTAAACACGGAACAATTACAGAAGATAATCACGCAGCATTATGGCACGGAAGATTTCAGGAAGGCCCCGACGCAGAAGCAGTCGCTTTTGAAACATCAATCAATGTTGACGAAAGAATGGCCTTTGACGATATTCAGGGAAGCATTGCACATGCAAAGATGCTTGGTCATGCAAAGATTATTTCTAAAGACGAAGCAGACCAGATTGTAAAAGGTCTTGAATCAATCAAATCAGATTTAGAAAGCGGAAAATTAGAAATTGATTATTCTGCAGAAGATATACACTCTTTTATAGAAGCAACTTTAACAGACAGAATAGGCGAGCCTGGAAAAAAGGTTCACACAGGAAGAAGCCGTAACGATCAGATTGCACTCGACGAAAGGCTTTATCTTAAAAGATTTATCCCCGAGCTTCAGTCTTCTTTATTAACACTGATTAATACTCTTGCAGATATTGCAAAAGACAATAAAGAAACGCTCATCCCGGGTTTTACACACATGCAGCATGCACAGCCTGTTTCCCTTGCTCATCATCTTTGTGCGTGGGCCTGGATGTTTGTCCGCGATAATGAACGCCTTTCTGATGCATTAAAAAGAATCAATCTTTCTCCAATAGGTTCCGGGGCTCTGGCTGGCAGTGGACTTCCTTTAGACAGAGAATACGAAGCAGATCTTTTAGGCTTTGCCGGTGTTACAAGAAATTCGCTGGACAGTGTAAGCGACCGTGATTACTGCATCGAAGTAGCTTCCGATTTAAGTCTTATCCAGATGCATTTGAGCCGTGCCTGCGAAGAAATTGTCCTCTGGTCAACAACAGAATTTGCATTTATAGATTTAAGCGAAAAGTGGTCAACAGGTTCTTCAATCATGCCGCAGAAAAAAAATCCTGATTTTGCAGAACTAATCCGCGGAAGAACAGGAAAAGTTTACGGAGATTTATTTGCTCTTTTAACAATGATGAAGGCTCTTCCTCTGGCTTATGACCGCGATATGCAGGAAGATAAGGAAAGCTTATTCGATGCCTGCGATACAGTTTTATCATGCATCCGTGTATTTACATATATGATTTCTACAGCAAAGTGGAATAAAGAAAAAATGGCCGATGCCTGCCGCGGAGGATACCTTAACGCTACAGACGTTGCTGATTATCTTGTTAAAAAAGGACTTCCATTCAGAACTGCACACGGAGTAAGCGCAAAGGCTGTAAGAATTGCAATCGAAAAAAATTGTGAACTCGAAGAGCTTTCAATGGATGTATGGAAAAGCTGTTCAGATTTAATCGAAGATGATATTTATTCTGTAATCACACCACAAGCCTGTATGGCTGCAAGAAAAACAACAGGTGGTCCTGCGGCAGAAAGTGTTCAGAAACAGATAGACGAATTACAGAAGATTTCTTCATTAAAACGTTAGAATGGAGCATGAATTTATGAAAAAATCAGCAAAAATTATTTTAAGCGCATTATTAATCTTAATTTCTTTAGCAGGATGTAAAAAGCCAAGAACAAAATTTGTAATCGGTCTTGATGCAAATTTCCCTCCTATGGGATTTTATGATGGCGATAAGCTTACAGGATATGATGTAGAACTTGCACAAGAAGTTGCAAAAAGACTCAATCTTGAATTCGAAGCAAAGCCAATCAACTGGCAGGATAAAGATAAAGAGATTCAGAGCGGAAATATAGACTGCATCTGGAGCGGATTTACAATCCTCGAAGAAAGACAGAAGCAGTATATTTTTACAAAACCTTATCTTTCTAACGAACAGGTTTTAGTTTTAAATAACGACACAAAGGTAAAAAGCCTTGCAGATGTTAAGAATTTTGTAATCGGCTGTCAATCATACTCAAGTGCCGAAGATGCAATCAACGCAAATCCTACTTTTTATTCTTCACTCAAGAGCATCATTTATTCGGAAGATTATCTTAAAGCCCTTGATGATTTAAAAAACAGAAAGGTTGATGGAATTGTAATGGATTCCATTGTTGCACAGTATTTAATCGCAGTTTCTGATGAACCTTTAGTAATTCTTGATGAACCTTTAGCTTACGAAGATTACGGTATCGGATTTAAAAAGGATAAGGATGGCGAAGAACTTTGTAAGCTTGTGTGGGAAACACTACGCGGAATGCAGGCTGACGGTACAGTTTCTGCAATCAGCCGGAAATACTTTGGAACAGATATTTCTAAAATACAATAGAATAAAAGACAATAGTATTTTGAATAACGCCTTCTTATATATTGAATAAAACTCTTTTTTCCTATATGATATTATTTCATTATGCACAATTGGAATAATTGTGTTTAAATCGTATTTAAATAGAAAAATTGGGGTTCGAAAGAACTCTTTGGAGGATATAAATGGTCAAAATCAGACTTAAGAGATTTGGTACTCAGAAACGTCCATGCTACCGTGTAGTTGTTCAGGACTCACAGAAGCCTCGTGACGGTGTTTGTATCGAAGAAATCGGAACTTTCCAGCCAATCGCTAAGGAAGATGCTCAGGTTTCTATTGATATGGACCGCGCTAAGTATTGGATCAGTGTTGGAGCTCAGCCAACAGACATCGTTAAGAAATTAATGAATGTTCAGTCTGCTAAAGCAGGAAAGTAATTTACGAAAGAGGCTAGAAAATGGAAAAAGACCTGATTGAATTCATTGCAAAATCATTGGTCGATGATCCGTCAGCTGTTTCGGTAAATGAAATCGAAGGCGAAAAGGGCATGGTGCTCCAGCTTAAAGTTGCAGATGGCGATATTGGCAAAGTGATCGGAAAATACGGTCGTATTGCTAAAGCAATGAGAACTGTTTTGAGTGCTTCATCGGTAAAAGACGGTAAACGCTACAGTCTTGATATTCTTGATAACTAAGTTACGGGATACTGATGGAAAAAGCACAGCTTGTAGTCGGCTTCATTCGCGGCCCGCACGGGTACTCGGGTGAATGTAAGGTAGAAAGTACTTCTGGTGAGTATGAACACTTTGTGAATCTTAAGGAAGTTACTTTACAACATGGCGAACTGTCTAAGGAAGCAAAGGTTGAATCGGTTTCTTTGGGAAATGCAGTTGCTTATGTTAAATTTTATGGAATCGATTCCGACGAGGAAATTAAAAAATTAAATCGCTGGGAAATACTGGTTCCAAGAAAGTACTGTAAGCCTTTGAAAAAAGACGAATGGTACATTGAGGATTTACGAAATTGTACCCTTGTTTATAAGGGAGACGATCCGGCAGCGTTGGATGCGCCTACAAATGTAGGAACAATCACAGACGTTTTGGAAGGCGGAGGTGGTTACTTGTTAGAAGTTTCGCTCTCCGAGAGTTGTGACCGAAAAGTTCTAGTCCCTTTCCGTAAAGAATTTATTGGTAAGGTAGACGTGAAGAATGGTACGGTGCAATTGATGCACCTCTGGATTCTGGAGTAATTCCATGAAATTTACTGTGCTGACCTTATTTCCAGATATTGTTAAGGCTTTTTTTGAAAACTCAATCATGGCCAAGGCAGTAGAAAAGGAAATTATTGCTTACGATCTGGTGAACATCAGGGATTTTGCGACTGATAAACACCATACCTGTGATGACGGAACGTATGGAGGTGGAGCAGGGCAGTTGATGCTTGCTGAACCACTTTCTAAAGCGCTTGATAGTGTTAAAGCTGGTAAAAAGTATGTTATCTATGTAACGCCCAGCGGAAAACCACTTACTCAAGACGTGGCAGAAAAATTGAGTCACAAAGACGAACTTGTTTTTATCTGTGGTCGCTACGAAGGTATAGACCAAAGAATAATCGATTCTTATGTTGACGCAGAAATCTCCATTGGGGATTATGTAATGTCATCTGGAGAAGTTGCTGCAACAGTTGTTATAGACACTGTTTACCGCCTTGTAGACGGAGTGATTTCTCATGAATCGCTGGAAGAAGAAAGTTATTGTGACGGACTTCTTGAATATCCACAGTATACTCATCCGGAAGTATGGAAGGGTATGAGGGTGCCGCCTATTTTATTGAGCGGAAATCACGAGGAAATCAGGAAGTGGCGGCTTAAGAAGCGGCTGGAAAAAACTCTTGCGAACAGACCTGATTTAATCAGCCTTGCAAGAATTAAAGGACAGCTTTCCGAAGAAGCCGAAAAGATGATTGAGGAAATTACATGCGTAAATGGAAAAAGCGTTAAAAAAAAGTCACGAAAGTGAGTTTTTTAGCTTTTACCTTGAAAACGCACAGAGCAAGCTATGCTTGCGACTTATTGTAGATTAAAAGGAGATCATCATGGATCTTATTAAAACTATCGAAGAAACACAGAAACGCCCTGGAGCACAGGGATTCAATGTAGGGGATACAGTAAAAGTTTACTTCAAAATCGTTGAAGGTAAAACAGAACGTATCCAGGTTTACGAAGGTGTAGTTATCTGTAAAAAGAATGAAGGTGCACGCCAGACTTTCACAGTACGTAAGATTTCTTACGGTGTAGGTGTAGAACGTGTATTCCCTTATAACAGCCCTCGTATTGTAAAGGTTGATATCGTTCGTCCTGGTAAAGTACGCCGTGCTAAACTCTACTACTTACGCGATAAGATCGGTAAGGATGCTAAAGTTAAGACTTTGGTTGGTGGAAAGATTGCAGAAGAAATCGCTGCAAGAAACGCTCGTGCAGAAGCTAACGCAGCCGCTACAGAAGCTAAAATCAAAGAAGAAAGAGCAGAAGCAGCAGCAGCTAAACAGGCTGAATAATTACTGATTGACAATAAATAATTGACAATTAATAATAAAGGTGTCTGATTTTCAGGCACCTTTTTTTATGGCAAATAATGTAAGTAATGTAATTGTCCAGAATGCTCAGCTTTTACGTGCAGGAATGAACCGTCAGATTCTTAAAGATGGCTCCCAGGTTGCCGTAAGAATTTTAAACGATAAAGGCGGCGGAAAATACGAAGGACTTGTTGCAGGGGCCAGGGTGAACATTACTTCAAATCAGGTCTTTTCTAAAGGCGATATTTTTACCGGAAATATCCGTGTTCGTGACGGACAGATTTTTATTACACCAAAGACAGAAAATCAGGCAGTACAGAATCAGGAAATAAAATTTACGCTTATATCTGGTGGTATAAACAGCCAGAATCTTTTTGAACCTCTGACCGATTCCTCTCTTTTTTCTTTTGTTCAAAACCTGGGGCTTATTCCGGATAACCTTTCCTATAACATCATCTTAAATTTTAAGCAGCTTGGAATGAAGTTTATCCCCGAGCTCATGAATAAGATTTACGATATGGCAAAAAAGTATCCGGGACGTGAAAAAAAAGCAATTGAATTAATCTCAAATCTTCTTTCTAAGGGAGTGAGTGTTACAGAAGAAGATATAGAATCCCTTTTGTTGAGTGTTTATGAAGGCGAGGAGTTCTCTTTAGAAGAGGGAAATAAGGATGCCCGGGTTATGGCCGGTGTTCAGGAGCTTTTTACATCAAAAGAAATCAAAGCATTTTTTGAATCAATTTTTAATGCGGGGGATGAAGATTCTTCAGATGGGGGAAATGATTCTACAGGATTTGATATTCTATCTATTTCCAATACGCTTGGCTCTCGAAAAGATATGAGCGGTTCCGGGAGCTGGATTTTATTTCCTTTTGAAGTTGTGCAGGCATCTGAGAAAACCGGGCGTGGTGTTTTTCGAATTTTATTGTCGAACGAAAAAAAAATCATTAAATTCTGTGTAAACTGTGAACATAAAAAAAGTGAGTATAACTTCTGCCTTTTATTCCAAAATAATCAGTGTAATGCTCTTAAAGTGAATGTAGAAAAAGACGGAAAGGATATAAGCGACAGTGAAAGCTTTATTTATAATCTTAAAAAACAGCTTTTGGAAAAAAATCTCCCTGTGAATGTTGAATGGGAAGAAAAAGAAAAAATAGCAGAAAACGCATCCGGCCTTGAACAAATATTTTCTTTGGGAGGCACTGTATGAGCATAATGAACGAGATAAAGACAGCTGTTGCCTTAAAATATCCAGAGGGTGCTCCTGCTCCGTTTATCACTGCAAAAGGAAGGGGAGAACTTGCCCAGAAGATAATCAGTGTGGCAGAGGAGAAAAATATCCGCCTAGAAGAAAACAAGGATATAATAAATATTCTTTCGGCGCAGGAAATAGGGCAGGCAGTTCCCGAAGAAACCTGGGAAGTTTTAGCAGTTATATTTTCTGCCATTTTAGAGAGGGAGTGATTGTTTTAAGAGCAGGATAATCAGTATTTTTTAATGATTATTTATATGGAGGGAAATGATTATTGAACAAAAAGGAGACAGGAAACACGGGCGAAGACAGAGCCTGTGAGTATTTAAAATCGAAAGGATATTCAATTTTAAGTCGAAACTGGCGGACAAGGGACGGAGAAATTGATATAATAGTAGAAAAAGCAGAAACTATAGTGTTTGTAGAGGTTAAAACCCTGCCAAATGGCACTATGGATATGCTAGAAAAGGAGTTAAATCACCAGAAACAGCATAGAATTATAAAAACTTCTAAACGTTTTCTAATAAATCATCGACAATATATTAACAGTTACATCAGATACGATGTGATTTTGATTGATATGCCCGGGAAACCTCCGGTGTATCATATTGAAAATGCCTTTACGGAGCTACTATGAATTCGGGTGGAACTTCTACACGCTCAGCTACACTTGTTCTGGAAAAAACAGAAGATCTGGAGCTGTCGCCTCGCATTTTGGAATTGCGAAAAAAAATACACAGTGAGGAATATCTCGACAATGCTATTCAACGAATTGCTCAGGTTATAAGTGGAAAACTTATTGAGAATCCGGAAGAGTTAAAGTTGCAGAATGTCCTTGCACAGTAGGGAAAGAAAATGAACAGAAATCGCCGCAATAAACAGCATTCAAACTATCATAATCAGAATAACGGGCAAAAGAATAATCCTTCACAGAAAAAAAATGAATATTCAAAACCTTCTGCCGGATATGAAGATGAAGCTGCTCTTAAAGAAAAACAGAAAGCCATTGAAGAATTAAAAAATAAACAGGTAATCTGTGCAAAATGCGGCCAGGTAATTACAGAAGTAACAAGCGCACTTAGTGATAAATCAAGCGGAAAACCAATCCATTTTGAATGCGCTTTAAGTGAAGTAGAAAAAAACGAAAGCCTTGAGCCTAACGAAAAAATTGCATATATCGGTCAGGGAAGATTCGGCGTACTCAATTATGAAAATCCAAGAGATCAGCGCCATTTTACAATTAAAAAAATAATTGAATGGGAAGATAGAGATTCACAGTCTGAATGGAGAAAAGAGATTAGTGAATTATACAGTAAAGTAAACTGATATGCAGATTACTGTTCTTTGTAAAGTAGTAGATAATTTTGGTGATATTGGAGTTGTTTACAGATTGTGTAAACAACTTCTTTTTATTCAAACCGATTTAATTATCAACCTTGTTATTGATGACCTTTCTTCTTTTAATAAAATAAACAGTCTTATAAATCCTTCGCTCAGCTTTCAGAAAATTGACCGTCTTTTAATCTATTCCTGGAATGATGATAAACTCTGCCACAAAGATTTTTCTAGTGATGACGGAGAAAAGCTTTCTGTAATTTTAGAATGCTTTCAATGTGGGCGCCCTGACTGGATGGAAAAAATCTTATTTGAAGAAAAATTAAACCGCATCTGCCACATCGTGATGATTGATTATCTTACGGCCGAAAAATATGCAGAAGATTTTCACTGTTTAAAATCCCTCACAAGAAGTGCTAAAGTTCAGAAAGTAAACTTTATGCCAGGCTTTACGGACAAAACAGGCGGATTAATAATCGATGAACTTTGGAAAAAAACTGATTATAATCCGGATGGCCCTTATCTTATTTTTACATACGAAAAAAACTGGGATGGGTTTGTAAAGGCACTGGGAGAAAAGATATTAAATGATGATGTTACAGGAAATGATGAATCTAGGGACGCTAAAAAAATCCTTCTTGCACCCGGAAGAGGGAAAAAGAGTTTTTTAGAGGCATATACCAGGTTTATAAAATCTCATCCCGAACTTTCTGACCTTCTCACCGAGCTCGACTTTATGAATCAGGAAGACTGGGATAAAATGATGAAAACCTGCTCTGTTTTATTTATTCGCGGGGAAGAAACCTTGAGCCGTGCCTGTCTTTCCGGTATTCCTTTTGTGTGGCATGCATACCCTCAGTCGGAGGAATATCAGATTGTAAAGGTGAATGCCCTTTTGCAAAGGATAAAAGAATATTTTACCAAAGAGGATTTTACCATCATCAAAAATCTCTGGCTTGATTTTAATAAACCTGAATCAGAACTGGACCAGGATGAGTTTTTTGAACACACACATGCATTTTTAGAAAATACTACCCGCATGCAGAAAGGATTTTCTTTATTTGCAGACGATTTAAGAAAAAATGGTGACCTCGCTTATAACTTAATGACATTCCTTAAGAAAAATGCTATACTTAATCATTAATTTTTGAAACTTTTTATTAGAGGTTAAATATTATGTTAATGACATCACAGTTGAAAGTTGGAACAGCTTTCATGTATGAAGGAAATCCACTCATCGTTCAGAAGATGCTTGGACAGCGCTCAGGACGTGCCGGAATGGTAACAAGTCTTCGCGTAAAGAATCTTGTAACAAACTCAACAATGGATCTTGGTATTGATGCCGGTGAAAAATTTGACGAAGTAGATCTTGAACAGCACGTAACAAAGCTTTCTTATATCGATGGCGAAACTTATGTATTTATGGATCAGGATACTTACGAACAGTTCGAACTTGCTAAGGAAGACCTTGGAGACTATGCCGGATACATCACACCGGAAGATGATCTTGAAGTAAACCTTACATTCTACGAAGGAAAACCAGTAGGTATTGATCTTCCAGTTCGCGTTACACGTTCAATCACATATTGTGAACCAGGTGTAAAAGGTGATACTTCTGGAAAATCATTAAAACCTGCAACACTCGATACAGGAATCGAAGTTCGCGTTCCATTATTCATCAACACTGGTGATAAGATCGTAATCGATACACGCGACGGATCATTCCTCGAAAGAGCAAAAGACTAATCATAAACTTATAAGTTTTTAAAATAAAAACCCGGTTGTATATAGGAAAAATCTTCCCATAAACAACCGGTTTTTTTTGCCCGAAATTATTTCTGCCAGAAAATGTACATACACTACATCAACCGCATCTGCTGTGAAAATTGTATCCTATAGCCACAATGCATCCCCTGCGCCCAGTTCTCTCATTTACATTTAATCGTAAAATAAAGCGTATACTGCTCATCCTTTATTTCGTACAATGGCTTAAACTCAAAGTTTTCAGCCTGGTCCTTTGTGCGGTACGTATTCTGAAGCCAGGGGTATGAAGTATAGATGTGTTCAAGATGCGGAGTGAGGATAGTGTCTGGTTCATCACCTGCTTTTTTAAGACAAAGCCCTTTATCCCCAGAAATTAATCCTGCTAAAACTACAGGGCCGTCTCGCAACGCCGCAAGCTTTTTATCATCATCTGTATAGATAAAGCTTACTTTAGACGGGAAGAAAACAGAGATTTCATCATCATTCCATTTTTTTGTAAGAGAAGCATATCCGTCTTTTGTGGTGATTTTTTCTTCGTGTCCGTTTATTTTAATCACAGGTTCTCCGTTAATCCAGGAAGGGATACGGAAACAGAGTGTTGTTTCATCTTTAGTAGTGACTTTAAAATTTAAAAGCCAGCGCGACATAAGAGAATCACTTGTTTCGTCAAAGAGGGCCGCATCGTAATAATACTTCATCCCGCTTGACTGAACTAAAAAAATGCCTTTTTCCCTGTCGTCTAAAACAGAAGGAATGTATTGATTTATATAGATTTCTTTTTTGTCGCCGTAGTAATAGCAGAGTGTAGGGTAAAGAGTCTGTGACTGAACCATAGAACCGTGGCAGCACCAGAAATCTTTTGTTTTACTTCCCCAGTTTTTGTAAGAACCCGCCTGCATTGGAAGAAAGTACGTTGGCATTCCGCTTTCTTTATTCTGCTGGGCTAAAAATCCGTTGTAGAGATTTAATTCAATAAAATCAGTGTATTTTTTGTCACCTGTAAATTTATATAGATAATCTGCAAGGCGAACCATGTTGTAAACCGTACAGAATTCCTGATTTCTGTCTCCCATAAAATGAGCCTGCATATATGGTGGAATCCAGTATTCACCTGCATTCATAGAGCCTGTTGCATAGTAGCTGCGGTCTTCAACTGCACATTTCCAGAAGGCTTTAACTATTTTGAGCCAGCGTTCATCGCCAGTAACTTCGTACATTTTTGCAGCCCCATGTGCATGAGGAATTGTCGCATTACAGTGGATGTTTGTTAAAGGATCATTTCCGCCAAGGAGTTTTTCAAAGAGGGCAGGAGAGCCGTATGCATCTGCCAGAGCCTTGTATTTTTCTTTTCTGGTGATTCCGTAAAGACTTGCCCAAACCTCAAGCATTCCGCCTTCTTCACCTTTGTGAATGGCAGCCGGGCATTCTTTAGAAACTTTTTTAATCCATTTTACATACCAGTCTGCAGCGTTATCGAGGATTTTTAGTGCCTTCTGATTTTTTGCATAAAGGTATGAATGAAGAAGACCTAAAAGAGTTTTATGCATTGTATACTGAGGAGACCAGATGTAGCGGTCAGTTTCCAGAAAGTCAAAATATTTTTCGGGGATAGAGCCAATCCATTTTCCACCGTTGAACTTCTGGCATTTTTCAAGCTCGCTGATTATAAAATCAAGTTTGACTTTGAGTTCTCCATCCCCTGTATTTGCAATTAAAAATGAAGCCGCTGAAAGCCAGTGCCCCAAAAAATGTCCCCTGAGCTGGCAGTTAGGAGCTTCCCATCCCCAGTGGAGTTTTGCGCTTCCGGGATCTGTTATGATGTGGTACCCGGGTATTATGATTCCCGCTTCTATATAAAAGTTTTGCAGGAGGCATGTTGAATCAAGTTCTAAAAGATATTTTCTGTTTATTGCGGCTCTTTCGTTAAAGATTCCGTTTTGTAATTTTACACATTCAGGATTAAAGCTCTGTGGCATATATACTCCATAAAGTTTTGATAGCTTTCTCTCTGATTATATTATAAGTGGAAAAAGAAGATTTAATATAAAAAATTCACACTATTTTTGAACAAAACTCTAAGCGGGATGAGGGAGATACATTTTTTCACGGGCGCCCGCTCCCTCACTTAATCCTAGGAATATCCCTGATTCTTGTTGTCCAGCAGGGCGAAAGAAATGCCCGCTTCATTTCCCATTCGGTGCCCGCTTCCAGTGTTTTTAAAAGAGAGACTGCACCCCTTCCGTACGAGGAATTGATTTTATCAAGGCTTATCATAAGGTCGCGTTTTTTTATGTCGTTCATGGGGTCTATAAAAAGATTTCCCTGAAGGCATGCTGGAAGCAGTTTATGAAGTGTAATCATGACAGTTTTGTAGCCGTAGCCCTGGCGGAATATTTTCTTTAATCCAAGGATTGCCGCTTGGGCAATGTCCACCGTATACGAAGTCTGCCGTTCAAACTCAAGATAAATTCCGTTGGAGTATTGGGATTCTTCGTCGCTTGCGTAGTAATTACAGGTGGAGATAAACACACATACGGCACCCGCTTCGAATTTCTGTTTGCGAAGTTTTTCTACAACGAGCTCGGAATACTGAAAGACAGCGCTTTCTAAAGTTTTAAGGTCATAGATTTTTTTAGAAAACTGCCTGCTCGAAGTTATCACATCGTTTCCGGTTCGTGTAACGCGGTCTATAGCCGGAATCCCGTTCAGCTCCATTACAGTTGCAACACCAACCGAAGTCAAAAGCTTTCTGGCAATATTCAGAGGAAGATTTTTTAATTCAAGTGCAGTTTTTACATTGATTGCTTCCAGTCTTTTTGCCTTTACCCGCCCGATTCCCCAGATATCGGAGCAGGGAGTGTTTTTCAAAAGCTCATCGTTGGAAGAAGGCTCATATATAAAGACCCCCTCGTGAAGCTTTGCATTTTTGTTGTAAAGCTTTGCAAGAGTTTTCGTAGGCGCACCTCCAACACAGATGGGAATTCCTACTTCTTTAAAAACCTTTTTCTTTAATTCAAAACCGATTTCCCTGTAATCTTCAATTGACCAGTTGCATCCGTTAAAAAAAAGAAATGATTCATCAATAGAGTATTCTTCTATCTCTGGCGCAAATTCCATGTATATTGAAGTAATCCTTCGTGAAATATCCGCATAAAGCGTGTAGTTACTCGAAAAAACTTCTATATCACAGAGTTTACACTTATCCGAAACTTTAAAAAAAACATCTCCTCTTTTAAGCCCCGACTTTTTTGCTTCTTTGTTCAAAGCAATGATTATTCCATCGTTATTCGAAAGAACAACAACCGGTTTACCCCTTAAATCAGGTCGGTAAATCTGCTCACAGGATGCATAAAAACTGTTTCCGTCGCAATGAAGAATCATAAGCCTTACCAGACAAAACCACTAAAAAGCCTGACAGCTGTTTTTTACAGTGTGAATGACATGTGTAATAACGCCGCAGATCAGTGTTTCTGTTTTTATGTTCCCAGCCCTGCCCAGATGAAATTCACCAAGATACTCATAAACCACATAACTTTCTTTTGTAACATTCAGTGAGCGGTCCACGACAATCAGATCTCCGTTATATATTCCCATGTGAACATATCTGTCCGAATCGATTTTCATGAACACAGTAGCCGCAGGGTGCTTTACCATCAGAGAGTTTAAATCTATGCATTTATCTTCGTACCCCTGTGCTGGGGAAGGAAAACCTGTAATCATATATACATATTAATACTATACGTTTGTATTGTCAATCATAATTATTCTAAGAAGTCACTTATTTTTTTCTTAAGTAAAATTCATTGTCTTTAAGTCGTTTGTGTGGTTTAATAAGTGTAGAAAATGAAATTGAGCGCAGGGGAGACCTTGTGTAATAATAAGGAGTAAAACTATGAAAAAGAAGATTTTATTTTTAGGATTGATGATATCAGTGATGTTCATGTTCTCAAGCTGTCTTTTAGTATTTGGAGAAGATGGATGGGGATCTGGAACTGATTATGGTGCTAACTCTAGCAAAGATGTTACTATTAAAAATGATATCACCAGTGAACGTGCAAAAATTGCCAGAGTATATTATATGAAACACGGTGCATCTCTTAGTGGTCCTAATCCATGGGAAACAGGATATACTGATGGATATACATATAATTCTCCATATGCAAATGAACGTTATGTTAAGAATCAGAGTGTTTCTTTTGATTTAGAATCATATTATTCAAGTGGTAATTATGATATTCAGGTTCTTATAATTTATCCTGACTCAGGTTCTGCAAATAGTGATGGTGAATGGGAAGTACGAGAACTTGATAATGTACCTATTGATCTCTGGAAAAATAATGTTTTCTATCTTGAAAATTTTTATATAGTTCCTTAACTAACTAAACTATTTTCAAATCCATAAACAATTTCCCTTAGGATACACAGCCCGCCTGTGTATCCTTTTTTTTTGTTTGTGCGGGGTGTTTAAAATAAAAAAAAGCCTTCCGTAAATGAAAGGCTTTGTATCACTTTGACAAGACTGATTAGAAATCTTTCTTTTCTGTCTTACGTCTCTTATTTAAAAGTTTACGTTCCAAAGTTGTTTTCTTCTGGTGAAGTGTAGCAGAAGGTTTTTCAAAGTATTCACGCTTTTTGTATTCGCGGATAATGCCTTCTTTTTCAACCATGCGTTTAAAGCGTTTAATTGCTTTTTCAAGGTTTTCTGAATCATCAACCATGATTGTTGCCATATGTGTTCACCTCCTTGGTCACGGAAATTCCGAAAAACATGTTAAATAATATACAGGAAAATCAAATTATGTTCAAGCCAGGTGCATGCCGTTGGATATAATTACTGCATTTTTTGTGCCTGCATCATCCATAATCACAGTTTCGTAAGTGCAGAGGGTTTTACCTTCTTTAATCATGCGGCATTCTGCAATCAGTTTTTTTCCTTTTGCCGGAGAAAGATAGCTGATTGTGGCAGAAGTTGTGACGGTTTTTGTATTTTTAGCATCTGTGGCTACCGCAAAGGCAAAGTCTGCA
This sequence comes from Treponema sp., assembly GCA_016286365.1. Taxonomy (GTDB): domain Bacteria; phylum Spirochaetota; class Spirochaetia; order Treponematales; family Treponemataceae; genus Treponema_D. The sequence continues at coordinate 69,933 of JAEESN010000012.1, forward strand.
AGAGTATAAAAAACTCCTCCCATCACCTTGTTGTCCGCATTCATATGCATCCTTGAAATTTCAAGCTCGCATTTAGAAAAGTTTTGTGCAATTTCAATAATCTTTATATCAGTCTGCTCTGTAGCATAGATGTCGTTTGCAAAAAATTCTCTTGTTTCTTCTAAAGTCATAATCATCCTCTTTTATTAAAGCTGCTCTGCAATATCGTAAATTAATTTTTCTGTTTTTTCCCATCCAAGACAAGGGTCTGTGATTGATTTTCCGTAAATTCCTTCGCCGATTTTCTGACATCCATCTTCTATATAACTTTCAATCATAAAGCCTTTTACAAGCTGATTAACCCTTTGGTTGTGGCGGCATGAATTTAAAACATCCATGATGATTCTTGGCTGTTCGAACGGATTTTTATTTGAGTTTGCATGATTTGTATCAACAATAACGGCAGGATTTTTAAGCTCCCTCTGATCATAAAAATCACAAAGGCGGATTAAATCTTCGTAGTGATAATTCTGCTGGCTCTGTCCGTGCTTGTTTGTAGAACCCCTTAAAATTGCGTGGCAGTGAGCGTTTCCTTCTGAATGAACTTCCCATCCCCTGTAAATAAAGGTGTGAGGATGCTGGGCTGCTAAAATTGCATTCATCATAACGGCGTAGTCACCGCTTGTAGGATTTTTCATACCGACTGGAACTTCAATTCCGCTTGCTGTAAGTCGATGCTGCTGGTCTTCTACAGAACGAGCCCCGACTGCAACATAACCAAGTAAATCATCAAGATACTGATAGTTTTCCGGATAAAGCATTTCATCTGCAAAAATAAATCCAGTCTGCTCAACAGCCTTCATGTGAAGATGACGGCACGCAACAATTCCCTTGTATAAATCGGGCTTTGAATTAGGATCCGGCTGATGAAGCATTCCCTTATAGCCTTCGCCTGTAGTACGCGGTTTATTTGTATAGATTCGTGGAACCATGAGGATTTTATCTTTTACTTTTTCCTGCACCGGCACAAGTCTTGACATATAATCAAGAACTGCATCTTCGCGGTCGGCAGAGCAGGGACCTACGATTAAAAGCATGAGGTTACTTCTTCCTTCAAAAACAGCCTTTAATTCAGCCCTTTTTTCTTCAACAATTTTACTGATTTTTCCCGTGAGCGGATACTGTTCCTTTACTTCTGCGGGGATTGCAAGTCGTCTTTCAAATTCCATGTTCATATTAAAATCTTCCTAAAACTTTTAATTTATCGCAGCGGTACTTCATTTCTAAAAGCATCTGTTCCCATTCGGGTGTGCCGTATTTACCTTCTGCTTCTATATAAAAATAATAACTCCATGCAAGACCTTTTAAAGGACGGCTTCTGATTACGCTCATGTTAAATCCGAATTCACCAAGCTTATTCAAAACTTTTACAAGAGAACCGGCTTCGTTTTTTACGGTAAACATAATCACAACGGTTTTTTCATTTTTTGAAAATCGTTTTTTTCC
>JAEESN010000013.1 GCA_016286365.1 Treponema sp.
GACCGAAGTGGACGAACCTCTGGTTTACCAGTTATCCTGCCAAGGGTAAGTGCTGGGTATCTAAGTCCGGAAGGGATAACCGCTGAAAGCATCTAAGCGGGAAGCCCACCTCAAGATTAGACTTCCCCGGGAATTTAATTCCCCTGAAGACTCCAGAGAGACTATCTGGTTGATAGGATGCAGGTGTAAGCAGTGTGAGCTGTTCAGCCGAGCATTACTAATAAGTCGTGAGGCTTGACCATATTATCATTTTCACTTATTCTTTATTCCGTTCCCTTTGTGGTGTGCTCACCCCAAAAAGTGACTAACACCCTTTGTATTAAATTATGAATAAAATGCCAGTGGCCATAGTGGAGAGGCAATACCCGTTCCCATTCCGAACACGGAAGTCAAGCTCTCTAACGCTGATGATACTGCTCTCTAGCGGGAAAGTAAGTAGCTGCTGGCTTTTTTATTTTTAAAGTCATACATCTTAGCACCAGTGCCCGCTAGAGAGCAGCAGAACGATTTGCGCAAAGCGCGGCGGCTGTCGGTGCAGCCGCACAGAACGGCTCTTAAGCGCGACGTTTGCGAAGCAAACTCGGTAGTGAGCGAACGCAGTGAGGGAACGTAGGAAAATAGCTAGCTGCTGTTCGACTAGCAAAACAATCTTTATAAAAAATCAATGATATATGAATTTGGCTCATCCGCTAAACTGCGGGAGAAAGATTTATCTTTCTGCTGCTGGCTTTTTTTTGTTTTAAATCATTTTATAATTTTTGACAAATTAATGTTATTACAATATAATTACATTAAACTTGGAGGTATAAAATGATAGTTCCTGTTATACCGATTGGAAATTCTCGTGGAATTAGATTTCCAAAAATTATATTAGATAAATTCTTTGTAAAAGATAAAATGGATATGGAAGTTACTGACGAAGGAATTCTGCTTACTCCTGTAAAGGAACAGCCACGTAAAGGTTGGGAAGAAGCATTCTGTTCAATGCATTCAAATAAAGAAGATATTCTGGACGAAATTCCAGATTCAGGAGCGTTTGAATGGGAGTGGTAATTAATCAGTATAATGTTTATCTTATGAATCTTGATCCGACCGTTGGACATGAAATAAAGAAAACCCGTCCTTGTCTTGTGATTTCACCAAATGAAATGAATCATAATATCGATACCATCATTATTGCTCCCATGACAACAAAATCTCATGCTTATCCCACAAGAGTACCTTTAAAGTTTGGCGGTAAAAATGGCTGGATCGTGTTAGACCAGATTCGAACAGTCGATAAAATACGTCTTATAAATCAACTTGGAAAAATCACAAAAAAAGAGACAATTGAAGTCAAAAGAGTTTTAAAAGAAATGTTAGTTGACTGATAATAAAACTATTTTAAGTTCTATTTTGGAATATTATAATTCTTTTAATCTTCTTTCATCATACAGATCTGGATGTCTGTTCCGTTTACAGTTTTATGTATGTAGAACTTGTCGTTAGCTGAGTTTGTCTGCATTGATGAGTTGTTTGTAACCATACTACTTATATATTCTACTGTATAACCGAAAAGATCGGGATCTGTCCCCCCATCATCATAAAGACCTATTAATCCTTTCCAACCTTGCCAGGAAACAGAATAATATCCAGATTCAAAATATTCTGGGCTATGTTCTTTACTAAAATCATAACGCTGCTTTGCAGTTTTTGAAGATGCTATTAAAACAATATAGTTACTATCTTTTGTAAGATTACCACCAACATGATATTTACCATCATAATTATATTCAATTCTATAAGGTTTAAATCCCCAAACACACGACTCAATCACCTGAACCCCATCATGCACGGAGCTAATCAAAAATTGGCATCTATAATTACCATCTGGGAAAATATAATCACTTGGATTAGAAATATTTTGTGTTAATCCTGCAATATCCTCATCAGAAAAAAGGCGCTGGACTTTATCAAGGCGGGTGAGGTCATCTGGTTCATCAACTTCTTCTGGGGTTCCATTTTCGACTTCGCCCTTGCAGCCGGCAAAAAGACATGCAGCAAACATCAATAAAACAAAAATTTTAAAAAACTTTTTCATAAAAAAATATCTCCTTTATGGAAAAATTTTATATCACAAAATTCTGTCTGTCAAACTAAAACTTCCTTACCTTTGTTAATCTGAGATACTATGATATAATTAAACCAATGAATAAAGTTCGTTTTAATGAAGAGAATCAGTTTGTGGGGCGAAGGTCTTTGTGCAGGATTTTCCTGTTTGTTGGTTTTATTATTCTTCAGATAAATTTTATTTCATGTACCTCATCAAAACTTTCTTCCAGGAAAATTGAAATCAAAAATAAAATTGATATCGCGGTAAAAAATGCAGAGCCTCGTAGTGAGGAGAATAAAAAACAATATATTGAAGTATTAATCCGTAATAAAGTAATAAATGAATATTCTGAGGACATTATAAATACTCTATTAAATGATGATTTTATAGAAGCTGATATCAATAAAATAACTGGTAAAGAAATAGAAATAATCCTGGTACCCGAAATTCTGCATAAACAATTTGTATTATTCGAAACCCGGGCAAAAAGAATAGTCGTTGATGGTGTAGTTTATATCGAGCATTATCCATGTGATAATAAAAATCTCCCTTCATTCTATACAGAAGTCTATGTCTATGATTCCAATCGGGAAAAAATCAGAGAATTTTATAAAGTAAATTATGATTTACTTGATGACAAGCAGATAGCTCAATATCCATTATTGCAACTTGAACCTACTACTTACACTAAACAAAAAGAAGAACTTCTTTTGAAAAAGGGATACATAAAAGTTTCGGAAGCTCAATTTGATGGAATTAATTTATTTAAAGAGATTTATAAAAAAGTTTATGGTGAAGAATATACTAAACTAGTGCCAGACTATTGTTTAAATAATTTCCTTTTGGAAGGCATATACTATCAGATGCTTAATTCCCTCAAGTATTCTTCCGAGCCGTTCTTAATGACATATGCAATTTTACAGGAGAAAGATAAAAAATATTATTATTATAAATTGAACTATAATCTGGAATATGAGATTTATTACTGGACGCCCGAGTATCCCCTAGAGAAAGAAGAGATGAAGATTTTTTATTAAATCCTATAATTTACTTCTTTTATACCTCATCCAGAATAAAATTCAAAATCAATTTAATCTGGTGCTGGCGTTCGGGGAGGGGGCCGGTTTTGGAGGTTTCGAAGGTGAAGGAGTTTTTGCAGCCCTGGTAATAGATGCCGTTGGTCACGGTTTTTTTAGATTTCATGTACCACGAGGCGTAAAATGGAACGTAGAGGCGGCCTTTTTCGACGGTGAGGATGTTGTCTTTGTAGCTGTTGTCGAGTTCGGCTTTGTTTTCTTTAAGAAGGTTTAAAATCTGGTCGGAGAGTTTTTTATTTTTTGTGCCGTAGCAGTAGAGGAAAAATCCCTTTGAGTTTGCTTCGTGAAAATCAAAAACTTTTTCGTAATCTTTTGGCTTGCAGTGTTTTTGTAAAATCTTTCCTTCCTGGGTTTCAAAATTTTTCATATCGCGGTTTACATCCTTATTGTCGCCGTTGTATCTCTGGTTATATTCAAAGCCGAAAGGATTCACAATAAAAATAAAATCAAGCTGAAGGTCTTTTCTTTTAATTTCTTTTTTTGTGAGTGACAGGATGAATTCTTTGACTGCATACACGGGAGCCGGTTCGTTTCCATGCACGCCGCAGATTATAAGATATTTTTTGCCTTTTTCTTTAAGCGGATTATACGAGATTTTATAAACAGGATATTCTGCATTTTTGTATTTGACTGTATCGAGCTTTGTGACAGTGAAGTTTTTATTCAGTGTGGAAATAAATTTTGTGGTCTCTTTGTAATCACGGATTTTTTCTGCAGAAGAAAGGGGGAATAAAAATGATGAAAGTACAAGAAGCAGAAAGAGATGTTTTCTTGTGATGATTTTTTTGTGTGATTCTGATTTTATTTTTGGTGCCAAAACTTTACTCATTGTTATATTATATTAGTATGCTATACTTAAAACAACGGATATATTCAAAATGATAACGGAAAGACTTTTACAGGCAAGATATGACAATTTAAAAAAGACTCATTGGTTTTACACCTTCGGCACAAAGTTGATTATCATAGCGCTGATTATTTATTCGGAATTTGTAAAAAAAGAAACTGTTTGGGATGTCTGTCTTTTCTTGTATGCCCTTAATCTTATTTACTGTCTTTTTTATCATCTTATTTTTGTATTAAAAAAAGAAAAATATACAACAAATGTGATAGTCGCATACAGATTGAATTTTCCAAGATTACGAAAATTTTTGTGGATACTGAATTACATTGCCTGCATCGTTTTCTGCTTCTGGTTTAATTACTATTCAATCTACATTTTATGTTATTCCACCTTCTACTGTTCCGGCGTCTACGAAACCTTCGAATACATAGAACTAAAAATGCACTTCACCGCCAAAGAAGAAAACAGGAGAAGATATGATTATACAGTCGGGTGAAAACTGAAATCTGATTTTTTCAATATATCTTCCCTACAACTCATTAAATCACTATAATCTTACTATCTTTTAAAAATTTGAAGGACAAAATATGATAGTAATGAAATTCGGTGGTTCTTCTGTTGCAAATGCAGAAAGAATCAGACATGTTGCTTCTATAATCAAGGCTTATCAGGAAAAGAGACCTGCAGTTGTTCTTTCTGCCATGGGCGATACAACTGATCATCTTTTAGAAGCGGCAGACAAGGCTGTAGAGGGAGTGGTTGATGTTGCGGGAGTTGCAAAGCTTCACGAAGATACTGCAGCTGAACTTGGAATCAATATCGAAACAATTCAGTCTTTACTGACCGAGCTCAAACAGCTTTTAACCGGAATTTCTATGCTCAAGGAAATAAGCAAGCGTTCACGTGATTATCTTGTTTCTTTTGGCGAACGCATGTCGGTTCGTATGATGGCCGCTTATCTTGAATCTCAGGGTATCCCTGCAAAATTTTATGATGCATGGGACATCGGTATGATTTCTGATTCAAACTTTATGTCTGCAGAACTCCTCGACGAAACCTGGAATAATATTCCTTCACACTTAAACGATTATAAAAACGGAAAGGATAATCACATTCCTATTGTGACAGGTTTTATTGCAAAGGATGTAAAGGGAAATATTACAACTCTTGGCCGCGGTGGTTCAGATTTAACTGCAACTATGATTGGTGCTGCCATGAAAGCCGAAGAAGTTCAGACATGGAAGGACGTTGACGGAATCTTAACTACAGACCCTCGTGTCGTAAAAGAAGCAAGACCTGTCCCGGAAGTTACTTACGAAGAAGCACAGGAGCTTGCAATGTTCGGCTCTCAGGTTCTTCATCCACGTTCTATGCTTCCTGTAAGAAAGACTGGTACTCCGGTCCGCGTAAAAAATTCTTACAATATTCAGAGCCCTGGAACTTTAATCGTAGAAAATCACAAGGGAGAAATTCCTCCAGTATGTGCAATCACAACTGTAAAACACATCACCTTAATCGATATTCTTTCTTCAAGAATGCTTGGTGCTGCAGGATTTTTAGCTCACGTATTTAATAACTTTTTAAAATGGAATATCTCCATCGATGTAATTGCTACCTCGGAAGTTTCTGTTTCTCTTACTGTAAATACAAAATCAGATTTAACAGGACTGATTAAGGATCTTGAACAGGCTAGTCAGGTAACTGTAAAGAAAGATAAAGCCATTGTTACAATCATCTGCGATGCTGCTCATTCATCATCTATTCTTGCAGACGGATTTGCTTCTCTTGCAAAAGAAGGAATCAATGTTCAGATGATTTCGCAGGGAGCAAGCAAGGTAAACATCAGTGTGATTGTTGATGATGATCAGGCAGATAAAACTGTTCAGATTCTTCATAAGGCATATTTTGGATAATCACAACTCGGATAATTTATAAAAATCGCACATCATTTTTGTGCAGAAAAAGGAGGCTTTTATGAAAATTGCTTTAGTTGGTTATGGAAAGATGGGTCACATGGTAGAGCAGTGTGCTAAACGTGCAGGCCACGAAGTTGTTGTTACTATAGATACTGTAAGCGAAGATGCAATGGTAAAAATTACTTCGGGCGATACAGAAGCTTTAACACGTGCCGTAAAATCAAGCGGGGCAGAAGGAATCATCGAATTCTCTCATCCTTCTGTTGTAATCGAAAACATAAAAGCTCTTCTTCCTCTGGGGCTTCCACTCATTGTTGGAACTACAGGCTGGAACGACAAGCATAAGGAAATTGCTGATTACGCAGCAAAAGTTGGCGGAACCATTATGACTGCCGGAAACTTTTCTATTGGCGTAAACATGTTCTATAAAATCGTAGAAGAAGCTGCGAAAATCATGGCAGAATTTAAAGACTACGATGTTGCAACCTGGGAACTTCATCACAATCAGAAGGCAGATAGCCCTAGCGGAACAGCCCTTGAAATTGCAAAACGCGTTCAGGCAGGCTACAAAAATAAAACAGAAATCGTTACGGATGCATTCCACGAACGACCATCAGCTAATCAGCTTCATGTAAGTTCTACACGCTGTGGTAATGTGCCTGGAACTCACAAGGTTTTCTTTGACGGAACTGCAGATACAATCGAACTTACACACACTGCAAGAAGCCGCGAAGGTTTTGCCGTTGGTGCCGTAGACTGTCTTTCCCGACTATCTTCTGCATTAAAGACAGGAAAGCTTGCACCGGGTAATCTTTATGCATGGGACGATTTGTATTAATTATTTAATCATCAACAGACCAGAGCTTGTAATGCAGAACTGTGCGAGTGCTATTAAGGCAATTCTTAGTGTGTGTTCAAGCTTTCTGTTCATTTCTACAGGCTTTGTTGTCTGAATCGTAAAGAAAATAAAATCGGCTATTAAAAGAATTGTTCCCGCGAGTAAAACGATTGTCGAAAGGTCGTGAAGGTTTATATAGCTGATTACTGCGCTGTAGTTTAAATATCCTATGAGTATAAAAGGTATGATTGCGGTGAGCGAGATTTTGTAATTATCTTTTCCAATCATGATGCTTAAAAAACCGTAGAGCAGGGCAAAAATTAAAATTACGATGAGTGTCCATAATCCGTTTGTGTGATATATATAGAAGGTTGTTTTATAAAGCTGAATCCACGAAATCAGGTTTAATACATAAAGCGCCTGCGAAACGTACTTCATAATCCTGTGGATATTAAACCAGATAAAAAATTCCCTTAAAGAGATGAATATTACGGCAAAGCAGCTTATAAAAATAATGTGATTTGAGTCAGGCTCGTAGTTATTTAAAAGCCTGATGATGAGCGAGCACGAAGCGGGAATAAAAAATAAGGCGCTTATTCCGTCCAGATATTTTACTTTTTTGATGTTTGCAATTATATACAAAAGTATTGAAACAATGAGTAAACCCAATAAAATCCAGTCGATTAAAATCATTTTAAAGCACCTTTTTCGTATTTTTTCTTAATTTATGGATAATATTAGCATATTTTTTAAAAAAAAGGTAAAAATTTGGAAAAAAAATAATATTATTATTGACAATATATTATATATTATATAATATATAAATATAAACAATATTATAAACAAGGAGTGGTGCTGATGGTTTTTACGACAGGCTCTGCTTTACTTGATGCCATTGTTCTTGCGGTAGTCGCGAACGAAGGAACGTATGGTTATAAGATTACGCAGGATGTCCGTACGGTTATGGATGTTTCCGAAAGTACGCTTTATCCGGTCTTGCGCAGGCTGCAGAAAGACGGTTATCTGGAAACATACGACATGGAGTTTCAGGGCAGAAACAGAAGGTATTATAAAATAACTTCTAATGGTATGATTCTTCTGGATAAATACCGCTCTGAATGGATTACTTATAAAAAGGGAGTTGATTCAATTCTTTTAGGAGATGAAAAATGACAAGATTACAGTACTTAAAAGCAATTAAAAATAACATTCAGTCTTTAACGATTGATGAACAGAATGAAGCCCTTCAGTATTATTCAGATTATTTTGAAGATGCCGGAGACGATAAAAAGGTAATGGAAGAACTTGGTAGTCCTGAAGAAGTTGCAAAGCAGATTATCGACAAATTTGCAAACGTTCCGGTTGCTTCTAAAAAAGAAGAAAAGCAGGAAGAGGAAAGTGCAGGTTCTTACAGCGAGTCTGATTCAATATTCTTCAGCTTTGATCCAAAAAAAGTAAAGAACATTGATTTTGGATTCGGTATTTCAGAAGTTGTAATGATTCCTGGAAGCAAGGTAACTGTTGAATGTCGTGGTTTTAATGCAGAAAACTTTGAATGCCGTATTGATGATAACGGAACCTTGTACTGCAGAAACGTAAGAAAATTAAACCTCTTTAATTTCTGGGAACACGGTAAAAGACAGAGAATTGTTCCACGCGTGCTCATTACAGTGCCTGACGGTTTTTCTGTAGGCTACCTCAAGCTTTCTATGGGAGCCGGTAACTTTACAACAAAGAACATCCATATGTCATGCGAAAGAGGAAGACTCGAAGTTTCTGCCGGAAATCTTTCTATAGATAGAATGGCAGGAAGAGATATGTTCCTCCGCTGCGGAATGGGTAACCTTACTTTTGCAGGAACTTTGGAAGGAAAGACAAACATCGACTGTGCTATGGGAAACATCAAGCTTAATCTTACACAGGATCCGGAGCTTTGTTCTTACGATGCTAAGGTAGGTCTTGGAACATTCAAATTCAACGACATGGAAAAAACCGGTGCCGGTGGATTTTCAAACTCAAGTGCAAAACCAAATCACTTTTCTGTAAATACAGGAATGGGTGTAGTACATATTAAAACTAACTAAAAGGAAGGGAAAGAAAATGAGAAAATTACAGAGATCAAACAATAGAGTAATTGCCGGAGTTTGCGGTGGTATTGCAAACTATTTCAAAGTAGATCCTACAATCATTCGTCTTGCATGGATTATCGGAACTTTCATCTGGGGTGTTGGTGTTTTAGCTTACATTATTGCTGTTCTTGTTATGCCTCCTGCTGATATAACCGACGAAGATATTTCAAATCTTAAGAGTGCAAACATGAACGGGGACGAAAAGAAATCTTCTTCAAGGGGCTCTGGTTTCAAGGGAGAAAGCGGCCGTTCGGAAGAAGAATTCAACAGCTATTTTAATAAAGAGTAAACTTAATTTAGGTTAATATATACTTAATTTAAGTAATAAAATTAACTAAATTTTACACTAAAAGCACAGAATATTAAGTAAAAAAATAAAAAAACTTGATATTTTGTGCTTTTTTTATGGTAATTTCTTTAACCTATGATACAATAGTAATACTATGGTACAATTAAAAATAAGCAAAAAAACGCGAAATGTTTTAATTGCTCTGGCGGCGATTATACTACTTTTCGTGATCACGAGTCTTATTCCGGAAAAAGACTTTAGTGAAAAGTATGAAGGCGTTGATTTGTCTGTATCTGCAGTGCAGGGGGAAACCAGAAACTATTCACAGTATCTGGCTATTCATTCCGATTCTGCAAAGGTAACATCAAATGTAAAGGTTGATGTCCTAAGGTACGATACGTCAAAATCAACTGGTGTAAGTCTTTATAAGAGCTATTATGGTAAGGATGCTGTTTTTACAGATGATGATTCTTCCATAACCTGGAATGTAGAAGTTCCTGCAGCAGGCTTTTATAATCTTGAATTTGAATATATTGCTACTCCATCAAGAAACGTAAACCTTGAACGCAGTATCTTAATCAACGGAGAAAGTCCTTTTAATGATGCGGAAAGTGTATTCTTCTCCAGATTATGGCAGGATGGCGGTCCTATTAAAACCGATAACAGGGGAAACTCTATACGCCCGGTTCAGAAGGAAACTTTTGCCTATCAGACTGCAAGGGTAAAAAGTCATCTTGGTTACGAAGTAGATCCATATCTTTTTTATTTTAACAAAGGAAACAATACAATAACCGTAAAGGCTCTGAATGAACCTATGGTTATAAGCAGAGTTACTCTTGCTGTTCCCGAAGTTTATAAAACTTACAAAGAATATCTTGCAGGTTTTTCTTCTAAACCCGAAGACGAAACTAAGGATGAATATATAAAAGTGCAGGGTGAAGATTCTGTAGTAAGATCTGATCCTTCTTTGTTTGCACGCTATGATCACACATCTGCAACAACTCAGCCTTACAGCTTAAAAACTCAGGTGTTGAATTACGTAGGTTCCGATGCATGGAAAGATGCGGGACAGTGGATTGAATGGAATGTAGAAGTTCCTTCAGACGGATGGTATACACTTACCATTAAAGGAAGACAGTTATTCCAGCGCGGTTATGTTTCTTGCCGCTCTGTTTATATAGACGGAAAGATTCCTGTAGATTCATTAAAGGTTGTAAGATTCCCTTACAGTACAGACTGGGTTTTGAATACAGTTTCGGACGAAGAAGGAAATCCTTTGAATTTCTATTTTACACAGGGAAGCCATACTATCCGTATAGAAGCAACCCTTGGCGAAATGGGAAACATAATCAGGGATTTACAGGACTGCATCTTTAGATTAAACAAAATCTACAGAACTATCCTTGTGCTCACAGGTACTGTTCCTGATCCAAACCGCGATTACGAAATTGACCGCGTATATCCAAACGAAGTAAACGGAATGCTCATGGAAAGTAAGCGCCTGTATGCCATAGTAGACCGCTTTGTAGAAATGACTGGTCAGAAGTCTAATCTTATTTCTCCGGCAGAAGCTCTTGCTATTCAGCTTGAACAGTTCTACGAAAGACCAGAAAAAATAACAAAGGCATTCCAGAACTTTAAAGATAACATTACATCTTTGGGTACTTCGCTTTTGACCATGCAGGAAACAAAACTAGACATAGATTACATCGCTTTACAAAGTTCAAATCAAAAGCTCAAAAAAGATAGTTCAAACTTCTTTAAAAATGCAAGGCACGAAATTGCTTCGTTCTTTACTTCATTCTTTGTAGATACAACAAACTTTGGTAATGTTTACGACAAGGATGCTGAGCATACAATTCAGGTTTGGATAATTGCCGGTCGTGATCAGAGTGAACTTCTTAAGACAATCGTAGACGACAGCTTTACTCCTGAATACGGTGTTAATGTAAACTTAAAGCTTATTGCTGCAGAATCTCTTCTTAATGCAATCATGGCAGGAAACGGTCCAGATGTTGTTGTTACTCTTTATAACAGTGCACCGGTTGATTATGCTCTTCGTAACGGTAACATCAACTTAAAACGCTTCCCTGACTGCGATGAAGTATTAAAATGCTTTAAACCAAGTTCATACGAAGCATACCGTTACGACGGCGGACTTTATGCCCTTCCCGAAAAAGCAAACTTTAACCTTCTTTTCTATCGTAAAGATATTCTTGAACAGCTTGAGCTCGAAGTACCAAAAACCTGGGAAGATTTAATCAACATGCTTCCAACCCTCCAGGGAAACAATCTTAATGTTGGTATTCCTTATCCGAACATTGTGCTTCCTGATATGACTACCTTCTATTCTATGATTTATCAGCAGGGGGGAGCAATTTATAACGAAAAGGGTTCTAAATCTATTATAGACAGCGAACCTGGAATTAAGGCATTCAAGCTTTATACAAGTTTCTTTAATGATTACGGTCTTCCAACAATTTATGACTTTTTAAGCCGATTCCGTACCGGAGAAATGCCTATTGGTATTGCGCCTTATTCAACATATAACACACTTGCTGTTTCGGCTCCGGAAATCCGCGGGCTCTGGGACATTTCTTATATGCTTGGAACAAAACAGGCAGACGGCTCAATCAACAGACTTTCCATGACAACTACAGAGTGTACTATGATGGTAAAAAAAGGAAAGGACCTTGATGATTATAATCTTCCAAATGCTAAAGAACTTATTGCAATGGCAATGAACGGAGAACCTCTCCCGGAAGCTGCCCCTACAGGAATAGATGCTTATGACTGGAAGGAAGTTCGAAAGAACGAAGTAAGAATTCAGGATGCATGGAAGTTTATGAAGTGGTGGCTTTCTACAGATATTCAGGTTCGTTTTGGACGTGAACAGGAAGCTATTATTGGTGCATCTGGACGTTATACAACTGCTAACGTAGAAGCCCTTAAACAGCTTCCATGGCGTACTGCAGAACTCAGGATTCTTTCTACAACCTTTGATGAAACAATCGGTATTCCGGAAGTTCCGGGAAGTTATTATACTCCTCGTCACGTTGTAAATGCTGTTCGTAAAATCGTAAATGAACAGGAAGATACACGCGAAACTCTTATTGATTATACACGTAAGATTAACGAAGAGCTTATTCGTAAACGACAGGAATTTAATCTGCCGCTTGATGAGTAGAGGAGACTATTATGAGTGATTTATGGAAAAAATATTTTAATAAAAAGATTCTCTATCTTTCGGACACAATGCGAAGGGCTCGTAATTTAAGATTCTGCTATCTTTTCCTTTTGCCTTTTGCAGTTCTTTTTATAACATTTAACGTTCTTCCGGTTGTTACTTCTATCTGCTATAGTTTTACAAATTTTAACATTCTGGAAAAACCGGATTTTATTGGAGTCAGAAACTACATCAACCTGTTCTTACAGGATGAAGTATTTCAGATTGCGGTAAAGAATACATTTTTAATTGCCCTGGTTATTGGACCTGTGGGCTATATCTTATCTTTCCTTCTGGCATGGCTTATCAACGAGCTTCCAAAATGGATAAGAACAATTGTTGTATTCATCTTCTATGCGCCTTCGATTGCAGGTAGTTCTTATTTAATCTTTAAGACTATCTTTAGTGATGACCGCTACGGTTGGGCAAACGCATGGCTCATAAAGCTTGGAATTACAACTCAGCCTATTTTCTTCCTTACAGATCCACACAATGTTCTTAAGGTAATCATCCCTGTATGTTTATGGACATCTATGGGGGCTGGATTCCTTTCGTTTGTTGCAGGTCTTAAGGGAATTGATCAGTCTCAGTACGAGGCCGGATACATCGACGGAATCAGAAACAGATGGCAGGAACTTTGGTTCATCACATTGCCGAACATGAAGCCTATGCTTTTATTCGGAGCTGTTATGTCAATCACTTCTGCATTCTCTGTATGCGATATTCCTCGAAACCTCGCAGGATATCCTTCTACCGACTATTGTGCAAGAACTATAGTTACGCATCTTTTTGACTACGCGTTTACAAGGTTCGAGATGGGTTATGCTTCGGCCATCGCAACGGTTTTGTTCCTTACGATGATTATCTGTAATAAGATTATTCAGTCATTCCTGAATAGAGTTGGACACTAAGGGGAGGCGCTGAATATGAGTAAGAAATTAAAATCAGGTGAAGTAAAACTTCATCACTATAAATTCAGAAGAAAGCCTAACCGCTCCGTTGGTGGAGACGTAGGTATTTATATTGTACTCGCAATTGCTTCTATAATAATGTTCTTCCCGATTGTGTTTACCATTGCAAGTGCATTAAAACCTCTGGATGAAGCATTAAAGAATCCGCCGGATGTATTCCCAAGAAACCCGACAACTGATAACTTTATAGACTTATTTGTCTTTATGAGTCAGAGTTACATTCCGTTCTCCCGCTACTTATGGAATACGCTTTTTGTAACTCTTGCCGGAACCCTTGGCCATGTTGTTTTTGCTTCTATGGCTGCGTACGTTCTTGCAAAGTATGATTTCCCTGGCGGAAGACTCTTCTTTAAAGTTGCAGTTGTTGCACTTATGTTCTCGGGTTATGTTACAGGCGTTCCAAACTACATCATCATGTGTAAGCTTGGATTTGTCGACACATACTGGGCTTTGATTCTTCCAGCCATAGGTGCACCGATCGGTATCTTCCTTATGAAGCAGTTTATGGAAAGCTTTCCTATGTCGGTCATAGAGGCGGCAAAGATAGACGGTGCAAAAGAAATCACTATTTTCTGGAAGCTTGTAATGCCTAACGTAAAACCTGCATGGCTTACAATCTCGGTATTCTCTATCAATGCTTTGTGGAATAACCCTCAGACTCAGTATATCTATACCGAAGCAAAAAAGATGCTCGTATATGCATTAAACTCTATTCAGACAGGTAACCTTGTTGCACGACAGGGTATGGCAAACGCCGTAATGGTTGTTACTCTGTCTGTGCCAATTGTATTCTTCCTCTTCTCTCAGAGTCAGATTATGGAAACAATGGCTACTTCGGGACTTAAGGATTAACGGTGGTGAGTATGAAAAAATTATTATTTATAACATTACTTTTTTCTCTCTGTGCCGTTAGCTTTGCAAAGGGAGATACTTATATTTATGATCACTGGACAGAAGTAGAAAAGTCACCGGATGTTTACAGGGTTACGCATGTTCTTTATTCGGATGATTTGAATCTTGGTTCTTCATTAAAGAATCCTAATTCACTTTTTGCCTACGAAGATCTTCTTTATATTCTTGATTCTGACAACAACAGGATTATTGAATTAAAATACACTCAGGATAAAAAGCTTGAACTTCAGCGTGTAATCGATCGTTTTAACGGAAACGGAAAAACTTCGCTTACTACTTTTAATAAACCGAATGATTTATTTATCAACAAGGACGGAAGCTTCTTTATTGCCGACACAGAAAACGGACGTGTATTAAAGCTCGACAAAAATCTGAACTATCTTCTTGAGTTTGTAGAACCTGATGATCCTACATACGAAAAGGGTTCTGAGTTCAGACCGGAAAAGGTTGTAGCCGACGCAAAGGGCCGTGTTTATCTTCTTGCAAGAAACATAAACAAAGGTTTTTTAAAGTATGAATACGACGGAACCTTCCAGGGCTTTTATGGAGCAACAGATGTTATCTACAACTTCCTCGATATGATCTGGAAAAGACTTGCAACAAAGGCTCAGCGTGACCAGATGGAATCATTTGTTCCTACTGAATATTCAAACGCTTACATGGATAAAGATGGATTTATCTATGCGGTAACAAACAGCTTTGAAGAATGGGACTTAAAATCTGATGTTGCAAAACCAATCAGACGTCTTAATGCTCTTGGAAAAGATATCCTTGTAAAAAACGGTAACTACTATCCGATTGGAGACTTAAACTGGGGTGACGCAGCCGGAATTAAAGGTCCTGCAAAATTTACAGACATCACTGTTTTTGATAACGACATTTATTGTACTATCGATAAAACTCATGGTCGTATCTTTGGATATAACAGTCAGGGTTATCTTCTTTTTGCCTTTGGTGGAAGGGGAAGCATAGACGGATTCTTTAACTATCCTGTTTCAATTGAACACATTGGTAATGATCTTTTTGTTCTTGATAACATGAATGCTTCCATAACAGTGTTTACTCCGACAGAATATTGCGAACTCATCTATAAAGCACTGGAACAGTATTCAGAAGGCGAATACGATGCTTCGGCTGTAACATGGGATAAGGTTCTTAAGATAAACGGAAACTATGACCTTGCTTACATAGGTCTTGGTAAAGCTTATCTGAGGAATAATCAGTATAAACAGGCTATGGACTGCTTTAAGCTTAAAAGAGCAAGAAAGGATTATTCAAAAGCCTTCCAGTACTACCGCAAGGAATGGATAGAAGCACATCTGGGCTGGATATTCGCAATTATTGTTGCCCTGATTTTAATTCCATTTATTATCAGACGAATTAAAGCTATTAAGCGGGAGTTACAATCACTATGAGTTATATAACACGAGGACTTAAAAAATATACACAGAAAGAAACATATAAGCATTACTGGGAAACTCTCCGCTATGCTTTTTATGTCATGTTTCATCCTGTAGACGGATTCTGGGATTTGATTCATGCAAAAAGAGGTTCTTATGCAGCAGCAAATACAATTGTAATCCTTACCCTGTTAACACATATCTGGCAGCTTCGTTTTTCGAGCTTCCTTGTAAATAATACAAACTGGGAAAAGGTTAATGTATTTATTGAACTTGCTACCATCCTGCTTCCGCTTGCAATTTTCTGTATCTGTAACTGGGGTGTAACAACTTTGTTCGACGGAAAAGGTAAGCTTGGAAACATCTATATGGGAACAGCCTATGCATTAATGCCATATCCGCTGATTCAGATTCCATGTATTATCGCAAGTAATTTTGTTACTGTAGATGAAATTGCTTTCTACGATATATTTGTTGTCATTTCACTTTTATGGTGTTCCATGCTGATTATTATGGCAATGATGATGATTCATCAGTACACGTTTAAAAAGACTATTCTGTTCATGATCATCACCATTTTTGGAATGCTGATATTTATCTTTATCCTGCTTCTGTTCTTCAGTATGATTTCGCAGGGTGTTTCATATTTTATTTCCCTTGGCCGGGAAGTTATCTTCAGGTTGAATTAGGGAGGTGAGTATGAAAAAAGATGAAAATAAAGAGCCCGAAATGAAAGCAGAAGTAAAAGCAAAAGCAAATAAAAAAGAAAAAGCGGCTGTAAAAGAGCCAAAGCTTAAAAAAGATAAAAAATCAAAATATCCAGACTGGTATATCGGAAGACCAAAACCGATGAAGGTTAAAAAATTCCAGTTCCATAAGCCGACTTTAAAAAATTATATAGAAGCCGGACTTGTTGTTCTTATTCTTGGATTTTTAACTTATATTGTTCTTCGCCTTATAGCAGTTGGAAATCAGGTTCAGCCACAGTTTGAATATTATGCTTACGAAGCTGAAGAAAATGCTGAATATAAAATGGAGAATAACTTCCTTAAGTTTGAGCTTGATCCTTTAACAACTCAGTTTACAATCACTCAAAAATCTACAGGAAAGGTGTGGTATTCAAATCCTAAGGATGCAATGAACGATCCTATTGCTCTTCCAAAAGAAAAAAACAGGATGATGTCTCCGTTCCTCATCAAGTATTCTACTATTACAGGTACCGACGACACTTATGATGTTTACACTGGAAGTATCAAAAATAAATTCTACGAAATCAAGAAAGTAGGAGATACTGCTTTCCGCGTAAATTACACTGTCGGCGATATCCAGAGGGAATATATAATTCCTCTTGCTTTTTATGAATCAGATTTGAACAAGATTACTAAAAAGCTTTCGAATACCGATAAGAGGTCAATGCTCCGTTCTTATAAGACTGTTACATTAAAGTCACTTAAGACTCAGGAAGAAAGAGATTTAATGCTTTCTAAATATCCGGACATCGAAAAAGAAACCCTCTATCTTATCTTCGATAACGCACAGGAATTTGCAAAGAAAAAGATAGAACAGAATCTTGCTAAGGCAGGCTTTACTGTTGATGATTATGAACACTATAAAGAGATTTATAAGGAAGAAAACATTAAGGAAGTACCGGCATTCAATCTTTCTGTAATCTATCGTCTTGATGGAAACAAACTCACAGTTGATGTTCCTTTTAAAGAAATTGCGTACAGAATTAAATATCCTGTTACAAACATTTCTATCCTTCCATATTTTGGAGCAGGAAGCACAGAAGACGAAGGCTTTATGTTCGTACCGGAAGGTGGTGGAAGTGTAATCAACTTTAATAACGGTAAACTCAAGCAGAACTGGTATTATGCAGATATGTATGGATGGGATAATGCCGAAAGCCGCGATGCACTTATTACAGAAACAAGAAATATTTTCCCTGTTTTTGGTATTGCAAACGGAAATGCCGGATTTATCTCTGTGATTGAATCTGGAAGCGAGTATGCTGTAATCAATGCCGACATAAGCGGAAAGCTTAGTACTTACAACTATGTAAATGCAATCTACGATATGCTTCACAGGGAACAGTTCCTTGTAACAGCCAGAAACAGCAGCACACAGTATACATACGAAAATGAACTTCCACAGAATCAGAAAATCACTCAAGTCTACATCTTTATAGATGAACCTTCTTATGTAGAAATGGCCAAGTCTTACGGAAACTATCTTTTTGGAGATAAAAAAGTCAGTCAGAATAAACCGGTTCCTTTAGTTGTAGAAGTTCTTGGAGCTATAGATAAGGTTCAGCAGATTGCAGGCTTACCAAAGACAAAACCTTATGCACTTACTTCTTATTCTCAGGCAGCAGATATCATCAACTCTGTAAATAAATATGATTTTAGCGGAATGCGATACAAGCTTTCGGGATTTATAAACGAAGGTATGAGGCAGACTCTTTTAACCAGAATCAAATGTATTTCTGAACTCGGCGGAAAATCAGGATTTAAAAAGATGCTCAAATCTATTTCTGATGTTTCCGAAAAGGTTTATCTTGATGCAGCAATAGAAACTGCATACAGGTCTGGAATGTCAAAAGGATTCTTTAAGTATAAGGATGCTGCACGCCTTATAAGCGATGAACTTTGTGAACTTTATGAATATTCTTCTGTATGGTACGGGGCTCGTGATGATAAGGATTCTTATTACCTCATAAATAAAAAACTCCGCGAAAAAGCAGTAAAAGAACTTTATAAGGTTTCTGGAAAATATGGAATCAAAGGTGTTTCTTTCAGGGATTATGGAAATAACTTAAGCTCTGATTTTAATAAGAGAAGAACCTTGAACCGTATGGATTCGCGCGAAATGCAGCAGAATGCAATGGAAGAAGCCGGAAAGAAGGGAATGAAGGTGATGATTAACGGCGGTAATGATTATGCTTTACCCTATGTTGACTGCATCACTAATATGAAGCTTCACGGAAACAGCTACGGTATAATCGATTATAAGATTCCATTCTATCAGATGGCTATTCACGGTTATGTTGATTATGTTTCTGAACCAGTAAATCTTGCACCTGAACAGATACAGGTTATTCTTGAATCTGCAGAAGCAGGAGCCGGATTAAGCTTTGCATTCACCGGAAACGACGAAAAGAGAGTTCAGGAAACTGATTACACGCAGTATTATTCTACATATTATACAAGATGGGAAAATGATTTTGCCGAAATCTGTAAAAACTATGTAGAAAAGATGAACAATGTAAGCAGTTCAAAGATTATAAATCATGAATTTATTACAGCTGATATCACTAAGACAACATACGAAAACGGTTACAGTGTATATGTAAACTTTGGATATCAGGATTATTCTAAAGGCGGATTGGAATTAAATGCCCGTTCTTTTGATGTGATAAAGGAGAATAAGTAAAATGTTTAATAAAAAGAAAACAGTAGGCCTTAGTAACCGACGCGCCTTATACGGATATTTATTCATATTACCATTCATTCTGGGGTTTGTATTCTTCATGTTAAAACCTCTTTGTGAATCATTTATGATGGCTCTTAACGAAGTAACTCTTAACAAAGAGGGCTTCCAGATGGAGTGGAACAATTATTACAACATCAAACGTGCCTTTGCGATTGACCCTGAATTCAACCGAATGCTTTTTGATGGAACTGTAACAATGCTTTACCGTGCTCTTGCAACAATCGTATTCAGTTTCTTCGTAGCACTTCTTTTGAACCAGAAGTTTAAAGGTCGTGCGCTTGCAAGATCTATCTTCTTCCTTGCTGTAATTCTTTCTTCGGGTGTACTCGTTGGTCTTGAATCAAGCAATACACTTATGGCTCAGCTTAAAGATACGATTGCAGAGCAGGGTAATGCCAATACGATTACCGACCTTCTGGAACGGATTCTTGTTTCTGAGTCTTCGGGTGTAGAAGGAATCAGCGGAAAGGTATTTAAAACCGTATTCGAAATTATTGATTCGATCTACGATGTTGCAATGGCTTCGGGTATTCAGATTATCATCTTTATTTCCGGCTTGCAGAATATTTCTCCAAGTATGTACGAAGCTGCCCAGATGGAAGGATGTACTTCGTGGGAAAGCCTGTGGAAAATTACAGTTCCAATGATCAGTCCTCTTCTTCTTGTAAACTGGATTTATACAATCATTGACTTCTTTATGAAATCTGATAACGAACTCATGCAGAAAATCAGGAACGAGATGGTTCTTCAGCTCAACTTTGGATTCAGTTCTGCCATGGCTTGGATTTACTTCCTTGCATGTATGCTTATTATTGGAATAAGCTCTCTGATCATTTCTAAGGTGGTATACAATTATGACTAAAAATAAAGCGCCAAAAATAAAGACAGAACCTAAGAAAAATTCAGTTTCTGCAAAATTTCACGAATTCTGGGAACGTAACGAAGCTTCCAATGGTATCCTTTTAAAGGAAACAATCAAAAAGCAGTCGCTTTCGCTCTTCCGCGGAATTCTTTTGTTCGGTATGTGTTTTATGATTCTGCAGCCTCTTTTGAATAAGATTGCAATCAGTTTTATGTCAGAAAGAGACCTGTACGATTCAACAATCACACTCATTCCAAAGCATTTTTCTATCAGCAACTGGAAGATTGCTTCGGACATGCTCACATATAAGTCTACGCTCTTTAATACTCTCTGGGTTTCGATTCTTGTTTCTGTAATCGAAGTTACAATGTGTACTCTGGTAGGTTACGGATTTTCACGCTTCCAGTTCCCTCTTAAAAGATTCTGGTTCTTCTGTGTAATCCTTGTAATCGTAATTCCTCCACAGACAATTTCTACTTCACTCATGCTGCACTTCAGGTATTTCCACTTCTTTGGAAAGATAGTAAACCTTACGGGTAAAATAACGCCTTACATCCTCCTGTGTTTTGGCTGTATGGGACTTAAAAACGGACTTTATATTTTTATGATAAGGCAGTTCTTTATGGGCTTCCCGTTCGAGCTCGAAGAGGCGGCTTATGTAGACGGATGTGGACCATTCAAGACGTTCTTCCGCATTATGGTACCTGGTGCAAAGCCAATCATTACTTCATGTTTCCTCTTCTCGTTTGTATGGCAGTGGACAGATATCTTTTATGCAAACCTCTTCCTTGGAAACATCAGTCTTTTGTCTAAGCAGCTTTCGGGTCTTGTAGAACGATTCGGACAGTATCTTTCTGTTTTATATGGAGGTTCTACACAGGCTCCAATTGCTTATTCAAATGCCATCCTTTCTACGGGTGTTCTTATGGTAGTTCTTCCTCTGATTATTCTTTACCTCTTCTGCCAGAAGCTCTTTGTAGAAAGCCTTGCAAGTACAGGTGTTAAGATGTAAAAGATGGTCGGATAAGGGTTTATAAAAGGTTTTACTGGAAGAATACTAGTATAAACTTATTGAAAAGTATATAAAAAGTGATATAATTATAATTCAGGCAATTGACCGGAAACGGTACAAAAATAAAAAAGGAGTATTTTTATGAAGAAAATTGCAAAAATCGTTCTTGCCGTTGCAACAGTAGCATTACTCGCAAGCTGTGGTGGCGGAAAGAAACAGTCTAAAGCTGCTTTGGAAGCTGCTGCAAACGGAGACTATTCACAGTTAAAGGTATTCAATGATCCTAAAACTGGAAAGCCATACGACTTTGGTGGAATGACTGTAACAGTATGGGACTGGTGGTCAAATCCAAATGCTGAACCTACAACTAAAGAAGCTGTAGATAGAGCTGCTTATCGTCAGTATTTAATGGATACTTATAACTTTAAGTACGTTGAATGTGACTTAGGTGCTGGATGGGGTGGATACCCAGAAAAAGTATTACAGATTTGTGCTACTGGCGACAGATCAGTTGGATATTCTGTATTCCGTCTTGACGGACGTCCTGCATTAAAGGGTCTTATGAATGGTTACTATGCTGACCTTTCTAAATGTCCAGATATCGACTGGAAAGATAAAAAATGGAACCAGGCTGTTCGCGGAACTATGACAAACGGTAAATCATTCTACTGTTTCAACGCTGGTGCTCCAGAGCCAAAGAACTGTCTCTTCTTCAACAAACGTATTCTTGAAGAAAACGGATATGACAGAGACTATCCATATGACCTCCAGAAGGAAGGAAAATGGACTTGGGCTAAATTCGAAGAAATTCTTGCTAAACTTACAAAAGATACAAATGCTGATGGTATTATCGATCAGTATGGTATGGCTTCATTCAATACAGAATTTGCATGGCAGGCAATTGCTTCAAACGGTGCAAACGTAGTTGTTGGAAAAGACAAAGACGGAAAATTCTTCCTTGATATGAGCGATGCTGAAAAAGAAGCATGGCAGTGGATTCAGGATATGTTCACGAAATATAACAAACCACAGGGTGACGCTAGCTGGGATTACTGGAGACCTGCATTTGTAAATGGTGAAGTTGGATTCATGGCTAACCAGGAATACGATGCTCAGCCAAACGGAAACTTCAAAGATATGAAGGATGACTTTGGTATGGTATCATTCCCATCTGGACCAAAAGGAAACGGAAAACCATTCACATTCTCACAGGATTATATGTGGGTAATTCCTTCATTCTATGAACAGGATGAAATCGATGCAATCATGAAGATTATGGACTTCTGTACAGATCCAGTTCCTGGATATGATGATCCAGATGCTTGGAAAGAAGGATACTATGCTGGATTCCGTGATGAAAGAGCTGTAGATGAAACATTACAGTACTTCCATGACAATGCATTACCATTCTATGCATGGTTAATCCCAGATTTCAACTATGCTCCATTAGCATGGAGCATCTGTGCTGGTGCTGACGTTTCTACAACACTCGAAGAAAACAAGAACCAGCTTCAGGCTGCACTTGATAAGGTAAACAATAAATAAGTTATATCCTGATTGGATTTAAGCCTTATAAAAGAAACAGGGGATGCCGCTTTGCGGCATCCCCTGTTTCTTTTTTATTCAATTAATATTTACGAAGGATTTTTCCCAGTTCCCGCATTCAATATATATTCCAATACTATGCGGCATCCTCTGTTTTTTTATCCCAATATTTCGCGGCTTCGTTCAAGTGCTTCTGTTATGTTTTCGAAGATGTTTTCTCTTCCAAGCTTATCGGCCATTCCGGTCTTTTCTAAAAGCATGTACGGCTGTGTGTGTATACCGCTTATTACAATTTTTATTCCCTTTCTGTCGCAGGCTGCCTTACACTGCTCTAAGGCTCTTATTCCACCTGCATCAAGGTAGATTGTGTTTCTCATTCTTAAAACAAGTACCTTACAGTTTGTCTGGGCTCTTTCTGTTGCAAGCTCAAACTTTCGTACGGTTCCAAAGAAGAGTGGGCCTTCAATTTCGTAAACAAAGCAGCCCTTTGGAATATCAAGATTTTCGGCCGGCATATCTGTCCTGATTCCGGCTGTAGTTGTTTCTCGTGGATCCTGCACTTCGGAAAGGTCTATCATCTTTTTAATAAAGAAGAATGCGGCAAATCCAAGACCAACTTCGATTGCAACTGTAAGGTCTACAAAGACTGTAATCAGGAATGTGATTAAAAATACTGTAATATCCGATTTCTGACCTTTTACAAGCGCTTTGATTGCGGGGAAACCTGCCATATTCCATGCAACATTTATTAATACTGCACTCAAAGCTGCCATAGGAATGTAAGAAGCATATTTTCCGGCAAAAAGAAGGATGAGTAAAAGGGTAACTGCATGAATGATTCCTGCTACCGGTGTTTTTCCGTTGTTTTTAATATTTGTTGCTGTTCTTGCGATTGCACCTGTTGCAGGGATTCCTCCGAACAATGGAGAAGCAATATTAGCAACACCCTGAGCTACAAGTTCCATGTTAGAATCGTGCTTTGTACCAATCATACCATCTGCTACAACTGCCGAAAGAAGCGATTCAATCGCTGCTAAAACTGCAATTGATATGGCAGTAGGAAACAGAGTTGTGATTGTTTTTATGCTCAAATCGGGTAACTGTGGAAGCGGTAATTTTGACGGGATGACATAGTGGCTTGAGCCGTCTGCAAAAGTTCCGATTGTATCTGTTTTAAGTCCGCATGTTTTTTCAAGGATAATCGAAATTACAGTTGCAAGGATGATTACGACAAACGAGCCCGGAATCTTTTTAATGAATTTTGACCATACAAAGATGAACACAAGGCTTACGGCTGCAATGGCAAAAGAATACCAATTTATAGAAGAAGCCGATTCAAAATATGCAATCATCTTTGGTAAAAAGTTTCCCGGAAGCTTTGTGTATTCTTCTCCAAGAATAATCATAGGTTTTGAAAAATCAGGGTGAAGTCCAAAAAAGTCTCCAATCTGTCCGGCTGCAATTGTAACTGCAATTCCGGCTGTAAAACCTGTTACGATTGTATATGGAATAAATTTTACAAGTCCACCCATCTTAAATACACCAAGCAGGATTAAAATGATTCCGGCCATCACTGTTGCAGTGGCAAGACCGCTCATTCCATACTGCGAAACAACACCGTAAACAATAACGGCAAATGCACCTGTTGGACCACCAATCTGTACACGGCTTCCTCCCAAGAAGCTTATAAAAAAGCCTGCAATTATGGCTGTGTAAAGTCCTGCTGCAGGGTTTACTCCTGATGCAATTCCGAATGCGATTGCAAGCGGGAGTGCGACAATACCGACAATGATTCCGACAATAAGGTCACTTACAAATTTTTTAGCATTGTAATCTTTTAAAGTATTAAAGAGTTCTGGTTTCATAATTTTGTAATTATAGTGAGTGTAAGGACTTTGGACAAGGATAGGCAGGTCGGAGTTTCTGGATACAGTGGGCTCAGTGGGAAGAGTATAATCAGCTTAAAAAAAAACCGCCCGCACTTACGCACAGACGGCTTTGAATGAATTATCTATTCATTATTTTTTTGCAAGCTGTTTTTTGAAAGTAGAAATACCTTCGATTACAAGGATAACAGCTAAAACTGTCATTGCAGCGGCAAAGAATAACTGGAACCAGTTACCCCATGCAAAAGCACCGGCATCACCTTTGCAGAAGGCCTTAATTATACTGTAGATTTTGATTACAAGAGAAGTAAGGGTAGCAGCAAGCATAAAGATCATAGGGATGAAGAACATCTTGTTGTCTTTTCCTACATTACCAAGCCATGCAGCAACTGCCAGTAAAGCGATACCTGCAAGGAGCTGGTTTGCAGCACCAAAGAGACCCCAGATCTGAGAAAGCTGAAGACCACCAAGAATACATCCGATTACAACCATCAAAGTTGTTCCGAATAATGGGTGAGCTAAAACTTTTCTTACACCAGAAGCATCCTTCCATGTGTTTTCGTTATCCTTTAAGAATAATTCAGCGAACATAAAGCGGCTCAAGCGTGTACCTGTATCAAGTGATGTTAAAGCGAATACAGAAACAGCGAGTGTGAGTAAAGCGTTGATTGTGTTATAAACGCCAGAACCTTCTGGTCCGAACATGATGGCAATACCACCACCGAATGCTGCAGAAGGAGATCCGAATCCACCGCCTGTATATTTAGCAAATACCATACCAACGGCAATCAAAGAAATGATACCGAGTGCAGATTCAATAAGCATTGAACCGTATCCTACAGCTTTGGCATGAGATTCGTTATCGAGCTGTTTAGAAGAAGTACCTGTAGAAATCAATGAGTGGAAACCAGAACAAGCACCACATGCAACTGTAATAAATAATGCAGGGAATAATGTTCCGAGTTTTGCGTTTGTCCATCCAGTGAATGCAGGAATTTCAAACTTAGCAGAACCTGTAATAGCAGAAATAATGATACCAACAACGGCAACAATCATCATAGCGTAAAGAAGGAATGATGAAAGATAATCACGAGGCTGGAGCATAATCCATACAGGAATTAAAGAAGCAATTGCGATGTAAACACCGATGAATACAATCCATGCAGTGCGGCTCATGGCAAATCCGCATTTTAATCCGATAAAGATGATTGCAACAATACCGATGATTCCGATGATTGTAGCAGGAAGAGTTTTTACTCCGCCCTTATTAGTAATAATTCCATAAATTACAGCAAGAACAATGAATAAAAGAGAAATCATTGCTGTAGTCTGATTGTTTGTAGGTGAAGTGATAAAGCCGAACATTTTTTCGCTTCCGGCTGCAGTAAAGAATGTACCTGCAACAACGTTTACAAACGACGCAATTACAAGAATCAAAACGAGAAGGGCAAAGATAATAAAGAGCTTCTTTGCGCGTGAACCCATTGAATCCTTGATGATTTCACCAACAGATTTTCCGTCGTGGCGGATTGATGCAAACAAAGAACCAAAGTCCTGAAGTCCACCAAAGAAAATACCACCAATTACACACCAAAGGAATACAGGAACCCATCCGAATACAGCAGCCTGAATAGGACCGTTGATTGGACCAGCTCCAGCGATAGATGAGAAGTGATGTCCCATCAAAACTGCAGGTTTTGCAGCTACGTAATCAACCCCGTCTTCTTTTTCGATAGCAGGGGTTTTTCTTGTAGGGTCAATTCCCCACTTTTTTGCCAACCATGATCCGTAGAAAACGTAACCAAGGAACAGCAAAGCAATAGCAGCAATAATGATTAGTAATGCTGTCATTTTTTTTCCTCCTGGAAAATTTTTTTTATTTTGCTAACAAGCTTTTTAAGTCCTTGCCAAGTCTGTTATAAGCAGTCTGGTTCGAAGAAAGCTCAATTGCAATCAGTCTGAAATTACTCCATCCCCAAATTCCAAGTTTATAAGTTTTAGAAAGCTTAGTCCTTTTTATTTTTTTTGCGACATCATCCTCAAAGGAATCTGCAATGATGATGAGCGTTACATCGGAATTTCTGTGGCCGTTATATGGATGCACCTTCGCTATGCCGTTATCCCACGAAGCTTTTACAAAACGGTTTAATTCATCTTCCGTAAGCTTTTGAGTCTCTGCAAAGTAAACGTAATCGTTTGAATCTATATCAGCGATTTTTGCCTGTTTTACTAAAAAATACTGCTCGTTATGAGAGCTGAAAGTTGCCTGGGCAGAAAAAGGAGGTGTGATATCATCTTCTTTTATGGTGTAGTATTTTTTAAAAGCGGGTAATAACTTTGTAAGATATTCCTTTGTATCCATTTTTACATTTTAATCCTTAACAGTAAAAAAGTAAAATTTTACTGAAAAAATTCAGTTATTATTAATAAATTATATGCTATAATCAGACTATGAAAAGACGATTAATACCATTTTTTATTATTCTGATTATAGGACTTTGCGGGGCCGCGTTCTGGTTTTTTACAGAATATCAATACACAAATTACACAGAAGAATCTTACAGACTCTTTGCAGAAAATCTTGAAAAAGGCTACTGGGATAAAATAGAAATAAAATCAAATTATATTCTTGCCCGCGATGGGATTACCGGCTGCTGGTGTAAAATCAAAAAGCCTGAATCTCCGCTTCTAGAAGAATATGTAAAACGCTATGCTGATGATGTAACTGTAGAAGCGTCTGCATCGGATGTTTTTAATCTTGTTTTTGATTTACTTTTTTATACGGTTTTCTTTGGTGTGATTATTATTGCCTTCCGAAAATTTATCAGCCCTAATACATTCAAAGTTGTTTATAACACAAAGGTAAAGTTTGATGATGTTGTTGGGATGGATGCCTTAAAGAAAAATATGGCCCAGATAATCGAGGTGATGAATCATCCGTCTGAATATGCAAAAAAGGGAATAAGACTTCCGCGCGGAATTTTACTCGAAGGAGAACCTGGTAACGGAAAGACTTTATTTGCAAGAGCCCTTGCGGGAGAAGCCAAGGTTAATTTTATTCCTGCCAAAGCAACTGATTTTGAAAGCATGTTTATGGCAATAGGTCCGTTAAAGGTAAAGCTTTTATTTGCAAAGGCAAGACGCCGTGCTCCCTGTATTGTTTTTATAGATGAGTTTGATGGAATCGGAACTGTGAGAAATTACAGTGGTAGCGCACTCGAAACAGAAAATACTAGAATTGTAACAGCTTTATTAAATGAACTTGACGGATTTAAGGCAAGTAACGGTGTAGTAGTGATAGCGGCAACTAACAGCATTCATGCATTGGACCCGGCGCTCATAAGACCCGGTCGTTTTGATGCAAAGTTTAAAGTCCCTTATCCTGATTCAGCTGCCCGCGAAAAACTTATCAAGATGTATACAAAAGATAAAACACTTTCTTCGGAATGCCCTGTTTCTTCGCTTGTGAAAAAGTTTGACGGATGGTCTTGTGCAAAGATTGAATCAACACTCAATTCTGCCGCTTTGTATGCCCGTCAGGAGGGCCGCGAAGAAATAATGATGAAAGACATCGAAGCTGTGAATAATTAGTTCTTTTTACTTAGGAATCTTTACTTCCAGAAGCGACTTCATATTCATATAGTTTTTAACCGGCTCATTGTCTTTTGAATAGGAAAGGCGGATGAGTTCTCCAAGCGGCGAAGAAAAAAGTTCTTTATCGAGCGCTTTAAGTTCGTCTTTTAAGGTAGGTGAGTTTGTGATGCAGAGTTCTACCCCCCGATTGATTTTCTGTATGAGAAAGCGATATGAGTCAAAGAATTCTTTTTGGGCGGCAGAAAATAGTGCTTCGTTTTTGTAGAAGGATTTGTTTTCTCCGCCTATGCGATGTAATGTTTTATCGGCAGAAGCTTCTTCCCCCGCGCGATGCAATGTTTTATCGACAGAAGCTTCTTCCCCCGCGCGATGCAAGGATTCTACGCCCCCCTGATGCAATGTATTACCGATAGCAGAATTATCACCCGAGCGAAGAGATGTCTCACCGGCTGAAGAATTACCTTTTCCGCTCAATCCCTCTCCCCCAAAAATCTCCTCCACATCCTTAAACTCAATCCCCGGAATCTTCATGCTCTTTTTGGAAAGCGACCAGGTTTTAACTTCTGAGTTTCCCTCTGTCTTACTTTCGAACCACCATGCAAACATTTTCATGCGGCTGTCGGTCAAAACTTTATTTCCTTCGTAGTCAAATCCTTCTTCCGCGTTTGCACTGTGAATTATTTTATAGCTTAAAGTATCAGATGTAGAAAGCCTTGTTCCGGTTTTTATGATTGTCTGTTCTGCGCTGCTTCCCTTTATGTGAGTCTGTTTTGAAGGGTAAGAAAGATCAAGTCCTGCAAGATAAATATTTTTTGCTCCGCATAAACCCGCAAAGGTCCAGGCAGATGATGCAACAGAACCGCCCGCACCAAGGTTTCCGAATTCAGAAGAACGGCTTTCAAAAAAACTGCTTACAGGAATCATATCTGAGCATAAAAGTGTTTCCTTACATTCAAAACGAAAGACGCCCGGATGAACGCTCAAAGGTGCAATCATTATGCTCGAAGGAGATTTTAATCCCATGATGTGTTTATATGCGTAATACTGAGGGTCTGTGATTATTATAAAGTCAGGTTCCACGCTGTAGCTTAGGAGTGCTTTAAGCGCAGTTTCTACACAGATGATTTTATATTTTTTTTGTAGAACTTTTAAGTGAGGTAAGATTTCCCCGAGCGAAGGTCCTGCCGCAGTGAGGATAAAATCAGTTCGGGATTCGAGATTTCCTAAAAAATCATTCACCGTACGGCAGGTTTTAATTTGCGCCAGATTTTTTATGCTGTTACGAAGCCAGAGCTTTGAAAACTTTTTAAAGGTGGCTGCATTTATATCGTTCTTTTTTTTGTTTCTTTCTATAAGCTCCTGCACAAGCTTAAAATAGTTTTCGTCGTGGGCCGTAAAGGCCTGGTTTATAAAAACAAAGGAATCGCTTAATCCGCCCGAAACTGCAATTTTATTCTGGTTTTCTATGAGAGGGATAATCTGATCGATGGGACAGGCGAGGGCAAGAACAAGGTTTTCTACTTTAAAAACTTCTTCCCAGTCAAGGATGCTTAAAGCACCGAAAAAATGAAGAAGGTCGCTTTCTATGATAATCAGTTTTTTTTCTTTTGCAAATTCTGCATTCTGGTTTATAGCTTTTGCAGCGGCGATTACATGGTATCCAAGACCAAAGCCTGCAAAAATGATATTTGTATTCTTAGAGATATTCTGGCAAATACTTTCTGCTTCCCTCGAAGGATTATATGAAGAATGGAGGAGCTTTCCGTTTTCGCTTGCAGTCATTTCGCCGTTTTTTGCCTGACTCAGAGTCCAGAAATCAAGCTTAGATAAATCATCAGCGAATTCTTTTTCGTATAGTGAAAACTGATTTTCGTACATCCGGTAAAGAGCGGCAAATCTGGTTTTTAAAAGCGATACATTTTTATTCCAGATAGAGTTCAATTACCATGTCCTTTGTGATTGGAGTTCCAGGAGCCGGAGTCTGGCTTGTTACCCATCCGCTTCCGTTTATGTTCAGCTTGATGCCAGGAATATCTATAAGTCCCATGAGCTCTTTTTTAGAGCAGCCTGTAAAGTCAGGTAAAGAATCCCCGATTTTTACAGAAGTGTTTCCAGGAAGCTGAATAATTCCGTTGTGTTCAACAGAAGAAGCACCGCCGCGCCTCATTCCAAGGTGGTCTATGATTACATCTGCGGCCTTACCGATTACAGGTGCTACGATTCGTCCTGCATAAGTTTCGCCCTTTGCTTTTTCTACTACGATGTAAAGAATAATCTGCGGGTCATCAATCGGGAAGATAGCAATACAGTTAGAAAGGAAGTCTGTGTCGCTGTATCCGCCGTTTACCTTATCGGCCATCTGTGCAGTACCTGTTTTTACACCAATTTCTACGTCTCCAAGATTTGCCTTGGAACCTGTTCCCGTAGAAGCAGTTGTTGCCATACAGCTTAAGATGTACTGTGCCGAATTTTTATTCATAGCTTGAGTTTTATATTCAGGTGTGTGTGAGTAAATTATTTTTCCGTCGCGGTCTACAATTTTATTTATAACGGTGAGTCTTACAGGAACTCCTTCGTTTGCAATTGCAGTTGCAGCCTGTACCATCTGAAGGGCAGAAACACTTATTTCCTGTCCGATTGCGATTGTTGGTTTAGAACGTGCAGACCAGGTTTTTGCATCGGGTTCTTTTACAAAGCCTGTAGTTTCTCCCGAAAGTTCAATTCCTGTTTTTTCGCCAAAGCCTAAAAGTTTGATTCGTTTTATGAATTCTCTGTCAGGAATCTTTTCTGCAATCTGGCCAAGAACATCGTTGCACGAATATTTTAATGCTTCGCGTGGAGTAAGCCATCCGTGGTGATCAAGACACTTAATCCTGATTGTTTCCCCGTTTGGAAGTCTCTTTTCGTATCCGCCGTCGCAGAGGTAAGAATCGTTTGGAGAGATGGAATGTTCATCAACTGCAATTCCTACAGTAAAGATTTTAAATACAGAACCCGGTTCGTAAGCGTTGTTCGAAGGTCTGTTGATTTTAGATTCAGAAGATTCAGAGCCGTATTCATTTAAGTTGGCAGAAGGAAGGCTTATATAAGAAAGAATTTCACCTGTCCTTGAATCAGCTGCAATAAGCATCATGCTTTCGGCACCTGTTTCTTCCATAGTCTGGTAAGCAATCTGTTCAAGCTTATACTGAAGGTTTGAGTCGATTGTAAGATAGATGTTTTTTCCCTGCTCAGGATTATCTTTAGAAGGATCTACAGGAGGAGAAAGAATGCTTTGCTGTGAAAATTCAATTCCGGCAAGTCCGTAACCTTCATCACCCATGTAACCAATCAGTTGGGAAGCAAGCGCATAGTTAGGATAGATTCGCCCCGGGATTTTTTCGTAAGTAATAAAATTATATCCGTTTTCTGCGGCAACTTTTTTAATATCATCATATTCATTAAAGGTTGCCTTTTTCTTAAGGATTACGTATTCGCGCTTTTTATCAATCTTTTTAAAAAGCTCATCGGCTGTTGTATCGAACACATAAGCCATGGCTTTTGCAAACTGTTCTTTATTATCAATATCTTTTGTGTTAAGACCAATTCTGTAAAAGGTAGTCTGAACTGCAAGAGGAACTCCGTATCTGTCTGTGATTGTACCTCGTTCTACAGTGGCAAGATTTTTTGCAGAAGATTTTACAGTTACAACGGCGAGTTTAAAATATCCTATGACAGTTACACTAAGAAGAAGCAGGCAGAGCCCAAAGAATAAAAAAATGCGTTTTTCCCTAAAAAAACCGTTCATAGCTATTTACCAATCACTTTTCCAGTAATATTTTTGACAGAAACAAATCCGTAATCCCTTGAATCCACCGAATTAGAATCATTATCTCCAAGAACAAATATAAATCCTTCCGGGACTTTTTTGCAGTCTCCAAACTGAATCGCCTGTTCCGTAGAAAGAATCACTCTTCTGTCTTCTATATCTATATAATGAAAATAATACTCTGAATCATATATAATTTCTAGAGAGTCACCCTCGGTTAAAACACAGCGCTTTATGATATTTTTATTATCGTGCATATAAAAAACTACATCATTTTTCTGGGGTGTTTTCCATTGAAGAAAATACCGGCCCTTAAACGGAATCTGAAGCCCATACACAATTTTATTGATATAAACTGTATCTCCGTTGTGGATTGAATTAATCATCGACTGTCCGCTAATCCGCTGGTAATCAAAAAGAAAAAATTTAACAAAAAGTGCAATCAGAAATCCCGCCAGAACAATAAATCCGGCTCTGTCTAAGAGGCTTTTTCCTTCTTTATTATGATGATTTATTCCCACAAAAATATTCTAAACCCAGATTTGTTTCCTGTCGATACACAAAATATGGAAATAATAAGTTTTATTAATCAGGATTATTCAGAAAGAAAAACACCAGGCTTTTTAAAACGCCCGAACTTTAAACGCACAGACTACAAACGTCCCGTAAAGGAAAGAAGTCTTTCTTCTTATGCAATTGCCTACCCGGATGAAGATATTACATTCAGAGCCGGAAGAATCAAAAGACAGCTTTCTCCAAAAGGAATTCTTATTGCAATTGGTCAGATGGTTTCGCTTGCAACAGGATATATTTCGCTCAATCTTAAAAAGATTTTAATCAGCCTTATCTGTGTGATTGCAGGATTTTCCATTGGTGTTGCAAGTTATAAGCTTATTATCTATAAACAGAATCACATTGGTGCTCTTACATTCAATAACGAAGATGATTCGGAACTTGATGCAGTAAGCCGCCTTATGTCTACTTTTGCACTCGACACTTCAGTTCAGATTGATGAGTTTGGTCACGTGCTTGGAGAAGAAATTGATTCATCTTCAATCGTTCTTACTCAGCCGGTAAGCTATCAGACATATACAGTTTTAGCAGGCGATACAATCGGTGGAATTGCAAAGAAATTCGGACTTTCAAATATTTCGACCCTTATTTCTGTAAACAATATTTCTAACGTACGCTCGGTTTATGCAGGACAGAAACTTAAGATTCCTTCTATTGATGGTATCATCCATAAGGTAGGAAAGGGAGAAAGCCTTAATTCAATCGTAGAAAAGAATAAGCTCAAGCTCGAAGTTCTGATTGATGTAAACGATCTTACTTCCGAAGTTTTATCTGTTGGTCAGGAAATCTTCCTTCCTGGAGTTTCTCTTGATGCAAATACATTAAGAAATGCAATGGGAGATTTATTCAAGCTTCCAATCAAAGCAAAATTCAGATGGACTTCTCCTTACGGCTACAGAATCGATCCTATTAAAAAGGTAAAGGCATTCCACACAGGAACAGATATGGCTTGCCCTACAGGAACACCGATTTTTGCAGCAATGAGCGGAACAGTTTCTTATACAGGTGTTTCAAGCGTATTTGGAAATTATGTAATCGTAAGTCATCCAAACGGATATCAGACTTTATATGCTCATATGTCAAAGATTCTTGTAAAGAAGGGACAGAGCGTTGGTCAGGATACAAAACTTGGACTTGTTGGTTCAACAGGATATTCAACCGGTCCACATCTTCACTTTACTGTTTATAAAAACGGAAAGATTGTAGATCCGATGACGGTACTTAAAAAATAATCAAAGGTGGTGTAAAATATAAATGTTTACTAAAGCAGTGTGCAAAGGATGCGGGCGTACAATTCAGAGTGATTTTCTGTACTGCCCGTGGTGTGGTTATTCCAGAGTTTCAAATGCAGAAGAATCTCTGGATGTTTTGTTTAACAGGTTTAAAGAAAACCGTAAAGACAAACGTCGTAAACAGCTTGATGCATTGGAAAAAGAGCTGGATGACTTAAAGCAGGAACTCGATGTTCTTGTATTGAGCGCGGAGATGCATAAATGAAAAGAACACTTTTATCAATAAGTCTGTTACTTATAGCAGTACAATCATTCGCAAAAATCACTTTTGGACCTTCGGATATAAACTCAAAAGACGAGGTCCTTTTTACATTGAGTCAGGAAATGGCGGGTGTAAATACCTATCGTTCTCTTTTTTATTCAAAAGTGGTGAATGGCGAAAGCGAAAAGAATCCTCTTCTTCTTACCTGCTATGCAGAACAGATGGAATTGATAAACGGTGCAAAACAACTTCAGATCAGAAACCGCTATGGTACAGGCGTATACGATATAGATAAAAATACATTTGCCTGGTCAGATACACTTTCAGAAATTCCAACAAACGCTCTTCCACTTGCTCCATATTCTGTAAGTCCAGATGGAAAATATTTATGTAAGATTGTAAAAGATACACTCACATCGGGAACTTTAGTATTACAGGATATCCAGAGCGGAAAAACATCAGAAATCGGCGAAGACGTAAGACAGAATTATGAATACATCCCTGTAAAATGGTCGCTCGACAGTTCTCTTTTGATTTACGAAAAAGAAGGAAGTCTTTATTTCTGTAACCCCGAAGCAATTCTCCGTGGTGTGGAAATGGACGAAAAATACAGAAAAATCGGGCGCGGGACAATCAACAGCATAAACTGGGCAACAGACAGAATAATCATTTATATAGATGATTATCTTGTTTATCAGATAAACGCAAAGGAATTATATACAATCGGTCTTTATTCAGGAATCATAGGGCAGGGTAAGGCAATAGGCCGTCTTCCGGTACAGTTCAACGCATTAACAGATAAGTTCAGTGTAAATAAAACTGTTTCTTCCCTCTTTTTGATTCAGAATAACAGGCTCTTTTCTTATTTAAAATTCCAGAATAAGAACTGCGACTATCTTGATGTAGTATATTCAAAGCCATATATAGATTCATCTGCTTCTCTTGTAAGCTCTTATGTTTTCTGGGATAAGGAACAGGAACCTCATCTCTGGCTCGAAAAGCTTCCTTTTAATGGCAGTAGGGAAAAGGGTGCAGTATTAAAGATTTCTACAAAATCAACAACTGTTTTAGAGATTGCAGATTCAGGAAGACCAATCGTTTCTCCTGATAATTCAAAGGCCGCTTTTTATGCTGCATCATCAATCTATGTTTATGACACAAATACATGGCAGCGCCTTGCAGAGCTTTCGGGAGAAAAAGTTACAAGTGCCATCTGGGGTTCAAACAATGTTCTTTATGTAGGCGGCGAAAAAACAATCAAAAAGTGGAATCTTTTAGCAAATACCTACGAAGTAATTATGCTTTCTTCTGTAGAAACAGGAGCGTGGGCAGAAGATGGAAAGACAATTGTTGCAGATACAGGTTCAAAGAATTTTTATAAATACATTCCTGAATCTTTTACCTGGCAGAGAATTGCAGAAACTGAATTAAGTCTTTCTAACGAAAACGGAAGATACAGAATCTTTACGGGCACTACACCAAATAAACTCTTCGAAAACGCACTTTATATAAGAACGCTCAGTCGTAAGGCAGTTACAAAACCGATGTACAAACAGAGTACAAAAAAATCAGCAGAGCGTAAAAAGATTGCCCTTGTATTTGACGCATACGACAATTCAGACGGACTTACAAAAATAATTTCTGTTTTACAAAAATACAATGTTCCTGCAACATTCTTTGTAAATGGGGAGTTTATAAGAAGATATCCTTCGGAAACAAGACAGATAGCATTCAACGGCTACGAAGTTGGTTCAATGTTCTTTTCTACAACCGATCTTGTAAATAACTCATTCATCATCGACGAAAACTTTATCCGCCGTGGTCTTGCAAGAAACGAAGATGAATACTATCAGTGTACTCAGAAAGAACTTTCGCTTTACTGGCATGCTCCATATTATTCAGTTGAGCCAAAAATAATTGATTATGGAACTGCAGCTGGCTACACATATGTAAATTCTTATCAGACAGAAAACGATACAGCCCTCCTTAATAAGGAAACAAAGCCCGAAGCGCTGATTTATGCTTACTGCGAATCGCTCAAAAAGACAAATGGAGGAATTGTTCCGGTTTCTACAGGCTTCTCTCAGGGAAACAGAACAGACCCTCTTTATAATTATCTTGATATCTTAATCTGTGCGCTGATTGATTCAGGCTTTGAATTTGTTACCGTAAACGAACTTTAATTATAAGAAAACTCTCATGATATCTTAGGATATTTTTAATTGACCTCTATCTCGTGTTGCTGCATACTAAAGGCGTAGAATAAAAAGAAGGGTACTCGGAGTGCTCTTTGATTCAGTATGAACGAGGTGATATTATGAAAAAATTATTTTTATCAGCAATTTTATTACTTTCTTTTACAGGCGCTTGTCTTCATGCAGAAGAAAAAGTTTATCTTACAGTGAACGGAATTTATGGACAGGCAAATCAGACTAGTGCATTAGCATTTGATGGAGCTTTCGCATACGGTTTAGGATTCGATACAAAGGCTTTTTTAACTGATTTTGTTGGTATTTCGGTTGGTGTAAACTGGAATATGATGTTTGCAAGCTGGAATCAGGTAAATGATCTTCTTATGCTTGATGTATATCTTGGTGTTCCTATTAAACCTTTTGATAACGGCCATCTGATTTTTACCGTTACTCCATGTGTTGGCTGCAATCTTTATTCAAACGACATAATCGGATTTTTGTTCTTCCTTGACGACAGCATGGATACAGATTTTGTTGGAGTCTGGTTTGGTGGTGAAGTAAGCGGTACAATCATGCTTGGTGATTCAGTTGGTATTTCTGTTTCGGATCAGCTTGAATACCTTGGAATGGGAATTGGTTCTACAAGACCTTTCCCGGAAATGAACCGCTGGTCTAATCAGCTTAAAGTTGGTCTTACATTTTCTCTGGACTAATAACCAGAAGAATTTATTGTGGTTGATAATTAAGTCACCGGCTTTTTTGCCGGTGATTTTTTTAGATTAATAATTTTTTAAGCCTAATAAAAATAATGGAGTTTAAAATGAAAAAATTAATTGCATGTGTACTTATTCTTGGTTCACTCTTTGCAGGTGCATTTGGTAAAGAAAATGAAGGAAATGAGAATTTTTCTTCATTCAGTGTGGTTTTCCCGATTTGGGGTGCAGGAGATGGTTCTTTACCGCTTATTGGTGTGGATTATCATGATCAGGAGTTTAGTTCTGATTTCTTCGGATTTTTCAGTCAGTCTTCTTTTTCTGTTCCCTTAGATGTTTTCAAATCTAATCCAAACTATGTTTTTTCGTTTATGTTAGATGGAAGCTGGGGTGTTTCTTTTCGTCTTTTAGATACAAGCTGGTTATCCTGCGTTTTAAGTGCCGGAGTTACAGCTAACTGGTTTATGGTCGGAATTGTACTTAATATTATAAATGTAGGTGTATGTGCAGATGCTGCTTTAAACTTAAAACTTACAGACAGTTTGTATATAACAGGCGGTGTACAGTGTGCTTATTATCCTGTTGGATATCTTCTGGCCTTTGAAGATGTTTCAGGAGTTGTAAATAATAGTTATACACTTTCCCCAAGAATCGGTATCACATTCAGATAATAAATCCGGCTGTTGTACAAAAGAATATATTTCTTTGGTACAACAGCTTTTTTTTTAAAAAACAATTCATTTCAGAAAACAATTTATTTCTATTTTTTTAGACTTTTTTCTAATCTTTTTCCCTATGAACCGTTTTGCCCCCCTTATCATTATTTTTCTTTATGTTTTAAAACATATATAGTACAATAATTGAAGAAATAGTTTATAAAAAGGAGAAGAAAACTATGAAAAAATTATTAGCAATTGTAATGATTGCCGGTTCACTTATTACAAGTGTTTTTGCACAGGAAAATGGAAAAGAAAAATTATCAACTTTTAATCTGTCATTCCCTATGTTGTTTTCAGGTACAAAAACAACAAATCTTATTGGTATAGACTATCATGATTATTCTTTTTCTAGTGGTCTTTTTG
This sequence comes from Treponema sp., assembly GCA_016286365.1. GTDB lineage: Bacteria > Spirochaetota > Spirochaetia > Treponematales > Treponemataceae > Treponema_D. The sequence goes on from JAEESN010000013.1 coordinate 37,968, forward strand.
GATATTATATGTCTGGTTCTATTTCGGTTCCTTTATCGGTATTTGATCCGGATACAAGCGGTTGGGCATTTTTGTTTGATTCAGCCTTTGGAGCCTCTTTCAGAGTTTTAGATACTGATATGATGTCTCTCATTTTAGGTGCTGGTATAACAATTGATTTTATTTATTCAATGATGATGTTCATTGATGTTGGTGTTTGTGCTGATGCTTGTCTGAATTTTAAGTTTTCAGAGGATACATATCTTACAGGAGGAGTACAATTTAGTTATTTCCCTCTTGGATGGGCATTTACTGAAGGTTTCCCAAAAACATCTAAGCATACATTAATAGCTCCTCGTATTGGTATAACAACGAGATTGTAAAGAATAATTAGTTTATTTACACAAACTGCATGTCGCAAGATGTGCAGTTTTTTTTAATAAACAAAAAAAATATGTTATAATGTGAACTAGAGGTAATTAAGATGATAACTGCAGAAATTCAGTCAATAGCAGAAAGACTTAAACAAAGTGTCAATCCTCAGAGAATATATCTTTTTGGTTCATTTGCTCGTGGAGATGAACGGGAAGATAGTGATTACGATTTTTATCTTGTTATGCCCGATGCTGTCAAAGACAGAGTTGCAGTTTCTCAAATAGCTTATCGTTCATTACGAGGATTAAAACGACGTCCTGTTGATATAGTTGTTGGTTCTGTTTCCGGGTTTGCAGAAAGAAAAGACCGTAAAACACTCGAAAATATAATAGCTCGTGAAGGTATCGTTCTTTATGAAAAATGAAAATGATGTAAAAGAATGGATAAGATTCGCGGATATGGATGTTCTTTCTGCAAATTATCTGAATGAAATCCAACATTCTAAACCTCTTGAAATCATATGTTATCATTGCCAGCAAGCTTCTGAAAAAATGCTCAAGGCTCTTATAATAGCTTTTGATGGCGAATTACAAAAAACTCACGATTTAGGTTTACTCACAGAACAGTTATCGGAGTATATTTCAATTCCAGATAATATACTGGATGCTGCTGATGAGTTAACTCCATATGGTGTAAAAATCCGTTATCCACAAGAATTAAATATAGAGGAAATCCATGTTTCTAAGGCTCTGTCGAATATGCAGCTTATATATGAATTTGTTTCCAAGGAAATAAAGAAATTAGAGAAAGCAGAAAATGAAAACTAATTTTTCCAATATTCTTTCCTCTATTTTCAAAGACCTGGAAAAATGTTAAAATTGAATCCTGCTGGTGCAAAAAATAATCCGGCAGGATTTATTTATTCTGGAGAAATATATGGCTCTCGACAAAATGCGCAATATCGGTATTATGGCCCACATCGATGCGGGTAAAACTACAACAACAGAACGCATTCTTTTTTATACAGGAAAAATTCATAAGATTGGCGAAATAGATGACGGTCAGGCAACTATGGACTGGATGGCTCAGGAACAGGAAAGAGGAATCACTATCTGTTCTGCCGCTACTACAACTTACTGGCGCGATCATCAGATTAATATTATCGATACTCCGGGACACGTTGATTTTACTGCCGAAGTAGAGCGTTCCCTCCGCGTACTCGATGGTGCCGTAGCCGTAATCTGTGCGGTAGACGGTGTTCAGCCACAGACAGAAACTGTATGGAAGCAGGCAGATGAGTTTAATGTTCCACGCCTTGCATTTATGAATAAGATGGATAGAATCGGAGCTGATTTTTTTGGCTCAATGAACGATGTTCACGAAAAATTCGGTGTAGACTGTCTTGCCCTCCAGATTCCGATTGGCGAAGGCCAGGATTTCGAAGGCGTAATCGATCTTCTTAAAATGAAAGAACTTCGCTTTGAAGGTGATGAAGGCGAAATCGTAAAGGAAAGCGACATTGATCCTTCAAGAAAGGCACAGGCCGACGAATGGCACGAAAAATTAGTAGAAATGGTTGCCGGTGCAGATGATTCTTTGATGGAGCTTTATCTTGACGGAAAAGAAATCACAATTGACCAGCTTAAAAAAGCAATCAGAACGGGAACAATCAACCGCGCTTATGTTCCGTTCATCATGGGTAGTGCAAGACACAATCAGGGTGTTCAGCCTTTAATCGATGCTGTTGTTGATTATCTTCCTTGTCCTACTGATGTTCCTCCTGCAAAGGGAATTAAAGTAAAAAAAGATTCAGAAGAAAACGTAGAAGTTCCATGCGATGCAACAAAGATGCCACTTGGTCTTGTATTTAAAATTCAGTATGACCGCGAGATGGGACCTTTGTGCTATGTCCGAATGTATTCAGGAAAGATTCAGGCAGGAACTCAGATTTTTAATATGAACAAAAAGAAGAGGGAAAGGGTAAACCGAATCCTTCGTATGCATGCAGATAAATCAGAAGCAATGGACAGCCTTAGTGCCGGAGACATTGCCGTATTTATCGGTCTTAAGCTTGCACAGACAGGTGACACAATCGGAAGCGAGGCATTCAATGTTTTACTCGAACAGCCTAAATTCCCGGAACCTGTAATCTCTGTTGCTCTTGAACCCGAATCAATGAGCGAAAAAGACAAGATGAACGAAACTTTAAAGATTTTAAGCTGCGAAGATCCAACCTTCAGCTATCACGAAGATGCCGAAACTGGTCAGCTCATCATATCAGGAATGGGTGAACTTCATCTTGATGTTCTTGTTACACGTATGCGCGATGATTTTGGTGTTAAGTGTAACGTTGGTGCTCCTCAGGTTACATACCGCGAATCTGTAAGCTCTACTGCCGAAGTAAGCGAAGAATTCAGCCGTGTTCTTGCGGGTAAAGAAAATACTGCGGGCTTAAAGATTAAAGTAAGCCAGTGCGAAACAGGAAGCGGAAATATTTATTCAATCACATGTAAAACTGCAAATATTCCTGAAGAAATCATCCAGGCAATCAACTCTGGTTTTGCCTCTGCATTTAATTCTGGAATCAAATACGGATATCCTTGTACAGATGTAAAAGTCGAAGTAACAGACATCGTTTATAACGAGCTTACTTCTACAACCTTTGCATTCGAAGCGTGTGCGGCTCAGGTTTTCGATAAGGCTTGTAATGCTGCAAATCCTGTAATTTTAGAGCCTGTTATGAATGTAGATATTTCATGTCCTAAGGAATTTGTGGGACCTGCATCGAGTCAGCTTTCACAGCGCGGTGGAAACATCATGGGGCAGGATTCAAAGGTTTCTGGCGAAGTTATTCATGCAACTGCTCCAATGGCAAATATGTTCGGATTTACAACAAACCTCCGTTCTGCAACACAGGGAAGGGCAAGCTTCAGCATGGAATTCAGTCATTTCCAGCTTAAAGCCGGCGGATTGAATAATTACTAATCAGTGTTTATAAAAATTCTTCATTTTTTCTCTTTATTTTTCTTAGTGAAACGTTTAACTAAATTGCATTCCTAAAAAACTGTACTATAATTTATTTATATTAAAAAATAAGGAGTGTCCTATGAAAAAATTAAGAAAATGTCTTGTTGTTCTTCTTTCGCTCTCTCTCATCTCGGTGGTTTTTGCAAAGAGTGCTGCTCTTGTAAAAGTTACTCTCTCGGAAGCTAATGTCTGGGGTACAGATGCAACTTTAGGTGACGGTGTTTTTGCTAAAGATGGTTCTGTAACTTATACTGCCATGTATAGATATGGTGGCGGCGGTTATACTTTTAAGATTAATGGAAAAGACGGAATTGATCTTAAAGATTATGCTACCTGCGAAATCGAATTTGATTATAAAACAGGTTCATGGGAAAAACCAAAGGTAATGCCAAAGTTCGGTATTAAATACTGGGGTGCTAATGGAAACTTCTACAGCAATGGTCAGCCGATTGACTGGGTTGATGCAGAAGCTTTAAAAGGTACAGTAAAAAGATCAATCGACCTTAAGGGAAAAACTGGAAAAGCTCTTTATATTGGTGTCCTTGCTAATTCATGGATGTGGGAAGGAAACGGAGACGGTGCAAACAATGGTGATGATACAGTAATCATTACTGTTAAGAGCATTAAATTCATCCCAAAAAAATAAGATAATTTTAAAAGGCTGATTAGAGTGTGATTAAGCTGATTAATCCGGCTGATTATAGTTTAAATTAATTAAGCCTCTCTTTTCTTATATAAAACTGTTTCTGATTATTTTATGGTCGGAAGCAGTTTTTTTTATTTATTTATTCAAAAATGGTGTATAATATATTTCATATTTAAGGGCAGTTTTTCTGGCCGCTAATTCTATATTATTGGAGTATTTAAATGGGATTGATTAAAGCTATAACAGGTGCAGCTGGTGGTGTTCTTGCAGATCAGTGGAAAGAGTTCTTTTACTGTGATTCAATGAGTGCGGGGGTTTTGTGCAAAAGAGGACAGAAAAAAACTACCGGACGTTCAAGCAATACAAAAGGGGATGAAAGCATCATCACAAGCGGTTCTATAATTTCTATTGCTGATGGTCAGTGTATGGTGATTACAGAACAGGGAAAAGTTGTTGATGTATGTGCTGAACCTGGTGAATATAAATACGATGCTTCTACAGAGCCTTCTGTTTTTGCCGGAAGCTTTGGAAAAGGTCTTATAGATTCTTTTAAGAATATCGGTAAGCGTTTTACTTTTGGTGGTGAAGCTCCAAAGGATCAGAGGGTTTACTACATCAATACAAAGGAATTAATCGGAAATAAATATGGAACTCCTTCTCCTGTTCCTTTCCGTGTTGTAGACCAGAGAGCCGGAATCGATATCGATATCAGTGTTAAATGTTTTGGTGAATACAGCTTTAAGATTGTAGATCCTGTTGTTTTCTATACTAATATCTGCAGCAACGTAGAAGAAGAATATGTTGTAGATAATCTTGAAGGTCAGCTTAAGAGTGAACTTTTAACTGCACTCCAGCCGGCTTTTGCTCAGATTTCCATGATGGGAATCCGTTATTCTTTAGTTCCGGGACATACACAGGAGCTTGCTCAGATTCTTAAAGAAGAACTTTCGGCAAAGTGGAGGGTTGCACGCGGTCTTGAAATTCAGAACGTGGGTATTTCTTCTATAAAGGCAGACGAAGAAGACGAAAAGATGATTAAAGATCTTCAGAAGAACGCTGCATTTATGGATCCTACACGTGCTGCTGCAAACCTTGTCGGTGCTCAGGCTGATGCTATGAAGATGGCTGCTTCTAATCCAAACGGAGCCGGTATGGCATTTATGGGAATGGGAATGGCTGGTCAGGCAGGTGGTTCTAATGCACAGAATCTTTTTGCAATGGGACAGATGCAGAATCAGAATCTTCAGAATATGCAGATGCCAAATGGTGGTGCACAGATGAATCAGGCTCAGGGCACAGGTGCTGCACAGAATGCTGTAACCTGGACATGTTCATGCGGAACTGTAAACACAGGTAAATTCTGTTCTGAATGCGGTGCAAAAAAACCGGAATAACGGGGAAATAAAGTGGCTCAGGTAACTAACTATCAGTGTCCGTCTTGTACGGGACCATTACATTTTTCGAGTAAGACAAAAAAACTTGAATGCGATTACTGTGGAAGCTCGTTTGATGTTTCCGAAATAGATGCTCTATACAACAAAAAGGTAGATGCAGCCCAGGAAGAATCAGGCAAAAAGCAGAAGGAAAATCAGGAAAAGTGGGATGCGACAGGTTTAAGAACTTATAACTGTTCTTCGTGTGGTGCAGAGATTTTCTGCGACATAAACACTGTTGCAACTAGCTGTCCGTACTGTTCAAACCCTTCTGTAATTCCGGGGCAGTTTACAGGTGGCAGAAGACCAGACCTTGTTATCCCTTTTTCTGTAGATAAGAATCAGACTATAAAGGCTTTGTCGGAACACTATAATAAAAAGCCACTTCTTCCAAAGGTTTTTAAAACAGAAAATCATATAGAAGAAGTAAAGGGTATTTATGTTCCTTTTTGGCTCTTTGGTGGAAAAGCTAAGGCCAGTGTAGACCTTGACTGTACAACTACATCTTCTGCACGTTCAGGAAATACAGAAACAATCACTACAAAGCATTTTAAGGTTTCAAGAAAGGGAAATATCTTATTCGAACAGATTCCTGTAGATGCTTCTACAAAGATGGATAACGCACTGATGGATTCCATTGAGCCGTTTGATTATGCAAAGCTCGAAAAGTTTTCTACATCATACCTTCCGGGTTTTTATGCAGAAGCTTATGACGATTCCGAAGAAGAGTGTAAACCTCGTGCCGAAACAAGAATCAATAATTCATCTATCAGCGCTTTATTAAATACAGTTTCGGGCTATGATTCACAGAGTGTAACTTCCCGCGAAGTAAACGTCGACTACAAAGATACATCTTATGCGCTTTTTCCTGTGTGGCTTTTGAATACAAAGTGGAAGGATCAGAACTTTTTATTCGGTATAAACGGTCAGACAGGAAAGCTTGCCGGTGATTTACCTGTTTCGTGGGGAAAATTCTGGGCTTATTTCTTAAGCATTTTTGCCGGAAGTACGGTAGTTTTATCTGCAATTCTTTATTTTGTGATGGGGTTGGTACAATGAAAAAGCGTCTTTTAATAATTTTTACCCTTTTTAGCTTCTGTTCTTTTGGTCTTTTTTCACAGGATAGTCTTTTAGAAGAAGCACAAGAAATCTTAGGTCTGGATGAAACAAATTTACAGGAAGAAACAATTTCGCAGGAAGAATTTGAATACGAAGATATTTATGTTATAGATAATGCTTCTATTTTTTCTGAGGATGAGTTTTCTACCCTGAATGAAGTTTGTTCTGGATTAAGGGAAACTTATGATTTTGGATTTCATATTGCAACAGATAATGATCCAACATCATATGATATAGAATTATTAGCCGAAGATTATTATATTGATTATAACTTTGGTGTTGGACCGGAAAAAAACGGTATTCTTCTTATGCTCAATTTTGCCGACCGGGATTACGCTATCTGCTGTTATGGCGATGATGCTCACAAGGTTTTTACAGATTCAAAAAAAGATTATGTAGCAGATGCATTTAAGCCTCACTTTAGAAACGATAACTGGTACGACGGATGTATGGCATTCCTTCAGAAATCGGAGGATTATTATTCTGAATACCATGATAAGCTTCTTAAGGCACAGCTTAAAGCTCAGGAAAAAGAACTTGCAATGCAGGAGCATAGGCTTTACATCGACTTTGATTTATTAAGGGCAGCATTACTCATCGGTGGCGGTATTTCTTTAATCATTGCTCTTGCCGTTTGTTTTTCTATGAAGGCAAAGATGAAGTCTGTTCACATTGCAAAGCAGGCAAGTGAATATATCCCCGAAGATGGTATTGATATAACTCATGCTGTAGATAATTATACACACAGCACAACAAAAGTTATTCATCATGAATCATCTTCGAGCTCGCATACTTCGGTTAATTCAAGAGGATTTTCTCACTCAAGCGGAAAGTTTTAAACCGTTGGGTGTTGACAAAGAAAAGCCTTTTAGATATATTATTATTCATCCCGCGGGGGTGGTGGAATTGGTAGACACGCAAGCTTGAGGTGCTTGTGGCGTAAGTCGTGGCCGTTCAAGTCGGCTCCTCCGCAATAATTCAGGAGTTGAAATATCAACTCCTTTTTTTATTTTAAAACCATAGGAGAGAAAAATGCCTGCTGTATTTGTAAACTGCGGAACTGTAATTCTTGGCTCAATAATAGGGCTCTTACTTTCTAAAAAATTCACAGAAGAATTAAATCAGATGATTCAAACTGCGTGCGGTGTTATAACACTTGTGCTCGGCCTTCAGATGGCTTTTAAGTTCGACAGTGTTATTTTTCTGGCACTTTCGCTTATCTTTGGAGCCATTGCAGGTTATCTTTTGAACATTGACGGTGGAATCCTTAAGTTTGGCGGCTGGCTCGAAAAAAAGCTTATGCCAAAAAAAGGTGTTATCGTGGCAGGCGGGGAAGCTTCTTTAGAAGATGGAAAAACAGAACTTGCTTCTAAAAGCAATAAAAACTTTGCATACGCATTTTTGAACTCATCAGTTTTATTCTGCGTTGGTGCAATGTCAATTGTTGGTTCTTTCGAAGCGGGTGTTCAGGGAAACTATACTACAATCTATACAAAATCAATCTTAGACGGTTTTATGGCCATCAGTTTTACAGCCGCAATGGGAATAGGAACTGCATTTTCTGTAATCATGATTTTAATCTATCAGGGTGGACTTACTCTTTTATCTACTGTCATCGCGCCTTATGTTTCGGAGCATCTCATTACAGAAGTGTCTGCCTGTGGGGGTGCCATAATCATCATGATTTCTATAAATCTTTTGGGACTTAAAAAAATCAAAACTGCTAACTTTTTACCTGCGTTGATTTTTCAGGTATTATTTGTGTTGATTTTCGTTTCAAATAAATAAAAACCGGAGTATAATAGAGTTATGAGTGAAATTGAAAACAAAGAAAAGCTTGAAGAAAAAGCAATTAAGGAACTCTGTAAGATTTTTACTACAAGCGACGAAAAGCTCGTAAACAATTTTATCAAATGTCTTTTTACGCCCGCTGAATTAAAGGATATTGCAAACAGATGGCTTTTGGTAAAAGAAATCGATAAGGGAACTACTCAGAGGGAAATTGCAAAGATGTTCGGAATGTCGCTTTGTAAAATCACACGCGGTTCAAAGGAATTAAATAAACCGGACAGCGCGTTCAGAAAGGTCTTGGATAAGATTAAAAAATAAATCATCAGTGAATGTATCAGGCGGTTTTTACAGCCGGCTTTCGTGCTGATTATCGTAAATTAAATCATTTTAAAACAAAAACAGGAATCTTCAGAAATCAAACTGAAAATTCCTGTTTTTTTTATGCTGATTATTTTTGTTTAATAATCAGACGACTTAGTCTTTCATGGCTTTGTATTCATCAAATTTTGCCATAACATCATTATCCTGCTTTGTGAACAGAGAAACAACTACTGTTACCAAAAGACAAACAATGAATGCAGGTAAGATTTCATAAATATCAAAAATACCACCCTTAAGTTTTTCCCATACAACAACTGTAATACCACCGGTAATAAGACCGGCAATTGCACCAGGTGCTGTAGTTTTCTTCCAGTAAAGGGCAAGGATGATTAAAGGTCCGAATGTTCCGCCAAAGCCTGCCCATGCGTAAGAAACAAGCTTGAATACAGAACTGTCAGGATCAAGTGCAAGAAGAAGACCAACAATAGCAATTACAAAAACAGAAATACGGCTTACTAAAAGAACTGTCTTATCGGAAGCATCCTTTTTAATAATACCTTTGAAGATATCCTGTCCGATTGCAGAAGAAGCAGAAAGAAGCTGTGAGTCTGCAGTAGACATTGCCGCAGCAAGAATACCACAGAGGAAGATTCCGGCGATGAAAGCAGGGAAGAGACGAATCATTGTTTCGCTGAATACTGCTTCGTTTGTACCGTTTCCAAGTGCTGTGATTCCGGCCGTTGTTACTTCTGATGCATCGGCTCCAAGAATTACGCCCTTACTCAAAAGATATGCAGTTCCAAGAGTTCCGATTAAAACTGTACCGATGTAAGAAATAATCATCCAGCTGATTCCGACTCTTCTTGCCTTTGTGATTTCTTTGTTAGAACGGCAACCCATAAATCTGATGATGATGTGAGGCATACCAAAATATCCTAAGAACCATGCAAATGCAGAAATTGCCTGTTTTGCACCAAAGGTCTGGTTCCCTTTGAATGTATCTAAGATTGTCTTTCCAAATTCACCGCTTAAGGCTCTGTCTGTAAAGTTAGAAACATTCTGTGCGGCATTACCAATTCCACCAAGAGAAACAACGATTGCTACTGCAGAAATGATGAAAGCGATAATGATAAGGCTTCCCTGAATAAAATCAGTTGTACATACAGCGCGGTATCCGCCAAGAATTGTATAAGAAAGGATGATTACAAATCCGATCAAAAGACCAATATTCCAGTCGAGTCCGAATACAGAACGGAAGAGTTTTGCACATGCAACAAATCCGGAAGCTGTATAAATTGTAAAGAAGAATACAATAAAGATAACAGAAACAATAGAAAGAATGTGTGACTTATCTTTGAATCTGTTAGTAAGGAATTCCGGAATAGTGATTGAATCATTGTAAGTTACGGAACACTTTCTTAAAGGCTTAGCAATAAAAAGCCATGCAAGGTAAGTTCCCACAATAAGACCAATTGCTGTCCAGAAGGTTTCTTTAAAACCACCAAGATAACATAAACCAGGTAATCCCATTAAAAGCCATGCTGATGAGTCAGATGCTTCTGCACTTAAGGCAGTAACCCAGGGACCAACTTTTCTTCCACCAAGGAAAAAATCAGATGCTGAATTATTGTTCTTTGCGCTTCTTATACCGACAAAAACCATAAGTCCAAGGTAAAGGGCAAAAGCAATAATCATTGCAATCATTTGTGAAGTCATTTTTTGCTCCTGTTTTTTTTGTGCCATAGATTCGGACACAAACTGTAAAAAAGATTATTAATTATACCCTTTAAAAATGTAATTCTCAATAAAAAAACTGCCACTTTTTTCTATTATCTTTTATAATATTTTGTATGCGTAATCTTCTTGTCTTTAATAATCCGCCTGAAAAATGGGAACACTATCTGCCTATTGGAAATGGACGACTTGGCTGCATGGTAAAAGCTCATCCTTGTAACGAGGTAATCCAGCTGAACGAAGAAGGAATCTGGTCTGGTGGTCCACAAAACAGGCTTAATCCCGACTCTAAAAAAAATCTTTCTAAAATTAGAACGCTCATAAAAGAAGGAAAGGTTTTAGAAGCCCAGAAGTATTGTTTTGAGTCTTTAAGCGGGATGGGATTTAACGACAGGGTCTATCAGACTGCGGGAGAGTTTAAGATTGATTTTTTCTCTAAAAAAGATTCAGGCCTTAAACACGGATGGCCGCTTGCACATAGCTTTTCTCCAAAATGTCTTTCTTTCTATAAAGGTACCCTCGATTTAGATAAAGCCTGTGCTACTGTCTCATATAAAAATGAAGATGGTGTAAACTTTACTCGCCGTACCTGGATCAGCGCGCCTGATGATATTCTTTTTATGCACGTTAGTTCCGACTCCCCGGGAAGCATTAATTTTTCGGGTTACTTTGACCGTGGTATATGGAGTGATCAGGTATATGCGGATGATGGATTTATTTTTTTAGAAGATTCACACGGTATTCCTTTTTGTGAAGGGGCCGGTATGGTTTGCAGGAGAGGAGAGTCTGGTACAAGAGGCTTTTGTCTTTATGGGAACGCATGTGATGAAGTTTTATTTTTTATAGATATAAAAACCTGGAAGTACAGCGAAAAAGCGCGTGATAAAAAAGCTTATGAAAAATTGATCAGGAAAAATACCTGGGCCGCTGAATGTAAAAATCATCTTAGGAAAATCAGGCGGGAAATAAATGCATCCTGTGGGGTGAATGAATCTTCGGGGGGTGTAAATAATATCTCCCGCTCGGTTGAACATTCTTCGGGGGCTCAGGATATAATCTTTCGTGCCGCTGATTACTATTTTAATAATCACCTTAAAGAATACGAATCTTACTGGAAGACCTTCAGCCTTAAAATCGGCGTGGATGATGAAGAAAAAAAATCATCAGCCAGGGGGAATAATAATCAGAAAAAAGAAAATATAATCACAACGCCGGAGCTTTTAAAAGCCGCATGCAAATCCAACACAAGCCTTGTAAATCTTTATGCCGCTTTTTCACGCTACCTCATGATTGCAGGAAGCAGAAAGCCCGGAGTTCTTCCTTTAACATTGCAGGGATTATGGAACCCTTACATGGATCCTCCCTGGGGAAGTAAATATACAATCAACATAAATGCACAGATGAATTACTGGCCTTCGAATATTTCAGGTCTTTCTGAATGCGAGCTTCCGCTTTTTAATCTTCTGGAACGTTCGTTTGAGCGTGGAAAAATTGCTGCAAAAAAACTTTACGGCTCACGTGGATTTGTCCTACATCACAATACCGACTTCTGGGGAGATGCGGGAGTTCAGGATGCATGGATTCCTTCTTCTTACTGGGTTTTGGGAGCGGCATGGCTTTGTACTCATATCTACGAACATTTTGAATATACAAATGATAAATCTTTTCTTGCTCGCTATTATTATCTTATGCACGAAGCGGCGCTTTTCTTTGTTGATTATCTTATTCCTTCAAGCGATGCTTCTTCTCTTGCCGACGACGGTAAGCCTTATCTTGTAATAAGTCCGACTCTTTCACCGGAAAATTCATATATCACAAAAACAGGGGAAACAGGTGCAGTGTGCGAAGGCTCCCAAATGGACAACATGATTTTAGAGCATCTTTTTAAGAGTGTCCTTTCTGCAGAAAAAATCCTTGGGGAAAATGCATGTTCGCACAAAGGGAAAAAATATCCTCATTCTGATTTTGATTCATTTGAATTTGTTTTGTCTCATCTTAAAAAGCCTTCGCTTAATAAAGACGGAAGTTTAATGGAATGGAATCAGGAAGTAGAAGAAGTTGAACCAGGTCATCGCCATGTCTCTCATCTTTACGGTCTATTTCCTGGTCACACAATTACAAAAGAAGAAACTCCAGAGCTTGCAAAAGCATGTGTAAAAACGCTTGAAAAACGCCTTAAAAATGGAGGAGGACACACAGGCTGGAGCCAGGCATGGATAATCAATTTCTGGGCACAGCTTGGAATGGGAAATAAGGCACTCGATTCAATCGTAAATTTATTCAAAAACTCAACCCTTCCAAATCTCCTCGATAATCATCCCCCTTTCCAGATCGACGGAAATTTCGGTGCTCTTGCAGGAATCATAAGGCTTTTAGTTCAAAGCGATGTAAAGAATGACGGCACTATCAGTGTAAAACTTCTTCCATCACTTCCGACAGAAGCCTCATGGCAGAGTGGAAAAATAAAAGGGGCCGGCATAAAAGGCGGCTATACACTTGATTTTGAATGGAAGAACGGAAAAGTTACAACATACACCCTACATCCCGGCCAAAACGCGGTTGAAAAAACGAGGGTGAAGGTTTTGGAAAATAATTGACGTCGTATGGATATGAGATAATATTTAAAAATAAGAAGAGAGGTTTAAATTTTCTTGAAAGTTACAATTGAAACCAGAAAAACAAAAGCGGAAATAAACAGGATATTGCATGAAAATACGGCAAGACCGGAATTATTTCACACAGATAATACTAAATATTTTGTAGGTGATATCCTTCCCGATACGTTTAAAATTCATAGGATTATAAGATACAGGAATTCTTTTTTGCCTATTATTATGGGTAAAATTGAAGAAGTTGATGGCGGGCATAATATTAATTTAAAAATCAGAATGATTATAGGAGTAATTATTTTTCTTATTTTCTGGCTTACTCCCTTTTTGGTTTTAAGCATTGCAAGTATTATAAATTTTATAAAAGCCAGAGCAATAGTATTTGATCTTCCTCATTTTGCCCCTTTTACCGGACCTATCGTGTTTATCGGAGTTTATTTACATTACAGGTTTGAAGCAAAACTGGCAGTAAATAAATTAAAAAAGTTATTTGAATAGGGTGATTTTAAAATTCGTCTCTTTTTCAATTTTTTGACAAATCCATAATCTGATTTTATAATTTATTATTATAAAAAATTAATAAATAATGTTTATTTAAAAGTGCTGTTTAAAAGAGAGTTTAGAAAAAATGTATTTTAGAAAAAGAGGCGATTATGAAAAAAGCATTATTTATTGGTCTTTTTGCGTGGCTTGCTGTTTCCTGTAGTAATGGGACAGATGATGTACGGCCCGGCGCAATTGCAAAAAATTCCGTAACAATTGATGGTGTAGCTATTGATAAAACAGCAGAAGTTTATGTTTTAACAAGTGAAACGACGGTTGATTCTACTTCTGACCCTGTTTTCTTAGATAATCATGCGACTGCTTCGGATAAAGGAAGTTTTTATGCAGGAACAAGTGTAACATTAAAACCATTTATTATGGGAAAGTATGAGGTTACACAGGAACTTTACGAAAAGGTTATGAACTCTCAAACAGCATATGCATTAAATACAACTCCCTCTTATTGTAACGGAAATAATGGGACTGTACTTGCACCAGGCGAAACACAAGGTTTAAGACCTGTAGATTGTATCTCCTGGTATGATGCTGTTTATTTCTGTAATGTTTTAAGTAAAAAATCAGGATATTCAGAGGCATATACAATAACAGGAATCGAAGTTATTGACGGTCATATTACATCTGCAACAGTAACAGTAAATTCGAAAGCAGACGGCTACAGGCTTCCAACCGGAGCAGAATGGGAATTTGCAGCAAGGGGCGGAAATCCTTCTAAAACTGAATGGAATTATATGTTCTCAGGTTCACCAACCGGTAAGGATTCACAGGGGGATGACATTTATTATACGGCTCTTGAAAATAGTGGAATAGATCCAGTCGGTTGGTATAGTCATAATTTAAATGGTACATCAGGAAGTCACGAAGTTGGAATGAAGAAAGCTAATTCCTTAGGCATTTTTGATATGACGGGAAATGTATGGGAATGGTGTTTTGATGATGAAACTAACGGTGATAGTGGAAAGCTTGAAAAAGGCGGTGGCTGGCAGTTTGGTGATGCACCTAATTTGATTGTTACTTATAAATACGGAGTAGCACCTGCCCACTATGATTATGCTGACCTCGGCTTCCGCATCGTTCGCTCGGTAAAGTAAGACTTTGTGCTATTGAACAAAATCCTCATTTCTGATATATTTTTTTATACGTATTTAAGCTTTTGGGGTAGTGGTGTTTAATCCCCGTTTTACACCTTCTGCCGGGTTTATTTTACGAGTCTTTTGCAGAACGGATTGCGTTCCCTTATTCCGCTGCATCGGGCGTTATAAATGATTCAATTAATAGAGGTATTATATGTACGCAACTATTGAATTTAAGGGCAAACAGTACAAAGCAGAAAAAGGTGTTGTCCTTACAGTAGACAAGCTTGATGCTGAAAAAGGTACAAAAATTGACATTGATACAGTTCTTTTAGTAAGTGATGGAGATAAAATCAGTGTTGGAACTCCTTATGTAAAGGGAGCTAAAGTGACTGTAGTTGTAGAAGAATCTTTCAAAGATAAAAAGGTTTTAGTATTCAAATACAAATCTAAGAAAGATTATCATCGTCTTATTGGTCACAGACAGCAGTACACAAAAGTACGCGTTGATTCAATCACACTTGCATAAGCGAAGTTTTAAAGGAGATTACTATGGGAAGAACACGTGGTGGATCTGGTGCTAAAAACGGACGCGATCCAAATCCAAAAAGCCTGGGTGTAAAAAGATTTGCTGGACAGACAGTAACTGCAGGTTCAATCATCGTTAAACAGCGTGGAACAAAATTCTATCCTGGTGACAATGTTATGAAAGCAGGTGATGACAGCTTGTTTGCTACAGCAGACGGAAAAGTAGTTTTCGGCGAAAGAAACAATCACAAAGTTGTTTCAGTAGAAGCTGCAAAATAAGTTCAGCCCCCGTGCTTGAACACATGAATGCCCGGTGCGATATAATCCCCGGGCTTTTTTTTTCCTCCCTTCCACGGGTTGAAATATAAATACCAGTTCCAAAAACTGGTATTACATTCCGGATGGCAGCGTAGTGAAAAATGGCATCGGCCAGCGTGTTTTAGCTGGCTGCATGACATTTTTCACGGAAGCGGACATCCGAAATAAAATAAATTTTTTTAGGAACTGATATTTATGATTGGTTTTGCTGACGAAGCAATAATTGAAGTTCGCTCCGGAAACGGCGGTAACGGCTGTGTTGCCTTCAGGCGCGAAAAATATATTCCTCATGGTGGCCCTAACGGTGGTGACGGTGGTAAAGGCGGAGATGTAATCTTCTGCGTAAAACGCAATTTAAGAACTCTTGCCAAAATCCGCCAGCGACATTGTTTTAAAGCCAAAAATGGTGGCGACGGTCAGGGCTGGAACCGCTTTGGGGCAGACGGCGAAGATGTAGTTATTCCTGTTCCTCCCGGAACTACAATCAGCGACGCAGAAACTGGTGAAATCATTTACGATTTTTCTACTGCCTCGGGCGATGAACAGTTTACATTCTTAAAAGGCGGAAACGGCGGCTGGGGAAACGTTCATTTTAAGACATCAACTAATCAGGCTCCTCGCCATGCAAACCCGGGACAGAAGGGAGAAAAGCGCTTTTTAAAACTTGAACTTTCTATTATGGCAGACGTTGGTCTTGTTGGTTTCCCGAATGCAGGTAAATCATCTCTCCTAACATTTTTTACAAATGCAAGACCAAAAATCGCTCCATATCCTTTTACGACAATCATTCCAAACCTCGGTGTTTTAAGACTGGACGACGAATCAGATATCATCATTGCAGATATTCCCGGAATCATCGAAGGTGCTTCGGAAGGGCTTGGACTTGGTGACACATTTTTAAAACACATCACCCGTACTTCATGCCTCATCTTTATGATTGACTGTTCGGACGAAAATTATCTGACTGCATATGACACGCTCCTTGGCGAGCTTGCAAATTATTCAGATGAACTTCTTGAAAAACCACGAATCGTCCTATTAAATAAAATCGACATGGAAGGCGCTTACGAAAGAGCAGTAGAGCTTGCAGAGGTCATCCGTAAAAAAGAAAAAGAAACTGCAGTAATCCCGGTTTCTGTTATGATGGGAAGGGGAATGAAGGAAGCTCAGAAAAACATCGTTGACCTTGTAAATAAGATGGAAAAAAGAAATCCATCAGCACAGGAAGATGAATCTACTTTTGGAAATAAATTCATGCAGTCACGCGCAGTCATAGACGAATTTGATGAGCCCGAAATCCAATATCCTGGAAGTGAACAGTAGATGAAGATTGCGGTTTTTGGCGGAAGTTTTAATCCTTTTCATATTGGGCATGCAATGCTTGCAGATTCAGTGATTAATGAACTTGGCTACGATAAGGTTTTGTTTGTTCCCGCTTACAATCCGCCTCATAAAACTCTTTCTGTAAATATTGCTCCAGAGCACCGCTTAAAGATGCTCGAACTTTTTTGTAAGCAGAATAAAGAAAATCATTTTGAAGCAGAACCATGCGAAATAAAGCGTGGTGGAGTTTCTTATACAATCGACACCCTTTTATATCTTAATCAAAAATATGAGGGAAAGCTCGAAGGAAAATTTGGTCTTATTATGGGAGACGAAGTTGCTGCAGAGTTTCATAAGTGGAATAATCCGGAAGGAATTTTAAATCTTGCTGACTTAATCATCACTCACCGTTACCCTGATGAAAGTTTTATTTTAAACAATAATCAGAAAAATAAACCGACCGGAAATTATACTGGAGAATATCCTCTTTCATTTGATCCCAAAGATTTTAAATATCCATGTAAATTTTTAAAAGAAAGCGTTTTACCTGTTTCATCAACAGAAATAAGAAGCCGCATTGCAGAAGGAAAATCCTTTAAGTTTTTGCTTCCTCCTGTGATTTATGATTATATTCAAAAGCACAATCTTTACCGGGGGCTTTAGATGGATATCGACAAAACTATCAGAAAAGTAGAAAAATATACACAAAAGCATGTAAAAAAATCACGCTTTGAACACTGTAAAAGAGTTGCGGCTATGTGCGTAGAGCTTTGCAGATTGTTTAATATAGACGAAAAAAAAGGATATCTCTGCGGAATCGGCCACGATATGTGTAAAGATTTTCCTGATGATAAGATGATTAAGCTTGCAAAAAAAGATGGACTTGGGATTTCTGATTATGCAAAAGACCATGTTTACATCTTACACGGAAGGGCTGCTTCTGTTAAAATGAAAGATAAGTTTAAGATTAAAGACGAAGATGTATTACAGGCAGTGAGTACACATGTTTCTGCAGAGCCTGGTATGTGCGACCTTGCAAAGATTTTATACATCAGCGATAAGGCAGAACCAGGTCGTGCTTTTTCTACAGATGAATACAGGGAAAAGTTGTTCAAACTGTCTTTAAATGATATGTTTATAAAGGTACTTTTACAAAGTTATGAGTATATAAAAACTAAGGGATGGGACATCTATCCGAATACATTAAAAACAATAGAATATTATACGGGAGGAAATAAATAATAATGAGGAAATTGAGGGATGAGCAGAAGGGATTAATTTTTATTGGAATTATTCTTTTTATTCTGTCTTCGGTAGTTTTATTTTTTACATTTGCATTAAAAACAGATAATGTCGAAGAAATCATTCAGTCAGAAAAACTTGTACATCTTCTTTTAGTAGTAGAAGAGGATGATGGAACTGAACTTTTTTCTACCGTTATTATTTATGATCCGGAAACTAAAAAAGGTGCTTCATTCAATGTTCCAAGTTATACGGGTGCTACATTCAAATCTCTTGGAAGAACAGACAGCCTTGAAGCAGTTTATAATCATAAGGGAATGGAAGTTTATAAATCCGAAGTTGAAAATCTTTTAGATATAAAAATTCCGTTTACAACTTCCATCCGTATGGATAATCTTATCCGTCTTACAGACATGCTCGGCGGTATGCGTATTTTTATTTTCCCTGCCGTTGACCAGGTTTCGCCAGATGGAGAAGAAAGATGGCTTTTACCTTCGGGAGCCGTAAACCTTGATGGAGATAAAATTTCTACATATCTTCAGTACCGCGTTGAATCGGAAGATGAAACAGATATCCTCGACAGGTATCAGAATGTAATCACGGCCTTTTTGACTCAGCTTCACGACAAGAGCTTTGTTATTTTTGATGATGATAATTTTAAGCAGTACGGAGAATGTCTTGATTCAAATTTAATCGAAGATGATGAAAGAAGTCTTTATCAGAAGCTTTCGGAAATTGACCCTGAATCTTTAATCAGGCAGACAATCACAGGTTCGCTCAGAACTGTAGAAGGAAAAACTCTTCTTTTACCATTAAACAACGGTGACTTTGTAAAGCGTGCTGTTAAACAGACAACAAGTATGATTCAGGCAACAGACGGAAATGCAGCAGGACATGTTTATGTACTCGAAATCCAGAATGGAACTACAATTCCAAAGCTTGCATCAAGATGTGCAAGACTGTATTCGAGCGCAAGTTATAAAGTTATTTCTACCATAAATGCAGATACAAGCGATTATACCGAAACTGTAATCCTTGATCACGTAGGAAACGAAACGGCAGCAAAGAATGTTGGAGACCTTATCCGCTGTAAGAATATCAGGGCGGCTACAAAAGAAGATGATGAAAAAAATCCTTCTACTGCTCAGGTCGATTTTACAATCATTCTTGGCTCTGATTTTAATGGTGAGGTTGTATACTAAGGAGAATTCATAATTGAAAACACTTGAAGAAAAAGCAAAAGAAATTGCCAGATTAATGGAAGACGGAAAGGGTAAGGACGTAAGGGTTTTAGATATCAGTAAACTTAATTCATGGACTGATTATTTTGTAATTGTAACCGTAAACAGTTCTACTCACTGGCAGGGACTTTATAAAGATATTAAACAGTATATTAAAGATAATGATTTAGAGATTCATGTTACAAATAGAAAGAGCCCTGATGGTGATGACTGGAATCTGATTGACCTTGGACCGATTGTTGTTCACCTTATGTCTGAACAGGCAAGACAGTTTTATGACCTAGAAAAATTGTGGTTTAATGGAACTGTTGTTGAGTATAATTAAGATTTTAAGATTTAATAAGAAAAAGCAGGATTAGAAGCGCGGATCGTAATCATCAATAAAGCCGATATCATCTTCGTCATTATTTGATTTATATGTTCCGTAGCCGTCCTCTGGTTCTACATCATCATAAGGTTCGTCAACGTCTTCTTCCTCTTTGAAAACATCGTCGTATAATTCTACTGAATCATCAAAGTCATCAAGACTTTCGTCCTCATCATAATCTTCAAAATCATCTTCAAAGTCTTCGTCGTATTCATCAAAATCATCATCCAAAGAAAGTGAAAAATCATTTAATTCAGAATCGGTTGACATAAATAACTCCAGGGCGTTTTCGGCATACAGAAATTTCTCTCTATCCTTACAACTAAAAGATATTTTAAAGTAGAATGTTAGTCAACTATTTTTATTCAAATTTTGATACATTTTTCTTTTAATTTGACAACACAACAAAATCAAGTATAATTAACTTATTGATGGAAAAAGTGTTTGTGGCAAAAGCGTACGCTAAGGTGAATTTTAATCTTAAAGTTCTGCCTGTGCGTGAGGATGGCTTTCATAACATTGAAAGTATTTTTCAGACTGTTGATTTATATGATGAATTAAGGGTCAGAAAAACAGAAAATCCCGGTTGCCAGGTAGTCTGTAAGTCTTTTGAATTACCCCCCAAAAATACTTTAACATCAGCGTATCAGGCATTCGTTCAGGTTGCACCCTGTAAGGTACCCGGAATTGAGGTTGAACTCATTAAAGGAATTCCTTCCGGCGGCGGACTTGGAGGCGGATCTTCGGATGCGGCGGCATTAATACGTGTGCTTGAAAAAATGTGTGGATTAAAACTTTCCGACATGCAGCTTGATTATATTGCGTCTAAAACCGGAAGTGATGTTTTTTTCTTTATGCATTGCGATAAAAAGGGAAGAGGGTGTGCTCTTGTTTCTGGTCGTGGTGAGATAATCAGAAAAATAAAATCCAGACATGATTTACATTTGGTGTTTGTGTTTCCGAACATAAGCAGTTCAACAAAAGAAGCCTATGCTTTAGTTGATGAACTTCTTACCGAAGAAAAAAAAGAAAAGTATCCGTTGTTTAGAGAGTTAGAAACAATCTATCATTTAACTCCCCAAAAATGGACTTTTCGCAACACTTTCACACAGGCTTTGTGCACCCGCTATAACGAGATTGCACAGATTCTTTGTGAATTAAAAAGACTTGGAGCTCCTTATTCCGATATGTCAGGCTCTGGTTCTACAGTCTTTGCGGTGTTTTCTAAAAAGCAACAAGCGATCTACTTTAGTAATTTGCTTGCTGAAACTTTGAGTTGGAAAATTGTACAAACAATATAAAAATGGACTGAAATAAGCGGAGGTTAAAGCTTATGCAGATTACTGAACTTAGAATCAGAAAAGTCGAGGATGAAGGTAAGTTACGTGCTTATGTAACAGTTACTTTCGACAATTGTTTCGTTGTTCACAACGTAAAGATTATTGAAGGCAAGAGCGGACTGTTCATTGCAATGCCAAGCAGAAAAACTGCAAACGGTGAGTACAAAGATGTAGCTCATCCAATCAGCCCTGAATTCCGTACAGAATTACAGGACAAGATTCTTGCAGAATTTAATGCCGGCCATGTAGAAACCGGTTCTGCAGACGAATAATCATTTTAAAACCGTAACCGCAGAAATTATATAAACAGCTTCCGGCAGTCACTTTTCTTTTCCACTGCCGGAATGTTATCTGATTATCTGTCGTAAAAAACTCCCATTTTTTCTCATTTATTGCAAAAATCAAGCGTTTATGTTATTGTAACAATTATTAAATCATTATAACTTTGGGCCGTCGTCAAGCGGTAAGACACGGGCTTTTGGTGCCCGCATTCCACAGGTTCGAATCCTGTCGGCCCAGGTATTAAAGTTAAACAATAAAACCATTGCCAAAGGGCAATGGTTTTTTTTGTTAAAGTGAACGATTGAAACATTAAGTGCCGACAGGATTCGAACCAAAGTGAGCGGCCGTAAAAAGGCGAAGACTTGGAGCGTTTTTACGGCAAATCCGACAGGACGTCGGATTTAGCGAACGAAGGCGCCGCAGAAGGAGAAAACAGGATGTTTTCGACTGTCGCGGCGAATCCTGTCGGCCCAGTATTCGAACAGCAAACTAATCCAACGTGGCGAATTCTTGTATCTTATTTTTCGCAGCGGGAGAAACAGTATGTTTCGACCAACGCGGCGAATCCTTACATTCAGTAGCCGTATAGCAACCCCATGTCTCATTACGAATTCACTCTTTCAGTAGCCGCACAGCCAACCCATTCTTCCGCCATATTGCCACACCCCCATATTTCTGCTATTATACTCTAAACGACCCGGTTCGCATGAGCCGGAAAAGATATAAGGAGCTTTAAGAAAATGAGTAAGCAGACTTTAAACGCAAAAGTGCGCACAGTCACAGGTAAAACTGCTGCTAAAAATCTTCGCAAAGAAGGACGTATCCCTGCCGTTGTATACAATGCAAAAGGTGAGGCTACATCAATCGATGTTGACGAAGTAGAATTTAACAAGGTTTGGAGATCAATCACTCCAACAACATCAATCACCTTAAACATTGATGGAAAAGAAAATCTTGCCTTAATCAAAGACACAG
This sequence comes from Treponema sp., assembly GCA_016286365.1. Taxonomy (GTDB): domain Bacteria; phylum Spirochaetota; class Spirochaetia; order Treponematales; family Treponemataceae; genus Treponema_D. The sequence goes on from JAEESN010000013.1 coordinate 60,252, forward strand.
AGTACAACATCCGTACAGACAAAGTACTCCACGCAGATTTCTTTGTACCAGATGCAGACCAGAAACTGGTTATCACAATCAAAGTACATTACACAGGAAACCCAGCTGGTGTTCTTAGAGGTGGATTTAAGAAAGAACGCAACAACAAGATTAAAATCAAGGCTTGTATTGCAGATCTTCCAGAAACAATCACAGCAGATATTTCTAAACTTAATGTGAGCGAAGCTTTACGCGTAAAAGATCTTGACCTTGGAAGCAAAGTAGAAGTTCTTACAGACCCTAACCTTCCACTCGTTACAGTATCACCTGCACGCGGCTAATATATAGTTTAAGACTACATTTTAGTGTATAATAAAGACTGTCTTTTTTAAGGCAGTCTTTTTTTTTGAGGAATTATTGTGGATATCAGTTTTGAACAGAAAGTCCGGAAAAGTTTTACCGATGCCGCGATTGATATTAAAAATATCAGAAAAATCGGTGTGGCTGTTTCGGGCGGCGCAGATTCTGTTTCACTTTTAATTTCTCTTTCAAATATCTTTTTAAACACAAAGACAAAAATTTTTGTAATCACTGTAAATCACTTTATTAGGGAAGAAAAAGAAACTACCGGAGATGCCTTATTTGTCGAAGAAATCTGTAATCAGCTTAAAAAAGAAGGACGCAATCTGGAGTTCAAACTTTATGCTCTTAAAAAAGGGATGGTTGCTTCTTACGAAAAAGAAAATCACTGTGGAACAGAAGCTGCTGCCCGCGACCTCCGCTATGAATGTTTTGAACGCTTTATAAAAGAAAATAATCTTGAATACCTCTGCCTGGCTCATAATCAAAATGATCAGCTTGAAACTTTATTGATGCGCTTTCTGCAAGGCTCACAGACAGAAAATTCTACAGGCATAAAATTAAGACGCGAAAAATATTTAAGACCTCTTCTTGGAATTACAAGAAAAGAAATCGAGCAATATTTAAAAGAAAAAAAAATCAGCTACAGGATAGATTCAACTAACAGCGATACATCATATTTAAGAAACAAAATCCGCTTAAATCTTATTCCCGTTTTAGATAAAAATTTCCCCGGCTGGAAAAATGCATTGCTTACGGGAGCAGAAAAAAATCAGGAAGATGCAGAGCTTATTCAAAGTATGATTTCGGGCTACAAAATCGTCCAGAAAAAAGATGAAGTTTTAATTAGCCGCAAGGATTTTCATAATGCAAAAAAGGCTGTAAAAAGAAGGCTAATTCTTAGCGCAATAGATTCGTTGGTAAAAAATTACCGCGTTCCATCAGCTTTTATCTGGGAAGTAATCAGGGCGGAAGATGAGGCTTTGGGAAATAAAATTTTAAAAGAAACCGGCATCATTCAAATTCTAATCAATAAAGAAAATCTTTTAATACGGAAAAATATTAAAAAAAATACGGATTCATATTTTTCTGTTATAATAGAAGAAGATTCTGAGTTTGATTTACCTTTTGCCAGAGTTTTAATCACTACTAAAGGAAAAAAAGACGGTTCAGACAGGGGAGTAAAAGGTACAAAAATCATTCAGATCAACGGAATCGAAGAAGAATGTAATATAGAATATCCTTTTATTTTCCGTAGTTTTCAAAGCGATGATTATGTAAAAACTGCCGATAATAAAAAAAGGAAAATTTTAAAAATTTTTTCGGACTGGCATATCACAGAGGAAAGCCGGGAAATGATACCTCTTATTCAGGAAATAAAAACTTCTGAACAGGAAATTAAATGTATCTTAGGTAAACCTTTTGGGTTTTATAATTGGATTGTTAAAGACGATATTGAGGGCGTATGAAAAAGTTAATTTTTAGTTGTCTCGTTTTATTAAGCGGTGCCGTTCTTTTTGCGGCAGAAAGTGAAGCATCTTTGGCCAACAGAAAAACAGCAGAAAGATGTCTGCAGCTTGCCGAAACAAGCATCAAAAAAAATGACTGGAAGAGTGCATTAAGTCATGCTGAACTTGGACTTTCTTATGATGATTCAGTTTCTGATTTATATTATATTAAGGCATCTTACCAGCAAAAAACCGGAGAAAGCCGTGCAAAGGTTTTAGAAACAATCAGTCTTGCATTCGAAAAAGATAACTGGATTAAGAACAATAAATTGAGCGCACGTGTTATGTATGCGGATTTTCTTTGCGATACATGTCAGAGTGGAAAAGCTTTGGAAATTTTGAACGAGACACCTTTAATCTATTCCGCAGATGCTGAGTTTGTTCGAATTAAAGCTTATTACAGGCTTGGAACTTCGGATTCTATTTCTAAAGCACGCGATAAGATTGATGCTTTAAGAAGACTTTATCCTAAGGATGAACGCTTCCCAAAACTCTTTTTTATGTTTGAATCTCTTTTTATGCTCAATGCAGAAAGAGCCGGAATCCAATACGTAATCCCTCCTGGTGTAAAAAAGATTGCTTCAAACTACATTGCTGTTTTCCCTGATTATAAAAAGAAGGAAGTTGAAACAGAAATCCAGGCAAGTCTTTTTGCAGACGGAGAAACAAAAATCAGGCTTTTACAGGCAATCGGCGAAAAGGATAATAAAAACGCACTCTTTGCTTATGCCGCATTAAAAGCAGGCGTTGTTTCTGAAGAAAAAGCATATAATCTTTTCTTTATGAATACCGAGCGATATCCGCTTTATCTTTTTGAATCTTTTTCCAACCTGATTAAAGATAAGCTTTTAAAAGAAAACTTAAAGGAAAGGCTTTCATCTTTTTCGAGCATCCTTACTGTTGATGACAATCTTGATTTAATCGATGAGCTTGTCGTTAAGTATGACCGCGGCCGTCCTGAATATATTTATTATGATGAAAATAACGACGAAATCTTAGAAATCTATGCAGCCTGCGATTTTGGTGTTCCTCTTTCAATTTCGTTTGTTTCAGAAAATACAGATTTATTCTACGGGCTTTATCCTGCAGTTCAGAAGGTTTCGCAGAACAGTCTAAAAGCTGATTATACATTCGTAGGAGATTCTTATCAGTATTCTCCGTTCGAGATGACTGTAAATCCTCCTTTTGCAAACATCGGTTCAGATTTTTATATTCCTTTTATAGATAAAGAATATGTCTGTCCTGACCGTTATACACTCATGTTAAAAGCATCTTCCATGGTAGTTCAGACTTACGAAAGGGAAGCATCGTTTGTAAAATATCTTATTCTTGATGGTGTCCCAAAGGTGATTTATTTCTCTCAGGGCGGAAAGCAGCAGGATGAAGTTTTTGCAGTTGCAACGCTTGAAGATGGTTTTCCATTTATAAGATATGTTGATTATGATAATGATTCGGTTTACGAGACTTCCGAAACTTACGATATACTTGAAGAAGGAAAATCAATCGACGAAGAAGAAAAAGAAATTTTAAGAAAAATATTCGGCGACCTTCCTTTGAACGAGCGCATGTATCTTTCGCGTGTTCAGATTGACCGTGATAATGATACTCATCCGGAATTTTCAGAAACCTATCTTGGAGACGGTGGAAAAATCTGTTCATGGGATACGGACGGAAACGGAATCTGGGATTATGAATTTATCATCTATCCTGCAAAACCGGGCGAAGCACAGATTCAGGATACAATTTTTTACGATACAAATGGAATCGAAATTGTTACTGTTACAGACAGAAACGGCGAGCCATATAAAATCACTAAGTCGCAGAAAGAACTTCCTGTGATGAAAGGTTATGCAAAAAATTATTACTGGATTAATAAGAAGCAGTCCGAAAAAGTTGAAAATACTATAAGGGATACTGTCCGCGATGAACTCAACATTGGTGTTGTAAGGCTTGTTGCTGTGGATGGTGTAAGATACAACGTTATTAAAGTAGGAAAGAATATTTATTGTTATGAACTTCCTCCTTCGGAAAACGACCTTAAAGTAATGATTAAAGAGACTGGTAAATGATTAAAATAAAAAAATTTAAAAACCTTTTTCTTTTTGCCTGTTTAGCACTTTCTCTTGCGGCATGTAAATCTATTAAACAGCCCGAATCTGTAATCACTCAGCTTGATTACACTAAGGATGATGTTGTAAACAGCGAAATTGAAAATATCAAAAGAATCAAAAAAGAAAACTCAGTTCAGGCTCTGTGGCGCGCATCCTTTCTTGGAAAAAAAGATATTATAGATATGTGCGCATCGTCTGTAGAAGAAGAATTAAAAGAAGCAATTAAAAACAAGGATTATTTTGAAGCCTACAGACTGATTAAATCTCTTAAGGCTGTTGATTATCCTGTTTCGGCCGATTACCAGAAAACAATTGATTCTTCGTTTTTAAAAGATGTGCCGGGGCTTACAGGCGACAATAAAAGAAAACCTGTTTCCATAAATGACTGTATTAATGCAACTGTAACTGTATGGCTCGATAAGGGTTGGAAGGTTCAGAATGGAGCAGGTATTGCAGATATCGTAATCGGTTCAGGGTTTTTTATAGATAAACGCGGGTACCTTGTTACAAATTATCACGTTATCCAGGATGCAGTAAATCCTGATTACAAGGGTGTAAAAAAACTCTATGTTGTTCAGCCTGAAGATACAGAAGAAAAAATTCCTGCGGTAGTAATAGGCTACGACAGTGCAATGGATCTGGCCTTATTAAAAGTGGAAATTGTTCCTGACTTTGTTTTTGATCTTGGCGAAAGTTCCGATCTTTCCATTGGCGATAAGATTTCTGTAATTGGAACTCCAATCGGGCTTGAAGGAACTTTAACTTCGGGAATCATCTCTTCCATAAACAGAAAGCTTACAACTATGGGCTCGGTTTTCCAGATTGATGCTGCAGTAAATTCGGGAAACTCAGGCGGCCCGATGATAGACAAAAATAACAAGGTTCAGGCAATTGTTTTTGCAGGGCTTTTACAGTACCAGGGATTAAACTTTGCAATTCCTGTTGAATACTTAAAGCAGGAGCTTCCTCTTTTATATAACGGCGGGGAAGTAAAGCATCCGTGGATTGGGGCTTTCGGTCATGACTACAAGGTAAAAGGAAAAACTACTGCGCTCGAGATTCAATATGTAATGCCTGGTGGAAGCGCTCATTTTGCAAATTTGTGTGAATCAGATTTGATTAAAGAGATTGACGGTACTGCGGTTAAGTCGCTCGAAGATTTTCACTATCTCTTTTTAAAATATACGCCCGGGACAATCGTTGAATGTAAATACGAGACCCACGAAAAAGAGACTAAGAAAACACTTCTTTATCTTGATAAAAGACCACAGAGCCCGGCACGTGCATTTTTTCAGAGCGATTTGATGTCTGATTCATTTATTCCTCTTTACGGAATTCAGATGGCACCAATCAATAATAAGAGTTCTCCATCCTTTACGATTACGAAAATAATCAAGGGTTCTGTTGCAGACGAGATGGGATTTTCTGCCGGAGACCCTGTTACCATTGTAGACGTTACTTTTGATGATGAAAGAAAATATGTAATCACAAAGCTTTATGTAAAACGCCGTTCTAAAGGTTATCTTGATATAGGACTTTCTCTTGGCGCTTCTTACGATAACCCGTATTATTTTTAATCGTTTTCTGATATAATTGTTTAAAAGATTACACAAGGAACAGTTATGACAGAAATGAAGTACAAGCGCAACTTCTGTATTGTTGCACATATTGACCACGGAAAATCAACTCTCTCGGACAGACTCATCCAGAAGGCAAAAATCATAGATGACCGTAAGATGATGAATCAGATTCTGGACAACATGGATATTGAACGCGAAAGGGGAATCACAATCAAAAGTCAGGCGGTTACAATTCCTTACCACGCAAAAGACGGACATGATTATGAATTAAACTTCGTAGATACACCGGGACACGTAGACTTTTCTTATGAAGTTTCCCGTGCAATCGCTTCGTGCGAAGGTGCCCTTTTATTAATCGATGCAACTCAGGGTGTAGAAAGTCAGACTGTTTCGAATATGTACATGGCGCTTGAACACGACCTTACAATGGTTCCTGTAATCAATAAAATAGACCTTGCTTCTGCAGATATTCCTTCGTGCAAAACTCAGATAGACAACGAACTGGGCCTTGATTCAAACGATGCAATGTGTGTTTCTGCAAAGACAGGCGAAGGTATAGACGAACTTATGGAAGCAATCGTCACAAAGTTTCCGCCTCCAAAAGGAGACCCTAACGGAAAGCTTGCAGCACTCATCTTTGACTGCCATTATGATGTTTATCGCGGTGTAGTTGTTCACGTGCGTGTTATGGAAGGCCGTCTTAAGACAAACGATTTAATCAAAATGATAAGTAGCGGCCGCGAATATAAAGTTGAACAGTGCGGTATTTTTAAAATTAATTACGAAGAAACCGGTGTCTTAGAAGCAGGGGATGTAGGCTACATCATCTCGGGCCTTAAGACTGTAAGCGATGTAAAAGTCGGAGATACGATTACTTCTGTAGAAAACGGTGTAACAGAGCCGCTTCCTGGTTTTAAAGAGGTTAAGCCTGTAGTTTATTCTTCTATCTATCCTATGGATTCAAATGATTACGAAGAATTAAAAGACAGCATGGAAAAATTAAAGCTCAACGACGCAAGTCTTGTTTACGAAAAAGATAATTCCATTGCTTTGGGAAACGGTTTCCGCTGCGGATTTTTAGGACTTTTGCACCTGGAAATCATTCAGGAACGACTTGAACGAGACTTTGACCAGGCTGTAATCTTTACCGCTCCAAGCGTACGTTACATGCTTCACCTTCAGAACGGAGAAGATATGTACATCGATAATCCTTCTGAATATCCTCAGGGTAGAATCCACGATGCAGAAGAGCCTTATATTAAAGCGGGCATCATTACACCGGCAGAATACCTTGGTTCAATCATGGCGCTCTGTACAGAAAAGAGGGGTGTTCAGACTAATATGCAGTACCTCGATACAAAGCGTGTTGAACTCACATACGAAATGCCTCTTTCCGAGGTTCTTTTCGACTTTTACGACAGATTAAAAAGCTACAGTCGAGGTTATGCTTCTTTTGATTATGAAGTTATCGGCTACAGACCAACAGATCTTGTAAAAGTAGATATCTTAATCAACAGTAAACCGGTAGATGCACTTTCTCTTTTGACTTTCCGTCAGAATGCGGTAGACAGGGCAAGAAAGGTTTGTGAACGCTTAAAGGGAGAAATTGCACGACAGCAGTTTAAGGTTGCTATTCAGGGTGCAATCGGCGGACAGATTATTGCGCGCGAAACCGTTAATCCTGTTCGTAAGGACGTTCTTGCAAAGTGTTATGGTGGAGATATCACACGTAAACGTAAGCTTTTGGAAAAACAGAAGGAAGGTAAAAAGCGCATGAAGATGATTGGCGATGTTGAACTTCCTCAGAGCGCATTCCTTGCAGTACTCAAAGAAAACGCAGATGAATAGTTTATTTTATAACTTTAAGGAAAAAATCAATCTCGGTTCTGATTCTGTTTAAAAACGACTGGTCCATGGAAAGTCTGTGGCCGTCTGCAAAGTGAAGATAAAGATATTCACGGGTTTTTAAAAGCGATTCAAGTGTAGAATAAAGCTCATCTTTATTTTCTGTTTTAATCTTTCCGCATAAATAATCCCGGATTTTTATGAGTGCTTCTTTTTCTTCTTTAAGGAAGGTGATTATTTTTCCGGCTACAAGAGAATCATAGCCATCTTTTTTTATTTCTGTTTTTTTAGAGTTTTCGTCCGTGCAAGGTTTTTTATGTTCAAGATTTAATTTAAGGCCTTGGGAAGAAGAGTCAAAAACATTTTTATATTCTGAAAAATAATTATTCAAAAGATTTACATAGCTTTGTAAAACAGGTGTAGTGATTAAGTTTTCCCCATTTTTACCACTGGCTTTTATGTTTGCTTCTCCAAAGGATGCAGGGTAGTTTTCGACAGGTTCCAGCCTTTGATTTTTAAGAAGTCTTGTAAGATGAGCCATTGTTCCCCGAGCGTGTGTTTTTCCCGGTTTATAAGAAAAATCAAGGCCGTAGATAAAAACCGGAACCGAATCATCTTTTCTGAATCTTAATGCGTAGTATAAAAGTGTGAGCCCTACAGAACCAAAAGGTGGATTAGATTCAGGCATGAAATCAGTTTTTAAAAGCTCATCTAAAAAATTTGATTTTGAATAAACGGTTGTAAAATACGAAAGCTTTGATTTATCTTTTAGTGAATGCCAGAGTGGAACAGAAGAAAGACCTGCAAAAATCTGTATGTTCGAATTTTTTAAAGCTCCTGTAAATGCATTTAAGATTACACTCTGGGCTTCTTCTATAAAAACTCCATCCGGTCTTATTCCTGATTTTACAAGCGGTTTTAAAGCCGTGTCTGCACAAAGGATATAGTATTTATCCTGGGCTATTTTGATGTCTTTAATTCCTTCTTCAAGGCTTTCTCCTGCACCGAATATCACGATTGGAGAAGTAATTTTTTTTATGAATGAAGAAAGGGGTGTAGTCTCTTGTAAAATCGATAAGTTTTTGAATAAGTCGATGGAGAATCTTCTTCCAAACTTTGTAAGAGTTATGCGGTTTTTCCAGTAAGTCATGATGGACGAAGCAGAAAAAGAATAAACGTCGTTATATAAATTTTCAGAGAAACTTACTCCTGCAGAAAAATCAATTCTGATTATGCGTTTAAAAGTTCCAGCACCTGGAAGGGTGATGTTTGATTTTAGTGTGTAAGAAGCTTCCTGTAAAATTTCTGGAAGTTTAAGGCTTTCGTCCGGTGTAAGAAAAGAAAAATTATTTATGGAAAGGGATGCAGAAGCCCCTGCAGAGGAATCTTGGGATGTATGTTCAAAATCATAAAGATCTTTATTGAGCTCGCAGGCAAGAATAAAACAGTTTTCGCTTAATTTTTCTGAAAGTTCTTTTAATCCGTAGGGAAGGACAGGGGAACAGCACAAAAACAAAGTGCCTGGTAAAACATTTATTGAATTGATTTTACTAAGGATTTCTCTTGAAGGATTGTATTTTGAATAGAGATACTTTTCTTTGTATAAGACAGAAAAGCCCTGAGAGGTTTGAACCAGACAGGGCTTTTTATTATTAGAAGTAATTTCCAAGGTAACCGCTTGAAATATCTGTTTTTTCGTCGTTCATGACATCAACAATGATTGTCTGATTGTCATAGTTTGAAATCAACATCTGTCGTAACTGAGCAGAAAATGTTTTATCGTCTTCTGCTTCTTCTACAGCTTCATCAGTTCCGTCATTTGTGTACTGGATAACAAGAATGTATCCGTAAGACTGTGGGTCTCCTGCAATAATAGGATCCGAGATTTCATTTTTCTTAAGTGTGAATGCAGTCTTTAAGAATTCTTCGTTTGTTGCAGCCTGAGTAAGACCTGTAACAGAAGTATCGAGTGAATCAAAGATAGAAACGCTTCCGTAGTTTAATGGGAATGGAGGAATGCTTGATTTTGTAATATTGTTTTTTGAACAAGCTTTATCGAAACTTGTAGCAACTGCATCGGCCTTAAACTTCTTTGCAAGAGTAGTAAAATAATCTTCGATGTAAACCATTTCGTATGAATACATGTAATCTTTTACAGTCTTCAAATCATCTTCGTTAGAAAGGCTTGTGTCGATAGATTTTGTTTCGGCATCTTTTTTAATGATTGCCCAGTCATCGTAGAACTTGAATGGCTTTGATGTTTTTCCAACTGCAAGGTCATCAAAAATTGCGATGTCTGCTTTATCTTCGAGTCTTAATTCAACTTTATAGCGGAGAACAAAGCTTCCTTTTCCTTCAGCTGTTACAGAAACTTTTTTGTTATCTTTGCTCAATAAAACTTCATCAAAAGTCATTTCGCCTTTTTCGAGTTTTTCTGCATATTTACCAGCTGTTTTTTCTGAATCGAATGTTGCAAGAGAGTAATCATAAGTATCGAATTTAGCTTTGTTTGGAACTACCCATTTTGCAATTTCTTCCTGAGGAAGATCTGCTTTGTTGAATACTGCAAGGTCAAATCCTCTTTTTTCTGTACCAAAGCTTGAATAATAATCAACTTCTGCGTCAGAGATTTTGCTTCCGAAAATTGGCTTTCCTTTATAAACGTCTGTTGCAGAAGCAGCAGTGTAAGGATTAGCGCTTTGAGGAATAAGATCGTCTGTTACAATCTGTGTGTAAAGTCCCTGGTTGATTGATTTTGACATTGCTTCGATGCTTGAAGGGTCTGCCATTCTGAATTTTGATTTAGAGAAGTTTCCGTCTGCATCTGTAAAGTTTTTTCTGATGTAATAATTTACAGTTTGTTCAGGAACAACGTAACCGCTTTTTTTAGCCATATCTTCAAATGCAAAATCTCTTACTGTATCCTGAATTGCCTGCTGGAAATTCTGTGTTCTCTGTAAGTTTGCAGTAAACTGTGAATCACGGTCGTAGCGGATTTCACGTCCATTATATTTTCCAAGAACTTCTGAATCCTTTGGTTTTGATGAACCCAGAGTAGATGGTAATACAAATGCAATGAATGAAATTATAAGAATCACAACTGATCCTACTGTTGTAAAAAGTGCACCTTTTTTCATATAATTTTTTCCTTCTATAATAGTTAGTTATACAATAGATAATTTTAACATACCGGGGTATTGGTGTCAATGTAACAGGTGGGCGTTTTTCGAAATAAAAAAAATTGATTTAATGCTCTTGTGTGATATACTTTAAAAATCGATATTAGCTGGAGGTTTTTAATGGCTGGTAAGAAAGATTATTTTGGACTCGGAT
>JAEESN010000014.1 GCA_016286365.1 Treponema sp.
CAAATTGCGATTTGTAGGAATAAGGCATATTCAAAAATCATTTAGAATAAATCGCTATTATTATTCACAATAAAACCAAATTTATAAAATCGCTTACGAATGACAGAAATTTTTTATGAGGGGAGGAATAATTAATTTAAGAGTATTTTAAAATTTTATTAAATCATAGATTTTATGTTATACTAGAATCATGAAAACAGATCTTGATAACTGTTGTTTCAATCGCCCCTATGATGATCAGAGTTATATGAATATTTCATTAGAAACACAGGCTAAATTAATGATACAGACAGTTATTCTTGATTATGCCAAATGGCAGCAGGAACATTTCGATAATATGTTTCTTGAAACTTTTGTAAATCAGGCTGCTGATTATGCAAAGGACAAGGGGAAATAAAAAAATCGCTTAAAGCAGAGCTTTCTGGCTTAAGAAACGAGAAGGGAAAATATATATTTATAGATATACTACAGAAATCGAAATTTATAGATAAAGATTTGGAAAAAAACTAATGCTGTGTTATATTATAAGTGAGGAGGAATCGAATATGTCATATGAAGCTCTAGAAGAACAGATAAGAACATTACCGCAAGAAGCTCTTGAGGTTGTATCTTCATACATTACAAAAATACTCAATGCCTATCAAAACAAAGACTCTGTTGATTTTTCTTTCGTTGATAATATTTTTGGAAGTCTTTCTGATTCAGAAGCAGAAGAATTACGTTCTTGCTGCGGGCTAAAGTTTAAGGAGACTGTATGACATATTACTTAGATTCAAATGTTATTATTGATTTACTTAATGGTAATTCAAAAGTATTAACTGAGTTTAAGAAGGCTTTCCTTTCTGCTTCTGTAAGAATCCCTGATTTAGTTTATTATGAAGTTTTAAGAGGCTTTGAATACACTGATCCAAAAAACAAAAAGACAGATTTTGAAGCATTTTCCGAAAGATGTGGAATAGAATATATGGATCTGGAAACTTTTAAAATTGCCGCAGTCAATTATGCAAACTTAAAAAAACAAGGTATGACAATCGGGGATGATGATATATTAATTGGTTCTCTTGCAATAGAACGAAACGCAATTCTGGTTACAAATAATACCAAACATTTTACTCGACTGAATGGAATTACCCTGGAGAATTGGGCTAAATAATTCCTGTTTTTTGAAATACGAAAGGAAAAATTTGTAAATTCCCTCCGCGCAAAAGAAGATAGTATATCATAAAAACACATAAGATTATTTTTCCTTAACCGGCAAAATATCCGTGTTATAAAACCGCTTTAAAAAAATCACTTTATATATACGTGTTATAAAAACTCGGAGCAAAGGTTCACATTTTGCGGCGCGTGTTTTAGCAGAGCAAAATGTGGTTCTTTGCGGGAGAGTTTTTATAAGTACGCATAGCACATGCAAAACATGGTTCTTTGTGGAAGCATTTTTATGAGTACGCATAGCACATGCGAAATATGATTGTCCTTGGAAGAGTTTTTATAAATACGGACAAAAATGTACTGAAATAATTTAGTTTTATGTGGGATTGATTTTATAAATACATGAGATATAATTCTTTTATAATTTAGTGGAGATTATTTTATGCTTATTACAAACCAAAAGAAAACCATATTAACTACAATTCTTATCCTCTATTTTGCCATATTGTTTTTTTCCTGTACAAAGCCAAAGTATATTTATGTTTGTAATGATGACACTTTTAAGGACAAAATCTTTATAATCATAGAAGGCGATAAATATGACAGAATATCGGATATCTATTTTAGGGCAACTCCCCAGGATCTGACTTTTATATTCGAAACGGTAATCCCCGTTAAAGCAGGCCCTCATGATTATATTGAACTAAAAGGCAAATTAGACAGAAAAAAATTTATAATAAAACATAATGAGCTCCTTGAAAATCTAGCTGGTATGATATTCAGGGAACATCACGAATTATTAGTATTTGATTCTATAAATGGTATAGAGCTTGAGTTTATTGGTGAAAAAGATGACGGTAAATATTTTAAAAACAAAAAAATCATACCTTATGAACAGGAAGGACTGTATCTTGACGGAGTTGTAACCGGTATCTGCGTAAAGGATGACAGAAAAATTGATTTAAGAGTGAAGATGGATGATGATTATGAATTTTACGATACAATCTCTTATTCTTCACAAGGTCTTTCAATAGCACGTACAGATAAAGATGATAAACGAAACAGTACTTCCCGAATTTCTGGAAATTATGATACTGGCTTTAAATCAAATTATACAGAGCTATGTAGACAAAATAAAAAGCTAATAGAAGAAAACCCGGAACTCCAGAAACTGATTGAAGATGATGTAGAAAGACGTAAAAGGCAAAGCTTGTTTAATCCTGATTACGATAAATTTTTTGATTATGACTGCCTCTGCTTCAATAAGAGTAGTGGAAGTGATGGTGAATACGAAACGCAAACTGTTTTTTATACCATCCGTGATGGAGACCATTCTTACGAAACACGAATATTAAAAATGCATAATGTACTGGGCAGCGTTATAGAGGATGTTTTGCGCTCACTTGAGCCAAAAACAGTAGATGCAGTTTCCCCTGTAGATCAGGATTCTTACCTTCTACTGATTTATGACTCTTATACCGACACTACCTGGGCAAATATTTTTGACTATAAAAATTTGAAATATAGTTTAACCAGATAATTATCTACCACAGCACTGCTTGTATTTCTTTCCGCTTCCACATGGACATGGATCGTTTCTTCCAACCTTTGGCATTGTTCTTCTTACTGTGATTGAATCGCCCTGTGAACGCTGGTTTGTAGCGCTTCCCTGAGCCTGTCTTCTTGCCATTGCTCCGCTGAAAGATGATGCAGCACTTCTTTCCATCTGTGCCTGTGCAGCCTGAGCCTGTACTGAACCAGCTGTATTTCCAAAAGAAGAAGTTGCATCTTCGTGCTGTGTGTTGAGGTTTCTGCTTTGAGAAGCGAGCATCTGTTTTCTCTGTTCTGCTGCTTCCGGAGAAAGCTGAATCTTTACCTTGAATACGCGCGACATAACTGTATTTCTGATTGTGTCGAGCATATCATCAAAATATCTGAATCCGTCAATCTTATATTCTGTTAATGGGTTTTTAGAACCGTATGTACGAAGTCCTACTGCTTCTCGTAAGCCTTCCAGTGTTTCAAGCTGATCAAGCCACTTTCTGTCGATAAGCTGGATATACTGATAGCGGATGAACATGTTCAGGTTTTCTTTTCCCGCAAGTGTTTCTTTTTCTGTTATATCATTCTGTAATTCTGCAAGTACTGCTTCGCGGTTTAATCTTTCCGGTGGAAGCATTACGCCGAATGTATTTTTAATCTTGTCTGCAAGTTCGTTTGTAATACCGGTTGTATCTCTTCTTGAATGCTTTGCTTCTTCGTCATATTCATCAAAGAATGCTTCGATTGTTTCTGTTGCGTTATTCATGATTCGTGCAGAAAGATTTTCGTCTGCAAGGATTGTGTCTCTCTGTTCGTAGATTACAGAACGCTGTTCGTTTAATACATCATCATAATCAAGGAGGTGTTTACGGATTTCGAAGTTTCTGTCTTCTACCTTCTGCTGAGCTTTTTCAATTCCCTTGTTGAGCCATGGATGGTCAATTGGTTCACCAGGCTGCATACCGATTCTTTTCATCATGAGCTTCATGCGTTCTCCACCAAAGAGTCGCATCAAGTCGTCGTCCATGGAGATAAAGAATTTTGAACGTCCCGGGTCACCCTGTCGTCCTGAACGACCACGAAGCTGATTGTCGATACGGCGTGATTCATGGCGTTCTGAACCGATTACATAAAGTCCACCGCACTGGCGTACTTCTTCGTAATCCTTTTTCCAGTTTTCTTTTTCTATTGCAAGTGCTGCCTTGTACTGTTCTTCTGTTGCATTTGTTCCGGCTCTCTTTCTTGCCCTGAATTCAGGGTTACCGCCGAGCTTAATATCGGTACCACGACCGGCCATGTTTGTAGCGATTGTTACAGAACCTTTTGCACCGGCTTCTGCAATGATGAGCGCTTCGCGTGCATGGTTTTTAGCATTCAATACTTCGTGTCTGATTCCCTTTCTTGTAAGAAGGCGAGAAAGAAGTTCTGACTTTTCTACGGATACTGTACCAACAAGTACCGGCTGTCCTTTTTCGTGTGCAGCCTGGATTTCTTTTGCAATTGCTTCCCACTTGTCGTCTTCGTTCATGTAAACTTCGTCGTTTTCGTCTTTACGCTGAACAGGAACGTTTGTAGGGATTGCAACTACATCGAGTTTATAGATTTTATTAAATTCTACTGCTTCTGTTGCGGCAGTACCTGTCATTCCGGAAAGCTTGTCGTACATACGGAAGAAGTTCTGGAATGTGATTGTTGCCATTGTGCGGTTGCGCTGTGCAATGCGGATGTGTTCCTTTGCTTCGATAGCCTGATGTAATCCGTCTGAATAACGGCGGCCTTCGAGAACACGTCCTGTAAATTCATCAATAATTTCTACCTTTCCGTCGCGAACAAGATAATCAACATCATTATGGAAAAGCAGGTGAGCTCTTAAAGCCTGTGTAAAGTAGTGTGTAAATTCAAAGTTTTCTTCATCTTCAAGAAAACCGCGGATTAAGTTGTGCTTGTGAAGAATTTCGTTGATGTGGAGCATACCCTTATCTGTAAAGGTAACGCGTTTTGATTTTTCATCGATTTTATAATCACCCTGGATGGCATCCCTCTGCTCAGGAGTCATAAAGCTTTCGTCAGGATAATCATCAGTTTTAGGATCTTTTTCTACTTCTTTTAATTCGCCAACGTATTTATCAACTTCGTGATATTTATATGTATCATCTTCTCCGGCACCGGAAATAATAAGTGGAGTTCTGGCTTCATCAATCAAGATAGAGTCGATTTCGTCCACGATACAGTAATTAAATCCGCGCTGAACCTTGTCGTTAAGGTCAATCTTCATGTTGTCGCGAAGATAGTCAAATCCGAATTCGTTGTTTGTACCGTAAGTAATATCGCAGTTATATGCAGCCTTACGTGCATCGTTATCCATGTCCGAAAGAATTGCACCGACAGTTAAACCAAGATATGCAAAAATAGGACGACGTGAATCGGCATCGCGCTTTGCAAGGTAATCGTTTACTGTTACAACGTGAACGCCTTTTCCTGTTAATGCGTTAAGATAGGCTGGAGCTACGGCAACGAGTGTTTTACCTTCACCAGTCTTCATTTCTGTAATCTTTCCCTGATGCAGGTTGATGGAACCCATAATCTGAACATCAAAAGGTCGTTCACCGATTACACGCCATGAAGCTTCGCGGCAGAGTGCAAATGCTTCTGGTAATATATCATCAAGGGTTTTACCCTGACTAAGTTCTTCTTTGAATCTTTTTGTCTGAAGAGGAAACTCCTCTGGTTTGAGTGATTTTGCCCATTCTTCTTTTGCGTTTACTTTTGCAAGAATAGGTTTGAGGGCTTTTACATCACGGTCATTCTGTGTACCAAATATCGCTGTAAGGATTTTATCAATCAACATTTTTCTTCTTATTCCTTATAAAATGAGTTAAAATATTATATCCAATATTAATAAAATTTACTATATTTATAGTACGATTGACAAGGAAAAAATGAATATTTAAACTATAATCAGTATAAAAAAATATGGTTATGAAGATTAAGAAAAATATGAAAAAGACATTTATTTTAGCAGCAACTTTAATTGCATTTTGTGGGCTTTTCACAATCATCTCGTGCAGCAAAAAAGAAACTATTGAATCTCTTAAAGAAGTAAAACAGTTTGATATTCCCTATGGAAATTTCGAAGAACAGATAAGCGTTGGAGATCTTAATTCAGTCGGTACTGTAAGAAAGGGTATTGCGATGCGCGACGGTTTCTTTTATGTAATAGACGGTGAATCAGAAAAAATCATGGAGCTTATTTCTTATGGTGATTTACTTTCGCTTTATTATTACGAGGATTCCCAGACTGCAGATTTAATCAATAAATCAGAAAGAGTGCCTGAATGTTCGCATAAGACAATCGGTCTTCAGTTTGATTATCCCGGGCAGATTGCAGTTGATTCAAACAAGACGATTTATGTAACCGGAACTTTTATTAAAAAACAGCAGGAAGTTGGACCGGACGGATTACTTTACAGCCAGGGCGTTTTAAAGTTTGACCGCGATGGTACTAACATGGACTACATCGGTCAGCAGGGCCCCGGAGGAAAGCCGTTCCCGTTAATCAAAAATATTTATATCACCCAGAGTGATGAGCTTGTTGTTGTAAGTAATTCAAACGACGGCTTTATTGTTTACTGGATCGGTAAAAACGGATTTCCAAAATACACTGTAAACATCAATGCTTCGAACATTCCGAAGTTTAAAAATCCGGATATTAAAAACGAGATTTATGCCACAATTTCGAATGTAATTCCTTCTCAGACTGATTATAAGCTTTATGTATACGTTGATTATTATTCTACATTTGTGGACGACGATTCTATGGTTCAGTCGGGTGTAAATTATCTTCAGTCGCTTTTGTACCCGCTTGACTGTATAAAAGAAACTTATGATGATTCAGTTTCTATTCCGCCATACGAAGAATCTGTTGTTGTAGATTACAGTAAGCTTACATACCGCATCCCTTATGATTTTATGGGTGTTACTGCGAACGGCTGGAAATATTTTATCATCAAAAATCAGGATGGATTTAATATCGAAATGATTCAGAATGAAAGTCAGAAAATTCTCCGCCGTCACCTTGATGTAAATCAGCAGAATAATCTTTATTACGATATGCATCTTTCTCCGGAAGGAATCATAACTGCTTTGTATCTTGATAAGGATACTGCCCGCGTTGTCTGGTACAGAACCGACAGCCTTATTGATGCAATCTTGAATAACTAGGACATTAAAAGGGGGAGGCATATGTTTGAACAGATAGAAGAAACAAGACCGGATGGAGAACAGCCTCTCAAATTTTATTACAATCGCGAAGAACGTGTAAAAAAAGCTTCCAGTCAGGTTCAGGATTATTATAATGGTGGAATGCGTCCTGTTAAGGGAATAAGGGCTTTGTTTTATAAGGGAAATAAATTTATCCTTATTGCCCTTGTTTTTTTTGTAGCCGTTACATGGATTTATACCGGAATAAATAAAAATGTTTCTTATGCAAAGATAAACGATGTTTCGTTCGATGTTCAGGCTTTTGTTTACGAAAAAGAAGTTTATACGAACATAAAAATTCATAATAAAAAAGCTGATGAAAAAACTCCTCCCGTAAAAATTGATGCTCTGGTAAGCTTTATAAATTCCGATAATGAAATACAGGATGCTTCGGAACTTTCTCTGGTTTATAAAAATGGCGAAGAATATTTACGGACAAAAACCACTGATTATGATATAATCAGAGTAAATATTAAGGTAACAATTGATGACCAGACCAGGGAACTTTCGACCCTTGTGTCCAGATTATAAAGTAAGTTTAATAAGGAGTTTTTTATGATGCAGTTCTATTTTCTTTCGGTTATTCTGAACATTGCTTCGGGATTAATTCTGATTAAATCTCTTGCTAAAAAAGAAGCTGAACCTCTGGATTCTGTCGAAGGTGAAGAAACAAAAAAATCAGGTTTTATAGATAAAATTAAAGATAAGATGGATGGCCTTGAAGTTTTACAAAGTCCTACATTTGTTCTTGTTGTAGCAGTACTTTCGCTGTTTACAGGAGTTATAAAACTTTTTAAGGTTGCAGGCGGAAGTCCTGTTATCTTTGGTGATTTCTTTCCGGCAGTAACAGGAATCCTTGCTTCTTTAACACTGCTTCTTTCTCTTTACATGAGTAAGGGGGCATCTGGAATCAAGCTTCCAAAAGTGCTCGAAACAATCTTTGTAGAAAAATCTTACCTTGTTGGATTTGTCTGCCTGATTATTGCACTTCTTCATTTTATTATGCCTGGCGTAATATTCTTTTAATATAAGGTACGGGGCTTAAAATGAGTCGTTCAATAGCATGCATTGATTACAGAGACGGAAAAATCTTTATTGCCAAACGTGCTCAAAAAGGAGACATGGGTGGTAAGTGGGAATTTCCCGGTGGAAAAATCGAAGATGGCGAAGATTTTGAAACTGCAATCAAAAGAGAAATGCTTGAAGAATTTGGTGTGGATGTAAAGGTTCACGAAAAAATTACGGAGGGAACTTTTTTTCATAAGGGAAAGAAATGTTCTCTGTTTGTATTTTTTACTGAATTTTCGGAAGACGGAATTAAAAAGCCTTTTGTCCTCACAGAACATACTGAATATAAATGGGTTGAACCCGAAGAAATCAATAAGCTGGATTTTGTTGATTCTGATTTATCGATTTTTCCGGAGGTTCTAAAAAGTATAAAAAAATGAAAAAGCTGATTAAATTATTTACATGTGTTTTTATAGTTTTATTCTGTGTTACTTCATGTAATAAAAATAAAATAACTGTACTCGAGTTTGATAATTCTGAACCGCTTGCTCTTGCTCCCGACGTAAGATGGGCTTTAGTGATTGCACCTTATGCCGCATATTACGAAAAAACAGACTGGAATTCCGAAGTAAAGGGATACAGCAGAAGGGGACAGATCTTACAGGTTTTGAGCCGTGCGGAAGATAAAGATGATAACGAATGGTACAGATTCGAAACAGGCTGGCTTCCTTCTTCTACGATTACAGTTTACAGTAACCGTTTAAAAGCTCAGCGTGCTGCAGAAGAATTAAAAGAAAAAGAATAGGGTTATAAAATCATGAGTCTGATAATTGCCGAAATCGGGACTTCGCACGAAGGTTCAATCGAAAAAGCAAAGGAACTCGTAGATACTGCTGCTTCTTCCGGGGCAGATTGTATTAAATTCCAGTGGGTTTATGCAGACGAAATTCTCCACCCAGATACTGGAATTGTAAAGCTTCCTACAGGAAACATCAGACTTTACGACCGTTTTAAACAGCTTGAATGTAAAGCTGACTTTTATAAAAAAATGTCTGATTACGTTCATTCAAAAAAATGTAAATTCTGCTGCTCACCATTCGGTTTAAAAAGCTTAAAGGAACTTCTTGCGCTTAAACCCGATTACGTAAAGATTGCTTCTCCGGAACTCAATCACTATAAGATGCTTGAATGTCTTAGAGATTACCGTGCAGCTCAGAAAGAAAAAGTTCCCGTAATTCTTTCGAGTGGAGTTTCTACCTTAAGCGATATAGAAAAAGCGCTTGATATATTAGGCACGGAAAATGTTTCTCTTTTACACTGCATAACAAGTTATCCGGCTGTAGAAGAAGAGTATAACCTTAAGCTCATAACGAACCTTAAAAATATATTCGGAGTTGAATGCGGAGTAAGTGATCACAGCCTGGACCCGATTCTTGTTCCATCTCTTTCGATTGCCGCAGGCGGAACAATTATCGAAAAGCACATAACCTTAAGCCGGAAGACAGAAGGCCTTGATGACCCTGTTGCTCTGGAAGGTGAACAGTTTGCAATGATGGTTCATGTAATTCATCAGAGCGAAGTAACTTTACGCCATTATGGAAAAGAGACAGGAATACAAAGAATTATAGATCAGCTTTCTGAACAGTTTGGAAAAGAAAAGGTATTAAAAGTTTTGGGAGACGGAATTAAAAGACTTGCTTCCGGAGAAAAAGAAAATTATGGCCGTACAAACAGAAGCCTTCACTTTATGCACGATATGAAAAAAGGCGAAAAGATAAAAAAAGGTGATGTTGAAATTTTACGAACGGAAAAGATTCTTACTCCGGGGATTTCTCCCGAATATTATGATCTGATTCAGGGGGCTGTTTTAGCTCAGGATGTAAAATCCGGCGCCGGAGTCAGACTGGAGAATTTCTTAGGAAAATAATATGGATTCAAAAACATTATCGGAAATAGACTTTTACCGGATTCGGGACGAGGTTGCGGCCTTTTGCATGTCCGAAGAAGGAAAAGATGATTTCTTACAAAGACAGCCTTTAACTAAATACGCAGAAATCGAACAGTTAAAGAATACAAGCCGCGAGTGGATGATTTATCTTTCGGCTTCTACCAAAAACGGAATTTCGGGATGGGGAACAGTAAAGCCTTTGTTTGCCGTAATAAGGACAAAAGGGGCTTCCCTTACGCTCGAAAATGTTCATTCACTCGGGCAGTTTATAAAAAGCATAAATAATTTTAAAAAATGCACAGAGATTCATAAGGTAAAGCTTTCGTTAAAATATCTTCCATCTCAGGCAGATTTACTTCCAGATTTGAGCGATGCAGAAAAAAAGATTTTCCGCGTAATCAGTCCGGACGGGCAGCTCAGAGATTTACCGGAAATTGTAGCCATAAGAAAACAGATGGCAAACCTCAATTCCAAAATCAAAACTATAATGCAGGGCTTTACTTCGGACCAGAAGCTTTCGGGCATACTCGAATCTACAGTTCCTGTATTAAGAAACGGGAGACAGGTTTTAGCGGTAAAAGCAAGCCAGCAGAACAGGATTCCCGGAATCATACACGAAGTTTCTCAGACTGCACAGACGGTTTACATCGAGCCCGAAGAAGCAGTTTTATGCAGTAACGAACTTATTCAAAAAGAATTTGAACTTGCAGCTGCAATCAAAAAAATCCTTCTGGAATTAACACAGAGTCTTGAGCCTTCAATCCCAGATTTTAAAAAGGCTCTGCCGGTAATGATTTTTTTAGACCAGACACTGGCAGCCGCAAGATGGGGGGCACAGAATAACTGCATTTTTATAGAAACTGCTCAGAATGAAGCGCCATTACTTCTTGGAGCAAGGCATCCTCTTTTAAAAGAAAAAGCAGTCCCGATCGACATCCGTTTTATGGAGCAGAAGAGGGTATTGATTATTACAGGACCGAATACCGGAGGAAAGACCGTCAGTTTAAAAACTTTTGCTCTTTTTTCTGTTATGAATCAGGCGGGATTACCGGTTCCTGCATCAGAAGGTTCAAGGCTTCCTGTTTTTACAGACGTATTTGCAGATATTGGTGATGATCAGTCTTTAGACCAGAATCTTTCTACATTCAGCGGTCACATGAAAAACATTGCAGAAGCCGTTCAGAAAGCTGGACCAAAAACACTTGTTTTACTTGACGAACTTGGTAGCGGAACAGATCCACAGGAAGGAACTGCGATTGCGATGTCCGTGCTCGACGACCTTATTAAAAAGAAGGCCTTTGTTCTTGTTACAACCCACATGGGAGTTTTAAAGAACTACGGATATACAAACGAGTTTTGTGTAAACGCTTCTGTAGAATTTAATCAGGATACGCTTTCTCCTTCTTACAGGCTTTTAATGGGAATCCCCGGCGAAAGTCATGCGCTTGATATTGCAGAAAAAAACGGGCTTCCACAGAATATCTGTAAAGCGGCAAGAAATTATATTGCAACAGAGCAGGCCGATGTTTCTGCTTTAATCCGCGGGTTAAACAGAAAGCACGTGGAATTGAATAAGATTCAGAAAGAAGCAGAGCAGAAGGAAAAAGATTATAAAGATAAGTTTGAAAGATTAAAGGTTAAGGAACTTGAATTAAGGCGCAAAGAAAACGATTTGAAAAAAGGAAAGCAGCAGGAATTAAATGATTTTCTTATTCATTCACGCCGTCAGCTCGAAAACCTTGTTCGTACGCTTAAGGAAGGCGAAATCACACGTGAAAAAACGCTTGGTGTAAAAAAGTTTATTTCGGAACTCGAAGAGCGCACAGAATATCTTGAAAAAAAGACCGAAGCAGAAGATGAAAAACTGATTCGTGAAAAAGAAGAGTTTGAAAAAACTTTGAAAAAGCATCCTGCAAGTAACAAAAAGACCAAAAAGAAGATGAGTAACGCTGAGGCTCTTGCTTCTGCTACAACGAACGAAGAGTTTTATAAATTCCAGAAGGCGCGGGGCGAAGCAGAAGAGGAAGAACTTGTTTTTGAAGAAGGGGCGTGGGTTATTTCTGCTTCTACACAGACAAAGGGTGTTCTTGTAAAGGAAGAAAAAAAGGGACTCTGGCTTGTTCAGTTTGGAAGCTTAAAGATGTCTGTAAAACAGAAAGATCTTGTTCTTATAAAACCCGAAAAGGAATATAAACCTTCTATTTCGATTGACCTTGTAAATAGGGAAGAAGACGGGGTAGTGGACAAAAAAAGTCAGACACCGGTTTTTGAACTCCGTCTTTTAGGAATGCATGTGGATGAAGCAATCAGAACACTCGAAAAGCAGATTGATTTATGCCTTTTGAACAATTTTACCTCGTTCAGTGTAATCCACGGAAAAGGAGACGGAATCTTACAGCAGGCTGTTCAGGATTATCTTTCGCACGTCCCTGCAGTAAAAGACTTTTCTTTCGCACCTCCTGAAGATGGCGGCACCGGTAAAACATACGTAAAATTGAATTAGCGGGATATATAGTAGGTGATTTATGGATTTTAAAAAAGTAGAAGAAGTCAAGAATAAAATAGAAGAAGTCAAGAATAAAAGTTTCTGGAACAGCTTAAAGATGAAAATTGCGTTTATATTAGTTTTTGGGCTTCCGATAGTTTTATTTCTTGATACATTCTTTTCACGATTGAATAATGACAAACTTCAATACTCGGGTGAAATACTCGAACTGGCATCTTCAATAAATCCTGTTGTTACAAAAAATGCAGTTTTTCAGCAGAAGTCTTCTAAATATGCAGAAAAACATAAAATCGGAAGAACTAAAGGAATAATTTATTCCGATAGTTTTGTTTACCTCGAAGAAGATAATTCAACCGTAACCGTTCAATGGCATAAATATAATAATGAAGATTTTTTGATTGATAAAATTTCTTTTGATTATAAAAATAAGGAAAAAAATAAACGTTCTCGTTCCTTTAATTAAAAAATAAAACCCAAAATCCCTCTAACCCCCTTGACCAAGTAAGCGTAATTTAGTATATTCAATTAAATTATTCCCCGATTGTGTAATGGTAGCACTTCAGATTCTGGTTCTGACTGTGGGGGTTCGAATCCTCCTTGGGGAACTTCAAGCTGAACTATCAAGTTCAGCTTTTTTATTTTTTTTTGGCCCCTTCGAATATCGGTTTAGTTCATCACCCTCTCAAGGTGGAGAGACGGGTTCGACTCCCGTAGGGGCTATCTTGAGACAGAAAGCATTGGCTCCCGCAAGGGAGCTGATTTATTTTAACTTAATATGGGGCCGGAAAATGAAGATGCAATGTACAGGCCCCATCGAACATCGGTCTAGTGAGGGACCCTCTCAATTATCAAATAGCAAAATCGTTAAAAAAAATTGCGAAAACTTGGAGCAATTTTTTAGATTTTAATATAAAAAATTAGAGAGACGGGTGGTTGTTTATATTTATAATAAAATTTTTTGTTTCCTATTGGATCCATCTTGAAAAAGAAACCAGCCTGATTCTACTTCATTTGTTGCAAATTTTAATATTTACAAAATAATATAACTATGATAAAATGCAATTAGTTCGAGAGGGAAAAAAGTAGTCTTTTCTATATTTGTTATCACCAAATTCTTTTATTTCTCGTCTAAAATGTTTTTATTTTCAAATTTTTTTTAAATAAGGAGAAAGAAAATGAAAAAAGTAATAATTATATTTTACTTATCAATAACACTTTTGAATCTGTCTTGTTATTTTAAGGCAGAAGAAAATGTTCCTAGAACTGTCGAAATTCAATCTGTTCAAGATGAAGTTTCTTTACTAACAGAAACAAAAGAGTTGGATTTATTGAATAAATCTAGTGAAGAAATCGTTGATTGGAAATTAAGTCGTGAATTTGCAGAATTTACATTAGTGGGATTAATGAGTGATAATTCCTTTCCACAAGATTCATCTATTTGGGATTATCCAATTGCTATATATGATGCAAAAGGGCAAATAAAGTATTATGAATATAGAATTATGTCTCAAGATAGGACCGTGGGGGCAATAACGTGTAATGCAAATGAAAAACAGGGACTACCAATAGCATATATTATTCATACTGAAGGTTATGCGGATGAAATCGAAAAGTTATATAATAAAGGAAATTTTTCAAACAATAATCTTCCAAGAATTATAGATAATGGTTATCCAGAAGTACTAGTGGCAGCTTCAAAAATAAAAAGAAATGGTGAAATTGAGTTTGATAAAGTTTTTGATTTAATTAATGGAGATGAAATTAACAAAATTGAAGAACCTGTAGTTTTTGATGATTATATAAAAGAGAATCCAGATTTTTTTTCAGATGCTCAAATTAAAGAGATTAGACGTGTAATAAAAGAGTATGAAGAAGAAATAGCTGCTATTTGGTCTGAGGCAAAGAAAAATCAAGGTAATATTATAACGCGTGGATGGGGAGGTAATTCGGGTTCTTCACATATGGATGATAAAAAACAAAAAGTTATGACAGAGACAGAATTTAATAGTAAGTATTCTACACATCGCTATGGTAAGTCTTATTATACATGTGGTGGAAGTACAGCTGGTTATATATTAGATACATTGGCATTAAAAGGGCTTGGAAATGTATCTGAAAAATGGCTCAAGATGTCTAATGCTTATAACTTGCCTTATTATGAACAATCTGAATGTATTATGCATTTAATAGATATAATGGAAATGGTTCCGTTTTATTTTAACCAGGATAATAAGGTTTTAAATCAAAAAGAAGTTGATTATCGATTGGTAGATGGATGGATTACATGGCCATGTAATATAGGAAATGCAATACGTATGTATTCTGATTATGATGTAAGTTATACTTGTGGTATTCCTAAAAAATCAATAGATAATGGAGTACCTGGAATAAGTTTAAGAGTAGGTATAGATTCTTTACATTATAGGAATGTAGTTGCTTATGAAACTCGTGGTTGGTGGATATTTAAATGGGATTATGAGTTAATCAGAGATTTAAATAATATAGATGATGGAAATTGGGAAGCTTGGAATCCCCTTTATCATTGGATGTCTTGGAATGTAGTTCATAAATAAGTGAGGTTTCTTTATGAAAAATAAGTTAATAGCCATATGTATAGTATTAATATCTTTATCTATATTGGGATGCCCCTTACCTTCACCAGGTTATGGGTATAAAAATATTGGAAATTATCCTGAATGGGTAACAGAATGTACAATTTCTGATGCTTTTTTACCAGATGATGATATTAAGACTTATTTTGATGTTTCAGAGGCTCCTGATTTTTCTGGGTATAATTCTACTTGCAATTTCCAGTTCTATAATTATTTTATGGATTTGTTTTTAGTTTTTTCTGAAGATGTTAAAAATTTGAATTTTTTATCTTTTGGTGGAACTCATAAACAAGATGATGGATTGATTATGATTACACAGACTGATGAAAATATTTTTGAGTATGATTGTAATTTTAAATCTGCTTTATCTCAAGAAGATTACAATATGGATATTGATGGATTTTATAAAATTAAACATGTTCGATTTGAAAGAGATAATAATCATAATGGATATAATTTATATCTTAAAGTATTAAATAGACAGGTTAATCCAAATGAAATTAAAGAATTGGGACCATATCATTTTTCAAAGCAATAGATGGCATATATTATTAATAACTTTTCTAACAATATTTTTAGTATCTTGTAATAATTCTATTAGAAAAGTTGATTTAACAATTATTTCTGAAGGTAATATTTTTTGGAATGAACATGTTAAGGTATCTGTTCATAATGAGCAATTAGATTCTAGTAATTTAATATGGTATTTGAATGATAAAGAGGTTTTATGTTCATCATCAGACTTTTCATTTAATACTGGTATTGAAGAAAAGAGATATATTGTAAAAGTAAAATATAAAGATAATAAGAACTGTTATGAATCTAATAATTTATATATTTATAATACAAAACATTATGAATTATTGAAATCTTGTTATGATTTCATTGATAAATATCATGTTGAAACATCCATTTCGGTCAGTGTAAAAACTAAAAATGATATATTCTCTTTTTGCAATGGATATACATCTTTACAAAGTAAACTTAGTTGTACAGAGAATAATTCTTTTTTTTATTATAGTATAACAAAAACTTTTATTTCTGCTTTGATTTGTAACTTAATAGAAAAAGGTTTTATTTCTTTTGAAACGAAAATATCTGATATTTTTGATAAAACTATGTTTAATGGTGAAACTATTAATGTGAATTCTACAATATGGCAATTATTATGTCATCGTAGTGGGATTGGAGAATATACCTCAAATTATAAAATTTTTTTAAATAATCCCTTTGTTTCAGAAGAGTGGAATCCTTTAAGAATTTTAGATTTTGTTGAAATATCTTCACTAAATGAAAATGCTTATGTATATTCAACGGCTAATTATGTTATTCTTGGTATGATTGCAGAAAAAGTAACTAATAAAAAATTAAATGTACTATTAAAAGAACATTTTTTAGATGACTTATCTTTAAACACTGTTAAACTTTCTCCACAGGACACGATTAATTATTCATTATTGGCTCATCCTCATGTTCTTCCGAATACAGAATTTAACACCAATAATATACAAACAACTATTGATATAACAAGTCTTTTTCAAGTACCTGTTATGGAACTTATAGGTATGTCTTCATGGGCCGGGGGAGGACTTGTGGGGACTTCTCGCGATGGGGCTGTATGGATTTATGAATTATTCAGTAAAGAAGGTACCGCAGTTTCTAATGATGTTAGACAATTAATTTTAGAATCAACTGAAAATTCTTATAAAGGTTGTGAAGAATTATTAAGTTTCGGAATTTGTGGAAGAAGAATATTTTATGATGATGTTTTCTTTGTAGGAAGTTATGGGCGTTCAGTAGGAAGCAATAATTTAGCTTTTTATAATTATAATAAAGATGTAGGATTTTGTATTTTGACATCTAGTAATTCTGATAAGAATGGAAATCCTGATGTTTATGAACTTTTATGTAGATTATATGATAAACTTTAAAAATTCTTTTTATACTTTTTTTCTATTTTTTTTGTTATTATCATGTGACAATACAGTTTCTGTAAGAAGAACAATTGTAAGTAATAACGTTCATGAGAAAGTAAAACTAAATTATCTAGTATATCTTGCCGCAGATAATGAATTAGAGCAATTTGCAATTCAAAATATACAGGAAATGAAAAATGTTGGATCAAATGAGAATTTAAATATACTTGTTTTGTTTGACCGTTCTCCAGGTTTTGATTCAAGTCACGGAAATTGGACAAGTACAAAACTCTTCTTAATTACAAGAGGAAAAAATGATTTTATGGAAGATGAGATTTTTGATTTTGGTGAACTTGATATGAAATCAAAAGGAACATTAGATTTTTTTTTAACATTTATCCAAAATTATTTTCCAGCTGATAAAACGATATTAACATTGTGGTCTCATGGTTTTGGAATCTATCCAGAAGCAAACCTGATTTATAAAAATAATTTCCATAGAAGCTTAATTAGCGATTATACAACAGATTATGCAATTAATAACTCATTAGCTATTCAAGATTTATCAGAAATATTAAAAAAACATAGTATAAATGTTTTACATTTTGATGCTTGTAATATGGCTATGCTTGAAATAGCCTGGGAATTATCTGAATATATTGATTATATCGTTTTTTCACAGTTACAGATTCCATCAAAAGGTATGGATTATGAAAGTCTTTTGTCTAGTATTAGTGATTTTAAAAATGAATCACTTGAAGAGTTAGTTATCTCTTATCCAAATTTTTTTTATAATAAATATAAGGAAACTGAATATCAATTTTCATTAAGCGCCATTTCAATGAAAAGATTTAAAGAGTTTAAAAAACAGTTTATTTTTCTATGTGATTTTTTGTATGAGCTTTCAGAAGAACAATTAATGCAATTATTTGATATACGAAAAAAAATGTTACCATTTTTAATAAATTATGAAGAATATATAGATTTTATTTCATTTCTTGACATATGTTTAAAACAAGATTTATTTTCAGATGACTTATTACTTTATTTTGCTCAAACAAGAAGATGTATATTAGATTCAATCGTTTCTGAAAGTCATTCTTTTAATATTGAAAATATATATGGTATATTATTTAATTATCCAACAACAATAGATCAAATAACAAATTATAATTGTTCAAATTATCCATTGTTAAAAATTTATACAGAAACCAAATTAAATGATTTTATATTAAGATGTTTCCCAAACAACTTTTAAATTTATAAAATTCAAAATTTATTTAACTGTTTTATTTTTTCTCTATTCGTTGTATCATAAAATGTCGATATTTATAGAATATGAGTGATAACGATAACAAGAATGCATTTGATAAACTCGTTGCCGGATTAAGTTCTGCAGACCGTAATGCCATGCTCCGTCGTATCCGCGAAAGCACAATGCAGACTGTTCAGATTGTAACACCGGACCCTGATTCAAATGACCAGTATCAGACATTAAAAGTTAAGCTCCAGAATGAATCCTTTTTTTACAGAATCATCTTATGGATTCGCTCTTTATTCGCAGGAAACGTTACCAAAGAACAGATATATAACGAAGACTTAATCGCAGGTCTTGCAAAGAAAATTAATCACAATCATCCGGGAATCATAAATCATAAAACAAAATGTCTTGATTATCTTTTTTATGAACGTCTTCAGCTTTTAAAAGAAGCATCAGATTTTTTTAAACCTTACTGCAGTTTTGTAAACGAAAATCCGGGTGATTTTTATGTATTCATGAGTTCATTCGTCGCACCGGATCTTGCAGAGCAGATTAATCAGCGTGCAGACCCTTTTTCACTTCCTTTTGGAAAAGAACCATCCCCTGATATAAGAAGTGACCTTGCAAAAAAACTCGACGAAATTTTAAAGAATATGGATTCTGGAATGAAGTCAACCTTGTATGCTGCCGTAACTGCAACTAACTGGCTCATTCATTTTGTATCTCTTCCATATCTTCATCTTACAGCTCAGTTTACAAATATTGCAGGCAACGTATATACAGCTCCATATTCAAGCTCAATCACAGATTTTAACGAGATGGCTGCAGTTTTTACAAAAGTTCAGCCAATTGATAACGAAGTTCTTGAAGCATTGTTCCTCTTTTCTCAGCGTAAAAATTTGAGTCAGAGTCTTCAGGAGCAGGATGTAGAAAAATCAACTAAGGAATATCTTTCACGCGCAAATACATATCTTATTACAATACAGGAATATATTGCGGAACTTTCAATTTTTAAGCTTGGAAGGGTAATTTCCAACGATTACGACTGGGAACCAAAAAATATGGAAGGCGCCGAAGGATGGTTCCCTTTATTCCGCTCTCAGTGGAGAAAGATTCAGGATATAAGATGGAATGACTGGCTTCGTGAACAGAAAAAAATGACTTTGAGCGAAAGCCTTAAGATGGATTTTGGTCTTGATGAATTCCCTTCATTCAAATATAAACCCTGGGAAAAACTCTGGACACCAGTTACTTTTGGCTGTGAATTAACCGGCGGATTTCTTTCGTGGTTTGCATCAGAAAAGTATGACGAAATCATCTTTAATTTAAACCTTGTAATCATGGAAGGTATTTTTGCAAAGAGTGAAAACCGCACTGAATATTCAGAAGGTATTAATAACTTTGTAACTGCAAATACAAATATGAAGTCCCTTCTGGAAAAGCTTTCGCCTAAGGGTGATTATGGTAGAATCTTCCAGGATTTTGCAGAAAACAAAGTTCACACCCTGCAGGTTCAGAATCAGATTTCTTCTATGATGCGCGATACAGAAGGCGTAATCAAAGACTGTATCAAACTTTTTGGAAAGGGTGCTCGTGCAATCGAAAGAGTATTCCATGGTTTCTTTGACGAAGAAAAAGACGGCATTCATGAAGGCTTACAGAATATGAATACAATCCGTGGACGCGAAAACAGTCAGTTCAGAAGAACACTCCAGGATATAAGAAATATAATCAAACAGAGCCTTTATTATATCTCTGAGCTTGAACCAATCGATTCGGTAAGCGAAAAATAAGATGGACTTGAATCTTCTGAATAATAATCACTTCCACACTTTTTCCATTGCCGGTTCAAAAAATGATTATGAACTTTTTTCTTTTATTCACGATGGAAAGATTTTAAAAGATGCCCCTTGTTGCGGAATGACTTTAAGGAAAGCGGGCTCAATGCGATTCCGCTGGGACGAAGTAAATCCAAGTCGCGATAAAATGCTTTCTAAAATCAATTCATGCATCGCAGAAAATAAAGCGCTTATTGCACCTTTAGAACTCATTCATTCGCACATCGTTTATGATATAAGCTCTCCTTTGGATACAAAAAATATAACAGGCGATGGAATGATTACTATAAAACCTGATTTAATGCCCGTTGTAACTGTTGCAGACTGCATGCCTCTTTTTCTTTACGACAGGGTAACTGGTGTTTACGGGATTGTTCATTCAGGCTGGAAGGGAACCGGTATTGCAGTCGATGCAATCACTCTTGCAGAAAAAAATTACGGTTCTAAAGCAGAAGATTTTTCTGTGATTTTAGGTCCACACATAAATGACTGCTGCTATATTGTAAACGAAGAACGCGCAGAATTTTTCAGGACAAATTTTACACCGGAATGTGTTTCTGATTATGTTTCAAAAGCAGGGGAAGAAAAAATAAAATGGGATAACGGTGGAGGAAAACTTTACAGGCTTTCACTTTTAAAGGCTAATCTTTATGCGCTTCTAAAAGCTGGTGTAAGGGAAGAAAATATCAGTTATTGTGTTGACTGCACTGCCTGTAATACTGTTTTTGGTTCTAACAGAAGAGAAACAATGGAATCAAAAAACTTTACGGTTCAGGCCGCCTTTATTTCTGGTCATTTTCTACAGGCGAAATAATACTGAGTTCCATATAATCCCTTATCATTTTTTCCTGGGCGCGTTTAAGATTTGAAACAGACGGAATCCAGGGATAAATCTTTCTTAATGCGTCTGCAGTCTTAAAGTGATCTTTTTCGTTTTCTGCAAAAGCTTTGTTAAATTCTGTAAGATATTCTTCTGCCGTAATAACAGATGCATCTTCATTAAAATCAAGATCCGAAACATACCACTGGTCTTTATGGAAAGTAAGTTCAGTTTTTCCTTTTATGTGTGTAATTAAAATTTCAAATTCGTCTGGATTTGTGTAAAGAAGGTCATACTCAATATTCAGGGTTTTTACATCACCGTCTTTTACTTCTTTTCCATCTTCAAATTTTACAGGTTCCGGTTTATCTATTTTCTTTTTAATATTGATGTTCATGTCGCAGTATTCACCGTCGATATAAAGATTTGTGATTCCGTATACGCTGTGTAAGAAATAGCTTTCGTTTCCGCTTACAGACAAAAACCATTCAGAAGGATCTTCGTAGCCGCTATCCACTCCGTACTGCTGCCTCATCTTACCGATTACAAAAACACTGCTTACTGCGTCGTTTTGTTTTTCGACAGTTTTACCCTTAGATACATCATCCATGAGGATAGAGTCTTTTGAGTTTATGCTCATACAGTAGATCTGGAAAACTTCTTTTGCTGTCTGACCTTTTGCTGTATAGTGATCCATATTCGAAGAATATGTGTTTATGCCTATAAATATTCCAACAACGATTGCAAGTATTCCAACAATAATCGCAACTTTATTTCTTCGTAAGAATCTTCTGAATTTAATTCTGGAAGCCTGCCTTTTTTTAAAGTTCTGTACCGAAACGCTGAATTCTTCTTCGGGAAGCTTTTCTTTGTCAGAGATGATTTTTGAATCTTTTAAAAGCTCAAGAGGAAATTCCGGGGTAGGGGTTAGATCTTCTACGTCTTTTCCTTTCTTTTTCTTTCCGGGTTCTTTTACAACATTTGCATTGAGTTTTAATGCCTTGTTGATTGCGTATGAAAGCTCTTTGTTTATTCCGTTTATGATGTAATTTACCGGTGTAAATTTGTGGTCCAGGAGGTCTGCATTTCTTTCGAGCGGATCTGTGGCTGTGTAAGGCATTTTTCCTGTAATTATTTTGTAAGCGATTACGGCACGCATAAAGCATACGGCCGGAAGGTCATAAATCGTAAGGTTTAACCACTGTGCCTGAATACGTGTAAACTCTGCGTCGGAAAGGCCACCGGCAGAAAATTTGTATAGATCTTCGGGAATAAAGAGGAGCCGGGTTTCTGTTTTACTTATGTCTACGATTATTCCGCCGGCTCCGACTAAGGGCACGTTCACTTTTTCTAATGCGGCTTGTGTAAGCATGGAGCAGATTGCAAAACCTGCGTCAAAATAATCGTTGCCTTCTGCAATAGTTAAAAATGTTTTTGCCTTTGAAGAAAGAGGATTTGTTCCGCTGTAATGAACAACACGGTTTTTATGTCCTTCTGTTTCTAAAGCAAGAACATCGTTGAATCTCCATTCCGAAAAAGTAAAATCATATTTACCATCGGGCGAATTTTTACTTACGGCAAGTAAACCGCTTTGAGTGACAACCGAATCGTAGTTGGTTTTGCTAAAGCTGAGTTCTTCCATTCGAGAGTTGAGTAAAATCTTTTTTGAATCGATTGTCACAAGTTCCATTTTTTACCTTCCGTTTACACCATACAGATAATCAAAGTAATCCATCTTTGTACTATAGGTTGCGTTATATCCTTTGAGTGTTTTTTTGTAAGATTCCATACTTTTCCAGAAAGTGTAGAATTCAGGGTCTTTGTTGTATGCTTCTGCGTAAATCTTTGCAGCTTCTGCATCGGCATCACCCTTGATTTTTTCTGCTCTTGTATAAGCTTCAGATTCAATTCTGCGCTTTTCGTTTTCGAGCTTACCAAGCCATTCAGCTTTTTTACCTTCACCGCTTGAACGGAATTTCTGAGCAATCTGTTTACGTTCAGAAACCATTCTCTGATAAACTGAATCTGTCATTGAATCTGTGTATTTAATCTGTCGTGGAACAATATCGATGATTTCGATTCCATATCCTGTTACAGCCTTCTGAGAAAGTTCGAGCATCTGGCGGCACAATTCGTTTCTTCCGATTTTAATGCTTTCTGTTGTGTTCACTTCTGTTTGGAGTGCTATTTCAGAGTCCTCTGTTTCCACCGGTGTTTCGCTTTCGTTTATGATGTTCGAAGAGCGTACAATTTCGTTCAGCTTATTCTGTGTGATTATTGTACGGCAAGAAGCATCGATGATATCGCTTAATTTATTGTAGCATGAGTCGAGCTTGATAAAGGTTTTATAAAAAGCCTTTGGATCTGTAATCTTCCATCGTGCTGTTACATCTGCAATTATGGAAAGATTGTCTAAAGTCTGAATCTCCTTTGTATCACCATCAATTGAAAGAATTCTTTTTGGGAAGGTTTCGAGCTGGTCAATAAAAGGAATCTTAAAATAAAGGCCTGCTTCTGAATGTGCGCTTACAATATTTTCGAATCTGATTACTACAACCTGATCCCCTTCGTCAACAATGTAAAAAGGTTTCGCAAAGAAGCATACAACTCCAATTATGATTACTGTGAGTACTAATGTGATTATTTTCTTTACTTTAGAAGCCATATTAGTTTTTTCCTCCTTCGTTTAAATCTTTAAAAGGAACTACGTTTTTAAGTTCGCTGTCCAGAATTGTAGGTTTTGTTTCGTCGCTGAAGATTTCTTCCATAGTTTCAAGATAGATACGTTCCTTGGTAACCCTTGGACTTCTCTTGTATTCTTCGTAAACCGAATTGAATCTTGCAACATCACCTTTTGCCTGGTTTATACGTTCTGTAGCATAACCTTCTGCAATCTGTTCCTGGCGTTTTGCTTCACCTTCTGCCTTAGGAATTTCGTTGTTGTAAGCTTCCTTTCCTTCGTTGATTGAGCTTTCCATTTCCTGCATTGCTTTTGTTACGTCGATAAAGGAATCCCTTACCCCTTCCGGAGCAATGATATTCTGAAACTGGATGTTTGTTACGACAATACCAAGCCCGATTTTATCGAAAGTTTCGTTCATCATTGTGATGCCCGCCTCACTGATCGGAATACGTGCATTACTTAAAACATTCTGAATGCTTCTGTCGCCGATTAATGTACTGATTACAGAGCGGGAAACATCATCAATTGTGTTTTCCCTTTCTTTTACATTAAAAAGCCATTTTACCGGGTCGTTGATTCTGTAATAGATTGTCCATTCAACTTCTACAAGATTTAAGTCTCCTGTGAGCATTGTAGATTCTTCTGTGATGTTGTTGCGGTATTCGTTGTTTCTTCCGGCCTTAGTTGTTCTAAATCCATACTGCTTTGTTAATTCAACTGTTACAGGAACGTTATAATGTTTGTCTATTCCAAAAGGAAGTTTTAAATGAGGGCCTGCACCCACTGTTTTTATGTATTTACCAAAACGAGTAACTACTGCCTGTTCTGTAGCAGAAACCATATAAAAGCTGGTAACGCCTGCAAGAACAATTAAGGCAAGAATTACAATCCATTTAACGGAAAAACCTTTTTTCTTTGCTTTCTGTTCGTCCATTCCAGAATCTCCTTAAAAATTTATAAACTAAGCTGCACTTAAAGTTTAAAAATGTGATATATCAAAGATAGTAAAATAAAAATAAAAAAACAACAAATTTTTTCCAAGTAATGTATAATAATTACTATGAGTGAAGAAAAAACAAATGAATCAAAACCTGTAAAGGTAAAAAAAGTAAAGACTGTAAGAGTGAACGGACCTTTTTCGCGTTTTTTAACCAAGATAATCATCATCCTTTTTCTGATTCTTGGTATTATGGCTTTTGCATATTTTGGCTGGAAAAAGAACGAAAATCCCGAAGTCACCAAGTCTTATGTGATGGTAAAGGAATCTTTAACTTACTGGCAGGAATTTGTTACATTAAAATACCGCTACAGTGATATTGTTTCCATTAAAAAAGAAGGATTTCTTTCTACAAGTTATGCTCTGG
The DNA here is from genome assembly GCA_016286365.1 of Treponema sp. Classification (GTDB taxonomy): domain Bacteria; phylum Spirochaetota; class Spirochaetia; order Treponematales; family Treponemataceae; genus Treponema_D. The sequence goes on from JAEESN010000014.1 coordinate 24,911, forward strand.
TAAAATATTCAGGTATAGTGCGTGCGGGAATTCCTGATTTAACCTTATGCGATATAAAAGTCTCTTCCGACGGAAAATCCCTCACAATCACACTGCCTGATGCAGAAATTCTTGGAAACGAAATTGAATCCGAGCAGGTCTTCGACGAGCAGCACAGTATTTTTGTTCCCCTTAAGATGAACGAAATTTTTACAGAGATTGAAAATTCAAAGGATATTGCACTTGCAGAGCTTTTAGACGACGGACTTTTAAAAGATGCAAAAGATTATGCCGCTAAAATCCTCAAGCAGATTTTTATTACAGCCGGATTTGAATCAGTCGAAGTAAATTAATTGATGATTATTTACAGATGATAATTGATAGATTATTAAATCCGTAATAAAATATAAAGATATGGAACAGATGTTTATTCAGAAAGATGGTCTCCTTTACACACCTGATGGAAAAACAATCATTGGTGTTGATGTGGACTCAACTGCCTTTTCGGGAAAGGTTCCTTACGGGGCCCGAGCTATAGACGAAGAGGTTTTTAATGAATGTCCTTTTGAATCTATAAGTCTTCCAGATTCAATAGAAAGCCTTGGATACAGATTATTTGCAAATTCACTTACGCTCGAAACGGTAAAGCTTCCTCCTGAATTAAAGGAACTCGCTCCATATATGTTTTCGGGATGTAAGGCTCTTACAAAAGTTTACATGCCTAATGAATTAAACGGTTTTCCCGAAGGTCTTTTTAATGAATGTTCTGCGCTCGAAGAGATTCCATTCAGGGCGGGAATAAAGGTTTTACCTCAGTATGTTTTTTCTAAATGTACAAGCCTTACTTCTCTTGTTATTCCGGATACCGTTCAAAGGATTGAATCAAATGCAGCTTCTTACTGTACATCGCTTTCGGCACTTGTTTTACCGGCCAGCCTTGAATACCTTGCAGATAACGCTTTTGAAGGATGTACATCAATCCATAACATAAGAATAGATCAGAGCAATAAAATATTTTTTGTAAACGAAGAAGACGGATGTCTTTATGAACATACAGCCGATGGCGATAAACTTCGGATTGCAACTTCACAAGTCCAAAGGCAGCAGGTTTCTTTCTTTAAGGATAATGTTGATGATGAATCTGATGATTTCTTCTCGGACGAAGATTTTGACGAAATAGACGAAACATTCAGTTCATCTGTTTCTGCAACAGACGAAGAAGCAAAAGTTTTAGATGCAACTTCTGCTTTGCAGGCAGCGTCTGTTTCTGAAAAAGAAAGCACAGAAGATCCACAGGCTTTGGGACTTTCCGACGAAGAAAAAGCCCTTATGATGGGCGATAAACCTGCGGCAGAAACACCAGCCGAAGAAACACAAAATCAAATTACACAAGAGAGCACTATGGAACAGAATGACCAGAATGTAGACGGATTACTTGAAGATATCATGAGCGAAGAAAAACAGAGGGATACAGTCTCTTCTGACGTTCTTGTTGATGAAAACGAAACTAAGGTTTTAAGCCAGATGATGGATGTAATGAGCGATGCTCCGACCGAAACAGCAGAATCAAAGGTTTCGGACGAAGAGCTTGTTAATCTTTTATCACCTTCGGAAAAACCACAGAAGCTCGACGACACCGAGCAGAAGATTAAGATTCTTACCCAGTCTGTTAAAAAATATCAGATTCTTGAATTTAATCCACAGGGAGAACTTCCTGCAAAAACAGATTTGTATGTAATTGCAGAAAATCTTATTCAGGATGAACAGGGGCAGGATGTATTTACTCCAAAGCTTTTACGCTGTTGTAATACATTCGCACATATTCAGAATTTTAAAAGAGTTATTCTCTTAAACGGACTTCCATTCGAAAACCCTGAGTTTGAAAATTTCTATTCAGGATTTATGGCAACAAAAAATATTGTTCTTGCCTGTGAAGCTCAGAGTCCTGCAACACTTTCTGAATACGCAAAGAAAATCTGTAGTGAATCAAGAATCAGTCTGGAAAAAGAAGAGCTTGTAACACAGAGAAAACGAATCAGCACAAAAAATAATTCTATGATAAAACTGGTAATCCAGGATATCTACGATAATTAATAATTAAAAATCAGAAGGTTAATTTTATGAAGAGCGACAACGCAAAAAAAGGGGTAGAGAGAGCACCGCACAGATCTTTATTTTATGCAATGGGTTACACAGACGAAGAACTTGAACGTCCTTTAGTTGGTGTCTGCTGTGCAAAAAACGAAATTATTCCGGGGCATATTGAATTAGACCGTATTGCTCAGGCTGTAAAAGACGGAATTAGAATGGCAGGTGGAACTCCTGTTGAATTCCCGGCTATTGGTGTATGCGACGGTATTGCGATGGGACACGAAGGAATGAAGTATTCCCTTGTTACCCGTGAACTCATTGCAGATTCAATCGAATGTATGACAAAAGCTCATCAGTTCGACGCTCTTGTTTTTATTCCTAACTGCGACAAAATTGTTCCTGGTATGCTCATGGCTGCAGCAAGACTCGACCTTCCTTCTGTATTTGTAAGTGGTGGTCCAATGATGCCGGGGCACTTACCTGGAAGCGATAAATCAAATCCATACTCTGGAAGAAATCTTTCTTTAACAGATATGTTCGAAGCTGTAGGTGCACTTGCATCTGGAAAAATTACAAAAGACCAGCTTCGCGAAATGGAACTTTCTGCCTGTCCGGGTTGTGGTGCATGCTCCGGTATGTTTACTGCAAACTCAATGAACTGTCTTACAGAAGTTTTGGGACTCGGTCTTCCAGGTAACGGAACTATTCCTGCCGTAACAGGAAAAAGAATTGCCCTTGCTAAAAAAGCGGGAATGCAGGTAATGGAAATGTTCAACAAAAAAATTACCGCTCGCCGCATGTTCACAAAGGACAATTTTATAAACGCACTTACTGCCGATATGGCACTCGGATGTTCTTCCAATACAATCTTACACGTTCCGGCCATTGCACACGAAGCGGGAATCCAGATTGATTTACAGCTCATAAACGAGATTTCAAACAGAACACCAAACCTCTGCCACTTAGCACCAGCAGGACACACATTCATGTGCGAGCTTGATGATGCAGGCGGAGTACAGGCTGTTTTAGCAGAGCTTGCAAAGAAAAAACTTATTAAGACAAGCCTTATCACTGTAACCGGAAAGACAATTGCGCAGAATATCAAAAATGTCGTAAACAGAAATCCGGAAGTTATAAGACCTATAGAAAAACCATTCAGCAATAACGGTGGAATTGCAATCCTTTTTGGAAACCTTGCACCAAACGGAACAGTTGTAAAACGCTCTGCTTGTGCCAAAGAGCTTATGAAGCACACAGGTCCTGCACGTGTATTTGATGACGAAAGCGAAGCAATGAAGGCCGTACAGAATCAGGAAATTAAAAAGGGTGATGTAGTAGTAATCAGATACGAAGGTCCAAAAGGCGGTCCTGGAATGAGGGAAATGCTTGCAGTTACAGCGGCACTTGCAGGGCAGGGACTCGATAAGGATGTTGTTCTTATTACCGATGGAAGATTTTCCGGGGCAACAAGGGGAGCCTCTCTCGGACACTGTTCACCCGAAGCAGCCGATGGTGGTCCTATTGCACTTGTTCAGGAAGGCGACAAAATCACAATCGATATAAATGCCTATAAGATTACGCTCGAAGTAAGCGAAAAAGAGCTTGAAGAACGTAAAAAACAGTGGAAAGCGCCAAAGCCAAAGGTTTCTACAGGATACCTTGCGCGCTATGCAAAACTTGTTTCAAGTGCAGATAAAGGTGCTATCCTTCAATAAAAAAATAGACAAATTGATTATTTAAGATATAATAAAAGGTATATAGAATTGTTCTATAATATTAATATTGAATTTTAAGAATATTAATCAGGATGATTCATACTAATCCAGCTAATAGAGAAGAGGAAAACTATGCTTGACGATTTTAAACAGGAAATAAAACAGGATATTCAAGAAAAGAAAGCCAGCCTTGCAAAACGCTATGGTGTATTCATCTTTATCCTGGTTATTTTATTGATGGCACTTCTGCTTGTTATAAGTTCTGCTATCGTTACTTCATGGATCGATAGGTCTTACGATGGAATGGCTAAGGAAGTTGTTGCTGGTCGTTCGGCAGAGATTACCAAATGGATTGAAGTTTATAAAAACGACTTAAAGGTTTATTCAGATGCTGATGTTGTAAAAACAGGCGATCCTGATCAGATTATCGCATGGCTTCAGAAGCATACAGAATTAAGAAATCCTGATTATGACTATATGTTCTTCTGTACTACCGAAGGTACTTCTTACCGAGACACGGGTCTTGTCGGAGGAAAGGGAGCATTAACCGAGCGTGATTATCATAAAGCAATGATAAACGATAAAAAAGATATCTTTGTTGGAAACATGGTTCTTTCAAAGACATCTGGAAAATACGTACTTCCTATTGCACGTTCCGCAAGAGACAGAAACGGCAGAGTTTGCGGTTACTTTGTAGGTATGCTTGGTCTTGATGCCATCAAGGCAGAAATCGGAAACTTTGCTATTGGTAGAGACGGATACTTCTTTCTTGCAGACCGCAGCGAAACAATCATCGCTCACAGAATTAACGAAATGATTTTACAGAAGCTCGAAGTATATCCTGAAATCAAACAGATTCTTGCAACAAACGAAACAAAAACTCAGCTTCAGATTGATGGAACAAACTGCTTTGCTTATGTACAGAAGATTCCTGAACTCGACTTTGTAACAGGTTACATCGTTTCGGAAGAACAGATGCGCGAAGCAGTAGAGCATTCAGAAAGGGTAATTATTATTTCCGGTGTTGTAATCGGTCTTATTCTTCTTATCGCATTTACAATCATCATTGGAAAAATCATCGGACGTCTTAACGCAGTAAATAAACTCATCCTCGAACTTTCTACAGGCTCTGCAGACTTAACAAAACGTCTTACAGTTAATCATAACGACGAAATCGGTGCACTTGTAAAATCCGTAAACCAGTTCCTCGAGAAATTCCACTCAATCATGATTACGGTTAAAAACTCAGAAAGTAATCTTACGGGTGCGGGCGATGTCCTCATAAACGAAATTACTACTACAACTTCAACTATCAGTCAGATGGCCGATAACATTGGTGTTGTAAACTCACAGGTACAGAACCAGGCACAGAGTGTAGACAACTCTGCAACTGCAATCACACAGATTACAAGAAATATCGATTCCCTCGATGCAATGATTCAATCACAGGCTTCGAGCGTAGAAGAAGCTTCTGCTGCCGTAGAAGAAATGATTGGAAACATCAACTCGGTAGATAAATCGGTAATGAAGATGGTAGAAGCATTCAACGTGCTCGAATCGGATACAAAGAACGGTATCGACAAGAACTCTTCTGTAAACTCTCTTATCCAGAGAATTGCTGAACAGTCAACATCGATGGTCGATGCCAACACCACAATTCAGAACATTGCTGAACAGACAAACCTTCTTGCTATGAACGCAGCTATCGAAGCGGCTCATGCCGGCGAAGCAGGTAAGGGATTCTCGGTTGTAGCAGACGAAATCCGTAAGCTCGCAGAAACTTCTGCTGAACAGTCAAATAAGATTGGTGAAGAACTTACAAACATCCAGAACGGTATTGAAAACGTAGTACAGGCTTCTTCTGAATCAGAACATTCTTTCCAGGCTGTTTCTAACAGAATTAACCTTACAAACGAAATCATCGCACAGATTCGTGGAGCAATGGAAGAACAGCAGGCCGGATCTCATCAGATTCTCCAGGCTTTACAGGCTATGAACGACAGTACAACAGAAGTACGTGGTGCCGCATCCGAAATGACTAAGGGTGGAGAAGCAATCATGAGAGACGTTCAATCATTAAAGGAAAGTATGGCAAGCGTAGAAAGTGCTGTATCGGAAATCCACGAAGGTACTAACTATGTAAACGAAAGTACTAATAAACTCCGTGAGATTTCTTCACAGTTCACAGAATCTATCAGACAGATTGGAAATGACGTTGGACAATTTACAGTATAGGTGTATAATTCACCTGTATGAGTGATAAAGATAATTTTCTTAAATACCTTGAATGGAGAGGAGATTTGTCATTCGACAAATCTCCTTTTAATTGTGTCGACGCCCTTATTTTCAGCCAGCTTATCTATTTAAATTTCGACAATCTTTTAGAACAGCCGTTCTCTTCTCAGATTTCTCTTTACAATTTAAATCGCAATTTTATAAATGCAGGGAACTATTCTGAGCGCTGTATGATGGGTGCAATGATAAACGAAGGAATCCCGGGTTTAATGGACCAGTGTGCCAATTCAAAGCGTTTTGGAAAGGTTATGGTATGCGGCTATGTTTCCTTATTCGACCGTGCAACAGAAATTCAGTTTGCGGCTGCTACATTCATTCTTCCCGATAAAACCCGTGTGATTGCATTCCGCGGGACAGACGATTCTTTTTTAGGCTGGAAAGAAGATTTTAATCTTTCGTATTTAGATGTAATTCCTTCACAGAAAGAAGCACTCATTTATTACAAAAAGGCGCGTAAGGCATTAAAGGGAAAATTCATTCTTGCAGGACATTCCAAAGGCGGCTCTGATGCAATTTATGCATGCCTTAATTCTACTGCAATGGAAAAAAGAAAAATCACTGCAATATATAATTTTGACGGTCCTGGTTTCCGCCAGGAAGTAATCGATTCTAAAAACTTTGCAGAAATCCGCGACAGAATCTATTCTTTTTATCCTCAGTTTTCTGTAGTCGGGATGATTTTTAATCACGACAGAAGATTTGAAATCATACACAGTAACGGAAAATCATTTATGCAGCACGATCCGTTTTCGTGGGCTGTAAGCGGTAATAAGTTCGTAAACGACATAGATTTTACAGACGACAGTAAATATTTTTCAAAAGCATTCAATGAATGGGTATTAAGGCTTCCTTCGGACGAAAAGAAAAAGTTTGTTGATAACCTTTTTAACCTGTGCTGGGCTTCCGGTAAACAAAAGATTGCAGAATTCGAAAAAGAAAAAATCAGTTCTACGGCAAAAATACTTTCGGCTTTTTCTAAACTTCCATCAGAAGATAAAAAGGCATTAAAAGAAAACATGGGCGTTTTATTTAAAGTATTTATGGAAAACATTCCGCTTTTTAATGTCTTTAATCCTAAAAATTTAAAATTGCGAAGTTAGAATAATCGATATATACTATATTTATGAGTAACGAAACAATACAATCTTTTTCTCCCGTAGGTCAGCAGTTAAGTTCTTATGGAGAAACTAAACCTGCCTCTTATCTGATGTTCAATCGTAAAAAAATTGAACTTGTAGCAAAAATTACAATCGGACGTGAATCTGATAATGATGTTGTCGTTGACAATAAGCTTGCCAGCCGCCATCATGCCGTAATTCAGAAAATCAAGGATGCATATTTTGTAAAGGATACAAACAGCACAAACGGAACTTTCGTTAATGGCGTAAAAATCCCTGCAGATAAATATGTAAAACTGAATCCCGGCGATAAAATCTCGATTGGAAATATGGCATTAGTTATTTCATAACAGAGAATGGATAAACCGGATTTTTCTGCAATCGAATGCTGTGGCTTTAAAGAGCTGCCTTCGTACGACACTTTATTTTCTCTTTTAAACCAGGCTATTGCTGTCTTGGAAACTGAGTCAAAAGATTACAGGCCTTTAGACAGCAAGGGAAATCCGGGAGGGCTATTAAATCTTGATAAGAAAAAAACAGCAGTTGTTGTGCCCGACATTCATGCCCGCCCTTATTTTATAAAAAATATTTTAAACTTTAAAATCCCTAAAAAATTCAAAGTTTCTACAAAAGAGCTCAGCGTGGAACAGGCAATGGAAAATGGAAAGCTATATGTAATCTGCGTGGGCGATGCCTTTCATACAGAAAAAACTGCTTCCAGATGGGCAAAAATTCAGGAAGAATTTAATTCGGGAGTAGTGGACGGAAAATATATGAAAGAAGAGATGACGGAGTGTCTTTCTGCTTTCTGTGCCTTACTCAGTTTAAAAATCAGCTATCCCGAATTCTTTCATTTTTTAAAAGGTAATCATGAAAATATTTTAAATGTTTCCGGCAATGGTGATTTTGCTTTCTGTAAATATGCCGACGAAGGAGATATGGTAAAACGCTTTATCTCTAAAGTTTATGGCGAAGATATTCTTTATCTTATTTCGTGCTACGAAGGTCTTCTTCCTTTTGCTGCCTGTGGAAAATATTATGTTGTAACACACGCAGAGCCGGCAAGGGTGCTCACAAAAAAAGAACTCATAGATGCAAGAAAGTATCCGGAAGTAATTTATTCAATCATCTGGACCAGAAATGACGTTGTAACTGAATCTACTGTAGTGCCTGTGATGGAAAATCTTTTAGGAGAGGAAGATGCAAAAAAGGCGATGTATTTTGGTGGTCACAGACCTGTAATAGGAAACTTTGCTTTAAGGCAGGATGGAAGATATATTCAGATTCATAATCCTTCAAGGCAGAATATATGCGTTGTAAGCAGTACAAGAAAATTTAATCCACAAAATGATATATACGAGGTAAAACCATGACAAATGATGTTCCTTCAACCATTGGAAAGTACAAGGTATTAGGTGTTATTGCAAAAGGCGGAATGGGTGTAGTTTATAGAGCCCTTCATCCTTCTTTAAAACGTTATGTCGTTATTAAAAAGATGACAGGACGTGGAACTGCCGGAAATGCAGAACGCTTTAAAAAAGAAGCAAAAATCCTTCTTGATTTACAAAGCCCTTATATTGTTCACCTTTTTGATTATTTTACAGAAGGCGGATACCGCTATATGGTAGAAGAGCTTGTAGACGGTCTTGCCTTAGATAAACTGATTCAAAAGCAGACAGTTTTACCTTCTGCAATTGCAATGCTCATAATTCAGGATGCATGTTACGCGCTTAAATATGCTCATTCAAAAAACATCGTTCACCGCGACATCAAGCCCGGAAACATCCTCATCTCTAAACGCGGAGAAATTAAACTTGCTGATTTTGGTATTGCAAGCGACAAGGATGATGATGAGATTACAAAGGACGGAATGGCACTTGGAACTCCTGCCTACATGCCGCCTGAGCAGTTTGAAAATTCTGCAACTGTAGATAACCGTGCCGACATCTATGCCCTTGGAATCATGCTTTACGAAATGCTTACAGGAACAAAGCCATACCCGGGTACTTTCTCCATGGAAACACTCAAGGTAATCAGAAAGGGTAAATACATTCATCCAAGAAAAATCGATAAGTCAGTTCCACCGGAGCTTGAGCGTCTTATTCACAGGATGATCCGTCCGAACAGAAAACACCGCTTTGGTTCAATCAACGGGGTACTGCGAGTAGTAAAAAGATATCTTCGTCATTACGATACACATGAGCTTCGTGTTCAGCTTGCAAAATCTGTAATTGCCGCAAAGGAATATCCGTTCCCGGCTTCCATTCAGAGGGACAGAGTAAGAACAATCGTAAGAAGAAGTGTTACCGCCGTTGTAATCGCAGGAGCATTGTTTACTTTATTCTATAAAGCTGGTGTTATTCATAAGACAATTTTACGTTCAAAATATACTCCTGTAAAAGTCGAAATACAGGCACCAAAACCTCTTTCTAACAGCCTTGATCTTCCTATGCGCGCTTTCTTCTTCTATGATGATGGAAAAGATATTCCCGAAGTTGAAGGTTCTACACAGACATTCGCACCTAAGGGAACCAAACGCCTTGAAGATTATTTTTCGTTTAAACCAAAGATTACTGTTGAACGCCAGGGAGCAAAGAGCGATACCTTCGACATTCCTCACATCTATCTTAAAAAGGGTAACTATCGTGTAAAGGTTGTTGCCGGTTCTTACGTATGGTGGAGGAGCTTTACTGTAGGAAAAGAAGATGTAACTGTAAAATGTAATCTTCTTTCCAACGCTACAAGAAATCTCGAAATAAAGGTAAATGTAATAGACAGGGAAAGCGGAAAAGATATTTCTAAAAATGCCGAAGTTACAATCCTTTATAAGGATAAATGGGTTTCTATTAAAGATGTTTCTCCTGATGATTTAAAGACTGCTAAAGTCTGGAAGATTAAGACAAAGTGCGAAGGCTATAAAGAAGAACTTTATTCTTTACTCATAGACTGGTATCAGGATGTTCTTTACATTTCTTCTGAGCTCGAAAAAGACCCTGATTATAAACCTTCAGAAACTAAAAAAACAGAAGCAAAGAAGACAGAAACAAAAAAATCTTCTAAAAAGCGCTGATTGGTTTTAAAGAATACCTTTAATTTCTGGTCTTAACCTTTTTGAAAATTTCTGTTAAAATATAAATTCATTAAAAAATTTTGTACGAGGTTTTATATGGATTTAAAAGGCAGAAATTTTCTTACATTAAAAGATTTTACTCCAGAAGAAATCACGGGACTCCTTGATCTTGCAGAGGATTTAAAACAGAAAAAGAAGAAGGGGATTCCGGTTGATATTCATCGCGGAAAAAACATTGCTTTAATTTTTGAAAAAACAAGTACTCGTACAAGATGTGCATTCGAAGTAGCCGCACATGACCTTGGCATAAGCACAACTTATCTTGCAGAAGGTTCACAGATCGGTAAAAAAGAAAGCATTGCGGATACTGCAAGGGTTTTAGGAAGAATGTTCGACGGAATTGAATACAGGGGATTCGGACAGAAAATCGTAGAAGACCTTGCAAAGTATTCAGGCGTTGTTGTATGGAACGGATTGACTAACGAATGCCACCCGACTCAGATGCTTGCAGACATGCTTACAATCCGCGAACACTTTGGAAAAATCAAGGGACTCAAACTCGTATATTTTGGCGACGCAAGATATAACATCGGTAACTCACTTTGTATTGTATGTTCAAAGCTTGGAATCAACCTTGTTTTGTGCAGCCCTAAAAAATATTCTCCTTCTTCGGCACTCGTTCAGGAATGCAATCAGTGGTGTAAGGCCAGCGGTGGTTCAATCACTATGACAGAAAGTGTAGACGAAGCTGTAAAAAACGCAGATATCATTTATACAGATGTATGGCTTAGCATGGGAGAACCGGACGAAGTTTGGGCAGAACGCATTGCAGATTTAAAACCTTATCAGGTTACAAAAGAAGTAATGGCTAAGGCAAAGAAGACTGCAATCTTTATGCACGATTTACCTTCTTTCCACGATTTGAATACAAAAATCGGAAAAGAAATTCACGATAAATTCGGTCTTGATGCAATGGAAGTTACAGACGAAGTTTTTGAATCAAAACAGTCTGTGGTTTTCGACGAAGCAGAAAACAGAATGCATACAATCAAAGCTGTAATCGCAGCAACTTTGGGAAACAATTTTTAATCCCCGGGGTGGTTGAGCTAGTCGAAGCCACCTCAATATATGGAGAACATAATGAACGCTATTATAACAGTTGTAGGATCAGATAAAGTCGGAATCATTGCAAAGGTTTCTAATTTTTTGAGTGAACACAAAATCAACATTGCAGATATCACTCAGACAATTCTTTCCGGAAATTTTGTAATGATGATGATGGTAAACCTCGAAAAGTCAGACATCGACATTGAAGTTTTAAGAAACAATATGAACTCTCTTGCCGAAGAAATGGGTGTAGAAATCAACATCATGAACGAAAAAGTGTTCAGCAGCATGCACCGTGTATAAGTGCGTACCGCATTTAGTTTTATAAAAAAATATCCGCCCTTCTCTTTGAGTTTAATTATTTTTTACAAGGGAATAGATACGAAGCATTCCGCACAGTGTAAGATTTTTATCGGTGTGGTCAAAAATATCTGTGATTGGCTGGAGCATACTGTTTAATCCGCCTGTTGCAATAACTAAAACTTTGTCTTCATCTGTTCCCGTTTCTTTTTTTAAATCGATTTTCATCTGCCTTATCATATTTTCTACAAGGCCTTTATATCCATTTAAAATCCCGGACTGAATGGCAACAACAGTGTTTTTTCCAAGACTCGATTCAGGTATGTCTAAAGGAACGGCCGGAAGCTGTGCTGTATTTGCAAAAAGAGAATTAAATGCAGTTCTTATTCCGGGTGCAATTGCAACACCCGCTATGTTTGCATCTTTATCTATTGCGGTAAAAGAAAGCGCGGTTCCAAAATCAGCGATGATACATGGAGATTTATATTTTGACCACGATTCTACTGCATCGCATAAAAGATCGGTTCCTATTTCGTGTACTGCAGTTTCCGGGATTTTTACGGGAAGCTTATGGTAAATTTCTGGCTCGATGATTACAGGCTTTTTCTGAGTGATGTGCTGGGTAACGATTACAAAAGGACCTATGAGTGCCGGAACTACACAGCTTATGATTGTGTCTTCGATAGCTGAAAATTCAACACCTGCATCGCGGAAGAGTGGGCGTAGAATCGAAAAATATTCATCACCGGTTCTTTTTACATCTGTAGAAAGTCTCCACACGGTTTTAATTTCCTGATTTTCGTAAAGAACAACTTTTATATTTGTGTTACCAATATCGAATCCTAAAATCATAAGCACCTCACAAAAGTAAGTTTATCACTTTTCTATTTGTTTAATAATCGTTATTATATAATTTATGAGTGAATTAATTCAACCAAAAGTATTAAAAGGCTTTAGAGATATTTTACCTGCAAATGAAATTCAGCGCTCTGGTCTTATAGAAAAGATTACAGAAGTTTACCGCTCGTTCGGCTTTGTTCCGATTGATACCCCTGTTCTGGAATACACAGAAATTCTTCTTCGCAAAAGTAACGGAGAAACAGAAAAACAGGTATTCCGCTTTGAAGATAACGGTGGTCGCGACGTTGCAATGCGTTTTGATTTAACAGTTCCTTTTGCACGTTTTACAGCCGAACATTTTTCAGAAATTTATATGCCGTTTAAGCGCTATCACATTGCAAAAGTATGGCGTGGAGAAAAACCTCAGGCAGGACGTTACCGCGAATTTGTTCAGTGTGATGTTGATATGGTCGGCTCTGACAGTGCAGCAGCAGATTTTGAAATTTTAAATGTTATGAAAGTTGCTTTACACTCAATCGATGTTGATAACGTAACCATCCACGTAAATCACAGAGGAATTTTTAACCGCTTTTTAAATAAACTCGCTGTACTCGAAAAATCCGAAGATATCCTTCGTTCTGTAGATAAGCTTGCAAAAGTTGGCGACGAAGAAGTTCGTAAAGAAATTAAAGAATACACTCAGGACGACACAAAAACTTCCCTCATTCTTGAATACATAAGTCAGAAGGGAGATTTTCTTACAGTTTTGAATAAGCTCGAAGAAATGGCTGGCGGTGAAGATTCAGATACAAAGAGAATGAAAGATATTTACGCCATGATGAAGGCAGCAGGAATTGAATCAACATATATTCTTGATCCTTCAATCACTCGTGGTCTTGATTATTATACAGGCGTTGTATACGAAACATTCTTAAATGATTGTCCTTCAATCGGTTCTGTATGTTCAGGCGGCCGTTACGATAACCTTGCAGGGCTTTATACAAAAGAAAAAATCCCAGGGGTAGGAATGTCAATCGGATTAGACAGACTTATTGCAGGGCTTGAAAAACTTGGAATTACACAGAAAAAAGGAAGTTATCTTGATGTAGAAATTTTCTGTCAGAATATGGAGCACATGGTTTATTACCAGAAGCTTGCATCATTACTCAGGGCAGAAAAAATCAATGTAGAAGTTTTCCCGGAAGCTAAAAAGATGAATCAGCAGTATAATGTAACCGAAGCAAAATCAGTTCCATGGGGAATCTTAGTAAACAATGAAGAATTAAAAAATAATAAGTTTACTTTAAAAAATCTTTCTACAAGACAGGTTTACGAAGGCCTTGATGTAAAAGAAGCAGTTAAACTTATTAAGGGATAAAATGATTAAAAAGGCTTTAGTCTTCTGTTTTTTATTTTCTCTTTCATCACATCTTTTTGCTCAGGCAAGCGATACCGGAATTTTTTTTGATGGAGAATATACCGGCGTTACCTGGCTCATAGATGCTGATGATGTAGTTTCCGAAGCAAAAAGCTGGTGGGAAGAGGGAAATAATAATTCAAAATCTTCTTATGCTGATTATGATTTTAGTGAAGAAGATTTAAAAGAGATTGCAGAAGCAGAAGAAATCCCGGATGCATCAGAAGATGCCCTTAATAATCAGACAGCTTTTGAATCAGAGGATGAAAAATTATCAGAAAAAAAATCAGCAGATGATAAATCAGAAAATAAAAAAATTGAATCAAAGAAACAGAAGCTCATCGGCACAATAAATGAATTAGACGAAGAAAAACTTTATGATTATTTTTCTCATGAAGGAATTGAGTTTGACACCTTCAGTTCCTGCTTCAGACATTTTCTTGAAGGGCATGACGGCTACTGGAAAGAAGTTTATCCTGTACTTTGTGATTCTAAATTCGAAGATGTATTCAGGAAGGGAATTGTAATCAAAAATGAAAATGCAGATGAATATGAAACTAAAGCTTCTCCCGAAAATCCTGATGCAAAAATTATTGATATCACCTGTTCAATAGTTTCGTCTTATCTTAAAAATACAGGCACTTATAAAAAATTTATTTCGCCCGAAATTAAGCTTGCTTCAAAAAAATCATTATACGAGATGGGCTACGAGTTGATTTATTTTTCTGATTATTCTGATGTCCAGAGCGTTACAGTCTGCGATTTATTTGCCTTAAATGATATGGAGCAGGGAACACCACTTATCGGAATCATCACTTTGATTGATTATATCGACGAAGATACAGAAAACGCAGAAACCCAGATTTCTATTTTCTGGTATAAAAAAACAGATAAGGGATACAGAATAGACCGCATTCAGAACGGCATGAAGGAACCTCTGTTTTATACAATCATGCTTGGACAATATTGACATTTTTAACAATTACTTCTATATTATTAATGTACATTTTATATTAAATATTAAATGGACTCGAGCTTCTCGGGTCTTTTTTTTTGGTAGTGATTTACCATTTAAGAGGTATAAATGGATTATATTCCTTACAAAAAAATTAAGTATTATTCTGAATGTGCACCGCTTGTAGAAGGACTTGGATATAAGCTTGTAGATTTAAAAGTTATTCCGGGAAAGACTACAACAAAGATTTCTGCAATCGTTACCCCTGTTCAGTCAGATGTGAATATGGGCGTGAATGATTGTGCAAAGGTTCACAGGGCATTGCTTCCCCGTTTAGAAGCTCTGCTTGGAACAGAAGATACTACAATGGAACTTACAAGTCCGGGTATTGAGCATAATATTAAAAATGCCGCAGAGTTTTCTGTGTTTACAGGGCGCGATGTAAGAGTCTGGGATAAAACCGTTACCGACTGGGTGAGCGGAAAAATCCTTTCATCAGATGAAAAATCTGTTACGTTGGAAAAAGAAAGCGGTGAATCTTTCACTGTACTTTTTGAAAATATAGCAAAAGCAAAATTTATAAACTAAACCAGGAGGCTTAAAATGTCAGAAATGGCAGAAGCTATCCGCCAGCTGATTCAGGAAAAAGGTTATTCTGAAGATTCAGTAAGGCAGACAATCGAAAAGGCACTTAAAGCTGCATACAAAAGAACTTATGGAACAGACGAAAACGCAATCGTAAAATTCAATGACGATATGTCTGATGTTTCAATTTTTTCAAGAAAGGTAGTAATCGACGGAGTTTATGATCCTGTAAAAGAAATCGAACTTGAAGATGCAAGAAAGCTTGCAGGAGACGAAATAGAAGAAGGTGACGAAATTGATATCCGCGAAGATCCAAAATCTTTTGCACGTTCAGCAATTTCTACCGGTAAGCAGGAAGCTCACAAAGGCTTAAACGAAGATTATAAAAAATCTTTGATGAATGAATATAAAGACAAGGTTGGAGAAATCATCATCGGATATTATCAGAGAGAAAGAAACGGTAATATCTATGTTGACCTTGGAAACGCAGGAAGACTCGAAGGTGTTCTCCCTGTAAAATATCAGTCTAAGCTCGAATTCTACGAAAAGAACGACAGAATTAAGGCTCTTATTGTAGACATCAAACCAACAAACACAGGAATCCAGCTTGTTCTTTCAAGAAGCGATCCTCGTCTTGTAAGTCAGATTCTCGAAAAAGAAGTTCCTGAAATTACAGACGGAACAGTAGAAATTACAAAGATTGTACGCGATGCAGGCTACAGAACAAAGATTGCAGTTTATTCAAAACGCGAAGAAGTAGATCCTGTAGGAGCTTGTGTTGGTCTTAAGGGTGTTCGTATTCAGAACGTAATCCGCGAATTATTAAACGAAAAGATTGATGTTCTTAAATGGGATCCGGATCCGACTGTATTCATTAAAAATGCACTTTCACCGGCTCAGGTACAGCGCGTAATCATCACTGATGCAGATAAAAGACAGGCTTTAGCAATCGTAGAAGAAAGTCAGTTCTCTTTGGCAATCGGTAAACAGGGACAGAACGTAAGACTTGCAAATAAACTCTGCGACTGGAATATCGATGTTAAGACTGTTGAACAGGCAAGCGAACTTGATCTTTCTTCATTCAACACTGTTCAGAATGCACATGCATTGTTCAACGACGAAGAAGAAGTTGACGAAATTGTTACAGTTGCAGAATTACCTGGAGTTGATGCAGAAGTTGCAGAGCTTCTTAAGGCAAATGGAATTGAACAGATTCAGGACTTTGTTGAAGCTTACGACAATGATTCAATTTCTATCGAAGGTGTTACAAAAGAAGCCCTCGATAAGATTAATGAACTTATAAACGAAAATGTTGAGTTTGTAGAAGAAGAGGAAGAACAGACCGAAGCTGAACAGACTCAAGACTCAGAAGGTGAAACACAGGAAGAAGCAGAAGAATATTTCTGTCCTGAATGTGGAGCAAAGATTACACCTGATATGACAAAATGTCCTGAATGCGGCATTGAGTTAGTATTCACAGAGGAAGAGGAAGAATAGAATATATATGGCTGAAGAAAATGAAAAAAAGCCCGAATTTGTTGTTCACAAAAAAGAACAGGAACCTGCATCTGTAAAGAAGCCCGCAGCCAGTGGAGCTTCTGCAGAGAAGAAAAGGGTTATCGTAGTTAAAAAGAAGGCACCTCAGGCAGCTGCCCCTGCTAAAGCTTCTGGAGATTCCCAGAAGAAAGTTGTAGTTAAATCTGCAGCAAAAGTAGACCAGGCAAAGTCAGAAGCAAAAACTGATGCTGCTAAAAAGGCTGAACCAAAAAAGCAGACCTTTGAGTTGAATCCTTCACGTCCTAATGTAAAGGCCGGAAACCTTTCCGACAAGGGAAAACAGAATGGCCGTGGATTAAACCAGGGACGCGGTGGTGCAAACGGAAAACCTTTTAATCGCGAAGGCGGCGGATTCAGTGGTACACAGGCAAGACAGAGCTATCAGAACCGCGAAAGAGATAATTCTGGCAAACCGGGTGCAAACAGACAGGGTGGATTCGGCAAAAAAGGTGACTTTCAGCCTAGACAGGGCGGAGGTTTCCAGAATCGTCAGGGTGGAGCAGGAGGACAGTTTCGTGTTCCACGTGGCGGCATGGGTGGTGGAGCAGCTCCGCTTCCTATTGATAATTCAAGATCTCCGGGTAAAAAGGCAGCTTACAAAGGTAAGAAGCAGATATATAACCGTAAAGACGAAGAACAGTACGACGACAAATTCTTTGAACAGAAGAAAAAGGTCGAAACTCCTGCAAGCGTAGTTCCAAAATCAATCGATATTATGGAATCGATTTCGGTTTCGGATCTTGCACGTAAGATGAACCTTAAGGCAAGCGAAGTAATCGCAAAGCTTATGGGCATGGGTATGATGGTAACAATCACCCAGACAATCGATTCCGACACAGCAACTCTTCTTGCTGCAGAATACGGTTGTGAAGTTCATCTTGTTTCACTTTACGACGAAACAGTTATTGAAAGCGAAAAGGATGATGGAGTAGAACTTCTTCCTCGTCCACCAATCGTTACTGTAATGGGACACGTAGACCACGGTAAGACAAAAACTCTTGATGCTATCCGTCATGCACACGTTGCAGAAGGAGAAGCCGGAGGAATTACACAGTCTATCGGTGCTTATTCAGTTACAACAGAAAAGGGAAAGATTACATTCCTCGACACCCCAGGTCACGAAGCATTTACAATGATGCGTGCTCGTGGTGCTCAGGTAACAGATATCGTAGTTTTAGTAGTAGCTGCAGACGATGGTGTAATGCCTCAGACTCTCGAAGCTATTGCTCACGCTAAGGATGCAAAGGTTCCTATCATCGTTGCAGTAAACAAGGTAGATAAACCGGAAGCAAATCCGGACCGCGTAAAAACTCAGCTTAGTGAACTTGGTCTTACTCCTGAAGAATGGGGTGGAGACACACAGTATGTACATATTTCTGCGCTCAAAAAAGAAGGTATTGATGATCTTCTTGACGCAATTCTTTTACAGGCAGAAATGCTCGAGCTTAAGGCTAACTTTGAATGCCGTGCAGAAGGAAAGCTCCTTGAATCCCGCGTAGATCAGGGACGTGGTGTTGTTTCTTCTGTAATCATTCAGAGAGGTACACTGCATCAGGGAGACCCGTTTGTTGCAGGTATTTATTCAGGCCGCGTTCGTGCTATGTTTGATGACCGTGGTAAGAGAATTACAGAAGCAGGTCCATCTATTCCGGTAGAAGTTCTTGGTATGGAAGAAATGCCTAACGCAGGTGATCCGTTCCAGGTAACAGAAAGTGAAAAAGATGCACGTGCAATTTCTGCAAAACGTCAGGAACTCAAACGATTCGAAGCAGCAAAAGCAGTTAAAAAGACAACAATCGATACTCTTTACAAGGATATCGAAAACGGTGAAGTTACAGAACTTAAGGTTATCATCAAGGCAGACTTACAGGGTAGTGCCGAAGCTCTTAAAACTTCTCTCGAAAAACTTTCTACACGCGAAATCCGCCTGAACGTTATTCACTCAAGTGCGGGTGCAATCAACGAATCGGATGTTACTCTTGCAGCAGCAGACTCAAATGCAATCATCATCGGATTTAATGTTCGTCCTACTCCAAAGGCAAAAGTTCTTGCCGAACAGGAACAGGTCGAAATCCGTAAATATAATATCATCTACAAGTGTGTTGAAGAAATTCAGCAGGCTATGGAAGGTATGCTCCAGCCGGATACAAAAGAAGAAGTTATAGGTATGGTCGAAGTACGAAATACATTCAAGGTACCAAAAATCGGTGTTATCGCCGGATGTTCGGTTTCGGAAGGTATTGTACGTCGTTCAGCAAGCGTAAACCTTATCCGCGATGGTATTGTAAAGTTTACAGGAAAGATTTCTTCTCTCAAGCGCTTTAAGGATGATGCAAAAGAAGTCAGCGTAGGATACGAATGTGGTATCGGTCTTGAAAACTGGCAGGATATCATGGTTGGCGATAAGCTCGAAGTATTCGAAATCATCGAAGTTGCTAAAAAGCTTGGTAAGACAATCGCAGAAGAAGAAGCCGAAGCAGCAAAACGCAATGTTACTGCAGGTGGTTCAGAAGGAGCTGAATAATGGGTCAGTACAGATTACCCAGACTTAACGATCAGCTCCGTGATGAAATCTCCAGCTTAATCTTACGCGGAGAAGTAAAAGATCCACGAGTAAATACATTTTTAAGCATAAACCGGATCGAAGTAACAAAAGATCTGGGATATGCTAAAGTGTATGTCTCAACATTTCTCACAGATAATCAGCTTAAACACGGAGTTGCAGGCTTAAATGCAGCTGCGGGTTTTATTCAGCGTGAAATAGCAAAAAAATTAAGGCTCCGTCAGTTCCCAAAGCTTACCTTTGTTGTAGACAGCGGAATGAAGGAAGGCTTTAATATGGTTCAGAAATTAAACGAACTGGAACGTGAATCAAAAGCAAAAGAAGAAGAAAAAGCTTCGTCAGAATCAAAAAAGGAAGAGGATTAATTTATAACCATCTTATATTTAATCCTCTTTTCCTGATTCTTTTCTATAAGTCCTGCAAAATCATTTTCAGAAGTATAAACTGCAAGCATGGTATTTTCCGGAATTGAGTAAAGATTTGTATCAAAGTTTTTACTTCTTAAAGGCCGACCGTTTCTAAAGTCATCATCAGCCTGTAAAGAATTAAGATGAATGATGGAAAATCCGCATAGACGTGCAGCCTCTTCATCAAAGGTTTTCATCTTATTTATAATTTCATCTGTAAGATCAATCGTTCTTGAATCAATATCTATATCGCGGTTTTTAATCACCGAATCGATTGTAAATGGTTCAAGAAGATTAAAGCCTGCAGCATCTTCTATATTAAAATTTCCGACCTTTGTCCTGTATAAACCAAGAAGATGCCCCGTACTACCGGCCTTTTGTGCAATGTCGCGGGCAAGGCAGCGGATGTAAGTTCCTTTAGAAACATTAAAATCAATCAGGGCATATTCAACAAGGCCGTCAGCGCTTAGTTTTGTTTCTTTTATATCAGCACTATGAATCTGTACTTCGCGGCTTTCCATCTGAACTTCCTGTCCCTGCCTGATTAAATCACTTGCACGCTTCCCGTTTATGTGGATAGCACTGAAAACAGGTGGAGTCTGCATGATTTTTCCCGTGAATGCTTTTACAGCTTCTTCAAGGTTTTTGAGTGAGGGAAGGGTAGAAGTTTTTATGACATTACCTGTGTATTCCAGTGTGTCAGTTTCTTCCCCGAATTTTATTACTGCGCTGTAAGATTTATCAAACTCAATGATGTTTCCTGCAAGTTTTGTAAGACGGCCTGTACATACGACCAGTAACCCCTGTGCAAAACTGTCGAGGGTTCCCGTGTGTCCAACCTTTGTTGTGTCAAGCGCTCTCTTAATTGCAGAGATAGCATTAAACGAAGTAGGACCTTTTGGTTTTGCAAAGAGAATTATGCCGTCTTTATTCATCATTTATTTCCGTAGCGTTTTACCAGTATGTCGAGTTGTTTCTGCATATAAACAAAATAGTCTTTTTCGAGTTTTTTCTGTTCTGCAGAATAAGATTTCCATTTTGATTCAAATTCAGAAGTTTTACAGGTTACGAGTGATGGAATATTTTGGACTGCATAGTCTTGTACTGCAAATAGAGATTGAGTGAGTTCGTAACCTTCATCTGTATCAGAATTTGGATTGTATCTCCACAATGGATACCAGAATGGATTAGGAAGAGGGTTTTTATCCATCATTTCTGCATATGAATCAACTTTATAAGCATCGAACAACTGATTATCAATCTTTTCTACAGTTTTTCTGTAAACAGATGGAAAATCATCGATTCTCTGAAGATATCCGCTCTTTCTTTTTCCTTCAAGCTGAGGAGCCATATTAATCCATAAGGTTGCCTGGTTTTCATTCTTCCAGAAAGGATCTTTCTGTTTATTTATCTGATCTTGTGTTCTATAAGGAATTTTTTTAGAATCAAGTTTATAGTCTTCGCCTTCGAATCCCCAGTAAAGAATTTTCTGATTTTCTTCTTTAATCATCTCGTCCAAAAATTTAAGGATTTTGATTGCTTTTTCATCGCTGCAGTTTTTCGAAATAGATATTCCCTGTTCAGATGGTAAAAGAGTGTCGCGATATGCCGGTTTTATTGATTTATCAAAAACCAAAGGAAGAGGGCAGTAGGTTCTTTCATACATTCCCTTATCTTTAAAATTTTCCATATCAAAAAAGAATTCCCATCCCTGACAGAACATTCCAAGAAGAATTCCCTGATTGAGTTGGTTATGAAATTGGTCTCTTGTATCTGTGAAAATGGTTGATAGAACAAGGCCCTGTTTATGATATTTATTCAATGTATTAAGCCATTTTTTAAAGTCATCATTTGTATATATACTTTCTGCTATATATTTATTGTTCTTGTAGATAACTTTTGCATATCCGTCATTTGGAGATCCAGCAAGAAAATAACCTGGATTCCATAAGTTAAACGATTCCCAGTCGTAGCATAAGATAGAGAAAGGAATTGTTGTCTTACCGTTAATGCTTGGATGCTTTTTATAATATTTGCCGAGAAGTTCAAAGTATTCATCTATTGTTGTAATTTTTGGATAATTAAATTCTTTAAGTACTGCTTTTTGAATCCAGAATGCGCTCTGGTTATAGTAAGTACCGCCATCAGAGCCATCCATTACGCCAAAGGTAGGAAGAGTGTATATATGTTCTTTTTTGATTGTAGTCATAGTTGCCAGTTCAGAATCAGCAAAGAGCATCTGATTCCATACAGAGGCATAATGCTTCATCAGATTAGGGCAGTGTTTTTCGAGTAAAGGTTTTAAATCTTTAAGGCAATTTCTATCTTTTAAGATTTCTGTGCTCTTACAGTGAAGAATATCAGGAAAATTATTATTTGCCATATACTGGGCAAGCATTTGAGTTTCATTTTTTTCCCCAAGAATATCCCATTTAAAAGTTACTCCGAAAGTATCTTTTATCCATTTGTAGATCTTATTTGTTTTAGATGGTGTTTCAAGGTCTTGATGTGTATAAATTGAAATTGTAAGCGGCCCGTCAGTTTCTTTACTGAATACAGTTTTTGTATCCTGTTCGTAGTCGATAAATGTTGTGTTACTGTTCGAACTGGTTAAACCCAGGAAACACAAAACAATTAATGTGAATGATAAAAACAATTTTGTAAAACTTTTCATATTATTTCTCCTTACAGATAGTGTAATGGAAAGAATGAAATAAAGCAATTTAGTTTTTTTGTGGTTCCGACAGATTGAAAGCTTTTGAAATCAGCTGGCTTATTGTGAGCTTTTCATTTTCAGCAATTTTTCTTAACCGTTCTGCTTCATCTTTTTTTATTGTAAGAGTTATGTTTATAGTATTTCTTCCCGTAGGTTTTCTACCAGCCCCTTTCCTTGAGCCACCCCATTTTTTTTCTTCCATGATTACAATATATAGGAATTAACTTGAAATGTCCAATTATCTATTCAAAGATAGTCGTTTGTGGGGGGGAGAGGTTTAGCTTATTATTTTCTTTATTTGAATCTATACATTTACTAATATTTAATGTTATGCTTTTTACAAAGACAAATAATGATGATATACGATTTTGATGAATATCCTGTAAGCGACAGAAATGGTTCTTATGGTGGAAAGGCTTGTTATAAAGAAGGAATACTCATAAATGATGAATATTGGATAATTAAATATCCACAAAATACTTCAAATCCATTTGATTTAAAAGATTTATCCTATTCTTCTACACCTGAATCGGAATTTCTTGGAAGCCAGATTTATGAATTATTGGGATTTCCTGTTCATCAAACATGTCTTGGAATAAGAAATAATCATGTTGTAGTTGCCTGCAAGGATTTTTGTGATGATAATCATAAACTGATAGAATTTCGTCAGCTTAAAAATACATATAATAAAGTTTTAAGTGAAAAGCTGGAAAAAAGTTTTTCTTCAACAGACAGTAATCATTTTGTTGTTTTAGAAGGTGTTCTTCTTCATCTTGATTACAATCCGTCTTTGCAGAATATCAAAGGATTAAAACAAAGGTTCTGGGATTGTGTTGTTATAGACGGTTTAATCAATAATAACGACAGAAATAATGGAAACTGGGGTGTTTTAAGAGGAAGCGAAGGTGATGTTTTATGTCCTATATTTGATAACGGAGCTTCTTTTTCGCCCAATGTTTCTGAAACAAGAATTATTCATAAATTAAACAATCCCGATTCATTATTAACAGGTGTTTATGATGCAGTTACAACATATAGTTTTGATGGTAAAAAAAATGCAACTTTTAAAGAGCTTATAAAACTTGATAATCCAGAGCTTCATGAGGCTATAAAAAGAAATGTACCATTAATTAAAAATAAAGAGAATGAAATATATGATTTAATTAATCAGATTCCGGAAACAAAAAAATCATATAAGATTATTTCTCCTGAACGAAAAGAAGTTTATAAAAAAGAAATAAATGTAAGACTCTATAATATTTTACTTCCAGAATATGAAAGACTAATTGTAAAAGATAAACATCATGACAATAGTTATGAAATATAATTATTAAAATTGTTTTTTCTTTAATTGTTCTTTGATGAGTTTTCCTTTTTTATTAGGTTTTTGTGCAGCGACATAATCTATATGAAAAGCATCCGGTGGAATTCTATAAGAAACAACAGTATTTCCGTTTGCATTTGTAATTGAAAAGTCACCAGCAGAAATAATATCCATACCTATAAGAGCATCTAAGTTCGGGCCACCCATAAAATCAGAAACACGTAGATTTTTAATACAAACATTATTTGGTAAAGTAATATCTACGATATAATCATAACAATCTATTGTTCCAGCAGCTGTATTATGACTACTCATCCCTACAGGAATAAGTTTAAGTTGATTTGCAACATTTTTAGAAATACAAGATCCAGAAGCTCCTGTATCCCAAACTGCATTTATTTTTATTCCTAAACCATTTTTATGAATTGTTACTTCAGTTTTAATCTGATTAAGTTTTCCATTTTTAGCAGTAATTGTAAAAGCATCATATTTCATGCGAAAGCATATCTCCCTGTATAATAAAATTCAACATCTTTTTCTTCAGGAAGACATCTTTGAATAATATATTCACCAACAGGAGTAGGAAGCATATTTTTAATGGCTTCTTCTTCATCATTAAAATAACCTTTTACTTCTTTATTTTGGATGACTACTCGTTTGCCAATATGTTCTTTTATGATTTTCTCGCGATTTTGTTTGAACCAGTCAAAATCAGATTTCATATCATACATATATAAACTCCTATTAAAAAATTCTTAAACATTATATTATGTATTTACAATATTTGTAAAGCATATGTATAATATACTAAAAAAACAAATCATTTTCCAAAAGACTTGAAAAAAAAACTTGACAAATCAAAATTATTGACATATCTTTTATAGTAGATAGGGTGGTTACATAAAGATAACTTTTTAAGTATAATAAATAAAGTGAAGGAGATAGTTTTATGGAATTAACTTATATAGATTATCCAATAACTAAAGTTGAAAAAACTAATCAAATTGAAGAAGTTAGCCATTATACAGATGTATATGTGAATGGTATATATTCAAGTTCTACAAATTATTATAAATCTTATGAAAATAATATAAAAACAATTGTATATTTTGCTCAAACTCGAATAGTTCATAATGTTGATTTACCTGTAAAAGAAGGATGGACTGTAAGGATAATATATGAAAATGATAAAAAAATATATTATATTATTCGTGAGAATAATCTCATATTATGGCAAAAAGATACAAAAAAATTTAATTCACTTTTTGCATCAAGAATCTCTACGCCGGAATTAGAAAATTTATTAAGTTTTAATACAAATAATGATTATACTTCTATTGTATATAACACAAAATATATGGATGATTTTGTAATAGGCCATGAAAATAAAATTGTTTTATCTACCGAAAAAATTCCAAAATTACAAAAAGATGGTTATAGTTACAATTCTACAAGGATTTATTATTTAGATAATTCTTCGGATATATTTGAAAAGGAAATAGCTATTCAACCTGGATGGACTGTTCATAAGATTTACTTTGGATTTAGGAATATAGGTAA
Organism: Treponema sp.; assembly: GCA_016286365.1. Taxonomy (GTDB): domain Bacteria; phylum Spirochaetota; class Spirochaetia; order Treponematales; family Treponemataceae; genus Treponema_D. The sequence goes on from JAEESN010000014.1 coordinate 50,510, forward strand.
TTATTTAAGAAAAAGTATTATTTTAGAAACGAGAGAACAATTGTTTTGTGATTTATATTATGAAAAATCAATAAAAACAGCGATTGCAAGATTAATTAAAGATTATATTAAAAGTGAACATGAATATAAACATGAAACTCCACGTAAAGTCGGCTTAGTTGCATTATTGATTTCTGGAATTCTTTTATTAATAACTAGAAATGCAGTTTATGATTTAACTTTAGAACATTTTTATCAAATAGATTTTGAAAGAATAAATATTTTCTTTAATCATTTATTTACAGGTACTGGCAATTCAAATGATGGACGTATTTTGTTTTTTCTTCCTTCTTTTTTTATTTTTTCAATTACTATTTTTTTATTTCTTGATGATCTTTTAAAAAAAATATTTCAACCAACAATAAAGGTTATAAAATGGTTTAGGAAAAATTCTGGGGTTTTTAAAGATATATTAAAAGATTGGGAAGAAAAATTTTATTTATGAATCTCCTGCAGAGGTCGGATACGGATAGTTTATAAAAAAAAGTATCTGATTATTGCTGTCGAGTATATTCGATAAAAATATTTTATTAATACAGAAAGCCGAATAGCCATAATGGTTTTTTTTGAACCAGTTCCGGTCTCAATTCCATCTGCGGCAATAAAAGCATTTTCCAGGGATTTTATCTGCTCGCCTGTCTTGTTTTTTCCGCCACATTCGATTGTATATTTATTATTTACAAAGAAATCGCTCATTTTGGAGATTTCTACAGTCTGATTATAAGAAAGCTGATTGACTAAAAAACTTTCTCTGACATTTCCTTCATCAGCCTTATTTCCATGATATAAATACATAAGATTTGTATTTTCAACATAAATGGAGAACTTTCCGCTATTATTGAAAGAAGCTTTTTAATTTTTGGAACATATGCTATTTCAATCTTTCTAAAAAGGGGAAGCTCAACATCTAAAATCATATTTATTGTTTCTTCAAGCTTCATATAATAAGTATCTAATCCTTCCTTAAAAAATGGATAATATCCCGTTTTAAGATATTCTTTAAAATACTCAAAAGGTTTAATTTTGCCACAAATATTCAGCGTATGTTTTGAATGATTATGTAGAATTTCTTTAAGCGATAATTCTTGAAAATCAATTCCTGTTTTATACTTAAAAATTACCTAAATGAAAGTCCCTGCATTTTGTACATTACAGGACGATGACTTAAATCAGCGCGGGCATTTTGAAATTTATCGTTATTTTATTTGTTCCAATGGGGCAGAGAGAGGATCGAACTCCCGACATGCTCAAATAGGAAATCCGTTAAAAAAAAACAGGCAAGCCTGTTTTTTTAGGATTCTCCTCAAAATTCATTCCGAATGAACGGCAGTGAATGAGGTCGTAGAATGTCGGGAGTTCCTGAATACGAAAGACTTTAAAAAAACAAAAGGCTTCGTATAAGCGAAGCCTTAACAATGGGCAGTGAGAGGATCGAACTCCCGACATTCTGGGTGTAAACCAGACTGAACAGTTTCTTAAAAAAACAATCAAATATGCAAGATTACTCATAATAAATAGTATTTACGGGACTACTATTTAATTATTTGTTGGTTAAACATCTTATGTCCCGGACAAAGATGTTTTTTTTATTTTAACTTTTTTATAAAAAATAAAGTCTTGGGCGGATGGAAATTTTTTATAAAACTACGGAAGGAAATATTATGGTTATTTCAAATGTAAGTATGAAAGGCGGTGTTGGAAAGTCCGCACAGACAATCCTCCTTGCCTGCAATCTTGCAGCAAGAGGAAAAAAGGTTTGGGTTATAGATTTAGATCCAAATAATTCATCAAGTTTATTTTTTTCATTGGGTATTAAAAATATTCAGGAAATAAATCTTGAAAAAAATGTTTTCAAACTTTTGATGGATAGAAATGCAGAAAATAATATCATCCCATCAAATAAAGAAAACATTTGGCTTACTACTTCTTCAATACGATTACCAGATCTTCGAAGTATTGATTATCATGTATTAAATAATACAATTTCAAAAGTTAAAGATAATTACGATTTTGTAATTATAGATACCCCTCCTACTTATGATAATCATGTAATGTCAGCAATTTTTGCAGCTGACATAATTTTTACTCCAGTTGAATTTAATCAGGATAACATAAACACAGCAAGATATCTTCGTGAAAAAATAATGGAAGAATTACCGGAAAAATATTCCTGCTGGTATATAAATTATGCTCGGTGGGAAAGCCAGTGGGAAAACATTGGTAATTCAACACAATCACAATTTGTAAATGCTTTTGAAGAAGTTTTTGAAAACATCCTTGATGGTGTAAAAATTCCTTCAACAACTGCAGCAAAAGCTTATATCAACTTTGGGGAAAAATTAAATATTAATTCTAAAAAAACTATGGGGAATAAAAAGCTGGCTATTGCTATTAATCAGCTTGCTAATTTACTTATCGGCGCAGAAGTAAATGATACTTCAAAATACGTAGAAACATTCTAAGGAGCTTGTATATGGCAAAAAAACTTTTAATTAATCAGGCTGGTACTCAGGCAGCCTATGCAGATACAGGATTAAAACTTTCTAAACTTATTCCTTTGGAAGAAATTGAAATGCATGAAGAGTTTCAGAAACTTTTCACCATAGATGAAAATCTTTTGAAAAGAATTATTGATTCTATAATAAAAGGTGGATATGACAATTCTCAGCCAGTTCATATATGGAATGCGTTAGATCAGAAAGGAAATAAGCATACTTATCTTATTGACGGTTATACAAGATTTCAGGCTGCAAAAAAATCCGGTTTAAAAGCGATTCCATATTTTGAGCATAAATTTAATGATTTTGATGAAGCTTATAAATATGTACTTGGTTTACAGGTAAACCGTAGAAATCTTGAAGGAAATGAACTTTTAAAAAACATAAATATCCTTATGGGTACTGATTTTATTCAGAAAACAGAAGGAAAAAAATCAGAAGCAATTGCAGAAGCTTTAGATGTTTCTCCAAGAACAGTTGAAAAAGCAATGGCCGTAGAAAAAAATAAAGAAGCAAAAGCTAAAGTTGAAGCTGGTGAAATGACTGTTAATCAGGCTTATAACGAAATAAAAAATAAATCTAAAAAAACAAAAAAAGAATCTGAAAAAATTGAAGATAATTCGGGCAATCCTGGAGCGTTAAACTTCAATCATTCAGATGGAATAGAAAGACCTGTTCATAGTGCAACTGAAGAGGATGAGCTTGATAAATGGACAAAAGAAAAAAACATTCAGGTAGAAGCAGCAAAAAATGAGGGTTGGGAAAAAGGTTTTGCAGATGGTTTTTATAAAGCAATCTGTTTTGTTTTCGGTGAAATAAAAAAAGGCAGAAGTTTGGAAGATGTTGCAAAAGATGAAAAGCTTTCAGATTTTTCACCAAGCATAATTTCAAAGTTTGAACTTCCTCCGGATGATGAAGAACTTTATTTAAATATCTGAGGTGGTGAAAATGAATTATCAATATGAAAGAAGATCTACACAAAATGTTCTTCAAAAATTTACCGTAAAAATTATTCTTAAAAATAATTCATATAAAGGACAGTATGTTTTTGAAGAAAAAACATCACAGGTTTCAGAAGTTTATACTTCAAAAGTATTTGATGGTAAAACAGACTGGGATGTAATGAAGTTAATTATTTTCAATGCAAACCATTTAATTGCAAGTAAAACATCTGCTGCAAATGATTTTACTGATTACGTATGGAAAACTTTTTTCAATTCAAAACAACCAATGCTTACTGATAAAAAGGGAGTGAAATTATGAAAATTATAAGACGGATAAAATTCTTAAGCATTATTTTTGCATTAATAATTACCGCTTCATATTCCTGTAATTATATATCGCAAAATGTTTCAAACATTAAGACAATAAAAGCTTTTGATGTATATACAGGAACAATAATTTCAGTAACAGACGGTGATACTGTAAAAGTAAGTTTTGATAATTATAAAGAAAATACATTATTTAATGAAACAGAAACAATAAGGCTTATAGGTGTTAACACACCGGAACTTAATTTACACAAAGAAGAGCCTGCTGAATATTATTCAGAAGAAGCTCGTAATTATACAAATCAATATTATCAGAAAAAAGTTTTGATTCAGTTAGATCATAATTTTTCTATAAGAGATAAATATTCAAGATTGCTTGCATACATTTATTCTGCAGAAGATAAAGCTTTTATAAATTATGACCTGATTAAAAATGGATATGGTATTTATTATGATGCGTTTTTATTTGATTCCAAAACAATGGAATTATTTGAAAAGGCAGAAATAGATGCAAAAAAACAAAAAATTGGAATATGGTTCCAAAAGGAGTAAAAATGAAAAGAGACTTTAACAAAGTAATTATTGAAGGAAGAATTTCAACTGATGTTAAGACAGTTGAAGTCGGAGACAAAAAAATTGCAAATTTTTCAATTGCAGTAAACAACTTTAATAAGCAGAATGAGGAAATCGTTTCTTTCTTTAACTGCTCGGTTTTTGTAACTGATAAATTAAATCAGCTGCTTGAAAAAGGAAAGCCACTTTTACTTGAAGGTTATCTTAAACAGGATAGATGGGAAAAAGATGGACAGAAATACCAGGCTGTAAAAATCTGTGTGCAGTCCCTTCATCTTATGAAATCAAATCCATCAGAAGTTAAACCAGAAGTAGAACAGGAAACTGTTGATATTCAGTTTGCTGAAGAAGGTGAAGTAAATACTGATAATTATTTCGGATAACACATGGACTTTATCTACAAATTTAAAATGGCTTTGAAACAAATACATTTAATACAATATTTGAGATTTGTAAAAAGCCATTTTACCTGGCTTTCTGTTTTAGTAATTGGATTAATATCTGTAATCATAATTTTTGTAGCAGGATATTTTAACAGATATGTACGTTTTGACTGGTGGAACTGGAAACAGAGAGCCATATATAAAGCTATAAAAACAGTTGTGATTATTATCATGATTAAAATTGTATGCAGGATTATATAAATATGAGTGATAAAAATAAACTGGTAAAACCTCATAAAGAAGCAGTTTATACATATAATGCAACTAAGAATCCAAATGGAACACCTGAGCTTCGTAAAACATTGAATACTTATGGATGTATAAAAAATATTACATCTATTGTGAATAATAACAATGAAATTTATGTAACTGTTGTTTTACAAACAACATTAGATTACCGGTATTTGAATTAGGAGATAATAAAAATGAATCAGATAAGTATTATTGGAAAAATAAGTGAAAAACCAAAGCTTACAATCGTAAAAACTCCATTAAGTGAAAAAGCTATGGTTGTTTTCAAAGTTTTAGATCCAGGACTTCCATATCAGACAACAACACCGAATGAGTATGAAGTTCATTTTATGAAAGATGCTGCAAATCATATTTTTAAATACATGACATTAGAAAAGGAAATTGTTGTATTTGGATATATGAAAAGAGATAAACAGAAGAGAGATGTTTATATAAACGCAGAATACATACAGTTTACAGGTAAGCCTGTAAAAGAGGTCTTAAATGTTTAAATTACCTATAACAATTGAACTGTCTGGTGAAGAAGTAAAAAAATTAAGTTCAGAGCTTGAAAGAATAGATGATAATTTATTTGTTGCGGATTTGATAAATCAGATTTTAAAAAAAGTTGATAGAAAAACACAACAAATAAATGCTGAAATAAAAAGAATAATTTCTCAAAATCCTTATTCACAATGAAAATAAATATTAAAAATATTTTAAGGTTTTTGTTTAACGGAGTTAGGAAAATGGCAGAAACATTTTTTATGAAAAATAAAAAGAATGTAAACTATACAGTTTTAGATAATACCTGTATATGTGATTCTCGTTTATCCTGGAAAGCAAAGGGTTTACATACTTATTTAATGAGCTTACCTGATGACTGGAAGATATTTTTATCTGAAGTAGAAACTCATTCTAAAGATGGAAGAGATAGTGTTCATTCTGCCGTAAGAGAATTAGAACAGTATGGATATATTGTTCGAAAAAGAGAACGTAATAAAGATGGAACTTATGCAGCTACAATTTATTATATAAATGAAAAACCTGAGCAAACTATTGAAATACAAGAAAATAAAGAAGAAACAAATCATCCAGAAACGGAAAAGCCGTTTGTGGATGAAAAAAGTTTACCAGAAACGGGTTTTCCGTATACGGATAATCCGGAAACGGTTAAACCGAATACGGATAATCCGCAACTACTAAATACTAATAATACTAATATACTAAATTTAAAAAATACTAAACTAACTAACAATTCTTTAAAAACAGATAGTTCCATGAAAAAAATAAATAATTCAAATAAGTCAGTTAGTGAGTCTGTTTTTACAAACATATTAAAAAAGTTTTTCCCTGAAAACTGTCATTTTACATCTGATTTTGAATCTGATTTATCAAAACGGTTTGCAGAAAACAATTTGGATAAAAACGAGCTGGAAAAATACTTTGAATTTACTTACAAACGTACTCTTGAATCTAATCCAAAAAAATCTGTTGCAGGTTTATTCAGAACCATAGCTTTATCAGAAAATACGTTAAATGATTATAAATTACTTGTATTAAAACAAGCTCGTGAAAAACAGAATATTAAAAAAACTTGTCCTGTATGTGGAAAAGTCAGCAGTCAAACAGAACGGATTTTAATGGTCTGTAATCAATGTAATTTCGATTTAAGTGAGACTGATCCAAAAGAAATTGAGCTTCAAAGAAAAATTTATCACTTACCTGAAATTACAAAAATCAAAATCAATAAAGAGCTTACAGACTTGATATCAGTTAATTTAGGTTACAATCAGTATATCAATGCAAGAAATGATATTTATAAAAAATATGAGGTTTACAGGGAGTAGATTATGCGGAAAAAAAACAAAAAATGGGATGATGATATTAATGTCATTAATACATCACAAGAGTTTTTTGAAAAGTATGATTATTTATTTTTCAAAAAAACATCAGGTAAAACCGTATTAATAAATATTTTACGTGCGGTTTTTATAATCATTACATTAGCCTTTGTAATATATGGCTTAATTTAAAAGGAGAAAATATTATGAAAACTTTCAGCGATTATCAGCACAGAAGAATACTGGATTCAGAAAACGGAAGGATTGCAGATGGAGATTACGTAAAAGATGATCTTATCATCAGAGTAAAAGATGGATTTTTAAATGATGTAAAAGATGAGGATGGAAATCTTCTTCCAGCAATTCAATATCATGACATGACACATTATGAACATTGGAAAAATGGTGTTTTACATAATGATATCGGGCCTGCAGTTGTTGATGTTACCCCACAGGATGCAAGAGAAGAATGGTGGTTAGAAGGTAAAAAACTTGATAATCCTTTACATAAAATGGAGATAAAATAATTATGCAGGATACATCTTTTTTGGAAAAAATACAGAATAATGAACTGTATAAAAAATCTATCTCGTACCACAAGAAATATCAGTTTATGCAGTTTACTGATGATGAGGGAAATTACCTTGAAGGACAGCAGATAAGAAAAGAAGATGACAATGGAAATATTCTTGGAGATACAGATTTTGATTCTTCAAAAATACATGTTGTCATTTATAATTTCAAAAATGGACTTCTTAATGATAATGAAGATGGAACTCCTGCAATTCAGTATCCTGGGCATTGGGAAAACTGGACAAACGGACTTTTAACAAAAGTAACTGGTAAAGGTGGAACAGTTACTGAAATCTGGCAGGAAGGAATACCTGTTGAAATCATTAATGATTAAGGAGACAATTCTATGAATTTACCAACAAAAGAGCAGCGAGTTTCAATACCAGATAAACCGGAAAAAATTTCAGAACTTGAAAAATTAATGATAAATATTTCCGGATATTTATCTGAGCTTTCAGAATTAAAACCAGTTTTCGAAGAATCTATAAGCTTAAAAAATGATTCAAACAAAAATCTTCTTCAAGAATTCAGAACTCTTATTGGTACAATGACAGACCATTTTGATGAGTTAAAAGAAAATCTTGAGTGTGAAGTAAAGTATTCAAGAGAACTTGCTTTGAAAGGAGAGTTATATGAAAAGAAACATGAAATATCAATTCTTGAATCAAAGCTTATAGAAACAGAAAGCCGTATTGATGTATTTATTAATGATGTAAAAAAGTTTATGACAGAAAAAATTAACAATATGGATGAGACTGTTAAGAACCTTAAGAGTGAAGATGAAAAAATTGAAGAAAGCATATCCAGGTTTAATGAAAAAGCTTCATCTGCAGCAATCAGTGAATATTCAATATTAAAATCACAGTCTGAAAACTTATTAAAAAGCTTTACAAAAAAATGTCAGGAAGATCTGGAAATACTTAAAAAGAAATCTATTGATTTTTTGAAAGAATGTGAAGCGCAAAACAAAGAAATAATCGGAAGAATACCAAAAGTAAATACAAATAAATATTCATTAAAAGATATTCTTTTGTTTATTGTTTCCGGATTAGGAATTGTTTCATTTATTATGAATTTATTAAAAATTTAATATTGGTGGGATTAATTTATGAATACATTAAATATTGTTGATATGTTTTGTGGTGGTGGCGGTGAATCCACAGGTTTAATTGAAGCTGCACATGATTATAATTTTGATGTAAACATGAGCGCAATAAATCATTGGGAAAGAGCCATAGAAACACATTCAAAGAATTATCCTTATGCAGAACATAGATGTGAAAATGTTCAGCATATCGAACCACATACTTTAAAAGCTTCAAAGAACACAGATTTAATGTGGGCAAGTCCAGGCTGCCAGCACTTTTCAACAGCTCGTGGTGGTAAACCTCGTTCAGAAGATATGAGAAGTCCTGCATGGGAAGTTTTACGTTTTGCAGAAGAATTACGCCCGAAAAGAATAATAATAGAAAATGTTCCTGAATTCAGGACATGGGGACCGCTGGATTCTGAAGGCAAAATAATAAAAGAATGTAAAGGACAAACTTTTAATGCTTTTATTACAGGTTTAAAATCTTTGAATTATATTGTAGATTATCAGGTTTTATGTGCTGCAGATTATGGCGCTCCAACTTCAAGAAGAAGATTGTTTATTCAGGCTGTCAGAAAAGATTGCGGTAAAAAGATTTTGTGGCCAGAACCTACAAATATAAAAGGTGGTGATTTAATTCTTCCAGATTGGCATAGTGCTTCTGAAATTATAGACTGGTCGATTCCGAGTCAGATTATCAGTCAGAGAAAAAAGCCGTTAGCTTCAGCAACAATGAAACGGATTGAATATGGTATTAAAGAATTCTGGGGAGAAGCTGCCGTTCCTTTTATTGCCAGGTTATATGGCACATCAACTGCAGAAAGTCTTGAAAAACCTTTATCAACAATATCCTGCAGCGGTGGTCATCATATGCTGATTACTCCTTTCTTATGCAGGTACAACAAAGGAAATAATCGTGTTCATTCAATAAAGGAACCTGTACCAACCTTAGACTGTTCCAATAGATATGGACTTGTAGAACCGTTTATATGTGGCATAGGTCAGAGTTCAGCAAAACAAAGGAACAGAAAGCTTTCTGAACCACTCTCTACTATCTGCACAAAGCAGGAACATTGTCTGGTAAGCCCTATGCTTATTCAATATTATGGAAACGGTCATGCAGTTTCTTTATCAGAACCAATACCTACATTAACTACAAAAGATAGATATGCTCTTATTACACCCGAATATGGAATAGAGCTTGGATTCAGGATGTTACAGCCTCATGAACTTGCAGCTGCAACTGGTTTTCCAAGTGATTATATATTTACAGGTACAAAAGTTGATGTTGTTAAGCAGATTGGAAATGCAGTACCGCCGAATTTTGCAAAAGCAATGTTCAGCCAGATATTGAGCGAGATGACGGCATGAGGAGCGTTGAAAATGAAGTATCATTTATTATGAATTTGATAAGATAAAATAATTAAATATTTTTCTTGTAATTTACCAATAAATAAACTAAAATATTTTATTGGTGTTTAATTATAAAAAATTTTAGGGGGTTACTCATGAGTGAAATTAATGTTAAAGAATTACAGAAAGAAATGAAATCTCTTGGAATTATTAATATTGAAGCTGATGGAGAATTATCTCCTTCTTTACTTAAGGATGCCATTGAATCAGTAAAAGAAACTTCACTGGATTTTACAGAATTGGCAAAAGAATCTAAAAAAATGGTGGCATCTATATAATGACAACTAATATTGATAATAAAGATACATCATGGGCGATAAAAACTTTTCGCCCTTTATTAAAGGCTTTGAAATTACAAGAAGTAAAATCAGAGCCTTTAATACTTTTAACATCAACATTTAAAATTTTTCATCGTTATAATATGTCTAATTGTGTTATTATTGTAAAAATACGAGAATTTACAAATAAAGATGATCGAGGAATATTTATTTGGCAATATAATGAAGAAAATAATTTTTATGCATTACATATTATAATAAATAAAATCTTATATAATAATAATGATATAGATACTAGAATAAAAAGAAAAGCTACAGGTGTCCATGAGTTTACTCATTGTGTAGCATCTATGATGATTTTTTCACGTTTACAATCAAAGATATTAAGAGAAACTTTACAAGAACGTATGGCTAAAAAAATACATTCTCTTGATAGAATTAGTTTAGAATTATTATTTAAAGAATTAACAATGGACTATGAAGATAAAAAGAAAAATAATATAAGTATTTTTCCTGATGACCATTTTAGAATAAGTGGAGATGATTTTACAGGTTTTTACGATGATTTATCAAGAAATTTTCTTTTATCCTATGAGTTATTTTGTGAAGAAGATTTCTTTAATACAGATAAACAAAAAATGTTTCATGATTATTTAAAACATAATGAAAAAACAGAAGCAATGAAATTATTAATATCTGTTATAAAACCTTTATCAGAAAAAAAAGCTTTAAGTCAACATTTTATAATACAACGTATTAATGAAGAATTTCTAAATAAAATATTAAAAAAATAAAAATGATTGATATTTTAAAAATATAAAATTATCTTTCAATAGACTTATTAATATTTCTATGTTTGTTAGTTGGTCTGTAAGCCTGGTATGAATATTTACTTACAATTTTATCTAATGGTAATTCATAAAGATAGTTTTTATCATCTTTGAGAATTACCAGATTATTTTTTTCAGAAGAAGATAAAATCGTCATATTTTTATAAATAATCTGTTTATTTTTATTAATATCCCAGGCTTTTAATGAAACATTTTTTATATTGTCTCCAATTTTTAATTTGGATTTCGAACTTATAAATTCTCCATCATTATGAACAAAATCTTCTTTTTTTCTTACAATTAAGTTGTCTGGATCATTCTCTTTAAAATAATCTTCATTAAGAGGAATAACTTCATGAGCTTTATAAAATAAATTAAGAAAATATTCATTCCGGTTTTTATTATTATTTCTTTTAACAGTTTTATCGAGATAATTAAGAAATTTATTTTTTTCTGCAGGAATAAAAGTATTTACCAGGTCTTTAGCTATTTTAAGACAATCAAGTGGAGAAGTAGCTTGTGTACGACATAAAACACTAAAATTATGTTCAAAATTCTGTGCGTCATTAGGTAAACGGAATTTAAAAAAATCATTATACTGTGCTTCAATAACGTTTTTATAGGTTTTACTATCTATTTTTACTTCATTAAATTGTTGATTAGATAAAGATATAACAGTTTCTTCCGGTAATGTAATAGAATCATTTCCATTACTTAAAATATATGTTTTATTATCTTTATTAAAACCTGCAACAGTATAATTATTAAATTGTTTTAATCCTTCATTTGTAATCATTGCAAAATCAGGTACATTGATTATTTTCTGTATAGTTTCAGGAAGTTCGATATCAGTTTCTTTTGCAAAAGCTTTAATTGAATTAATGTTTTCAACATTAGTAATCGGATAATAAATTTGTTTATAATAATCAACATGTTCATTATTTGGCGGACATAATATTTCAATATTTTGTTCAAGATTCTTAATTTTAGTACCAATCATTTCCGCCTGTTTTTCTGTTATTAAATATAAAGGTTCATCTTTTTGTAAAAGATTTAATTCTATGAGTTTTCTTCTGAATGAATCAGCTCTATCTATATTTGTTCCTGTGAAAGCTTTTTTAGTCATAAAAGATAAAACAGGGACTTCTGGCAGAGGTTCTTGGTAATATTTTTCATATTGCTTTGTTTTTAAATTTAGATGTTTTTCTGAAATATTTTTTATTAAGCTTTCAAATTCTTTTCCTCTAAGAAAAAATTCTTCACCTTCATATATTTCAGCTCCATTTTTCATTAAATTTAAATAAGCCGTTTTTATTGATTCTTTTTCTTCATCAGAAGCATATTCCATAATGGAATTATAAGAATCAACATATTCTTTCATTTTTTTATTTTCTGCCTCTGCCATATTAAAATCCTTTAAAAGTCCATTTCAAGATTTGAAAGACAACATTCAATATTATCTTTACTTAATTCCCAGTTCTCACTTTTACATTTTTGTATTGCCCATTTACCAGCTTCCGTTGCAGTCATGCTGCTTAATATTCCTGGAAAGCTTTTTTCTGAAAAAGGATAGATACGGGTATCGTCATTTATAATTTTTGGAAATTCAGGCTGATCATCTTCAGGTATAAATTCTTTTCGAAGAATTTCCAAACTTGGAACATTGACATCTGTTTTTGTTCTTATAAAATAAACCATATAGCACCTCCTTAATGGTCTTTAGAAAGACAGAAGAATTTAGAAACAAGCTGGCTTATTGTAAGCTTTTCATCTTCAGCAATTTTTTTTAATAATTCAGCTTCTTCTTTTTTTAACGTAAGTGTAACGTTAACAGTCTTTCTTCCGGTTGGTTTTCTACCAGCACCCTTTCGGGTGCCTCCCCATTTGTTTTCTTCCATACCTATAATATATTACAATCAACTTGAAAAGTCAAACTAAAAAATCAAATGATTTAATTTTAATATTCTATTTCAGCAGAAATTTTATGTTTAGAAATTATATTAGAAGTAACATTTGATTCTCTATTATTATCTGGGAATAAATCATAATTAATATGAGTATTCCAGGTAGCTTGTATTTCCGGATTATTCATTTTTGATAAATCAAAATAATCAGAACCAGGTTCAATTTCATATTTTTGAACGATACTACTGTTTTTATTAAAATCAGTAATCACTGCATCAGTAAAAGCATTCTGAGTAATTAATTCTTTTAATCTTTCCTCAAAAAGCATGTTATTTACATTGCCGATTTTATAAGAGAAAGCTTCTGTAATTATCGGAAATGCCTTAATTGCTCCAGCTTCAAATCCATTAAATTGTAATTCATTTCTAATTTTCATTGCTGAATTTTCAAAGAAAGTTTTTTCATACAATTTAACACCACTAATTTGACTGCCAGCATTTACAAAAACAACAGGAATAAAATCATCATTCCAGTTATTAATATCATTGATTTTATTTGCAATATTACATAAATCATCAGACATATGTATTTTATCTTCATTAAAAATAAAATCTTCTTTAAGCATTGGGTCTTTTTGATTTATATTTTCTTTATCATTAATCATTTCCCAATTATTTTCAGGAGTATATAAAGAAAAAGAATTATGATCCAGAATAATATGTCCTGCAAATCGAGATAAACCATCTGAACGGGTAAATATTTCTTTTAGAGCTTTAGTTGCATGTTCATCTTCCATAGAAGGTTCAATATTTCCACTAGGATGATTATGAACTGCAACAATTAAAGAATCAGTCTCTTCGGCACGAGTTATAACCTGCTTGATTGTTGCTCCATCTTTTGTTCCTATTCGCTGCAAGTTTGGTAAGAAACAACAACAAGATAACTGTTCATTAACTTCATGTGTTTTTCTGTCGATTAAAATAAATCTGAAAGTTTCAAACTGTTTATCACGATAAATATTCATAGCTGCATGTAACTGTTCCCAGCCTGTTTTGGATATAGTTTTATTATCCGGAGATAATTCTATTTTTGCTCCAACAATATCTAAAACGCCATGTCTGATAAAATCCTTAAAGTTAACATATAAACTGCTTTCTTTACCATTAAGAATAGGTAAAATAATTTTATCCCTGGTCATTTCAGCTTGGGTTATCTGTTTTGATGTAATTGCCTTGTCATCATACTTTACGGATCGATATCCATAAGTAATAGAACCTGCAGATAAGTCATCATTATCAAAATTATAGAACAAACTATTTTCATCATTGATAAAGTCTTTAAGATTATTATCAGAATTTGTATTTTCATTTTTGTCGGACTTATCTTCTGAAATACTATTTTTCTTATCCTGATTTATATTTGAATTGTCTGGAATTTCTTCTTTTACTGTGTTTTCTGAATTATCAGTATAGATGTTTTCATCCAGGAATTCAATTTCACCATCAAGCCATTTCTGATACTTTTCATAACCTGCAGCTTTATAAGTTTCATACTCTTCTTTTGTTATTTCTCCGGCATTTAATTTTTCAGAAAGCATTTTTTCATGTCGTTGAGTTTTAATTTCAACTTCAACTTCTTTCATTGGTCGAAGATTATTAAGAATATCTGCAGTAAGAATTTCTCTTTGTTTTTCAATTGGATATTCCATAACTTTTTCTTCAAGTCTTGCAAGTTTGAGTTCTTTTAATATTTCCGGAAGAGAATGTTCCATATTTTGAATTTTTTCTTCACAGATTCTTTTCTGTGTGATAAGGTTTTCTACATATTTCTGTTCATCTTCCTGAGAATAAATATTTAGAGAATTAAGCTTATTTTCAATGCTTATTTTCTGGTTTTCATTTTTTTGAAATTCCTTTTTATAATTTTTTAAACTCGTTGTAATCCAGGAAGGAACTTCAAGTTCTCTATCTTTATATTCTTTAATTTGTTCCTCATAATGATTTACCATGTTTTGTAAACGGGTAAATTCAGAATTAAGACTTTTTCTTCTTTCAATTATATCATCATATGATTTTAATTTTAAAACAATATGAGATAATTCAGAACGTGCATCTTTTGTTTTTTCCATAAGAATAAGTTTTGCTTTTTTATCAGGGTCTTTAATAAGGTCAAATTTTAGATCTTCAGGTTTAATATCTTCAACATTTAAAGTATCACCTTTATAATTCCAAAGTTCATTTATACGGCTGATTTTTTCATCATGTTTCTGATATAAAACAGAATCAATACTATCATTCATAACAGGATAAACGATATGAACATGACCTTGATTATTATTCTGTCTCCAAATTCTTCCTTCAGCCTGAATTGTTTCTGAAGGATTCCAACCCAAAGAACAGTTATACATGACAAAACTATTACCGTTTAAATCAATACCTTCAGAAGTATTCTTACCACCAATAATAATTTTGCATTTATTTTTTATATCATTAAATTTAGAAACAATTTTTTCTTTTTTCTCCGGAGTATTATTTATATCACCGTTTATGATTTCAACTGCTTCTTTTGGTATGCCATGTTTAACAAGATAATCTTTAATAATTCCATGTGATTCTTTTCCTAACGGGATATACATAAATTGTCCTTTTTCCGGATTATCTTTATACATATCAATAATAGAATCACAGACAAATTTAAGTTTTGGAGAAGTTTCTACCAGTTCAGAAAGAGGCGGAAGTTCCAATCCTTCATACATATCAGGATTTGCCAAAGCTGGAGCAACACAAGAAATCCTCATGTTATTCATAGCAACAATAATAGCAGCACTATTACCGTCTTTTACCTCAGCCATTCTTTTTTCATCCATTTCTCTCATCTGTTTTTGAAGTTCAGACATATCAAGAGGTTTTAAGTGGGTAGATTTATATGGTCTTATAATAAGAGCTTCTTCACCATCTGCTTTATCTATAAATTCTGTTAAAATAGATTGTAAAGCTGGTAAATTTTTCCAATTCTTCATCACCTGTTTTGTATCAACCTCACCATTTGAAGCAACACCAAGCTCCTGTTTGGTCTGTGCAAACTGGTCAAAGAAATTTGTTAAACTATGAATACCAGATTTTACTAATCTTTCTCGCCCGATATATGCAAGCATAGAATAAACTTCTGTCGGACTGTTTGTAAAAGGTGTTGCAGTAAGCATAAAGACATTTCTGTCATTATTATGACGTTGTACTAACTGTGTCATAGCATACATTTTTAATGCACGATTTGAAGGTTTACCGCTTGGAATACCTGCATATTCATTTGAACCTCTTTTATTTTTAGGTCGTGGTACTACCCAGAGATTTTTGAAATTATGAGCTTCATCTACAGTAAGATTATCAAATCCGCAATCTTCAAAGAAATAATATGATTCATCTTTTACATGACTTGCAGCTCCAATAACACCTTTAATTTTTTCAAGTGTACTGGCCGTATCATGAGTTCCCTCATTATTTAAATCACCACTTACAAGATTTGCAAAATCTTCAAATAATTCATTTTCACAAGACTCATCATTAAATGTAATATTTTTTAAAGCTTCATAAGTACAAAGTGAAATAGAATTTTCAGGTATATTAAGTTTATGAGGATTTTGTTTATCTTTATAATCTTTTACTGATTCATTATTAAAATTATATAGTTCATTAATTTTAATATTTGGAAATAATTCTTTAATATCTGTATACCATTTTGTATAAACTTGATTTGGTACGACTATTAAAGCTCTTTTACATCTCCCTGTCTGCAATTGATTTACGGTTGCTACAATTCCAGCTGCCGTTTTACCGACTCCGACATCATAAGCCAAAAGTCCATTACCTTTATTGCATAAGAAAGAAATTCCTTTAATCTGCTGTTTATAAAGTTTAAATTTATTATTTCCTTTATAAGCACTCATTCCATCAACGAATAATGGTAATTTTGAATAATCCGGAATTACATAAGAATTGAAACGAAGATTATATTCATGCTCAAGCTTTACAATTGTTTTTTCATTAAGACCTTCATGAAGATAGCGTTCAAAAAGTTTATTAGCAACATCAGAACGAGCCTGTCGTTTTTTATCAGCTTCAATTTTTCTTTGTGCTTTTTCTGCTTTTTTTTCTTCTTCGGTCATACGTGAAGAATTCCAGACTCTTAAAGCCTCAGCTTTTACTGATTTTCCATCTATATAATCAATAACATCACTAAAAGTTATTTCTTCTCCAAGTTCTTCTCTTGAAATATTTGCAGTTGCAAAATCAATATATCCTCTGTATCTTTGTGTAGCTAAAGTTTCATTAGCTGCCCATAAGATGAAAGATTCCTGGAGATTTAATTCAATTGGATTATTATCTTCATCAAAATGTGTAACCATAAATTCTTCTGCCAAAGATGATTTTAGTCCAAAATTAATATTCTGAATTTTAAGAGGAGTTTTTCTTGATTGCTCAAGTAATGTTATATTATTTTTATAAATATTTGCTTTTTCAGAATTTTCTCCATTATGAATTATTTCAGAATTTAGAAGTTCTCTCTGAGCTTCAATTTTTCTGTATATATCGCCGGAAGTAAATAAAACTCTATGAGTCCATACGTTAATATCTTCCTGGATATAGTTTTTACTGTTATGAAGATATTCAAGCTGGGATTCTGTGAGTTTTGATAAATCAATTTTCCCTTCCCAGTCTGTGGCAGCCCAGATTGGAAATTCTTTTTCATCAAAATCATTTCCATATAGATGTGAGAATTCTTTGGCAGACATTACTTCACCAGGAGCTTTATTTAAATTCCATTTCTGATTTAAAGCTGGTGAAGGATATTTTTTATCAGAATTAGAAATTGATTTATTTTCTGATATTTGTTCTTTTTCATTTTGAACAGATTCTTTTTGAGTTTGTGTATTATTTTCTTTTAAAACAGTTTTCTTTACTGGTTTATCAAGATAGCTTTCAAGCAAACGTTGACGTTTAATTTCATTACAAATTTCTTTCCATGAAACCATTCTATCAAATTTACTAACTTCTTCTGTATCCGGATTTGTAATGTATGCAACAACTTTAATTCCTTTAGAACTGTTATTACAAGACATATCAAATAAAGCACCAAAAGAATCATACAAACCATATTCGTTTATAAGGAATTTAATGCGTTCCTGATCATTTGAATTTTTTTCAAAAAAATCATTAATACGTTCTTTTCCACCTTGTGTTCCAGAACCAAGTGAAACAAGATATTCAAGTACATCCTGTTCAGAATGTAAATCATAACCTCTGTTCCATTTATCAATATGTGCAACATTAGTATTCTTTGCAAACCAGAGTTCTATAAGATGACGTTTTTCCGTTTCATCATCAATATCTTCAAATAATGGAAATGATTTTCCCGTATAATTTTCAAAGATTTTTTTTGTAGCAGCTTTTACAGGCACACTAATTTTATCGCCTCCGGCAACTCCCCAGAGTATAAAATGTCCGAGTTTATGAAAATCCATTTGTTTCAAAGCTTCGGTAAATTCTTGAGTAGATTCTGCTGCTTTTTCAGGTGAATCTTTATATATTTCTGCAAAAGCTTTTGAAATATCTTCTACAGGAATATTTGAAATTTTTGTTTCTTGTTCAATCTGAGGAAGCATTGAATCAATCTTATTTAATTCATCCTGAACAGTAAGACCTTCGTGAACTGCAACATATTCTTCTATCTTGCCAAAACGATTTGTTCGTGTTTTTACTTCACCTAAGATTTTTTCAGGATGCTGTTTGAACCATTCCCCAGAAGAAAGATTATTAAGATAATCTTCCTGTCTCTTCTTAAGTCTCTCATTAGTAAGTTGTGCATGTGCTTTAACTCCAGCTAAATGATTTTTTAAATCTATTTCATTTCTATCTTTTTCCCATGATGTCATGATAATAATATCAGTTCCCACATCTGTTGTCGGGAATGTACCTACTGGCAATCTATAAGCATCAATCAATTTGCCTTTGGAAGCAATAATCTCTTTCTGTTTATCA
>JAEESN010000015.1 GCA_016286365.1 Treponema sp.
ATGAATAAAATGCCAGTGGCCATAGTGGAGAGGCAATACCCGTTCCCATTCCGAACACGGAAGTCAAGCTCTCTAACGCTGATGATACTGCTCTCTAGCGGGAAAGTAAGTAGCTGCTGGCTTTTTTTATTTAACCTTGTTTATCTTAACACCGGTGCCCGCTAGAGAGCAGCAGAACGATTTGCGCAAAGCGCAGCGGCTGTCGGTGCAGCCGCACAATTAGGCTCTCAAGCGCGATGTTTGCGAAGCAAACTCGGTAGTGAGCGAACGCAGTGAGGGAACGTAGAAAAGTAGACGCTCTTATCGGAGAGCCGTTAAGAAGGATGCGTCAGCATTCTTTAGGCTCATCCGCTAAACTGCGGGAGAAAGATTTATCTTTCTGCTGCTGGCTTTTTTTTATTTAAAACATTTTAACAGATAAAGTGTCAGCTGTAGTTAAGTGCAGCAGCTATCTACGACGGGGTTCGCATAGTCTCACCCCGAGCGCAGTTAGGAGGAGAACCCTAAAAAATCGTACTGTCGTACGATTTTTTTTAACGGGCTTCCGATAGTGCGCAAGCTGCTGGCTTTTTTTTGTTTAAATGAATTCAGAATGACAAAATTCAAAATGTGGTTTATAATACGAAACAGGAGTCAAATATGGAATACAGAGTAGATTTTACATGGGATGAAGAAGCAAGTGTTTGGATTGCCCAGAGTGACGACATTCCTGGTCTTGTTCTTGAAGGTGGTTCTTTAGACGCACTTTTTGAACGTGTACGTTTTGCCGCTCCAGAATTAATCGAACTTAATAAAACACCAAAAGTAAATTCATTTTATTTTAATGTCGAACGCAGAGAAAAGGTGTTTGCATAATGGCTGAATATGAAAAAAAGGTTAGGGATATTCTTCTTCAAAATGGATGCAGTTTTGTAAGACATGGCAAAGGTGATCATGACATTTATTACAGCCCCATAACAAATAGAAATTTTACAGTTGATTCAAAGATAAAATCAAGACATACGGCAAATGCTATTATGAAGCAAAGCGGTATTAATCATCATTTTTAATAAATCAGTTTGCAGAGAAAATCCTAAATTTATTTCTTGAGAAAAACGTATATCTCATTTATAATTTTATGTATATATTATTAAAATATATGAAAAAATTGTGATGACGAGGGATATATGAAAAAGTTGTTGTTTGGCTTATGCCTTATTTGTGCTTTGTTTGTAGTGGCCTGTGATGTTGATGCATCTGGTAAGAGGCGCCAAAAAGTCGTTGTAAAATCTCCTGATCTTAATGATTATCTTGTCAATCTTGAAGAAAACACCCCCGATGACCCATATGTAATCGTCGTATCTGAACCAGAAAAAATGGAAGTTCACGATGCATTGTATAATAATCCAAGAAAATACGTAAGCCTTTCCTTTGTTGATTATGAAAATTATGAAGTATATTTTAACCAGTGTAGAAATCTTACTTCTATAGGAATACCTGAAGGAACTACAGAAATTGTCGATGGAGCTTTTTATGGGTGTGTAAATTTAAAGAAGGTGAGAATGACAGATTCTGTATGTAGTATCGGAAAGTCTGCTTTTCTTTATTGTATGGCTCTTTATGATATAAAACTTTCAAAAAACATTCAAAGTATTGGTAAATCTGCTTTTTATGAGTGCCCGAATCTGGAAGAAATAATACTTCCAGAAAAACTTACATATATTGATGAACAAGCTTTTAACTGGTGTTCAAAACTTAAAGAAATTGAGATTCCATCTGGTGTTACTGAGATAAAATCTCAAACTTTTTATTGGTGTTTATTACTTAAGAAACTAAAGTTACCTGCGACTTTAGTAGAAATAAATGAAGATGCTTTTTTTAATTGTCCTTCTCTTTTAGAAATATATTATGCAGGTTCAGAAGAACAATGGAATGATATTATAAAAGTTGATGGCTGGGATAAAAGTTTTCATTTAAATCTGGTAATTAAGTATAATTGTACAAAGTAGATTTTATTGAGAGGTTATTATGAGAAAGTTAATTAGTGTTTTTTTGATATCTATCTTTATAAGTCTTTTTATTTCCTGTGAATCAAATCCCGGAGCAAATAAGGAGGATGATACGATTAGGGTTCATTCTTCTGAATTATCTGATATTCTTGCAGGACTTGATGTAAACACAGAAGATAACCCTTATAAAGTTATTGTATTTGAACCGGTTTGTGAAGAAATAAAAGAAGCTCTTAATTTGAACTATATGAAATTTATTAATCTTTCTTTTGAGGATTGTGAGGGATTTACGGAAATAAAGGAAAAAGCATTTCAAGGTTGTAAGAATCTTGTAAATATAGAAATACCATATGGAGTAGTAGATATTGGAAATAGTGCTTTTGAGGGATGTACTTTTTTAAAAAGTATCAAAATTCCAGAAGGAGTGATATCTGTTGGGAAATCTGCCTTTTCTTCTTGTCCTGGTCTTGAGAAGTTAAAAATCCCAGACAGTGTAACGTCTATTGGAGAGGGTGCATTTTCAGGTTCACCTAATCTTAAGACTGTAATTCTCTCAAAAAACATGAAGACATTGAAACAAAGTTTATTTAATTGTTGTTCCTGTTTGGAAGAAATAGTTCTACCTGAGAAACTTGAAATAATTGAAAAGCGAGTATTTGTAAACTGTTATAATTTAAGAAGTATTATTATTCCAGAGACATTGACAACAATATATGACGAAAATTCATATTCACAACACCAAAGTACCTTTGGTGGCTGTTATAGTCTTAATGATATCTATTTTAGAGGAACGGAAGAACAGTGGAATAAAATTCGGAAAAGTACTGGTTGGTTTAGGGCATTTCCTAATGGGTATAAAATCCACTTCAATTATAAAGATTAATATCCAACTCTCCGGGTGTGTCATCCGTTTGTTCTTGCTCACTTATGAGTTGGCTTTGTAAACATTACGGGGGTGTTTCTCGTTCAAGGGGTGATTTGTTCTAGTTTACAACTCTCCTGAAATTTTTCTTCCGTCATGCTATAATCAAATAATGAAAAGAATAATTTTAATGTTTGTTTTTCTGTGTACAGTTTTTTTGGCTTATGCAGAAAATGAAAATGAAGAAAAATCAAACTCGGGGGCTCCAATAAATTATCAGATTAGTCTGCAGGCTTCCTCAAGTTTTTTTATAAAACCTTTTATTGAATTAGATTTTAACGGGTATTATCTTTTTGATTCTAATTATACTCTAGGGTTAGGAATAATAATCAGCGGTAATGCAATGCATGGGATAGATGAACCTTATGTGTCCGGGATTTTTTATACGTTTTTTGGTTATGAAAATTTTAGTTTGGGAATAGGAAGTAGTTTTTCAAAATATGGTTTTGAATCTTTATATCTAAAGACAGGATGGTCAGTCCCAATATGGCAGGCAGGTAAAGGGAAATTAGGTCTCTGCATTGGAGGCGAGTTTTATGGCATGAAGTGTTTTACAAAATGCCTTATTTATGATGCATCCGAAGATTCTTCTGAAGAATACAGTCTCAATAATCCTTTCCCGGCTGCAGTGTATTTACTAAATTGTTTTAAGCTTTATTTTGGAATAACATATTTCTTTTAAAAGAGGAATATCAAAGATTTTTTTATTTTTGATGTCAATTGTAACTTATATAAAAAAAGGTCGGTTAGAAAACCGACCTTTTTTTATGAAATAGTAATTATTTTATTGTCTTACGATACTAATTTTAACACTTTGAACAGTTGAGGCAGAATAAGTTTCATAAAATTTTGTGTATGATGGATTTGAATAAAGAGTAGCAGAATATGTATAACCGGCAAATACTAACGCTGCATAAATTGCAGACTGCAATTCCACATCATCCGGATCGTCTTCTATCACTTTTGAAGTACCTTTTTTTAAAAGCTGTTCTTTTGTTCCGTAGTCCTTTGTAAATAGTTAGAAAAAATTATTGTCCCATTATGTGAATCTGTCAAATTCTAAAAGAAAAGTTTGTGTGAAGTGTTTTTTTTGGATTTTTTTTATTGGTTAAACGATTAATTTTTAACTTAATTTTACTTTAAACTTGCTTTAAAATTAGTTAATGATAAACTTAAATTAACTTAAAAAATAAAAGTTAATTTAGGAGGCTTTTTAATGAAAAAGTTAGTAAGGGCTATGTCAGTCTTAATGACTGCAGCTGTGTTGGTTTCTTTTGCGGCATGTTCAAAAAAAGAAAATGTTAAGAGTTCAGCCGGTAATGTTTTAAAGTATGCAGATGTTGAGCTTGGAAAAACTGGTACAGATATTACTGCGACACTTAAACTTCTTACCCACCGAACAGATATGCTTGGGGATTCTTATACCGGAGTGACTTTTGCAAAATATCTTGAAGAATTCAACAAGGTGTATCCAAACATCAAGATCGAAATTGAAGGAATTACTGATTATGCAAGTACCGCTCTGCTGCGTCTTCAGGGAGGTGACTGGGGCGATATTATGATGATTCCTGCAATCGACAAAAAGGAATTAAAAAATTATTTTATTTCTTTTGGTGATCTTGGAACAATGGAAAAGCAGATCAAGTTTGCAACTAACTGGGAATACGAAAAAGAAGTATATGGTATTCCTTCTACAGGAAATGCCCAGGGTGTGCTTTACAACAAGAAGGTATTCAAAGAGGCAGGCATTACAAAGCTTCCTGTAACAACAGAAGAATTTATTGCAGACCTTAAGCTTATTAAAGAAAAGACAAATGCGATTCCACTTTACACAAACTATGCGGCAGGCTGGACTATGGGTGCGTGGGATGCATATCTTGGCGGTTCTGCTACAGGTGATGCAGATTATATGAACAATGTATTCCTTCATACAGCAAATCCGTTTAGGAATTATGGTGATGGAACACATGCTTATGCAGTTTATAAGGTTCTTTATGATGCTGCAGCAAATAAACTTATTGAAGATGACTATACAACAACCGACTGGGAAGGCTGTAAGGGTATGATTAACCGCGGTGAAATCGGAACTATGGTTTTAGGATCATGGGCATTTACTCAGATGCAGGGAGCCGGTCCTAATCCTGATGATATAGGTTATATGACCTTCCCGATTACAATCAATGGTAAACAGTATGCTTCTGCAGGTCCGGACTACTGCTTTGGTATAAACGCAAAAGCTTCGGATAATAATAAAAATGCAGCCATGATTTTTGTTAAGTGGTTTACAGAAAAATCAGGATTTGCATTCAACGAAGGTGGTATTCCAATCGCTGCCACAGACAATAATTATCCTGCTGCTTATTCTGCATTCTCGGATAACAATGTTGCGTTTGTATCGGATAATCCTTCTGCAGAAGGGGAATCAGATTTGTTCAATACACTTAACTCTGAATCAGAGCTCAACATCAATGCGGGCGGAAATCTTAAAGTTCAGCAGATTATTGAACACGCTGTAAACGGAACAAAGAGCTTTGATGACATCATGGCAGAATGGAATAAAGCCTGGTCTGATGCACAGAAGAGCGAAGGTGTAGAAATTAGATATTAATTACTGTAATGATGTAACAGTCAACGGGCTGATGCAGTCTTTTGTGGCTGCAAAAGCCCTGTTATTTCAAAAGGACTGATTTATGAATATTAAAAAAATAAACATACGTTATTCAAAGTGGCTGGTTATTGCGGTTTTTATTACCATCCCGCTGCTTTTACTTTTTACTTTTACATATCTGCCTTTCGGCGAAATGATAACTTACAGCTTTTATAAAATGAAATATATTGGTGAAAGGACCTTTGTAGGACTTAAAAACTACAGGGATTTATTCACCCGCGATGATATCTTTAATTCTCTTAAACTTTCCCTTTATTATATGGGAGGGTCTGTTGTCCAGCTTGTTCTTGCGCTGCTTCTTGCAACTCTCTTAAGCTTTAAGACTAAACTTGGAAATGTATTCAAGGGAATCCTCTTTTTCCCTTTTCTTATAAATGGTATTGCAATCGGTTTTATCTTTAAATTCTTTTTTACACACGGCTTTGTTTTAGATACTGTCCTTAGCTGGATTGGTATACCGATGGAAAGCCTTCCTTACTGGCTCAAGACTCAGGGGCTCAATAACGTCTCTCTTGTAGGAACTTCTGTGTGGAGGTATCTGGGGCAGAACACGGTTTTATTTATAGGGGCAATCATGTCGGTAGATGCAGAGCTTTATGAGGCTGCAGAGCTGGATGGTGCATCGAAGTTCCAGCAGTTCTTTCATATAATTCTTCCGAGCATCAAGACAATCGTAACCCTGAATATTATTCTTTCCATTACAGGTTCCTTAAGCGCTTTTGAACCTCCGTTTGTCATCACTAAGGGTGCTAACGGGACGGGAACATACTTTATCATTATGGATCAGGTGGCACATACGAGTCAGAAGGTTGGGCTTGCTTCTGCCATGGCGGTTTTCCTGCTGCTCATAATCTTTATAGCAACAATAATTCAAAAACTGGTATTAAAATATGCCTTTAAAAATGCAGATACAGGTAACGGTAAGGGGGATATTTTATGATGGTAGAAAAAAAAGTAAGATATGAGTCTGTTATTTTTACAACTTTAAAATATCTGGTTCTGGTTTTCTTTGCGTTCTGGACAATTCTTCCTCTTGTTTCCTGTATAATCACTGCTCTAAAAAATGCGGAAGAGTATCAGTCTACATCGGTAATGGTGCTTCCAAAGATCTTTTATTTTAAAAACTTTCTGGAAGCCTTTAAACTTGCAAACATGGGTCGTGCCTTTCTTAATTCTTTTGTTGTGCTAGTTTGTGTTCTTGCGGGTTCAATCATCATAAGCTCTCAGCTGGCATATATCTTAAACAGGTTCCGTTTTCCGGGCAATACTTTGATTCGTAGACTCTTTCTTTTTGCTACTCTTCTTCCGGGTGTTGCGATGCAGGTTTCGGTATATTCCATAATGGGTAAGCTTGGTTTTATTAATCATCTTTACGGCTATATCATCCTGATGATGGGAACAGATGTAATTTCCATTTATATATTCATTCAGTTTATGGAAAACATTTCTGTTTCGCTCGATGAATCGGCAATCATGGACGGAGCATCTTTTTTTAAGATTTACTGGAAAATAATTCTTCCGCTTTTAAAACCGGCAACAATAACCACTATGATATTAAAAGGGGTAGGATGCTATAACGAATATTATTGCGCAAATCTTTATTTACAGGATATGGACCTTAGGACCGTGGCAATTTCTCTTTATACCTTCACAGGCCCGCTTGGCAGTAAATATAATCTGATTTGTGCCGGCGTTATTATTTCCATGATTCCTGCATTCATAGTTTTTATTTTATGCCAGAAGCATATTTATTCAGGAATTACAAGCGGGGCAGTAAAGGGATAAAGGTTTTTTACCGGATAAATAACTAATACAAAAAAGACCGCTCAAATCTTCACCCTATCTTCCATAAAATTTTTATAACCATTATACTTGAACGATATTGTATTGAGGATTTTTTATGGATAAGACGATGAATGTTTCGACATCTGAAAATAAGATGGGTATTATGCCTGTAAATAAGCTTTTGTGGCAGATGTCTTTTCCGATGATGATTTCGATGCTGGTTCAGGCATGTTATAACATCGTCGACAGTATCTTTGTTGCGCGTATGTCTACCGATGCGATGAATGCCATCTCGGTAGCGTTCCCGATTCAAAACCTTTTGATAGCATTTGCGGTTGGTACTGGTGTTGGTATTAATGCGGTTTTATCGCGTAAGCTTGGAGAAAAGGATCAGGAAAGTGTTGATAAGGCTGCAATGAACGGTATTTTTATTACAATTGTGACATATCTTGTTTTTGCAGCTTTAAGTTTATTTGTTCCGCAGATCTTTTTTGAAAAACAGACTACAGATCCTATCATCCAGAATTATGGTGTTACTTACCTTCGCATTGTTGTCGGTATGTCTTTTGGTCTTTTTGGTTCCATCACTTTTGAACGACTTTTACAGTCTACCGGAAAAACAACACTTTCCATGGTGAGTCAGCTTACGGGTACTGTGTTCAATCTTATTTTAGACCCGATTATGATTTTCGGATATTTTGGATGTCCTGCCATGGGTATTGCGGGGGCAGCGTGGGCTACTGTAATCGGACAGATTGCTGCCCTTGTTGTTTCCATCATCTTAAATCTTAAGTGCAATAAAGAAATCCATTTTGATTTACGTAAACTTCTGCCCGATCCTAAAATCATAAAGATGATTTTTGCAGTCGGTATTCCTTCTATCATCCTCGGCTCTGTGGGTTCTGTAATGGTTTACTTTTTAAACATCATTCTTGGAAGATTTACGAAGGATGCCCAGACTGTATTCGGAATTTATTTTAAGCTTCAGAGCTTTATCTTTATGCCGGTTTTTGGGCTTAATAACGGTGCCGTTCCTATCATCGCCTATAACTACGGGGCGCGAAAGAAAAAGAGGATGACCGATACTATTAAGACTGGATGTATAGGCGCTGCATCAATCATGGTTTTTGGAATCCTTATTTTTGAATTCTTCCCTCATCTTCTTCTTTCTTTTTTTGATGCTACTCCCGAAATTTACCGCATTGGTGAAATTGCTTTAAGAATCATCGCCATTCATTTCCCTCTTGCTGCTATCTGTATCATGCTGGGATGTGTTTTACAGGCTTTGGGTAAGGGTGTTCAGAGTATGCTTGTAAGCTTTGTCCGCCAGCTGATTGTTCTTCTTCCTGTTGCCTGGCTTTTGTCTCTTTCGGGCAATCTTAATGTTGTATGGTGGGCATTCCCGATTGCAGAATTTGCATCGCTTATGTTTACACTTTTCTTCTATAAAAAGATTTATGATAAAACAATCAAACATATAGAAGCATAAAGATTTTTTTATTATAATAGGACTATATGGCAACACAACACAAAAAAATTGATGAAGAAACTCTTAACAATCTGCTTTATCTTTCTCGTCTGTCTCCGGATTCAACGGATATGGACACTTTAAAAAAGCAGGTAGATGATATTGTCGGCTATTTTGATATTCTTTCGAAATATGATGACAGCGAAAACCCGTACGACGCATATCCTAAAACTCAGGCTGATAAGCTTAGAGAGGATGTTCCGGAAGGCGGCCTTGAAATTACCGACGTAAAAAAAGTAAGCAAAGATTTCATGGACGGCTACTTCCAGGTACCTAAGGTTTTGGGAGAGGGTGCCTAAAATAGCAAATCCGTTAAAAACAACAGTCCATCGGGACTGTTGTTTAGGATTTACACAAGAACGGCTCGCGAGATTTATCGAGCGGCTTAGGATAGGATAAGAAACTATAGCAAATCCGTTTTTTTTGGAGTTTTAAATGTATTATACAATCGATGAAACCCGGGGTGCTTTGAAGGCCGGGAAAATTACCAGTGTTCAGCTTGTTCAGAATGCTATTGATACTTTTAATAAGGATAAATCTGCCTCAATTCCGCTTAATGCTTTTATAGAAATGTATGATGATGCTGTTTCTAAGGCAGAAGCTGCAGATAAATTGATTTCCCAGGCTAAGGCAAACGGCACAATCGATAAATTATTTTCGGAAAAACCGCTTTTGGGGCTTCCTTTTGCAAACAAAGATAACATCAACTGTAAAGGACATAAATTAACATGTGCTTCGAAAATCCTCGAAGGCTATGTTGCTCCATATAATGCTACTGTAATCGAACGCCTTGAAAACGCAGGTGCAATTCCTCTTGGCCGATGTAATCAGGATGAATTTGCAATGGGTTCTTCTACAGAATATTCAAGCTATGGTCCAACCCGTAATCCGATCAACCGCGAATTTGTTTCGGGAGGTTCTTCGGGTGGTTCTGCAGCGGCTGTTGCTGCTAATCAGGCTTTGTTCGGTCTTGGAACAGAAACTGGTGGTTCTGTAAGACTTCCTGCGTCATACTGCGGTATCTATGGTCTTAAACCAACTTATGGTGTATTAAGCCGCTGGGGTGTTGTAGCTTACGGTTCTTCTCTTGATCAGGTTGGTATTCTTGGTCATACACCAGGTGACATTGCAGAGCCTTTGAGTCTTATGTGCGGAACAGATACTTTTGATGATACTTCTGCAGAACTTCCAAACGTAGATTCAATCAAAAACTTACAGGCTTTGAGCGATGCAGAATTTTCTAAAATAAAGGTTGCAATTCCAAAGCAGTTCCTTAAAACAGAAGGTGCAGATCCTGATGTTGTAAAATGCTTTGGCGAAACACGCGAATGGTTTACTAAAAAAGGTGCCGTTGTAGAAGAAGTTGACCTTCCTATCCTCGACGCATCAATCGCTTCTTATTATGTAATTGCCCTTGCAGAAGCTGCTTCTAACTTAAGCCGTTTTGATGGTATTCGTTATGGCCGCCGTGTTGATAACGGTAAGGGTTATGATGAACTTTATGTAGACACAAGATCCGAAGGTTTTGGTCCTGAAGTAAAGCGTCGTATTGTAATCGGTAACTACGTTCTTTCTGAACAGTTCTCCGGTGATACTTATAAAAAAGGTATGACTGTAAGAGCAAGAATCCAGAGGGAAGTAGCCGCTGTTTTTGAAAAATACGACATCATCCTTTGTCCGACCTGTCCAACTGCGGCATTCAAACTCGGCTCTAAAGTGGACGATCCTCTTGAAATGTATCTTTCGGATCTTTATACAACCTTTGTTAATCTTGCGCGCATTCCTTCAATCAACGTGCCGGCAGGACGTACTGGTGCAGACAATATGCCAATCGGTATGCAGTTTGCAGGAAAGATGTTCAACGAAAGTTTAATCTTACGTCTTGCTCAGTCTTGGGAAGAAGAACATAAGGATTGCGGAATTCCTGTAAAATAATCAGCGTAAAAAAATCAGAAAATAATCAGGGGGGGGATTAATCATCCTGATATTTATAGAAAATATCTTCTACCAAGGCCCGGTTTTCGACAAATAATTTTGCGAGAACCGGGTCAAATTGTGTTCCGGCACTGTCTTTAATTATTCCAAATGCAGTTTCGAGCGAGAATGGTTTTTTGTAGCAGCGTGGAGAAACAAGGGCATCGAAAACATCTGCAATCGACATGATTCTTGCGCTCAAAGGGATTTCTTTTTCGAAGAGATTATAAGGGTAGCCGTTTCCGTCCCAGCGTTCATGATGATAAGATGCTATTTCGCTTGCAATCCTTACGTATTCTTTGTCGTTCGAAGAGCCAAGAACATCAAGAATGATTCTGCGTCCTTCTTTTACATGCTTTTTCATCTCGTCGAATTCTTCGGGTGTAAGTTTGCCGGTTTTTTTAAGAATCGTATCCGAAACAACAATTTTTCCTATATCGTGGAGTGGGGCTGCTCTGTGTAAAAGCGATATATAATCATTTGTAATAATTTCTGTATAAATTCCTTCGTCTTTGGCAATCTGAGCAAGAAGGCTTACATAATCTGCCGTGCGCTGTACGTGTTCTCCTGTGTCTCCGTCGCGGTCTTCTACTAAGTTTGAAAGGCTGATGATGGCGTCGTGCTGCATTTTGATTATTTCGTTATTTTTTTTCTGAAGCTTTTCCGACTGGATTTCTACCTGGGCTCTAAGATTTTCTTCCATATAGGAAACCATGAAAGCAAAAAGAAGGACACTGATAAGGATTATAAAACAGGTGATTATGATGTTTGAATCATAGATATATTTTATGATTTTTGGAGAAATCCTGATTATTCCTTCAAAATGAATAAAGCCTGCTACATTGATGATAAAAAGGGCGGCAGGAATCACAGCGGTAATCAAAGAAAGAAGAAGCTTTTTTCCGAAGATGAAGAACGGAATTATAGACATTATCAAAAGCAGAACGTGGAAGAAGGTTTCTGAGCCAAGATAATATTCAGCCAGGAATTGAAATATGATTAATTCTATGCCGGTGATGAGGAAGGTTGAAATGACAAGGTTGAATTTTATGACAAGAAAGGTGAGTAGCGAGAAAACTATTACGCTTATGAGGTTAAAATTGAACATGGGGAGGATGTTCAGTTTCCAGAAAATAAAGGTATAAGCTATCAGGTATAAAAGACTGAAGCTTGCTATGGTGAAAGAAATAATTCTGTTTCTATGCTCAGTAGCAATGAGGTGCTCACGGTGAATATATTTCATTAATTAAATTATACATCAAAATTTTAAAAAAAGGAGAAAATTATTTTACGCTCATAACGAAAACGCCATCCCAGCGGCGGTCCGGAGGATTCTTTTTAAAGTGCTTGATGCGGTCCAGGAAGATGATTGACGGCATATCGTTGTATTTTTCTGCGCATTCTTTGAAGAAAGGTTCTGCCTTATCCCAGTTCTGTTTTCTGTATGCATGAAGACCTTTTTCAAAGAGATTTTTTATTTCGTAGAGCTTATCCGAAGCTTCTGTGCTTATCTGTAAAATCTCGTAAATGCGGACCGGCTCTGATTTTCCTTTTACGGTGATAAAATCAAGCTCGCGGCAGACAAATGCGTCTTTGAGTTTTTTGTAAACTGCTTCTGTGATAATCGACTTTGAACCGTAGGCTTTGTTTGCGCCTTCGAGTCTTGCTGCAAGGTTTACGGTGTCTCCGATGGAAGTAAAATCCATACGCGATTTTGATCCCACAGAGCCGAATACTACCTTACCCGTGTTTATACCAATGCCGATTGAAATTACGTCTTCTCCGCTCTGGAGTGCCTGCTGCTGTTCCTTTCGCATAGCGGCCCGTATTTCCATGGCGGCTTTGCAGGCGTTGTATTCTTTTTTAGGGCCGCCGAAAAATGCCATCATTTCGTCGCCGACGAATTTATCTACGTCGCCCGAGTTGTTTAAAATGATTTCTGTTTCGATGTCCAGATAGTGGTTCAGAATTTCTACAATGTCTTTTGGAGAGCGGTCTTCGCATAGAGTCGTAAATCCGCGGATATCTGTAAACAAAAAGCACAAATCTCGCGAACGGCTCTGGGAAGAACCTCGGTCAGCATTTTTAAGTGTAGAAAAAGAAATGTACGGAACAATTCCCTTTACCAGCGAGAATGTGTTATCTATTTCTTCCGAAAGCTCTTTTATTTCGTCGTGGGTTGTAATCGTATCTTCAAAAGAAAATGATTCAGTAGAAAATTTAGAATGACCGGAAAGGGTTTGCGAAATTGCATCAGAAGTTCTGTGAACGTTTGCCCGTAAGAAGATTAGAGGGTTTGTAATAAAGTCGGCAAGGAAGAGGATTAATACAACTGAAATATAAAGGAAGATTATTGAGCATGCGAAGACTAAAATCTTAATTTTATAATAAGGCACCATCAGTGTTTCTTCTTTATAAGTTACGATTGAAAATCCTACAAGCTTTTTTCCTGCCTGGCGCTGCAATGTAACGGGGTAGATGTATTTACAGGTTCCTCTTGCTCTGTTGTAAATCGGCTCTCTTAAATAAAGTCCTGTCTTAAATCTTTTTATGTATTCTCTTGCCTGTGCTTCTGTGATTGTAAGTTCATCTTCAGGAACATTTTTTCTTTTTCCGGTTGAATATGCAAATGTGTCGAAAGGCGGAAGCTCGGTATTATCATCAATATCTTCCATAAAAATCTGTGCGTTTTTAGAAGAGATGATTATATCGATTCTGTCGAAAGGGGAGCTTGCATATCCGTTAGAAACTTTCTGGGAAGAAAAGAAACTCGAAATCTTTTTGTTTTCACCTTCTGCTGTCTCGTATACGGCTGCCGTCTGTTCTGACTGTGCGCGTCCTATATCACTTACTGCCTGGGTAATCTGAGTTTTATATCCGCTTAAAATCAAAAGTGT
Source organism: Treponema sp. (assembly GCA_016286365.1). Lineage (GTDB taxonomy): Bacteria > Spirochaetota > Spirochaetia > Treponematales > Treponemataceae > Treponema_D. Next base: position 13,763 of record JAEESN010000015.1, read on the forward strand.
AAATGTAATCAGGATTACGAGGATGGTTCCTATAACAATTAAAATCAGTTTTGTCTTAATCGAAAAGCGGTGTTTTCTGTCTATATTTTTGATTATGTTTTTTGATTCTTCGTATTCAGGGTTTGTAGTGCGGTAAAAATATATTCCAAAGAAGGTGAGCGTCAGATGACTAAGGCTTGCAAAAGCAAAAAGTATATAAATTGAAACATCAAGATTTTTAAACCATCTTATTGTGTTTGCAAAAAGTATTAACGACGACACACTGCAGAAAAGATAAATTGAAAGTCCTGCGATTGTGAGTATGTAAACAATCTTGTATGGAATTTTTTTGTTAAAGCATGTGTAGATAAAAAAGATTGAAATGAGAGGAAGAAGATAAATCATAAAATCCAGGATTTTAAAAACTGATGTCTGGATTAAGGGAGAAACCGAAAAAGGCAGATTAAAAGAAAAAAGCGTTGTCGGTAAAAAAGTTTCATCATAGATTTCTATAGGCTCCATGGTTATTGGGCTAAAGAAAAGAAGCAGGAGTACTGCGGCGGGAATTATTCTAAACAGATAAAATGATAACTTTTTAAATGTCATATAAATAGGATAACATAGTTTTTAAAAAAAAGAAAAAACTATTGGAATAAAAAACAAAAATTATGTAATATAGGATTATATAAAAACTTGGAGAGTAAGATGACTGGTCTTGTCTTAGAAGGTGGAGGACACAGGGGTATTTATGCTGCCGGTGTTCTTGATGTTTTATTGGAAAATAAAATAAAAGTTGATGGTGTGATCGGGGTTTCGGCCGGTGCTATTCATGGGTCTAATTTTATCTCCGGTCAGGTTGGACGTTCTGTAAGATATACTGAGCGGTATTGTTCTAATCCACAGTATATGGGCTGGCGTTCGTTTTTTAAAACAGGTGATTTATTTAATACTGAATTCTGTTACAGAACACTCCCTGATTTTTTAGATCCTTTTGATTACACTGCTTTTTCTAAATCTAAAGTTCCTTATTATGTTGTAGTAACGGAATTAAAAACCGGTAAGGCTGTATATCACAAGTGTAAGTCTTTAAAGGATGAAAATATGGACTGGCTTCGTGCTTCTGCTTCCATGCCGCTTGTTTCTAATCCGGTTGAAATCAAAAATAAACTTTATTACGACGGCGGTGTTGCTGACTCACTTCCTGTGGCAAAATTCGAAGAGCTCGGATTTAATAAAAACATTGTTGTTCTTACCCAGGAAAAGGGATACAGAAAAAAGCCGAACCGCCTTATAAAGCTGATTGAAAAAAAATACAAAGATTATCCTGACTTTGTAGAAGCGATGAGAAATCGTCACGAAATTTATAATCAGGAAATTGAATATATTGAACAGCAGGAAATTGCGGAAAATGCATTTATCATCCGTCCTTCTTCTAAACCACTTGCGGGAAGGCTCGAAAAGGATTCTGCAAAAATCAGGCTGACTTATGAGCTTGGGCGTCGTGATGCGATTCAGGCTTTGAACAATTTAAAATGCTTTTTAAATCCGTCGTATTAAAACGGATAACATAAAACTACATAAGGTTGAACTTGAACAAAGGGGTATAACATGCAGGGTAGACTTGAAATCGGACAGCAGATTGAAACAGAAATTGTAGCCGTTACAGACACAACTATTTTTCTTGATTTGAATGCAAAATCAGAGGGTGTTTTAGACCGGGCTGAGCTTGCAGATGAAAACGGAGAAGTGAGTGTAAAAGAGGGCGATAAGATTAAAGTCTATTTTACAGGCGAAGTTCATGGCGAAATGCGTTTTACAACAAAAATCAGCGGTGGAAAGGCAGATTTGTCTATGCTCGAAAACGCATATCAAAATCATATTCCGGTAGAAGGTCATGTAGAAAAAGAAATCAAGGGTGGTTTTGAAGTAAAACTTGGATCAAGCCGCGCATTCTGTCCTTATTCCCAGATGGGATTTAAGAAAAAGGAAGAGCCATCATATTATGTTGGAAAGCATCTTAGTTTTATAATCACAGAATTTAAAAACGATGGAAAGGATATTCTTGTTTCTAACCGTCTGATTGGAGAACGCGAACACGAAGCGGGTCTTGAAAAACTTGCGGGCGAAATAAAAGAAGGTTCTATTGTAGATGCTGTTGTTGAATCAATAGAAAAATTCGGCGCTTTTGTAAATATTCAGGGCTTCCGTGCTCTTCTTCCTATAAGCGAAATGTCTTTGGACAGAGTTTCGGATGCGGGTGAAGTTGTAAAGGCTGGTGAAGAGATAAAGGTCAAAGTAATTCATACAGACTGGAAAAATGAACGTGTGAGTGTAAGTCTTAAAGCCCTTATGGCAGATCCTTGGGAAAATGTAGAAAAGAAATTCAGCCCGGGTACAAAAATCGATGGTGAGATTTCCCGCATTGCCGATTTTGGTCTTTTTGTAAATCTTGATAAGGGAATCGACGGGCTTGTTCACATCAGCGAGCTTGAAGATGTTTCTGCAAATACAAATCTTCGTAAGGTTTATAAAATCGGGCAGAAAATGAGTGTGGTTGTAGAAAAGGTTGATGCGGCTCAAAAACGTATTTCCCTTGTTCCTGCAACCTCTAAAGAACAGGACCAAACTGCTCAAAAGTACCTTTCTTCTCAGGATGATGACGGAGAAACCTACAATCCTTTTGCGGCTCTCTTGAAAAAATAATAATCACTTCTTCCTCTTTTTCTGCCGATAATATAATGTAATACTGTTTTTATTCCGGTGTTATATTATAATGTAGGCGGAGAATGGGACTACTTAAAGACGCTTTAAAATCGCTATTTTCTCACAAAAAGGCCATTGTTTTTTCTTTGGTTATAGGCCTTGCTGTTTCTTTGTTTGCTGATAATTACAGATGGGTAGGCGGAACAGATAACTTATGGGAAACCCTTGATAACTGGGAAGTATATGATGAGACAATCCCGGACTGGGTAGCTGCTACTGCTTTACCAGGCGAAAGTGATGAGGTTGATTTACAGACAAACACTGTAGAGACCTTACTTGCAGCTGTTTCTGTTTCTAAAATTACTGGATCTACGGGTTCAAGTCTTACTTTTAACGGAACAGGGGATCAAAGCCTTACCTTAGCAGCAGATTCTACAATTCCATCTTTAATTTTTAGTGGAACAGGGGATCAAAGTATTGTTACGGCAGGAGATTTAACTGTCGGAACATTAAATCTTTCAAAAAGCAGTGGCGGAGGTTTTTCTACTTCGGGAGCCGGAAAAATAACTGTAAGCACAGGCTTTTATATTGAGCTTGATTCTGCAGAATCTGTAGTGCTTGGTAATGAATTTGATATTACGGGCTTTAATCTGGTTCAGGCAAAATCAACTGTGCTTAATAAAAATGTTGTGGTTGCAGCAGATGCAATTGCAGATACATCAACTTCCGGTAATCTTGAATTTAACGCAGGCGGAACTGTAAACGCAACTCAGATTTTAGTAAGCGGAAATATAATTATTAGTGGTACAGAGGCTGTTAGTTTTCCAAATGGAGTGCAGCTTGATTCCCCGGTTCAGATTAAAGATACAGCAAGTATAGAAACAACAGATTTTACCGTAAACAGCACATTGAGCCTTGCAGCGGCAGGAACTTCTGTTACAGCAACAGGCGATGTTTTAGTAAATTCAACAGGAACTGTTACAAATAAAGGAACCTTGAGCGCAGATGGGGCAATTACCAATAAGGGAAGTCTTTCTTTGACTGCCGGGGCTTCTTTAACAACAGCTGATGTTTTTCTTAATGATTCAACAGGAACTTTTACAAATAAAGGAACCTTGAGTGCAGACGGGACAATTACAAATAGTGCCGGAACTATTACAAACTCTACAGGCGGTACAATTTCTACAGATTCTGATTTTTTAAATGATGCCGGAACTTTAACAAATACAGGAACTACAACTGTTGGCGGACTATTTGATAATACGGATGGTTCTTTAACAAATAACGGAACTTTAACTGTTACAAATCTTTTTGATAATCACTCAGGAACTTTAATAAACCCTGGAACCTTGAGCATTGGAACTAAATACAGCAGTAACGGTGGTACATTACAGAATTCAGGCTCTTTAACAACAACAGACGATTTTGAAAATTCTTATGGTTCCACTACAAATACAGGAACAATCACTGTAGGCGGTAATTTTGATAATACAAGTTCAGGTAGTCTTGCAAATAGCAACCTCCTGTATGTTGCCGGTGACTTTGATGATACAGACGGAACTGTAACAGGAACCGGTTCAATTATTTTTAACGGAACTAGTCAAAGCTTTACTCCAAATACAGGCACAACTTATGCAAAAATTACGAGCTCATCATCTTCAAAGCTCAGTGTTTTAGATAATCTTACAGTAACATCTTTAACTCATAGTGCGGGTGATATTGAATTTGCCGGAAAGTTAAATTTAGGTAACGATGTTACATTTACAAACGATGTTATTCTTAATAAGGATTTAACTTCGTCTGCTAAGGTTTCGTTTGAGAGTGTGACTGTAAACGATTCTTTAAAAATCAGCGGCACTCAAATCAGTGTAGATTCAAGCGGTTCAATAACAGGCTCCAGTGCAGGAAAAAATCTTACTCTTGCGGCTTCGAGCGGAACCTTTAATATAGCAGAAATCGGTTCTTCTACAACTAAGTTTGGAACTGTAACCCTTGATTCTGGTTCAAGTAATCTTACTGTAACTTCGGGGAATGTCCATTCTGATAATCTTGTTTTAAAGACAAGCGGAAATATTACTGCTACCGGCCTTTCTTATGATGGTGAACTTGCTCTTGAAACAAGCGGCATTGTAAATTTAAACGGCGGAACAGGTGGATTAAGCGTTGGAAAATTAACCTTTACAACAACCCCTTCTTCAATAAAAACTTCCGGAATCATTACTGTTTCAGATACTTCTGGAATTTCTTTCCCTACGGCAATTACACTTTCCGGGGATACTGTTTTAGACGCAAGCGGAACCGGGGCCCCTGTAGATTTAACAAACGGTGCAAGCGGTTCATATTCTCTTGAAGTAAAGCATAAGGGTGTATTAACTCTTGGAGATTCAACTTCTGCAACAGACACAGAAAATCCTGATATAAGTGTTTCTTCATTTATTCAAAATGGAAATGCAAATGTAAGTATTGCAGGCGACATTAATGCTTCGAATACAATCAGTTTTAATACAACAGCATTAAATCTTACAGGAGACGTAAAGCTTTCCGGTTCATCTGTTACCTTGAGCTCTGCGGTTACTGTTGCTTCATCATCATCCTATGCTCTTACTGTGGATGGAACTCTTATTGCTTCTGCCGCTGTTACTGCAAACGCAGATGTTTATGCTTTGAATAGTGTTACTGCAAATGCAGGCTGGGGTGGATCAAAGAGTTTGATTTTTAATGGAAGTGGAAACCAGAGTCTTGTTGCACCAGATGATATTACTATGGCAAAGATTTTGGTTCAAAAAACATCCGGAAACTTTAGTACTACAGGAAGCGGGGAGCTTACCTTTACTTCTTTTGAGTCTGATTCGGCACAGACTTCCACTATAACCTTTAATAATGAATCAACCTTTGCATCTCTTAAATTGACTAAGGAAAAGGGTGTTGTATTTAATAAAGCAGTTACAATCACTTCTCTTGATATTAATGACTCTACCAGCGGAACAATTGATTTTAATGGCGGTGGAACTGTTGATGAGAATGTAATCAAGGCTGAAGGAAAGGTTACTGTTAGCGGGGCAACAGCTCTTACATTCACAAACGGATTAACAGCACAATCACCATTTGAAGTAAGCGGTGAACTTGATACAACTGTTCTTAATGTGGACGGCACAACTTATACAAACTCAGGTACTACAGTTTTAAGCTCAGATCTTGTTTCTACAGGAACTATTACAAATACAGGCTTAATTAAGATTGCCGGTAATTTTAATGATTCAACAGGAACTTATTCGGGTAATGGAACTCTGCACTTTAACGGAGCAACTCAAATCTTTACTCCTAATGCTTCTACAACTTATACAAACCTTAAGGCAGATTCCTCTTCAAAGCTCACTGTAAATAATAATGCAAAAATTGCAAACCTTAATCATGTAAAAGGAAATATTGAATTTACAAAACCATTTATTCTTACAACAGCTTACTCAGGAACATCAAATACCGGAACTCTAACCTTTGATGATACAGTTACAACCTCATGCGCAGCTGCCTTTGTAAATACAGGCCTTACAACCTTTGAAGGAGCAGCAACCTTTGGCGGAAATGTCTCTTTTGCAGGCGACGTAAAGCTTTCTGAAGATTTAACTTCTTCGGGAACAATCGGCTTCCAGAATCTTGAGGTGACCAGTGATACTGAAATTTCTGGTACTCAGATTACTGCTGCTTCTGGAAAAACAATAAGTACTACTGCAACAAGCGGAACTGTTAATCTTACTCTCAAGGCTTCGGGTGGAACAATCAGCGCAGGAAAGATTGGAACTTCTTCTAATAAATTTAATATTGTAGAGCTTGATACAGGTTCTCACGACATAGATTTTACTTCGGAAACGATTTACGCAAATCAGATTAAGTTTACTTCCAGCGGAAACGTTACTGTAACAGGAATCAATTATGATGGAGATTTGATTTTTAATACTTCCGGAAAAGTTTCCATAAATGGTGGAACAGGCGGATTTAAAGTTAAAAACATTGTTTTACAGACAACTCCTTCATCATTTGAACTTTCGGGCAATATCGAAATAACAGGAACAGGTGGTATAAGCTTCCCTAAAGCAGTTGTTCTTACCGGAAATACAGTTCTTACAGCGTCCGGAACAAATGCTCCTGTAACATTCAGCAGTGGAATAAGCGGTGCATATACTCTTGTTGTAAATAATGCAGGTCTTTTAACAATTGATGATAAAACTTCTCTTACAGATACTTCTAATGCAGATGTAAATATTACGTCGTTTACTCAAAGTGGGGCAGGTGCAGTAAGCATTGCCGGTGATATAACATGTTCAAGCTCAATTAAGTTTGAAACTACATCTTTTACCCTTACGGGAAATGTTTTGTTATACGGAAGTGCTGTCATATTAACTAAAGCTATAACACTTTCTTCTTCATCATCTTATGAATTATCTGTTTCGGGAAAATTACAGGCCTATGAAGCTGTAACTGCAAATGTAAATGTTAATGCCTTGAACGATGTTGTCTCTAACGGAAACTGGGCTGGATCCAAGAGCCTTATTTTTGCAGGAAGCAATAATCAGATTTTTAATCCTCAAACAGGAACAACTTATTCTTCTGTTTATATAATTAAAACTGACGGGACATTTACATGCGCAAGGGCAAATGCTGATAACGGAACTACTGCAGTAACCTTTGCAGATATAAACATAGACAGCGCAAGTCCTACAATCACATTTGGATTTGATAAGGGACTTAAGATAACAGGTACAATAGATATTGATGACAGTAAGGCAGTAGTATTTAATAATACCGTCACAATCGCAACAATGACAGCCGATAAGAGTGATTCACTTACATTCAATGGCCCTACGACAATCACAACAGTCAGTGTTGATAATAATGGCAGCACAACCTTTAATGGTACGGCAACTATTGCGACTATCAGCATAGATAACAACGGCACAACGACATTCAACGATACTGCAACCATCACGACATTCAATGTTGATAAAAATACGAGCACAACGTTCAACGGAACAACAACAATTACAAATATTTCCGACACGACTGACTCAGGAACCTTTACGTTTAATAATGGCGTTACATTCTCGAATAACGTTACATTGAATACAACTAAACTTGTAACTTTTAAAGAAACATCCAACATTGGAGCTGCCAGCTCAAGAAAGAATTTTACCCACACAGGCGGAGTCACAAACATAAACGGCACCTTCAATGCAAACGATGTAAGCCTTGGAGCAATGACTTCTACACAGGAGCTGACTATAAATGCGGATGATATCAGCGTAAATGGAACTACAACTACTGCTGCAAAATTCACTGTGAATGCAACAACGCTTACTTTCTTTGGAACTATTACGACCGCGGAAATTGTAGAGCTTAATTGTAATACTGTAATAAGCGGTAATATTACCTGGACAAACAGCAACTATATAAAGACAGCAACAGGCAAATCTATAAGCTGTACGGGTAACTTTACTCAAGGAACAGGAACTGGAACCAACAATAAAAGCTTTATGCTTGGCGGAAGTTTTACAGCCTCAGGTTCTGCCACTTTTACCTCTGATGTTTTCTATTATGGAAATACAACTTCTTCTTTTGGTTCTACAGGAACGGGAAGTTTTACTTTAGCTGGTAACTTCCTTGTAGGATTGAATGGAAGTGGAGCAATAAATGTAATTTCTAATGTTTCTGCAAAAAATTATGTTTGTCTTGCAGGAACTGTAAATCTAAGTGCGGGAAAATTCCTTTCTTCTACAACTGGTGATGTAGTCATCGTCGGAGCTAATGCAATCTTTGAAGATTCAACTGTAACAAACTCAATTTATGAATATGATTACACTGGATCAAGAGGTAGTTCTGCTACTTCGCCAAGTACACCTCAGTACACAATGGATACCACTTTCCCGGATGGAACGAACGGCGGAATGTTTTCAACTGGATTTGCCGGAAAGATGACCTTTGGCTCTGGTGCAGTTTTACATGCCGGACAGAACTTCTATGCAAATGGAACAACTCTCACAGGTAGTGCAACCTGGTATATCGATATAAAAAAGACAAGCGATTCAGAAAGTGCATTTGCTGAATGTTATGATACTAGTGTAACTAATTGTACAGTGCGAAAGCATGCTGGTAATGCTTTTACAGCGGGGGCTGAATCTGAAGATACTCAGATGATGTGGGATAGTATTGGAAATGATCCGAATGAATATCCTTGCCCTACTTACACTTTGACCAATTGCAAGAATTTCGATAATACAGTTTTCGAGATAAAAAATGCATATACAGTGCGTGATAATGTTATTCGTGTAGAATTCAGTCATCCGGTAAGAAATTATAATGGAGAATTAAATGGGAAGAAGAATGGAAGTTCAACTGTAACAACTACTTTGAATAGATTATCTAATATAAAATTTAAGGCAAATAATGGAAGTGATACAGCTTTTTCAGAAGTTTATCTTGATGAAGAATGTACAACTCCACTTACGGGAGATTTAACTCAGAGTGAAGGTACAGGTGCAAATACAGTTTATTACTGTTACATAAAAGCTCCTTCTACATGGGCAACAGATGCAACAGGAGCTTCTCCCGGAGTATCCGGCAGTACAGATCGTTACGGTAATGTAAGAAATACAGCTATTCCTTATATTCAGATTCCTCGTGCAACAAATACATTAAAATTTGTAGTAACAGATATTTATGGTAAACGTCTTAGAAACTATAAAAATTATACAGCCGTTCAGGATAAGACAGCTCCGGCTCTTGTTGCTGTAAGTACCGGCCAGGAAAACCACGAAGATGAGGCCGCAAATCAGTGGAGTTATGATGGACATAACTATATAGAATTCCGTTATTCTGAAGAGGTTAATTTTAATAAGACTGATGGAACTTCTATAACAAATCTTACAATCTCAAATGTTAATACAACGGATCCTTCCAATTCTAAATGGCAGAATATTCTTGTAAGCCAGAATCTTGGTGGAATTACACAGACAATGACGAGTGATTATGAAGCAGGCGTTTCTGTCGAAGGTATTACATTTAAAGGTCTTGGAAAAACTGCTGCAGGATATATTTCTACAGGAAAGAATGGAACAAGAACAACTCCATCAGCTAATCAGGTAAACTCACTTTACAGAAAAGATAATTTTTCTGTCCGCATAAGTATTGCAGGTTATACAGATGGAACTGTAACTGGCGGCTTTAGAAAATGGGTTGGATATATTGAAAGTGCAAAGATTCCTTCGGGACAGATTACTCAGGAATATACAGATACCGAGGCTCTTACAGGGCATACCGGCGAAAATATCTATATTAATAAATGTGTAATAGATAAAAATGGTAATTACCTTAAGATTTATAATACGAATATTGATAAGACGGGAACAGGTGGAACCCCTGCAAATGTTAATAAAGTAGTAACTGTTACAAACGGCAGATGGGATTTAAGCTCTCCGGAATTTGCTAAGGTTCATAAGATGAATCAGACTAATCCGGAAACTTATTTCGAAGCAGTAGGTATGGGTGCAGGTACCGTATTGGATCGTGTAGAAATTCACCTTACAGATAACACCGGCGGAGACAACTTTACAGACGGAAGCCCTATAGGAAACTGGATCACTTCTTTTGGATGGAGTACTGATTATGGTGCAAGCCTTGCAAGTTCTAATACCTATTGTGCTGATATTTTTGGTGGTTCAAGACCTTATGCCGGTGGCACTTCGTATACAAAGGGAGGTATCAGATACTGTACGATTTTAAATCAGCAGACTAACTTCCAGTATTGTGTTGGTACCGGTGCCGGTATGGTTCCTACAACTCAGTTCAGTAATATTCTGCCGGGTGGTACAGCTCCAATCTTTATTGGTGCTTCTGCTACTCGTCGTGATGTTCCGACAACAAAAGATAATACATATATTCAGTTCTATCTTGCATCAAGTGATAATAACCTTGCTTATGATACAACCTTTACAATTACTTATGATGCTGCTAACTCATATATTACAGACCTTGCAGGTAACCGTCTTCGTTCCATCTCTCTTTCCGTAACAAACATGGAATCTATAGACAGAACCCCTCCGACATTTGACCTTGTAATTGCACCTGTCGGCAGTGATGAAATTTACATTCAGTTTGTAAAGCAGCTTACAAAGCAGATAGTTTACCAGGCAAATACTGCTGAAAATGCAGGCTATATCAGTAATACTTTCGAAGAGATTATTCCATATTGTTTTGAAATAGGTAAGATTAATCCAACTACACATGAGTTTGAATCTTCGGGAACAACTCTGCAGATTGACCGTTCAAGCCCTGCGTCAATAATTGATTCTCATTCGAATACTTCATTTACTGCAGTAAGACTTAAGCTTAACAGAACGATTACACTCGATGACGTTGAACATCTTTACATACGTGTTACCTCTGCAAAAGATTATCCGGGAGGTGCATATGAAGAAAGATCCAAAGATCCGTTCACTTCGATTGCAAACAGCTATGTAACCTTTATACAGGACAGTATCGGTAACTACATGCAGATGTACTCGGCTCACTGTCTTTCTGACTTTGCCGTAAATGTTGTATTCCCTTCTTATGCTTATGACCCTGACTTTGTAAATGAAAATGGAGATCTTATACAAGATGGACTTTATAAAGAGGGAAGCTATGCGGTTCACGAATGGGGACAGAATCAGGGTAACTACGGAACACTCAAGGCAAAAGACCCTGTAATCCTTCTTGCAGATGTAACTGATGGAACTCCGGCCGGAGAAGCGGCAAATGTTCTTTATGAAACACCTGGTACACCTTTGAAGCTTAAGATGTATATTTCTTCTTCTCCAACACCAATGTCTCAGTCTACTCAGTATAATATTGACCTTTCAAAGTCTTTAAGAGTCTGGGTTCCTGGAACCATTCCTTTATATGGTCTTTCCGGAGTTACAAACTCTAATACTGATACTTTATATGGCGTATGGGATACAACAGAAGGTGGAATTACCTTTACAATTCCGGAACCGTTGTATTCATCGTGGTCGTCGGGAAATCAGATTACTTTCCTCTTTGGACTGGAAGATAATTCCGGAACTCCATTAACAATTTTCCATACTCCGGTCTTAAATGTTTCGAGCGGTACGTTTACTTACAGCGAAATTAATCCTGCTCCTTTGTATGCATTAAGATTGAGTAATCCTGATGACATCACTTCTATAGACCTCTGGTCATTCCGTGTTAAGGATATAACTCCTCAGCGCGGCGGCATCACTATCATGAACAATGTTATAGATCCGACCGTCGGCGAAAAGATGGTGCTTAATGTTAATATGAAGAGTGAAGGGGATTTGAGTATTATCGTTATGACTCTGGATGGTAACGTTGTTACTTATCTGAACCGTGGAAGCCTTAGCGCCGGGGAATATTATTTTACCTGGGATGGAAAGAACAAAAAAGGCGACATCGTTGCAAGAGGAATCTACTTTATAAGAATTATTGGAAATGGAGTTGACGAAACACGTAAGGTGATGATTATAAAAGAGTAATCACTTTATCTTGCGTGAATGAATAAAATTCCATATACTGAAAAACCTATGAGCGAAGAAAACAGACAGGAAACAAGATATCAGGAGATTGGGCGTGTTGATGCGCCGGAAATCTGTGCTTTAAATGGTGTCCTTGATGATATAAGCGATACCGGATGCAAAGTGCATTTTCCATGTCCTGTAGAAGTAAACCCTGATAACGAATATACACTCAAGTTTACTCTTTCAAGACATTCAGAAGAACCTCCTCTCCAGCTCATCTGTAAACCTGTCTGGGTGAATAAGGAAGCGGGAAGTACACAGGTTGGATTTAAATATCTTTTTTCTCCTGATGATGCGCGCCTTCACGAAATAATCGATCATCTTGAAGAAATAGAAGATGATTCTCCCGAGATTATTTAAGGGGTAAAAATGGGAATTACAGTTACTCCTCTGAATGGTATTGCGTTCCTTCCTTTTACAGAACAGTCGGGCCTTTTTACATCAGAAATAAAAAACAGATTTCAGATTGATTCAAAACCGGATAAAGTTTATGGCGAGCTTTTGTATTTTGATGATAAATCTTTATTCGAAGGAAAGACTCCTTACTGGGCAAGATGCATCATGTACGAGCCTTTTATCTTAAAGTTTGATTCAATTTCTGATGCAGTAAATCATTTAAAATCGATTCAGAGAAACTGGGCGCCTTATCAGTTTACCTGTTTCAGGCGGGCAGAACTCATTCAGAAAAAGCTTCCTTATATCAACCTTAAAGAAAGGCACTTTCCTTTTACAATTCCTCAGACTCCCATGGGTCTTTATACCCTGATTGATGAACATACTTTAATCGCGAGTGCCACAACATCATCATTTTTACCTTCTGGCTTAGTGCGTTTTAAAGAAGACCACGAAAATCCTCCAAGCAGGGCATATTTAAAAGTTCAGGAAAGCCTTACAATGCATAATCTTTTTTTTGGGACAGAGCTTCCACACGAAGGACAAAAATGCTTTGAAGCGGGTGCCTGCCCCGGAGGATGGACATGGGTTTTAGTAAATCTTGGTGCCGAAGTTTATGCCGTAGACCGCGCGGAGCTTTCTCCGGAACTGATGAAAAATCCTCTGGTAAAGTTTCAGGCCCACGATGCTTTTACTTTAAAGCCCGAAGAAATAGGCCCTGTAGACTGGGTTTTCTCCGATGTAATCTGCTATCCCGAACGTCTTTTAAAATGGATTAACGAATGGATTCAAAGCGGTATGACAAAAAACATGATCTGTACAATAAAAATGCAGGGAGAAATCGACTGGCCGCTTATCAGTCAGTTTACACAAATCCCGAATTCAAAAGTCATCCATTTGAATTACAATAAACACGAATTGACCTGGCTCTGGAAGGCTTAATAATTAATTAAATATTTACTTAAATTTTGCCGATAATTAATGTATGGGCAATAACAGCTACGAAAAACCCGACTTCTGGTCACAAAAAGCTTTTTCAGAAGGGTATCCGGCTCGTTCCGTATATAAACTGAAAGAAATTGACGAAAAGTTTGGAATGATAAAGAAAAATTATACAGTGTTAGACCTTGGCTCGGCCCCTGGAAGCTGGACAACTTTTCTTTTACGTAAGCTCGACGGCTCTGGAAAGGTTGTTTCATGCGATTTGAATCCTCTTGCAAAATCAGTAAAGGGTGAAAATCTTGTATTTATTCAGGGTGATTTGAATGCTCCCGAAATACGAAAGCAGATTAAAGAAAACGGTCCTTATGATTTAGTTGTCTGTGATGCTGCTCCAAAAACAACCGGAAACCGAACTGTAGATACAGCAAGGTCCGAGCAGCTTGTAGAAATGGCTATATGGTATGCTCAGGCAATGCTTAAAACAGGTTCAAATTTTGCGGTGAAAATATTCCAGAATGGGGATCAGCAGAAGCTTTTGCGGACAATGAGGGAAATATTTTCTACAGCCAAAGGATTTAAGCCCGAAGCCTGCAGAGCAGAAAGTTTTGAGACTTATTTAATAGGATTGAATAAAAAATAAAAATAATGTTTAATAGAAGGTAATATATGAATTTTGCGCGAAAATTCAAACGAATATCTGAAAAACTCACAAAATTTCTTTTCTCATCGGAAGAAAACCGTGTAAGCAGGATTATTTATAAATCCGTTGCCTGCTTTGTATTCGGTGCTCTGATGACAACTCTCTGTGTTGTTGCAATCAATAATGCAAAACAGGGAACAGGTCAGGGTGGTTTTGAAACTTCAGCAGTACCTGAATTTGATGACGTAATTGATTCTCAGTCGGAAGCAGTAAATATTCAGGTAAACCAGGCCGCTTATGCAAATGTTCAGAGCGGAACTGATGAAGTTCTTGAAGAGATTTTCGCAGCAGAAGAAGAAAAAGCCAAAAAAGAAAATAAAGATACAAAAACTGATTCTGCACAGACAGAAATGGTAGATCTTACTTATCTTACTTATCACGTTCAGTCGGGCGATATGATTGGTCTTATTGCAGACAGATACGGAATCACACAGGATACAATCATCAGTATTAACAACATCAAGCAGTCGCGCCTGCTTCAGGTTGGTCAGTACTTAAAGATTCCTTCTATGCCTGGTATTCTTTACACAGTAAAATCAAAAGGCGAAACTCCTCAGACAATTGCTAAAAAATACGAAGTTGATGCTAAAAAATGTGCTATCGTAAATAACTTTGGTGAAGAAGCAGAAATCCCTGCAGGAACTTCGGTATTCGTTCCGGATGCACAGTTAGACTGGGCTACAAGACAGGAAATCAACGGTGACTTATTCAGAAAACCATTAAGAAACAAATATTATCTTTCTTCTTACTACGGATGGCGTAACTCTCCATTCAACACAGGTAAGAGATCTTTCCACGGCGGTATAGATATGGCTTGTCCTAAGGGAACTCCAATCTATCCTTCTATGGACGGTGTTGTAACCGCAACAGGATATAACTCAACTTACGGTAATTACGTAATCATCCAGCACCATTCAGGATACAAGACATTGTACGGACATATGAGTAAGATTCTCTGTAAGAAAGGAAACTTTGTTTACACATCTACAAAGATTGGTCTTGTAGGAAGCACAGGTATGAGTACAGGTCCACACCTTCACTTTACGGTTTATAAGAACGG
Source organism: Treponema sp. (assembly GCA_016286365.1). Lineage (GTDB taxonomy): Bacteria > Spirochaetota > Spirochaetia > Treponematales > Treponemataceae > Treponema_D. The sequence continues at coordinate 29,127 of JAEESN010000015.1, forward strand.
TAAATCTGTGAATCCGCTTCCATTGCTTAATAAGAGATAAAAAACAGAAGATATGAAAAAAGGACATCCTGATGGATGTCCTTTTTTGTTTTAACTTTGTTACAAAAACTAATACATTGCGGGCGTAAGATACGTTGCATTTTTATTCTGTGCAATTCGCTTACGCCTCTAGTTTTTGTTTCTTCGTCACAAAAACTAGTACATTGCTTCTCTAGAGAAGTGGTTTCATTGCGGTCATGTAGGCACGTAATTTTCTTCCGACTACTTCGATTGGGTGGTTGCGGATTTCTTCGTTTACGGCTACTAATTCTGCGTTGCTTACTTCGGTATCTTTAAGGTCTAAGCCTTTTCCAATTACGTCTGTATGGAGTGAAGGCATTAAATCTTTTGCCATCATTGGAGCGGCAACTCGGCTGAATAAATAGCATCCGTATTCGGCTGTATCAGAAATAACGCGGTTCATTTCGTAAAGGCGTTTTCTGTCTATAAGGTTTGCAATAAGAGGAACTTCGTGGAGTGATTCGTAGTAAGCGCTTTCAGGTTTGATTCCTGCGTCTACCATTGTTTCGAATGCAAGTTCACATCCGGCTTTTATCATTGCAACAAGTAAGATTCCCTTGTCAAAATATTCCTGTTCTGTGATTTCTTCGTCACTTTCTTTTGTTGATTCAAAAGGAAGCTTTCCTGTATCTTCGCGCCATGCTAAAAGATCTTTGTCTCCTGCCTTCCAGTCTTCCATCATTGTGCTTGAGAATTTTCCGCTGATGATGTCGTCCATGTGTTTCTGATAGAGCGGAGCAAGAAGCTTTTTGATATCTTTAGAAATTTGATTAGCCTTGATTTTTGCAGGATTGGAAAGGCGGTCCATCATGTTTGTAATTCCACCCCATTTAAGAGCTTCGCTTACAACGTTCCATCCGTGCATAAGGATTTTTGTAGCGTATTCAGGAGCAATTCCTTCGCTTACCATTTTGTCGTAACATACGATAGTTCCGGCCTGGAGCATACCACAGAGGATAGTCTGTTCACCCATGAGGTCAGATTTTACTTCTGCGATGAATGAGCTTTCCAAAACTCCGGCTTTAGCACCACCCATACCTACAGCAAGAGCTTTTGCATAAGCCCAACCCTTTCCTTCTGGGTCGTTAGCAGGATGAACTGCGATTAAATCAGGTACACCGAATCCTCTCTGGAATTCGTGCCATACTTCTGTTCCCGGTCCCTTTGGTGCACACATTACAACTGTAATATCATCGCGGATAATCATTCCTTCTTCAATCATATTAAAGCCGTGGCTGTACCATAAAGCAGAGCCTTTTTTCATCAGTTTCTGAACTTCATTTATTACAGGAGTATGCTGCTTATCCGGAGTAAGGTTTCCGACTAAATCGGCTGTAGGAATCATTTCTGCATAACTTCCCACTTTAAATCCGTTTTCTGTAGCATTTTTCCATGACTGTCTTTTTTCTGTGATGGCAGATTCTCTGAGTGCATAGCTAACATCAAGTCCTGAATCTCGGAGACAAAGGCCCTGGTTTAATCCCTGAGCACCGCATCCTACGATAACAATCTTTTTTCCTTTAAGAGCATTTACACCATCTGCAAATTCTTCTTTAGCCATTGAGCGGCAGTGTCCTAATTGTAAACGTGCCTCGCGCCATGGTATTTTATTAAAATAATTTTCACCCATAAATTAAGGCTCCTTGTTTTTAAAATATGTTTATATATTCTATAATATATGTTATTTTCCGTAAAGAGTTATAATATTATAAAAGACATTATAAAATTTCTTAGTGCGTATTGAAATTCTAAAAAACCTCCCGCGGGAATTCTATTTTGCTCCGCTGATGACGCTCCACAAAATAGAATTCCCCCTCCGGTTTTTTAGAGCATCAGTTAAGATTTATGTATAAGAAAATTCTTTCAGGAATATATAATCATTTCTAAAAACTTCCCGGGGGGAGGGGGAATTGGAAAAATGATGTGATAATAAAATGAAGAAACAACCATGTCAGGAAGTGTTTTTATTTGGTGTTTGAGATTCTAAAAACTCGGAGTGGAGGTTCGGATTTTTGGAGCGTTGAAGGCGATAGTGCCGATTGCGTCTTGCGCCTACTAACCGGGTTAGCGAAGCGGACGCCTTCTCGGCGGAAAAAATCCGGTTCTCCACGGGAGAGTTTTTAGAGAATTAAAAAATAGAGTAAAAAACACTTCCGAAGATTTTATTTTGTCGATTTTATTATCACATCATGAATGTCTTTACTGTACCAGACCCCTTTTTCGCGCACATAATACCCGTATCTTTCGCCTTGTGTCTTAGAGCCCGCAAACTGATGGTTATCCCAGACGCACGCTATAAATCCATATTTTGTTGCTTCTGTAAGGTAATAACCAAACCATTTGATTCTTTCTGCATCGTTATCTTTATTTGTGGCACCGTATTCACCAATGAAAACAGGGTATCCGTTTTTAGAAAATTTTTCGTAAAGCTTTTTAAAAAGACCTGAAATTTCTGCCTGATGTTTTTCTGTGAATGTGCGCTCGCCAGGCATCTCCATTGCAAAAGAATATGGTGTATACATGTGAACCGAAATCATCAGCTTACCGGGTGTTACATCAGAAGGCATTTCGAAGAGTGTAGAGAGTGCTGCATCGGCTCCTGCGTGTAAAGTCGGGATGATTAAAATTCGTTTTTTATTGTTTCCGCCCGAAGCTCTTACAACATCAACAAAGGCCTGATTCAATTTCTGAATACAGATAAATCCATCTTTACACAATTCATTTCTCTCATCCGTACTCCATTCAACAGTTGTTCCGGCAAGACGGGGTTCATTCATCGCTTCGAAAATAAGGTGTTCATCGTATCCGTTATTAAATGCCAGGCTGATCTGTGACCAGATGTTTACAATATAATTCATAGAATTTGTAAGATTTGTAGAGTTTGGATAGTAGCCCGGTTTTCTGTTATTCTGTGGACCGGGGAAATTATCGTGATGAGAATTTATAACAACGTACAATCCTTCTTCGATTGACCAGTCAACAATTTCTTTTACCCTCTTCATCCATTCAGGTTCAATTGTGTAGTTATTGTCCATCATGTGAATAGACCACGAAACAGGAATTCTTATAGTTTTGATTCCGCTTTTTGCAAGGTCCGAAATCATCTTTTTTGTAACCTTAGGACATCCCCATGAAGTTTCTGACCTCATTCCTGCAGCACCTGTTGCATCAAGTGTGTTTCCAAGATTCCAGCCGGTTCCCATTTTAGAAGCGAGTTCCTTTGCCGTAATATCTTTGATTGCTGCTTTGCCCGTATCCTGCACGGTATATTCAGCGGAGTATAAAGTTTTTAATTTTGTCTGATTGAGCTTTGTCTTGCAGTTTAATGTAGTAAAAGATAATAAAAAGATAAAAAATAATAACGATTTCTTCATTTTATGCTCCTTTTTTTCAATTCTAAATCATATAAATCAATTCATCAACTTGAGAAAATGGAAAATTATCATTATTATAAAAAGAATGAAGACTAGAACCAGTATAATTTTATTTATCCTTGCTGCTATTTTCCTTACCGGTGTTTTTTTTGCAACACGCAGGTTTATGAACAGGGGAGAATCTACAATCACAAGAGCCAAGGTAATTAATCCAAAAACTGATGATGAAACAGAAGTTCACAGCACAATCGAAACAAACGAATCACAGGTAGAAAAATTCGATACCTTCATCAGCCTTAAGCCTTCAGAAACACTTATTTCTTCTTTAACAACCGATTTTAATTCAGATTCTTTTGATGACGAAGTCGTAGTTGTCAGAAAAATCAGCGAAAAAAACTTCTTTATAATTCCGGGTCTTTATAATCCAGATACAATGACTTACGAAAGAATGAAGGAAATTCCTACTAAAATATCAAGCACAAAAACTTTTTCAATTCAGACTCTTGATATAGTTGGGGACCACAGAAATGCGCTTATCTATCAGGGTGTTGATGAAAAAGAAAACAGCATAATGCAGATTTATCTTTGTGAATATGTTGATGGCGAACTTGATTTTGTATGCATCGGTGATTTTACTTCGGATGGAACTATCTTTGTTCAGCAGACAGAACGCTCAGATTCTTATGAACTTTCCATGACAAAGGGCGACAGTTATTCTGTATGGCTTTATAAATCTGATGACAGTTCTTCTTCGGGCGACAACCTTAATCAGATTCAGCAGGAATATAAATGGAATGCACTCCAGCGTGAATACGTTCTTGCACAGGAAATCAAGGTTGCAGGAAACAAACTTACTCAGGCAGAGCTTTCTAAAATCCAGGATGGAACTGTAGAAACTTTTGCCGCATTCTTAAACGGACTTTGGGAAAAGACTTCGAACACAGGTCCACACTTCAGATATTTTTATTTTGATTACGAAAATAAGGAAATCATCCAGTACTACGGCGATATTCAGGAAATCTATAACTGGGAAGTAAGCCGCCTGCGTCACAACGGTATTTATATTTCTACAGTCAATTTTGAAATCTCAAATCTTCATCGCAGAATCGACATCAGCCTTGTGAGCACAGATACGATCCGTCTTACAACAAGAGACGACGTTCATTTAAACATCACTGTAGATAACCTCTGGGATGGAACTTATAAAAAGCTTGATCTGGACAGCACAATTGATGATGCAAAGAAGGTAAAAGAAAATATTGTCCGCAAGGAGATTGAACGAAGTCCTATCTGGAACGGTGTGGATGGAAGTACAATAATCAGTTTTGAAGATTCTATTTTCATTTTGAAAAGAGATGATATAGAAGAGAAGGGTGTTTATACAACTTTTACAGCCGGAAATTACAATGTTCTTCAGCTCAGATCTAATTCTTATGATTCAATTCTGGATACAGATTATACGGTTGAATTTGGAACCAAGGTAGAAAAAAATAAAACGGTTCAGGATTTAGATACGATTATACTTACTCCGGTAAAGGTTACTCCTACAGATTGTTTTGCCATCGACGGAGAAATCCTTACGTTTACAAGACAGCAGTAGTTTACTGTAATTTACACACCACTAAAAATTTTATATAATCATATTTTATGAACGTTAATGAACTTCGCTCAAAATATATTGAGTTTTTCAAAAGTAAAAATCATGCAGTAATTTCCGGACAGTCTTTAATCCCGGAAAATGATCCTTCAGTTTTATTCACTACAGCGGGAATGCATCCTTTAGTTCCTTATCTTCTTGGCGAAAAGCATCCTGCAGGTACACGTCTTACTGACTATCAGAAATGTGTCAGAACCGGCGATATAGATGAAGTAGGAGATCCGTCACACTTAACATGCTTTGAGATGCTTGGTAACTGGTCTTTAGGTGATTATTTTAAAAAGGAATCAATCGCTTTTTCATACGAATTCCTTACTTCTCCAAAATGGCTTGCACTCGATCCAAGAAAATTATCTGTAACAGTTTTCGAAGGTGATGAAGATGCTCCACGCGACGAAGAAGCTGCTTCTTACTGGAAAGAAAACGGTATGCCGGAAGACAAGATTGCTTATCTTCCAAAGAGCGATAACTGGTGGGCAGCTGGTCCTACAGGTCCGTGTGGTCCAGATACAGAAATCTTCTACTGGGTAGGAGAAGGCCTTCCACCTGTTGGTTCAAACAAGGGAACAGACTCTGCAAACTGGATGGAAATCTGGAACAACGTTTTCATGCAGTATAACCGCATAGACGAAAAGACACTTGTTCCTCTTCCAAAGAAAAACGTAGATACAGGTATGGGTATAGAAAGAACCAACTGTATCCTTCAGGGGAAAACCTCGGTTTACCTCACAGAAGTTTTCCAGCCAATAATCAAAAAAATCGAAGAGCTTTCTTCTTATACATATGGAACAGACGAAGAAAAAGACCGCTCTGTAAGAATCATCGCAGATCACACTCGTTCTGCAGTATTCATTCTTGGAGACCAGAGAGGTGTTACTCCGGACAGGGTTGGAGCAGGATATGTTCTTCGCCGTTTAATCCGTCGTGCAGTACGCCATGCAATGAAGCTTGGAATCGACAAGGATTTTATGGCAGATATTGCAAAGGTAGTCGTAGAAAACTTTAAGGCTCCTTATCCGGAACTCGAAGAAAACTCAAACAAAGTATATACAGAACTTACAGCAGAAGAAGCAAAATTCCGCACAACACTCAGAAAGGGTGAAGCAGAATTCCAGAAGATGCTTCCAAACCTCATGAAGAATCCTAAGAAGATAATCAGCGGAAAGGTTGCATATAATCTTTACGAAACTTACGGATATCCTCTTGAACTTACTCAGGAGCTTGGAGCAGAACACGGCTTTACTGTAGACGTAGAAGGCTTTAAAGAAGCAGAAAGAAAACATCAGGAAGCAAGTAAGACAGCAGAAGCAGGAAAAGCTAAGGGTGGTCTTGCAGAACAGTCTGATGTAACAACAAAATATCACACTGCTACACACCTTTTGCAGCAGGCTTTAGTTGATGTACTTGGTCCTCAGGTTGCACAGAAGGGTTCAAATATCAATAACGAACGCATGCGCTTTGACTTTACATTTGAACGCCCTATGACACCGGAAGAAATCAAGAAAGTAGAAGAAATTGTAAACGAAAAGATTAAAGAAGATTTACCTGTAGATATGCGGGAAATGACTTTAGACGAAGCAAAGGCAGAAGGTGCACGCGCTCTGTTTACAAATAAATATGGCGAAAAGGTAAAGGTTTATACAATCGGACGTGACGTAAAGAATGACTGGTTCAGCAAGGAAGTTTGCGGTGGACCACATGTTCAGCATACGGCACAGATTGGTGACTTTAAAATAGAAAAGGAACAGTCATCTTCGGCAGGAGTACGCAGAATCCGTGCTACAATTTCCGGAGGACTTCCATTAGATAAGTAAACATTTATCTTTTGAAAATATCGTAACCTGAGAGTAATTTTTTGGTTATTTAGATAACAATTCGTAAGAAGGAATTTGAATTTTATTATATAAGGAATGTAAGAATATGAAGAAATTTGTACTTTCATTAGTTTTAGTTTTGGGAATCACCGCTGCGGTATTTGCTCAGAACGATTTACAGGTTCTTGCTGTAGTTAAATACGGTTCATCTGAATCTATCACTGTAAAACAGGTAAAGACACGCTGTACTTTATACGAAAAACAGCGCAACACAAAGCTTACCCTCGAAGAAAAGAAGATGGTTTTAAAAGCCCTCATCGAAGAAAAACTTGTTCTTCAGGCAGCAGCAAAAGAAGGAATTGCAATTCCTGAAAGTACTGTAGACCAGTACTTCCTTGCTAACATGTCTCAGGCTGCAGGTGGTCCTGTTACAGAAAAACAGCTGAATGAACTTTTAAAGACTCAGCAGGGAAAATCACTGGATCAGGCTTTGCAGGAACAGGTTGGAATGAATGTAACAGAATATAAACTCTATCTTAAAAACCAGCTCATTGCACAGCAGTATATTATCAAACAGAAACAGAGCGAACTCCAGGGAATTACTGCTACAGACGAAGAAATCCGTGCTGCATACGAAGGAAACAAGAGTTCATTTGTATGGAACGATATGCTTGAAGTATTCTTAGTAATTGTTCCAAAAGGAAGCAGCGCAGACTCTGCAAAGAATAAGTGTAACGACCTTTTAAAGAAATATAAGGCTAAGCCAAACTCAGATACAGAAAAACAGATTGTTGAACAGGCTAAGAAAGAAAACTTCCAGGCTGGTTCATTAACACTTCCAAAGTCAGAAGCAGCTGCTGAAACAATCGGTATGCCGTTCAAAAACCTCTGCTTCCTCTTTGATCAGGGTGACGGTTATATTTCTGACCTTTCTGAAACAGCAAACGACTTCCGCTTTATCAGAGTTGGTAAGAAATATGGTGCTAAGATGCTTTCTATCAGCGATATTGTAAGCCCTGGTTCTAATGTAACTGTATACGAATACATTAAGGCTAACCTTACAAATCAGAAACAGATGCAGTATCTTGCAAAAGCTGCAGACGAAGTTGCTTCTGGTTTGAACAAGCCTGAATACGTTGAACAGAAAAAAACTGGTGATGCATTAGACAAGCTTCTTAACTGGTAGGAGTAAAAAGTGTCACGTAGAAAAGGTAGAATATTAGCTTTTCAGGCACTTTATTCCTGGGATGTAAGTAAAACTCCGTTAGAAGATTTACTTACATTCTCCTGGCTTTCAAAAGATGCTGAAGGCTCTTCATCAGATTCACAAGTGGATGATGAAGTTGAATTAAAAACATCTGAAAAGCCGGAACAGATTTTTGCCGGATTAATAATTTCCGGTACAATTCAGAAAATCCAGGAAATCGATAAATTAATTGAATCGCATCTTTCTGCTTCCTGGAGTTTTGAACGCATCAATAAAGTTACTTTAGCTATTTTACGAACAGGTATTTACGAATTAATATATCAGACAGATTCCGAGCCAAAGATTGTAATAGACGAAGCAGTTAATATTGCAAAAGAATATGGAACGGATGATTCATACAAGTTTATTAACGCAATACTTGATAAAATAAGTAAAGATGCAAAAGATAAAAAATAAATTACTAATCTGCATTTTATTTTCAGTTCTTACAATTGCTCTGTCTTCCTGCAAAATGAGGGCAGAGCAAAAGTCGTTAACAAGCTATTTCCAGATAATCGATTCTTTTATTGCAGACGGGGATTTTAAAGCTGCCCTTAAGGAATTAAAGAATCTTGAAAAATTTACCTACGAGTCCTGGTCATACATCGGTATTTATAAACGCTACATGCAGCTTGGAGAAGATGACAGGGCAGAAAAGCTTTTAAAAAAGGCGCTCAAAAAAAATTCGCGTAACGAAGAATTAATTGCAGTCTATTCTGATTTTCTTTTACGGAAGGGACGATTGAGCGAGGCGGCAAAAAAAGCAGAAGCGCTCCGGGGCGGAAAGTACGGCTCGCTGTTTTCCGAGGCTGTTTTAAAAATCGAACAGAATAAGATGCCGGCTTCTGAAAACCCTGAATATTACAAAGACAAAAAATTCTACGAAATCTATTATGATGCATACAAGGCAAGAAATAACCCGATCTGGCTTCGTAACTGTGCGGTTTATCACATAAGCGAAGGGTACTATCAGGATGCTGCTTCGATTGCACCTCTTTATTATTCAGAGCCGGATGATGCCTATTTCTGGGCAATGGTTTTATACGACGCTGCACACTATTATGACTGTGCCTCTGCAATTGAAGTTGCAAAGCGTCTTTTGGAAGACAGTTCTCCACTTTCTTCAAATCCTCTTAATCAGCCTGATTTATTAAAACTTACAGCTCTTGAATCGGATGCTTACCTTGCCGTTGCAGAAGTAGAAAAAGCACAGGAAGCAAGAAGTTATTTATTTACAAAATTTGATGAATATGAAAATCCAACCGAAGAACAGAGCGAGCTTCTTAAGATGGTGGCTTTAAACTCTGCCATTTATGCAAATTCGGTTGATGATGATGTAACGATTACAGATATGCTCGGCTATGTTACAAAGCAGTGGCCGGATGACCAGAAGGGACTTGCCCTTTATTCAGATTATGCTTACCGCTCAAATATCATGCGCGATGAAGATATGGAAGTTAAGGCATTAAGAAAGACTGGTCTTAAAACATTAGAGATGGAAAGATATGATTCTCGCAGAAAGCTTTCTATGGATACCGCTGTCTCGATGGTCGACGAAGCTTTGAGGGCTGGAGTTAATCCTGAGATTTCCCTTTTAAAACTCGATTTAAAATATAAGCTTGATGAAACATATACTGTAAAACAAAAGACTGCCGATTTATGGAACCTTCTTGAAAGCAGCATAACTGAAGAGCAGAGATTCTATCTTCCGATTGTAGAATACGCGCTTTCTTTCCTCATAAATACTAATCAGTATGATGATGCATACGAGCTTTTCTACAAGTACATTTCAAAAACCTACGCCTTTGATGTTACAGAAAAATTCTGGGTACAGCTCCAGACAATTTTACCGCGCCTCGATACGCTCATGGCCGAATTCTCCGCTTATTTTGCGGCGCGGCAGAAGCTTTATAACGAAACCATCCGTTTTTATGAATACTGTGTTTACGAAAGCGGCGGAACAATCCTCATGGACAAGGATGAAAATAAAGAAGTTATAAGCCCTTATGTTTCGAATGCCTCTGTTATGAATCTTGCAGACATCTATTATTCTACCGGAAAAAAAGAAAGGGCAATCAGTCTTTATGGAGCCGCTGCAGGAAGGGAAACAGACAGCTACAGAAAATCAGAAATATTTTACAGACTTGCCCAGGTGTACGCATCATCAGGGGATAAAAAAAGTGCATTGCGCTCTCTGGAATATTCAATCGAAATATATCCGGGCAATGCACGTTCTGCTTTATTAAAAGATCAGTTAAACAGGGAATAGACTATTCAATTATTGCGATAATGTCGCTCATCTTAAGGATGAGGTGATCTTCGCCGTCGAGTTTAATCTGTGTTCCGGCATATTTATCATACATAATTCTGTCGCCCGGTTTTACAGTGATTTTTTCGTCATCTGTTCCAGGTCCAACGGCTACAACTTTTGCAGTCTGTGTCTTTTCCTGAGCAGCTTCGGGAATGATGATTCCGCTTGATGTTTTAGTTTCTGCTTTGTCGTTTTTAACAAGAACTCTGTCTGCTAATGGTTTAATTTTCATATAATGCCTCTGAATAATTATTTTTATTATTTCTTTTAAATATAAGAAAAAATTGGGTCAAAGTCTACATAAAAACGAAGTTTATTTAATCTTTTTCGCGGCCAAAGAGTTTAAGAAGGCTTAAGAAGATTCCAATAAAATCGATGTATAATTCGAGCGCTCCATAAACCGATGCTTTTTTATATGTGTCAGACCCGTCTGCAAGTTCAGAAGCCTTTACGATTTTGTTTGTGTCGTAGGCTGTAAGAATCATGAATAAGATTACGGAAACAAAAGAAATAATCCACGAAAAGATATCAGACTTTAAAAACCAGTTGATTACAAAGGCGATTACAAGACCAATCATCAGCATGGAAAGATAGCGGAAGAATGAATTGATGTGTGTCTTAGTAAACATTCCGTAAACAGACATAGCAGCGAACATCAGCGCACTTACTAAAAAAATCAGGTAGATCGAATTTAATTTAAAGATTGCAAATATGGCCGAAAGAGTTACTCCGTTTAAAATCGAATAGAATATAAAGGCTATGACGGCGGTGACGGGTTTTATTTTTTCGATTACGGCTGTAAACCAGAATACAAAGATGATTTCTCCAACTGCAAGGCCGTAAAATACATATTTACTTTTCCATACGAGGTTTAAGATTGATGGTGTGTTCGAAATAATCCAGGCAAGGGCTCCGCTTATAAAAAGTGCGAGTGTCATCCAGGCATAAACGCGTGTGATGAATTTTCTTGCTTCCACAGAGGCCGCTTTCTGTTTTGTGAGTGCTTTTGTTGCCATTTTATTCTCCATACAATAATGATTTAGCTTCTCTTTAACTATAAACTATATTTTGCTTTCCTGCATTATTTTTTACAGATACTTTACTCTTTTTTTGATACGTTATATTCTATTAGGGTTACAATTTTTATCTTAAATTTCTAGGTTACATATATAACAGGAGTTCTTTTTATGGACGAAAAATTTGATTTTACAATTGAAAATCTTGGACCATGCACAATCGAGTCCCCGATTAAACTTTCTACAGCTCACGGTGATTATACAGCTAATTATGTTCGTGATGATTCTTACGTTATCGGAAACATAAACGTTTATGACAAAACAAAACCAATTGTGCTCGATTCTTCAAATCTTATGGAAAAAGCTGGTCCACGCGAAAAGATCTTCTTTGACCCGACTCATGCAAAAGCCGGAATCTGTACTTGTGGTGGACTCTGTCCTGGTTTAAATGATGTTATCCGCGCTATTGTACGCTGTTTGAACACACGTTATGGTGTAAAGACAATCAAAGGATATCAGTTTGGTTTCCGCGGATTTTTTGCTGACTCTGGTTATGAACCTATTGAACTCGACAGATACCTTATTGACGAAATTCATAAGATTGGCGGAACTTACCTTGGTACAAGCCGTGGCGGTGGACAGAGGACTAGTGATATCGTAGACTGCCTTGAACGCGACGGCATTAACATGCTTTTTATTCTTGGTGGAGATGGAACACAGCGAGGTGCTTATGATGTTGCGTGCGAAGTAGAAAAACGTGGATTAAAGTGTGCCGTAGTCGGAGTTCCAAAAACTGTAGATAACGACCTTATGTTCATGGACCGCTCATTCGGATTCGAAACTGCCGTACAGAGAGCTAAAGAAACAATTGCTGCCGTACACATGGAAGCTTCGAGCCAGATTGGTGGTATTGGTCTTGTAAAACTCATGGGACGTGAATCAGGATTTATTGCTGCAGCAGCAAGCCTTTCTTCTCACGAAACAAACTTTTGTCTTATTCCTGAAGTTCCATTCGAACTCGACGGAGAAACAGGTTTCTTAGCATGCCTTGAACGCCGTCTTGCAAAACGCGGACACGCTGTAATCGTAGTTGCAGAAGGTGCGGGACAGGATTTACTCGACGCTACAAACGCAACAGATGCTTCTGGAAACAAAAAGCTTTCTGACATCGGTGTTTACTTAAAGTCTCAGATAGAAAAATACTTTAAAGAAAAGAAAATCGAAATCAACTTAAAATACATTGATCCTTCTTACCAGGTTCGTGCTTCTGTTACAACTGCTTCGGATTCAATCTATTGTGAACGTCTTGGAAACAACGCAGTTCACGCAGCAATGGCAGGAAAGACTAAGCTTGTAATCGGTCTTGTACACGACAAGTTTGTTCACCTTCCAATTCAGGCTGTAACAGCTCACAGAAATGCAGTAGACCCTGAAGGTTCATTCTGGCGCGATACTCTTGATGCTACTGGACAGCCAATTCTTATGGTAAAAGATCCAAAAGTGGCTCAGGCCAAGATGGCAGCTGCAGTTGCGGGTGCTAAGCTTAAACCAAGTGAACAGCAGAAGAAAAAATAATTTTTCTTAAGGTAAAAAAAGCCCGTAGCCCTTGAAAAAAACTTGAGCTGCGGGCTTTTTTTATGCTCCGGATTGCTTTCTTGTAAACAACGGGGTTTTATAGTATAATTTTTTAATTAAATTTAAAAAAATCACTAAATTTGCGAGGATTTATTATGGAAGAAATACTTGATTTGTTGCGTCAGAATGCAAGATTGTCTGTAGATGACATTGCTTCTATGACTAAAAAGACACCACAGGAAGTTGCTGCTGTCATTAAAAAGCTTGAAGACGATGGAATCATTCTTAAATACGCGGCCATTGTAAATCCCGAAAAAGATAAAGTCGCGAAGGATAAAGTAATCGCAGAAATTCAGATTCAGGTTCAGCCACAGCGCGAACACGGATTTGATGCCATTGCCGACCGTATCTACAGATTCCCTCAGGTAAAATCTTTGTACCTTATGAGCGGAGGATACGACCTTAAAGTTTTAATAGAAGGCGATAATCTTAAGGATGTTGCTTTATTCGTAAGCGAAAAGCTTTCTACTCTTGAAGGTGTTCGTTCTACAAAAACAAACTTTGTTCTTAAAACATATAAAGAAAACGACATTGTTTATGTAGAAGATGAACGCGACCGCCGTGAAGGAGTACAGGCTTAAGTTTATGGCAGATGTCATAAATTTTTTCTGGAGAAAATAAATAATGAATAATAGAAAAGATAAATTTTGTTCCCTGATGGAAAGCATTCCTCCGTCTGGAATCCGTAAGTTTTTTGAACTTTGTATCGGGCATGATGATATCATCTCGCTTGGTGTAGGAGAACCTGATTTTCCGACTCCATGGGTAATCCGCGAAGAAGCATTCTATCATCTTGAAAAGGGACACACATCATATACATCTAACTGGGGTTTGATTGAACTTCGCGAAGAGATTGCAAAGTATCTTGAACGCTTTAATATGTTTTATGATCCAAAAACAGAAATTCTTCCGACCGTTGGTGCTTCCGAAGGTCTGGACCTTGTTTTGCGCTCAATCTTAAATCCGGGCGACGAAATCATTGTCTGCGAACCATGTTATGTAAACTATCAGCCGCTTTCTGATTTATGCGGTGCAAAAGTCATTCATCTTGATACAAGTAAGACTGGTTTATATCCTACAGCAAAGGCAATTGATGAAGCATGTACACCAAAGACAAAGGCTGTGATGTTCTGTTCTCCAAGTAATCCTACAGGACGCATCATTCCGGCAGATGAGCTTGGAAAAATTGCAGAGGTTGTAAAAAAACACGAAATCTGGTGTTTGAGCGACGAAATCTATTGTGAACTTTTGTACGATGGAAGAAAGCATGTTTCTATAGGTTCGTTCCCGGGAATGAAGGATTACGCAATTATCTTTAACGGATTTTCAAAAGCATTTGCTATGACAGGCTGGCGTATTGGTTACATTGCCGCTCCAAACGACTTACTCACTCAGTGTTGTAAACTCCATGCATATAATACAATCTGTCCTCCGATTTTCAGTCAGTATGCTGCAGCAGAAGGTCTTAGAAACGGATGGGACGAAGTAGAAAAAATGCGCATAAGCTATCAGCAGAGAAGAAACCTCATGTATAAGGCTTTTATAGATATGGGACTTCCTTGTGTAGAACCAGAAGGAGCTTTCTACATGTTCCCTGATATCCGTCCTACAGGTCTTACAAGCGAAGAATTTGCTACGAGGCTGATTCAGAATTATAATGTAGCTGTAGTACCTGGAAGCTGTTTCGGGCAGGCTGGCGAAGGATTTATCCGCTGCTGTTACGCAACAGATATAAATAAAATCAAAATTGCCATGGAACGCATAGCACAGATGGTAAAGGAACTTAAATAATGGGAATACTTATCGGGGTTCTTATAAGTGTAATAGTTGCTGCTCTCTTTGTAGTGATTCTGATGCTTTTTAAATCTTCCGGACCAAAAAAACACAAGGAAGGTAAGCTTTCGGAATCTTTACAGAAAAGGGGAAGCAGCGCTGTTGTAAAAGAACTCGAAAAGAAACTCATGCACGATCCTCATAACGTAGAAGCTTTAAGCGACCTTGGAAAAGTTTTCTTCGATTCTAAAAACTGGGAAAAGGTCTGGGCCGTGTATAAAAATCTTTATTCCCTTGCTCCGGTTCATTCAGATATTAAAATCTCTTTCTGTACAAGAAGAATGGGTATTGCAGCCTATGAACTTGGAAAATACGACGAAGCAATAAATGCACTTCTTCTTTCGGGTAAAGAAGATCCTGAATCTTTTGATACAAATTATTACCTTGGTCTTTCTTTCTATTGTAAAGAGGTTTACGACAAGGCTGTTGTATGTTTCCGTAAGTGTAAAATTCTTAATCCTGAAAATCCTGACTGCTTTCTTTATCTTGGTATGTCGTTTTTTATGGCACGAAAATACAAGGAATGTCTTCCATATTTAAAACACGTGCTCGACCTTCAGCCTGATAATAAAGAGCTTTTATTCAATATTGCAGTTGCAATGTCCGAAGTAGGCTTAAACGACAAGGCATTAAAAATATTTGTACACTTAAGACCTGACCCTCAGTATGGTGCAATGTCGTGTCTGGAAGCAGGAAAGATGCACGAGCGTCTTAAAGATTATGATTCTGCCATTAAGGATTATGAAATTGCGCTTAAGCTCCAGGGAGTTCCTGATCAGATTTTAGTTCAGATTAAATATCACATTGCAAACGATTATATTGCAACAAATAATATTCCAAAGGGACTTTCGGTTTTAAAACAGCTACAGTCAACTCATCCGGGATATAAGGATGTAGATACTCTTGTTTTGCGCTATCAGGAATTGAATCAGAATCAGAATCTTCAGATGTATCTTTTTTCGGGTACCAGTGATTTTGTTGCGCTCTGCCGTAAATTCATCACTGCTTATTATCCTGATGGTTTTGTTAAGGTAGAAGATGTAAACGTAATTTCGGAATGTGTAGAAATCATCTGTTATGTAGAAAGCAGTAAGTGGGAAGCAAAGCAGATGTTCCGTTTTTACAGGACACAGACTGTAATCGGCGATATTTACATAAGGGAATTTCATTCAAAGATGCGTGATGCAAAGTGCGATAACGGAACCTGTGTTACAATGGGAAGTTTTTCCGAAAGCGCTCACAAATATATCGAAGGCCGTCCGCTTGATTTAATAGAAAAAGATCAGCTTAGCACGGTGCTTAAAAAAATAAATATGTTCAGTTAGGATTTATCTGGGTGGGGAAATGAATATATGTCTTTTTGAAAAATCCGAAATTAATAAACCTCTTAAATTAAACGACGAAAGATCGGAACATCTTTTAAAAATTCTCCACAAAAAAGAAGGCGATACTTTTACTGCAGGTATTATCGACGGAAAAAGCGGGCTTGCACAAATTGAAAAGATTGTAGCAGATAAAACCGCGTCGGATTCGGGAATTTATTTTTCTTTTGAAGAAACTGGCGATGGTAAACCTTTGTTCCCCGTAAAAATGATTATTGGTTTTCCGCGCCCGATTCAGCTTAAAAGACTTTTACGCGATATTGCAGCGCTTGGAGTTTGTGAAGTTCATCTTACGGCTACAGAGCTTGGAGAAAAGTCTTACCTTAAGTCTACGCTTGTAGAAAAGGGTAACGCATATAAGATGCTTTTAGACGGTACGGTTCAGGCGGGAAGCACGCATGTTCCCTCTCTTTATATGCATAACTCTCTTACTGAATGCCTGGACCAGGTGCAGAAAGGGCTGGGAGAGGCCGGGGACGGACAGGGAGAGGACACTCAGACTCTTTATCTGGCGCTTGATAACGTGCGGGCGGAGTGTCCTCTGGAACGCGCTATGGACGACAGCAGAAAATACGGGATGACTGTGGCGGCCATTGGTAGTGAGCGCGGATGGACGGACAAAGAGCGAAACCTTTTGGAAAGCCGTGGGTTTAAAAGATGTTCCATGGGAGAGAGAATTATGAGGACCGAGACTGCTGCAACAGTTTCCGGTGCAATTATTTTGAACAAACTTGGATTTTTTGGTATATAATATAGATGGGTATTTGGGAGGATAATCGTGACAAATGAGCGTATTAAAGAAATTCTTTTAGACATTCAGTCGTGCGACATAGATTTTACTGTAATTCAGACTGGTAAAGAAAGTAAAAGAGTTAACGGATTTTATAAACCAGATACACACGAAATCTTCCTTCATAATAAAAACTTTACAAACGATAATCAGATTGTCTATACTGCGGTACACGAATATACTCATCACCTTTTAACAATAGAAAAACAACTCATTCAGCCCGGATACGGAGCAACCTGTCGTGTTCACACTCAGGAGTTCTGGGCAAGATTCAGCGCCCTTATTCAGATTGCGGAAGAAAAAAAATATTATTCTTTGGGCTGGGAATCTAATGCGGAATTAAAAGAACTCACACTCGATATAAAAAATAATTACCTTGCAAAAAACGGACAGCTCATGCAGGAGTTCGGAAAAAAACTTGCACGCGCGTGGGAGCTTTGCAAAGAAGCAGACATCAGATACGAAGATTATATAGACAGAGTTTTATGTCTTCCCAGAAATACGGAGCGTGATATAAGAAGGGTTGGAGCGGTCGAAGTAAATCCTGCTATCGGTTTTGAAAACATGAAGACTGTAGCAGCCGTAAAGAAAAAGGATGAACGCGAAAACCTGGAAAAAGAATTCTTAGAGGGTGGAAAAAGTCCTTCTACTGTCCGCGAAATGATGAAACAAAAATCAGCCCAGAGCAGGGGCGAAGATGCAAAAACAAAACTGGAAAAAGAAAAGAGTCGGCTTGAAAAAACAATTGCGCAGCTTACACAACGACTTGAATTAGTGGAGGAAAGTCTTGCGAGTTTGTAAAAAAATTTTAAGGGGTGTTATTACACTCGGTTTATGTATGATACCTTATGGTCTTTTCTGTCAGACCATGCCGCCAATGCCACAGATGCCTCAAATGCCTACTGTGACTATGCCTACAACAGATGGCTTTTATATTCCTGAAGTTCCGACCATGCCACAAATGCCAACTCCTCCGGGGGTAAATCAGCCTAAAAATCCAAATAACCAGAACAATAATCAGCAGAATAATCAGAATAACCAGAACGGGCAGTCACAGAATAATCAGACACAGAATAATCAGACACAGAATAATCAGACACAGAATAATCAAAATAATCAGAACAATCAGACAAAACAGAATAATAATCAGCAGGGAAATGCTCAATACGGAAACCAGCAGAATACACAGAATGCCCAGAATTATAAACAGAATCTGGAAGCAGCCCAGAAACAGGCTTTATTAAATTCTTTGAACAACGGCCTTACTGCTTCTGATATTTCGGGCATGTATGACCTTGGTATGTTTGGAAGTATTACGGGACTTTACGGTAACAATAACAATACAAATACAACTGCAACAACCGATGTTTTACTCGGGCAGATTCTGGAAAGCCTTGAAGAATTAAAGAAAAATAATGTTAATTCAAGTGGTCAGCAGCAGGTAAACTTACGCGACAGTAAAACAGATAACAGCAACTTTAAAAAGCGCGATCCTCAGGTTTTAAGATTTAAGGTAAACGGTTTTAATATAAAAGATTCCTTTGTTACAGTTTTCTTTAGCGATGTTGAGGCAGACGGAACTTTCTTACTCACAGCAGACAGAGTTTATTATGTGAATCAGACAGAAAGAAGCGAAACAATTTATCTTTTATTTAAGACTGTAAAATCAAACGGTTCTGTAACAACATACGAGGTAGTTCCAACTGTGAGTCAGGATTACGAAAATACAACTTCTTCCATGCATAAAATGGCTCAGGCTGCTTCGTACAGGGCAGAGAAAACCGGTAACATGGTGTCGCTGCATTATTCAGAACCGGGCTTTAGCCTTGATGTACTTTTAAATCTTGACGGGCAGTAATCTAAAGCAGTCTGTAATAATCAACTGTAAAAGGCAGATATCGTTTAGCGGAAAGCAGAAAATGGATATATTAAAAGAAGGTTTAATTCAGTGTGGTATTCAAAAAGAAAGGGTGGAAGAAGTTTCTGCTAAAATAGAAACTTATATAAAAGAAATCATCCTTTTTAATTCTGCGTATAATCTAACAAATACAAGTGATCACGACGAGCTTGTTATCCGCCACATCTTAGATTCTCTTGCAGCCTATACGCCTCTTTCTTCTCTGGCCCAAAAGCTTTCTAAAGATAATCCTTTGTTTACAATTGCAGACATAGGTTCCGGCGGAGGGCTTCCGGGTATTCCTCTTTCAATAGTTTTTCCCGAATATAATTTTTCGCTTGTTGAACGCATGAGTAAGCGCTGTGCTTTTCTGGAAAACTGTGCTGCCATTCTTGGACTTAAAAACGTAAAGGTATATAATCTTGAAGCAGAAAAAGTTGATGAAGAAGCTTTTGACATTGCAGTCTTCCGTGCATTCAGACCTTTAGATGTGGATATGACAAAAACACTTCTTCGTCTTACAAAAACTGGTGGATATCTTGCAGCCTATAAGGCAAAGCTTGAAAATATAAAAGCCGAGATGGAAGGTATAAAAAATCTTGCAAAGGATTATTCGATTGTGGAATTAAAAGTTCCATTCCTTACAGACTCAGAAAGAAATCTTGTTCTTGTAAATAAAACCAAAACTTTATAAATGGAGCATAATATGGGAATCAAAGAGTTTAATGAAAAGATGATTGATAAGCTTTCTAAAAAATTAAGCCCTGCAGAAACTATCGTTAGTGATGTTGTTGGGGTAAAAAAGGGAGAAAGAGTTTTAATCATTGCTAATCCTTCTACTGCCGACATTGCCCAGGATTTATATATGGCTGTAAGAAAGTGGGAAGGAAAACCGACTCTTATGTTCCAGGATGATAAAACAAGTTTTGATTATGCAAACAAGGAAGTTATTGCGGCATTAAAGACCGAGCCCGAAATCTGTTTTTCTATTTCGAACATCAAACTTGGAAAGGATGCAGAAGCTACTGCAAAACCATATACTGCAGAAAACGGAAGTACATTTACTCATATTTTTGATTATCTTTTAGACGGCAAAAAAACAATGCGTGGAATCTGGACTCCGGGAATTACACCAGATATGTTAAACCGCACAGCCGTAATTGATTATTCTGAATTAAAAGACAGATGCGAAAGACTAAATAAGCTTTTTAAAAATGCTGTCTCTGTTCATATAACTGCACCGGGCGGAACCGATGTAAAGATTGATGTCCAGGGAAGAAGTCTTATGTTTGATGACGGAGATTTTACAAAACCTGGAACTGGCGGTAACATTCCTGCGGGCGAAGTTTTTATAAGCCCTGTTGTGGGAAAAACAGAAGGAACAATTGTTTATGATGGCTCTATGACTTTTTCTGATGGGGATTCAATTCTTGAAACACCAATCACCTGTGTACTAAAAGACGGATTTGTAGATAAGATTACAGGTGGGGAAGAAGCAAAAAGGCTTTTAAAAACTATTACAGAAGCAGAGGAAAGACCTTACACGCTCGAAAGCGAAGGTAAACTTCAGAAGGGACAAGCCGATATTTATAAAAGAAACGCAAGAAATATCGGAGAGCTAGGAATCGGACTTAATCCTGCTGCACAGATTACCGGTAACATGCTCGAAGACGAAAAAGCCTTCCACACCTGCCACTTTGCAATCGGAGAAAATTACGATAACGATGCGCCGTGTCTGATTCATCTTGATGGTGTTGTGCGCGACCCGACAATTGTTTTAGAATATAAAGATGGTTCTACAAGGACTATTTTAGATAAAGGAAATTTAAAAATTGAAAAATAATTTTAGAGAAAATTTTACAGAAGGAAATAAAATGAAAAAATCATTGAAAATCGCATGTGCTTTATTCACCGTTGGTGTGATTATACTTGTCTGTCTTTTTGCAAAAAATAAAAGCGACAGTCAGATGATCAGAGAACTTGAGCAGATGGAAATGGGAACCGAAGTAGCCCTCAAGACTGAACCAAAAAAGAGTGATTCAAAATCGAATAAGGACGAAGCGAAGATAGAAAAGATTGTTTCCATGATGTCGCCGAGGTTTCAGAAGGAATTGAAGGAAACAATCTTGAGCAATAAAAAGGCTTTTTTGAATGAGTTGTATGTTGTTCTGGAGGACGAGAGAGCGGGCGAAGTAGAGGGATGTCTTCCGCTTTATTTCTTAATCGATAAGAAGCATAAGGCAACTCCGGAAACTTATGAGCCTTCGAACCTGGTTCCTCTTGTAAAAAATAATTACTATAACATTAGCCGTAATGATTTATCTTTAAGAAGCGATGTAGAAGAAAAACTTGTAGAGATGGCTAAGGCTGCAAAAAAAGATGGAATCACACTTCTTGTAAGTTCAAGCTACCGTTCGTATGAATATCAGAAAGCGCTTTTCCAGAGATGGGTGAAAATTGACGGTCTTGAAGAAGCAGAACGAGAATCTGCACGCGAAGGAACAAGTCAGCATCAGCTTGGTGTTGCAATCGATTTTGGAAGCATTGATGCAAGTTTTATTCAGACTTCGCAGGGAAAATGGCTTAATAATCACAGCGAAGAATACGGCTGGAGCTTGAGCTTTCCAAAACAGTACGAAGATATTACAGGGTTTAAGTGGGAATGCTGGCACTTCCGATATATCGGTGTGAATGCATGTAAGTTCCAGAATAAATGGTTCAACGATGTTCAGCAGTATATGATTGAATTTATTGACGCCTGGAAAAATAACTAAAATCTATGCTCGATGTAAAATTAATAGCCCTGGATCTGGACGATACTCTTTTAAATAACGACAGACAGATAAGCGACGAAAATGTAAAAGCTTTGCGCGAATGTGTGGCAAGGGGTATATATATTGTAATGTGTTCGGGTCGTGCAGAAGATGCAATCCTTCCTTTTGTAAGACGGCTCGAGATTGCAGGAAGCCAGGCCGGAAGATATTTAATCGCAATCAACGGATGCAGTATTTTTGACCTTCACGAACGTAAGCAGATTTTCTGCCGCAAAGTAGAAAGCGATGTGCTTTTAAAGACTAATCAGATTGCAGAAGAATGGGGCTTAAGAAGCGAAGTTTATACTCCCGACACAATTTATTACCGTGAAGAAACAAAGTGGACAAAGATGGATGTAGAACTTTGTGGTCTTAAAGGAAAGGTCATAGATGATTATGATTCTTTTTTACAGACTGGTTTTACAAAGATGCTTGTTCCCGGTGAGCCCGAAAAATTACAGGAGCTTCAGAAAGTTTTGAAAAAAGAATTTGGAAAGAAAGCTGTAATTTTTACAAGTAAGCCATATTTTTTAGAGATTCTTCCTCCAGACTGCGGTAAGGGAGAAGCTGTTATCTGGCTCAGTAATCATATAGGGCTCTCCCCTGAAAAAACAATGGGCTTTGGCGACAGCATGAACGACGAAAGCCTTATCCGCCTTTGTAAATACGGGGTCTGCATGAAAAACGGCCTTGATGCCATAAAAGAAATTGCAGATTTTGTAACAGAAAAAGACAATAACTCAAGCGGGATTGCAGATTTCCTTTATAAAAACGTTTTGTAAAAAGACTGTGGAAGCGGCGTGATTATCTTGTTAGTCCCTTATAATCGTTTTAATCCTTCTTCCAGATTTCCGGTGTAATTCCAAGATAAGAAATGATTTCGGGTTTATTTCCATCTGCACTTTGATTATCTTTTCCTGCCTTTACAGCTTTTCTTACTGCGCGAATCAGTATATTTTTTGGTGTGTGTTCTTCATCAATAAACTCTAGCATCTGTACTGTATAACCTGATTTTTCAAGCCATTGACCGCGGAGTGCATCTGTTAAAAGCGAAGAAAATTTTTCTCTTATAAGTCCCCATTTTAATAAGGGCTCTAAAACTGTATCTTTGTTTGTGCCCTTTTTACTGAGCTCTGTATTAATCTGATGCTGGCAGCATGGTACACTCAAAATTGCTTTTGTATTTTTTTCTACAGCGTATTTCAGGGCGTAATCAGTAGCTGTGTCGCAGGCATGCAGTGTGATTATTAAATCGGGTGTATTTTCTTTTTCTTTACTTAAATCATAATCTTCTATGTGGCCGCACGAAAAATGAAGGTTTTTAAGATTAAGCTTTTTTGTGATATCGTTACAGTAATCAATCACGTCTTTTTTTATATCAAGACCTTCAATCTGGCAGGGAAGTTTTTTAATCTGGGTAAGATAATAATGAACTGCAAAAGTAAGATAAGATTTTCCGCACCCAAAGTCGATGATTTTTATTTTTTCATCTTCGCCGTTTTCTTTTTTAAGTTTTAAAATCTGGGGAATAATGTCATCAATAAATTCCAGAAAGCGGTTTATCTGGCGGAATTTGTCGTATCTTTTAGAAATAACCTTTCCGTCATCAGTCATAATTCCAAGGAAAACTAAAAACGGAACAGGATTTCCTTCGGAAAGTATATAATTCTTCGAAGCCGACGTATTAATGCCCGCCACAGCCCCTATATCAGCGCCCGCTTTTATATTAAGAGGTTTTTCGAGCCTTGTTGTTTTTCCTTTTTTATTTGTAAGACAGGTGATTTCTTTTTCTGTTGTTTTAATCACGCAGGATTTAAAATTTGTGCCGATGTTTCTTTCAAGATAATCATCAATTTCTGATTCTTTAAGGTGCTCGTGAAAAACTTGTGTCTTTGTGAACATCTCCAGAAAATAAGAGCCGCCCTCCTTAGAGTTTTGAAAATTTATTTTAATTTTGATGTAGTCACGGCCTAATGCTTTTTCCAGGCTGCCGGAAGGTTTTGAAAGTGTGGCACTTAAAATCATAATAAATCCTTACGAAATCAATTATCTGTTCAAATGGTATACTATTTTTAAAAAAAATGATATATTTAATTTTATGGGTAAGTCTATTGTTTTTGTAAATCAAAAGGGTGGAGTAGGAAAAACAACCTCTGCCATTAATATTGGTGCATATATTGCGCTTGCCGGAAAAAAAGTACTTCTCGTTGATTTTGACTCTCAGGGAAATATGTCGAGCGGAGTTGGAGTTTCAAAAGATAAGCCTACTGTTTATGAATTGATTGCAGGCATGATTGAGCCGGAAGAAGCTGTAAAACATACACCGGTCCAGAATCTCGATGCCATCAGTGCTTCCATAGATCTTTCGGGTGCAGCGATCGAACTTGTAGATCAGGAAAAACGCGAATTCTTCCTTAAGAAAGCACTCGAACCATTAAAATCAAAGTATGATTATATTTTAATCGACTGCCCTCCGTCTCTGGGCATTTTGACATTGAACGGACTTGCTGCCGCAGATTCTGTTTTAGTTCCTATGCAGTGTGAATATTTTGCCCTCGAAGGAATTACTCTTCTTTTACAGACTGTACAGAAAGTTCAGAAAGAAATAAATCCAAAGCTTACAATCGGTGGAATCTTCTTTACCATGTATGATTCACGTACACGCCTTGCACAGGATGTCGTTGTACAGGTTAAATCATATTTTAAAGATGTTGTATTCAGCACAATCATTCCGCGAAACGTACGTCTTTCAGAAGCTCCTTCACACGGACTTCCAATCTGTAAATACGACCCTGAATGTATTGGTGCCAAGAGTTACGAAAAACTTGCAGAAGAGGTAATTAATCGTGGCTAGAACTGGTTTAGGAAAAGGTTTAGGTGCTCTTATCTCCGAAAGTTCTGTAGATTTGAATCCTGCAGTAGAAATTAATAAGAGCATGGGTTCTTTAAAAAGTCCGAAAGACTCCAATCTTCCATCTGCAATTCAGACAGACGAAAACGGAACCTTATGGATAGATCCTTCTTTACTTAAACCAAATCCAAAACAGCCTCGTATTGAATTTAATCAGAAGCAGCTTGATGAACTTTGCGATTCCATTAAAGAAAACGGTGTCCTTCAGCCTATAATCATTGAATATGTAAATGATGATCTTTTCTATATAATTGCCGGTGAACGACGTACAAGAGCCGCTAAGATGGCTGGTCTTAAAAAAGTACCGGTTCAGCTCAGAAAATACGACGAACAGAAAAAGCTCGAAGTAGCGCTCATCGAAAATATCCAGCGTGCAGATTTAAATCCTATTGAAGAAGCAACAGCATATTATAACCTTGTTCAGATGGGAGACTTAAGCCAGGACGAAGTTGCAAAGCGCGTTGGTAAAAACCGTTCTACAGTTGCAAATGCAATCCGTCTTTTAAAACTTCCGGAAGATATTCAGAAAGCCCTTGTTACAGGTCAGATTACTTCGGGACATGCTCGTGCACTTCTAATGGTAAAAACAGATGCAGACATGCGCGTACTCTTTGGAAAGATAATCGGTTCAGGGCTTTCTGTACGAGAAGCAGAAGCTCTTGCAGATAATTACAACAACGGCGGTCGTGCTGTAATCAAAAAAGCAGGTAAAAAGCCTTCTAAAAAAGACCCTGATATCGCACTTTTTGAACAGGAATTAAGAAACCTCTTTGGCGTAAAAGACGTAAACTTCAAAGGCGATACAAGCAAAGGTTCCATCGAAATCGGTTTTACAAATAAAGACGACTTCGACAGAATCTACAATGTTCTTTTAGGAAATAAATAAAATCGTCCAAAGACAAAAAAATCTGCCGCACAATTTCTGTACGGCAGACATTCTATTTAAGCCCTCAGAAAATCTTTATTCTTTAATCTCTAAAAAAGCCTTGTTGCAAAGGTATATCTGTTTTATGTCCTCTTTAGATGTAATCTCGTACGGTGCGTGCATGCTCAAAACAGCCACACCAGCGTCCAGAACATTCATTCCGTATTTAGCTGCGTGGTAAGCAATAGTTCCGCCGCCCCCCTGGTCAACCTTTCCAAGCTCAGACATCTGGTATTTTACTTCGACCTTATCTAAAGCATTTCTGAGCTTTGCAATGAATTCTGGGTTGGCGTCGCTTGCACCGCTTTTGCCCCTTGAGCCTGTGTATTTCTGGAATGCAACTCCTCCGCCTAACAAAGAAGAGTTTTCCTTATCGAATAAAGATGCGTTTATAGGGTCGTAGGCTGCGTTTACGTCGGAAGAAAGCATGTAAGAATTTTCAAGGCAGCGGCGGACTGTCAGGTCTGAATATGTATTTTCTGTTCGGGCAACAATCTCTGCGGCCATGTTTTCAAAAAGGTTCGAAGCCATACCTGTAGCCCCTACACTTCCAATTTCTTCCTTATCTACACAAAGACAGCATGCAGTACGAGAAGGATTTTCTGCTTCTAAAAGAGCCCTGTAAGAAGTGAATGCGCATGAACGGTCATCCTGGCCATAGCCTAAGATTAGCGAGCGGTCAAAACCTAAATCGCGGGCTTTTCCTGCAGGTACAATTTCCAGTTCAGAAGAGATTAAATCATCTTCTTCAATTCCGTATTTTTCTTTTAAAAGATCCAGGACAATTTTCTTTCCTTTTTCTTTTAGAGCCTTTTCGTCCTTTTTTTCCTGTGACTGCTTATCTGCATTTTTTTTCTGAGGAACAATGCTTCCTACAATTAAGTCCAGGTCTTCGCCCTTAATAAAATCAGAAGCTTTGTCTTTCATCTGTTCCTGTGCAAGGTGTGGAAGAATGTCGCTTATGCAAAAAACAGGGTCCGCATCGCTTTCACCGATTACGACATTCACGGTTGAACCGTCTTTTTTACATACCACACCGTGTATTGCTAGCGGGATTGTAGTCCACTGGTATTTTTTTATTCCGCCGTAATAGTGAGTATTAAGATATGTTATGTTTTCTTTTTCGTATAATGGGTTTTGTTTTGCATCCAGGCGAGGGGAGTCGATGTGGGCACACAGGATATTCATTCCCTTAGAAATATCATCCTTACCGATTATAAAAAGTGCAATAGCTTTGTTCATCTTTGTGATATAAACTTTGTCGCCTGCTTTAAGTGTTTTATAATCATTTATATCTTTAAAACCTTTTTCCTTTGCATCGCCGATTATTTTTGTAACACATTCACGCTCGGTTTTTCCTTCGTTTAAAAAAGCTTTGTAATCATTAATCAGTTTATCAAAACCGATTAAATCTATGTTTGATTTTTCCATGATGAGTCTCCTTGAATTTTAAATATTTAAAGTATCAGAATTAGAACTGATAGCCTATTTCCAAAGAAGGAATTATAGAGTACATAAACATTCTTGGTTCACTAAAGACGTTGAGTGAAACGGCTGCATCAAATCCAAAAGAAATAAAGAGTCGTTTTGTAGGATAAAAAATCACTGAACTTCCCAGAGAAACGCTTGGTGCTAAAACATACAAAGGTGGAGAAGAAATATTGTGTGCAAATTCAAAATGCATGTCGTAGAATGCTGTAAGACCAGCTCCACCGCGTACATCAATAAAGAGTTTTTTATCCATGAACGGGAACTGAACGTTAAAGTCTATATTTGCAATTGTAAAGAATGTAGAAAGATCATACTTTGGAAGTGTGTTCGCATAATAACAGTTTGCAAGGTTCAGCGAAATTCCGTAATAAGCTTTTTTAGTCTTAAGGAAGATGTAAGTTGCCCTTAACGAAAGTCCTAAAGCAGAAATCTGTGTATGGAAATATTCTTCAAAAGTGTTATCTCCAGGAATCCAGATAAATGAGTAACCACCGGAGATGTCAAAGTCCTGAGCTTTCTTAAACTGAATCTTTAACGGAGTGTAATTGAATTTTAAACCACCGACGTTAGTTGCAACTACAGACCAGTTACCAGAGTCTAAATCATCAGGATTAAAATAAAGCTTTACACGTCTGTTCCTTGAATCGTTTTCAACTTTTATAGGAGTAAGCTCTTTTGCTCCGTTTTTAAGAACAAAGGTTGTATCAGGTCTTAATTCGTATCCTTCTACAACAAAAATACCGTCCTGTTCTTCTTCAAGATAGATTGTAGACGGGCTTATGCTCGAGATTTTTGGCTGATAAGCTTTAATTACATCAAGAGGATACCAGTCTGTTTCAAGTTCAGGTAAACCAAGGAAGTTATAGAGGATGAGTTTATAGCGGTAGTGACCTGCAGAAAGAGTTACGTTAACAAAGTTTTCTGTAGTTTCCTGATGGTCAACAAGTTCGTATTTACCGCGGCGTCCTTCCTTTTCGATTGTAAAATCATATTTAAAAACATCAGGGTTTGGCTCCCATCTCAAAGTCTGAACGAATACGGCACCATCTTCTGTATCCTGAATGTAGTAGTTCTCCTGTGACCACAAAGAGCAGGTGATGAGGAAAATCGAAATTATAAATAAAAGTCTTCGGATTTTAGTTTCCATATAATACCCCTGCTTTCTGTACTGTTGGAGTTGTAATAGGATTCAAATCAATCTTGATTCTTACAGGAGTAACTTTTCCATGCTGGAAGACAACGCCCTTATATAAAGACTGAGCTTCTACTTCCCAGGTCATTCTTCCTTTTTCAAGGAGAGTTAAATCTGTAAGAGTATATTCAGTCTGATTCTTAAATGTCTTTGTAAGTACAACTTCATCTTTAGAATTTCTTAAAGTGAAGATATACTGATCTGCTCCCCATACTCTTCCCCATTTGAATGTAATCTTTTTATTTTCAATAAAGTATTCTTTTCCGAAAGACTGATTCTTCTTTGGTTCGTTCATAGAAGGTGCTGCAAGCTTTGGAATTTCTGTTACTGTGAACTTACGTGTTTCAAGAGAAGAAATATCGTATCCGTCTTTTGTATAAGCTTCGATTCTCCATAAATAGTTTCCTTCGTATAAAACCGGAAGTTTGTATGGAGATGCCGGAGCTGGAATTCTGTATGCTTCGTTTTCAGGACTTTCCTTATCCTGATAGATTACAAGGTTCATGTTTACAGGCTCATCAACTACCTGCCATGAAAGTGTCGGTGGAGTTCTGATAGCAGTTGCACCATCGATTGTAATTTCATCCTGAGGTGTTAAAAGCTGTACAGGCTTAAGAGTCTTAAGATTGAATGTGTATGTTCCAGAATATCCAGAAGAACGGGAAGCAAGCTCTGTTTCCTGTCTGAATGCCTGGAGTGTTAAGATGTAATTTCCTTCCCACAGGTTATCAAGATTGATTCTTGCACCTTCCATTTCGCCGCCGCTTGCTTCGATTAAGTTTCTGTCGATGAGGGCAGTTGTAGGATTAGATGCTCTGAAAATCTTTACCTGATAGTAATCAGCGCCAGGGATAGCGTTCCATCTGAATTCGTATGGAGTGCGAGGTCTGATTACGGCACTTCCGTTGTTTGTCGGATTGTATGGGAATGGAGCTTTAAATGGAAGATCTACAACAAGCTTTTTAGCCGGGCTCGAGAATGTAATATCTCCGAGTTTTGTTGTAACGCGCCAGTAGTAAGTTCCTGCAGGAAGATATCTTCCCGAGAAGCTGTTACCAGGTGCTGCTTCGGAAACAACAGTTTTTCTGAAGTCTGCATCGCGTGAAATCTGGAATAAAGTTCCTTCTTTTATGTTTGTCTTCCAGTTGAATCTGAGGTCTTGAGTACGTGTCTGTGCAACAGTGTATCCGTCTGGAGGGAATACAGTTCTCTGTTCAACCTTGGAATCCATTGCGTAGAATTTTCTTGTTTCTGATTTTACAACGTTCTTTTCGTCATCAACTTTTTCTACAACCCAGTACCAGTTTCCGTTTTTGATGTTGTTAATCTGTGAGTTTACGGCAACGTTGTTCTGTTTGATTCCTGTTCTTGAAATTGCAGGATTTGCTTCGTTACCGCCTTCCGGCCATGCCTTGAAGTTATATGATTCAGCTTCGTTATCGTTTTTCCAAGAGAAGTAAATTGTCTTATATGAATCAGAATTATTGCTCAAAGGAATCTTTGTGCTTACAAGAGCGTTATTTTCCGGAGTTGTTAATTCAGGTTTTGTAAGCATTGTAGATTTAGAGATTCTGAAAGTTCCCTGTTCAGACGGGCGTGCAAGACCAATGCGGTTTAATGCGTAGTATGGAGTTACAGTCCAGTACCAGGTTCCTTCAGATAATGTATTGAATACAGAAGAAGTCTGTGTTGTTCTGTCAGAGATTACAGGATTCTTCATATCCGGGTTATCTGCAACAGTGAGTTCGTAAGAAGAAGCGCGTTCTACACCTTCCCATGTAAAGTGGATAAGAGGATTACGTGTTCTGTAAGTAAAGACAGAATCGTTCTTTGGAGCAATGAGTACAGGAGGTGGAGAATGAATTACGTTGAGTTTTCCGGTTACCTGTTCTACAACAGCGTTATCATCCTGAACTTCTGGCACAGTAGAAATTCTCCAGAAGCTGATTCCATTAGGAACAGGAATTGCAGCGCGTTTTGAATAATTTACAACCTGCGAAGAAGTTATTTTCGAAAAATTCTTTGTATCCGAAGTTTCGATTAAAACAGTGTTTTCGTCGCAAGACCATTCAAAGGTAACAAGGTAATTTTCGTCGGAGAAGTTTAAGTGTTTTTTAGAAAGTTCCGGGCTTACAACATTCAGGTGATTTTTGATGATTTTTCCGTCTGCCTGAATTGTAGCAGTATTTCCCGAAATAACAGTCTGGGTTCCATTTGCATTAGAGATGATAATCTGTCCGTCTACAACCTGCATCTGGAGGTTTCCTTTTTCGTCTGTGTCTGTAGAAATCGCAGATCCTTTTTCGAGGCTGATTTCTGTGTCGCCATAAGAAAGCTTAAATCCTGCTTCTCCGGCTTTTGCGTTTACAGAACCTTTACGGAGTTTTGCATCAAGCTTGTCGTCTGCAGAAATAAAAATCTGAATCATTGAGCTTGGAAGAAGTTCAATTTCATCACCATTCTGATTGATGAATACAGTTGCTTCTGAAACAGGGGCTGTTCGGATAGTATCTCCATCATACAAAGGAGAAGTGTTTCTAAGGCGGTCCCACAAAAGATCATCTAAGAAACGGCGCTGAACAGTGTTTTTCTTAATCTGAATTTCTGCTATAGGCTCTTCGTCTTTTGTTAGAGTCTGATAGAAGAGAGTGGTGAATTTGTATATTGAAAATACTGCGCCCGCAAGACAGATTGCGACGAACAGTACATCAGTTAGCTTTGACTTTACTTTCTTCTGCATCTAAGTTAACTCCGCTAAAATCAGGCGTTGGGATACCAAGAAGTGTTCTTACTTCTGCAAGTGTTCTAGGACCTTTTGGACCGATTGCACAGATACAATCAGGATCTGCAACAAAGTCTGGGTCTGTAGTTTTAAAGAATCCTTCGATATCAAAACGAGGCATATTTACTACACCATAGAAGTGCTGTTTTCCTTTACCTTTTACTTCGAAAGTTACAGGAATAACTTCTACGATGATTTCTTTATCAAGGTTTTCCGGTTTGATTGTGTAATTGTTTTCCGGAGATTTGATGTAATCGTATTTAAGAAGATTGTATGTATCTTCTGTGATAAGCATATCGGTTCCACAAGGTTTGTTAGAACTTTCAGTACGGCTTGCAAGGTTTACGGCATCACCGATTGATGTAAATTCCATCTTGTCGTAAGAACCCATGAATCCGACAGTTGCGCGACCAGAGTTCAAGCCCGAACCGATTCTGATGTGAGGCTTATATTTTGCAAGAGGCTCTCCTTCGTGTTCTTTTGTGAATGCTTCTGCAGCCTTGTTGTAAACCATGAGTGCGTAGCGCATTGCAAGAACACCGCGAACGGCATTGATTGCATCTTCCTGAACGTGCTTTTTGTGCTCAGGAGTATCAAGGTTTTCGTCGCGAAGAACACCCCAGCAGGCCATGATAGCATCACCTTCGAACTTATCTACGTTACCACCCGAAATTGTAATACAGTTTACCATGCGGCTCATGTAGTCGTTCAAGAAGCTGATGATTTCTGCAGCCGATTTTTCTCCAAAGCGTTTGTTGAATCCATCAGAGATAGCTGTGAATCCGCGGATATCGCTGAAGAAAATTGTGATGTCTTTTAAGTGAGGTTCAAAGTCAATCTCTTTACGAACAATAGCTTTTGCTACACCCTTGTTTGTAAGGCGGCTTACAGTGTTTAAGATTTCGCGTTCATCTTTTGTGCTCTGAATCAGGACACCAATTTCGTCTGTTCGTTTAGATTTAAGTTCTTCGAATAATTCAGTATTAAAGTTACCCTGATTAATTTCCTGGGCAACGGCAGTAAGAGCCTGAATAGGTTTACTGATTGTTTTAGAGTAGAGAGCAACAAAGAGGATGGAGATGAAGATTACCGCAAGGGTAAGGTAGATGTTCTGCCATGTAAGAGAGTTTACGCTCTTTAAAGCAGTATCACGCTCGATGTTGGTTACTACAGCAAGGTTACCGAATGAAAGTTTTTTATATGCACCAAAGTAGCGTGTTCCATCATCTTCTTCGTAAAGCTGCTGATGAAGTTCGTTACCGTTTGAGTTCATGATTTCGATGATTTTTTCTTTAGAAACATTTGTGCCGGCCATTACAAGATCGATATCAGGATGGATAAGAAGATCTGCATCACCGTTGATGAGGTATGTAACAGAAGTTGTGCTTGAGCCGAAAGTTTCTGAAAGAGAATCGCTCGAGAAGAAGATTACTACAGCCTGATCTTTACCACCTTCGCGCCATGGGAAGAGGTAAGCAAGAACCTGAAGTTCAAAAACAGGAGCTGCATTTAAGATGAAAGTTTCTCCTTCGATTGCACGCTGAATTTCAGATTCATGCGCAGTGAGGAAAGTATTTATAAGTTCTGATTCGATTTCGTTCGAAATAAAGAATCTTGTATTGATGAGTTCCTGTTCTTCCGGAACGATTACAGCTGCGATGTCAGGATTTCTTTCGAAGAAGAAAGAAGTAGTCTGTCTTGAAAGAACCTGCGAAGAACCGGAGATAGAGAGAAGTTCAAGCATGAGCGAGGTGTTCGCACGTATTGAACTGATCTGCTTTTCGGTTGTAGAAGCAGCATTGTTTGTTTTTTCAAGAGTTGTGATTTCCGCATCCGCACTGGTTGTATCACTCATGAAAAATTGTACTAAAAAAGTAATAGATACAAGTGAAATAAAAACCAAAGTTGAAATAATTAATACAAGTTTGGCCCCCAACGAAAGACCTTTAGTCTTTGACTGTTCTTTTGTGTTTTCCATAAACTCTAGTGCCCTATGGTATAAAAATTTTATTATTTATTTGTATGTAATAGAACTTTTTTAATAACGTTTTATTATAACGTACATCCCTTCCCCCTGTCAAATCTCCAAAGGCATTATATAGTAGAAAAGTGAAAAAAAATGGGGAGATGAGGGAGATTACGTGCATATGGGGGCGCAGAAAATAACATGCATTTACGGGCGCCGGGAGATAATGTGCATTTTTTGGGGGCGCCTTTTTTAGTGCATTTTGTGAGAATGGGACGTGCATATACGGCGCCGCCGCCGTCGTGGTCACAGAAGGTACTCGGTGATGATTTTATTTATCAGGCGGGCGGTCAGGGGGTCTTCTTTTGTTTCGGCTGTGAAGATGAAATTGCGTCGCGGGAGCCAGCCGTTTTGAATATAGGAATTGATTTTCTGCACCGCCTTCTGCGCATATTCGGGGTCATCCATAAGTCCAAAATGTTCCCAGATGATTTCTGTGCCGGAGCGAAGATTCAAACAGTAAAAATCCGGATGAACTGTGAGACTTTTTCGGGAATCTTTTGTGAGGATTTTTACGGGATATTCGTATCTGTAAGGAATTTTGTGCGAGTTCAGAGCCTGTGCAATGAGTTGTTCCGATTTTGAACGCACATATTCTTTCCGCTCTGTTTCAAAAAGTGTCTTGTCGTTAAAGCGTGCGTAGTGAACTGATCTCCATTTTTCTTCTATCTCTGCGGCCTTTGGAAAATCGCTGATGATGAGGGGCTTTCGGGACGGGCTGAAATTCTGATCGACTTTTTCGAGAGAAAGCCCCTGGTAGCGGGCAAGCGTCTGTTCAAGAAAGGCTATCTGTTTTTGCAGCGCTTTGAGCATCGTTTTGTTGTAATCACGCTGGGCAAGATCAAGAACCAGTTTTCGGTTTTTAGAAGAAATGTATTGTCCGTTCCCGTGTTCGTGCTTTTTCAGATAATAATATTGTGGCCGCTTGTGATTCAAGATGATTCTGAGTGTTCCATCCGTGGCTTTTTGCAGTTCTGATGTTTTTCTGGACAGATAAAGTCTTAGAATTGAAAGTCTCTTCTGGATTTCTGATGAAATGGTGTCCTTAAGTTGATAGTTATTCATGGTTTTCTCCTTATGATTATGTTTTTTGTGTGATTTACATAAATTTTGTTCCTGCATGGAATGAAATTTATGTAAACTTTTTCTGTTTATGCCTGGTTCCTTTGTGTAAATTAGGTTTTTCGAGGCATATTACATAAATTTTGCCCCTGGAGGGGTGGAAATTTATGTAAAATCAAGCGCGCTGGGGCAAAATCTGATGCAGTGCATGGTGCTTGTGGTGCAATTTACATAAATTTTGCCCCTGGAGAAGTGGAAATTTATGTAAAATCAAGCGTGCAGGGGCAAAATCTGGTGCAGTGCATGGCGCGTGGGGTGCAATTTACATAAATTTTGCCCCTGGAGAGGCGGGAATTTATGTAAAACCAAGCGCGCAGGGGCAAAATCTGATGCAGTGCATGGCGCGTGGGGTGTAATTTACATAAATTTTGCCCCTGAAGAGGTGGAAATTTATGTAAAACTAAGCGCGCAGTGGCAAAATCTGGTGCAGTGCATGGCGCGTGGGGTGCAATTTACATAAATTTTTCCCCCTGGAGGGGGGAAATTTATGTAAAATCAAGCGCGCAGGGGCAAAATCTGGTGCAGTGCATGACACTGCGGGATAGAATTACATAAATTCTGCGCCGGGAGGAGCTGAAAGTATGTAAAACAATGCGCTTTTGTAAATCCATATGTAATATATGCATTAATATGTTTTTTTGGACCATTTTGACTTGTCGATTTGATATTTTTTTTATATCTTTGAGTATGTATATGAAAATCAGCGGGCGCGCGGGATGGAACGCTGTATTTTAGCCCTGGCTGACCGAATCAACGGCGGCGCGCGGGATGTGTTGTTTCTGCGGAATGAAATTGTTCTGCCGCGGGATGGGGTGTCCTGTTAAGATGTGGCGCCGGCGCGGAAATGCATGTGACCCGTGAGATAGAATGTCTGTGCAGAATATGAGGTTCTCCGCGGGATATATGCTTTTTGTAAGAAGAAATATCCGCGCGGAAAGCAAGTTACCCCACGGAAATGCATGTGGCCTTGGGGGCGTTGCGGGGCGGCGGTGAAGGGACGGAAAAATCGGGGAAAAATAGTTGTGATTTCCGCTTGTATTAAGGGCCCCGCTCGAGGGGGTAGCGGAAGACGTGGAAAGGGTTTTTGTGATGGAGATGAAGCTTGTGGAGCTGAGAGTTTTCGGAGAAAACTCTCGGGGAATTTCCACGGCTGGAGCGAGGGGCAGGCGCCCCTTTAATAGAAAAATTAATAATAAGGAAAAGGTATAGAAAATGGCAAAACAATTATTGTTTAGTGAAGATGCTCGAAAAAAGCTTTTGAATGGTGTGGAACAGATTTCTAAGGCTGTAAAAACAACTTTGGGACCTTGTGGAAGAATGGTTATGATGGACAAAAAATATGGTTCACCGACTATCACAAAAGACGGAGTTTCTGTTGCAAAAGAAGTTGAACTTGCTGATCCATACGAAAACATGGGTGCTCAGTTTGTGCGCGAGGTTGCTTCTAAAACAAATGATGATGCGGGAGACGGTACTACAACTGCTACTGTTCTTTCTTATGCCCTTGTTCGCGAAGGTGTAAAATCTGTTGCAGCCGGTATGCGTCCGATTGAAATCAAGCGCGGTATGGACAAGGCTGTAAAAATTGCTGTTGATGAAATTAAGAAGAATGCTAAGCCTGTAAAAGGTGCTGATGATATCACTAATATTGCGACTATCTCTGCTAACAATGATCCTGAAATCGGTAAGATGCTCGCTGATGCAATCGAAAAGGTTGGTAAAGACGGAGTTATCACTGTTGAAGAATCTAAGAATATGGAGATGACTGTTGATACTGTTGAAGGTATGCAGTTTGATCGCGGTTATATCTCTTCTTATTTTGTAACTGACCGTGAACGCATGGAAGCTGATTTTTCTGATGCTGCCGTTTTGATTTATGATAAAAAGATTTCTGCAATGAAGGATCTTCTTCCTATTCTGGAAAAGGTTGCAAATGCAGGTAAAGCTTTAGTTATCATCTGTGAAGATGTTGATGGTGAAGCTCTTACAACTTTAGTTTTGAATACTATCCGCGGAACAATCAAATGCTGTGCTGTTAAGGCTCCTGGCTTTGGTGACCGCCGTAAGGATATGCTCCAGGATATCGCTATTTTAACTGGTGCTACTGTTGTTTCTGAAGAAGTTGGATTAAAGCTTGAATCATGTGGTGAAGAAGTTCTTGGTCAGGCTAAGTCAATCAAGATTGATAAGGATAATACTACAATCGTTGGCGGTGCCGAAAATTCTAAGGATATCAAAGCTCGTGTAGAAGAAATCAAGCTTGCAATTGAAAAATCAACTTCTACTTATGATAAGGAACAGCTTCAGAAACGTCTTGCAAAATTAGCAGGCGGTGTTGCTGTAATCAACGTTGGTGCAAACACAGAAACAGAAATGAAGGAAATGAAGTTCCGCGTAGAAGATACAATCGCTGCTACTCGTGCCGCTTTGGAAGAAGGAATTGTAAGTGGTGGTGGTATGGCTTTAATCGATGCTGCTAAAGCTCTTGCAGATATCCCTGCTGATTTGTCTGAAGATGAAAAAGTTGGATTTAAGATTGTACGCCGTGCTCTCGAAGAACCAATCCGCCAGATTGCAGAAAACGCCGGTCTTGACGGTGCTGTAATCGCCGAACGTGCTAAGAACGAAAAGAAAGGAATCGGATTCAATGCCCGCACAAACGAATGGGTAAACATGCTCGAAGCCGGAATCATCGACCCTGCAAAAGTAACCTGTTCTGCATTGAAGAACGCCGCATCAGTTGCCGGAACACTCCTCACAACCGAATGCGCCATCACCGACATCCCAGAACCAAAAGCACCCGCCGCACCTGCTGCTGACCCATCGATGATGTATTAGTTTTTCATAAATTGTAAATAAAACAAGAGAGGCCAGAAATCGAGATTTTTGGCCTCTCTTGTTTTTAAACCTTTCGTAATTACAGTTATGCATGTTATAATATCCCCGTGACTAAAAAAGTAAAATTTCTTCTACCATTAATTCTTTTCGCATTTATGTCGTGTAATTCGACCAGGCTGGAAACGCGGGATGATGGATTATATCTTGATGGTAAATGCATTTTGGAAAGCAAAGAAGCAGTCGTTCATTATTATGCCGAGACAGAAAAATATTTGATTCTTCGTTCTGAGATACCCTTTACATATTTTGTTTATGAAAAATCATCAGGGAAAATAATTTACGATTTTGCTTCTTCAGGTTTTTATATATATCTTACAGACACGTATCTTGTTTATGTTGATGAATTTTATGCTGCGACCTGGTATTATTGTGATTTAAAAAATCCAGTCAGGAAAAAAATAAATTTTTATGTTCAGAAAGTTTATACAAAAGACGGTCAGGTTTTCGTCGAAGGGATGAAATATGATGAAAATCGAAATATAACCAGGTATTCACAAAATTTAATCACTCAGGAAAAATGGACCCGCACCGACGAAGAAGAAGTCCCCCCGCTTACGTTTTCTTTTATCGGCGACGAATCCAAATACATCCGCGAATTGATGGAACAAGAAATGCAGGGGATGGAAGGGGATTCGGATAAAGAGTGATATGATTACATTACTTGAACTTATGGTTTGTGATTCATTGATAATAACAAAATCTGTGGATAATGGGATGAAATTTGGAGAAGAAATGCCAGATTCAAGACTTACTGAAAAATCTGATGATAAATTAGAAATAGAGGATGGAAAAATTATAATTTCAGAAAAAGGAGAAGGTAAAAAGACTGATGGTACAAAGTTAATTAGGGAGTTAATAAATAGTAAAGAAGTGATTCATATCGTATTATCAGAAGAAAGCTATAATCATTATAATCCAAATGATTCATTATATGGAAAAGTAGTAACTTGGGATAATAAAAATTATTACAATTATTATCCAATTTATAAGGAAAATGCTGGATTAGTAAGAGAGGAAAAAACTAATTCAGAGATTTTATTAGCACATGAATTAATTTATGCATATCATGATATTAATGGAACTTATAAAGGTGACCATGATTTGAATTTAAATTTTGAGATTTATTTATGTGATCGAACAAAATGGACGTCAAATCCAAGTAAAGAAGAACGTAACACTGTTTTTGGACCTGGAATTTCTGAAAATTCAATTAGAAAAGAATTAGGATTTAATATAAGAGGAGTATATTAGTGAAAAAAATTAAAATATTAATAATATTTTTGATTTGTATTTTTATGACCTCATGTAACAAAAAAACTGAGTTAAATTATTTTGGATTCTACCAAGGGGGGGAAAGAGTATATACAGCTAAAGTTAAAGGAAATAAAATTTCAGTTTATTGGAAAGATTCATATAGAGGTGGTGGAAGTTTTACTTTTAAAGAAAAGAATATTGAATCAAAAATAAGAAAAGCTTTTAAAAATGAAGAAAAACACAAAGAATTGCAAAAACCTATGGTAAGTGATGCATATGAGGAATTGACAATAAATATTGATGACGAAACCTATGTAATGAATTTACTTGGACATTCTTATCTAATACAGTTTAGTAATGATGTTCATTTTTTAGTAGACTTGAACAATAAAATTAAATATAGAATTGCAAATGGTGTTTTTAAATAATTTTTTCTATGAAATATTTACAAATTTTTGAAAATCAAAGAAAACAATGGTCTACGGAATTAGAAAAAGATGAATGGTATTTTTCATCTTTTCGTGATAATTTGATATCAAGCCTTGAAATTGAAGATTACAACGAATGTATAGATGATCTAATTATTGTTTTAAAATCTGAAAAAGATGATTATTTATTTTCTGAACAATTAGAAACTTTATATCAATTGTTAAGAAAATTAAACACAACAAAACCACCTCTGAGTTTATTGAATAATTTAAAATTTTTTGAAGAAAAATGTAATAATTCAGAATATTTAAAAGATTTGTTTATAAATTTAAAAGAAATGTTTCTGATAGATTAATTTTTTTATTCCCCCAAATTGCGATTTGGGGGAATAAGAAAAATGTTAAAAACGGCCCGAATTTCCCTGATTTTGGCCACAAAAATATGCCTGTTTGGCAGACACACTACATATAGTGTTGTTTTGGCTTTAAAAAAATGA
>JAEESN010000016.1 GCA_016286365.1 Treponema sp.
TCGTAGAAAA
Organism: Treponema sp.; assembly: GCA_016286365.1. Lineage (GTDB taxonomy): Bacteria > Spirochaetota > Spirochaetia > Treponematales > Treponemataceae > Treponema_D. The sequence goes on from JAEESN010000016.1 coordinate 11, forward strand.
CAATTATTACGAGCTCAACAAGGATCAGATTAAAAAGAAAAAGCTCATAAACGGAATTCCTGTAATTTCAAAATACAATCCAAATACTTCACAGATTACTCTTCTTTTTTCTATCCGAGGCGGAATGCTGAACTCTGGCGATAATCACGGATTTGAAGAAGTAATGGTAAGCCTTCTTGCAACAAACATGCAAAAAGAATTATATACGGAAGCACAGAACGGAAAGATTAAAGGCCTTCCTTCTATTTCTTATGATATTGATTTATGCACAAGCACAATCTGTCTTGAATGCGAAAAAGAAGATTTTGAAGTCTGCTGTAAAGCTATTTCCAAAGCATTGATTTACGGAGAAATAATTCCTGCAGCCGCAGACAGGGCAGTTTCTAACAGGCAGTATTCAAAGAGGCTCGAAAACGGAAGTGCAACCTATCAGATTTACTGCGCAATGATTAAAGAACTCTTCCCAAAAACAACTCTTTCTAAAATATATGACTCAGAAAAAGATATCCTTGTGAATGCAAGCTATCAGAAAATCCTGGAAACTTATCCGGCTCTTTTGGACGCTTCAAGATACACAGTCATCCTTACCGGTAATTTTAGTGATAATTACGAAAAAGTTTTGAACAGCTCCATTGCCCTACTTGGAAGTCAGAACGGAAAGTTGAATTACTCATACACCAAAGCCAAGATGCCTTCTAAAAAATCTGTAAACGTAAAGATTAATCACACCTTCTTAACAGATATTCCAAAAGAAAAAGCAGGGCCGATGCCTGCAGTATTAATTCCGACGACAGAATTCTTAGACCCGGTATTGTACGCCTTTGAAGCACCCGAGCCAGGAACAAAAAATCAGGCTTTATTCGAAGCAATGCTTTATTATATTGAATACATGCTGAACCAGGAGATTAAGGAAAACAAGAGATTAAAATCTGCAAAGGCAACTGTTACACCGCAGAAATCCGTAATCAACTGCGCCGTAATCACCTTCAGTAATGTTGATCACACAAAAGAAATTGATGCTACCTGGAATGCAACGCTCCAGAAGATTAAAACACTCTTACAGTCAAACGAAGTAAATCAGGTATTGCAGAAGATTAAGGATGTATGGACAACAACACATCTTTCTGCTTCTTCGACTAACACGGGAACTGCATATCTTATGGCTTCGGGAATTGAATTTTTTAAAGATGATCCAAAGGCTGAATATTACCTTGAACAGTATAATTACATCCAAAACGCAAAAATCGAAGATTATCTTGATATCATGAAATATTTCCCAGAACAGGTAAACCTCAAGATTTACTCGACTGAAGGTAAGAAATAAAAATCTATTCACAGGCCGGCGAGAAAACCATATCCATCGGAACGTCATACTCTGACACTTCAAGCTCATTTTCTTCTACAAGCTGAAAGTCAAAGCACACGCCGGCGAATATTAATTTATGCGGATCCGGATAATTTTTTTTAAGACAGGACAGATAAAAATCATAAAAGCCCTTGCCTCTTCCAAGCCTTTTTCCACTCTTTGTAAACGCGCGCCCCGGAACAAGAACTAATATATTTTCAAAAGAGCTTTTATTCAAAGAACTCTCTTTATCTGCCTCTTCCCCTGAATCAATCTTGCCTTCTCTGGGAATCCTGAACTTTTTTTCTTCGCCCGCCAGAGGTTCAAGTATTTTAAAAGAGCCGTCACTCACCTGCTCTGTAATTTCAAAACCACACTCCAGAGGGTAAAAATCCATATTATTTGTTCCCGGGATAATCCGCGGAAGCCAAACCTTTTTCCCGTCCTTCATCGCTTCCTTTATCAAAGCCATTAAACAAACCTCATCCGGCAGTGCCATATAAGCAAAAACCGACGACGCATTTTTGTAAACCGAAGAAGAAAGAATCTTTTTACAAACCTCTTCGCTCTGCACCGTAAGACTTCCTTTGTGATTTTCGAGACGTGTTTTTATAGCCTGGCGTAAAGTGGATTTTGTCATTTAAAAAACCATTGAATTATGTATTTGATATAGATTAACTATAACACATAAAATGTTTAAATCAATTTAAAGCTGCAACACTTTGAGTAACATAATAATTCATAAACAATTCTACTAAAACCTTTTGATTTAATAAACTTAGTTTTCTTTATTTCCATTCTTTTTTTCGCAGAGCTTTCAGATAGTTTTGTTTTAAATCTCTTAAGCTGCCGAAGAATGTCATTTCTGAATTAGAAAAACTGTTATTTTCAACTTTAAGTCTTATAAGTTCCATGGTACAGATAAAATCAGCAACCTGAAACAATTTATAATCAGATGGCATTACTTTTTTGAATTTTGGATTTTGTAAAAGTGCGTTAAACACAGAAGAAAGAAGTTTGCTTACTTGAATTTGACCGTTATCGTAATAAATTTTGACATCATCAAAAGCAAGAAATTCATTGTAATGATTCCGAATAAAATGTGAAATCTGTTTTGAAAGTTTGCCTGTTGCCTCAATTGAATCTTCAAGATGTTTCTTTTCTATGTAAAAGCATTTATATTGAACATCAATTGAACGTATAAAAGCCATCATTTTATTAAAAATTCTTCGGCGTTCAATTACATTCATTTCTTTATAGATTTCTTCTTTCCGAATAATTGGTCCGGTATGAATACATAGATTCTTGAGTCCCAAATATGAAAGCTCTGTATCAAGATGTTTAATTTTTTCCTGAATATCTACATCTTGATTATGGAACACCATAGTTATGATGTAGTATGGAGAATGAAAACTGTATTCTCCAAAATCACCGGATTCGTCTATAAAAATACTGAGTTCTCTCAAAATATTATACCACTCAAAAAAAAAGGCGAGGAACTTCCTCGCCGGTAGATGGACCTGGGTCTCTCGACCAGCCCTAATGACTATATTCTACCTGATTTATTGTATTTGTCAAGTTTGGAACTAGTCATCCTCCTAAATCTGACCAGATTTAAGGGGATGACTAATAATCCTTATTTCGGAATAGATTTACCGATAGAATGAATTATAAACACTCCAGGACAAAAAAAAAGGTAAACCCCTGAATCAGAGATTTACCTTTACGGCTCTTGCTGGGCTTGAACCAGCGACACACGGATTAACAGTCCGTTGCTCTACCGACTGAGCTAAAGAACCTTACATTCGTTTTTCGAACGTATTGATATAATATAGAAATGCGACTTTTATGTCAACACTCTAAGCCAATTTTTTGGACGGTTGAACCTATTTTACAAGAATAAATTCAACACGTCTGTTCTTCCAGTTGTTGTCCTTGTCTTTTGGATTTACAACCGGCTTTGTTCCGCCCATACCTTCTGTTGTGATATTCGAAGCAGAAACACCGCGCTTTACAAGGTAATCCTTGATTCCATCTGCACGCTCTTTAGAAAGAGGCATTAATCCCCTTCCCCATTCACTCATATTATCCTGAGTTTCCTCGAGCTCGTTGTCTGTTACGCGGTTTGCATGTCCCTGAATCTGAATCTTATAATCAGGGAATTTTTTAAGAATCTCTGCAATACGATTTAAGATTTCAAGATTCTTTTTAACCTGTGCAACAGAAAGCTTTGAATTAGATTTCTGGAAGTTTGCAGCATCAGATTCAAAGATAATCGATGGAACTGCCATCTTAAGAACGTTTCCTTCCCTGATTACAAGAACGTCGATCGGGATAACACCTTCTAAGACAGTTGTCATTCCAAGGTTATCTGTAATCTTAAAGCGGTATGGATAATCCATGGCAGACTGAACGCGTTCAGCATTTCCGTTTTTATCTTTATAAATATTACTCAAACCATCCCAGATGATTCTTTCTGTAAGCTGTTCCTTTCCTTCTGTAACCCAGAAACGTTTTCCCTTAGGATCAAGAATTTCGAAAGACCAGTTTTTAATCTGAGCCTTTGTATTTGCAGAAAGCTTGATGAATAAGTCATCATCTACACCGTCGTTATCAGGGCTAAAGTACTGTGGAGCTGTCTGAACAGATGCCTGAGGAGGTGTAACTGTACAAACAAACGGAGTACTTATTGCATTGATTTTATTTCCCTTCTTGTATTCAACATCAAGTGTTGCAAAGAAAGTACCTTCTACAACCTTTTTAGTTTTAGAATCGTTTCCGTGCCATGTAATCTGACCAGGAAGATTTTTCATCTCTGCATCGCTGATTGTATAAACTACAGAACCATCCTCGCGCTTAATCTGGAATTTCCATGAAGCAAGGTCTTCCTGAACAGTCGCTTTGATTGTGAACTTCTGTTCGTCTAAAATCTTATCGTTATTTGGAGAAATACCTTCGTATTCGGCTGTGAGGTAAACCTTTGTTTCTCTGTTATCCATTACGATGTCTTTGATTTCTGTAGAGAAGCTGTTTCCCGCATCATCAGTACTGTAGATTACAACACTGTATTTTCCGTTATCTGCAAGGTTTCCGGATTCGTTTGAACCATCCCATACAAAGCTGTTTGATTTTCCGCTCCATACATAGCTCTTTACAATCTTGTCCTTTGCGTTACGAACTTCTGCTGTCCATTTCTTTTCGTTAGTAGCATCTTTAATTGTTACAGGAAGATTATCCTTTACTCCGTCTGAATCAGGAGAGAAGAATGAATAAGGAACTTCTGCAACTAAAGAAGGATATTTTGTATCGATCTCAAAGTCACCTGTAACGGCTGATGCATCTGAACCGTTTGCAGTTGTAATTGCAAGCGAAGCTTTATAAGTTCCGTCGTTACAGCGGATTCCTTCGTTATCTTTTCCATCCCAAACAAAACTCATAGGAAGCTTTTTAGAATCTTTTTTAGAGTAAACAACATTTCCCTTTGCATCTGTGATTTTAAAATCATATGTTGTAACATCTTTTGCTTCTGTTACAGGAGAGATTGTGATTGTATCTTTAATTCTGTCGTTGTTAGGAGAGAAAGCCTTATCTTTTGTTGCAAGAAGAAGAGTAGCTTCTGTTGTATCAAAAGTGATTTTTTCAAGTGACTGACCGCCACCTGTGTTACCCGCATCATCAGTTGCAGTAACAACAAGGATGTATTCACCCTTAGAAGCGATTTTTCCGTTATCATCAATTCCGTTCCATACTACATTTTCTGGAGGAAGAGAACCAAAATCAAAAGTGCGTACAGTCTTTCCTGTTTCTACAGAACGAACTTCTGCCTTCCATGAAGACTGTGGAGCTCCTGATTTATCGAGTACAGAAAGATTGAAGTTTGCTTCCGGAATATTCTTTCCGCCGAATACCTTTGTTACAGCCTTAACCTGAGCTTCCGGTTTTTTAGTATCGAGTACTACAACAGGAGAAGAAATCTTTACAGGTACATATCCGTTAAGATATTTTGCAGTAACCGAAGCCTGATATTCACCATCTGGTAAAAGGTTTCCGTTTTCATCATGACCGGTAAAATCGATTGTCTCTGGAGGAACGTTTCCGCTTGTTTTCTGATTATAGGTCTTTACAGGCTTACCATTCTTTCCGGCTTCTGCAATCACAACAGACCATTCAACAAGCTTGTTACCTGTTCTTGCATCAGGAACCGGAATTGTAACGCTGAACGATACCTTCTGATTTTTGCTGTCTGTTCCCGGAGAAAAATATCTTGATCCAAGAACATAAATATTTGTAGCAGGCTTATCTGCAGAATAGATGATGTTTGTGATTGAATTTCTTGCAGAAACGTTTCCGGCCTTATCCTGAGATGTAATTTCGTAAGAATAAATTCCATCAGGAACCTGTTCGCCCTTATCGTTTGTACCATACCAGCTGAAGTCTGAAGGAGAAGAGTTTGTCCATTTTACAGTCTTTACAACCTTTCCGTCGCTTGACTTAAATACACCAGTCCATTCATCTTCCTTAGAACCACTCTGTGTGATTTTGAATGCTGACTTTTCACCTTCACCAAAAGTCTTTTCCGAAGGCTGTTTTAATGTAACATCAGGAGCAACTGTATCTACGATTACTTCGTATTCCTTTGTCTTACCTGTGTTGTTGTTGTCGTCTGTAGCAGTTACATAGTAGAAATATTTTCCGTCCGGAGCGGTTTCACCATTGTTCATTACACCGTTCCATGTGATTGTATCAGGAACTTCTACACCGTCTTTTGGAGCAACAAGCTGCTTGAAGAAAACCTTTGCATTTATGTTTTCCGGTAAAGCTTCCTTGTTGTTGATTGTTCTTACAACATTATGTTTTGAATCCATAATGATGAGGCTCCAGGATTTGATGTAGCGCTTATCCGAAATATGAAGAGGGATTACGAGTTCATCCTGAACACCATCGCTGTTAGGAGAAATATATTTTGGTTTTGGAGCAGCAATGATTACAGTTGTGACTGCAGTTGCGATTACTGCTGTAGTAATAATCTTTTTTATAACAGATTTTTTCATGATTATTCATCCTCCTCCTCGTCGAGCCAGAGAGTGATTACCGGAGGAGTTGTATCTTCGGCACCAAGGTTCAAATCAAATTCTGCAGAAACTGCATTGATGTCACCCCTGATCTGTTTGTAAGAAACAGCTGTAGCAAGTTCACTTTCGCTCCATCCGTTCTTTTCCATATAAGAGTTGTTCTTAAATCCAAAGCTGAATCTGCATGAAATTCCGATTGATGGAATATAATTCTTTACACCGGATGCAACTTCTGCAAGGTTCAAACGCTCCCCGATATTGATGAAGACGATATCTTTAATAGAACATTCAATTCCTGCATCGGCAATAAAGTTCTGGAAGCATGGAGTTGTAAGATCGAGTGATAATCCAAGCTTAAAGTATTCTGTAGAAACAAGAGTTCCCGAAACACCGAGCTTAAATGTTGCAAGAGTCGGGAAAGCAGAAAGTTCTTCGCCGCTTCTTAAAGGAATTGATGTTGTATCGGAAAAGTTTTTTCCAAGGTTCAATACAGAAGCACCGTATCTAAAGTCTTTGATGAATCCTAAATCTCCTACCCTGTAAACAAAGCCTAAATCAACACCTAAAGACCAGTCGTTATCTGCACCCCAGAAAACACCTGAATAAAGTCCTAATCCAACAGAAAGCTTATCTGTAATTTCTTTTGCAAAGTTTGCCTTTAAGTTCAGAGTGTTATTAACATTCATGCTTTCAAAAGGAACAAAAACACCGTTTGCTAAAATTGTAACTACAGTCCATTTTGTAGGAATAAGAACGGCACCCTGGAAGGCGCTTCCGAATTTAGAAGAATCAGAAGGGTTAGAAGAAAACATTGCAGTGTAACCGAGGTTCAATGCAATACGCTGCTGATTCGAAGTTAATGCCGGATTAACAAAAGTTGATGACGGATTGGTATAAAAAAGGCCTCCGCCACATACAGAAAGGGAACCCGAATTTGCCCTCGCACTCGAAAGTTCCTTAAAATTTTCACCATTTACTGGAGGATTGTAAGCACTTAAAGCAGTAGTAAACAAAACCATAACTGCCGTAAGCAATAATGACCGTTTCATAAAATCTCCTTATTAAATTTTGAATATATTATAAAGTAAAAACAATTTTTATACCATAAAGACACAATTAATCGCAATTTTTATACAGATTTTTAAGGTTGAAAATTCGCCAAAAGTGACTTATTATTAAAAGTATGGATATTGATACAAAAGAACCGGTAAGAAAACCAGCTCCTGCACCGCAGAAAAAGACTGGATTTTTTCAAAGCCTTATGGAAAGCATCTTCAAAGCCTCTAATCCCGAAGTTGAGAAAAAAAGACGACTTAAGATAATTGCAAAAAATTATCAGAAATGCCGCTATCACAACTTCTATAAAACTTCATCTTTAGAAGTAATGCCGCCTCTTGCAAAGCTTTTTTTTGATATTTATAAAATTATTTCTCCTGCACAGACAATTTTCAGGACAAACGATAATCCGGCTCTTTTTAAAAGACAGATTTTAAACTATTCGCTTTCAGAAAAACAGACTGCCCTGCTCGAACACTTTGACGAAGCATACATCAAAAGTCTTGCAAATCAAATGCCGCTTGAACAGCTTAAAGATAAAATATCACAGGAAATTCTTGATTTTTCGAATGAATTCAACGGCGAGCGTATTGTAAAAACAGAAAATCTTCTTAAAGCCTTTATGCTCTTTAAAGATTTCTGCTGTTTTGATTACTATCTCTTCCTTAAAAAATTCAGTCCTCACATGGTCGAGAATAACTTCAGCATGACTCCGGCATTTTCTAAAATCAATGGAGAATATGTAGTTGATGACTTAAAAGATTTTCTTGCAGTTGCATACAACATAACAGACGAAAAAATTCTCTGGGATGATTTATTTGAATATCTTAAATCTACACGCGGTTCTGAACTTGTTCCTTCGGGCACCTGGAAAAAAATTGTTGCTAAAATCCGTTCAATTCAGGCTTCCGAAGCATTCGAACTCATGATTCAGCACATCACACAGAATCCGGTTTATGCACCTCATGTTTCTTTCGACGTAGAACCTTTAATCGAACCATATCTTGACAGAATTACAGACGAAACAAATGCCATTCTTTCAAAAATCAACACTGCACAGAAAGATGCAAAAGCTTCTGACCTCTGCGGACAGATTTTTGGTAATGCAGATTTGAACAGCCTTAAAAACTATGTTTCTTCAACTAACGACCTCTTGGGAAAGAAAAATTTAAAATCTTTCCAGTACTGTGAACCTCTGAATTATCTTAAAACCTTCATTCTTGAATATGTTAAAAAGGATATAAGGGAATTTTACGAAGTAGTTGTTATCCGCGGTCAGTGGGATCCTTCTCTCTCTGGTCCTATGTCGAACGCTTATCAGGATTTATTAAAGACTTCGGATCAGATTACAAATTTTGACAACGACCTTGCCGAAGACGGAACACTTGGAACAAAGATTAAAACACTTCTTCCAAAAACACAGCACGATCCTGGAGCAGAAAACATCATAAACAGGGTTGTTGAAGATTCCAACAAGCTTGCTCATTCGTATCTTTTACAGAGCACCCAGGGACTCGTAACCATTGCAAAAACATTAAAGCTTCTTATAGAAGATTATGTTAAGCCAAAACCTGTGATGGTTCAGAACTGGCGCGAACTTGAACGATACATTGAACATCCTATGAAGGAATTCAGCGTAAACATTTATAAAAAAATCTACCTGTTTGTTCAGCTTATGCAGCAATACCTGAGTAACTAAAATTTTTCTTTTGTTGATAAACGGGCTTTAAAAGATTATAATTAAAGAATGTATTCAAGGAAGTTTTCAACTCCGCCAGATACCATAATCAAAAAGGGTAAAGCGAAGTTTGGTACATATAAAGGGATATCTCAAAAACTCGATATAAAAGGAATGCGAGCTCCTTATGCGGGTATTCCCCTTCCTACGTTTATTTCCAGATGGAGAATCAAAAGCCGCTTAATCTATCTTTTCAACACAGACAAATTTATCGGAATGACCGAATTCTTTGATTTAAAAGTTTTCGGAACCGTGCAGGTTGTCTTCTGGAATAAAGAGACAGAAAAAAAATATACATACTTCTGTTTTATGGGACCAAGAAAAAGAATCATTCCTGTGAATACAACGGCCGGAACCTGTGTTTCTTCACGAAAAAGCCGCTATGTAAAAGTATTCTGGGGCAGAAACCACGAACACCTTGCAATGAAATTTTCTGTAAAAGGGGATGCAAACCGTCCCGACGCACAGGGAAGTTTTTTCTCACCGGCAGAATCAAAAAATCACACTGATTATCTTTTTGTTAATCCTTCTCCTGCTTCTTCGCGCTGCTCTGCAACCTGGTTTTCTACAATGGACATTCAGGGAAAAATCAATATAAGCGGAAAAGAAGAAGACAGTTCAAAGGGAATCGCTGCACTCGCAGTAAACAGAACTTATATTAAATTCCATTCAATTTCTACACACGTATGGGGAATGGGAAAAATAAAAGACAAAAACGTAATCTTCCAGCTGCGTTCATCAAACCTGGATGCTGCAGATCAGGACAGATACAACGAAAACATACTCATAGTCGATGGAAAAGAAACCGGACTTCCTTCGGTTGTGATGACTCATCCTTTTGGAATCAATAAGAGCTGGATAATACAGGACACAGAAAGCATGGTAGATTTAACATTCGAACCTGTTTCTGTAAACACAAGAGCAAGAAATATAATCGCAATGCGAACAAGCTATACAACAATCTACGGAAATTTTACAGGAGTTCTTCTTGATTCAGAAGGAAACAAAACAAATCTGAAGAATTTCCCTGGAATTATAAACAGAAATCTTTTAAGGCTTTAGACAGACGGAGGAATATATGGCAGATGAAATTATGAGCAGAACAGCAGACTGGGAACCGGGAACTCTCGAAAAGACAAGGCAGAATATCGGAGATATTGACGCAAGAGAAGCCGAAGTAATGGCTAAAAAACTCGGCGGTCAAAATCTCTACGAAAAATCTTCTTCCGGAGGTTCATCTTCGGGCGGTGCTTCTAACCCAAATAAAAATGCGGGAAGAATCATGAGAACTCCTGCCCCATCACGTCCAAGCACAACACAGGCTTCTGTCATAACTCCAAAAAGACATATCCGCGAAGATTTACCTGTTATCTCTAAAAAGATGAATAACGCAATCGACAAGCTGATGATGTCTCCTGAATATAAAATCAAACCTAATTACGGCTTTTTCAATTTTGTACGCTCATGGCAGAAAAACGGCACAGAAAAAATCCTTCCAGAATTTTATGAATATAAAATCCAGAAAGCGATTGAACATATGGAAGCCTTTATCACAGTAACAAAGACTCTTATTCAGATTGCGCCGGCTACATATAAATCAAAAATCGTAAATGGGAACGAAACAAAATTCAAATTTTTAAGAATGATTGCAGAGTGGAAAACCGTTCAGATTAAAACTGAATATGCTACCGTTAAAACTATCAAGGATTCAGTTTTAGCCTGCGATTTGACTCCACTTGTAAGGGCAATCTATAAGCCTATAATCACAGTTTACTATTATGGAACAAATAAAATTCCAAAGCTCATAAAAGAAATCTACAACGACGAAATCAGCTACCCTGATTCTCCAAAAGATAAGCTTTCTACAATGGCAAAACAGGCTATTACAGAATGGCTCTACCTTGATACAGAAATCATCAAAAAATTCTACCCTCTTTTAATGAGGATGTGCTCAGACTCTTTTGAACCTTATCCTGATTTCTTCCAGACAAAGGTTGCAGATATCTTGAAATTTACAGGACTTCATAAGTTTGACCTTCTTCTTCCTGATAAGCCAAAAGAAGATCAGAAAAAAGAAGATGATAAACCAAAGAATGCACCTCCACAGAAGGGTGTAAAGGATGCAACAGTAATTACAGGTCTTAAGATTTTGAATCAGATGTTCCCACAGGCAGGTTTTGACAGACTTGATGAACATCCTGATATGTACCCTTATTTCCAGCCTCTGTTTAAATTCCCTGACGGATTCAACGTTATTTCTCCTGAAAATCCTATCCAGGTAACAATGGTTTTACAGCACATTGTTGAAGAATGTTTCCAGGGCTGCAGAAACATGAAATTTGCTTCGCAGGACAATGCAAAGCAGGGTTCAGATTCAATCCAGGATATTCTTGATGAATGGGCAGCATACCGCGAAGATTCTTTTGAACGCCTGTACTGTGAACCTCTTGTTGATTTGACAAACTCGGTTTACTCTCAGCCTGATTTTGAATCATCACACATCGGAAAAAAGATTTTGAATACACTTTTGTGGCAGACAACATATCACTTCCTTCCTAACTTTAAGTTCGACAAAATTCTTCTTGAACGCCCACAAGATGAAAGTAAATATCGTCCGCTCTTTCACAGAACCGATTTTGCCCGTAAGTACCTTACACTCGTAATCAACGAATGCGATTCAAAGGCAAAGGACAAGGGAAAGACAAACCTCATAGAAAATCCATGGGATCATTACGACTTCCAGATTCAGAACGAAGTTTCAAAACGTCTTGATGTTCTTCTTGGTGCCCAGAATAAAACAGCTACAACAAGCGCAACAAATGCAAACCTTCTTAAATACACACTCTGTTTTATTGCTGTCTTAGACTGGTGGATTAATAATCCGGGAAGTCCTGCATATACAACAGACCCAATGCACATCTATAGAATTTCTGATGCAGACGGAAAACCGGTATTCTCTGTTCCAGAACGCTCTGACCAGAACAGCCTCTTTGTAGACGCAATCAAGGCAAACTATCAGAAAAGAGCACAGTAATTAAAACGGCGAAGGAACAGAAAAATGCATCTTTTCCTTCGTCACCGGGTGCTCAAAAGTAATTTCACAGGCATGAAGCATTAATCTTTCTCCCTTACTGCACTTTCCATAAAGTGAATCTCCTTTTATTGGAAGTCCAAGCCCGTGTAAGCTCGAAGAAGCAAGTCGCAGCTGATGAGTTCTTCCTGTGTGCGGAATAAAGGTAACTCTTGTAAGACGCTTTTTTTCTCCAGTTAAAGGATTAATATAAAGTTTTGTGCCTTCTTTTTTCCATTCTGTGATGCCTTCCTTTCCGTTAACTTCGTCGTAAATCTGATGAGGTCTGTTATTCACATCCAGTCGGAATTTTAATTTTATAATGCCCGATATTTCTCCGTTACGGGGAGCTTTTTCGCCCTGAGCTTCTTCTAAAAGACCATCGAGTAAGGCTGTATATTTTTTCTGTACACTCCCCTGTTCAAACTGACGGTTTAAATCCCTGTGAGCTTCTTTTGTAAAGGCAAGAACAAGGATTCCTGAAGTTTCCATATCAAGACGGTGAACGGCTGGTTGTTTAATGCATTCGGGGAAAAGAGTGCGAACCCTGGTTTCTATGCTGTCAAGCTTCTTTTTACCTCTTCCCGGAACAGAAAGAACACCCCCAGGCTTATTCACAACAATGATGTTTGAATCCCTGTATAAAATTTCGAGCCCAAGAATCGAAGGAAGAATATAACCGCAGCGTTCATCGCATGGTGTGTAAGATATTCCGTTTACTTTAGTTTCTGTGTCCGGTCCAAAATAGACTTCGTCCATGCTTATAATATGTAATCCGTTTTTAAATGCAAAAGAAAGAAGTTTTGGAGCACAGCAGTCACCAGTTCCTGTTGGAGGAAGCTTTCCTTCGTGTAAAGAGATAATTTTATTAAGACTGATTTTTGTTCTGTCAAAGCGTATAAAAGAATAAAGAGCAAAAACTTTTTTTAAAGAATAATCACAAAGGCTTACTCTTAGTTTTTTTTCTTTTGATGCGTCCTTATTTTCTTTTTGTAAAAGCTCTATTTTTTCTGTAAGCTCGTGAATCTTCCTGTCGTTCTTTTTTAAAGCCCTGGTAATTTTTTTTGCGCTCACAACTGGCGGAACAATTATATGCTTTTCGCCATTTTTAAAATATACAGGTTGTTCCACCTGCTTACTGATCCCGCTTACAGCATGAAGAATAATCCTGTCTTTTCCATTGCTGCACACAAGACTTCCGACCATGATTCCCTGGTCTTTTCGCTCTTCGCTGATTTTAGAAATCTGTTTAAAAACAAGAACGCCACTTTGAATGTCCGAAATAAAATCCAGACAATAGTGGCGCGCTATTTCCTGTTTGAACGGTGCAAACATCATTTAAACCTTAATCAATTAATGCCAGTTTCTCTGCTCAACTGTACCGTCGTCTTTTGCAACAAATACAATCGGTTTATTTTTAGAGAAGAGTCCGTTTTCTACAACACCGACGATGGAATTAATCTTATCTTCCATAAGGGCAACATCAATCGGTTTATCCCAGGTACAGTCAAGAATCTGGTTACCGTTATCTGTGATTACAGGTCCGCACTTACGAACACCTTCGCGTAAGACACATTTTGCCCCAAGAGCGTTCAATGCATTTGTAACAGGGATTCTTGCTTCTCCGATGATTTCTACAGGAACCGGAAATTTAGTACCGATTGTTTCTACTGCCTTTGAAGAATCTGCAACAACAACAAAAATCTTAGAATTGTATTCAACTAACTTTTCGCGGACGTGGGCAGCTCCACCACCTTTAATACAAAAGCAGTCCGGAGTTACTTCATCAGCGCCGTCGATTGAAAGATCAAGCTCGCCACCGATGATTTTATCGTTCATGGAATAAACAGGGATTCCATAATCCTGGCACGCATTCTGTGTCTGAAAGCTTGTAACAACAGCCTTAATGTCTTTAATTCTTCCGCTCTGAATGTGTTCTGCAAGTCTTTTTACTGCCGGCATTGCTGTAGAACCTGTTCCAAGCCCAATCTTCATGCCAGAAAAGATTTTTCCTTTTTCGATTAATGTATCTATTGCCGTATTGGCAACTAAAACCTTCTGTTCTGCCTGTGTCATTTTTTTTGCTCCATTTTATATGATTTCGAAATTTTTTCCCGTAAAAAGCTTGAACTGTTCATAAGCCTGATATTCAAGCATCTTATATCCGTTACAAACCCTGCAGCCCGCAAGAGAAGCACGCTTCATAACTGGTGTAACTGCCGGTTTATAGATGATATCAAAAAGTAATTCTGTTCCCTTAAAATTATAAAAGCTGATAGGATCAATCTGATCATCTTTAGTATTTGTAGAAGTCATACCAACCGAAGTTGTCTGAACTATGAGGTTTGAATATTCACTTAAAACATCAACTGAATCTGCTTCGAGCTTACAATATTCAAATCCATATTTTTCTGCAAGTTGTTTTGCGTGCGAAACTGTTCTGTTAAAGATACAAACCCTTGCTCCCATCTGTTTTAATACATAAACAATAGCTTTTGCAGCACCCCCGGCTCCGATTACTGCAACTTTTTTTCGTTTGATTCTTGTTCCGCCTAAAAATTCTTCGAGTGCCCTCTTAAAACCATAGGCATCTGTATTGTATCCCATCCATTTGTCGCCCTGGCGCACAACAGTATTACATGCTCCTATTGCAACAACTTCAGGAGACTGTTCATTTACATAAAACAAAACTGATTCTTTATGTGGGATTGTAACAGAAAGCCCCTTAATTCCAATCTTTTCTGCAAAATTAAGACTTTCAGAAACAAGTGGAGAGCGTACAGGAAAATAAACTGCATCTAATCCAAGAGCCTTGTATCCTGCGTTATGAATTTCGGGGCTCGAAGTTTTTACAAGCGGCCATCCTGTAATTCCATAAAGACTTGTATCTTTAGAGATGTTCTTAAAATTATAAAGATTATTCAAGGTAACAGGATCTATGTGCCCGATTGTATTTGTATTTGCCATTGTTTCTTCCGGAGAAACATAAGTAAGATATGAATTTGAAAGAGATGCAAGAAGTCTTGAAGGAAGCCCTTCTACACCCATGGCACAAAAAATATGATTATAATCGTTCATTGCCGCACCCTCTTCAAAAAGGTTAGCAACGTCCGAAAGTTTTTTTGCCATAAAAGCGATTTTTGGAATTTCGTAACCGGTCTTCCTCATCGAATCACATTTTGCACGGAGGTTATAAACCGGTTCAGTCATATTGTGATAACTTCGTATGATTTTTACACCAAAAGCTAAAGCCGCATCCTGAATACTCGGGATATGAAAATCATCTTCAAAATCTACGTATGCAAAGTTTTTAGCCCTATCCTGATCGGCAAATGCAAGTGCACGCCCAAAAAGATTTGTTCTTGCAAATTCTCCGCCCGTATAAAGTCCGCCGTCTACATCGCGTCTTATAGTAAGAATACACGGATGATTAATAAGGGAAGGGAATCGTCTTGCATAAAGCTGCTCATCTTCTGAAAGATAGTCTACCCTTAGTTCGACAATATCAATCATTTTTTCATATTTTTTAACCAGTGCAACGTTTTCTTCCAGAGTACGGCCTGTTAAAGTCATACAGATAAGCGGCTGTCCCATTATAACATCCTCTAAAAACTCTTTTTAAATTAAGGCTTATTCTACTGTAAATTTAGAATGAACCTTATTGTTTATATAAACGTAGACCGAAGTTCCCTTCTTTAATGAATATGGAATTGTGATGTCTCCACCTTTGTGATAGAACTCTGTGAGGACTTCGTGTTCACCTTCATCGTTGATTGTTTCGAGCTTTAATTTTACAGGAACAGGATAATCCATGAGTGTATCTGTAAAGATTCCATAGTTGATGTCGTCGATTGCTCCGGCAGGGAATGCAAAATCAATATCTACGCGGTCAAATTCTTCTACAGTTTTAGAAACATCTTTTGTACTTACAGCACCAATTTTTTCGTCCGGTCCTGCAAGATGACTTTTAACATTCCAGATGATGTTTGTGTTTTTTGTGATTTTATAGAATTCAGAGATTTCTTTTTCGTAGAGAGCTGGAACCTGAACGTTCTTTTTAGTAGCACCTTTGCTCACTACAAGCTGAACATTTGTTGTGTTGTAAACAGGAGTACCAGCCTCTATGCTCTGTGCAAGGATGGTACCCTCTTTAGCTTCATTATATTTATAGATTGGGGAATTAAAAACTACTGTTGATTTTTTTTTTGAGTCGTCTGTTTCTCCAGCGACTGAATCAATATCTTTTCCTACGTAATCTTCAATTGTTGCTATAACCGGTCCGCGGCTTACCACAAGGGTGATATCACTTCGGCCCTTTCTGAGCGACTGCTCTTTAGGACTCTGATCCATGATAATTCCCTTTTCGACTGTATCGGAAGGACGGAGGGAAATGCTCGGGAAGAGCTGTTTTTCCTGAAGGATTAAAAGTGCATCTTCAAGCTGCATACCTGTTACCTTAGGCACAAGGCTCTTTTCCGGTCCCTTTACGCGTGCAAAGAAAACAGCACAGCAGATTAAAGCCATAACAACAATCGAACTGATTACTGTTATAACAAGAGCCGGAATATTTGATTCAAGCTTGTTATAGGTTTCTTCGATATCTACCTTCTTAAAAATCTTTTTAAAGCCTGATTTTTTTTCTTCGTTCATTTCGCTCATCGTTATTCTCCTAAAACAGTACCAAGAAAATCTCTTGCACCATTCATAAAGTCTTTATAATTCATAGCCTTCTTACCCTGCTTCTGTAATTCTAAAGCACGAAGAATGCCGTTTTTTGTCTTAATCAGAATTCCCAGAGCCTTATCGTATGTAAGAACCTTTCCGGGAACTTCCCCTGAATATTCCGCCTTATCTTCCATAAAACCGGCCTTAAGAATCTTTAAGGTTTCGCCACCGGATATTGTCCAGGCACCAGGTTCAGGATTATAAGCACGTACAAAAGCTTCTATTACAGATGCATCATCATTCCATCTGATTTTTGCATCATCTTTTGTAATTATATCAGTATACGACGAATCGCCGTTTTGAGGAATACCTTTTACCATTATTCCATTTTTAACGATGTCTTTCAATAATCCAAGAATCAAAAATGCACCTTTTTTTGCACAATCGTCGAGTAAAGTGCCGGCAGTTTCCGTTCCATCCAAAGTAACTTCCTGCTGACTAAGGATATCTCCTTCGTCCATTTTTAAAGAGAGGGTTTGGATTGTTACTGCAGTTTTTGAATCTCTGTTTAAAATTGCTGCAGGAACCGGTGTACATCCACGGTATTTTGGTAAAAGTGAAGGATGAAGGTTTATTCCGCCAAACTTAAAGTTGGAAAGAAACTTAGGCCCAAAGATATGACCGTAGGCAAAGCAGACAAGAATATCATACTGGGTTTTAAAAATCTCTTCGCGCGCATTTGAATCAAGATGTTCGGGTGTAAAAACGGGAATATTTTTTTCCTGAGCAAACTGAGCAACAGGAGTTGGAACAAGCTCTTTATGACGGCCTTTTGCAGAAGGAGGATTCGAAAGAACACCAGAAATTTCATAACCGCCAGATGCCTGATTATCAAAGAGAATCTCTAGTGTCTGTCTGGAAGCCTCGGGACTTCCTGCATATAAAACTTTAATCATTATTTTCCGGCTTTTTTTGCTTCCTTAGCGGCGATTTTTGCAGCAATCTTTCTGGCTTTTGCTTCCCGTTCCTTTTCTTTCTGCTTAGCTCTTTCTGCCCGTTTTTTAAACTGTGCAGTAGTCTTTTCTGCAAAAGCCTTGTCGCCACGGTCTATATAAAGAATTCCTTCAAGGTGGTCATATTCATGCTGGATGATTCTTGCAAGTAAACCATCTGCATCGAGTGTGAATGGTTTTCCTTTTTCGTTTAAAGCCTGAACTGTTACCTTTACAGGACGTGTGATTGTTTCATAAACCTGAGGAATACTCAAACAGCCTTCGTCGTAATCGCTTACTTCTTCCGAAGTTTTTATAATCTGAGGATTAATAAATACGCGGCGGATATCATCGTCGGCAATAAGAACAAACATCCTCAGGCTCTTTCTAACCTGTGGTGCTGCAAGTCCAACTCCTTCCGATTCAATCATTGTTTCAAACATGTCTTGGGCAAGCTTACGGATTTCGTCGTTGACTTCTTTTACCGGCTCTGCCTTCTGTCTTAAAACATCTTCACCAAGCTTTGCTATATCTAAAATCATATTAATCCCCGAGATTTTCTACTTATTTTTCGATTCTTATTCTTGCAGCACGAGCGTGTCCGTCTAAGCCTTCTACATCGCCAAGGAACCCAGCTGCTGCCGCACTCTTAAGAATACCTGTTTTTCCGTCTTTAACCCTTAAAGTTGTAACAGTCTTAAGGAACATTCTTACACTCAAACCGCCTGTAAATCTTGCAGAACCGGAAGTAGGAAGTGTGTGGTTAATTCCGGCAGAATAATCACCGAATACTTCTGCAGAAGTGTGTCCGATGAACATTGAACCAAAATTGTGGCAGAGCTTTTCTACCTTATCTCTTTCCTTTCCTTCTTCCAAAGCAAGTTCAAGGTGCTCCGGTGCTTTTCTATTTACAATCTCTATTGCCTGTTCAAGGCTGTCTACAAGAATAATTTTTCCGTATGTATCGATGCTCTGTCTTGCAGTTGTCTTTGTAGTCAAAGTTTCAAGCTGTGCTTCGATTTCTTTACTTACTTTAGTTGCAAGTTCTTCGTCTGTTGTAACTAAAACTGCCTGGGCAACTACATCGTGTTCTGCCTGTGCAAGTAAATCTGCAGCAACCCACTTTGGATTAGCCGATTCGTCTGCAACAATCATAACCTCTGTAGGACCTGCAATCATGTCTATTCCGACAGTTCCATAGACTGCTTTTTTTGCAGAAGCAACAAATTTATTTCCCGGACCTACGATTACATCAACTTTTGGAATTGACTGAGTTCCGTAAGCCATTGCTCCGATTGCCTGTGAACCGCCTACTGCATAAAGGTGATTTACTCCGCAGATATATGCTGCTGCCATAATTCCTTCGTCTGCATAAGGTTTACCGCCGACAAAAGCTTTTCCCGGAACGCCCTTTCCTGTTTTACCGGCTTCTATCTGATCATCAGGGTGAACGCGTGGAGGTGTACACATGATTACATTTTTTACACCCGCAGCAATTGCAGGAGTTACAGTCATAATTACTGTAGAAACAAGAGGAAATCTTCCGGCAGGTACATAACAGCCTGCATTTTCTACAGGGATTGTTTTCTGCCCCGCAAAAATTCCTGTTTCTATTTCTTCTTCAAAATCTTTAAAAGTCTTTCTCTGAAGGCTTGCAAATTTTAACGCAAGGTCGTGTGAGTAAACAAGTGCATCGTAAATATCGCGCTTCTGTATCTTTAATTTTTCGGCAGCGGCTTTTAATTCTTCGGGTGGAACTTCAAAAACTGAAGGAACTGCAACATCAAATTTATTTCCGTAAAGACGGAGGGCTGCATCACCTTTTACACGAACTTCTTCAAGAACAGATTTTACAACCTCGTTATCGCCGTCAAAAGAACGCCCTGTAAAAAAATCCTGTTCAACATCACTATATTTCTGAATCTTAATCATATTAAAATTTCCTTCCTCATAAAACCGAAAATTGTTTTAGTAACTTAATAAATCCTATTCCTTATGGCGTTTATCAAGCTCATCATAAACATCTTTCCAGCTTACACCCTCTTTGTACATAAGTACGTTTACAAAATATAATAAATCGGCAGCTTCCCAGATTACTTCATCCTTTCCGTCTGCTTCGCATAATTCCTCAGCTTCTTCTTCTATCTTTTCGCGAACTCTCTTTGCATCGAGTGTTGCAGTATAACTTCCAGGCTTTGGATTTGCAAATCTGTCTGCGATAATATTATACAGACGACCCATATTCGATTTTTCCTGTGGATCTGTTGTAAAGCAGGTCCAGCTTCCTGTATGACACGCAGGTCCTGTTGGAAGAACGGTTGCTAAAATACAGTCGCGGTCACAGTCAGCACGCATACGAACTAACTGAAGATAATTTCCGCTTGTATCTCCCTTTGTCCAAAGCTCATTTCTTGAACGGCTCCAGAAGGTAAGCTTTCCGCATTCAAAAGATTTATGAACGGCTTCTTTATTTGCATAAGCCTGCATCATAACATCACCATTGACGCTCTGCGCGATAACAGGGATGAGCGAATTCGAATCGAACTTTAAGCACGCGGTGAATGCATCTGTAAGATCAACCTTATTTGTATACAAAGCCATACCAAGCTGAACATCACAATGAAGCTTTTCAAGCTCTGCAATTTCTTCTACACTTGAAACACCGCCGGCAACTACTACCCTGCAATGGACTGCTTCGCGTAAAGCTTTAGCATAATCCATATTGGTTCCCTGCATGCAGCCTTCTTTTTCTACACAAGTAAATAAAAGTTCTGAACAGAATTTTTCTGCCTGCACTGCTCCTTCAACTAAAGGAATATCAACAGTTTGGGTCCATCCCTTTACGGCAATTTTTCCCTTGATTGAATCTACAGAAATAATAATCCTGTCTTTTCCGATGGCAGAAGCAAGTTCATTTAAAAAATCTTCGTTGAGGACCGATTCACCTTTTACAGGCTCACTCTTCCACGCAGCAGAACCGATGATTACTTTTTCTGCACCAAGGCTTACTAATTCTTTTGCCTTTTTTACAGAACGGATTCCACCGCCACATCTTACGTTTCCATGATGAAGAAGTGATTTTAAAAGGGCTGTATTTGCAGTATTTCCTTTGGCATCTGTATTTCCCAATGCCGCATCAAGATCGATTACTGCAACTTCGCCGTACATATCAAACTTACTGATTAATGCATCTGCATCATCACGCTGTAAAACGAGTTCCTTTCCATTTTTTAACTGAACAACATGTCCATTCTTTAAATCAATTGATGAAATTACCATACTCACATAATACCAAATTTAATAAGTTTATACAAATAATGATGGAAAATGGATTTAAACAAAAAAAAGACTGTCGTAAAAAGGAGGAAATCGACAGTCTTTTATATTGCACAATTTATCTGTATGGTTGTTGCATTATCGCTTGCACTGTTTCTATATATATAAACACCCGGCCCCCATATAGTTACAAAAAAAAATAAAAAAAATATGATTTAATTGTAGTATTTAGAGCAATTTAGGTTTATTTTATATATATGCAGAATTCTTTTTTGAACGAAAAGTGCTGCCCTGATTCTCCAAAATGGGAAAAGGCAGTAAAACGCGAAATACCGATTTATTCCAGAAACAACGACATCCGCTCTGATTTTGAACGCGATTATACAAGAATACTCCACTGCGATGCATACAGAAGATTAAAGCATAAGACTCAAGTTTTCTTTGCGCCTCACAACGACCACATCTGTACCAGGATGGAACACGTTACCCACGTAGCATCGGTTGCATCTACAGTGGCAAAGTATCTTGGATTAAACGAACAGCTTGCTTCTGCCATTGCAACAGGACACGACATTGGACACGCACCTTTTGGTCATCATGGAGAAAACTGCCTTAATAATCTTTTAGAACAGAAGGAAGGAACAAACGCTCCTAAAAAATTCTGGCACGAAAGAAACAGCCTCTTTTTTGCAGATTACATTGAATCACTTCCGGACCCGAATAACTATCATCAGCCTTTAAATCTTACTTATGCCGTAAGAGACGGATTAATCTGCCACTGTGGAGAAATAGATCAGCAGGGAATAAAACCACGCGAAGAAGACATAGATTTATATTCAATCAAAAGACCGGGTGTAGTTCAACCATATACCTGGGAAGGATGTGTCGTAAAGATTGCAGATAAGATTGCATACCTTGGACGCGACATAGAAGACGCAAGAGCATATCACATCCTCGACATGACTTCTTACCGTGAATTAAGGGAAATTGTAGGTTCAACCCTCGGATTTGAGCGTAAGGGAGCACATGCATTAAGAAGCGGAAAGGCTGTAAACACAACGGTTTTAATCAATGACCTGATTGTAGATTTATGTGAACAGTCGAGCCCCGAAAAAGGACTCTGTTTTTCTGATGAATATTTTAAATTTATCCTTGAATTAAAGAAATTTAATTTCTCGCGAATCTATAATCACTGGAGACTTCAGGAATTCCAGATTTACGCAGAAAACATAATCCAGACGATTTTCAGAACACTCATGAGGACTCAAGTTTATGCAAAAAACGGAAGGGTAAGTCAGGTATTAAGAATTTATCCAAAGCTTGCATCCACTTTCGAAGACTGGCTCATCCAGCATTCAAACTACAGACATTTTTCTTCGCACAAGCACGATTTTGTAGATAAAAAAGCCATCAATCACTATAACACAATAGAAGTGTTCGACATAAACGATAACGATTCTTTTACAAAATGTATTATTGAATATATTTCTGGAATGACAGATCAGTTTGCAATTCAGGTTTATGAAGAGATAATTACTTTTTAAGCTTTAAAAGCTCAAGGCACTGATCAGGCGGAAGAGGACGTGAATATAAGTATCCCTGGATGTAATCTGCCCCGGCCTTTGTAACAAGATAATTCTGGTTCTGAGTTTCAATTCCTTCTACAAGAATTTCGAGTTCTGCATCCCTGAATGTAGAAACCAGGTTTCTGAATAGTGTAACATTTTTAGCGCTTTCTTCCATTGCAAGAACAAGGCTTCGGTCCATTTTTACGGTACTGAACGGAAGCTTTACAACGTTTGCAAGATTAGAATATCCTGTTCCAAAGTCATCAAGATAGAATTTAACTCCGGCATTTGCAAGCTCTACCATGTTTTTATATACGAGCTCGTAATTATCTATAAAAATACTTTCGGTAATTTCCATTATGATGTTGTTAGGATTTAAACCGAACTTTGCGATTGTTTTTAATACAAGATCAACAATGTTCGGATTAGTCATCTGATAGACAGAAAAGTTTACCGAAACCGCATTCACAAGATTTCTGTTGTCTGCAATAAATTTACAGATTTTTTCGAAAGCAACCTGACCAAGCTTTTCTATAAGACCTTTTGTTTCTGCAACCTGAACGAATTCTGCAGGAGAGATATCGCCTAATTCAGTTCCGTTTAATCTGGAAAGAGCTTCCATATAAACAAATTTATTTTCTTTTACGCTGTAAATCGGCTGATACCACACCTGATACTGATGCGATTCAAATGTAAGCTCGCGTTTTAAAATCTGGAAGATGAGCCTTTTTCTTTCCATATCTAAAAGGACACTTTCGTCGCAGAATAAAAGATTTCTTCTTCCAGACCTTTTTGCCTTTGTTAAAAGACTGTTTACTATATCGATTACGTTGTTATATGATTTATTTCCTTTTGCGTATTCAACAGCTACAGTGTAAAAATCAATAGGGACCGGAAGCTTGTAAGCAGAAATATCGCTGTTCATCTTTTCGATTACCTCGTAGATTTCTGCAGAATATTTTTCTACATCTTCTCTCGTGTCTGCAATTGCGGCATAACGGTTTATGGAAATATGATAGCAGCGGCGTTCAAATCTCTTAGTAAATTCCCTTCCAATAAAAAGAAGCAGCGTATTCAAATCAGAAGCGTTCATATTGTTCTGAATCGTCTGGATATTATCTATAGAAAAAACATATAAGACACCTGAGTGGGTTTTAAGCTGAACATGCTTTTCGAGTTTATGCTCGGTCATAAGACCTGTGATAAGATCAAACTCAAGCATATCAGACTGAATCGTCATATAGGCTAAAAGAAGGGCTGCAAGGGATGAAGCACCGGTAAGAAGAATTTTTGGGAAAAAGAACTGGAAAGAAAGAACCAGCAGGGCAATCACAGGATATAAAATCATAGACATGAACATTCTAGTTGCCATGTTCTTTTTATGAGTACATATTACTATTTCTATAAGCGCCATGTAAAAGAGGGCTAAGATGTAGGTTATATTTTTCCACGGTCCGTAAGAATAACCTTTTACAGCATCTGTTGAAAAAACAATTCCCGTAAAAATATTTACCACAAGAACTATGAGATAGAAAATATAAATAATCCATATAAGCGGATAAAGCGGATGAGTTTTTTCCCTGTACGCATAGGCAAGTTCAAGCGCATAACCCGACATTGCTACCGGAACTATGAGTAAAAACACATAGAACATTGTCGAAACAAAAAGAGAAAGTCCCTGACTAACCTGTGTGTGATAGGTGTTTGTA
Source organism: Treponema sp. (assembly GCA_016286365.1). Taxonomy (GTDB): domain Bacteria; phylum Spirochaetota; class Spirochaetia; order Treponematales; family Treponemataceae; genus Treponema_D. The sequence goes on from JAEESN010000016.1 coordinate 24,502, forward strand.
AATACAGAAATGATGTCGAAAAAAGCTGCTAAACAACATCCTACACAGGCATACATGAACAGACGGTGCCTGCGTTCATAGGGTGAAAAGGATGCGAAAACATTGTAACAAAGCAGCACAGATACAATAACTGTTACAACTTCGCCCAGAATGTAATAATCCAGGTTTTCAAAAAACATCACATATATTATAAACCCAAATTATTAAAAAGGAAAATTTTAATTTTTTATAAGAAAAGAAAATAATTATGGTGAATATGGGGATTGTTTTCCGAAGGGGCTCTGCTTAATCTTCCCATTCACCGGTTCTGATTTCGTGGGCAATACGCTTCCAGCTGTCGTAACGTTCCTCTGTTATATCTCCACGTTCGAGTGCCGCTTTAATTTCGCAGCCGGGTTCTGTGTCGTGCTTACAGTCAAGGCCGAATTTACACTTACCGATGAATGGTTCAAACTCGCGGAAATAGAGTGCTACATCGTCTGCTTCTATGTCGTCTAAAACAAAGCGTCTTATTCCCGGAGTATCGATGATATCTGCCTTACGTCCCTGAACGCCTTCCGTTAAAGTTTCGTTTAAAACAAGGTGGATTAAAGTACCCTTTGTAGTTGTATGATTACCGCGTCCGTATTTTTTAGAAAGGCTTCCCGTCCTTAAAACGCAGGAATTATCCATAACGTTGATTAAAGATGATTTTCCTACTCCTGACTGCCCCACAAAAGCACTAAGATGATCTTCTAAAAGCTCTGCAAATTCCTGCATTCCTTCGCCGGTTTTGGCAGAAATCCTTAAAACCCTGTAGCCAAGCTCTTCCCAGATAGAAAGCCTTTTTTCGATTTTATTGAATTCTTCTTCGCGGCCGTCTGTCTGCATCTTTTCTGCAAGGTCCCATTTATTGCATACAATAACCGGAGTAATTCCCTGGTGTTCTGCCTGAGCAAGCGCCCTGTCTGTAAAACGAGGTCTAAACGGAGGCTCATCGGGAGTTGTAACTAAAATAAGATAATCAAGATTACATGCTAAAAGCTGGGGACATCTTCCCTTTACGTTCCAGCGCAAAAATGTGTTTTTTCTTGGCTTTAAAGAAATTACCTGACCTTTTTTGTCGTTTAATGAATCAACTTCGATTTCTACAACATCGCCCGGAGCAATGGGATTATAGAATTCCTTCTCTGTTTTGATTACTTTTCCCTTGATGGTACAGTTTCTTATAACCTCGTCTTCGCATTCAACAGAGAATAAATTATTTGTTCCTGCAAGAATTAAACCTTCCATGCGCAATTAACCCCACAACAAAAGTAAAACTACAGCCGCAGCACCTGTCGTAAGAATTGTAAACGGAACTGCAACCTTAAGCCATCCGGAGAACTTAAGCGGATAGCCTTCTTTCTTTAATATACCCATGCTCACAACATTTGCAGAAGCGCCGAATGGTGTAAGGTTTCCGCCAAGACAGCTTCCGATTAAAAGAGCAAACATATATAATTCCTTGTTCATTCCCATAACATGGGCAAGACTTCCCGCAACAGGGAGCATGGCAATGATGTAAGGAACGTTATCTACAAAACCACTTATTACAACAGAAACTAAAAGGATGATTATAAATCCAAGTATTTTAGATCCGCCGCAGATTTTAGAAAGGAAGAGGGCAAAGTCTTCGAGTAATCCCGCTTCCTGAATTGCACCTACGACTACAAAGATTCCGAGTAAGAAAAAGATTGTTTCCCAGTCGAGCCCTTTTACAAGTTCCCAAACTTCTTTTCCGGATTTTTTCTGACTCTTATAAAACCATACAAGAGCAATAAGACCGAGTACAAAAACAAAAAGTCCGCTTGTATATGGAAAGTCACCCGGAATAAAGCTTACGGCTGCAAGACCAAAAATCATCACTAAAAGGATTGTGAATGGAACCCAGGAAATGACATCAGTTTTTTCTACCTGGATTTTTTCCTTTCTGTATTTTGCAAAAAAGAAATAAAAATATATACAACCTGCTAAAAGCCCTGCCTGAATAATAAAGAAAATAGAGAGGCGTCCTTCGTGAATAAAAAAGTCGTTAAAATTATAGCCCGCATAAGAAGCAAAAATCATGCTTGGAGGGTCACCTACTAATGTTGCAGTTCCTTCAAGGTTAGACATAACGGCAAGACCAATCATAAAATAAGTCGGATTCATCTTAAGCTTTTTAGAAAGAGCCAGGGCAATAGGAGCCATAACCAAAACTGTAGCAACGTTTTCTACAAAGATGGAAATAATACCTGTCATGGCAAGGATAAGGACAATCGCAATGCCAGGGTTACTGCTTTTATTTATGATTCCGTCTGCAATACGTGAAGGCACATTCGAATAAAGAAAAAGAGCTGCAATCGTCATGCTTCCAAGATAGATAAGGATAACGTTCCAGTTTATGATTTCCAAAACAGAATGAGAAAGAGCATAGATATGGGAATGAAAGCCCGAACTGCCCTCCGGTAAAGTAAAAATTACATCTGGAAGGAAGATTCCTAAAAGAACAACTAAAACAGCCGCAATGCTTGTAAACCAGACTTTTTTACTCTGAAAGAGAATTACAAAAACATACATTAAAACCGCAATTCCAAGAACAATCCATTTAATATAATCCATCAAAAAACCTCACGCATCATTACCAGTCATCTATAACAGAATATTTTTATGCATTCCGAATATTAATCCCGATTATGCATCCTGAACTCATGCATCCTCAATCTCGCTGAACAGAGCCGCATATAAAGTTGCCTTATCGTTATTTGTATCGCGGATTGTCTGAGCCATTCTCTGTGCAAGCTTTAATAAAACTCTGTAGCCTAAAAGCGGTTCTTTTTCGCAGAGCTCTTTAAACTTTTTGCAGGAAAGAGCAATACAGCTGCAGTCGTTAGAAGCCTTTACAGTTGCACTTCTTGTATCCTTACTGATTAAGGCTGTTTCTCCAAAAAAGACATTCTGATCGCTCGAAAGATTTGCAAGAGCAATAGTATCGCCGGCCGGTGTATTACGCATTACGTTTACGCTTCCCGTGTAGAGGATATAAAGTAAATCGCCATACTCCCCTTCCTTGATGATTACTTCGCCCTTTTTGAATTTTTTAATCATTATGTTTTCGTATACAAGCTTTAAAATTCTTCTGTCGTTTTCGTTATCTGCCGAAAAACCCGAAAAAAGCTGTATCTTTAATATCTTTGGTAATACTATTTCAAATTCGTCCATAACTTTCCTTTATAAACTTATAGAATAATCCCCAGAACTAACCTCTTACAAAAATTGCCTTTGTAAAGCGCGGTATGACATAATCTGCAGGCGGAGTAAGAATTGGTTCATTACTTTTGAGTGTTTTTACCTTTTTAAGATTATCTACGATTTTACGGATATCAGGATTTTTCTGAGCCTCGCGTAAAGCATCCTTTCTTCGCTGATGGAAGTTTCCGGTATTCAAAAGAAGTCCGATTAAAACTCCCGGCTTTTTTAAAGATGTTTTATATTCGTGATAAGTCTTTCCAATAAATGATGAAGGAATATCTTCTATTATAATACCCGTTTCGGCATCATCACCGATTAAAGTACTGATTACGTTACTATAGCCCATTCCGCTCGAAGCAGTTGCAAGAAGAGAATATTCGTAATTCTGGGTAAGGATGATTTCGTCGCAGTGTGCCATCTGAAGATGCTTTTCGAATTTTGAATCGATGAGTTCTGCTGCAATATAAATTCCGGGACTCAGGCTTTCCATGGTCAATACAGCAAGTACGGTTCTTGAATCAATCTCGAGATTTGAATAAGCCTTTGATTTATCCGAAATAACAAGTGCCCTTTCTGCAGTTTCTATCTGCGCACGTTTTAAAGTTGATTCATCTGCAAAATCACCGGATACATAATGAATGCCCCGGAAGCGAGGATCATCGCTGATCTGTTCAATCTGTTCGCTCGGAGCTTCGTTTATAAGGACAATCATATCGGGGGTGATGTCCGGGTTTGAATTTAAAACAAAATCCAGAATCTTATCGAATCCGGGCCGCCATCCGCATAATAAAAAATGTTTGTTCATACTCTTCAATTTTGCAAGTCCTTTGTCTTTTTTCATTAAGGTATCCATAAACATGGATGATATTTTACCGGTAATTGTACTGATTAAGATGATTCCAAGAATAAGAAGAATTGCAGCACCAAGACGACCAAGGTAGGATTTTACAACATAATCAAAATAGCCCGCAAATAAGGCTACGAAAGTAAACCAGATTGAATCGAATTTACTTTCAATACCGCTGTCTGTCTGAGTTTCTGATTCGAATACCGCAATTGTGGCAAAAATAACAAGAATGATGATTACGAGAAAAATGTAAGTCTTAGGGCTTTTAAGGGCAGCTTTTAATTCCCTGAAAAAACGCCTTGTAGAATTTTTTACAATATTCTTTTTTTTTCCCGTTTTTTTCTTCATATATTAACTATAACAATAGTTTTACATTTTTTCTAGATACGGAACGAGTACAAGATTCATTGCATTTTTGATTACCTGGAGGGTACACTGTGCAAGATAAAGTCTGGCTCCCGCAAGCTTTGCATCACCGGCATTTACAATAGAACAGGTCTGATAGAATTTACTGAAGTCCTTTGCTGTTTCGTAAACATAACCGATAACCATACTAGGATCTAAGTTTTCTGCAGCCTTTTCGATTACAGATGGATAGTCCCCAAGCTGTTTTACGAGTGTCCATTCATCTTCCGAAGTTAAAAGTGAAACGGCCTCTTCCGAAGAATCCATGCTGATTCCGTTTTCCTTTGCCTTATCGAGGATGGAATTGATTCTGGCACCCATGTACTGAAGGTATGGGCCTGTATTTCCGTTAAAGTTCAGGCTTTCTGCCGGATTAAAGAGCATGTCTTTAATTGGTGTTGCCTGAAGCATGTAATAATGAAGGGCTCCGAGTGCAATCTTTTCTGCAACTTCGTCTGTATCTTTAAGTTCACTGTCTCTTCCCCTTTCCTTGATTGCCTGGAGAGCATCTTCGTGAAGAGAATCGATTAAATCATCAGCATCTACGACAGTACCTTCGCGGCTCTTCATTCTTCCGCTTGGAAGATTTACCATACCGTAGCTTAAGTGATAGAGTTTATCTGCCCAGTCAAAACCAAGCTTCTTTAATATGTGGAACAAAATCTTAAAGTGATAGTTCTGCTCGCTTGCAACAACGTAAACAAGCTGATTGAATGCCCAGTCATCGTGGCGAGAGATTGCAGTACCAATATCCTGGGTGATGTAAACAGAAGTTCCGTCCTTTCTTAAAAGAACCTTCTCCTGATTTTCTCCATCCTTTCCCTTACCGACAACATCTGTAACATCAATACGAACAGAGCCATCATCAGCCTTAAAGAAAACGCCCTTTTCGAGCCCTTTTAAAATTTCGTCCTTACCCTTAAGATATGTTTCGCTTTCAAAATAGTATTTATCAAAAGAGATTCCTGTTCTGTCGTAAGTCTGTTTTACGCCTTCAAAATCCCATTCGTTCATTTTTTCCCAGAGAGCGTGAACTTCCTTATCGCCCTTTTCCCACTGAACAAGCATCTCTTCTGCCTGCTCGGCTGCTTCTGGGTGAGCTGTTTCAGGTTTATCTTTTTCGCCCTTAAGGTATTTATCGAATTCTACATAACACTGACCAACAAAATGATCTCCCTTCATTCCAAGACTCTGTGGTGTTTCACCTTTTTCTTCGTGGAAAAGTTTATATGCCAGCATTGATTTACAGATATGAACACCGCGGTTATTGATTAAATCTACCTTATAAACATCAGCACCTGCAGCTTTTAAAATGCGGCTTACAGATTCACCGAGTGCGTCATTACGAACGTGTCCTAAGTGAAGCGGTTTATTTGTATTTGGTGAAGAGAATTCAATCATTACCTTACGGCCTGTAAGAGGCTTTTTACCTTCCTGATTGAATGAACCGTAATTTTCTTTCTGTTTTGTAATTGTATTTAATATGGAAGAAGCCGCATCGGTCTTATTGAGTTTGATGTTTACGTATGGACCAACGGCAAGAATTTTTCCAAGCTTTGTTTCGCCTGTAAGTTCTGTAACACCACTTGCAATCTGTGGAGGTGCCATTCTAAAGGTTTTAGCAAAAGCAAACATAGGAGAACCAAGATCTCCCATTTGGGGATTAGGAGCGGCCTGTACAACAATGCTTTCTGCACTTACGGCATCTGTCTGAATCCCGTTCTTTTTAATAAATTCGTTAACACCCTTTGCAATTATCTCTTTAAATTCTACCTTTGAATCTGCCATAAAAACCTCTTTTCCATACAAAAAAAAAGACTTCTGAAACCAGAAGTCCTTCCTTGAGCTACACTGGATTCGAACCAGTGACCCACGCCTTAAAAGGGCGTTGCTCTACCTACTGAGCTAGTAGCCCATCCGTTTTTTTGAACGTGAAGTAAATATATTATTTTTAATAAAAAGTGTCAATACCGGAAGCGTTTTTATATAACTATTTTTTATTCGTTTTAATCTTGCACAATGTTTAATGATTTGATACTATTTTATATATCTTTATTTTACATAAAGATAATATTCTTATAGAAGAGGAGTTTTTCGATGAAAAAGCTTTTTTCTGTACTTGCAGTTCTCGTAACACTTGGAACTGCTAATGTATTTGCATCAACTGGTATTGGTCTTCAGGCTGGTGGTACAATTTCTAACAGTGGATTCGGCGGAGTAGGAGCTGTAACTTTCAAAGTAAGTTCACTTCCATGTGTATTTGCTGTTACTGTACCTTCTTTTGACCCATTCGCTATTGGTCTTACAGCTGACTGGTGGATTGCAAATCCAAAAATCCAGCAGAACTGGGGTTGGTTCTACGGTGTTGGTGTTGCCGCTGCTTTCTATACAGGCGACTCATCTGTTTTCGGTTTAGGATTCAGAGCAGTAGTAGGAACAAACGTATTCCTTTTGAATAAGTTCCTTGAACTCTATATTGACGCTGCATGGCAGCCAATGTTCTTTATCGGTAACGGATTCAACGCAGGATTATTGAACTTCCCAATCAATGCAGGATTCCGCTTCTGGTTCTAATCAGTACCAGATAAAGAAAAAAGCTTTCCCCAATCAGGAAAGCTTTTTTTATTTAACACAAATTTATTTATTTAACAAAACTTCTGTGCATCATGCAAGCCTAAAAAAATTAATCATCCAAAATAATTAATCCTTTGCGCCCTGCTCTTTAAGATATTCAATAACATCCTTTACTCGTTCAAAGGTAATCACCTTTTCGAATTTGATGTTATATTTTTTCTCGATTTCCATTACAACCATCAGTTGAGAAAGAGAATCAAGCCTTAAATCTTCTACTATCCTTGAATTTTCATCAAACTTAAAAACATTTATAGTTGGCGAAATCTTTAAAAAGATATCTTTTAAATCATCTATAATCATATTAATCTCCTATTCTAATGGTTCATCTTCCCGTCTGATTGGGAAATACTCATAACCAGCAAGCCACGGGCCGTTATGACATCCGCTTACAGGCGACATAATTACAGCTTCGTGATTACACTCAATACCATAATCTTTTTCTATTTCTACAAGTTCTTTTATAACAGAAGGTCCTGTATATATATGGAACAAAAGATAATCCTTTGAATCTCTGTTACCAACAATTTCTTTTATCAGTTCGCATGTTTTCTGCAGAGCTTTTTTCTGAGTTCGCACTGATGCAAGAGGGACAACTTCACCTTCACGTGAAAAGTGAATTACAGGACAAACACTAAGCATCTTACCCATAAACGCTTTTCCACCCTTAAGGCGGCCATTATAAATAAGATAATCCAGTTTGCCATCAATGCCAATCAACTCCTGACGGGCCTTTATCCATTCTATTTCTTTTACAATTTCTTCTGTAGGAACACCCTTTTCTACAAGCTGTGCTGCCTTTATTGCAAGAAGTCCTTCGCTGAAAGATGTGATTCTTGAATCGATGACGGTAATCTTCATCTTTTCTTTATATTCTTCTGCTATGAGCCTGAGTTCGTTGTAAGTTCCTCCAAGCCCCGAACTGATTGCAATTATGATTAATTCATTATACCCCTTATTGAAAAGTTCATCAAACTGCTTTCTTACCTTTGCAGCATCGGGGATTGCTGTGGAAGGAAGATTATTTTTAGGATCTTTTATTGTTTCCTGTTCTTCGTAAAATTTTACAGGATCAAGTTCCGGGCCTTCTTCGTATTCAACTCCTTTAAAAGTCAGTCTGACCCTTATAAATCCTATATCATACTTTTTATATCTTTGCGGTGCATATTCAATACACCCTGTTGATGTACACAAAACATAACGTTTGTTACCCATATCCATTCTCCTTTAATTTGTATAAACCGATTTGTTTTCTGCAAGATTCAAAAGCATTCTCACAGTGTTCACAATCGACATTTCGTTACAGGCTCCATGCGCTTTGATTACTGTTTTTGTAACGCCTAAGATTATTCCGCCCCCAAGAGAATTAAAATCATACTGCGCCGCAAGTTCCTGTGCCAGTTTTAAATACTCCTGATTTCCTTCTTTTTTCCCTTTTTTTACTATATCTGTAATAAGTCTTCTTGCTATACCTTCCGAGACCTTTAATACCTGATTTCCGGAAAAACCGTCGCAGACTAAAACATCGCATTCGCCGGATAAGGCATTTGTACCTTCAAAGTTTCCGACAAAATTCAGACTTTTTTCTTCTTTTAAAAGCTTATGTGTTTCTTTTACAAGAGAATTCCCCTTTGTTTCTTCTGCACCATTAGAAAGAAGCCCAATTTTGGGAGAATCTATCTTATATAAATCGTGCATAAGTTCACTTCCAAGGTGAGCAAATTTTACAAGCATATCGCTTGTGCAGTCAACATTTGCACCAGTATCTACAAGACAGGTAAACTTACCGTTTTCGCCCGGAAGAACGGCTGCCAGACAGGGACGAACCACTTCTCCACTGCTAAGATAAAACATAGACCCAACAAGTAAAGCTCCTGTACTTCCTGCATTAATTAATCCGCATGCTTCATCGTTATTCTTTAATTCTTCAAGTGCTTTTACAAGAGAAGAATCTGTCTTTTCCCTTATGGCCATAACCGGATGATCATAATTAGAAATTACATCTGGTGCATGGATTATTTTTACACGGGCCTTGTCGGCCTGATTATCTTTTAAACATTTTGAAATTAATTCTTCATCTCCGGTAAGACAGAGTTTTAAATTATCAAACTCTTTAAGAGCAAGGCTTGCACCTTTTACAACCATTTCAGGTCCTGCATCACTCCCTAATGTGTCAATAATAACTAAGAATTGTTTCATCATTTACCTACTCAAAAGAAATTAAATAACTGTAGACATTCTGCCCGCCTTCGTAACAGACAAGCTCAATATCCTGATACATTTTTGAAATTCTTTCTTTTATTATTGTTAATTCATCCTCCGGAACATCTTTCCCAGAAAATAAAGTGCATAATTCTTTGTCTTTAATATCCGGAACTTTAGAAATCAGCTCCATCAAAGCTTCTTTTCTGTCTGGATTTACTGTCACAATATCTTTTTCTATCATCCCAAGGTAATCACCGGTTTTAATTACTTTTGAATCAATAACTGCATCCTTTGTTGCCTGAGCTACACTTACATTTACGACTTCGCTAATCCCTTCATTTACATCATTAAGCATTTCGTCTATATCTTCAAAAAAAGGATTAATCAAAGCCAGCGCTGCATTTCCTTCTGTAAAAGAGTGTGTTTTAATTACATAGACCTTTGAATCCTTATAAATTTCTTTTGCCTGTTCTGCCGTAAGGATGATGTTAGGATTATTTGGAAGAACAATGATGTTTTCTGCATTCACACTTTCAAAGGCATCTATAAATTCTTTTGAAGAAGGATTTCCTGTCTGCCCTCCTTCGATTATTTCATCTGCACCCATCTCTCTGAATAAACTTTTTATTCCATCTCCATTAGCAACAGCAACAATACCAAGTTTTTTACGAGGACTTTTCTTTTTTTCTGATTTTATAATTTTATGATGCTGAAGAGCCATGTTTTCAATCTTTACTGTAAGAAATTCGCCGTATTTCCTTAATTCATTTAATACTTTTCCAGGGTCCGGCGTATGAACATGAAGCTTTACTACATCACCTTCTTTATAACAGACAACAGAGTCCCCGCCTATTAAGTCAAGATAATCAAGGATTGGTTTAATTTCAAAAGTATCTGGATTTACCTTAGCGCTTTGAAGGCGTAAAAGACATTCCGTACAGTAACCAAAATCAAGGACACTGTCGCGGGTAAAGGCATCTATATCAACTTCCTGAGCTTTGTTTTTTAAAGCAGGTACATCAGAAGAATCAGTGTATGACGGATCTAAAAGAACTTTATACATACCTTCTACAATATAAAGATAGCCCGCTCCACCCGAATCGATTACGTCGGCTTCTTTTAAAACAGAAAGCATTTCCTTAGTTTTTGGAAGAACTTTGTTTATTCCATCAAGATATGCTTTATAAAAATCTTCGATTGAGGAATCACTATTTATTAAAGAAGAAGCATATTCTCCAGCCTGCTTAAAAACTGTAAGGATTGTCCCTTCTACAGGTTTAACAACAGCATGATAAGCTTTTTCCACTCCCGATTTATATGCATCATTTAATTCTGTTGCAGAAACTTCTTCTTTTAAATTAAGACCTTCTTCAAATCCTTTATAAAACTGCGAGAGAATAACCCCGGAGTTTCCCCTTGCTCCGAGTAATGCACCTTGAGAAAAGGTTTTTGCAACTTCTCCAATGTTATTACCGGTTTTTTTTATGGCAGATTCAAGTCCTCCCTGAAAAGTCTTAAGCATATTGTCCCCGGTATCTCCATCGGGTACAGGAAAGACATTTAAATCGTTTACAATCTGACAGTTTGCCTGTAAATTTCGGGCTGCCGCTTTAAGGAGAGATAAAAATGTCTCTCCATTCAAAGTTTTAATACTCATAAAAAAATGTACCTTATAAACCTCATCACCAGACTATATTTTAGTATATATAGATAGTAAAGTATTGTCAAAAGTAAATAATTAATAATTCTCTTATCGTAAAATCATTGATTTATAAATATTTTATGACTTATAATATAAAAAACAAACCAAAAGGATACAAAATTGAAAAAATCAATTCTTTCTATATTAATATTATTTTCATTCCTGCCACTCCTTAATGCACAGGATTTTTACACCGGAGACAAAACAGAAGAAGTAGAAAAAAAGCCTCTCATTACATTTAATGACGGCGGACTTTTTGAATTAGATCTTTTAAAAGATTCAATAATACTTGGAAGCGGTGTTGCATTAAACGGAACATGGCTCGTCTGCGATAAGATATTTAAAGTAAACCGCAAATCATACAACAACGAAATTTTAATTATTGATGATGTTAATTCTTTTGACCGCCTTTTTATGAAGCCTTACACACATTCTCTTGATATTGCAGGAGACATCTGTATGGCAGTAACGGTATTTACACCACTTCTTCTTTACCAGACAGATTCAAGTGACTGGTTAAAGCTTGGAATCATTTATGGTGAAACAATGCTTATGGTAAACGGAATAAAAGAAATAGGAAAACTCTGCACAACAAGACCACGTCCTTATTCATACTATCCGGGCGGACCTTCAAAAGCCTATTCAAACGGAGACTGGTGTAAATCATGGCCATCGGGACACACTTCTTTTGCCTTTGCAAGCGCCACATTCACAAGTTATGTTTTTGCCAAATATTATCCTGACTCAAACTGGAAATACGCCGTTATAGCAGGTACCTATACCCTTGCAACAACAACAGCAATTTTAAGAATAGAAAGCGGAAACCACTTTTTAACAGACGTACTCACAGGAGCTGCAATCGGAACTGCATGCGGATTTTTAGTTCCATGGCTTCATACCCTGAACGAAAAGACAAACAATGTAGTTACCATTTCGCCAACAGGATTCAACATCTGTCTTACTTTTTAAATTCTTTTTTCCATTATGTATTGAATTTACATCCTAATATTGTTAAATTTAAAACATGTATGGATTTATAATTAAAAAGAGTTTTTTCGACGACTGGGATAATCTTCTTACAGTCTTTGTAGTTAACCTGATTTGTACAATGACAGCCTTAGGACTTCTGTTCACCGGTACAAAGATTTTTTCACTTTATGGCGAAACAGCACAGTCAAACTGGCCGCTTTTAATAATCGGATTTACAATCATTTTAACGGTTGTAGTACTCAGTATATTCTGTCTTGCCTTTGGAGAACTTGCTGCAAAAATCGCAAACTTTGACGGCGTTTCCCTTGGAAGCTTTTTTAAGGCTATCCCTTCTGTATTAAAAGATGGAGTTCTCTTTGGTCTTTTAATCAGCGGAATCGGAATTGTTTCCCTTTACTGTTTTGATTTTTATTTCCTTCAGATGCAGAGCCTTATTGGTTTTGCAGTCGGCATGATTCTTTTCTGGATTGATGTAGTTATTGTTTTAAGTCTTCAGTGGTATATCCCGATTCGTTCTCTTATGCATAACAACTTTAAAAAATGCCTTAAAAAATGCCTTTTAATCTTTTTTGATAATACAGGATTTTCGATTCTCGTATTTATTCACACAATAATCATGATTCCTCTTTCTGTCTTCCTCTTAGGATTCTTCCCGGGTTTTGCAGGAATTATAGTAAACAAGGCAAACGCTTTAAGATTAAGACTTTATAAATACGATTACCTCGAAGCTCACCCTGAACTCAACAACAAGAAAGACAGAAAAAATATTCCATGGGATGAACTGATTTACGAAGATAAAGAAACCTTTGGTCACAGAACTCTTAAGAGTTTATTTCAACCATGGAAAATAGATAACAACTGATAATCTTATCTTCTTGGAGTTACGATTCTAGGTGGTTTACCAGCATAACGGTCTCTTCCGTCGATAATATAAATTATATCTTTCTTGGAATCGTACTCAAAGGTGATAATCTGTGAATCCAGGTGATTCTGATCAAACAGAAAACCAAGATTTGCAGATTTATTATAAGAATATTTTCTTACAATTGTTTCATCTCCAGTAGAAGCTAAAAACGCAAAACCATCATCACAGAAATAAATAGTTATAGTGTCACCGTCGATGGCAAAAGTGTAATACTTATCGATAAAAGTAGTATTTTTAGAAGACTTATCTTCCTTTTCTGCCCTATCTGCTGCAAAGATTACGCAAGATAAAGAAAGTAAAATAATTAAAGATAAAAATAATTTTTTCATATTCAGAATTCCTTATTTAGTAAATAATAAAGTCTTAGGGTCAAGATTTACGCTGCCCTTTCCATTTTTTAAAACTGCGAGCGAAATACTGTTTCCTGATGCTGCCAGATGAGCTACAGTAGCAAAATATTCAAGCTTATCTTTTGGAAGAGTTTTATCCAGTTCCGAAGCTTCACTTGTAAAACTGAACCATGCAGTCATTTTTTCAGATTTGATGAATGATGCAAAGCAGTCAATATCAGCTTTTGTGATTGCATCAAGATCAAGTCCGTCTACAACAACACTCGAAAGCTTAATTCCACCGTCTTTCATAGCCTTAATAGTATTAACAACTTTAGGTAAAGTAAAAGTCTCCTGATTGAAATTCAAAATAGTTCTGTTACGAACGATTTCGTCATTAATATCGTCAACACTGAAATTCTTTTTCTTGGCAACTTCGGCCATAATGCTTGAATACCATGCAATAACATTTGAAGACTGCTGGTCAAAAGAAACATGAACTAAAGCCTTGTCTTCCAGAAGTGAATCAATTCCAAACTGAACGAGGATAGAAGTTTTACCCAATCCCTTCTTTGCTGTAATTAATCCCATCTCCCCTGCTTTAAGAGAAGCATTTGTTGCCTTATCGAAAAAACGAACCGGACTGTGTTCCAATAAATCTTTCTTTTCCATATAATTTTTCCTCCATAGCGTTTTGATTCACTAACTATGATACCATAAAAATGAAAAAATACAACTTAATTGGAGGGGAAAGGTTTTCTGTTCGTACGTTGGCCGGATGTGTGGGTGAAGCCTCGCATAATCCTTATAAAAAATACATCTGTTTGCTATGCGTACGTCCTTCTAGGCAGCGAAGCCCCGCATAATCCCTTCATAAAATCCATCTATATTCTGTCCGGACTTTCGCTATGCGGCGCAGCCCCGCACAATCCTTATAAAAAATACATCTGTTTGCTATGCGTACGTCCTTCTATGCGGCGTAGCCCCGCATAATCCCTTCATAAAATCCATCTATATTCTGTTCGGACTTTCGCTATGCGGCGTAGCCCCGCATAGCGAAACAAAAAAAACTCCCTTTACGGGAGTTTTCTCTATGATTTATACCGCGCGTAGCGTCGGTTATGAAATTGATTTGGCGTTCACGTTTATCGTGTAACGCCATAGCATATTATACGGCAAGCGTAAGCTTGTCCGTATAATTCTTTATTTTTTAGCAGCCTCTTTTTCAGCCTTGTGTTTAGCAATCAATTCGTCAGCAACGTTGTTTGGAACTTTACCATATTTTTCAAATTCCATTGTGAATTCACCCTTACCCTGAGTAGAAGAACGGAGGATAGTAGAGAATCCGAACATTTCTGAAAGTGGAACTTCTGCGTTTACAGTAGATGTGTTGTTTTCATCAGTTGAATCAACGATTACACCACGTCTCTGGTTGATAAGACCGAACAAGTTACCCTGGAATTCTGTAGGAGCTGTCATCTGAACTTTCATGATAGGTTCAAGAATAACAGGTTTTGCTTTAAGATAACCTTCGCGGAAAGCACCAATAGCTGCAATCTGGAATGCGTTATCGTTAGAGTCTACAGGGTGTGACTGACCATCATTAATAGTCATCTTAACACCTACGATAGGAGCTCCAATCAAAGAACCTTCCTTCATAGCTTTCTGGAAACCTTTATCACAAGAAGGGATGAATTCATTAGGAATTGCACCTCCCTTAATTGCGTCTACGAATTCGTAATCTTTGTCTGCAAGTGGTTCCATGAAACCTGCAACACGACCGTACTGACCAGAACCACCAGACTGTTTCTTATGAGTGTAGTTAAAGTCACCAGTTGTTGTAATAGATTCACGGTAAGCTACCTGTGGCTGACCAGTTACAACTTCACAGTTATATTCACGTTTCATACGTTCAACGTATACAGCAAGGTGTAATTCACCCATACCTTTGATGATTGTTTCACCAGATTCAGGATCTGTATATGTCTGGAATGTTGGGTCTTCTTTTGTAAAGCGGTTTAATGCTTTAGACATCTGAATAGCTGCCTGTTTATCTTTTGGTTCGATAGAAAGAGAAATTACAGGCTCTGGAACGAACATAGAAGCCATAGAATAGTTGATTCCACCGCTTACGAATGTATCACCAGATGCACAGTCTACACCGAAGAGTGCTACGATATCACCTGCACATCCTTCGTTGATATCTTCCATCTGTGCAGAGTTCATACGAACAAGACGTCCAACCTTAAATCTCTTTCTTGAACGTGTGTTATAAAGTTCTTCACCTTTCTTGATTTTTCCCTGATATACACGTGTATATGTGAGCTGACCGTACTGACCATCATCAAGCTTGAATGCAAGAGCAACTGTAGGAAGGTTATCTTCTGATTTAAGTGGTACTTCTGCTTCGTTGTTATCAAGGTCAAGAGCAACGTTGTTTACTTCGTTTGGAGCTGGGAGATAGCGTGCTACAGCGTCGAGTAAAGGCTGAATACCTTTGTTTACGTGAGCTGAACCACAGAATACTCCGACAAACTGTTCTGCCAAAGTTCCCTTACGGATAGCAGCGATGATTTTTTCTTCTGCAACGCCGTCATATCCTTTTTCCATGATTTCTTCCATTAAAGAATCATCGAACATAGAAGCTGCATCAAGAAGTTCTTCACGATACTTTTCTGCATCTGCCTGAAGGTTAGCAGGGATTTCTGCAATGCGTACATCTTCACCATTTGGTCCGTCAAAGTACATAGCCTTCATTCCAACTAAGTCTACAACACCTTCGAGTTTGTCTTCGAGACCGATTGGAAGTTCCATCATGTATGCGTTAAGACCAAGTTTTTCGCGTAACTGCATGCGCACACGAACAGGATTAGCACCCTGGCGGTCACATTTGTTTACAAAAGCTACACGTGGTACATGATATCTTTTAAGCTGACGGTCTACAGTAATTGACTGTGACTGAACACCTGCAACGGCACACAAAATCATGATAGCACCGTCGAGAACGCGAAGAGAACGTTCAACTTCTACAGTAAAATCTACGTGTCCCGGTGTGTCGATAAGGTTGATAGTATAATCTTTCCACTGAACCTGTGTTGCAGCTGACTGGATTGTAATACCTCTTTCACGTTCCAGTTCCATGTTATCCATTACAGCACCAACACCATCTTTACCACGAACTTCGTGAATAGCGTGAATCTTGTTACAGTAGAACAAAATACGTTCAGAAGTTGTTGTTTTTCCTGAGTCAATGTGGGCACTGATACCAATATTTCTCCATTTAGAAATATCTGCCATATTGTTACCTCTTTTTAAAAATTTGTTTCCTAAATTATAAGTTATCGTTCTATTTTAATGAAAAAACGGGGCTTATTCAATATGTAAAAAATCAATTTTAAATACTTACCATAAAAATCAACCTGAGCTATAATATAAGAAATGGACAAGGAAATTAATGTAAATAACGGCATTTCAAAGATTTCGCAGCTTCACACCCTCATCCAGGATTTTCTACTCCAGAAATTAGGCGAAAAGGGCTTTACGGAATTTGCATCCTCTCACGGAAATATCCTCTTTCAGCTTAATAAAACTCCCCAAATTAAAATGGGAGAACTTTCTGCAAAAATAAACCGCGATAAATCAACAACTACCGTACTTGTTCGTAAACTGATTGCTCTTGGACTTGTTCAGGAAGAGGTAGATCCAAAAGATAAAAGAAATAAATTTATCAGCCTTACAAAAAAAGGAAAAGAATATAATCAGATGACTGATGAACTTTCGAACGAGCTTCAGAAAACATTTTACAAGGGATTTACATCAGAAGAAAAAGAACAGTTCTGCGCATTTTTAAATAGAATAGAAGAAAATTTCATAAAACAGTAACTTACTCTCGATTTTTCTATTATTTATAGTATAATTAAATGGTTATAGAACGAGATTTTTAAGTTATTTCAAAATAGTACAAACGATAATCAGTTTTGAAGGTAATCATAATGAGTGAGTTGAACGGAAAAGAGATTTCGGAAATACTTTACAACAAGGTTGATGCAATTCTTGTTGTTGATGCAGAAAAAGACAGCTATCACACAATAAAAAAACAGGGACTTTTTGAAAATTTTTTAGAGCCGGACGGAACATATAAAAAGCTCATCGAAAAACTCTGGTTTCATTTTAACGACGGTTCGGCTAATATTGCATCCGACTATCATGTTTTTATTCCGATGATAGGTCAGTTTAAGGGAAAATATGTTGACCGCATTAAATTAAAGGTTGATGAAAAAGTCCACCTTGTTCAGATTTCAATCTACCCTCTTGATGATGAAGGCGAAAAATACATCTTTATTCTGGATGAACTTGATAACAGTGAATATTTAAAGGATTTTATTACAGACAGAAAAATCGATACAATCCAGAGCTCATTCCTTTTTTCTATGTACGTAGATTTAATCAAGGATATTTCGTACAGCATCAATGTAACAGAAATTTCGAGTAACCCTCAGAATTACGACGTAAAATATTCCGACTGGCGCAATATGATTGTAAACATGATATGGCCCGAAGATCAGAATCTTTTTATGGAGAGAACCGATCCTGAATATCTTAAGAAAAATCTTGCTCCCGGAAGAACAACATCTTTTGATTGTCAGATGAAAAATTTAAAAGGCGTATTTATCTGGGTAAGATTAATTTTCAGCCGCACGGAAACAACAAATGATGATGACTTCCGCTTTGTCTTCATGGTTCAGGATATCCACGAAAATTCAATCAAGCTTTTTGACACATTAAAAAAATACGAAGACCTTGCTTCTAAGGATACCCTCACGCTGATTTATAATCACGGAAGAATCGAAACAGAAATTGTAAATTCAATTGATTATTTTAATACAAAGAAAAAGCCTGTTTCTTACATGATGATTGATATCGATTATTTTAAAAAGGTAAACGATAAGTTCGGTCATTCTGTTGGCGACATCGTATTAAAGCAGTTTGTAGACGAATTAAAATCTTTCTTAAGTACATACAACATTGTATTGGGAAGATGGGGTGGCGAAGAATTTGTTGCAGTCTGCTACGACGTAGATCTGGAAAAATCACAGAAAATTGCAGCCGAATTAAAACAGAAAATCGCCGGAACAGACTTCGAAAAAGCCGGAAAACTCACCTGCAGCATCGGTCTTACCCAGCTAAAATCCGACGACGATTCCAAAATTGTCTTTGACCGCGTAGACAAAGCCATGTACGAAGCCAAACAGAGCGGCCGCGATTGCATTGTAGTGAAATAATAAGAG
Organism: Treponema sp.; assembly: GCA_016286365.1. Taxonomy (GTDB): domain Bacteria; phylum Spirochaetota; class Spirochaetia; order Treponematales; family Treponemataceae; genus Treponema_D. The sequence goes on from JAEESN010000016.1 coordinate 43,076, forward strand.
ATTATTTTTTCTTATTTAGATAATCAAGCGCATACTCCATCACAAAATCCCTAATGTTATTCTGATTTTCTTCCCAGGTGAATGCATATTCAAAGTTAAACGAAGCTGCCATTTCATACGTGAGTGGGACTTTAACATCAAGAGGAATGGTGCATGTGCGGGTATTATCTGTATCTATAAAACGGGTTTTTCCGTCATCCTCATATAACCAGTTGATTGTATAACCAAAATTACAGATACTGTCTGTCAAAAGAACTTGTCCCCCCTGAGGCTGGCATGAACAGTTACTAGGCATAAAGCCCATAGTTGTAACATTCGGACATTCTTTCATAACACGCACAAAATAATCTCCGGCACTTACACAGAATGAGTTAGTCAGAACTACAACATTAATGTCTTTAAAAGAACCATCAGCCTGAACGTATTCGGTAAGAAGGCGCTTGTGTTTCCCATCAATATCCGAAAAAGTTACATCTGTTACAAAAGTATGATCAGAAAAGAGGCTTGCAGTTTCACTAGCCAGAGCAGGATATCCGCCAAAATTATTTCTGGCATCTATAATCAGATTTTTCATCCCCTGAGCTTTTAACTCCTCAAGCTTACGGCGAAGATATTTTTTGAACGATGGATATTTTCCTGTAAGATATGAAAGGATATCTCCAAAATAATTATACGTTTCACTATTCCGGAGCATATACGCAGTATCCTCGTTTATCATTTTTATATCAAAATTTTTATCTACACCATAGCGGTTAGGATATACACCAAATGAAATAAGATACATCATGACATATTCAATTCTTTCGTAACCATAATCAAGCGGAGAAAATTCTTCGGTCTGCAGATTTCCCTCACTATTAATAAAAGTTACAAGAGCATTTGGACCTGGCTCTGATTCACCAAGTCTGGCACGATTTATAAGATATTCTGCGATGTCCGAGCTTTCCCCCATCCCGCGTGTTGCAAGAAAAACCGGGCGGAAAAATTCTTCGTTCTCTTTTACAGGATAAGTATTTCCCTGATAGATACATTCCACCTCTTCAAGAGCTTCTTCTATCGGTTTTCCATTCCATTCAACAATCTGAGTTCCATTGTGAATTCCAACCATATCAGGCGGACATTCTCGTAATGATACAACTGCAACTACCCTTCCGTCATCAAGTCGAAGCATTGAAAAACCGTAATCACTTCCACCAAGAAGTCTAAGTCCCCGAAGCCACGCATCTCTATCACCTTCTGGCCAATTAGAAACATGCCCATCATAAAAATAATGACCAAACGCTGTTACTGCGGCATAAAAAAGTCCTGCATCATTTGTACGTTCGGCTTCTTCGATGGCTGGCATAATCTTTTTTGCAATTGCCTGAATATCAGTTTTTTTCCAGTCCTTAAGTGAATAATATTTTTCAAGATCTTTTGTAAGCGAGATAAATGATTGGGTATATGACTGCTTTGTATAATTTCGTAAGCCTGAATTACTCGGCATTGGAAATACAAGCGTATAAATAAATCCCACTACAGCACCAATATTTAGAATAATAGAAAAAACTTTTGCTGGAATCTTCCATAAATCCAGTAGCGGATAAAATGCCGTTACAATCGCAGTAAGATAAAATGCCCCGTAAATATGATAGTTATACCACCAGCTTCCAACAAACCTGCAGGCAATAAAATGAATCACACATACAAGAAGCGGCACAAAACAAAGCACACGCCAGATATTTTTACGAGTCTGATTTTTACCAAAAGGCTTTCGTACAATACCCAGTCCTACCGCAAAAACAAGCACCAGAACCGCCATAAAAATGGTAACCGGATCCTGCGAAAATAAACGAAGATAGATCATAAGTTGTTTTCCTTATTAAAATAATAGTATCACAGGTTTTCTGAAAAATACATTGTAAATTACTTCATAAATTATTATATATAACCTGTAAAGCCTGCTTCCCAATAGACTTTTACTTCACTTCATTCACAAGTTCTGCGCCGGCGGCAAAGGATTTTATATTTTCAAGAGTTGTTTCGGCAAGATTTTTTAATGCGTTGGTTGTGAGGAAGGCCTGATGTCCGGTGATGATGACGTTTGGAAATGTGAGGAGGCGTGCGAGTACATCGTCTGTCATGATGTCGGTAGACCAGTCGTTAAAGAAATATTTACTTTCTTCTTCATAAACATCCATGCCGATTCCGCCGATGTGCCCATGCTTGAGGGCGTGAACAAGTGCTTTTGAATCTATGAGTGCACCGCGGCCTGTGTTGATGATTACGGCATCATGCTTCATCATCTTCATGCGGTCGTGATTTACTACATGCTTTGTTTCTTCGGTGAGCGGACAGTGAAGGCTTAGAACATCACTCTTCTGAAAGATTTCGTCGAGACCGACATATTCAATATTTTTTTCTTTAGCCCAATCATTATTCGGAAAAGGATCGTATGCAATGATTTTCATTCCAAACCCCTTGAGAATATCTGCCATTATGCGCCCGATTTTTCCTGTTCCAAGAATGCCGGCTGTGAGTCCAAACAAATCTCGCCCCGTAAGTCCTTCGATATTAAAGTTTGCAGTTTTTGTCCTAAGATATGCCTGAGGAATGTGTCGGGTAAGAGCCATTAAAAGTGCAACTCCATGCTCTGCAACAGCATAAGGAGAATAAGCGGGAACCCGGACAACCTTTATTCCTGCTTCCCCGGCAGCCTTTAAGTCAACATTATTAAAACCCGCACAACGCAACGCAATCAGTTTTACACCGCATTCAGAAAGGATCTTTATCACTTCGCTATTAACAACGTCATTCACAAAAACACAAACAACATCGTAACCATGGGCTGTGAGCGCAGTATTTTCGTTCAGCTTATAATCACGAAAATCTATTTCATAATTAAATTCTTTGTTAGCCTGAACAAACAACTTTTTATCATAAGACCGTGTATCAAAAAAAGCAATTTTCATAGCGGGACTCCTTTTTGAATGATTACAATTCTTTAATAGAAGATGATAGCACATGTAACAAAAAAAATACATTGTAAATTGCTTCAAAAATTATTATATTAAATATGTAAAGCCTGCTGCACAGAAGACTATATCCAGTAATTATTTTGTGTTTATCAGTATGTGGTATGGAAAATGAAATTTCAATTCTTGAAGAAAACTCTATTCGTTCGTTTTTTTACAGAGCTGAATAAGATAAAAAAACTACTCCTAATTATAAAAAAACCAAATGGCCTCTTGAACTCTCTTAGATGCGTTGTTCTTAATAAACATCATAATATCCTCAGAAATACACGATACAAGTTGAGAGTCACATAAATACATTGAACTGTCATCTTCTTCTATAACGATTAAATCATCAATAGAAACACCATAAATTTTTGCAAGTGCAATCAGATTTTCAAGACATGGAAGATATTTTAGATTAGGATTTTCCCAAGTATAAATTGATTGTGGATTCTGCATTCCAAATATCTTTTGAATATCTGCGACAGTGAATCCTCTTTTCTCGCGAATTTCCTTAAGTCTCTTTGATGTCGCTTGTACATCAATTACGGGAAGTGTAAAACCGTTATCATGTGAAATCCTATACATATAATCGAAGATAGTAACAAACAATTAAAAATTCAACCCACTTCTACATATTTAATAATTTTTTAAACTAGAAACTTAATGTTTTTCATTATTTTCTTTCTTATAATATAAACATGGGAATAAAAATTGATTCAAACGGACTAAGAAAAGTGCTTGAGGAAACTCCTCCCGAGCAAAATATTATGTTAACTGGAAAACATGGAATAGGGAAGTCTCGAATTCTGGAGAATTATTTTAATGAAAAAAATCAGAAGGTTGTCATACTGTTTTTGGGACAGCTGAGCGATCCGGGAGATCTTATCGGATTACCTTATAAAAACGAAAAAACCGGGAAAACTGATTTTATGCCTCCTTATTGGTGGCCAGATGATGGAAAAGCTGTTGTTTTATTTCTAGATGAATTGAATCGTGCACGTCCAGAAGTTTTACAAACCGTAATGGATTTGACTCTTAATCGAAAACTCGCAGGAAAATCACTTCCAGAAGGTAGCAGAATTATAAGTGCTGCAAATGATGGAGATGAATATCAACTTACGGATTTAGACCCAGCCCTTGTATCCAGATTCAACATTTATAATTTTAATCCTGGTGTAGACGAATGGCTTTTATGGGCACAAGAAAATAAACTAGACAATCGGGTAATAGATTTTATAGCTAAAAATCCAGAAATGCTCGATGGGAAAATTTTTAATAAAGAAGATATGGGTTTGGAAAAAACACCTGACCGACGAGCCTGGGAACGAGTAGCTAAAATCATAAATGGTAAGAAAAATCTTGAAAACTATCACAAGATCATCATCGCTGGAATTATAGGAATGCCCGCCTCATCCAGTTTCTTTGCTTTTTGTGTAGATAAAACAATGTTATCCGCATTGGAGGTCTTATCAGCAGATTTCTCCAAGATTGAAAAAGATCTGTATTCTTACAGCATTCCAAATCTAGCTTCTTTAAATGAATCACTTTTCCGTTATCTTGAAACAAATGAATTAAAAGATGATAAAAAAGAAATCGCTTCAAACAATCTTTGTGAATACTATAATTTACTACAAAAAAATAATAAACGTGAAGCCATGGCACACTTTGCAAACCTATATTCAAACGGCACTTATACAAAAGCCATAACTTTTATCATTACTGAATGTCCACTCCTTCTTACAAAAATTACACTTTTTATAAAGGATATTTAGATAAGATAATGACAGAAGAAGAACGGATTCGACAAATAGCTGAAGATTGGTTTTTAAGGGAACCATTACTCTTTTCTATTTATTGTACACATAAAATAACCTTAAATGAGTCTCTGCATATTCCTTTTCGTGTAGGAAAGCGAAGAATAGAATTTTCACAATCTATTTTAAAAGAATTAAATGACAAAGATTTAGAGGAATATCTTCGGGCAGAAATCCTCCGTATATTATTGAAGCACCCATATCAAAGACAGCCGCTTTTTGCAATTCCGCTTGTCCTTACTTATGCGAGTAACTACACAATAAATGATATATGTACTTTTTCTGTTCCACTTGACGGATTGGGATTATTTAATTTACCGAAAAACTTGTGTTTCGAAGAGTATTATGCCTTGATTGCGAATTTACTTGATAAACAGAGTGAATCTTCTAATTCAAACAATGAAGATCAACCCCAAGACAATGAGGAGAATCAATCTCAAGATGATGACGAGAAACAAATCCAGAACAATTCAGGACAAGGAAGTAGTATAGTTTACAAGGATGTAAATCCATCTGATATTTCTTTCCAAATTCCTGCAGAGACATCTGAATTATGGGAAGAAGATTCTGAAATAGAAACAATAATTAACGAAACAATTGAAAAGGCAGAAACCACAGATGGATGGGGAAGTATTGCAGGTTCTTTAAAAGATACAATCATTGCATCCTTGCACATAACAGTAGATTATCGAAGAATACTTAGTTTTTACCGCACTTCAATCTTATCCAGCAAACGTCATCTTACTCGAATGCGTCCCAACCGTCGTTATGATTTTGATGCAATGGGTAGCCGTTACGATCTAAAATCTAATCTACTTGTTGCAATTGATATAAGTGGGTCTATCTCGAATACTTCTCTTTCAAAGTTTTATTCAATCATCAATCGTTTTTTTAAATATGGAATTGAAAAAATAGATATAATCCAGTTTGATACAGAAATAAAAGGTCATGTTATATCCCTAAAAAAAGCAAAAAAGAAGTTAGATATTCTTGGACGTGGTGGAACCGATTTTTCTGCTCCAATTTATTATTACAATGATCACCGAAATGAATATGATGGATTAATCATTTTTACAGATGGGGGTGGACCTCTTAACGTTTTAGAATACTGTACATATGAAATACTTTGGGTTCTACAATCATATGAAAATTACAAGAATTTTTTGGTTAGAATAGAGAATATTAAAAAACATGGTAAAAATCGTATAACATATATCCCCCTTCCAAAATAGGAGACTCCATCATGCACAATAATAACGAAAAGATAATTAATTCATTCTGGTCACAGAGGCTAAGTAATGTTGTAAAAAAATACGGTGCCAAGACAACAAACAAAGGACAACCCCTAACTGAACTATCCGACAGTAAAACAAGGGAAGAGTATGCCCAATTTGTCTTGGACGAAGTTTTGAAAGGTATCGGAGATGCTATCCCTAAAGAAAATTTTTCATCATCCATAACAGGTCCTGATGATAATTCTTCATACAATTTTATAACCGCTTACGTTGATATATTCTTCAAATCAAACGAACTATATCGCCTTTGGCTTCCGTATTTTTACATTCGTTTTTTTAATGACACACTAACAGAATGCTGTATTTGTCTTGGAGGATTCAGAGGAAGTATACATAGAAAATTCAGATGCGAAAATCATCAGGTATTTGGGAAAATTCTGGCCGATCTTTATGGAAGTATCGAAAAAGACCATGAAGAATGTAAAAAGCTAGTTGCAAAATCGGACAAGGTTCAAAAAATCGTCGGTTTGGGATTTCAAACCATTATTGAAAACCAGCTAAAAGGAAGCAAGTTAGACTGGGCCGTGACGGAAAGAGAAAATGGCAAACTCCAGATAAATGTTCGTCTTACTCCACGAAAAATCCTGACAATGATTGTAAAAACAAACACCTTTGATAACGACTATAAACAGATTATAGACCTTCTTGAAATATTAAATACACTTATAAATAAGAAAAAAGTTGATATCAAAATCCGTGGTGAATCATATCACGATAATATTCAGTGGCATGAAAATTAATAAAGAATAAATGAAAAAAACGCTGGTTCCGAACAAATCCGAACCGGAGAGTTTATTTAAAAGAGGCTTCGATAAGCTCTCCTTACATTTTAGTAAAATCTATAACTTCTTTTTTTGAAGGAATTCTCATAGAAAAACAAGACTCATTATTATTTAAAGAAAAAGCAAAATCACTTTTCGAAAGAATATCCATTCCGATTATAACATCAAACAATCGACTACCTTCAACCTCTACTACAGAAAGGGACGAAAAGACTGTATCATTTGGTAGTGATATAGAAACTTCATAAACCTGTGCAATACTCATTCCATGAGCAGAGATCATTTTCAATGCCGACACGGGACGAAGCTGACACGCACTTGCTAACCTTTTGCTTATACATGAACTATTTGCGCCTGTATCGATGAGAGCCTTAGACTTAACAGTGATAATTTTCTCAAAATTTCCATCAATAACGGGAATGTGAAGTTCAACATCGAGAATTATTGCCGGTTTGTTTACCGGCAACTTTATTGAAAAAGATTTAGTATCCATATCCCACCGCCAGATTTACATTGTAAAACATCTGAAGTTCTTCCTCTTCTGTAATACAACGCTGAACTAAAAAATCACCCTGTTTCATTCCTTTTTTTAGTGCTTCAGCAACGGCGGTTCTTTCATCAGGAAAATAGGCAATTACTTCATTATTAGAAATCAATACTCTTTCATTTTCGTGACCAGAGATTATTTCGTTTCTTTTCATATCAAACCAGTTATAAAGAGATTCCAATTTTTCTGTCATAATCTGCCTCCTGTTCAAAATACAATGACATTATAGTGCATCTTATGAGAATTTGCATTAAGTTTGTAACTTAATTCGATTATCCTTATGAATAAAAAAAGCAGCCCCTTAAGAGGCTACTTATAGGTGCTAAATAAAATTAGGTGCTAATTAAAATACCCGGAAAAGGTGGTTTCGACATAGGGAGCGGCACTGCGAAGCAGGGCAAAAACAGTCCAGTGGACTGTTTTTAGAGAGTCTCCGAGCAGCTATGCTGCGAAGGGCAGAACCACCGCGTTATTTTATCAATGAATGGTATTCCTGCAAACTCTTAACTCCGCCTTCGCCACCGTTACCGTTCTTTACTGCGGCAATTCCTTTTACGGCTGCTAATGCTCCGGCTAAAGTTGTGATATATGGAACCTTGTATTTAAGGCAAGCTTTACGGATTGTCTTACGGTCTTCTGCGTAGTTTCGTTTTGGTTTTGGTGTGTTGATTACAAGACCAACGTCCTTATTCATAATCAAGTCGACTACATCCGGGCGGCCGGCACCGATTTTATTTACAACTTCGCATTTAATTCCATTTGAGTTATAGAAATCTGCAGTTCCCTGAGTTGCAACCAAAGTAAAGCCAAGGTCTTTCAAAGTTTTTCCAACTGTGATTACCTGGTCCTTTAAGTTTTCTTTGTTGCTCAAAGAAATCAAAACCTTTTTGTTTTCCCATGCAGCAGGTGCGTGTGGAAGTTCATCTCCGGCAGCTTCCTGTGCTTTGTAATAAGCAAGTGGGAAATCTTGTGCAAGTCCGAGTACTTCACCGGTTGAACGCATTTCTGGTCCAAGGATCGGGTCAACTCCAGGGAAGCGAGCCCATGGAAGAACTGCTTCTTTTGCTCCGTAATAAGGAATCTTTTTATCTTTAAGTCCGAGTGATTTTAATGATTCACCGAGCATCATGCGTGTTGCAAGACGAGCCATCTGTGTATCACAAACTTTTGATACAAGCGGAACAGTACGAGATGCACGTGGATTTGCTTCGATAACATAAACCTTGCCGTCTTCGATTGCGTACTGCATGTTCATCAAACCGCAGACATGAAGTGCTTCTGCAATCTTCTTTGTATATTCTTTAATTGTTTCCTGACAGTTCTGTGGAATAGATACAGGAGGAATTACACACGCAGAGTCACCTGAGTGAATTCCGGCAAGCTCAACGTGTTCCATGATTGCAGGAATATAAACGTGCTCGCTGTCTGCAAGTGCATCAGATTCACATTCAAGCGCATTCTTTAAGAAGCGGTCAATCAAAAGAGGACGATCCGGTGTAACTCCAACAGCCTTTTCTACATATTCACGTAAAGTTTTTTCGTCGTAGATTACTTCCATTCCGCGTCCGCCAAGAACGAAAGAAGGTCGAATCATAATAGGATATCCAATCTTATCTGCAATTGCCTTTGCTTCATCAAAGTCAACAGCCATTCCGCTTTCTGGCATAGGGATGTTTAATTTTTCCATCATGTGGCGGAAGAGGTCGCGGTCTTCTGCAATGTCGATTGAATCGATTGAAGTACCAAGAATATTTACACCGTTTTCCTGAAGCTCGCGTGCAATGTTCAATGGAGTCTGTCCACCAAACTGAACGATAACTCCGGCTGGCTTTTCTTTTTCGTAAATCTGAAGAACATCTTCTGTTGTAACCGGTTCAAAGTACAATTTATCAGAAGTATCGTAGTCTGTAGAAACAGTTTCAGGGTTACAGTTTACGATGATTGTTTCGTATCCCATTTCCTTAAGCTGCATAGCCGCATGACAGCAGCAGTAGTCAAACTCAATACCCTGACCGATTCTGTTAGGACCACCGCCCAAAATCATGATTTTCTTTTTATTGTCTGTTGCAACAGATGTATCTTTTTCTGCGTTATATGTTGAATAATAGTAACATGCATTTTCTACACCGCTAACCGGAACGCGAAGCCATGCTTCTTTAATTCCAAGTTCGTTACGGCGGGTACGGATATCTTTTTCCGAAACCTTAAGAATCTTAGAAAGATATTTATCGCTGAATCCGTCTTTCTTTGCCTTGATAAGTAAATCATCAGCAGGAACACGTCCAGGAGTTTTAAGAAGTTCTTCTTCAAGGTCAACAAGTTCTTTCATCTGCTGAAGGAAGAATTCTTTTACGTAAGTAATTTCTGAAAGTTTAGAAAGTGGAACACCCTTACGGATTGCTTCGTACAACTGGAAATAACGTTCGCTAGACTGAACCTTAAGCATTTCGCAGAGTTCTTCGGCAGATTTTTTATTAAAGTCTTTTGCAAAACCAAGACCAGAGCGTCCGTTTTCAAGCCCTCGGATTGCCTTCTGGAAAGTTTCTTTAAATGTCTTACCGATGGCCATAACTTCACCAACGGCTTTCATAGAAGTTCCAAGTTCATCTTTTGCACCGCGGAATTTTTCAAATGCCCAGCGAGCAAATTTTAATACAACGTAGTCCCCATCAGGAGCGCCACCGAGTGTATATTTATCAAGAGTTCCGTCACGCCAGTATGGAATTTCATCAAGAGTAAGACCTGATGCAAGCTTTGCAGAAATGAGCGCGATTGGGAACCCTGTTGCCTTAGAAGCAAGAGCAGAAGAGCGCGAAGTACGAGGGTTAATTTCGATGATTACAACACGACCTGTTTTTGGATTGTGTGCAAACTGAACGTTAGTTCCACCGATTACACCAATGCTTTCTACAATCTTAAATGCCATCTGCTGGAGGCGTTTATCAAGTTCCTTATCGATAGTCATAAATGGAGCGGCACAGAAAGAGTCACCTGTGTGAACACCGACTGCATCAATGTTTTCGATAGAACAGATTGCAACCATCTGATTTTTAGAATCGCGAACAACTTCGTATTCAAGCTCTTCCCATCCAAGAATGCTTTCTTCTATTAAACACTGATGAGTAAGGGAAAGATCAAGTCCGTTAGAAACAATAGTGCGGAGTTCTTCTACGTTGTAACAGAAACCGCCTCCGGCACCACCCATAGTATAAGCCGGACGAACAACAATCGGATAACCGATTTCTTCTGCAATTTTTTCTGCCCCTTCTACAGTGTGACAGATATCAGAACGTGGAGTATCAATTCCAAGGTTCTTCATAGTCTCTTTAAAGATTTCACGGTCTTCACCACGTTCAATAGCATCAAGATTTACACCGATAACTTGAACACCATATTTATCCAGAACACCTGTCTTGTTTAATTCCATAGCCATATTAAGACCAGTCTGTCCACCAAGGTTTGGAAGAAGTGCATCCGGGCGTTCCTTTTCGATAATCTGACTCAATCGTTCAACATTAAGCGGTTCAATATAAGTTGCATCAGCCATAACCGGGTCAGTCATAATAGTTGCCGGATTTGAGTTAACAAGAACAATCTTATATCCAAGCTCACGCAGAGCCTTACAAGCCTGAGTTCCCGAATAGTCAAACTCACAAGCCTGTCCAATAACAATCGGTCCCGAACCGATAATCAAAACCTTCTTAATGTCTTCTCGTTTCATATATGTATATACTCCTTTAATAACCTGTCTTAAGGAGGGGAAAGCCTTCCCCTGCGTCCGCACTTCGTTGCGGCCTACCCCTTCTACGGGCTCAAACGCCGCCCGTAACGCCTGCTTTTATACAAAAAAAAACGGAATTCCAAAGAATTCCGTCATTAAAATCCACAAATAAAAATAGTATGAATAACACTAAAAACCTTGAGAATCGTCATGTTTTTAATCTGTTCAGTCTTCATACTGAGATTGTATATTATCAGAAAATAAGATTTTATTCTAGTGGGGATCTTAAGAATTGACGGTACGAAATAATCATAGTATATTTTAATTAGATTAATATAAGGAGGTATTTAAATGGCAACATCAAGTTTAAAAAAATCATTCGTAATCAGCTCGAAAAAAGAAGCAAATGCTTTTGTCAAAATGTTTTCTGACTCACTAAAAAATCCTCCTAAGCCTTTAAATGAGGTTGAATGTTCCACAATCTCACACGAACAGATGACGAAGATTATAAATGCAAAACTCGGAAAAAAAGAATAACTATAAAATCCAGCGTATCTCTGAATTGCTCTCTATGGAAAATGGAGAGCAGTATTTTTATTTGATAGCAGAATCGTTTAAATCTCCAAATAAGGACGTTGAATCTTTTTTAAAAACAAAATCCGTACATGCTACAAGATTAAACACAGCCACAACTTATCTTGTCTATAATGAAATTTCTTCCATCAAAATTGATTTAGTCGGTTATTTTTCACTTGCAATGAAGATGCTTACAATAAAAAAAACATCTCTATCAGCCTCAAAAGAAAAAATAATCAACAGATTCGGATATTATGATGCAGATTCTGACTCATATAAAATTCCAGCTATTTTAATTGCACAATTTGGAAGAAACTACGATGAAAAATCATCTTCGATTCCTGGTTTAGATCTAATGGATATCTGTCTTAAACAAATAAAAAATATTCTCTCCTTCTTAAGTGGAAAAACAGTCTTTCTTGAATGTGAAAAAAATCAAAAACTTATACAATTTTATAAAGAAAAGGATTTTATTTTACTGGATAACGAAGTTTTTTCCAAAAACAGCAAAGAATTAATCCAAATGTACCGATTGCTGTAGTTTTTTCGAAAACTCATTTCTCCCTTTCAATTTCATCAAGAATCGTATCTATATATTCCTTTAGATTTTTCGTAATTGCTTTTTTTATAACTTTTATATTTTTTGATTCTTCTTTAAATGAACTGGAAATCGGTAAAAACAGTGTATGTATGTCTACGTCCAGTGCCTTTGTAATTTTCGCCAGATTTTTATCGCTCGTCCAACATCTGGAAAGTTCAATATTCTTAACAGTCTCTTCGGATAATTCAGCTTTTTCTGCCAGTTCAAATTGAGTAAGCTTCCTTTCTTTTCTAATTCGTTTTACATTTTCACCAAGTCGATTTTGAATATCATTTGAAATCATATTTATATTTTTAATCAACAATTCATTTTACAAAATCTGTCCATACAACATATTTAGTAAAAATATGTTGCAATATGACATATACAGATGTAAAATTAAAACATTAAAGAGAATTTTAGGTCGTAAAAATACCTAGAAAAATCTTAAAATCCCATAAAAACGATATATTTCGTAAAAAAATTCGGAGGAAAATTGTATGGCAGATTTAAAATCAGGTTTGATTTTGGACAACGGTGAAACTCTAGTAATGGAGATTGAAGCAGAACTTTGGGCTACAAGTTCAAATCCAATTGCAATGTTTATTGGAAAAATTCGTAAATTTATTGCAAAACTTTTTGGATATAAAAAGAAAGGATTTGTTGTTATTACAAATAAAAGAGTAGTAGAAGTATCAAATGAAATAAGTTGTTATTGTTTTAATGTTGGTAGACATGTAACTTATCTTCTACCAAATAGTGTAAAAGAAGTAGGTTATGCAAAAACAACAACTTGTGGTTGCTTCTGTCCTGCATATTATTTCTATTATGAAGCTTTTACACAAAAAAGAATGGTAATGCTCCCAGGTGCAGATGAAATTACAGCACAGAAGACAGTAGATGCTTTCTATAAAGCAATTGCTGCTGCTCAAACTGGAAATGCATAAACTATTTAAATTCATTTACTTGAATATTTATGCTTTCTTATTATTGTTCTGTGGAATACTGACGGGATTTTTACCTTTATCTAAAATATCAAAATTTCTAATTATTCCACAGGCAATAATAATTCTTTTTTTCTTAAAACAATCATTTCAATTATTTTCTACATGGAGAGATAAAAAAATTAAATACCAGATATTAATTAAAAAAAATCAAAAAGAATTTATGCCAGAATCTTTTAAAATATTTATGCAGGCACCATGCGGACGCTTATTAACAAAAACTGTTTTAAAAGATTTGGGATTAAAAGAAAAATACCAGGAACTTCTTTCTTACAAAGAACCATTATTAATTTCAATAAAGAACAATTGTAAAAAAACTGAAACAAAAATTTATATAAATGAGGATTTCAAATGACAGCTTTAGTTATTATTTTAGCAGTAATAATCACCATAATGCTAAACATAGTTTTTGCAAAAAAAATTAAGAATAGAGCAAACAGAAATTTTATGTATGCAACAAACATAATTATTTCCGTTATATTTCTTATTTTATTCTGTATAACAGGATTCATCAAAAATAATCTTAATTCTTTTATTGATTTTGGAATTAACAAACTTGAGACAAAAGTTAATGAAATTTATCCAGGTGCCTTAGAAATTCAAATGAATACAACTGAACTAAAAGAATTACTTGAAAAATCTCTTGATGATAAAATTGAAACAAAAGGACTGGAAGGAATTGCAACAAATATATTAAAAAACAAAATCCAAAAATACACTTCGGAAACTTTAAAAATTTTAAATACTCTGGAAAGAGAAGAAAATAAACTATCTGTAAAAGATGCTCTGATTTCCATAAAAGAACAATCATTACAAGCCATAACAACGGGTATACGTTTTATAAAAATAGGACTTTTCATTTTATATTTTCTTTTTATTATCTTTGCAACTTTATTTTCAAAATCTCTCCAGAAAGAGAAACAAAATCAAGGAATAGTATTCGGAGAAGACGCTGATAAAACATTTATCGGTATGGAAAATAAATAGAGTATAAGGAGGTATTTATGACTCTAGTATTTGCTATCTTAGCACTCATAAGTGCTATCATCGGTTTGATTCCAATGCTTGGTATCTTAGAATGGATTGCATTAGTTCTTGCGATTATTGCTTTCATTACAGGCATTATTGGAGTGTTTGTACGTAAAAGAAAAGGTGGTGTAATTGCCGGATTTATTATCTCAATTATTGTACTGATTCTCTCTGTAATCCGCTTAATCATCGGTGGAGGAATTCTCTAATCATTCTTTCTGACAAATAGTATTATTCCCTCAATAATATTATTTGTCAGATTTTTTTTTAACCACTAGTTCTTCTTCTTTCCCTTTTTCTTAAAAGCGCGTTCTTCGAATTCTTCGACTGGGAGAGGTTTGGCAAAGTAGAAGCCCTGGATTAGGTCGCAATGCTGATCGGCAAGGAAATCGACCTGTTCGCGGGTTTCGATTCCTTCGGCTACAATCTGCATTCCAAGTTTTTTGGCAAGTTTGATTGTGTCGCCAACGATTATGTCGGCACGGCTCTTGTCGTCTATTTCGCGGAAGAACTGGGCATCGAGTTTGATGATATCAAGCGGAAGCTCTTTTAGCGAATTGAGCGAAGAATAACCGGCTCCAAAATCATCCATAGAAACTTTAAAACCGTATTCTTTGAGTTTTCGAACAGTGTTTAAAATCACCTGCTTGTCGTCGAAGAAGGCGCTTTCTGTAAGTTCAAGCTCAATAAATTCATGTGGGACTTTGTGTGCATCGACAATTCCACAGATATGTTCTGCAAGATCATCACGGCTAAAGTGTGCACGGGAAACATTTACCGAAACAGGAACAAGTTTTTTACCTTCCGAAAGCCATCCCGCCTGAAGCCTTGAGACTTCGTCGAGCATAAAATCATCGAGCTTTATGATAAATCCGTTCTTTTCGAAAATCGGGATAAATTTTCCAGGCGATACAAATCCGTACTCAGGATGAATCCAGCGTACAAGTGCTTCTGCCGCAGAAAGAACTTCTTTTTTGGTTGAATACTTTGGCTGAAGGTACACTTTAAACTCATGATTTTCCAGAGCCTTATCCATATCATCTTCTACGCGGCGTTCCCAAAGCTGCTCTTCGCGGATTGAATCATCATACCACAAAACCTTATCGTTTTTATTTTCCTGCTTTGAAATTGCAGAACCCGCATTCGTAATTTTTTCCTGAATTGAATCATGCCAGCTCTGAATAAGACATGCACCTACGGTAAAGAATAAATGCTGATTGGGACGTGTTTCGTTTAAGGCCTTTGTGATTGTCTGCATTCTTATGTTCAAAAGTTCATCATTATCGTAATGGAGTAAAAGTGCAAAATCAGATTTTTCAAGATGAACGGCGAGCTCTTTTCGTTTACGGATTATGGAATTTAAAAGCATATAAAAATCTTCCATCAGATTTTCGCCTTCTTTTAATCCATAGGCTGTAATATAATTTCTGTATTTTTCCATTCGGACATAAACCATTACTTTTCTGTCGCGCCTGCTTCTTATAAGACGCTTTGCCTTACGAACAAAATATTCTTTGTTGTGTCCGCCTGTAACAGGATCCGTAAATACAATCTTATGAACTTTTCTTCTGTTTATAATTGCGGTTATTATCTTATAATTTTCATAAATAAAAATAAAAGCAAAACAAAGTCCCAGAACACCAAGTATAAATCCATGACGGCCAGTATCCGAATAAGTAAGCCCTACCCTCTTTTTGATTGCGACATTAACTCCCGGAACCGTTGTTTTATACATAACCCATAAGGTGTTAGAGCCGACAGTTGTTGTAGTCCAGCGGAAAAGCCTTCTTGATGAAAGTTCAGCATCTTCTCCTGAACCAAAGAATAATTTTGTATAATTTGCAATCGATGAATCTTCACCTTCTGTGGCAAAATAATTGTAAAAGCCAAGATGTTCTGAATCACTAACTTCCTGTTTTGCACCTTTTACATCGTCATCATCATCGTCGTCGACAAAATCATCATCCTCGAGCTCCATCTGCTTACGCTCTTCTTCGGTAAAGTAATACTTTATTTCTTCTTCGTATTCCCTTTCGATGTTTCTATCGGAAAAATAAACAAGGTTACGGTCAAGAGATTCCTTTGAATAGTATTTAAAAAATTTTTCAGGATTTTCAATTTCATCACCATAGGAGGCAAGTATATTTTTTTCATCATCTATGATGCTCACGCCACCAATCGCCTCGTGGTTATAATCAAGAATTTTATTAATGTCATTTATACCCTGATCACCGAGCTTTTTCTTTGCGGTGTTCCAGTTATTTTCTACATCACTGATAATCCTTGCACAGGTTTTTGGAGCAGATGATACAAGGTTCATTCTGTCCGAATAAAAATCTATTGCAAGAACAAACAGCATAACTGCGATGATTGTCGCTTCAACTAAAAATGCTTCTATAATCTGCGGCCAGAGCGAAAACTTTCTAAGCCTTTTGATTTTTTTCTCTTTCTTTCTGCTCATAATTATCTCTTTGATTCTACTGCGTAATTTTTTCCTTCACATATAATTACGAGGTTTTTCTTAGTCCAATTATAACATTCTTTTATCAGGCTGACAAACTATTTACTTTTTATGATTTATATATTTTGAGGCCCGCAAAAAAATTTAATCAGCCTGACGCAATTTTTACTTCCTGATTTCTAAGAATTCGTTTAGAATAATTATTTCCTTGTAACTTACCCAAATCAAGGTTATTATTAAAGTATCTTACTTAAATCAAAAGAGGTGATAACATGAAAAAATTAAGTAGATTTTTGATTACAGCATTCATCTTTGCAGGACTTTTCGCCGTTACAGGATGCGGTTCTACAGATGCAGATGAAACTGTTATTTCTTCGGTAGAAGCAAAACACATTAAAGTAGACGTTACAAAGAGCAACGTAAAAGTCACTTTAACTAAAGCAGAAAACGAAAATATTGAAAAAATTGATGTTATTGAAAATTCAACTGGAAGCATCACAACAGTAGGCATGAAAGAACCTTCGGTATCCTTTATCTGGCCGTTTGCAGAAGGCGGAAAAGAATATACTTTATGTGCTAAGATTTATGGAGACAAAACAAGCGAAGAATATGTATCTTTCAAAATCGAAGATGAATTCAAACCTGTTCTGGATTATTCTGATGCATATAAAGCTTCCATGATTTCACTTGTAGCAAAAGGAAACAAACGCTATCTTACACTCGAAACTCCATACAGCACATTCTCTTCTTTCGTAAGCAAAGCAAAAGCTACAAATGTTGATTTTGAATTAAGCATCTATTCTGGAAAACACTACAAGGCATCTGCTTCTGATTCAGAACTCGTAGGAAAAGTTGTTACATCATTCAGCGGAAAAGGAATTATCGAACAGTACATCAAAGGAATCGATATCATCGAAGAATCATACCGCTTTGATCTTACACCTTCACAGATGAATGCAAAACTTTCTAAGAGAAAGACATATTTTGCAGTTGCAAGTGTAAGCTTCAGATTACCTGATTATCCTGAATACATCCGCTTTACTTCACCTGGAGTTTATTCAAACGATACAATTTACACACCACTTTCTAAGAACGAAATTCCAGAATCAAAAGCAGCTGGAACAGGAGACGCTAAATAAGCTTTAAGAAATTGATTTAAGGCTGATTAGAGTTCTTCACTTTTAGTAAAGAATACAGAGATTCCCTCCCGGGGGAATCTCTTTTTTAATTCATCAATAGTCTTTTTGATAAGCTTTGCTTCTTCTTTTTCTACATAAGCAAACATTACAAAGTTCATCTCGGGCCATACAGTGTCACCGAATTTTTTTGTATTTATACCAGAGCCATAAACTTCCGGAATAATCGTATACTGAAAATTCTCAATGCGTTCGTTCAAAAGTTCTATTATATTATCCTGAATCGACTGATTCGAAATTATTTCTGCCTTGTACATTTTTATGCCCTTCTCTTTTTCATGATTATACTATATAAAACAGGAATGATAAGCAGCGTAACAAAGGTAGAAGAAATCAAACCGCCTGTTACAGAAATCGCAATAGGACGAACCATCATTGCCTGACCGCTTGTTGCAAAGCACATAGGAAGCATACCAAGAATTGTTGTGAGTGTTGTCATCAATACAGGGCGCAGACGGCTTACTCCCGCTTCGTAACATGCTTCTTTAAGTTCCATACCGCGTCCAACAAGAATGTTTGTATAGTCTACAAGGATGATACCGTTATTTACTACAATACCGATAAGCATGATTATACCGATTGCTGTCATGAACGAAATAGGTTCATTGAAAATCAGGTTGATTAAAATAACACCGATGAGGATGAACGGCATTGTCGTAAGGTTGATGATCGGAGCCTTAAATGATTCGTAGGTTGCAGCCATAACGCCGAATACAAGAAGAATAGCCATGAGAGCAATCTTTGCGTAGAATCCATACTGACTCATCGTATCGCTCCAGGCACCTTCGTAATTAACAATTACAGATTCAGGGATGATTACGTTTTCCTGAACAATCTTTTTAATTTCCTGTTCAACTACGTTATCGTTTACGGCCTTCATTCCGGGAGTATCCTTTGTGATATTGCTTGCCGTAATATGGATGATTCGTTTTAAGTTTTCGCGGTTGATTGTTACAGGACCAAGACCTTTTTTAAGGGATGCAAAGTTTGCAACGCTCACCATTCCGCCGTTTCCGCGTACATAAATCGATGCAAGATCATCGATTGTTTTTCTGTCTTCGGGTCTGTAAGCAACAACTACGCTGTAATCCTTTCCGTTACTTCTGTATGTACATGCAGTTGAACCGTTAATTGCATAGTTTATTTCGCGTGCTACAGTCGTAATATCAATTCCCATCGAATAAGCACGCTCACGGTCAATCACTATTTCTACCTGAGGAAGCCCCTTGTCCATACTGATTCGAGCTTCGGAAATACTCTTGCACTGTGCAATGGCACTCTGAATCTCTTCTGCAGTTTTATACGCTGCATCAAGGTCATCGGACAAAAGAACAATATCGATTGCAGGACCCGACCACTGACCACGGAACCCTTCGCTAAAGTTAAAGCGGGCATTAGGATATTCAGAAAAATGCTTACGAAGTTTATCCTGCATAACCTGTGCAGAATCTTCTATTTTGCTTGTTTCGGGAAGAGCGATTGTGATGGAACCAGAGTTTGTGTTTCTTCCACCGATAGAAGTTGTAACAGTTTTTATTCCCTTACACTCTTCTTTTACATAGCGTTCCATTGCCATTACAACTTCCTTTGTTTCTTCGAACGGAGTTGCAGTAGCCATTGTGATATTGAGCTGAACCTGGTCATCCCTTCCAGAAGAAAGCTGATCGATATTTAGGAACGGAATACATGCAAGAGAGCCCACAAAGATTAAAATAGCACCAATGATGGCAACGGATCTTCTTTTAAGAACAAACTTCAACATTCCAGAATAAAGCTTTGTGACTGCCTGAATGCATTTTTCAAAGAAGCCATAGATTTTAATAAGGACAGCATTTGTAACCGGCTTTTCATTTCTGTTCGAAAGAGGGAAGAATTTTCCGGCAAGAACAGGAACAAGGAAGATAGCAACAAGAAGCGAAGACAAAAGCGAAATTACAATTGTAAAAATCGCATCTTTAAACATCTGTCCCATCATTCCAAGCTCTTTAATAAAGAAAAGAACAGGAGCGAATACACAGATTGTCGTAAGGTTGCCCGAAACTACCGACATGAGCATTTCCTGGCTTCCAAGAATAGCCGAAACCTTTGGCTTAGCACCTCGCTGCCGGTACGCGTATATATTGTCTATCATAACAATAGACGCATCGACAATCATACCGACCCCAAGAATGAGCCCCGTAAGTGTCATCATATTCAGCGTAAGTCCGAATGTACTCATTGCAAATAAGGTGATGACAATCGAAAGAGGAATGGAAATAGAGATGATGATTGTAGATTTAAAATTCTGTAAGAATACGAACAGAATGATGATTGCTAAAATTAAACCCTGCCAGGCAGAATCAATAAGTGTGTTGATTGTTTCGCGGATGATATCTGTTGAATCCTGAATGATTTCGAGCGAAATATCGGAAGGAAGATAACTCTGCGCCTGATCTATTTTTTTATAAACATTGTTTGCTACTGTTACAGTGTTTGCGTCTGACTGCTTTGTTACAGAAATGTAAACACCCTTTTCTCCGTTGATGAATGATTCTGATGTAACATCACCAAAACCGATGGAAGCTTCGCCAATATCGCGAAGGCGTACTGCATAACCGTTTATTACAGAGATTACAGTCTGATTAATTTCTTCAAGGCTTGTGTATTCACCCGTAGTTCTTACGATGTAGTTTCTGTGGCCTTCCTGAACCTTACCGCCACCAAGCTCAAGATTCTGTCTTGAAAGAGCACTTGTAACGGTCGGGACAGTGTATCCGTATGCAGCCATTCTGTTCTGATCAAGACGTACATTTACCTGTGCTGCCCTTCCTCCGTAAACAGTCGCTTCACCTACTCCGTCTGCCTGTTCAAGGATGCTTACGACGTTGCTTTCTGCAATAGCTTTTAAATCGTCTATGGAACGGTTACCGCGGATTAAAATACGCATAATCTGCGAGCTGTTCATATTAAATCGTCTGATTGATGGAGTTCCTGCGTTGTCCGGAAGGCTTCTTTTAATTCGGTCAAGCTTTTCGCGGATATCGTTCGAAGCTTCGGTTAAATCTGCTCCATATTCAAATTCAAGGTTTACATTTGAAGTACCTTCGTTAGACATAGAACTTATCTCTTTAAGTCCATTTACACTCATAACTGCACTTTCAATCAGCTTTGTAACAGACTTTTCTACTGCTTCCGGTCCCGCATTCGGGTAAGATGTAGAAATGGAAAGATAAGGGTTTTCTGTCTCCGGCATGAGCGCAATTGCGAGGTTACTGAATGTAAAAATTCCAAGCATTCCAAGAATTGCAAATACGATTAAAACTAAAACCGGATGTTCAAGATTCTTTCTGGCTAAACTCATCTTTTTCCTCCAGCAGGGGGAACCTTACCGCCAAAATCACCTTTTTCCCCGCCTTCGCCTTCAGGCTTATCTTCTACAGGAGCAACGTTTCCGCTTATATCGTTTACTTTTGCTCCATCGTATAAGGTGAGCATACCTTCTGTTACGATAACATCACCAACTGCAACACCCTCTAAAACCTGGTACATTCCGTCTACACTCTTTCCTCTCTTAACCGCACGTTTTTCTACTGTGCTCGAAGCAGGATTAATTACATAAAGAAAGTAATCTTCATCAACAGAAACAAACGAATCCTGGTTTATAGCAGGGTATCCTGAATAATCAATTGTATAAAGCTTGACGTTAGCAAACATACCGGCATTTATGTGTTCGTTGCGCTTGTCAAAATTTAATATGATTTCTTTTGTTCTTGAAAGAGAATCTACAACAGGAGAAATACGGACAACTGTTGCAGAATAAACTTCATCAGGATAAGCCTGAACACGCACCTCTGCCTTCTGTCCGATTGAAAGTTCTCCTACATAGCGCTCCGGAATTTTACATGTAATCTGAAGATTATTTATATCACCGATTTTTGTGATTACAGAAGAATTATTTACTTTCTGACCAATCATAACAGGAGTTGTAAGAATGCTTCCGGAAATTGGAGCAATAATCGGGCTGTTCGCATAATAGCTTCCAGGTTCCGATGGATCAATATAACCAAGGATATCACCCTTTCTTACAGAAGCACCAAGTGAAACATTCATCTGAATAACCTTACCGCCCATAGAAGGATAAACATCAATAGAGTTCTGAGTCTGAATTTCGCCGTTTGTATTTACAAAAGATTTTAAAGTCATGTTCTGGGCTACGACAGATTTTACGGCAGTTGCAGTTCTTCCACCGCCAAAAGAAAATCCACCCTTACCACCCATTCCGGCCGGGCCAGATTCCTTTTTTACAGTAACGCGCTGTACAATTATAAAGCCTAAAACAATCAGGACAATAACGCTGACGATTATAATCGCCAGTTTACTTTTATTTACACTTACAGTTTTTCTTTCTCCGTAATAATCGTATTCATTCCTACTCATTTTATTCTCCAGATATATTATTTTCCAAGTTCACCGAATTCAAGACCGAGCGTATTTTCCAGATCAAGCACTGCAGAAATAAGATTATAGCGCTGCTGCTCAAGACCAAGCTGTGCATTCAAAAGAGATACCGATGCATTCTGAAGGGTAAGATAATCTTTTGAACCGTGATTATAGGCTGTGAGTGTAACGTTATAAGTTTTCTGTGCGAGTGTAACGTTTGATTCAAGAAGCTCAAGCTGAGACTGAGCCTGTTTTATTTTTTTAAGACTTGTTTCTATATTAAGCTTTGTATTTGCCTTTTCGTTTTTAAGCTGAAGTTCCAGATCTTTAACATTTGTTTTAATGCTGTCTATATTTACAGAAGAAGTACTCCATGGTAAAAGTCCGTCTAAAGGAAGCCTTACACTAAAATTCAA
Organism: Treponema sp.; assembly: GCA_016286365.1. Classification (GTDB taxonomy): domain Bacteria; phylum Spirochaetota; class Spirochaetia; order Treponematales; family Treponemataceae; genus Treponema_D. Next base: position 65,915 of record JAEESN010000016.1, read on the forward strand.
TGAATTAGATTCCTGAGTTCCATTTACATTGCTTCTTCCAGACTGAGAATATGTATACCCTGCAGAAAAAGAAGGCCCGTATGCAGAAAAACGTGCCGCTAAAAGATTTATCTTTGCTACTTCGAGCTGGCGTTCCAAAGTGATGATTGAAGGTATTTCTTCTATATTGTATTCGAAGGATATTTCTTTTTTAGTAACGTAATCATTAAGATTTCCCTTTAATTCAATTTCTGCTTCTTCTGGAAGTCCAAGGAAAATTTTAAAAGAAAGAAGGCTGTTTTCGTAATTGATTTCTGCTGATTCAACTGCAGGTTTTAAACTTTCATAATTATACTGAGAGTTCAATAAATCGAGTTCCGAAAGCTGACCTCTTGAAAATTTTTCGCGGTTTGAATTATAGCGCTGTCTTGCTGTTTCAAGATTTTTTTTCTGAAGCTCAAGGCTCTGTTTTGAAAGAAGAAGATTCAAAAATAATTTTCGAACGTTTACTTCTACAGTGCGTTTTGTCTGTTCAAAAGAAAGCTGTCCGTTTTCGTAATTAAGACGGGCATTTTTAATAGAAGTATATAAAGCCGGAGTTAAAGAAACATTAACAGAACCCGAAACAGACCATGAAGAACTATCATTCTGTCCAAGCGACTGATTATAACTTCCGCTTACGTTCATCGAAGGGCTTACGCTGTTCCATGAATAAAGTGATTTTTCCTTTAATAAATCGAGTGCTAAAGCCTGCCTCTGTACCGAAACATTCTCGTCCATGGCAAGGGCAACTGCATCTTCTACGGTTAGTATTCTTTTAGAAGTCGTTTCTTCTGCAAAAAGTCCCGCCACAATAAACAAAACAAGCAGGAATCCTGTTATACGATATTTCATTTTTTTACTTCCTTTTATCTATTATACTAATAACCAGTTTTTTTTCAAAAAATTACTGTTATATTTGTATTTTTTGTTATTTATTTATAATATTTATAGTAAACTATATATAAAAGTATTATTTTATACAGTAAATACGCTTTATTTTAACTTAAAAAAGAAAGTTCATAAAGGAGGAATTCATGAGTACCAGCGCTGTTTTTAAATCCAATGTAAATGATACTGCCAGTCTGATTACTGAATTTCTTTCCCTCAATGACTTTTTTACTCCCGACGAACAGAACAAGATAAAAAAAGCTTGGAACCTTCTTGTAGATAAAGCCCGGGATAAAACTCGTCTTTCCGGAGAACCCTATTATCTGCACCCGCTTAGGGTAGCACAAATACTCGCAGCAAACAGACTGGACGCAGACACTATAATTGCGGCTATTCTTCACACGATGCACGAGCTGAATGTGTCTGCGGAACAGATTAACGAAACATTCGGAAAAGATGTATACAACATCATCCTTACAACAAATAAAATACTGAATCTTCCCATAAACTCAAAGCGCCTTCATCAGTCGGATGCAATAAGAAAGATGTTTTTTGCCATGGCCGACGATGTAAGAATCATACTGATTACGCTTGCAGACAGACTGGACAGAATCAGAAACCTTAAAAACTTTGATCACGAATACCAGAAGATTATTGCCGAAGCTGCCATAGAAATATGGGCTCCACTTGCAGACAGAATGGGTATGCAGAACGAAAAAAATGAGTTCGAGGACATGAGCTTAAAATACTTAAACCCTGCAGTATTCCAGCAGATAAAGGCGATTGTTGCACAAAAGCAGGATGAACGCTCACAATACCTAACAGACGCTTCGAACGACATTAAAAAGAAAGCTGTAATGGCTGGCCTTAATATAGAAATCCAGAGCCGCGCAAAACACTTTTATTCAATCTATCAGAAGATGAGAAAGAGAAACAAGGAAGCGGGCGAACTCTACGATTTACTTGCATTAAGAATCCTCTGCGAAACTCCATCAGACTGCTACCAGCTTGTTGGAATTGTTCACAGCTTATGGAAGCCTT
>JAEESN010000026.1 GCA_016286365.1 Treponema sp.
GCCTTCGAAAAAGGGATGGAGTTTTTGAATAAAGAACAAAAAACAATTTCAGGATTATGCGTTCAAATTGGCCTTGCCAGGTGTAATCCTTATACTCCGGTATTGGATTTTTCTTTATAAACACGGAATGAAATCAAAGGGGTTATTAAATTAATCCGGACTTCTGACAATGCCTGTAAAAAGATTGATGCCTGACTGGGCGTCGTAGATTACGTAGGTAAAGGGGTGGTCGGCGCGGAAGTTTATGTCGTCTGGGGAAATAAAATCTCCGGCAGCTTTTGCCATAACCATTGTTGCGGCGGCGGCTTTTGTTTTATCTTCGTCTACTTTTATTACGGCTTCGTGCAGGGCCTGGTCTAATAAGATTTTTTCTGAGCCTTCGATAATTTTTGAAAGGTCTGCTTTTGTGCTGTTGAATGCATCGTTTATTCCAAGTTTTTTAAGAATTGGGATTAAATCGTAACGTGAGCGTTTTTCGAATTTTGGAAGGAAGAGATTCACAAGCCTTTCCGATTTATTTTTTCTGAATGTGGTCAAAGCCTCTATAAGATTCATTTTAGAAAAATCATAATCGCGGTCTTTTGGCAGAACGATAATCATTGAATATCTTAAATCTTTATACGGGATTGCTGCAATCTGAAAGTCGTCGTCTTCGTAATAATCAATCATTCTGCAGCCGCGCATCATATCGTGTTTGATTATTGTGCTGCCATCAACATAAAAGTCTTCTTCCTTTGTCATCTTCTTTTCGAACTTATATTTCCATTCCTGTTCAAAAAAGAGTGTATTTAAAAGGACGAGCTTTGTACTTTGCGGAAGTGGGGCAGAAAGAAAATCTTTTATAAGTCTGTCTGTTTTTTTAGAAACAAACGAATTGATTTTTCTTTTTACCTGCGAGCCTTTTGTAAAATCAACCGGCTTTTGTTCAAATTCAAAGGCTTCTAAAAAAGTTTTGTATTCTTTGCGGAAGTTTATGTCTTTATTATACCAGACTGAATTTGAAATATTTTCTGTGGTTGTGATTATGTTTCTTATGAATTCGTCGTTTGCCTGTGATGGTGTGTATTCTAAAACTGAATTAATTTCTTCCCTGGTATTTCCATCTGAACCTTTAGAAAGCGCGTAGAGGATGCTGTAGATGGAGAGGGCAGAGTAGTTTACGTTCTGGCTTTGATTACATAAGACAGAAAAAAGTTTTGAATCGAATGAGTTTATGGCATTTTCTTCTGTCTGATTATGGATTGTGATTTTTTTCCCTGTGTTTTTATTGCTCCGTCCGTTTGCAGCTAATAAAACTCCGGTTGTGATGATGATGATAAAGGCCAGGGCAATTGTGATTATTCTTTTTTTTAGCATGCGAGCTCCAGAAGGTTACAGTAGAATTCGACTGTTTTTAGAAGCACGTCGATTTTTATACATTCGTTTTTGCCGTGAATCATTTCGCGGTCTTCTTTTGTCATGTACATTGCGCTGAATCTGTAGACTTTGTCTGTAATGCGGCAGTAGTGTCGTGAATCGCTCGAAGCCATCATAAGGTATGGACTTATCACTACTTCGGGCCAGGTCTGTTTGATTACGTTACAGAGATTTGTCCACTGTTCGCATTTTGTGTCCGATACTTCCGAAGGGTTACCGTAGCTTATTACATCGATTTTTATCTCGGAGTTTTTGCCCGCTGCCTTTTCTGCAATCTTACCGATTCGCTTTACTGTTTTTTCTACAGTGTCTTTTCCAAGAAGACGCATGTTCATTCCGATTTTCACGCTCGAAGGAAGAACGTTGTAATTTTCTCCTCCGTTTGTTTTTGTTACGGCACAGGTTGTGTGTAAGAGTGCGTATAAGTCGCCACGGAGTATTTTAGAAAGAAAGTTTACAAGCGGTTTTGTGAGCCATAAGTTTTTAAAGATAAAGCCTAAGAATGCGTTATCGTTGTATTTTCCCATGTTTCGTAAAAGCTGTTTTACCGTTGGCGTAAACTCTACCTTTGGATTTTTATTTTCGAGCTTTGTTACAATCTTAGAAGCAATTCCTACAGCAGAATGTTTTGGTGGGGCAGAGGCGTGTCCTGTTTTTGTTGTTACAGTTAAGTCTAAATAGGTTGAACCTTTTTCTTCTGTTCCAACCATTGCGCACGGCTTTTTTACTCCGGGGAATGCGTTTGTTACAATTGCACCGCCTTCGTCTAAAACAAAATCCACGATTACTTTCTTTTTATTAAACCAGTCTACAATTTCGGAGCAGGTCCATCCGTTTATTTCTTCTTCGCCGCTAAAGCAGAGGTATAAATCCTGTGCGGGCTTCCATCCGTTTTTAAGGCTTAATTCTACGGCTTCCATGCAGGCACATAAAGTTCCCTTTGTATCCATTGTGCCCCTTCCGCGGATTTTACCGTTTTTTACATCTCCTATAAAAGGATCAAAGCTCCATTCTTCTTTTACTGCGGGAACAACATCGTAGTGGGCCATCAAAACGTTTCCGTGTCCTTTTACCGTATTTATTCCCTTAATCTTATGAATGAGCCCTGTCTTTCCGGCTGTATAAAATTCACCTTCTGAATAAATCTTTGGAAAAGATTTTTTTAAGAGGGCTTTGAATTTTTCGAATTCTTTTTTATCTATAAGACTTTCATCAATGTTAGATACAGTCTTACACTGAATCATATGACATAAATCGTCTGTAATCTTTTTTTTGTCTTTTTCCGAGAACGTCATTATTTAAGCCATCCTTTTTTGTACATGATTCTTGCAGCACCAAGCGAAATAAGAATTCCGACCGGAACTAAAACTCCTACAGAGCCGGCAAGAGAAGGAACCAGAACAAAGAGTGTAATCATAAAGAGAACAGGTACAATCGAAACCTTCCAGTTTTTGCTGATGTATACAAATCCCAATGCTCCAAAGAGCGAAGAAAGAATATTGTCGAATGCCGGTTTTAATGTTTCGCTCGAAAGAAGAGGCTGGAGAGGTACAAAGCAGAAAACTCCTATTGCAATGATGATTGTTGTTACGATTGAAGCTGTTGCAATTGCGATTGTAGAGATGATTTCTCCTTCTTCTGTGTTCGGCTTTATTCCGGCGCTTTCCATTGCGTTTAAGGCAGCGGGAACTTTTAAGGCTGTTACGTTTCCTGTTACAAAGCTCAAATATGTTCCGCTTGTTCCAAGCATTGGTGTAAAGGTGATGATTTCTATTACGCCTACTGTCCAGTAAATCGGTGCTACTCCCAAAAGTCCCTTTAATACTGCAGTGATGTTTGGCCATGCATTGTAGTAAATACAGATAGAAACCGGAACCAGGAGGATTACAACCAAAGCGCTCCAGATCCAGATTTGTCCTTTTTTATGTGAATCTAATGTGTATTCTTCAAAAGTCATATTCTCCCCCTAAAATCCAAAAAGCGGTGCTAGTAAAACAGCCGCAATCATAGAAAGAATCATCGAAAAAGGCATTGCAAAATTTTCAAGCCATTTGATTTTTGCTTTTTTGATTAGTAAGCCACATAAGGCCATAATCAGTGCAGAAATAAAAAGCACGATTACAGGTAAAAGCCCCTGAACGCCTTCCCTTAAATGACTGAACACCATTCCGCTGAATGCCGAAATCATACCCATAAAAAGAGATGTCATAAAAATCTGTCCCCACGCAGAATCCTTGGTTTGAATTTTAATAACTCCCTTCTGGATTTTTTTTATGAGGATTGGGGTGAGTAAAATGCTTGGTAAAATTCCGAGCGTCATAACCCAGGCGATTGCAGAATAAGTTTTTGGATCTGTAATCATCTGTGAAAGAGAAATATCTAAAGCCTTTGCTGTAGAGGTTGCAGCCGGAAGTTCATAAGTTATAGCTCCGATTACGCTCAGCCTTATCCACGGAAGAGGAAGCCCTATAAACTGAGAAAGAGTTACAACTCCAAGAAGAATCGAAAATGCCGGTGCGATTGTAAATATTGCTGTAGAAGAAATTGTCTTCCATACAACGGACATATCCATGTTGATTACTTTTGCGCGCTTTACTGCCCTGATTAAAAAGAAGAAAGACTGCGCCAGAATAAATACGATAGTGATTGCGGCAACAGCATATAAAAATGTGCTGTTTGTATTAAATGATTTTTCCATACATTAAGTATATAGCAAGAATAAGGGAATTGTCATTCTTTTTCTGCACCCCGTGATTATGCCAGATGTAAATTAAGCCGCGTGTATGCACTGTGGCGCGCGGGGCACAGAAAAGTATGATTTAGATTTTGAACAGGTCGATTTCTGAACCAATCTGCTTGATGTTGTCGGCCATCTTTCCCGAAATAGAGAAGAGGTCTGCACCGGTCTGATTGATGTGTTCTGCTCCCTGATGCATTTCGTGGATACTTTCTTTGATTGTATCTGTTGCAAGCTGGAGCTTTTGAACTTCGGAAAGAATCTGTTTGTTTCCTTCTGTCATTTCTGCAGCGGCTGTCTTTACTTCTGCTGTAGAGTTGTTCATAGAGCCAAGGGCATCGATAATCTGTTTAGAACCAATCTGCTGCTCTTCCATTGCTCCCTTAATCTGTTCAAGAATCTGGCTTGTTTCGGAAATACTTTCGGAAATAGCAGAGAAGGCATTGTTTGTATCGTTAGAAACAGAAACAACTTCGAGGATTGTCTGTTTGATGTTCTTAAGCTCGGCACCGATTGTCTTTGACTGTACTGATGATGTTTCTGAAAGCTTACGGATTTCGTCTGCAACTACTGCGAATCCCTTTCCGGCTGTTCCGGCGTGTGCAGCTTCGATTGCGGCGTTCATGGCAAGAAGGTTTGTCTGTTCGGCAATACTTGCAATTGCAATGTTGGCATCCTGAAGCATCTTAGACTGCTCTTCGATTCGCATAATCTTTTCGTTTGCATTTTTCTGTGTAGCCATACCTGCAGAAGAGTTCTGTTCAAGCTGGTTGAAAGAGTCGATCATCTTTGTTACAGATTCGCTTACAGAGTTGATGTTCTGAATCATTTCTTCTACAGAAGAAGAAGCCTGCGATACACAGGTTGACTGAGATTCAATAAGGCGGTCGAGCGATTCGATTGTAGCACTTATTTCATTTACGGCTCCGGCAGTTTCCTGTACCGATTCTGCCTGTGAAAGAATCTGTCCGTTTACGCTTTCGATGTTCGAAATAATCTGTGTAATGGAAGAGGTTGCATTCTGTGTACTAAGCTGAAGGTCTGAGTCCACCGAAGTAAGGTTCGACTTAGAAGCCTGAAGGTTTGTTACAATATCCTGAAGCTTTTGAACGAAGCCGTTGAAGCCCTGTACTACGGCACCAATTTCGTCGTTAGAAGATTCTGGAATACGCTGAGTAAGGTCTGCGTTACCGCTTGCAATAGTTGTAATAGAAGATTTAACTGTCTTTAATGGTCTTACAAGGAGTCTTACAAGAAGTGTAATAAGAAGAGCCGAAATAAGTACAGAAATAACCATTACAACGATGATGTAATTCTGCATCTTGTAAACACTTTCAAAGTAGTAGTCGTATGGAGCTACTGCAAATACAGTCCAGTTTGTTTTTGGAATCTTTTTGTATGCAGCAATAAGGTGCATACCGATGTTAGGGTCGATAAAGTCTTCTACATCTTCTTTTCCGGCAAAGATGTTTGTAAGTACAAGTCCGAGTCCCTGTGTATCATCCATCTCTGTCTGGCCTGTCTGATTTTCATCTGTATTTGGATTAGCATTTGCAACAGTTGTCATTTCCTTCCAGTTGATGATGGAAGGATGCATTCCTAAACCAAGGTCAATCTGTTCAATTGTAGAAAGTGCAGTGTTACCCTGAATTACCATTACAACCGCACCGATTATCTTATTTTTCTTATTGTAAACCGGAACACTGTAGTGCTGTAAAACTGTATTTGTTACAGTACTGAATTTAGGGTCAGAAACAAAGTCGTTTCCTTCGTATGCTGTTTTAAAATAAACGCGGTCTTTAAAGTTTAAGCTCCGGCCGTCTGCTAAAAGACAGTCTCCGTTGGCATCATAAAAGGCCATGTCTATACAGTTGTCGCCGATAGCATGGATTACATTTACGATTTCCTGCTGTTTCTGGGCAAGGGTAGCGTTTTCGTCTTTGATGATATCAAGCTCTGCAATTACATGCAGGGTCTGGAAATGCTTTTCGTTGATGGCAGCAATCTGGTTTGCGATATCTGTAGAAATAGCGTTCATGTGGTTTATAACGCTGTCCCTCATTCCGTTAGAAGAAATTTTATAAGCAATTGTTCCAAGAAGAATGTTTACGATTATCAAAACCGAAAGGAAGATTAAAAGCAGCTTTGCTGTAATTGAGAAATACACCGATCTTTTCTTACTCATTTTGTGCTCCTTAAAGTACGGGTAATAATTCAAACTTAAGACCTTTCAAAAGGTCACAAAAACTCAATTCAACTAAACTTTTAAAGATTTTTTACTTAAATTATAGGTTCAATTATATCATAAAATAAAAAAATAACAATGTTACAAAGCTATAATATTATTGTAGATTTTATTACGGATTTATTTAGTATTTTTGGGAAATCTGGTATATAATTGTAGTATCAGGAGTAAGGAATGGAGTTCTTACGGCGACATCAGTTATCTATAATGTTGTTTTTGAGCGGAATCTGTACCGTTCTGGCAATACTCAGTTTCTTTACTAAATCCATGCCAAAAAAACGCCGTCGCCCCCTCATGTTCCTCGAATTATATGCGGCTCTTCTTCTGATTATGGACCGCTTTGCATACATTTACCGCGGAGATATAACTGACTTTGGCTGGTGGATGGTCCGCATTGCAAATTTTTCCGTATATCTTTTTTCTCTCTGCATACTCTTTGCATTTAATCTTTATCTTGTAGATTTATATACTACAGAAGGCGGTCTTAAAAGAGTTCCACGAAGACTCAAGATTACAGAAGGCTTTGTTGCAGTCGGTATTATTATTCTGATTATTTCTTCTTTTACAGATTTTTATTATACATTCGATTCTTATAACCGCTATCAGAGGGCGTCGGGCTTTTTATTAAGTTACTTTTTCCCCTTTGTGATTATACTTTTACAGTTTTCGGTCATCATCCAGTATTATAAAAGGATTCCACGCTTTATAAGAATTCCACTTTTGCTTTTTGCTGTAATTCCTGTTATTGCAACCATCCTTCAGATTTTTACATACGGACTATCTTTGCAGAATATTGCAGTTGTAGGCGAGGCTGTAATTCTTTATATCTTTGTTGTAATAGATTTAAATAACACCGTTCAGAATGCAAACAAAAGGGAAGTTGATTTACTCAAGGAAGAACAGAACAACATGAGGATTATGTTCGAACAGACAGCAACTGCTCTTGCAAACGCAATCGATGCCAAGGATGTTTATACTCACGGTCATTCACGACGTGTTGCAGAATATGCCCAGAGGATTGCGGGCGTTGCCGGAAAGGATGAAAAATTCTGCAGTGATATTTATTATGCGGGTCTTTTGCACGATGTAGGAAAGATTGGCGTTCCGGTGCATATTATTCAGAAGGAAGGAAGGCTTTCAGAGGAAGAGTTTGCAGAAATTAAGAAGCATCCGGTGATCGGAAAGCAGATTCTTTCGAGCATCAGTAAGTCGCCTTATCTTTCCATTGCGGCAAACTATCATCACGAACGCTACGACGGAAAAGGCTATCCTAACGGACTTAAAGGCGAAGATATCCCCGAAATTGCACGAATTATTGCAGTTGCAGATTCTTACGATGCCATGACTTCCAAGCGAAGTTACAGGGATCCTCTTCCTCAGCAGAAGGTTCGTGAAGAAATCGTAAAGGGAATGGGAACTCAGTTTGACCCGGTTTTTGCAAAAATCATGCAGCAGATTATAGATGCCGACACTGATTATGTTCTCCGCGAGCATCACGAGCTTTCTGATATTTCGGGTAAAACAGAACTTGAATGCGGCGAATATCTTTCTGAAAAATCGGAAGGATATCTTCTGTCTGATTATCCTACTACCTTTAATATTCATTTTGTTTCAGACAAAAATAATCTTTCTGAAAAATCAATTCCAACCGTCATTGTTTTTGACTCCCTTGATGCGCGCATCCATAAAAACAGCCCTGAATACGAACAGAATCAGATGCTTTATTATGAATACGGCTCAATCCGCTTTGACGGAAAATACGAAGAAAAGGGCGTAAGAAAATCAGAAAAAGAAGTGATTGAATCAAAGCTTGTAAAAACTCAGGAACTTCTGGAAGATTATGCGGGAGGCCTTGACTGGGAAATTGAAGGGGTTAAGATTAAGGACCACGTTCTTTTAGTGATGAAGTCTAAGTATTCTACAATTAAATACACTTTTGCGCTTCCCGATAATTCACGCTTTTCTTACATCGCTTTTACAGGTGAGCACTGTACGCTCAGTAATCTTTCGATTCAGAAAAAAGAGATGGCTGTCCCTGCTGATTATATCAAACGCATTGCTCCCGAAATAAATTATATTGATGGTCCCGAAGGCGATATTCCAAACCTTCAGATAGACGGATGGTGTTCTGCTGCCACACAGGGAATCCCTCTTAAAAACGGCATGAAAATCAGCTTTCATTCAAAGAGTCTTCCTATGGCTCGCCTTATCTGGCATTGTCCTTTTATCCGCCTTTATTCTTCTGATGACGGTGTTTATGGTGGAAAGAATTCGCGCGAGTTTGTACTTATAAGGCTTGATGGCGAAAACTGGGAGTCGGACGAAAAATGTAAGAATACAATCACCATAAATAAAAATGATGATTTTGAAGGCTGGGATTCCTGGAAAGAAAAAAATAAAAAGGGCATAGACTGCGAAGTTCTTATAAAATACGAAGGAAAAAAGATTACGGTAACTACCGAAAACGCAGGCATTGCAATTAAGAGTGTTTCTGTATTAAACGAAGATTATCCGAAAGTTTATGCTTCCCTCACAGGCGACCAGTGTGTTATAACTAATATCAGGATTCAATAGCTTTCTCTTATAAAAGCTTTCTTCTATAAATAAATATTTAATTATGGCCGAATTTGTTGCAAGTTTTATTACAGGTTTTGAAAGGGTAGTAGAAAAGGATTTACCCAAGCGTCTCGATCAGATAAAAATTCTTAATCTTTTTGATGGTCTTGTTCATTTTTCTTATGCAGGAAATTCACGCGACTTAGAAAAGATTCTTTATTTTAATAATACCTTTTTTGTATTAAAAACTTTTACCGGTAAGAATCTTAGTTTTCCTTTTATTGTAGGACAGACCTGCAGCCAGAAAAAATATTTTTTGATTTCTAAAGGCTCCTTCCGTGTGCGGTTCCAGAACGAAAATCAGTTTGCAAAGGTCGACAAAAATATTGCACGACGCGCAGAAGATTATGTTCTTTCTAATTCTAAGCTTACTGTAGACAGGCTTTCTCCTTCTACCGAAGTGTGGTTTTCCATAAGGCGCGAAGGATTTGCATTTGCAGGCCAGCTTATTTCTAAGCGTGAGTTTACAGAAAAAAATCTGAATAAAGGAGAACTCCGCCCCGAGATTGCATATTTAATTTCCTGCTTTGCAGAGCCCCAAAAAGATGATGTAATTTTAGAGCCGTTTGCAGGTTATGGCTCAATTCCCGTTCAGCTTACAAAAAAGTTTAATTTTACAAAGCTTTATATTAGCGATATAGATAAAGAAAAAATTTCTGCCATAAAAGAAAAAAAGCAGTTTATTAATAATCCCGATGTAGAAATCTGTGCGTGCGATGCGTTTAAGCTTGAGCACCTGGGCGATGCTTCTGTAAGCCTTGTGATTACAGACCCGCCATGGGGATATTATGAAGACATTGGCGATATAAAAGATTTTTATAGAAGAATGTTTGATTCCTTTAGGAGGGTGATTAAAACAGGCGGCCGCCTTGTCATCCTTTCCGCGCGAAAAGACGAGCTCGAGGCGGCCGCCCGCTCCCAGAATCTTGTTGTAGAAGACAGCCTTCATACGCTTGTTAATGGTAAAAAGGCCTCTTTATATAAGATGTATTTCGCGTGAGATGTTGCATCCACGTCGCAAATGCATTCCCACGCGTGGTTTTCGTTTTCTTATTACCTGTAAATAAAAGCGGGGTACTGAACCGGAGACTCAAGCTCTTCCTTTACCGACTTTGGAATGTAGGGAAGGGCCATGCTGCTTAAATCAAAGCTGTCGCTTGCCTTAGACGAAAGCGAGCTAAGAATATCAAAGATAGAAGATTTTTCTTCCGGTACCTTAAACGGAACAACCGAACAGTTCTGATTTTGAATCTCAACTTTTAAATCGTCGAGCATTTCTTCGTGAGTAGAAATCTTATCTATGAGTTTTAAATCCAGTGCCTGTTTTGCAGTATAGATTCTTCCGTCCGAAATCTTACGAACTTCGTCCATCTTTAAGTTTCGTTCAAGGCTTACAATTTCTGTAAACTGGTCGTAACATTCATCTGCAACGCTCTGTAAAATCTGGCGCTGTTCGTCTGTAAGAGGCTGGGTCATGCTACCCATGTTTTTGTTTTTTCCTGCATGAATGGTTTCTGCTTTAATTCCATATCTTGCAAGAAGTTCCGAAACATCAATGCTCTGTCCTGCAATTACACCGATTGAACCTGTGAGTGTATTTCTGTTTGCATAGATTTTGTTTGCAGCACACGAAATATAATATCCGCCCGAAGCAGCCATTGAACCCTGGTAAACATAAACTAACTTACCTGCATTTCTGTAATCCTTTAATGCAAGATAAACTTCATCAGCTTCGTAAACACTTCCGCCCGGTGAGTTTATAAAAACAACAAGTGCCTTATTCTTAGCATTATTTTTTAATTCACGGATTGTGTTTAAAAGCCACTGCTGGTCATAAGTTTTTGTCTTCTGTGTGATTTCGCCTTCAAGGTATATTTCTGCTATATAATCAGAGCGCTGCTTATTTACATAAGTTGCAGCCTGGTTTACGGTGCTCGATGACTCATTTGATTTTCCCTTGCTTGTTCCAAGAATAATCAGAACTGCAATAATGGAAATAATTACTATAAGAACGATTGTTCCAGAGCTTGGTTTTTTCATTATTGTAAATCCTCCAGTCTTAATGATCCTGCTTCTACCTTATCTTTTAACTGCGAGTGATAAAGGTTTATTGTAGAAAGATTATATATAGGTGCAAATAAACATAAGAGTGCTGTCTGAATTACCTGAAGAATCACATCGGAATGAGCAGTGCCCGAAAAAGAAAAGATAAGACCGAGTACTACAACTCCGGCAATCGGAAGGGCAAGAGTTGAAAGAGCAATTAAAACAATTTGTTTTTTAGAGCCATTAACAAGAGTAATACTTAATTCCATTGCCCTTGGAATAGAAACATTGTCGTATTCTGCTGCAACATAGTATGTAAATGAATAATTCAGAAGTTTGTATATGAGGAAGATACATGCCCCAATAAGTATGACAAGTCCAAAAAGAATTGCTGTAGAAGAAATAAACAGGCAGATGACCATTGCAATTGTGAATGGAAGACACCAGAGGAAGGTCCATAAAGCAATCCATAATCCGCAGAGAATACCTCTCTTCCATTTAGCAAAACCGTCTACATAATCCTTTAATTCTACAGGCTCGGGGCTCTTAGACATTTTAAGGTAAAGCCCTGTTGCTGCAAAAGTGAATATAAAACCTATGAGTCCAAAAATGATGGAAATTCCCAGAGAACTCAAAGTGTTTTTTGTATAATCTAAAATCATTTCCTGGTTTGAACCCGGATTTGTAAGAAACTTAATCAGTTCGTCCTGTGTTGGTGTTGGAAAAAATCTGGACTGGATAAATAATTGAATAAACCCAAGCAGTTCGGCAAGAAGTACTGCAATAACAGGTATTTTGTATCTGCCCTTAAGCTGTGTTTTGGCAAATTCATTGCATTTTGCGTAGTCAATCATAATAAACTCCTTTTTGGGGCTTATTATATCAGAAAGAAGGATTTTAGACAAAAAAAAGACGGGGTTTTGGGGGAAATAACCGGTATTTTTAGGATTTATTTATGGGATTTAAACAAAAAAAAAGTTGAAAAACCTCACACGCTTTTCAACTCTTTTCTGAATATTAATCACAAGGTTTTCACAGGTGTCTGGATGTCGACCACCCGTGCTTACCTTACAGTTTAATTATCGGAATAAAAGAAAGACAGTTTAGCATTTTTTTTATAAATTTTTTAAAATTTTTACATTTTTCCGTGGAGGAAAAAAATCCTCATATAACTTGACACATATCCTTTTTTTTAAGATTATATTTGACATCATGAATGCAGAAAAAATTAATCGTTCGTATCTTGAAACTCTTTCTTTTTCTGATTTAAGTAAACTTGCTGATGAGTACGGAGTTGATGTTCCGGAAAACTTTGATAGAAGATTATTGATCGGAGAGCTTTTAGAACTTATAGAAGAGGGTAAATCTTCCGGAAATGAAAACATGGTCATTTCTTCAGATTCCGTTCAGGACGATTCCGAAAACCTTCCTTCCAATTATAACGAAACACAAATCTCCTGTATCTTAAGAAATCCTGTATGGGCTTTTGTCTTCTGGAATATAAGCGAAAGTGATCAGGCAAAGCTTAAGGAACTTGATGACTGTAATATCATGATCCGAGTCTGCATTCTTTCTGATGATAAGGAAATTAAACCTGTAGAATCTTTCGAAGTTAATGCTTCTATGGATACTCAGGAACAGTATATTCTTCTTCCGGCAGGTAAACAGTTCTTCCGTTTTGAGCTTGTTTATGTTGCAGGAACCGCTGGTGAAGTTTTAGCCTTTTCTCCGGTAATCACAATTCCTCAGGGTGGTCAGGCATTGAATGATTTCCAGCCCGGAAAAGATGATGATTATTCAGAAGTCATAAAGCTTTCTGGAATTAATAAAGTTTTGATGGAGCAGTATACAAATCACAGACACTCCTTTGCAGAATAAAAAATGTTTTTAATCCTTGGTTGAACCGTATAGGTGTGAGTTAATATGAATAAAAATCTGGTATTTATAATAAAGGCAAATCAGGAATTTATACGCCACTCAAAGAAAGAAATCGTAGAAGTCGAAGCTGAGCTTAATTCTTTGTTTGAATCTGTTTCGTATACATACATTCCTCTTTTGAATATGCTCGAGCGCTTTGAAGCAGAAGGTATTAAGGCAAAAATCGGTCTTGTTCTTCCTCCTGTTTTGTGCGCACTTTTAGATAATCCCGAAATCCAGAATATGTACAGTCTCTGGCTCGATAACCGCATAGCACTCGGCGAAAAGGAATTAAAAAGAGCAAAAAAGAATCCCGAAATCCTTAAAAACGTTGAGCGTATAATCGGTCAGAACAAGCAGATTAAAAAAGACTTCCAGGAAAAATACAATAATAAACTCATAGAAAAATTTGTTGAGTATCACAGAAAAGATTACATCGAACTGATTGCAACCTGCGGTACAGACATCTTTATGCCTCATTATTCAGATATGCCCGAAGTTCTTTCTGCACAGATAGAAGTTGGTTTACAGGCATACAGAAAAAGCTTTGGTGAAACTCCAGAAGGTTTCTGGATCCCGGAACTCGGCTATACTCCCGAAGTAGAAAATATAATCAAGGCATACGGATATTCTTATACGGTTGTAGATTCAAGAAGTATTCTTCTTTCAAAGACTCTTCCTTCCAAAGGAATTTTCTATCCTATGCGTACAGAAAATTCTCTTGCAGTTTTCTCTAACAACCCTTTCTTTAATGATGAGCTTTTTGGCGAAGACGGCTTTGCAGATAACGAAGTTTACTGTAATGTAAATCACGACATCGGGTTTGACCTTTCCATGGATGAACTTGCTCCTGTTGTTAAAAAAGGGGAGTGCAGGGTTTCTACAGGCTTCTGCTACTGGAATAAATCTTTCGATGAAAAATCAATCTACGATTCGGAAAAAGCATTTGAACAGGCAAATCTCGATGCAAAGTCTTTCCTCAAGACAAACTCAGAACTTCTGACTAAAGCCGGAGATGAAATTAAAGATACAGATTTTGTCTGCCTTGTTTGCACTGTAGATGCGGAAAAGCTCCGTGTTGACTGGGCCGAAGGTCTTTACTGGCTTGAACAGGTTATCCGCGGTTCTTCGGAATATTCACTGAACATAACAACATGTAATCAAATGACACAAAAACCTTTTACATACGAAAAGGTAGTTCCATATTATTCTTCTGCTGCCGGAACAGGTTACGGAGAAAATCTTTTGTCGAGCAAAAACTGCTGGATGATGCGTTACATCAAAAAGGCATGTGAACGCATGATTGATCTTTCGGACCGCTTCCCTAACGACACAGGATTAAAAACACGCCTTTTAAATCTTGGCGCAAAGGAACTCATAATTGCACAGTCATCTGGTCTTGCAAAGATGATAGAAAACGATGACTTCCCTGAATTTGCTAAAAACCGTTTTATGGATTCAATCAAGGCCTTTACTTCTGTTTTTGATTCTCTTGGCTCAAATACAGTAAGTACAGAATGGCTTACAACCTTAGAAATTTATGATGATATTTTCCCGTGGTTGAACTACAGAATCTTTAGTAAGAAAAAATAAATTAGCTGGAAATATAATCTGATTTTAAGACGCTCCATTGCGGGGCGTTTTTTTATTCTTCAAAGAACATTGTGTCGCGGACTATCTGAATCATACTCATCTGCGCTTTTGCACTTTCTATTCCAAGAATTGCAGGGTCGTAGCGTTTGTCTATTTCTAAGACTTTTTCCCAGGTTTCAATGGCCTTTTCCCATTCAGATGAATAATAATAAACAAGACCTTCCGAATAAAGCTTGTCTATTTCTTCCTGAACTTTTGCGCGGCCTCTGTCTCCAAGAAGCATTTTGCCCGAAAGGCTTATTCTGTTTACCGGGTTCAAAGATGAAGTAAGGTCCAGCGTGTAGTTTACGTTAAGTCTCATCTGTTTATATTCAAATTCGCCACCCACACTGATTTTAGGGTTACCGCCCTTAATTTCGAGCCCGGTCAAAATACTAAAGTTTTCGTGGAAAGAAAAATCTGCTCCAATGCTGAACGAGAAAATCTGATAGTTTGTTATGTCTAACAAGTTAAGAGGCTGTTTAATATCTGCTGCAACAGTGAGGAAAGGAAAGAACTTAACCGAGATACCGGCCGAAACAATTGTCGGGAGAGGGTCGTCCAGGCGGAAACCTGATTTAGAACCAAGTCCCGTAAATCCAACACCGATGTTCTGAGCTGCAAATCCTATTCTTACGTTCGGATCGCGCGAAGCAAAATATTTTAAAAAGTTAAACTGTAAGACAAGACCAAGGTCTAACATGAATGCCATACCCGACTGCCCCAGTCCGGAAAAGCTTCTTATTTCGTTTGTATTGTTGTCTGTAAAATCAGGGACACCGCGCCACGCTGTTTTAAAAGAAACGCCTGAAGCAAAGCCTTTAAAATCATAACCTGCCAGGAAGTTATAAGACGCGTTTAATGCAAGAATGGTTTCTGTGTAATAATTCGAAGCAACCCTTTCTCCCTGAATATTATATTCTGTGAACGGAACGTAAAAACAGTTTAACTGCACACCAAATCCAAAGTTACCGAATCGGGTGGTGTAGGAGAGTGCTTCCATTTTTGAATCTGCAATCCATTCGTTATGGAAAAGACCTGCCTGTGTTTCTTTAAGAATACTCGAAGCTCCGGGGTTATAATTAATATAGCTTACATCATCACAAAGACCCGAAAATGCGTTTCCCATGCTTTCGGCCCTTCCTCCAACAGGAATTAAAAGGGAACGGTAAGCTGTGGTTCCTTCGGCATCGCTTGCAAATTCAGAAAAGATGGATGTCATTGCCGTAGAAAGATCTGTAAACGAAAGCGCATTAAGCCTTACGCACGGCAAAAAAGTGAGGAAAATAATCAGAATGACAAAATTAAAAGCCTTATTTTTCATCTTTTCTTAGATAAATATACTCATTTATCGGTTTTTTTTCTCTTATATATAACTATTATTACCGAAAATATAATATATTGTAAAAGACGAAAATGAGAAAGAAGTCTTTATTTCTTTTAGCATTATTATTCTCACTCAGTCTGGCAGGCGTTTTTGCCGCAGATAAAGCCCTTGAATATATCGAAGCCGAGGACGACGGGGAAGTTATGTCCCTTGGTCAGATAGAAGACCTGATTAAGGCAACTGATTATAACAGGGCTTTGTACGAGCTTCATAAATACATCGAAAAATATCCGGATCGTTTTGATAATGCACAAAAGCTCATAAAGACAATCATGCAGAGGCGTAGCCGTTATTCCATCCTCACAGAAAGAGCGATTAAATCCAGCGAGGAAAATCCAGAAGACCACGAAACTCCGTCTAAAATCATCCTGGAGATGAAGACCCTGGAAAAAAATCCGCCTCCGGAAATTCAGCAGGTAATCGACCTTTTGGAAGAGATGCACCTTTTTAAATACTATGCATATCTTTTTGATACAATTCAGAACGAATCAGCCGCACTCGCAAAAGCAGGGGACACAAACGGAGCTATAGAAAAAGTCCGCGAAGGTTTCTGGATTTATCGCGATGAATTTACAGAAGACTGGGGAAAAAATCAGAGGGTGATTGCCGAAGCAGAAGCTATTCAGAAAGACCTTGATGCATATCTTGCAGAATTTATGAATGCAGATACAAGAAAGAGTTTTACAAACCTGATTCAATCTTTTATTAAAAACGTAAACGACAATAAATATTCTCAGGCACTCGAAAACTATAATCAGATAAATACGCTTCTTGCAAAATATGCTGATTGCCGTAACAGAATTTATAACTGTGCGCTCCGTTTTAAAGATTTATACGACCGTCTTAAAAAAATAGATTCAGAAATTACAGATGCGTCTTACCTTCCGTTCATGCAGCGCTTTATTTCTGGAATTGCTTCCATCCCTGATTCAGGTCTTGTTGGCGCAATTGATTATGAATTTGGCACAAAGGTTGAATCTATGAAGGATGCAGTTGCAAGGGCTACAGAAAGACAGACCGGTATTTATATGACAGATTTACCAAAGTCTCTTACAAGTCCAAAGAGCGATTTAACTGCACTTAAAAACGCAAACAATTATACAGTTCCGGTTGCAGATTACTGCGATCTTGGAAGAAAGGTAAATAATTTTTATAAGCTCATAAAAAATCCAACTCCTAGGACAAAAGAGCTTTATCCGGAATTCAACGACTCACTTGATTTTGTCCAGGGGCTTAGTGTAAGAATTAAAAATCTTTATCCGATTGTAGAAGCTTTTGTAAAAGAAAACGAAAATCAGCTTGCAATACGAAACGAGCTTAAGAATAACAAGGATAATCCTTCTTACGATTCAAACGTTTATATCCGCCGCCTTTTTGATTCAGTTTCCAAGATGTATCTTATTACCGGAAACAGAAGCGATTATTTCCCTGCTACCGAAAAAGGACTCACAAGTCAGAATCAGAAATTAAACTGGAAGAACCTGAACAATCTTTATACTTCTTATGTTGATGAACTTTTTGCAAAGGCAGAGACCGAAGTTGTTAATTCATGGAACGAGATTTCTCAGAGCTTTATTGATGATGCTTCGATTTACGAAAACGAGATGAAAGAATACATCAAGTGTGCAGAAATCTATAACCAGGGTTTTGCAGAAAAACTTGATGAAGAAACTTACGCAAAATTAAACGGAAATCCAAAGGCATTGCTCGAATATGCAAAGACTCATCCTCCTGCACAGGGGGGACAACCCTCGTATAAATATCCGTCTTTCGCAGTGCAGATGATCGACAGTATGGAAAATACATCAAAGCAGTACGAAAACACGATGAGCAGTGCACAGAAAGAATTTGAATATAACCTGGATCAGCATCCGGAATGGAAAGAAAACAAGCGCATTACTGATGTTGTTACAAAGTCCGAGCAGTATATGAACTCAAAGACGGATGAGCTTAGCCGGATTAAGACGTCTGTTTCGAGCCTTGTTACCGAGGCTAAGCGGGCGAGCGATAATGCTAAGTCTGTACGAAGCGAAGCAGACTCGCTGTTTAATCAGTCCGAGAGCGCATATAACAGGGGAGACCTTACACGGGCAGAAAACCTACTTGTTCAGGCAAACGAAAAGTATTCAGATGCATTTGCCCTCGAAGATAATCCTGTTCTCCGCCGCCAGGTAGACGAAAAGCAGCTTTTATTGAGCCGCAAGATTACAGATGCAAGAAACGAAATTGTCGTTAGGGAATCGCGTGAGCTTTACACAAGGGCAAGAAGCGCACAGACAGAAGACCGCTATGATGATGCAGAACTCTTAATAAATTCTGCGATTAACAAGTGGGCAGAAACACACGACGAAAAGAACGAAGAATTTGAAAGCTTCCGCGAGCTTGTAAATACAGCAGTTTCCATGAAGACAGGACGTATCCTCTTAGTTTCGGATCCTCTTTATGCCGAAATGTCTCAGCTTTTGAGTATTGCCTACCAGTATTACGACGAAGGAAAGAGATGTTATGCTGCCAAGAATGTGGAAGAAGGAAACGTTCAGTTAGACCTTGCACACGAAAACCTTTTGAAGATTAAAAAGGTATATCCTATAAATCAGGAAGCTTCTCTTTTAATGCTCAAGATTGACCAGCTTCGCGATCCTGAAAAATTCAGAAAGGAATTTGGACAGAAGATAAAAGAAGCAGTTGCAAAATGCCGAAAGCCTGAAACTCAAACAGAAGGATACAACGCCCTCATAAACTACTACAGCCTTGACCCTGATTATAAGGGACTTAAAGAAACAATCAACGATGTAGAAATTGAACTTGGTATGAAGGCTAAGCCGGTAGACAACAGTGCAAGGGCCCGTTCGAATAGGCTTACCCAGGATGCACAGACTCAGTATAATAGGGCAGGTAACGACCAGAACCGTTTGAATAAGGCGCTTCAGACAGTAAACGAAGCAATCCGCCTTAATCCTAATAATATGGATGCAGTAAGATTAAAGGATAGAATCGCTACAAGGCTTGGTGGTACTACAACAATCGTTCTTTCTTCGGAAGACCAGGCTCTCTTAACGCGTGCTAAAAACGAATACCAGGCCGGCCGCATTGATGAAGCAAACCTCATTGTGCTCAGGATTTTAAAGAACAATCCCGATAACATCAGGGTTAAGTCTGTTGCCGACTTAAAGAAAAAAATAGATGCAAGGTTGTAAAATGGAAAAACGAAATGTGCCG
>JAEESN010000033.1 GCA_016286365.1 Treponema sp.
TGAGACTGACACGATTCGAACGTGCGACCCCCACCTCCGCAGGGTGATGCTCTAATCCAGCTGAGCTACAATCTCATACTAAATTACACTGTTCGGTGTGCGTTTTAGTTCGGAGGCGACAGGAGTTGAACCTGCCCGGCCCTTTGGGGAACCGACGGATTAGCAATCCGTTGTATTACCGCTCTACCACACCTCCAGCGATAATCGGAGCGAGAGGGATTCGAACCCCCGGTAACTTGCGCTACAACGGTTTTCAAGACCGCCCCAGTACGACCGCTTTGGTATCGCTCCAATAGGTGAGTTATAATTTATAATTTTTTCCCCTAAATGTCAAGATGTTTTGTTTAAAATCAGGGGATTTTGTTCCGGGGGGCCGGGAAGAGATTTTGTCTTAGCGAATGGGCATGGAAAGTGATGATCCCGTCATGAATCATATTTTTTCTCTGTTCAATCATCCTTTTTTTTCTTATAATCAGATTAAACGTGGCGGGAATAGATATGTTTTTTTTCGCCCTGGTGATTTCTATTCTTTGGAGGTTTTTGTGGAAGCGGCTCTTTATTTAATTCCGGTAACTTTGGGGGAGACGGAAATCAATCAGGTTTTACCCTCTTATAATCACGATATAATAGTAGAAATCAAACATTTTATTGTGGAAAATATACGGTCGGCACGTCGCTTTTTAAAAAAGGTTGAAAAATCCATAGACATCGACGAGCTCACTTTTTACGAATTAAACCGCCACACAGACAGAAAAATCATCGGATCTTACCTTGAACCACTAATCAAAGAAAAAAAGCCTGTGGGAATAATTTCCGAAGCGGGATGTCCTGCAATTGCTGATCCTGGTGCAGATGTTGTAGCAATCGCTCAGAGTAAAAAATTACGCGTAATTCCTCTTGTAGGCCCTTCATCAATCATCATGTCGGTTATGGCAAGCGGATTCAACGGGCAGAGCTTTGCTTTTAACGGTTATCTTCCGGTAGAAGTTCCCCAGCGGATTAAAGCGCTCAAAAAACTCGAAAATAAAGTCTGGAACGATAATCAGACTCAAAGTTTTATAGAAACTCCTTACAGAAATGCAAAAATCATCGAAACAATTCTTTCAACTCTCCGCCCGAATACAAAACTCTGCATTGCGGCAGGCATCACATGTGCAGAAGAATACATAAAAACGAGAACGGTGGCAGAGTGGAAAAAAGAGAAAATCCCGGACCTCGGCAAAATCTCGTGTATTTTTGTGATGGGAAAATAGGCAGCCCGTAGTATCATTTCTTTCCGGCAGTAAATCATTTATTTTGTTCTCGCAAGAATCATTGTTATCCGCGGGCAAATCCCCTCTTCATTATGGCAATCATTTATTTTTTCTGATATATTATAGATATGGAAATTCAGAACTTTGATTATGTTATTATCGGCGCAGGTCCTGCAGGGCTCGCAAGTGCACAGTATGCGGCAAGAAGCGGATTAAAGGTTATCGTGCTTGATGCTGCGGGTGCAGGTGGCCAGGTTATGCAGATTACCGAGCTCGAAAATTATCCGGGCGTTTTTCCTGCCGTTAACGGAACTGATTTTATGCTTAATATGCAAAAACAGGCAGAAAGCTTTGGCGCTAAAGTAGTTCAGGTTCAGGTTTCTTCCATAGATAAACAGCAGAATAACTTTGTAATTAAAACACGCGATACAGAATATCATTCACCTTATCTTTGCATTGCAACCGGGGCTGTTCACCGTAATCTTGGTGTTCCGGGCGAAAAGGAACTTACAGGACGCGGAGTTTCATATTGTGCTGTTTGTGATGGTCCTTTCTTTAGAAATAAAAAAATCGTTGTGATTGGCGGAGGAGATTCTGCCTGCAGCGAAGCAATATATCTTTCTACAATTTCTTCGGATGTAACAATCATTCACCGTCGCGATACTTTCCGTGCGCAGAAGGCTGTTGTAGATAAAATGTTTTCTTGTGGTGTAAAACCTGTTTACGATACTGTTGTAAAATCAATCAATGGTTCTATGAAGGTCGAAGGTCTCACGCTCGAAAACGTAAAAACAGGCGAAACATCTGAACTTTCATGCGATGCAGTTTTCATCTTTACCGGAATGATTCCTCAGACTGCACTTGTAGAAATGCTTCCAAAAGACGAGGCGGGATATATCAAGACAAACGAAGAAATGGAAACTATGATTCCAGGTCTCTTTGCAACAGGGGATGTTCGTTCTAAATCTTTCCGCCAGATTGTGACTGCCGTGAGCGACGGTGCAATTGCCGCAAATACTGTAAAAGATAAAATCGAGAATAAATAACGAGAGTGCTGATAATGAAAAGAAGTTTTAAAATATCACTGATTATATTTTCTTTACTTGCCGCAGGATTTTTAACTACTTTTCTTTTAGCACAGAATGTTTCTTCAAAACCGGATTTATCTTCAGAGGCACAGAGGCTCCCTGCGAGCATTAATTTCTGGAGTGATTATCCTTCCGATGTTTTAGCACAGGCTTTAGTAGGCCGCATGACAGATACAGAGCTTCTTTCTCAGGTTTTGATGTATGGATGGGCCGGTGCTGAACCAAATGACCTTTTATTCCGCTGGGTAGACCGTGGACTTGGAAGTGTAAAAGTATTCGGCTGGAATACGGATGATATCAATCTTGTTGCAAAATCTGTAACAAGGCTTCAGACAAGAGCTTCGCGCAATCGTTTTAAGATTCCTCTTTATGTTGCAACAGACCAGGAAGGCGGATGGATTCGTCACGTTAAGGGCGATACTTCAATCACTCCGGGAAACATGGCTATTGGTGCTGCGGGCTATCCTGTAGATGCATGGTATTCTGCTTATTATATCTGCCGCGAAATAAAAGCCCTTGGTATAAACATGAACTTTGCTCCAACGGTAGACCTTTTTACAGATCACAATTCTACAATCATAGGACCTCGTTCTTTTGGTGAAGATCCCGATAAGAGTGGAATCCTAGGGGCTGCTTATGCGGCTGGTTGTCGTGCTGCCGGTGTAATTCCTACTGTAAAACACTTTCCGGGGCACGGAGACACAAATCTTGACTCACACGGAAAGCTTCCTGTAATCGACATTGATTATAATACCCTTGTAAACCGCGAACTTGTTCCATATAAATACATGATTAAAGACAATGTTCCTGCAATTATGTCGGGACATTTAAGCTTCCCTAAAATCGATGCAAGCGGAGCTCCTGCAAGTCTTTCTAAATATTTTTTGACAGACCTCCTGAGGAATGAACTTGGATTTGAAGGACTCATCATAACAGATGATATGCAGATGGTTGGTGCTACAGCTTTTGCAGGTTCTTATTCAAATGCAGTTCGTCTGGCCCTCGAAGCCGGAAACGACATAATCCTCTCTTCTTCTACAGCCCGTCTTGAAGAAAGCATGTGGACTAAAAATCTTGAACTCATGACCACAGACGAAAACTTTAAGCAGATTGTAAAAAATGCAGCATACCGCGTATTAAAATCAAAACTGGATTATTTTAAGAGTCCCGATGCTGCACCTTTGTACCCGGATGCTTCTAAAATCTCTGAATCTGTTCCGGACAAAGAAGGCGAAGTTTTCTTCCTTGAACAGGCATGCAGGTCTATCACTGTAGAAAAAAAGAACATCTTCCCGCTTGAAAATAAAGAAGGTCAGAGAGTTTTACTTGCCGGATCCCTTCAGAGTTTCTTTAAGGCAGGCCGTGAACGATATACAAATGCCGGTCAGTATTATTTCCCTTATGACGAAGTAAATATT
>JAEESN010000034.1 GCA_016286365.1 Treponema sp.
CCTGCATTGGAGAACAGCCGTGAAACCTGGAAAAAGCCTTGGTAAAGCTTTCGGGAGTTTCGTAGCAGTATTTGAATGCAACGTCGATTATTTTGTCGCCCTTTGCAATTTCGGCACCTGCCAGAGAAAGCCGCCTGTTCCGGATATATTCAGCCGGCGTAATCCCCGTCATAATCGTAAACGCATGATGAAAATGAAACGCAGAAATATTCACGCTGTCCGCTACTTCGACCAGAGTGATCTTCTCCGTCAGATTTTTCTCCATGAATTCAATTGCGTCATTAATTGCTTTTACCCATTCCATTTGGTTCGTTTCCGTCCTTTGTTTGATGGTTGTATTATAGCTCGGGGGCCGCCGCTGTTCCTGTCATTTCTTGCGGAGTTTTGTCTTTAAAATGCGGAATATAAAGCGATAAAAAGTGCCCCACTATTGTAAATATTTTCTTTTCTTAAAGCTTCTTCTGCTGCCAGACAAGATCATACCAGCGTTCAAACTTTTTCCCGATTTCCTTGAACTGGGCAACACGGACATAGCCCATTCTCTCATGGAACTTTGGACTGTCCTGGGTAAGATATTCATCTTCTGTTTCTGTGAAGGCAACTCCTGCTAAGATATTTTTGATTCCAAGCTGCTTAAGTCGCTTTTCAAGATTTTCATATAGGAACGAACCGATTCCCTGTCGGCGGCAATCTTTATCAACATAAATGGAACTAGAAACCGTCCAGCTGTAAGCTTCGCGTTCACTGTAAGTACTGGCATAAACATAGCCTACAATAACGCCATCTTTTTCACAAACAAGATACGGAAACTTTGCTTTTATTTCTCTGATTCTTTCTTTGAATTCTTCTACAGTCGGGACCTTATATTCAAAAGATACTGCTGTATTCAAAACATAATAAGAGTAGATTTCGACAAGTCGTTCAGCGTCTTCTAACTGTGCATCACGAATTTTTAATTTATCATTCATTATTTGATTTTAACAAAAGACATCTAAACATTCTATAAAGATATTCTTTAACTTTAGATCTTATACGACTACCTATCTTTCCTATAAAAAACAAAATCCTCGTTTCTCTTATATTCAATGTATCCGAGCTTTTTATAAAACGAATTGGTTCGGGTGTTCCAGATTGGGGTGTCGAGGATAAAGCTTTTAGCATCCGGAAAAAGGGCTTCTGCGGCCTGCATGAGTTTGAGACCATATCCTTTTTTGAAGTGTTCGGGATTCAAAAAGATTCTGCCGATTTCGACCTCGGAGCCTTTGGGATTTCCGCCGGGGATTAAAACTGCGCCGCCAATGATTATGCCGTTTGCAAAAAAGCTGTACAAATATTTTGCGCGATTCATCTGGGAATAAAACTGATTTGATTTATAGCCGGGTGGACCTGCAAGGACTGGAGCGCCGACCTGGACATCGGTTTCGAAAGCCCATTTAGAAAAGGCGGTGAGCATCATTACGTCCTGGTTTCTGGCTGGAAGCAGCTGTGTACTTTCCTGATTCTGACTCTGTGTCATGGCATCTCCTTTAGTTCTATAGATTAACAGAGATGTGCTGTAAGTTCCACCAACCGCCGGGTATTTTTTAGAGAATTATGCAACTTCAGGTTGTGGAGTATTTTACAGATTTTCTTGACAAAAGTACTTCTATAGAAGTATATTCTAAATATGTCAAAGATAGTCCTATATCATGGATCAGACAAGATTCTCTCAAAGCCACTTTTTGGGCATGGTAAAATCTACAATGATTATGGTCAGGGATTTTACTGTACTCAAAACATTGAGCTTGCAAAGGAATGGGCCTGTCCTACTCTTGATGACGGTTTTTGTAACGCTTATGAACTTGAAACTAAAGGACTTACACTTTTGGATTTACAGTCCCAACAATTCTGCACTCTTCACTGGCTTGCAATCCTTATTTGCAACCGCCGCTTTGACATGGACACCCCAATAATGCGGCAGGGAGCTTCTTACCTTAAAACAAATTTTCTTCCTGATATTTCTGATTATGATTTAATCAAGGGCTATAGGGCTGACGATTCTTATTTTTTTTTTGCACAAGCTTTTCTTTCTAACCAGATATCTTATCTGCAGCTTCAAAAAGCCATGAAGTTAGGAAAGCTTGGAGAGCAGATTGTTTTAAAAAGTCAAAAAGCTTTTAATCAGCTTGAATTCAAAAATTACGAAATTGCCGAAGGGAAAAAATATTACAGCCTGCGCCTGGTCCGAATGGAAAAAGCAAAGGCTGAATATAAAAAAACGCTGGAAGATTCTGATATTTCGGGACTCTTTATTCGTGACATGATTTTAGGAGACATCAAAAATGACGACCCGCGCTTACGATAAATTTTTTCTCCCCGGCATGATGAAGAATCTTGGTTTTGCCGTTGACTTTGCAGTAAATGGCTGCGGCCTCACCTGCGATTCTTTTTATGATTTTTTTATTGCCTCAAAGGTTGCAAGAGAAATTGAAAACGGCTCCCCGCTTTTTGTGTGCGGCTGTTCCGGAACAGAGCTTGCCCTTTCTGTTTTTGACCGGGTTGGTTATGAAGTTGCAGATGCGTCAGATAAAGTTTTTGACCGTTTTGACCGTACACCAGAATATTGGGCGGGCTGGATTCTTGCCTTCTATCAATGGGAGACAAACCTTTCTTTTGCAAAAATCCGCGACTATGTTCCCTTTTCACAGATTGTAAATATGTATAACCCGCTTCACGAAGCCCCAAAAGAAAAGTTTCTTGATGTTATGAATAAAACAATCCATGAACAAACTTTAAGAAAACCAACAAACCTTCACAAGCTTAGAAAGGCTGCCGGCCTTACACAAAAAGAACTTTCCCAGCTTGCAGGCGTAAACCTTCGCACACTGCAGCAATATGAAATTGGTTCCAAAGACATAAACAAAGCCAGCGGCATTGCAATTAATTCTTTAGCCCAGGCCCTGCACTGTAATTTTTATGATGTAATGGAGTTGGAACTACAGGAAGAAGAAAGGTAAATTGTCACCCTTCGATAAACTCAGGGATTCCGAGGGTTTTAGCCACACATACTCATATAATCTTTTCTAAGCATACCGTAAATGTTATAGTCACAATAGACCGAAACCATTTTGCCTTGTCGAATTGTTCCTTCCTTTATAAAACCACACCGTTCAAGGACTTTATTTGAAGCAATATTCCTGACATCAGCACGCCCATTCAATCGCTCTATTTCAGTGTTCTCAAATATAAACCGTACCACTTCCTTTAAGGCTTCTGTAATAATTCCCATATTCCAGTATTCTGGATTAACTCTGTATGCTATATCACCCATTCTGGCATTCTGGATATCAAATACCGCAATCATGCCTACCACTTTATTGGATTCTTTCAATACAATTCCCCAATCAAAATCAGGAGAAGGTTTTCTTTTTACCCAAGGGCGGGGATCAATAAACAT
>JAEESN010000017.1 GCA_016286365.1 Treponema sp.
CCGGGTCACAGTAGGTAACAAAACATTCGTTATACCAGCCGCGGGCCTGCTGGTTCTCAACACTGGTCTTAGTCGTTATGTTGAATCCGCCATAGTCACCAATGACGTAAACACAGTCACCAAGCCAGCCAATTTTTACTGCCGCAATATGAAGTCCAAAATCCTGCCCGCCAGTGTATTTGTCAAATTCAGCCGGAAGCTTGTCTCGCGGAAGAATCATAGACTCCTCAAACTTCTCGTAAACAGAGCCTTCCGGCTTTACCCAAAGACCATCACGGAATCTCGCACGCTGCTTTTCCGGCATGTTATCCAGAATGTCGCTGATGTAATCTTCATCAAGATTTTCAGCGTTATCCATCGGATTCAAAACTGTAGAAGCATAAAGCTCCGGCTTGTTCAGCTTTTCATCCGTCCGAGGTTCAATCTTCCGGATGAAAACCTTGTAAGCCCAGTGCATAGGCGAACACGGGTTGCAGTCGTAATAAAACTTATTCTTGCAGCCTTCAACTTTCATAGCCAATCGGCTGTAAGCTGTTGTTATCGCAGAGTAGGAAATCTGGCTTACTTCGTTAAAGTAAATCGTCACATACTCGTGCCCCAAAATCCTGTCTACCTGTTCTTTGTCTCCAAGTCCTCCAATCCATATTTCAGAGCCGTTCCAAAGCGTTATAAGTCCGTCATGAACATTCGCTTTATAGTTGCTCGCACCAATCGTTTTATTCAGCCAGGGAATCAAAGTTTCATGCAGTACAGAGCTTCGTGCATCCTTCGCTCTAAAGCGGCAGATCAGATGTCTGCTTCCAGGGTAGCGGCAGGCCCTGAATATCAGAGCCATAACCAGAACCGTAGTCTTTCCCGATCGCGAACCACCAAAAAGCAGAACGTGTTTCGCAGAACTACTAAGCATCTCCAAAGCCTTTTTCTGTACGGCAGTCGGCTTAAAGATTTCCCGCACTACAAATCCTTGAACGAATCCACGAAGTTAATCGCAAGCTCGCCCTGAACAGGCTTTGCATTTTCCTTGTCCGCTCCAGTTATGAACGAATCAAGCTTTGCAGAACGTTCAAGTAAATCCATCGCACCGTCTGCGTTTAAGTCATCCGGCTTTAATGTCTTAATACGCTGGGCAACAAGCTCATCAAAACCGTTAAGCATTTCCATCTGGCGTTTACGGCGTTCTACGCGTTCAGCCAGAATTTCTCTTTCAGTCTCCTTTGCAATGTATGCGTCGTATTCTGCAGCACGTTCATTCCAACGGAACAGTCGTGCATAACGCGCCCATGAGCCGTACTTGTTCGGCTCAATGCCATTCAGTTCAAGGCAAGCTTTTATGCTTCGCTTGTAGCCCATGGCACGATAAAGACAGAAAGCCTTAAAAGCCTTGGGAGACTCATCTGCTAATCTTTTCTCCCAAGACTTCTCCGGCTCGCTGTTCTGATTAAGTTCACTGTTTGCGGTCTTAACAGTGTCCTTGTCTCCCACCTGTATCACCTCCTGCCTAATGCATTATTTTTCTACGACCAGACTGGTCGCTCGTCTCTTAGTCAAATGCTCACAGTAACTGGTTGTGAGCTTTACCGGCTCTCCGCGAAACATCGTTATAGTCACAACAATGTCTCCGTGCTGTTTTTCAAAAGCCATTTCTTCAAGGTATCTGTGAGCCTCGTTCACAGTCTTTTTAATTTCAGATTCATGTTTGCAGTTCATCATAATTAAGCCTCCAGTTTTTCTTCGCCGTAAGTCACCATCGAACCAAGCCAGTTATACAAATCAGTTTTGCGGAAAATAATATGCCTGCCATAATTCACATGCGGAATCTTATTCTCCTTGCAAAGCTTGTAAAGAAATGCCGTACTAAACTTTAAGTACGCAGCTGCTTCCTCAACAGAAAGCAGGTCCAGGTTTTTCTCATCAGGTTCAGCCATACAAGCTCCTTTTGTTTGTTAAATAAAAAAGCCACAACGTTTTCCGTTATGGCTCAATAATAAAACTGCTTTACATTTCCCATGTGTTAATTATTGCTATCTATTTGCTAATTATAATTAAGTAATTGGAAACATCTGTTAACAATCGGGAAATAATACGTTAAGACCCCCACCTCAGAAGGGTGGAGATTTCACCCTCGTGGGGTGGGGGTCGGTTTTTTCAATTTCAGAAAAGTTTCAGAATCGATTTCAGTAACGATTTCAGTAAAAAAATTCTTAACTCAAAATAACTCAAAAAGATTCAAAATAATTCAGTTGCATAAATCTATAAAATATAATAATATACATATGAACCTTATATAATTGAGTGTGTTTGAGTTATATATGGTTATGAGATTGTAGCTCAGCTGGATTAGAGCATCACCCTGCGGAGGTGAGGGTCGCACGTTCGAATCGTGTCAGTCTCAAACGAAAAAGAAACTCGTCAAGCCGACGAGTTTTTTTATTTAACATTGATTTTTATGTCGGCTGCTTATATAATGGTAATTAACTTAATGGCCATTAAATTAATGGCCATTACAAAAAAAATGAGGCCATAAAATGGAAAAGTTTTACGACAGAATAAATGAACTCGAAGCACTTTCGCAGATTGAAAAACAATCAGAAAAGTCTGCCTGTTTTACTGTTCTTACTGGTCGTCGCAGAATCGGAAAAACTGAACTTCTAAAACATTTTATAAAAGACAAAAAAAGTGTTTATCTCTTTACCACACGAAGCGCAGAAAAATCACTCTGCGAACAATGGCAGAATACTCTGGAAGAAAGCCTCGGGCTAAAAATCTTTGGTAAAGCAGAAAGTCTTTCCAATCTGTTTGAACAGATAATGCTCTTTTCACAGTCTAATCATTTCACTCTTATAATCGATGAGTTCCAGGACATTGAATATGTAAATAAATCATTCTTTAGTCAGATGCAGAATATATGGGACAGTCATAAATCATCCTCTAAAATCAACCTGATTGTCTGCGGTTCAATTTACTCACTTATGACAAAAATCTTTAAAGACAAAAAAGAACCATTGTTTGGGCGTTCAACACATAACATACATCTGAAACCTTTTAAGCCATCAGTTGTAAAAACGATTCTTAAGGATTTTAATCCTAAATATAAAACTGAAGATCTTTTATGTCTTTATATGCTCAGCGGAGGAGTGGCAAAATACATCTTTCTTCTGATGAATGCAGGGGCAACAACTAAAGCAAAAATGATTTCAAGCGTATGTAACATGGCATCACCTTTCCTCGTAGATGGACGCGATATCTTAATCAGCGAAATTGGAAAAGATTATGGTATTTATTTTTCAATTCTTCAGGCAATCTCAAGAGGATATACGACACAAAATGAAATAGATTCAATCATTCAAAAAAACACCGGTGCCTATTTACAAAATCTGCAAAAAATCTTTGGTATAACAGAACAAATCCGTCCATTACTTTCTAAATCAGAAAGCCGCAACACAAGATGGCAGATTATCGATGAATATATGCTTTTTTATTTCCGGTTTATTTATTCACATCAAGATTTAATTGAACTTGGAAATTACGATACACTCAAACAATTTATCCTTCGTGATTACGAAACATTTACAGGAAAAACTCTTGAACGATATTTTACAGCAAAACTGCAGGAAGAAAGCAACATCACAAAAATCGGTAGCTGGTGGGACAAAAAAACTATGAATGAAATTGACATCATCACCCTCAACGAACTGGAAAAATCCTGCAATATCTACGAAGTAAAGCGACAGGCAAAAAAAATAAATCTCTCTAAGGTTCAGGATAAGGCTGATGTCTTTATGCAGAACTTAAACGGCTATACTTATAAG
The DNA here is from genome assembly GCA_016286365.1 of Treponema sp. Classification (GTDB taxonomy): domain Bacteria; phylum Spirochaetota; class Spirochaetia; order Treponematales; family Treponemataceae; genus Treponema_D. The sequence continues at coordinate 3,810 of JAEESN010000017.1, forward strand.
GTTTCCGGTTTATCCATGGAAGATATGTAGATCACGAATAAATCTCCCTTCATTTTAGATTAATTCTTCAGGGCAAGGGATAATTTCTAACCTCTATTTCTGTATAGATTACACCCTTCTTTATGTTTTCATCCGGGACTGTTAAGACTTCAATTATGCCGCTCAGTTTTGATATTTCACAATCAAAGGAAATTGTTATGCAGGATTGATACATATAATCAAGTCCCTTGTTGTACAAAGACATATTACCCGAGTGAAAAAGGCCGTCCAAAGCTTCCTTGTTATATCCGGCTGGAAATTCAAAATCATCAAAACGATACATCAGACAATTTCTATTTTTCTCACCTATTTTCGGCTCGGAACATTTTACGATTTCTGCCTGCTTTGTACCAATAAAACCGGCATTCGCATAGGCTTTATTTACTTTGATATTTTTATTGATTATAGCGCTTCCCCTCAGGTATACCGTAATTCCTTTTGATTTTTTTCCATGATTTATAATGCGATAACGGAATTGTTTTGAGTCCGGATCTGGAGGTACACATCCATAATTTTCGAACACAGGGAGTTTTTCTGTTTCCAACGGAATTATAAGCTCTTTATGATATTTTACAACTTTTTGATTTTCGATCTTTTCTTCGGGATAAACCATTTGTTTGGGGAATAATTTTTCCGCACAGTCTTCCATGAAGCGATAATCTTCTTTTAAAATTGAAAGACATTTTTCTTTGTCGGGGTATATAAAAGAGATGTCGCCCTGAATTTTGTAATCCTGATGATTTTTATTTATGCCTGCAATTTTTTTACCATTTTTAAAAGCCTGAATCACTAATTCATCGCTGTCAAAAATCTTTATTGAAATAATAATTTCTTTTAGTTTACAGGAAAGCTCTTCTGCAATTGATTCTTTTATTATATTTCCTTCATCAGAAATACAAATGGATGATTTTTCCGGCACAGGAAAATATTTTATGCTTACAGAATTATATAACTTACCGGATGATTTTCTTTTTAATGATTCATAATCTGCATACGCAATTGAATGATAAAGCTCTTCGATTCTTTCAAAGTTATTTTCATTATTTATCAAAACCAAATTTAAATAATAACCCATTTTTTAACTCCTCTCTTTACTAAATCTATTTTATTTACCAACATTTTCCAATGTGTGTCTAAAATCCACAAAATTTGGGATGACAAAAATGGCAATTAGATTAGAAATGAGTAATCCGGCTATAAAAAAAATAAGTGTTTTTTGGGACATCTCGGACTTAAAAATCAAACCGGTATACTTTTCGATATTTTCAAATTTAATTGCTACACATAAGGCCGCGCAAAAAGTCAAAAAAATCGAGCCTACTGCAAGCCAGTAAAATATGTTGGAAAAATCTCTATAAAAAAGATAAAACGGCGAATTATAATTTCCCAGCATCTGAAAGACCTGAAGAAGCGTCGTAGGAACTACAAAGAAAAGGCAATACCCAAAGACAACTTTTTTCTGCTCCAAAAGAACTTCTTCGTCATCTGTTTTCGGCATTCTTAATTTAACTAAAAATCCCTGCACAATACAAAAAGCCGCACAAATCGCCCAGAAATATTTAAGATAGATTAATAAATAATTCATATTTTTCTCCCGTCTTCTTCAAAAAAAATAATATAAAACTCCTTTCATTTTCGTTTAATTCTTCAAGACAAGCTTAACTTTCAGATTATATAAATCTGTGGAAGGGAAGATTTCTTTGAATAAGGATCTTGTGAGCTCTTTGATTTCGGAACTGTTGTTGCCGGCGTTGGCGTAGATACCTTCTGCATCCTGGACAAGTTCTCTGTATTTTAAATTTTCAAAAATTTCCCTGGTGATTTTTTCTTCACTGCATTTATTATATCCCATAGCCAATAAAAACTTTTTTGCTTTTTCAAGATTTTCTTCCTGAGCTTTTACATTCGGCCACGTTAGTATTAAGCCATATTTTTCCAGAGCATACTGCACAAACGCATTTTTATTAGAGCCTTCGATAACTATAAATCCCCTGTTTTCAGGATCTGCATTCACTAACTGTTTTATAAAATCTTCAAGTTCATTTATAGTAGTTTTTTTGGGTCTGGATTTAATAAAAAATATTACGCACCACACCACAAACATTATCACGCCTATTATTATACGAATATTTTGCATACCTTCTCCTGATTATTTTATATCAATTCACCATATTTTATTTTAATCATTATAAATTCCTATATCAGTTTTTTTCTGATGTTCTGCTTTAATCGGATCCCAATAATCATGATATGATTTCATATAATCTTCATTCTTAGAACAATAAAGTCCATATTTAATGTATGTATCTTTTAAATCCTCTGATCTACCATATATTGAACCAAAAATACTTTCGGAAGAATACAAAGCTCCCAAAAAATATTTGAGATTAAGGTTATAATATGAACTATCTTTGTCTGTTATTTTAAAATTTTTCTCATTATATAATATACTCCACTCACAATTTGGAACGTATCTTTTACCATCTATCTTAAAAGCAAACTCATTGATAATTTCAATCTCGTAAACTATAGTTTCATATTCAGGTGTATAATCATCATCTCCTGCAAACATAAAAGCAGATTTTGTGATTACAGACATATTCTTAAAATCAATCTTCCATGTTCCGAATGCACCTGCTCCACGTTCTTCAATCTGAAGTTTAAATTCTCCGTCTTCCTCAAAGCATAAAATTGTACGTGGGTAATCATTACTGTCTTCTATCCAATGACATTTTGAAAGATATTTTTTAAAATTCCACTCTGTCAATCCCTTTGTAGAAAAAGCGGTCGTCTTAGTCGAAAGATAACCCCCAAAAACCCAGCCATATTCAGGCTCAAAACTTTTCCATTCATAACGAGGAAGAAGTATTTTTACCCAGGGAGCAGTTATTCCATCAATTGTTTCTTCCTTCCCGATTGCTACAACTTTAACAGGAAACCTATACGAAAGCCCACAAAGCCTGTTTGATTTTAGCGAAGGATAATCACGAACTTTTAAACCATCCTCCGCATTAACATACATCCTGTCGACAACTTTACCATTAACGTAAAACCTGCTTTTATCTGCAAACAATGAAGTAATCAGAAACAATAATGTAAATAATATACAGATAATCTTCTTCATTTTTCAGACTCCTCTTCCTGCCAACGACCTACTCAACGATTAAATACTTCATTTGATAAATCAGTTTGTCATTGTCATAATAATTTTCATAATAGTGTGTAGTTATTTTATCACCATTTTTTTCGACCGTGAATAATAAATTCTGTTTTTCGTCATAATAATATTCGCGCTGCATAAGGGATTTTTCACCTGCACTCCTTATTAATCTTAAAAAGTTTTACCTATTATACCATGACAACATTTATATGTTAAATTTCTAGATAGCCCCCTGAACAAAGACATCTTTTTATTAATTACTTTTTGGATTCGATTCCCAAAACTCCTGATTTTTAATAAGTTTTTGGATTCCATTCCCAAAACTTTTGATTTTTAACAAGTTTTTGGATTACAATCCAAAAACTTTAGAATTTCTCCCTTCCCTTAATACCTCATTCCCGCCGAAATCCCAAAATAATACAAGGATGGGTATACATAACACACATAGGGCTCGATATAAACACTTTCGACTGTAAAACGGAAACCTGCACCTACTCCGGTTTCGGAACCAGCCCACATTTGAGGGGTTGTAAAACTTAATGTTATTCCCCACTGCACTTCCGCATAAAGACCGGAAGAAGGATCTACATTAAATGGAAAAAAATAACAGCGGAGAGTCCCCAAAATCTTTGCTTTTTGAAGCTCGTTTTTTCCTTCATTAAAATCGTAGACAACGGGAATCATTAAACCAATAGAAACCTCCTGGCCGTAATCTATCCTGAGTCCAATCTCCGGCAAAAAATAATCAAGGGAATCTTTATCAACCTCTGCAAAAAGGCCGACCGAAGTTGTATATCCCCGCTTTATTTGACTTGTTCCCAAAAGTTTTTTTACCTTTTCCGATTCATTAAAATCATAGGTTTTACGGAAAACATAAGAGCCTGTTTTTACATCAATCATCTTAACCCTGAGGGAGTAAGATTTATCGTAGACTTCAAGTTTTCCAAAAATTATAACCTGAGCACCAAGCCTATCCGCTACCGAAATCATTGTTTTTTCGCTCACAACCCCAGAATTCTGAAACCTCAATTCCTTTTCGATTTTATCCATATGCTCACGTGTCACAATCTGAACCGAACTGTCCTCTGCAAAAATAGAATCTGCTAGCTCTTCACGGATATACATAGTCATCTTTTTTGAAGGAGTTTCAAAATCATCTATGGCAACAATCATCTCTTCCTTACAGTTCCCGGTGATATCTTTTGCCGCATCGCTGATTGCCTTATCCATATTGTCTTTCGCATAAGAGGGAACAATAATCATCATAAAAAACAAAACAGAAAAACCATACTGAATCATCTTATTCATAATCCACCTCCAGCATTCCGCCAAAACATTCCCTATAAAATCTTTCTTCCACTAAATCACAAAGCCGACCTTTTGCAAGAGAATCTGTAAGCTCATAACCATAGGAAGAAACCTTTTCGCAAACTGCAGAAAAATATGCAATCGTCTTTTTATTTTTGCTCACCGAAATCTGAATCACCGGCGCACTTTTATAAACACCGTTATATTCAGTTTTATTCCAGTTGATTTTTACATCCACCAGATACATCGTTCTTTCTGCCGAAGGACTAATCCCGTTTTTTATAAAAACTGATTCAATCTTTGATTTAATAAAATTATCCCTGTCGCCTTCTGTCTGAATAAAAACCTTTATTTTTTTCCTGAGGGATTCAAGCTCACTTAAACGGGCAAAAGTTTTTTTACTAAAATCATTAAACTCCCCGCACCTTTTTGGATAGATGACCAGGGCCGTATCGTAAAGCGAAAGATAATTTTTATATAAATCAGAAATCTTATTCAGCTGGATGATTTTTAAAAGTGGCTCTTTTTCCTTTTCCGCATCATCCAAAAATATTTTTATCTCTTCGCCCGCTTTTTCTATTTCCGGTTTGATGATTTCCCATGCAGCCTTACGCTCAATAAAAGCACACACATAATATTTCCCGTTAGACCTGTCGTAGCATGATGATGTATATTGCACCGTAAACAACTGCGCCGAAGACGAAATTTTCATATTCTGATTGAGCCCCGTTTTCTCCGTATATTCCAGGTCGTTTTTGTAAAGTGATTTAAATACCGAAACATTTGAACTTACTGCCTGGGAAAAATAACAGGTCAATTCAGCAAGGGCATCAGACTTAGCCTCTCTCTGCGAATCCCCTTCCCCAATGGCCCGGATGTAGCTTTCTGAAGGAAAAACCTTTTCGGGATTTGTAAACCACTGGGGAACGGAAGAAGCAAAGAGGACTGAATATGACACAACGATAAAAATCACACTTATCAATTTTTTCATATAAAGTCCTCCTTACAACACATTTAGTCTTTTGCACTTACCATGGTGTAATTCATAAGATATTCAACAAGCTCCTGAGTGATTTTATCGTTTTCGCCGTTGAACGCTTTTTTAATCTGCTTCTGGTAAAGATCTTCGTCCATGGAATAAACTACGATATAAGTGTACAAAGCTTCCTGCTCATTCTTTTTCTGAATTCTTGTATAGCCACGAACCCACCAGTCAGTTTCCTTATTCAGTCCGGAAATGATGATGTTCGAAGCGCGTGCAGAATAACGTTCGATTGTTTCTTCAACATCAGAATCTTCACCCTGCATTCTAGCCCCTGTAAAATCTGCCACACCCTGCTGAATAGACGCACTGATTTCGGCCCTTGCATCCACCTGATCTGCCCAGTTCTTTATAAAATCAAGATTTTCGCCTGTCTTCGAAATAACCCAGATATGCCTGTCTATTCCAAGCGCCTTTTTCAAAGACTTCTGATCCGGTGCTTCAAGAACTTCCGACACCCATTCCGGCTGTGCAACCCCGAAAATAGTTCCCTTATGCTCAATAATTTCTGAAGGTCCGGAAACATCCTTTACCTTTGGTACTCCAGAACATCCGGCCATTAAAACCAGCGCTGCCATTCCAAAAACCATCGAATTAATTTTTTTCATAAAGTCCTCCTTTGGCTCTCCCCTTCTGCACACAAATATAACACACAGTCATTCCCAACCTATGGGAATGGATTTGACAATAATAAAAACAGTGGTTTAGAATAAAAACGAGAGGTGAAACATGCCAATAGACTTTACAGAAAAAGCAAAACGATATCAGGCCATAGACGAAATTATTGCTTCGGGTGAAAGGCTTAAATGGGATGAGATAGTAAAAATAATTAAATCAAAATATAAACTTAAGACAAGCAGAAACACTTTCTTCCGTGATATCAAAGATTTAGAAGTAAAATACAAAGCACCAATCGATGTTGATTCCCAAACCAACGGCTACTTTTATACAGATCCTTTGTACAGCCTTCCAAGATTATACACGGATGAAAATGCTGCAAAAGCGGCCAAGCTTATAAAAACGCTTATGGATATGGTAAAGGGAAATCCAATGTACAAAGAAGCCCAGGAAATTTTTGAATCCCTTTCGATTGAAAACCATGATTTATCCCTGAATAATATCAAAATCAATAAAAAGCCCGAAAACGACAGAATAATTTTTGTGGGTGCACCAAATAAAAAAATACCCGCAGAAACCTGGAGAATTATAGATAAGGCATTACGGGAAAACAGAGTTATTACGTTTAATTACATTTCGAACAGCGATACGGTTTCTAAGCACAGACAGATTCAACCCTGGCAGTTAATTTTTGATGACGGTAACTGGAATCTGCATGGCCTTGATATTATAAGAGGAAAAGCAAAACGTTATTCTCTGGATAAAATTAAAAACCTTAAAATTACAGATCAAATCTTTACACTGCCACCAAATTATGATTTTAGAAAAATGACCAAAGGCTCATTCGGTTGTATGGCAGATGAAAAATTTCTTAATTACAAAATCCATCTTCACGGTTACGCATCCCGCTACGCCCGCGACAAAATCTGGGGCGAAAACCAGGAAATCATCCCCGACAAAAAACACCCCGGCCCCGACCACGACGGCATCATCCTAAGCTTTAGAACTAACCAGCTCATCTGCGTCCAACGCTGGGTCTGGAAATGGGCCGACGAAGCCTGGCCAATTGAACCAAAAGAACTCGTAGACGACTGGCTGGAAAAAAGGGAAAGGGTGAAGGAGATTGAAATATATTAAAAAGACAACAATTCACGGATTTTTTCTTTTAATAGATTTTTTCGTTCCTCATAAAATTTTCCAAAATCTTTAACTTCTAAAGATATATTTTGAGGTATCAAACCAGTATCAAGGAATGCCTTTCTCTCTATTTCTGATGGAATACTATTATAATAATTATAAAGTGGAATATCATTTTTATAAGCATTACTAAGCTTAGAAATATATTGTAAGTTGGGTAATTTATCACGCTTTTTATGCCAATCTCTCCATTCTTCATCACTAACTCCAATAGGTTTATTTTTATCAAAACAAACTCTAGGATGAATATGATCTTGTTCAGAGTTTCCTATTTCAATATTTCTACTTACATAAAGAATACTAAGTACTGTTTTAGTTAATTTTCCTTTTTCTGTATTTAAGATATCCTCAAGTTTTTGATCATTGAGTTTTAATTCATTTATCTGATCAAGCAAATCTTCTTCAATTGAAAAATTATATTCATTGATAGCATCACGTAATTTGGCAAGTTTAGTCGTTGTTCCATTTTGAAAATAAGTAAAGAAAAGAGCCCTATAAAGATAACATCGAATTCCATCTAAATTATCCATGTAGTCAGGATTTTTATCAATTTCATAAATAATTGGTAATAAAACATTCCATCTGTCAGAAAAATCTAATACACTCAAATTAAAATGTTTTAAAACATCTGTAAGATTTTGCAAATTCTTACAAAACTTAGACCAATTATCCCGTAATTCAGACGCAACTATTCTATCAATGCATGATTTCAGAACATCACCATAAAGCATTAATGCTGTTCGAATTATAAAATCAATTCCAAAGTTTTTATAACAACCATCAAGAAGATGACCAAATTCTGTTCTTGCGTTTGACCAATAAACATTCAGAATTGCCATAGTGATTTCTGATTTTTTTAAGGGAATACCTCCATTATTAAATCTCACAAACATTTCCAATGCATCATCATGTTGCATATTAAATATTTCTGTATAACGAATAATTTTATCATCAAAAATTTTAGTACACAGAAGGTTTAATACTCTTTCAGCATATTTACGTCTTGGTTCTGGCACACTTTGAATTTCCTTTTGAATTGCAGTTTGTCTGGTTTCTTTATCTTGAAATTTTTCTTTCAAAATTTTTCTAATTTCAAACTTAGTTGGTGAAATCATTGACAGTTTATCTGTAAATTCTATACCAAAAGTCTTACAATTAACTCCATCCTCTTCTGTTTCAACTTTCCGTTCATCAAGTTCTATATAAAGTTTGGAAGGATATGGGATTCCTCGACCTTTAGATAGGTTAGTTTCGCCAATTAAAGACAAATACAATGATGTAAGTCTTTGTTGACCATCAAGAATTGCCGTATCTACAATTGAGGTATCAATAGTTTGAATATTATAGGATTCATCCGCAGGTTGTTTTTTTGAATTTTTAAAAAGCATTTTCTTCATAAACGTACAAAAAAAAGTTTCATTAGTTGTGTTGTTATTATCTAGATGCCAAAAAAGAAATGTAGAAATCGGGAAATTAGAAAGAATAGAATCCCAAAGTTTTTCTATTTGTTCCATATTCCATACATATTGACGTTGGAATGCAGGCATAACAAACCTATCTTCTTCAATTTGTTTTACAATTTCGTAAATAGTTGATTCTCCGTAATTCAATTGTTTTTTTTCTTCAATCATAACATACCTCATTAATTTGCTTTTGTATTATAAAAATAATGTTCATATTTTAATAAAACATCTTCTACTTCTTCCCAAATTTGAACATAGATTCCATCATCTATAAATACTTTTCCATTAGTAGTTGGCCCATCTACTTTCAAAGATGAATAAGTAGCTTGAAAATTATCTACATAACAACTTTTATCTGAATTACAAATTTCTATAATCATATCTTTGGTAGGTGGCTCATCAAACCGATGATAGGCCTTAAAATAAGCTCTTATTATTCTATGATTATATTGGTTTGGACTTTGTGCCCAAGTTGGAATTAAATTTATTGCCTTTTTATAAAAATAATCACTTTTATTATTATTTCTTAAATCCTTTCTTAATTCTTTCACCAATGAAGGATAAATCCTTAGAAAAATTGCTATTTCATCATCTGATTTCTTTTTCTTATTTTTAAATAATTCATTAAAACGAATCCTAATGCTTTCTGGAATTTCATAAGTAAAACTAATAAAAAAAGAATTAATGTTTATATTACCATAGTTCTTATATGGATTATATCTGCCAACCTCCAATAATGAACGCAAATTATCATCTGATACAGAAAAATAACTATGAGGAACAACAGGTTCATATTTATTTTTATACACAAAAATCCAATCTTTTAATATTTCAATTGAAATACCATATATTTTCGAAATATCTTCTAAATCATAATCCATTTCGAGATATGCTTCTATTAGATAATCTTTAAAATCTTTAGTTGGATTGAATGTTTTTTTTCCACCTATTTCTTCTCTAATGGCAATCATTTCTGGTTTATCAAAATCAATATAAGTTCGAAAAATCTTATCTCTACTTAAAAAATCCCTTTGATTAAAACAATCAAATTGTAAATCATAATCTCCATTATTTTCCAAACTATCTTCTAAATCATCTTCGATATATTTACAAAATTTTATCCAATAATAACCATTAATCTTTCTAATATCTGCCTCAATTGTCTTTCCAATATCATTTTTCCAATCATGCCCACCAAAATCAGGACTATTATCAATATAATCAGAAACATCTGTATAAATAATTTGCATTTCATTCCGTAATTCTATATTAATAATATTACCAGGTACCCTTTCCACATTTTTAATTTTAAACAAATTATCCTCAAACTGTTTCAAAACTATTTTTTCCTTTAATAATTAATCTTTATTTCATGCTAGCACACTATGCGTTATTTGCAAGTTAAGGGAGGTAACTTTTAACAAAAATACAAAATTTATCCCCTTAACTGCCATTTTACAAGATATTATATACTAGATTTTTTAATCTTCATAAAAATCTTTTTCACTCTCCCCGCAATCCCTTTACCTCAAATAACCAATCATCGGTTCACTCCACGGCGGAAAATAATTTACTATGTGGGCCACATCATCTTCGAAGGAATAACTTACTCCAAGTTCTATCATTTTCTTTTTGACTTCTTTTGCCAACCATGGATTATCCTTAAACTCACAAGGTTCGGGCATTGCGTAATTACGTTCTGAAAGTTTTTTCATAAGGCATCGTGCATTATTCGTCATGTAGTAGCGGTATGATTTTCCAAGCTGACTGATGTATACTTCGACATTTTCATATTCTCTTTCTGGATATGACCAGTCTTGAGCCCTTTTTGCCATAGCAAGTATTCTGTTAAAGAACTCTTTTCTTTTTTCCATAAGTTTCCTCCTTTCAGACATGCGTCCGATTACCACTAATATACAACACTTTCATTCCCAATCTGTGGGAATAGGCCCTGTTAATAGATAAGAATTTTTAACACCCCCATGGACAGATTAATATTCCTCACCACCCAGACCCGTGAATAGATAAAAAATCATCCATTCCAGGACGCAAAAAAAAATAAAAAAAAATTCACAGTGCCATTCCATGACACTCTACCCCACTATAATTTAATCAATAAAACTTAAGGAGAACACTATGGAAATTCTTTCAGGACTTATCAAAATCACTCTGGCTTGCACAATCACTACAGGGGCTATGTATCTTTTTATGAAGTACAAAAAAATCATCACTGAATACAGAGGGGCCGGCAGAAGATCAGACAGAAATGAAGCAAAGATGGAAAAAGAACTTATCGCAGTAAGGAATCGTATAAACTGTGGGAACGAGATGAAGGACGCAAAAATCAAGCTTATTCTTTCACTCTCGCTTTTGTCGCTGTATTTTTTTCTTCTGTAGAGGGCTGAAATCAGATTTCTATTCGCTAGAAAATCAAGGGACAAAAAAATTAGAGCCCCAGAATAAAGTCTAAAAGTCGATAGAAATCACATGCCCATCAAAAAATCATCTATACAGATTGGTTTTCTGATGGTACAATTATTCTCGAAGCAAAATCATGAGGAGGCAAATATGAAAAAATTCCTTGGTATAATCATTGTTTTAATTTCTCTTGCTCCGTTACATTCTGCCATAAAATTCAGAACCAGTCTTACAGGATCTTTTCTTACCGGAGTTTCTGTAGTACCGGAAGTTAATTTTGGAAATTTTGCTCTGGGTGCAAGCGTTGGTTATCTTTTTATTGATTCAGAAAAATCTGAGGTTGGACCAAGCTTCAGTTTCTTTTTGGGTTATACCGATATTCCGGGCGAAAAGGGAGTTTATACAGACGTTGGTCTTGAATTTTTATACACACCAATCGAAATGCTCAATGCAAGTGTTAATGTCTACGTAAAAACCGGCTACAGTTTTAATGAACTTTTCAGGCTTGGGGTAGTAACGCGCATCCCTGTTATTCCAAACATCGGTGAAGAATATGATATCCTTTCGAACGTCGGGCAGATGTTACTTATAGCCTTGATTGGAGTCGGAGTGGAATTCGTCTTTACCTTCTGATGATTCTTCCTGCATTCTGCTTTCGCTTTGATTCATTTTGTTTTTGATTTGGATTTGATTCTGAATCCCGTTGACTTAAAATCAATAATACTTTATGTTTTATAAGTCGACTTTATAAGAGCCTCTGGATGAGTCCAGATGCCTTTCACGCAATTGTTAGAAAACCCCGTCAGAGGAGGAATCCAGCAGCGGTATCTTTCGTATTGTGGTGCTTAGGATTATCTGGGCTCTTCCAGGGGCTTTTTAATTTTTCAGGCTATTTTTTTAATATTTTTGTGGATTTTCTTTATATCTTTTTTGCACTTTCCATTCTAGAATATAAGCATGATGACTTTATTCAACGATAACTGGACTTTTGCAGAAGCTTCCATCCCGGAAGAAAAAATGTATGTTAATGGAAAGCCGAATCTTTTGTCTCCGGCTGATTTTTACGACACTTCTAAAACACTTCCCTTTTCACCAGTGACCATTCCTCACGACTGGATGATTACAAAGGCAAAGGCTTTATACCGAAACAGCATCGGTTTTTATAAAAAAACATTTACCCTTACAAAAGACGATATCTCTTCGCGTGCGCTATTTTTACAGTTCGAAGGCGTTTATATGAATTCTGGCATCTGGATAAATAATCAGTATGCGGGCGGATGGAAATACGGATACTCAACCTTCGAAATAGATTTAACACCTTTTGTAAAAGAAGGTGCAAACGAAATCCTTGTAATCTGTGTCTATCAAAACTGTAATACAAGATGGTATTCGGGTGCCGGTATTTTCCGCGATGTTAATCTCATCAATAAGCCGGAAACTTTTATTCCTGTTGATGGAAATTATCTTTGTGCCAAAAAAGATGATGAAGAAATCTGGACTCTTACAATCGGTACGGAAGTAAAAAAATATAAAAACCGCCCGTCTGATGATAAATCAACTGATGATGATTCTACCCCGGCCGCCGACGGAAATCTTATTTCCAGAAATCTTAATGATTATAAACTTTCTACAACGCTCACAGATTTTAACGGAAACGTATTTTTACAAACACCTTTAACAAGCGAAACAGTCACCCAAATCAAAGTAAAAAATCCTCTTATCTGGGACATCGAAAAACCTGATTACTATATTGCAAAAACAGATCTCTACGACAAAGACGGAAAAATCATCGACAGCGTAACATGTAATTTTGGATTTAAAACAATTTCGTTCGACAAAAATAAAGGCTTTTTCTTAAACGGAAAGCACGTAGTCATAAATGGAGCCTGCCATCATCACGACCATGGTGCACTCGGTTCTGCATTCAGTAAAAATGCACTTCGCCGACAGTTTTTAATGCTCAAAGAAATGGGAATTAATTCTGTCCGCTGTTCCCACAATCCTCCTCCAAAAGCCTGGATGGATTTAGCCGATGAGCTTGGACTTTTAATTGATGATGAAATTTTTGATATGTGGGAAATGCCAAAAACTCCTTTTGATTACGGAAACTATTTTAACGACAACTACAGAATAGATATCCGTAACTGGGTAAAAAAAGACCGTAATCATCCATGCCTTCTTATGTGGTCAATCGGAAATGAGATTTTTGATACAGTCGGCGGAAACGGTCTTGAAATCACAAAAAAGCTCTACAAAGAAGTATTAAAATATGATCCGCTTAGGGTTGTCCCTATTACCTCTGCTTCTAACTACATGATGGACGAAAAAGCACAAAAATGTGGAATGGAACTGGATCTTGTTGGCTACAACTATCTTGAACGCCTTTACGACGAACATCACAAAAAATATCCGGACTGGGTAATCTACGGAAGCGAAACTGCATCAACAGTACAAAGCCGCGGAATCTATCATTTCCCGGAAACCTTAAAACTGATTACCTTCTCTGACGGACAGTGCTCAAGCCTTGGAAACTGTACTGTACCGTGGGGCGCAAAAAATACTCAAGCCGTAATCACAGAAGCAAAACATAAGGATTTCTGCTTTGGTCAATACATCTGGACAGGCTGGGATTACATTGGAGAACCGACTCCGTATCACACAAAGAATTCCTACTTTGGCCAGATTGATACGGCAGGCTTTCCGAAAGACACCTTCTATCTTTATAAATCTGAATGGAATAAAAATGCAGAGCCTTTTGTTCACCTTCTTCCATACTGGGATTTTAACGAAGGTCAGCTGATTGATATAAAAGCGTATACGAATGCTGCCAGTGTTGAACTTTTTGTAAACGGAAAGTCATTTGGCAAAAAGGACATCGATCACGAAAACTCCCCAAATCCGTTCGGGCAGTGGCAGGCTGAATATCATAAGGGCGAAATAAAAGCCGTAGGATATGACAAAGACGGAAACATAATCGCAGAGGATGTTCAGAAAACTCCCGAAGATCCATCTAAAATCATCCTTAGCCCGGAAAACTACGACACAGAAAATCTTTTCTTTATAGATTTGATGGTTCAGGATAAAAATGGAACGCCTGTAGAAAATGCAAGAAACTATATCACTGTGGAAGTTAACGGAGATGCCGTACTCTGTGGTCTTGATAACGGAGACTCAACCGATTACGAAGAGTATGTTGGTACAGATAAAAAACATACCAGACGACTTTTTTCTAACCGCCTTGTTGCGATTGTTCGAGCAAAGGACAAACGTTCATCTTTTACAGTTCAGGCCGCCTCTAAAGATCTTACATCCTCTGCCCTTTCTTACAAAGACGGAAAATGGAACAGCATTCTGCCAGATTCAAGCTTAAAACCGGAAAATGATTTTATCCCTTTAAGAAAAATCGAAATCAGCTGCACCGAAAAAACTGATCTTAATAAGACAAAATCAGAAATAAAAGTGAGCGCAAAGGTATTACCGGAAAACGCAAGCCTTAAAGAAATCAACTGGAATCCTGTTTTACCTGAATGTGTTTCAAGCGACTTTATAGAAGTTTCGGAACTTAAAGGAAAAGGAAGTGGAACTGAAAGTGCAGTCATAAAAGCAAAAAATGATGGTAAATGCATTCTCCGATGTACAGCACGTAACAACACAGAACTCGACGAAGTTATGAGTGATTTACCTTTTACTGTAACAGGCTTTGGAAACTCTAACCGAGACCCTTTCACCCTCATAGAAGCATGCCGTTTTGATTCCTGGGGCGGCGGAAAAGAAAAACCGATTGTCTGCCTGGAAAGTGGAATTTCTACCAGAAACAACGGAGAAAGCTGGATTTCTTTTGACAAAGTTGATTTTGGAAAAGAAGGGGCCGACAGCATCCACATCCCGATTTTCTCTTTTATGACAGAGCTTCCTGTAGAAGTTTTTGACGGCACTCCGGAAAATGGAAAATCCCTTGGTCAGTTTACCTATAAGCATGAATCCATCTACAACGTATATTCAGAAAATGTTTTCACGCTCGAAAGACGTCTTTTTGGAGTTCACACAATTTCTTTCTTCTTCAAAAACGACGTGTACTTTAAAGGCTTTTATTTTGATAAAACTCCAAAAGCCAAAGCAAAACTCTGCGCCCTTGATGCAGATTCTATCACAGGTGATTCATTTACAAAAACAGAGGATGCAGTAACAAAGATTGGAAACAACGTAAGTTTGATTTTCAGCGATATGAGTTTCTCTTCCGCATCGCGCATAACAATCTTAGGTCGTGCAAAGGACCATGCAAACTCAATCAACATCAAAATCCTTGGGGCAGATGGAAGCGCAAAAACAGAGCGAATAGAATTTGCCCGCTCAGATGATTACACCGAACAGACTTTCGAACTTGGAAAAATCCAGGGCAAGGTTGAAGTAAGCTTTATCTTCCTCCCGGGAAGCAATTTTGACTTTAAGTGGTTTAGGTTTGAATAAAACCCGGGGGAACCGGAAATCTTATCCCGCCGGCTGCATATAATTTGTTTTCAAATTTATGACATTTATCCCAGCCGGCTTATCTTCTCCGACTGACGGATATCTTATCCCCGCACTCGTAGAACGTGGTCTCGAACTCCTGGTTTTCCTGCAAGAATAGTATGTACTTTCGGATTTTTTTTACGAGGCGCTTTGTGCTGTAATTATTTGTTAGACTCATGTCCTCGACCATTCCGTGGAACGAAAGATTATCGGTGATTATCACGCCGCCTTCCGAAAGATTGTTTTTATATTTTTCAAAAAAGTTGATGTACTGAGCTTTAGCCGCATCAATAAAGATTACATCAAACTTTTCGTCGGTTTCGTATTTAAGGGCGTCGGCATAAACGGCATTCACTCTGTCTGCAACTCCAAAAGCAGTAAAATTTTCTTTTGCCTTAATGTGCCTGTCTATATCAGATTCTATCGTAGTGACAAAAACATCATCACGCACCTGCGCAAACTTTATCGAAGAAAACCCGATTGCAGTTCCTATTTCGAGCACCTTTTTAGAATCATGCTCACGGATATAATTACAGATGAATTCATTACTTTCGTCCTGCATGATTGGAACCGCATTATTAATCGCAAATTTTCGGATAGAACTGATTTCCTGCATAGCTATTTAGGTTACTAAAAAAATACGAACCAACTACTCCAATATTTAAAAAGGCACGTTTAACGTGCCTTCTCTATGATTTAAACCGCAGTAAAACTGGCGGCTTTGAAATTGGTTTGACGTGTATGTGCTACATATCACGGCATTAAAAGTTTTAGGCTGCAACGACATTTGTCGTTATCAGCCTGAAAACTTATTATACTAATCCCTGTGCGATCATTGCATCTGCAACTTTAACAAAACCTGCGATGTTAGCACCAGCCACGTAGTTAACCCAGTTACCATCTTTAGCACCGAATTTAACTGCTGTGTCGTAAGCGTTGTTGTGGATGTTGATCATGATGTCGTGGAGTTTTGCATCAACTTCTGCAGAAGACCAAGAGAGGCGTTCTGAGTTCTGAGACATTTCAAGACCAGATGTTGCAACACCACCGGCATTTGAAGCTTTACCTGGAGCGTAAAGAATCTTAGCTGCAAGGAATTTGTTTACAGCATCGATGTTAGAAGGCATGTTAGCACCTTCTGCAACGAGTTTTACGCCGTTATCCAAAAGCTTCTGTGCATCTTCACCAAGAAGTTCGTTCTGTGTAGCACATGGGAATGCGCAGTCACATTTAACTTCCCATACTTTCTTTCCTGCAAAGTATTTTGCAGAAGGGAACTGTTTAGCATATTCAGAGATACGACCACGGCGAACTGTCTTGAGTTCCTTAACCCAGTCAAGTTTTTCCTGAGTAATACCGTCTGCATCGTAGATGTATCCGTCTGAGTCAGAAAGTGTAACAACTTTTGCTCCAAGCTGGATAAGTTTTTCTGCAGCATATTCTGCAACGTTTCCAGATCCAGAAACAACACAAGTCTTGCCTTTAAAGTCATCTCCAACTTTCTTGAGCATTTCCTGAGCAAAGTAGATAAGACCGTATCCGGTAGCTTCTGTACGAATTAAAGAACCACCGAATGTAAGACCCTTACCTGTTAATACTCCAGTATATTCATCACGGATTCTCTTGTACTGTCCGAATAAGAATCCGATTTCGCGTCCACCAACATTCTTATCACCAGCTGGAACGTCTGTATCAGGACCAATGTGGCGATAAAGTTCTGTCATGAATGACTGGCAGAAGCGCATAACTTCTTTGTCTGATTTTCCATGAGGATCGAAGTCAGAACCACCCTTACCACCACCCATAGGTAATGTTGTAAGAGAGTTTTTAAGAACCTGTTCAAATCCGAGGAATTTAAGAACAGAAAGGTTTACTTCCTTAGAGAAACGAAGACCTCCTTTGTAAGGTCCAATAGCACTGTTGTACTGTACACGGAATCCGCGGTTTACATGATATTTACCTGCATCATCCATCCAAGGTACTCTGAACTGAATTACACGTTCAGGTTCTACCAATCTTTCAAGAATGGCATTTGGTTCAAGTTGTGGCATCTGATCTACAACTGGATCCAGAGTTGTTAAAACTTCCTCAACGGCCTGCAAGAATTCAGGTTCGTTAGCATTTTTTGCTTTTACTTCTTCCCATACACGGTTTACGTAAGCATTTTTCATTTCTTTTTACTCCTCTGTAAATGCAAGAACAAACGGTAATTCAGCAATCGGCAGGCCTGAACCCGTTATGCATATTTATGCACTTACACAGTATAAATATACCACAAACAATGTTTCTATGAAAAGTACTTTATTTAAAATCAGAGAAAAAATATAAAAAAATTCTGCCCCAAAAACATGAAAAATTCTTATAAAATCGGGGGCAGAATATTTATTATTGAAGATTTATCTGTCGAAAACCTTGCGTCCGTCTATAAAAAGAGCGTGCACCTTTCCCATAAGAGTTTTTCCTTCGAATACAGTTGCCTTTCCTTTTGAACAGAAAAGACTTGAATCAACTGTCCATTCTTCATCAGGATCAACTAAAGTAATATCTGCATCATATCCTGAGCGGAGTAATCCCTTCTGAAGCCCTAAGATTCTTGCAGGAGCAGAAGACATAAGCTGACTCAATCGCCTTGGACTAAACTGATTTTCTTTTACTAAGACAGTATTACAGACTCCATACGCTGTCTCGAGCCCCGTAAATCCAGGACTTCCGGCAGCCTTATCTTCTGCGGTATGAGGTGCATGGTCTGTAGCAATTACATCGGCTGTTCCATCGCGTAAAGCTTCTATTAAACAGATTCTATCTTCTTCTGTTCTGAGCGGCGGATTAACAATTGAATAAATATTCGGCTCATCAGTTCCTGTAAGAGCAAGGTGATGAGGAGTAACTTCGCAGGTAACGTGTCCTACATCATAAAATTCTTCTTTAGCGGCACGAACAGCATCTATTGAATTAGCAGTACTTACATGACAGATATGAATTCTGCACCCAGCTGATTGAGCCAGTAAAAGATTTCTGATTGTACAGGTATCTTCGGCAAGTGCTAAAAGTTCATTTGCCTTTGTAAGACTTTCGGGAGTTCCTTCTTTTCTGAATGGTTTTGCTGCAGTGGCAAGATAAGGATCTTCACAGTGACAGCTTACAATCAAACCTTTAGAAGCCGCAATCTTCATAGCATCAAGCATCACTTTTGAAGAAAGAACTTCGCGTCCATCTTCGCTTATAACAGGAATATATTTTTTATCCAGCGTCTCTAAGTGAGAAACCGTTTCGCCATCAAAATTCTTAGTGATGCTCACAGTCTGGAACATATGGGAAAGTCCCACAGCCCTTGCTTCCTGTTCAATTTTTATTGCAAGATCAAAAGATGAAACAACAGGATTAGTATTCGGCATTGCAACAACAGTTCCGTATCCGCCTGCAGCTGCCGCATGAAGTCCCGTATTCAAATCTTCCTTTTCTGTCTGTCCCGGGTAGCGCATATGAACATGCATATCAATAAAAGCCGGTGTTACGGTAAGACCACGTGCATCGTAAAGCTCCAGCCTTGAATCAGCTTCGCAGCCATCCTCTGCCATCACCTGATGAGCCAGCACAGAAGCAGTATCTACAGAAGTAAAATATCCCTGAAAAACCGCCCTGATTTTAGAATCAACAATCAGTAAAGCGCCAGGAGTATCCATAGCTTCGTCGAGAAGTCTTGCATTAAAAATTAAAGTTGCTCTTGTCATTTATCTCCACCAGCAAGATATAATGTGTCACAATATTCGCATCTGTAAATGCCCTTTTTCTTATCTGCAAGAATGAATGTAGGTTTTACATAATGCTCGGTCTGTGTGATGCAGCGAGGATTTTTACAGTTGAAGACGCCGCTAACCTTTGGAGGCAATTCCATAGTGATTTTATTTACAATCTGTTCGTTTTTAATGATGTTTACACAGATTTCCGGATCAATAAAACCGAGCACAGAGTAGTCAATGTTGATGATATTATCGATTTTAATGATATCCTTTTTACCGGATTTTTTAGAAACAACGTTCTGAATAAGACATGATGTAAAAGGTGCCTTATCAAGTCCAAGCCACTGATAGATTTTCCAGCCTGAGCCTGCGCGTATATGATCAATTACTAGTCCGTTTTTTATAGTATTTACGTTTAACATTTTCCCCTCCTTAAAGTGCACCTGTGAGCTTTGCGATTAAAGCCATTCTTGCATACATTCCGTATTTTACCTGCTTAAAATATGCAGCGCGAGGATCATCATCAACTTCCGGAGTGATTTCGTTTACGCGCGGAAGAGGATGAAGTATAATCATGTTTTTGCGTGCAAGCTTCATCTTTTCTGTATCGAGGATGTAAGTGTCCTTTAAGCGGATGTAATCCTGTTCATTAAAAAATCTTTCTTTCTGAACGCGGGTCATATAAAGAACATCAAGCTGATCTATAACTGAATCAAGATTTTCGACAATTTCGTATTTTACACCGGCCGGCTCCAAAACATTTGTGATTAAGTAATCAGGAACAGTGAGCTCTTTTGGACTTATGAAGATGAACTTATTTCCCTTAAAATGACGGAGCGCTTCTGCAAGAGAATGAACCGTTCGTCCGAATTTTAAATCCCCGCAGAAACCTACAGTATGATTTTCTAATCCACCTAAAAGCTGTCTGATTGTTACAAGGTCGGTAAGAGTCTGTGTCGGATGATAGTGTCCGCCGTCTCCTGCATTGATAATCGGGCAGGCAGAATATTTACTTGCTAAAAGTGCCGCACCTTCTTTTGGAGTACGCATTGCAATTACATCTGCATAACTTGAAACAACCCTGATTGTATCTGCAAGAGTTTCTCCCTTTGATGTAGAAGTGTTATCTGCATCCGAAAAGCCTTCTACAGAACCACCGAGTCTGAGCATTGCCGCCTCAAAAGAAAGTCGTGTTCTAGTGCTCGGCTCAAAAAAAAGTGTCGCAAGAATTTTCCCGCGACACACATCATTAAAAGATTTAGGATCAACAATAATCTGTTCTGCTAATTTACAAATTTCTTCGATTTCGGAAACCGTAAGATCATCCGGCTGTATCAAATTACGACCAGTTAACATTCTATTCTACCCCTTTAGAATTTTTTTGATTATATCAGATTCACATTTTAAAGGAAAGAGATTTTCCTTAAGATTTTGCGGATTCAAGGATGGAAAATCGGTTTGTATTGTTTCTGCTTCTGCTTTTCCAGATACAAATCATGAATCGTGAGTGTGATATAACTTGCCAAATCTATAATAATAGGAAGATGTTCAATAAATTTTTCTTTAGAGGAACAGAGAAAATAAATCATAATTCCACAAAATAAGATTATGATTTTCTTAACCACTGTTGTGATTTTTGTTCTCTTGATAACAAAACGGTAAAGAAGATACATACCCCAGAAAATAACCGGAAGAATAATAGCACAAATCAGAATCATTTTTCCCGTTTCATTTTTAGCTGGTGTCAAATCCCAATAAAACATTGCTGCAATACTATAAACCAGAATAAGAATCAAAAAAAGAATTACATAAGATTTTATTATTTCCTTAGGAGGAGTAGTTCCAAAAAATTCCCGTCTGATGCGTTCTTCCTCTTTCTCCAGAGGAATCTGGCATAATACAAAAGGAATCAAAATGGAAAAATACAGAAAAAATTCAAACTTATCTGTATATCCTCTTGTCAAAAATACTATCGTAATCATGATCAATGATAGAACTTTATTTATTTTTACCAGAGTAGGATTAAAAACAGCTTCCATAAAAAGAATAACAAGGTTTAATGCAAAAAAAACTATAAAAGGAATAAGGAATGTTTCAACCTCCAGTACTTCCTGTCTTATCAATGTTACACCCATCCCGATGACACATGCTGCCAGAAGAATAAGAAAACCATAAGCGAAACGTTTTAATACAGTCATTTTTACATTCATCTTCTTCCCCTTATTACATTTTTTCCATATATGCGGTATAATTGTAGCATATTTTTTATAAAATCCGAGGATAAAAATGGCATTTGTAGAAGATTTATTAAACAAGGCAAAGGCTGCAAATAAAACAATCGTTTTATGCGAAGGCGAAGATAAACGTGTTGTAGAAGCAGCATCAAAAATCGTAAAAGAAGGAATCGCAAAAATCATTTTGATTGGAAGCGACGATGACATTAAGGCAAGCGGAAGCAATGCAGATTTAAGCGGTGTAACAATCGTTGACCCTGCAAAAGATGCAAACGCAGATAAATATGCAGAACTCCTTTTTAAGGCACGCGAAGGAAAAATCAACAAGAAAACAGGAGCTCCTGAATATGCTGATGTAGCTGCTGCAAAAGCCGCTATCTTAAAAGATCACACTATGTACGGAGCTCTCATCCTTAAGGCTGGAGATGCAGACGGATTTGTTTCTGGTGCATGCCACTCAACTGCAAACACTTTACGCCCTGGTCTTCAGGTAATCAAAACTGCACCTGGATTTAAGACTGTTTCAAGCTGCTTTATCATGGTAGCACCACAGGGTGGAAATCCATACATCAAAGAAGGCGTTTCTGTTTTCGGTGACTGTGCAATCAACATTGAACCTACAGCAGAAGAACTCTGCGACATTGCAATTGCATCTGCAGACACAGCTAAAAAAATCGGTGGAATTGAACCACGCGTAGCACTCCTTTCTTTCTCTACAAAGGGTTCTGGAAACGATGCAAAATTCTACGACACTGTAACAAAAGTTCAGAAGGCTACAGAACTTGCAAAAGCTGCTGCCCCGGACTTAGCATTGGACGGAGAATTCCAGTTTGATGCAGCAATCGCTCCTGAAGTTGGAGAACTCAAGGCTCCTGGAAGCAAGGTTGCAGGTCACGCAAACGTATTCATCTTCCCTAACATCAACGCAGGAAACATCGGATACAAAATCTGTCAGCGCATGGGCGGATGGATGGCAATCGGTCCAATCTGTCAGGGCTTTGCAAAACCATTAAACGACCTTAGCCGCGGCTGTAACGTAGAAGACATTGTTGCAACTGTTGCTGTTACCGCTTTACAGGCATAAAAATAACACGTGGCGCATTGATAATTAATCAATCTGTGCCGACTTAAATAAAAAAGAGCTGTCCTTTTAGAAGTTTTAAAACCTCCAAGGACAGCTCTTTACGTTTAACCTATATTTACTCTTAAAGTCTTATGCTTCGAATGTATTTTTTACTTCTTTAAGAAGATCGATTATCTTAAGCTTTTGAGGGCAGTGTCTCTGGCATGCGCCGCAAGAAATACAATCTCCCGGAGCTCCGCCGTTTTTCTTAGCTTCATCATAATGCCACTTATAACTTGCAACACCATAACGATTCTGTTCGTTGTAAAGTTCAAAATAGCGTGGAATATTAATCTTTTTAGGACATCCGTCTACACAATAGCGGCAAGCCGTACAAGGGATGGCGATTGTCTTTGCAATAAATTTTGCAGTCTTTTTTACAGCCTTCTGTTCCTTCGAAGAAAGTGGAACAAAATACTTCATATAAGACATATTATCCTTAAGCTGTTCCATATTGCTCATACCGCTCAAAACAACAAGGATATTATCAAGGCTGGCACAATATCTTACAGCCCAGCTTGCAAGGCTAGCATCAGGATTTACCTTATTGAAATACTTTCTGCTTTCGTCTGTAAGATTTGCAAGACTTCCGCCCTTTATAGGCTCCATGATGGAAACCTGAATGCCGTGTTTACGACATACTTCATAACACTTACGACTCTGAACGTTATCGCTTTCCCAGTCAATATAGTTAATCTGAAGCTGAACAAGTTCTACTTCCGGATGGGCAGAAAGAATTTCTTCGAGTACATCTGCTGTATCGTGGAAGCTGAATCCCGGGTGTTTGATTTTTCCCGCAGCCTTCATCTTCTGCATCCATTCAAATCCACCAAGCTTTTCTGCTTTTTCGTAAACTTCTTTATTTAATGCGTGAAGGAAATAATAATCAAAATAATCAACATGACATTTTTCAAGCTGCTCGTCAAAAATCTTCTGTAATTCTGAGCTTTCTTTCATGCTCCATAAAGGCATTTTTGTTGTTACCTGGAATTCATTTCTTGGGTATCGTTTTCCTACGAGTTCACCAAAAATTTTCTCGCTGAATCCACCATGATATACCCATGCAGTATCAAAGTAAGTGAAACCCTCTTTCATATAAGTGTCTATCATATCGCGGGTTTTTTCTAAATCTACGTTTCCCCAGGTCTTATCTTCCGAATAAGGAAGCCTCATGAGCCCAAAACCTAACTTTTTCATACTTACCTCACAGTTTTTTAAAAGCTTACTTTCTGTTAATTATTATACTTCAATAATTTAAATAATGTTGTAAAAAATGAGTGTGAAATTGTAAAAAAATGATATTTTATATGGAAGAAAAATTATTTTTTTGTTATATACCTTAAAAATGCGGTGCAGCCTTTAAGGACATCATCATAAGTGTCGTCAAAATTTCCTGTAAACCATGGATCGGCAATATCGCGGGTTAGTCCTGCAAAAGAAAGAAGGCGCACGATTTTACGCTCCGGGTCCGGATTCCAAAGGCGAGTCATGTAATAAATATTTTCGTCGTCCATTGCAACAAGAAAATCATAGCGGTCATAATCATCTTTTGTCATCTGGCGGGCAGCGCGGCGTGTAAAAGGAATCCCCATTTGCTGGAGTTTTGTTCGTGTTCCATAGTGCATGTCGTTTCCGAGCTCTTCGCGGCTTGTTGCAGCAGATTCAATAAGAAATTCATCCTCGAGCCCCGCACGCCGAACAAGTTCCTTCATCACAAATTCGGCCATCGGTGAACGACATATATTTCCATGGCATACAAATAATATTTTTGTCATATATAATCCTTGTTTTATAACCTCTGATGAATTTGACTGCCACCAGTTTCTATGTTATATTAAATGAAAGGAAATGCCCGTTTCTATGGGTCGTCTCCACGTTGTAAGTCAAAGCCGCCAGTCGTTGTGATGGACTATGGCGGCTTTATTTTTTACTCATTTTTATTTCTAAAATATGAGAGAACTGCTATAACAGTGCATATTATAGTGGCAACACATGTTACCGTTGTAATAATAAAATCACATGTCATAAGCAAGCCTCCTGTAAATTAATTCAGCCAAAGCTGATTGAGTTACGTGGAGGCACCGCCAGAATCAGGACATTTCCTATGGTGAAAATATAACACGTATTTTGTATAGTGTAAATGTGCGAATGATTCATTTTACAACATTCTGGTTTCTTTTTTGTATTCTTCAAAGCCGGGTTTTCTGGACTGTCGCTTTTCTGCCATAGGGATGCTTACAAAAAAGAACATAAGGGTATTTATAAGAGCTCCGGCTAAAAGATACCAGTAGTTCCAGCCCAGTGCAGAAACTCCTGCAAGTCCTATTCCCCACCACATAAGGATTTCGCAAAGATAATTCGGATGTCGGGAATGCTTCCAGAGTCCTGTCCTGATAAAGCCACCCACACCTGACTTTCTAAACTTATGCATCTGAATATCTGCAATTCCCTGAAAGATGGCTGCAAAAAGACTCAATGTAATAAAGAGTGCACTTGCCACACCAAAATCTGCATCTTCAAAAAAAGCTATTACAGCAGGAAGCACACATAAATAAACAACACAGGTTGGAAATAAATGAATGCCAAAAAAATTTACAACAGGATAAAAGCGTCCTGTTTTTTTCTTAAGCATAACATAACGCCAGTCCTGATATTCAAAACTTTTAAAATTATAAACCCAGTTAGCCGTAAGTCTTATAGACCAGAAGAGAACTGTTATAAACAAATACACTGCAACAGGCGATAATGCAATCTTAGCTTCTTCATCATTTAAGCCAAGAAGGGCAGAGCCAAGTTCAGTTACCAGAATGTAATTGATAAATGTAAGACCAAGAATCACAGGCGGCTGCACACTCCAGTACGGATCATAAACCGAAGCATTATTAAAAATCAAACTGAAAATAAAAACAACAATTGTTGCACCAATATCTGCAAGCAATAATGAAAGCACCAAAGAAAACTTCGAAGCAAAAAAAGTAAAAATAAAAAAGCCACAAACAGCTGCAAAAATATAAATCAATAAAATTATAATAAGTGAAGCAGCACGATTTTTAATCATAAAAAAAACTCCCAAAAAAACGGCGACACTAAAAAAGTATCGCCGTTAGATTTCATAAATTACAATGTTGCCAGGGTGCGGTCGATTCTTGCAAGAGAGTGCTCTTTACCAAGAACAACAATGGAACCGATAAGTGGAGGGCTTACACGGCTTCCTGTTACGGCCATACGGATTGGCATCATAAAGTCTCCGAGTTTAATTCCAAGCTCTTCGGCCTTTGCTTTTGCCCATTCTTCTGCTCCCTCGTGATCGAGTTCGAATACCTTTGCAACAAATTCCTTTGCTACTTCAAGTACTTCCTTAGTTTTTGCAGCATCGATTCTCTTTGGAATAATCTGATCTGCAGGAGGAACAGCTGGTTCTGTAAACATAAAGTGAACCATTTCTGCAGCTTCTGTTAAGAACTTAAGGCGTTCCTGAATAAGCGGCATAAGTCCCATCAATGTTTTTTCAACATCTTCTGTGCTCATGTTCATGCTCTTGTCTACGCAGTATGGACGGCCGTCTTCTCCAAGTGCAACACCGGAGAATTCAGGACCAACATTTGGTTTTGGCTGAGGATTTTCCGGATTGATTTCTAAGAGGGCATCGCCGGTACCTGTAATGAACGGAAGTGTCCACTTATAAAGTTCTTCTGTAGAAAGCTGGCGGATATAGTTTCCGTTGTAATATTCAAGCTTTTTATAATCAAATACTGCAGGAGCCTTGTTCAAATGTTCAAGCTTAAAGTTCTTTGCAAGCTCTTCGAGTGTATAAAATTCTTTTCCTTCTTCGTAAGAACAGCCGAGCATTGCAACATAGTTTACGATTGCCTGTGGTAAATATCCACGTGCGCGGAATTCGTTTAAAGAAGTTGAACCGTGTCGTTTTGAAAGTTTTTTTCCGTCCGAACCGTTTACCATCGGAAGGTGACAGAATTCAGGATGCTCCCATCCGAATGATTTATACATCTGAACATGAAGCGGTGTAGAAGGAATCCATTCCTGTGCGCGCATTACGTGACTGATTTTCATAAAGTGATCGTCTACAATGTTTGCAAGGTGATAAGTCGGGAATCCGTCGCTCTTTAATAAAACAGGGTCCGGAGAAATATCTTCGTTTTTCCATTCAATATCGCCAAGGATGTGGTCATGGAATTTTGTTGTCCCTTCCATCGGAACCTTGAGTCTGATTACATATGGTTTTCCGGCATCTAAGTTTGCCTTTACTTCTTCGGGAGTTAAATGACGGCAGTTTCTGTCGTAGCCGGGTGCCATCTTATTTTCTGTCTGAATCTTTCTTATGCGGTCAAGGCGTTCTGCATCACAAAAGCAGTAATAAGCTTCGCCGTTTTCAATCAGCTTCATGGCATATTCTTTATAAAGCTCAAATCTTTCAGACTGAACATAAGGACCATATTCACCACCTTTAGAACCGCCTTCATCCCAGTCTATTCCAAGCCATTCCATTGTATCATAGAGATTCTGAACGTATTTTTCGTCATAGCGGGTGCGGTCTGTATCTTCCAGACGGAGAATGAATTTTCCACCCTGAGAACGTGCATATAAATAATTAAAAAGTGCAGTGCGCACACCACCAATGTGCTGCATTCCTGTTGGAGACGGTGCATATCTAACTCTTACTTCGCTCATATCTAACCTCCGCCACGCAATTATGACGCGCAGCTTAATCAATAAAATTAATGCATATTATAGAGAAAAAACATTCTTTATACAATAAAACTTTTTTTTTCTGCAAACCTGATATAAAATAGAAGTATGGACGCAAAATTAATTAATGCATTTTTAACCGCTGGAATGGACGCTTTTGAATCCATGTTCCAGATTACAACTCAAAACAAAGAGCCTTATATTCTTGATATTAATGCAGGTCATCCATGGGAAGTTTCGGGGATTATCGGCGCAACAGGCTTTCACAAGGGAATTGTAGCATTCCGTCTTCATAAGGTGCTGGCTTCTAAAATGCTGGAAGTTTCCGGAATTGAATGTAAGCCCGACGAAAGGGAAGAAATGGCATGCGAGCTTGTAAGTGAATTTACAAACATCATCTCGGGAAACGCTATTTCAAAAATTCCTGAATATGAACTTGAGATTTCACCACCGCTTACAGTTTCCGGTCCTAACCATCAGATTATGTGGCCTAAGAACTTTCCTGTAATTGCAATTCCATTTTCCACAAAATATGGTTCATTCGAAGTTGATGTATGTTTTAAATAAAACGGCACTCAAAAAAACATTACAAAAAATATCTCAATGCTGTATCTTTAGTTTTTCCTGCTGATAAAGAGATGCAATTGTTTCTATAACAAAAAGATATAACTGTTATCCTGTTAAAAAAAAACAATTTATGCTATAAATTTTCCGGATATATGCTATAATACTATATACCAATACAAACTTGGAAGGAGTTTCTATGGAACAGAAGAAAATTATACCCTGGTATTGCTATGCCTTTATCTTCGCAACAACCATGGCACCGGTTCTTTTATTCAGAGTTCTTGCTGCTTTTTTAAATCTTTATTCGTATCAGGAATTCGGAAAATTTGCTATCCATCCTGCAATGATTTTCGGGTACCTTTTTTCGGCAGGCTGTTCAACAGGAATCTGTTATCTACTTAATAAAACAATAAAACTCTACATGGCAGATCCCTCTCAGAGAACTCTCGTTAACAAAAGATTTAAACTCATTTCTACATTAAACGTAGCTCTTCCTCTTTTTAATATTGTAATGGAAGGCGTAGTCGTTTCGCTTCTGGTAGTTGCTAAAGGCTGGATTCCGGAATCTTTCCATGGAGAATCTCCCGTACCCTGTACAATTCTTTTTTCAATTGCCCTCGTAGGTGAATTCGGACTTTTATTCTATATGTTTTATATCCGTATTCTTGAACCCCGCATTGCATTTATTGACTTCCCTAAAGAAGAAATATCCATGTCTCTTATGAAGAGAAATGTTCTTACCCTTTTGTTTGCTCTTCTTGGAAGCCTTTTTCTTATCATCGTTGTTATGGTTATTCCGGAAAACCTTGCAGAAGGCCGCGATGCCCTTATTTCCAGAATTATCCCTATTGCGGCATATACACTCATCTACTTCCTTGTAATTGAATACATCCTTGTTTCAGATGTTAAAAATTGTGTAGCTGATATTGATGAACTTGCATCTGCACTCTCTCAGAAAGATTATACAATCGAAGATAAAAAACCAAATAACCGCAGTGAGCTTGGTGTAATCATACAGAATATGAACTCATTAAAAAGACATATGGGTTCAATTCTTTCTGCAATCAATAATTCAACAAAAAATTCTGTACGCCAGTCAGATGACCTTGTTGCAAACATGGATACAACTACAGACAATATCCTGAACATTACAGAAGCATTGAGCAGCGTTAAAAACGAAATGGAAAATCAGTCTGCCGGTGTACAGGAAACAAATTCTTCCATAGAACAGATTATGGGTAACATCCGTTCGCTCAACAATGCAATTGAATCACAGGCTGCAGGCGTTACTCAGTCATCTGCCGCTGTAGAAGAAATGGTTGCAAATATTCAGAGTGTTTCTCAAATCCTCGAAAAAAACAGTGAAGTTGTACGCCTTCTTGGAGATGCCTCAGATCAGGGACAGGAAAAAGTTCGTATTGCAGTACAGACAGCAGAACATGTTCTCCAGCAGTCAGCAGGTATTTTACAGGCTTCGAGCGTCATCCAGACAATCGCAACTCAGACAAACCTTCTTGCAATGAATGCTGCAATTGAATCTGCTCATGCCGGAGAAGCAGGAAAAGGATTCGCCGTTGTAGCAGAAGAAATCCGTAAGCTTGCAGAACAGTCAGGAACACAGAGCAAGGCTATCGACGAAAACCTCAAATCGCTTTCAGAAGCAATTGAACAGATTACAACAGATATCAAACAGGTCCAGACTTCCTTCTCTAATATTTATGAGCTTTCACAGCAGGTAAAACAGCAGGAAAGCGTTATTTCAAATGCAATGGAAGAACAGAATGCCGGAAACCAGCAGGTGCTCGAAGCAATGCGCTCAATCAGTAATTCTACAACAGAAGTAAAAAATGGTTCTGCCGAAATGCTTGTTGGTGGAGAACAGATTCTTCGCGAAATGCACAATCTTGCAGAAGTAACAAGAAATATTTCCGATACAATGAATCAGATTAACAGCTTCTCACAGCAGATTTCTGATGCAGCAACAATAACCAAGGCATCTACAAGCGGAACTAAGGAAAACCTTAACAAACTTGCAACAGAACTTAACGAATTTAAACTTTAGTAATTTTCGAAAATAGCATATAATATCTATATCTCTCCCATTCAGGGAAATCGCTAGGGGTGGTAAATGGCGGACTATCACACATTTGAGCCGGCACCCGAAGGAACTCCTGTTGCAGGATTCGTTCACCTTCACGTGCACTCAGATTATTCTCTTTTAGACAGTTGTGCTACTTTAGATAAGCTTGTTGCAAAAGCTAAAAGTCTTAACATGCCCGCTCTGGCTTTAACCGACCACGGAAACTTATTCGGTGCATTAAATTTCGAAAAGCTCTGCCATGTAAACGGAATCAATCCTATTGTAGGCGAAGAATTCTATGTTGCCTACGGAAGCCACCTGGAAAAAAATGATGTTCCATACAGTCACAAAGGCGAAGAAGGAGATAAACACGCACATTACTTCCACCTGATTCTTTTGTGCGAAAACCAGAAAGGATACGAAAATATTTCATGGCTTTCTTCAATCGCTTTTACGGAAGGTCTTTATTACGGAAAACCACGAATCGACTTTGAACTCTTAGAAAAATATCACGAAGGATTAATCTGCTGTTCTGCATGTATTCAGGGAGAACTTCCCCAGCTTTTAATTGCAGGAATGGACAAAGAAGCAGAAGAGCTTGCATTAAAATATAAAAATCTTTTTGGTCCGGATCACTATTACATAGAAATTCAGGATCATGGAATTCCAGAACAGAAAATTGTTGCAAAGAAACTGATTGATCTTGCTCATAAACTCGACATTCCTCTTGTAGCCACAAACGATGTTCACTACGTAGAAAGAGAAGATTCCCTTGCCCAGGATGCTTTGCGCTGTATAGGATTTAAAAACCTTCTTCACGAACCGCATGCAAAAATGGGCGGAGATATGGATCTTGATTCCTGGTATTTTAAAACCGAACAGGAAATGCGTTCAATCTTCCCCGAATGTCCCGAAGCCTTTGACAATACAATCAAGATTGCAAACATGTGTAATCTTACAATAAAACAGTATTCAACACCTGAATTAAAGGAATGTCTTCCACGCTTTGAACTTCCAAAAGAATTCTGCACACACGGAGACGACTATCAGGCTAATCAGAATGATTATGTAAGGCACATTGTAGAAACAGGATTACAAAAACGATACAAGGAAATCACACCGGAAATCCGAGAGCGCGCTGATTATGAACTTAATATAATTTTTACCATGGGATTTTCGGGCTACTTCCTCATCGTATGGGAATTCATCAACTGGGCAAAATCTACCTGGGACAACGTAAACAACAGACCAAAGCCATACATTCCAATCGGTCCAGGGCGAGGTTCCGGAGCAGGTTCTCTTGTTGCCTATGCAATGACGATTACCGACATTGATCCGTTCCGCTACGGACTCATCTTTGAACGATTCTTAAATCCAGAACGCGTTTCCATGCCCGATTTCGACGTCGATATGGACTTCGATTACCGCCAGGATATAATCCAGCACACACGAGACCTTTACGGCGATGCCAACGTTGGTCACATTGTTACCTTTGGTACACTTAAACCAAAAAACCTTATTGCAGATATCGGTCGTATTCTTGGCATTCCATTAAACGAAGTAAACATTCTTAAAAAATGTATTCCGGAAAACCCTAAGGCAGCACTTAAAGATGCATTTAATCCGCCAACAGAAAAATTCCCCGACGGCGGTCAGCTAATTCCATATAAGGATGATCCACGCTATCAGGAATTGTTCGACCTTGCTTTCCGCCTTGAAGGGGTAAAACGAAACACGGGTCTTCACGCTTCGGGAATGGTAATCGGTTTAACTCCTCTTCCAAACTGGGCACCTGTATTTAAAGATGCAAAATCAGGGGAAGTTGCCGTTCAGTACACAATGGATATTATTGAACCATGCGGCCTTGTAAAATTCGACTATCTTGGATTAAAAACACTTTCTCTTATACGTTACGCAGAAAACATCATCAATAAACATAAAAAACCTGATGAGCCTCCATTCCTTACCTCCGAAGTAAGCGAAACAGACGAAAAAACTTTTGAGCTTTTTAAACGCGGGGACTCTGTTGCTGTTTTCCAGTTTGAATCCCCTGGTATGCAGAAAATCTTACGCGAATTCCAGCCGGAAAAAATCGAAGACCTTGTTGCCTTAAATGCCCTCTACCGTCCGGGTCCTATGGATTGTATTCCTCAGTACATCGAAGGAAAATGGAAACCGGAAACAATTCACTATCCTGATCCATCGCTCGAAGGACTTTTAAAAGAAACCTATGGTGTAATGGTTTACCAGGAACAGATTATGAAGGTTGCCCAGATAATCGCAGGCTTCTCTCTTGGTGGTGCCGACATGCTCCGCCGTGCCATGGGAAAGAAAAAGCCCGAAGTATTGATGGGTAAGAAGAAAGACTTTGTAGAAGGTGCAATCAAAAATGGTCATACAGAAAAACACGCCGAAGAAATCTTTGATATCATGGTTCCTTTTGCGGGCTACGGATTTAATAAATCGCACGCAGCTGCATACTCGGTTTTAGCGTACAGAACAGGCTGGCTCAAGGCTCATTATCCTGCAGAATTCATGGCTGCAAACCTTACAAACGAAATTGCATCTACCGACGGGCTTCCTCAGTATATAGAAGAAGCTCGCTCAATGGGTATTGCTGTAGATGCCCCGGACGTAAACCGCTCAGATGTAATTTTTGACGTTGTCGATGGAAGAATCGTATTCGGACTTAAAGGAATTAAGGGAATAGGCGAAGCAGCTGCAAGAACAATCGTAGAAGAAAGAAACGAAAACGGCCCTTATAAAACATTCATAGATTTTGTAAAGAGAGCCTGCTCAAGAATAGAAAAAGATCCCGAAAGCGGAGTCGAAAAAGTAATCATTAATAAAAAGGTTATAGAAGTTTTAATCAAAACAGGAGCATTCGACAACCTTAAAGAAGCTGATGGAACTACATTCAACCGCCCTACCCTTCTTGCAAACTTAGACGAAGCAGTTGATTATGCCAACGACGTGATGGAAGATAAAATTAAAGGACAGGGTGATTTATTTGGTGAACTTCCGGACGAAGAAAAGAATTTTACAGAGTTCCAGTTTAAAGTTATAAATGATATTCCACGAATGGAATTATTAAACATGGAAAAAGAATGCATAGGCTGTTATGTAAGCGGTCACCCTCTTGATGATTATAAGCTTGCAATTGAACACGCAGTCACCCTTAAATCATCCAATATGATGAGGATTGCAGAAGAAGAAAAAGCGGCAAAAGCACAGCTCGAAGCAACCGGCGTAAAACCATGGCAGGCTAAAAATTCAGGAAAATCTTATATAGCACTTGGAATGTTGAGCGGACTCAGGACAATCACTACTAAAAAAGGTGACCTTATGGCTTTTGGAAAGTTGAGTGATTATACCGGTCAGATTGAATGCGTCTTCTTCCCGCAGACATGGAAAAATCTTGGAAGCAGGCTGGAACTTTCAGGCGTATATGCATTTAAAGGAAAAGTTGATGTACAGAGGGACAACCCTACATTCATAGTTGATTCAATCGAAGATGCAAAAGCTCTTGAATCACATGCGGCAACATCCGTACACATAAAACTTGATCCAACATTCAACAGCGAAGCGGCAATCTCTCAATTAAAGAATTTTTTATTTGATAAAACGGGTAATTGTTCAGTATATTTACATATAGACACAGGTAAAAATCCTTTTGTAATTAAGGTAAATGATCAGCTGCGCATTTCTGCAGATGACCATGCATTAAAAGAATTAAGGGATATACATTTTGTTACCGAAGTCTGGACAGAATAATTTTTTAGAGGTATTTTATATGAACTTTGTTTTCAGTTTTCTTGCACTTTTATGTTTGATATATTCATTTGTTTGTGTTGGAGCAATAATCATCTCCTGGGTTCCTGGAGCAAAATTTACTACATTCGGTAAATTCATAACTGCAGTTGCAGCTCCTTATCTGAACTTTTTCAGACGCTTTAAAAAACTCCGAATAGAAAATGTTGATTTTTCACCGATTCTGGCCCTCGGCATTCTTACTGTTTTAAACTCACTTTTTTCTAAATTATCACATTCATCAAGAATCACTTTTGCTGTTATACTTGAAGCAATTGTTTATATATTCTGGAACCTCTTCTACTGCATCCTCATCTTCTTTGCAGTCATAGCTTTTGTAAGATGGATTGTTCTTGTAGTAAATCACGGGCAGCGAAACGAAAATACACTCTGGGTAGCAATCGACAATTTTATAAACAGGATTGCATATAAAATCGCTTCGAAGTTCACTAAAAAACCCGTAAAATATACAACAGCACTTTTAATCACATGGATTTTCTGCGGAGTACTTGCAGCCGTAAGTTATATTCTCTTTGGTTATCTTTCATTCTTTATCCTGCAGATTCCTTTCTGATGATTATTCTGTAATGTAATTCCGTGCGTGTCCCGGATGATTTTCTAAAGGATTTTTGTGAAATTAAACGAAATAAATACTCCGGTTTCTGCAATTACCGGTGTTGGTCCCAAAATCACGACTCTTCTCGCAAAATTGAATATCTTTACAATCGGTGAGCTTCTTTCTTATTTCCCCCGTGATTACGAAGACCGCACACAAAAGCATTTTTTAAAAGATTACGCAATCTGCCACAAAATCCACACGGTAGCAAAAGTCTTATCGCACGAATGGTTTGGCTACGGCCGGATGAAAACACTCAAAATTATTGTAAGTGATGGAACCGCACATGCTTCTTTAATCTGTTTTAACCGTGCCTTCCTCGAAAAAGTTCTTGTTCCGGGCTCTTTTATCTCTCTTACAGGAGACTTTTTTGTAAAATACAACACACTCCAGAGTACAGCCTTTGAAGCAACCGTGATGAACATTGATCCTAAAATTGATGAAACAGATTTAATAAACACAAGGCCTTTGAATTCGAAAGTCATTCCAATCTACCCGCTTACAGAAGGACTTACGCAGAAAAATATTTCAAAAGCAATTGAAGCTGCCTTAAATCAGTATGCACACGGAATAGAAAACGAAATCCCGGAACATCTTATAAAAAAATACGGCTTTTTATCTAAACAGGAAGCCATAATAAATATCCACAGGTCGGAAAATATTGAAAAAGCCCTGCTTGCAAGAAAAACCCTTTCGTACGAAGAACTCTACCACTTTATGTACGTAATTTCCCAAAGAAGCCTAAAGCGAAGGGGAATTACACAAGGCGAGCTGGAACCACAGAAAGATTTTACAGATGATGAATTTGTTTCTTCCCTTTCTCCCCTACAAAAGCGTCTTTTTGATGCGCTGCCATATTCTCTTACACCAGACCAGAAAAAAGTCATCTACCAGATGAATACAGAAATAGACAGAGGTTATTCCGAAAGAAACAGGATTTTAGTTCAGTACGATAAGGGTATTCCTCTTCCAACCCGCCAGCCTTTTACCATGGCTCGCCTTTTACAGGGTGATGTAGGATCGGGAAAAACTCTATGTGCTCTTTTTACATGTTTAAGGATTATAAGCTGGAAAGGTCAGTGTGCATTTATGGCACCAACCGAAATTCTTGCCCGCCAGCACGCAGAAACTACAGACAGATTACTTTCCCCTTTTGGAATTAAAACTGCCTTTCTTACCGGAAACCTAAAGGCTGCCGGAAGAACCCAGCTCCTTAAAGCACTTAAGACAGGCGAAATTGATATTGTAATCGGAACCCACGCACTTTTTTCTTCCGGTGTACAGTACAACGACCTTGAGCTTGTTGTTATAGATGAACAGCATCGCTTTGGTGTTTTACAGCGCCAGGCTATTGTTGCAAAAGGACGTGTCTCAGAAAAATGCGGTATCACCTTTGAGCCACACCTTCTTATGATGAGCGCCACACCGATTCCGCAGAGCCTTGCTTTGACGCTTTACGGCGATCTGGATGTGAGTGTTATTAAGACTATGCCGGAAGGCCGTAAAGCTGTTACCACGTATCTTGTAAAAGAAGGGAACGAAGCAAACGCTTATGAGGCTGTGAGAAAGGAGCTTACAAAGGGACACCAGGCGTATTTTGTATACCCCGCAATCGATTCTGAATATTCTGCCGAAGACGGATCTCCTGCCCCTCTTAAATCCGCAGAGAAAATGTTCGAATTTCTTTCTGCAAAGGTTTACCCGGGTTTTAAATGCGCACTGTTACATTCCAAAGTTGACGAAGACGAACAGGTGCGCATTCTGCACGATTTTAAAGACGGAAAAATACAGATTCTTGCTTCTACGACGGTAATCGAAGTTGGGGTGGATGTACCAAATGCAACCTGCATGGTCATAGAAATGGCAGACAGATTCGGTATGGCTCAACTTCATCAGCTTAGAGGTCGAGTAGGACGAGGAAAAGACCAGTCATTCTGCTTCCTCATCTACAGTCAGAATATCTCAAAAACCGGAATTGAACGCATGAAGGCTCTCCGCGAAAGCACCGATGGTTTTTATATTTCCGAACAGGATTTAAAAACAAGAGGGCCTGGAGAACTT
The DNA here is from genome assembly GCA_016286365.1 of Treponema sp. GTDB lineage: Bacteria > Spirochaetota > Spirochaetia > Treponematales > Treponemataceae > Treponema_D. The sequence continues at coordinate 40,502 of JAEESN010000017.1, forward strand.
TCCGGCACAGCTCAATCAGGAGCAATAGAGTTCCAGATTGCAGACTTATCTAAAGACATGCCGCTTCTTACCCAGGCCCGAAGTGATGCCCTGACCGAATTAAACCAGAGCACCTGATTTTTTAGAATGTAATTGTTCCAACCTTATAATTTCCCTTAACGGTATCGAGCTGGAGAGTTAAAACCTGTTTTGTTTCGTTTGGCTTTCCAAAGTTTGTATAAACTTCTGCCTGAACAATAACCGGCTGTAAAATCTTCTGGGAGCTTGTACCGTAGTAATCAGCCTGAATTATGTATTCTCCCTTAACTGCCTTTTTAATACAGAATTCTTCAGGTCCGTATCCACGTGTAAAGTCGCGGGAAAGTCTTGCACCGTTTTCTGTATATTTATTCTGGTAGCTGCACTTTTCTCCGTCAGGATCTGTTACCCATAAATCTATGTCGCAGTCATCTGTATTCCAGGTAAGAACAATTCTTATATCAACAGGAAGATTTTCAAAAAGCTCCTTATCATATCCAAGTTCTTTTAATGAATATCCTTCCCTCTGAATGATTGACTTCATGTCGTTTAAGGCAACAAGTTCAATTTCTGCATATCTTGAATCCCATTCTGTTGTCAAAATCTTATACAAAGTATCGAGTGCTTCACGGCTCTTTCCGGCCTTATCGAGTGCAAGTCCCTTATCCCTTAAGAAAAGAGGTGCTTCGGGCTTTAGCTTTACAAGCTTTGAATAAATATAAACTGCATCTTCATAATCTTCCCATTCATAAAGCTTATTTCCAAGAGCACGAAGAACATCTGTATTTTCAAGATTGATTTCTGCAAGGTTAGAAAGAATCCTCTGAGCCTCTTCGTAAAGCTTACATTTTTTAAAGTAATCTGCAACTTCCATATAGAACGAAGGAGAACCTTCATAATCGGCACGAAGTTCAAGATATTTTTTATACATGTCTTTTGTACGTGTCTTTTTTAAGATTGCCACATAGGATGATTTTCCATCCCAGGCTTTCAAACTTACTTTAGGAGTATTATCTTGGCCACGTGCACCACCTGCCTGTTTTGCCATAACAGAGTTTGATGTACTGTCCATTTCTGCTTCTGAGGCATAACGTTCAACTACCCTTGTTGCGTTCGGTGCTACCATAACTTCAGATTCTTCAAGATAAACTTCTCCATCTGCATCTTCCGAGCCTGTCATCAATGTTCGTCTTCCCTTATCATTCTTCTTTTTAAATTCACCGGGCTTTGCATCGTACCATTTTTTATAAGCCTTATAGTAATCATAAACCTTTACAGAGATTTTTCCGCCTTCATCACGCACTGGCTTAAATCCGTTATTATTATTCGAAACAATCTTATTGTATTCTTCTAAAAGTTCTTCCGGAGGAACAATTCCATAGCGCACATAATCATGCACAGATTCAAGAACTAAGAATGATGTTTCTTTTGTGACAATCTTAAACTCTTTTGAAAGAGAGATGATTTCTTCGCGGTTTTTATCGTAATCACTGCTAAGTTCGTCAATAGCTTTTGCACCCCAGATTCGAGGAATATTCATTTCTGACTGAGGAGCATCAAAAACACTTAAGGTAACATAAAGCTCATGAACAACTTTATTTCCGTATCCAAGACAGATTTTTAATGGTGCTTCTTTTTCTTCAAGAATACCTGTAACAGTAAGGCTTCCTTCTTCCACAACACTTCCCGGGAGCGGATAAACATCCTTAATATCACCTTTAGCATATTCGTATCTGATTATCTTAAGCTGCTCGTTTTCTAAAGCCTTTAAAGCATCCTTTACGCTGTATTTAGAAAGATTGATATAGCTTCCAAGTGAATCGCGGGCAAGTTTTTTAAGATAGTTATAATCGTTCGAAGTACCTGATGTAATTACATTGATTACTTTGTTGATCTGGTCTTTTTCTTCGCCATAGTTGAATAATCCGTCCGAGAATAAAAGGATTTCTGTTTTGGAAGTAAACTTACCTAAATCGATTTTTGAAAATCCTGAAGCACCGTCAAAATCAAGGGCCTTTATATATTCTTCAATTTTCTTAAGTTCTTCTTCACCATTCACCCTGATTTTCAAAGCATCTTTTTCTAAAAGCCTGTCTGCAAAAGGATAGATAGAAACTGTAACTGCGGTTTTTCTTTTTCCCTTTCCGCTTTGTAAAATATCTTTGATATAAGCTTTTAAAAATTCGATTTCTTTTTCTATATCGCGGTTTTTGGCAGATGCAGAAACATCAAACAAAACTGTAATATCATCAGTTCGTCCCTTTGGATAGATTCCCGAATTTACTTCCTTTGTAAAATAAAAATATGAATCAACACCGTAGCTTTCTACATAAGCCTTTGATGTGTCTTCTGCATCAAAAGTGAATTCTTCTTCTGCAAGCTTAGACATACTGTATTTTGATTCAGAAAGATGTGCTGTTAATCCTTTTTTAGTATTACGACTATTTTTTCCTTTCCCGTTGAATTTTGTTTCAGTTTTTTCACGGTAATAGCAGCGGACATCCATAGTAACATTGTCTACAATTTCGTCGCAGAGATTATTCATCTTATAGGTGACTTGATTTGTCTTTTTATCCTTCTGTAAAATTTCCTGATAGACAATCTTTACTCGTCTTGTACCTTTGGCTGTAAACGGATAAATCCTTGTTTTAAAATTATTACCCTGAGTCATCTCTACAAGACCCGGGTCCACATTACGCCTTTCAATATCTTCCAGAACCACGCGCGCTTTATCTTTTTCTACAACAACGCCTTCCCTCATCTTTCCGTTTATATCAAGGGCATAACCTGTGAGCACCTGACCTTCCAAAAGAGGAAACTCAAATTCACCCTCCAGGGTTTTATTCGTTGTGTTTGTAAAAAGCATTGTACAGCTTGTAGTTGCGATATTTCCTTCGATATCAACCTGGATTTCTACATCTGTAAGCTTGATTGAATCTTTTGCATCGACTGCTTTGATCAAAGGTCTTGATGGAATAAATCTTCTTTCCTGACCAAAACAAAGCAAAGCTGTAAAACCAAATAAAACTGATAATAAAAATTTCTTCATATGACTGATTTCCTTTCCTTTTAGAAAATTTTTTATTATATTTAAACTATGCACCTTTATCGGAGCATTTACAATAAAAACCCTTTTCTTTAATCGATGGTAACATCATTTCTTTAAAAACTCAGATAAGAATCCTCTAAGACTGATTATTCTCATAAGTGTGTCATTTTGACCCATTTTTATCCTTCTTTTTAACTGCTGCGTCAGAATGATACATATTTTGGGGCTTTTTCGGTGAATTTTAATCATTTTTCTGTGTTTTTTGATTATTTTCTGCCAGATTTTCATCTTTTTTCCATTCCCCGAGTCAGAATTCCTGTCATTTTATAAAATTTTGATTAGATTTCTGATTTTCGAAAGATTTTTTTGTTTTGAGGGTTAGTTGGCACGAAAATTGCAATATATTTAGTAAACTTAATAAATAAGGAGTTTACTATGAAACACGAAGATTCAGTTTTATCTATGTACTTAAAGGAAATCAACAAAATACCGCTTCTCTCTCACGAAGAAGAAACTGAACTTGCATTAAAAGCCCAGGCCGGCGACGTAAATGCAAAGAATAAGATTATCAACGCTAACCTTCGTTTTGTAGTAAACGTTGCAAAAAAATATCAGAATCACGGGCTCGACCTGGAAGACTTAATCAGCGAAGGAAACATCGGTCTTATGACTGCAATCGAAAAGTTTGATGTTTCTAAAGGCTATCACTTTATTTCTTATGCCGTATGGTGGATCCGCCAGTGCATCCTTAAAGCTGTATGCGAAAAGAGCCGTGCAATCCGCCTTCCATTGAATAAGGCAAATGAACTTGTAAGAATTGAACACGCACGCAAGGCAGTAAGCGGCAAAAAGACTGAACAGGAAACTTACGAAGAAATTGCAGATATGCTCAATATTGATTCTTCACATGTACGCGAAATGATCAATATCTCTTCCGATATGATTTCTCTTGATGCTGAATTGAGCGGCTCGGAAGAAAACCGTAATCAGCTTCTTGATTACCAGGAAGACACACGCTACAAGAGACCTGAAGAACAGGCTATTGAAAACTCTCTTTCTTCAGAAATCGACACTGTACTCGATACCCTTACTCCAAACGAAGCAAAGGTTATCAAGCTCCGCTACGGTTTAAACGGTGCAAAACCAATGTCCCTTAAAGAAGTTGGAGACCGCTGCAACCTCACAAAAGAAAGAATCCGCCAGATTGAAAAACATGCAATCATCAGATTACAGAATCCTTCGAGAAGCGCACGTCTTTCTGCATATGTTGCTTAAAACTGTCACATCGTGTATCGCTGCATAGAAAAAAATTGTGTTATAAGGTATAATTGTTCTATTATATAAATAATTATTTAAGGAATAAAAAATGCCTATAACACAATATCTTGAACGCAACGCAGAAATCTATGCAACAGACTGCGCATTAGTAGAATTAAATCCTGAAGTAAAAGAAAACAGACGCATCACATGGAAGGAATATGACCTTACTCAGCCTGAACCAAATCTTCCATATCGTCGCGAAATAAACTGGAGAATTTTCAACGAAAAAGCTAACCGCTGTGCACACTATCTTTTAGACCGCGGAGTAAAGAAAGGAGACAAGGTTGGTATCCTCATGATGAACTGCCTTGAATGGCTTCCGATTTATTTTGGAATCTTAAAGACCGGTGCTCTCGCTGTTCCTCTTAATTTCCGTTATGCATCTGACGAAATCCAGTACTGTCTGGATCTTGCAGATGTTTCCATCCTCTTTTTCGGGCCGGAATTCATCGGACGTCTGGAAGCAATTACCGATAAAATCATTGCACACCGCCTTTTGATTTATGTTGGCGAAGGAATGGCTCCGACCTTTGCAGATGATTATTTTATGTCTGTAATGAACTTTTCTTCGGAAAACCCGCACATAGTTGTCTCTGATGATGATTACGGTGCAATATATTTTTCTTCTGGAACTACAGGTTTTCCAAAGGCAATCTTACACCGCCACAGGGCTCTCATGCATTCGGCTGCCTGTGAACAGAATCACCACGGACAGACTCACGACGATGTATTCCTCTGTATTCCACCGCTCTATCACACAGGTGCTAAGATGCACTGGTTTGGTTCTTTAATCAGCGGAAGTAAAGCCGTATTACTCAGAGGAACAAAACCGGAACCTGTTATTAAAGCCGTAAGCGAAGAACGCTGTACAATCGTATGGATGCTCGTCCCATGGGCCCAGGATATTCTTGATGCTCTTGACCGCGGCGAAATCAAACTCGAAAACTACCACTTAAGTCAGTGGAGATTAACTCATATGGGAGCCCAGCCAATTCCACGTAAACTCGTAGCAGACTGGCTCAAATACTTCCCTCATCACGAATACGACACAAACTATGGTCTTTCTGAATCAATCGGACCTGGATGTGTTCACCTTGGATGCGGAAACGTACACAAAGTTGGTGCCATTGGTATACCGGGCTTTGGATGGAAGTGCCGCATCGTAGATGAAAACCGCAAAGATGTAAAACAGGGAGAAGTTGGTGAACTTGCCGTATTCGGCCCTGGTGTTATGGTTGAATATTACAAAAATCCAAAGGCTACAGAAGAAGTTTTGGACAAGGAAGGATGGCTTTATACAGGTGATATGGCTCAGATGGACGAAGACGGATTTATCTGGCTCGTTGATCGCAAAAAAGACGTTATTATCTCTGGTGGAGAAAACATCTATCCTGTTCAGATTGAAGACTTCTTACGCAAAAACGACAAGATTAAAGACTGTGCCGTAATCGGTCTTGCAGATAAGCGCCTTGGTGAAATTGCTACAGCAATCATCGAAGTAAAGGAAGGTATGAGCCTTACAGAAGAAGAAGTAAACGAATTCTGTATGGAGCTTCCTAAATACAAGCGCCCACGCAAACTGATTTTTGCACCTGTACCTCGTAACCCTACCGGTAAAATTGAAAAACCAAAGCTTCGCGAGATGTACAGAACAGAAGATCCATTTGCCGTAATGAAGAGTGATTCGTAAAAAATCACTTTTCGAGGTAAAAATCACCTTGCGTTATTACGTTTAAATGATATAATTATATATACTGAATTTTGTAGAAGGGGTTTAAGCTATGGAAAGAATGCAGTGTGACAATTGCGGACACGTTTACGACAAAGATGAAGGAGACGCAAAAAACAACGTAGCTCCAGGAACAGCATGGGCAGATGTACCGGCAAGTTATAAATGCCCTGAATGCGGTGCTGGAAAAGACAAATTCATCATTGAATAATATCCAAAAATAGTTATAAGAAAGGGCTGCCTTTTATGGAATTAATCTTCCGTAAGACAGCCCCTTTTTTTTATTTTTTGTTATTTTTTGAAAAATCCTGTAAACTTTTTGATGTAAGTTTTGTTTGCGACATTCACAAGGAATCGGATGAATCCCGGTTTTACCTTTCCGCCGCTCATGCTTATAAGGCTTTCAAGCGGATTTTCTTTTATTCCGTTTAGTGCAATCACAACAGAAGGATCCCTTCTTGATTTTCCCCTGTTCTTAAAGCGCACAATCATACAGAAGAAGTTTTTAATAATCCTTACTAAAAGAGAAGCCTTAGACAAATCTATAAAATTATCTTCAGAAGTAAACTCCCCTGATTTATGGATATCTTCGTATGCAGCTGTAGCGAAGAAATCCTTTAATTCATCTTTAGAAATGATGTCTGTAATTTCAGGACCTGTGATTTTTACTTCTTCCTGAAGGCGGATATCTTTTACAGAAGAACCAACGAGTATAGAGTATTCCCCGCCTATCTTTACAAAATCGTGTTTAGAGGTATCCCAAACGCAGAATGCCTTATCATCCAGAGTGATTTCAACCGCTTTTGTTTCACCAGCTTTTAAGAAAACCTTATCAAAACCGGCAAGTTCTTTTAATGGACGAATCTGTTTTACAGGGCGAACATCGGTAATCTGAGGATTCTGAATATAAACCTGAGGAACTTCGGCACCATCATAATTTCCGGTATTTGTGATTTTAAAAGAAACTTTAGGAAGCTTTACTTTTAAGTCAGAATATTCAAACTTTGTGTAGCTCAAACCTTTTCCAAATTCGTATGCAACAGGAACCTTATATGTTTCGTAATATCTGTAGCCTGTAAAAACTCCTTCTTTATATGGAACAGAATTTGAATCAGGAGCAAAGTTTTCATAGCATGGAGTATCTTCTATTTTAAGCGGGAAAGTTTCTGCTAGGTGTCCGCTTGGATTTGCTTTTCCCATGATTATATTTGCACAAGCTTCACCGGCAGCTTCTCCGCACAGATAAAGCTGAACAAGGCCCTTAACTTTACCAATAAAGCTTAAATCTACAGGAGAACCACTTGTATTGAATACAACAACGTTATCTGTGATTTCGCAAATCTGTTTTAGAATCTTTATCTGTTCTTTCGGGAGTTTTAAATCTTTTCTGTCAAAGCCTTCGCCCTCTGCTTCATCCATAAGTCCGCAGAAGAATAAAACAGGAATATTTTTATAGGCAGCAAGTCTTACCTGATTAACTGCATTGTGAATATCAGGCTCATAGAAAACATCAACTCCCATATTCTTTAATGCCTGAATTACATTCGGATATTCTTTTGAATTAACGTGACTGCTTCCAGCCCCCTGAATCCTCATGTTCATTGCAAACTCACCGATTATAACAACTCTGTCTGATTTTACAGGAAGGATTCCACGGTTTCTTAAAAGCACGATTGATTCTTCGGCAAGTTTTACTGCTGTTTCGTGCTGCTGGATATAATCAACTTTTAAATCTATATGGCTTTCATTTAATTTTTTTGCAGTTGTAAGAACGTTTTTGTTAGCATTATCTAATTCTTTTTCTGTGATTTCACCGTCTTCCAAAGCCTTTGTAAGCTGCTTAGAAAAATAACCGTGTGAATCAGGCATTGCAAGATCAAGCCCCGCTTTTAAACACTTAGAAGGATTTATACAAGCTCCCCAGTCAGAAACGACAAAACCCTTGTATCCCCATTTCTTTCTTAAAAGCTCTGTCAAAAGCATTTTATTCTGGCACGCATATACGCCGTTTATTTTATTATAAGAAGCCATGACTGCGGCCGGTTTTGAATTCTTTACTACAATTTCGAATGCGCGAAGATAAATTTCGTGAAGCGTTCTTTCATCAATAATGCTCGAAGAAACCTGTCTTCTTTTTTCCTGATTATTGCAGGCAAAATGTTTTACACAGGCTCCCGCTCCGCTTTCCTGAATACCGTTTACAAAAGCAGATGCAAGTTTTCCGGCAAGATATGGATCCTCTGAATAATATTCAAAATTTCTTCCGCATAAAGGCGAACGCTTAATGTTTAAGCCCGGTCCCAGAATAAGGTTTACATCTTCGCTATGTGCTTCGAGTGTAAGAGCCTTTCCCATTTCTTCGAGTACATTAACATTCCATGTGGATGCTATAGCGCTTGCAGTAGGAAAACAGGTAGCTAAATTACTTTCATTTATATTTGAAACATTGCTTTCTTTCTGTTTTCTTAATCCGTGAGGGCCATCGCTCATTGTAATGACTGGAACCTTTCCCTGAGCATCGAATGTATTCCAGCTTCCCTGCCCTTCAAATAATCTGATTTTTTCTTCTGTAGTTAAATCTTCATACATTTTGAACTCACCTTGATTCTGACATTATACAGTTTTTTGTAGAAAAAAACACTCCCCAAAAACTTTGGGGAGTGCAAATATTTGTATAATAAAAGGAGATACTTCTATTATTGTTTATTCTTTTATAGCTCCGCCGGCAACACCTTCTGCAAGCTTCTTCTGGAAGATAAAGTAGATTACAAGGACCGGAAGAGTTGCAATAATAAGCGCCGCAATCTGCCATCCAAGCTGAATACCTGTTCGACTAGAGAATGAGTATACACCTACAGGCAATGACTTGGTTCCTTCTTTAGATGCCATTACGAGTACTAAAAGGAATTCGTTCCAGATTCCAAGTGCTGTCATAATACTGATTGTTACAATTACAGGGATAGTCATCGGTACAATAATACTGATGAATGTTCTGAATGGAGTTGCACCATCAATATAAGCTGATTCTACAAGGCTGTATGGAAGTCCCCTGATATAAGTAGAAGACAACATTACTGCCATTGGAAGACCGAATGCCGTGTAAACAAGAATAATACCAATGTGTGTATCTGTAAGATGTAAGTTTGTAAGCATAAGGAACAGAGGTACTAAAAGCTGGTTTACATCAAGAAGATATCCAAGTCCAACAAGAGCTGCGATTATTGCAGATGCCTTTTTGAACTTAAACTTTGTAGTTCCGTATCCGAGCATAAGACCAAGAAGAACAACAAGGATTGTAGAAACTACCGTATAAATAATACTGTTAAGGAACTTCATTGCAAGTTCACCGCGGGCCCATGCAGAAGTATAGTTCCACCAGATTGTCTGCCACGAGAACTTATTCTGGAATTTACGAGGGAGGTCAGATACTAAAATCTGTACATCCGTTCCAGGTTGAAGGTCTTTCAGCACTCTTCCGTCCGAAGTAACTACATCAGGAGAAATATCATCACGGAGGAGAAAGTGAACCTTAATTCTTTTGTGACCACCAATATTTGGAGATTCAAGAATCAAAAGCTTTTCGTTGATTTTTTTAAGGTCTTTTGAAGATTCAATTCCGAGCTTCTCTAAAAATCCTTTAGGATAATAAATATTTGTCTGAGGTGGTACTACATCAAGCTTAGCCTTCTTAAAGCTGAATAATTCTTTAGGCCATGCATAAATATTTTTTGTAAGCTCTTCGTTTGTCTTAAAAGAAGAATAAGTCATCCAGAATAACGGAGCAATAGTAATCAGTGTCCACAAGATAAAGATGAAATATGAAACTGATTTTGGAGCAATTCTTGATAAAGCCGAAGGAACCTTTATTGTTTCTTTGTTATCTTTTTCTACCTTTGCCATATTAGTACTCCTCATCTGTTCCAAGTTTCTTACCAACAAACTTACTGAACATAATCATTACTACGCTTATAAGAACGATGATGTTAGAAATTGTCGCACCATAAGCAAAACGCATAGGATCTTTTGCATTACCAAATGCTACACGATACATGTAAATTGGAAGAACTTCTGTATTAATACGTGCCTTTCCTTCTGCAGCAAGAGAGAAGATAAGGGCGAATCCTTTGAGGGAACCTGCAATTGCAAGAATACAAGAAGTAAGGATAGAACCTGCAAGAAGAGGAATTGTAATCTTAAAGAAGATTTTTACTTCTGAAGCACCATCAATCTTTGCAGCTTCGAACATACTTTCGTTAATTTTCTGGAGGTTAGCAAGGAAGATAATCATATAGAATCCGGTATACATCCAGATAAGGGCAATTGCGATTGGAGTCATACATCTGTTTGGATCAAGCATTGCATCGAACTGTGCCTTTGGATTTCCTGTAAAATACTGCATGATTTTTGCAACAGGACCGTCTACCATAAAGAGCATTCTCCACATGATACCGATTACGATTGTAGAAAGGAACTGTGGAAGGAATACCATCGACTGGAAGAAGCCGGCACCCTTTACCTGCTTTCTGTAAAGAATGAATGCAAGTATGAATCCGATTGGAATCTGTCCGAATACAGATACAAGAACAACAATCATATTGTTCTTTAAAGCATAAACGAACTCAGGTGTGTTTACAGCCTGGGCATTAACAGTACCCTTATTCATTGTTATTACTTTGATGTAGTTCGAAAGTCCGACAAATTTTGTTCCTGTACCAATGTTAGGATTGTAGTTTGTCAAACTTAAGAAAACTGAATAGAAAATCGGATAAGCAATAATGAACAAATAGATAAGAAGTCCAGGAAGAACAAAACCTAAAAAGGTTAGTAATTCACGTCTATCAGCCTTTTTCACTTTATACTCCTCTTATTTGATTTTTTAATATTTTATAAGTAATCGTTTACTCCTATATTAGTATACAACCATGTAGAAATAAACTGTAATATTCTGATTTAGTCTTGTAATCCTTTTTTAATTCTTTTAGTTATACTTTAATTCTGATTAAAAATTTTTAGAAAAAAAGGGGTATTTCTATAAAAAAACTGTATAAAAATACCCCTTATAAATGCAGTAATTAACTAAAAATTAATTTACAAATTACTGAGCATCAAACTGTTTCTGAACGTTTTCTGCAAGAGTTTTAGCATCAATTTTTCCTCTTACGATATCCTGCATACCAGCGTTCAAAGTATCATTAGGAGAACCCTGAAGATATGAGTCAATTACATAGCAAGATGGGAAAGAACCAAGAGTTGCTTTTTCTGCGATACATGGATCCATTCCGTCTGGGAGTTTGAAATCCTTAAGGATTGGAGCAGAGATACCACCGTCTGAAAGTCTCTGGATAACTTCTTCATTGCTGTTGTAGAGAGCTACGAATTTCTTAGCAGCTTCAAGAACTTCTGGATTAGAAGCACCCTGTTTTGTAATACCATATCCAACCTGCCAAGCACCAGCGATTGATCCTGCTAAACCAACTTCATTTGGAAGAGGTGGAATAGGGATGAGCTTAAGGTTCTTAGAAAGTTCTGGGTAGTTAGATTCACCGAATCCCCACTGTCCATCGATGTACATAAGGTACTGACCGTTTAAGAAGTTTGATTTACCTGTACCATCATCAACTAAAACTGAATCTGGATCAAGGATACCGTCTTTTACTAAAGTAGCAAGAACATCAAGACCATTTACGAATCCTTTGTCTGTGAATTTAACTTCTTTGTTTACAGCTTTTTCGATCCATTTTGCATCACCAGTTGTACGAGCGATAATAGCTGACATTACACAAGATCCCCATACCCATGCATCAGCACCGTGTGTTGATAAACAGATAATTCCGTTGTCTTTACAAAGTTTAGCAAGAGCTTTCCATTCATCATAAGTTGTAGGAAGTTTTCCACCGATCTTGTTCAAGAGTTCCATATTAACACCAACAACTGTACAATAGTTAGATCCACCGAGTGGTAAATATGGTTTTACACCAGTTCCGAAGAAATCAGGAATCTGTGAAACATCGATGTTGCTTGGGAAGTAAGGTGTGTTATCAATCTGCTGTCCAGCTTCCTGCCAAGAACCACCCCAACGAGCATCTGCACCCATATAAGCTACATCTGGAGCATCTCCAGCAGCGAGACGTGCAACTGCCTTCTGGTGATAAGCTTCATCATAAAGAAGTTCATAGTCAACTTTGATTCCAGGATTAGCTTTTTCAAATTCAGCAACGATACGTTTGAAAGTCTGTCCTTCTGAGTTAGAGTTGTCACCATAGCCCATTACTTTTAAAGTAACCTGAGCAGTTTTAGCCTTTCCACCACCACATGATGTCAAACCAGCTAAAAGTCCGATCATAGCAATAACCAGACCACCTTTAAGAACTTTGCTTAAAAGTTTCATAAATACTTTTCCTCCTAAATATTTAAAAAATATTTTAGACTGTTTTTTATCGGGAAAGTTCCCGATAGTTAGTTGAATATTTCAACTAACTTAACGTAGTTTAACACACTATTATTTTTCTGTAAAGTTTTTTTTTAAGATTTAAAGATTTAATAGATTTGTGGGCATAGGAACCTTTTCTGCCTTCATTTCCGGAATGCTGAATATCTTTGTAAGATACATTGAACCTGCCCCGTGTGCTACGGCAAGATCATCATAAGTGGACATTCTTACATCAATTTTTCGTTCGTTTGCATAAGACCACTGAACTTCGATTCTTTCGTGAACATAGTTTTCAAGAACCTTGATGTATTTTGGCTCCATACCACCAATACATACTGTCTGAAGGTTAAGTGTATTTACAAGAAAAGCGATGTGACGTGCGAGTTCCATGAAAACCGAACGCATTTCGCTGTTGTCTTCGAGTTTTTCGGAAAGTTTACCGTCTCCTGAATGGAATTGGCCAACTGTTCCTTCTTCCCAGAGCATGCTGCGGAATTCTCCTGCGGTATCGTCATGCCCTTTTAAAAGCTTGGAATCAAGCACTATTCCAAAACCAACGGCAAAGTTCTTTTTGGAATTTTCAACAGGCTTATATGCACGATATTCTGTAAGTACAAAAATCATATTGTTTACGGCTGAACTTCGAGAGCTGATTATCTCGCTGTAACAGCAGCAGCGGGCATCGTTTTCAATTTCTACAGGGATATCGGTTACTTCCGAAAGCTGATCCTTGAGCGAGAAAGGAGTCTGAATCATCAAAGGAACTGAATATTCAATTTCTCCGCGTGATGAATTAAGAAGACCAGGAAGTCCAAGCCCGATTCCGACAAGCTTTATTCCAAGCTCATCTGCCCTTTTCTGTATTGTCTGGTATGCTTTAGAAAACACACCCTTGATATGCATTTTAAGAAAGTCTTGAGTTGTGATAGCCTGCCTGTCTTCAAAGATTATGTCGCCCTGAAGGTTTAAAAGACAGCATACAACACGGTCCGGGTTAATCTCTATTCCACCAACGCAGGCAAAGCCCGGTGTGATTTCAAGAAAAACAGGAGGACGTCCCCCAAGAGGTCCCGAGTTACCCTGAAGAGTTTCACGCAGTATTCCAAGATCTTTAAGTTCATTTACGATTTTTGTAACAGTTGATTTATCAAGACCAAGCACTCCGGCAATTTCTACACGGCTTATCCGCTTCTTCTGCCAGATCAATCTGAGAATTCTGCTTGTATTGATATCTGAATAGGAACTTTGTGTCTTCATTTTTTTGAGAATAGAATAACGTTATTCTTTTTTTCAAGCAAGTTTTTTTTTCAGAGAAAACGTTTTCTTTTGCCACAAAGGTGAAGATTTAAGAAAAAATCCCTAACAGAAGAATGATTTCTCTGCTTTATTCTGCCCCTTATTTGATTGCCCATGCTTGAAAACTAAGCCATAAAAAGTTAAAATAAATTTAATATTTTTAGTATTATTTTAGGATTAAAAAATGAAACAGTTGATGTTGGGAAATGCGGCTGCGGCTCGCGGACTTTTCGAAGGCGGATGTGAAATCGTTTCCAGTTACCCTGGAACTCCAAGTACAGAAATTACAGAAGAAGCAGCAAAATATAAGGAAATATACTGCGAATGGGCTCCAAACGAAAAGGTTGCCCTTGAATCTGCATTCGGTGCATGTCTTGCGGGAAAAAGAGCATTCTGCGGAATGAAGCACGTAGGTTTAAACGTTGCGGCAGACCCTCTTTATACAGCAAGCTACTGCGGAGTTAATGCAGGTCTTGTTGTTGGTGTTGCAGATGATCCTGGAATGCATTCTTCACAGAACGAACAGGACAGCCGTCATCACGCAATTGCTTCTAAAGTCCCGATGATCGAACCTTCTGATTCCGAAGAAGCAAAGGAATTCATGAAACTCGCATACGAAATCTCTGAAAAATTCGACACACCTGTTTTATACAAAATGTGTACACGCGTTGCTCACTCTCAGAGCATCACAGAAACCGGCGACAGAGTTGTGCCAGAACAGAAAAAATACGAAAAAAATATTGCAAAATATGTAATGGCTCCTGCAAACGCTATCCGCCGTCATCCTTTTGTTGAACAGAGAATGAAGGACATAGAAACATGGAGCGAAACAAGCGGAATAAACAGAATCGAAAGCGCCGGGGCTAAAACCGGAATCATCACTTCTTCTACATCTTATCAGTATGTAAAGGAAGTTCTTGGGGATTCTGTAAACATATTAAAGCTTGGAATGGTAAATCCTCTTCCTTCAAAGATGATTAAAAATTTTGCAAGCGGACTTGAATGCCTCATCGTTGTAGAAGAACTTGATCCTGTTATCGAAAATTTCGTGCGCTCACTCGAGCTTAAATGTCAGATTCACGGAAAGGATATTTTCCCGATCTGCGGAGAATTCAGTCAGAATTTATTAAGAAACTGTCTTTCAAAGGTAATGAAATCTGTAAAAGCTTTTGATGATTCAAAGTTCTTAAAGCTTGATTCCCCTCTTCCTGTACGCCCTCCGATTATGTGTGCAGGATGTCCACACCGCGGAATGTTCTATGCATTGAATAAACTTAAGGTAACGGTTTTTGGTGATATCGGATGTTATACACTTGGAAGCGTTGCTCCTCTTTCTGCAATGGATGTTACTCTTTGTATGGGTGCATCGTTCAGCGGGATTCACGGATGGAATAAAGCAGGCGGCGCAGAAAACGAAAAGAAAACTGTTGCCGTAATCGGGGACTCAACATTCATGCATTCTGGAATGACAGGCCTTGCACAGATTGCTTACAATCAGTCTAACTCAACTGTAATCGTATTGGACAACTCAATCACAGGCATGACTGGTCACCAGCAGAATCCTACAACAGGAAAAAATCTTTACGGAGATCCAGCCGGACGCATAGACCTGGAAGCTCTTGCAAAAGCCATGGGCATTAACCGCATACGTGTTGTAGATCCTTATAATATAAGTGATTGCGAAACTGCAGTAAAAGAAGAACTCGAAGTAAATGAACCAAGTTTAATCATAAGCCGCCGCCCTTGTGCCCTCTTAAAAGAAGTGAAACACAATCCTCCGCTCAAAGTAAACGAAGACAAATGTAAGTCCTGCAAGATGTGTATGAAGATCGGATGCCCTGCCATCAGCATGAAAGGCGGCAAAGCAAAGATAGACGAAACACTGTGTGTAGGCTGCGGAGTTTGTTCACAGATGTGTAAGTTTGGGGCATTATAAAGGCGGTAAAGCTAAAAATTACTTTCGCAATTTTTTTAACGCTTTGCTATAGAACAAGGGCCGCCAGCGGCCCCTCACATGTGTAAGTTTGGGGCTTTATAAAGGCGGTAATTGAATAAAAAAGTTATTTCTTTATTGATTCTGCCAGTTCACGGACTTTTTCCAGAGGAAGACCGATGCATCGAGAAACTTTTTCTATGGAATCGCCTTCTTTTAAAAGGTTCACAGCATCTTCTTCGGCTTTTTTCTCCATGCCGTCTTTAAAAGCGTAATTCTGCATCATCTCTACGGTCATATACTGTTTCCTCCATTGCGTGTTGTGTCTGGCGTCTTCTACGTATTTATGCAGATTTGAAGTATAATCATCACCAGTTTTATTCGAGATAAAAAGTCAAAAAACCTTCTTTATTTCTTAATCGTTTTTACCAATTCTTGTATTTTATCAATAGGTAACCCGACACAACGTGAAACAACTTCTTCTGCAATCCCTTCTTTTAGGAAGTTCACAGCATCTTCTTCAGCTTTTTTCTCCATGCCGTCTTTAAAAGCGTAATTCTGCATCATTTCTACGGTCATATACTGTTTCCTCCACTGTGTGTTGTGTCTGGCGTCTTCCACGTATTTATGCAGATTTGAAGTATAATCATCACCAGTTCTGTTCGAGATAAAAAAGTCAAAAAAGTTCTTTGCTTTTTCATCTTTAATCATTTTAGCACACAGTGGAGCAATAAAAAAGAGTTTAAACGTGCGGTCTCCGAGTTCAAGTTTTTTATCTTCCTTACAAAAATATTTAAAACTATACAACGGAAGCCCCAAACCAAAGATATCCTCCATGCATATAAATATGACATATGAATCTTTTAATTCATCATACGTCTGCCCCGGCTTTAGCATATCTACATCCATCACACTCTGATAGTATCTTGCACGCTCCGGAAGATCATATGTATTTACGACTTGTACTTCAACATCGTAAACGTGGTCTGAATCTTTTACATAAACATCAAGCCTTATTGCTTTAGCATCGTGGTCAATAATCAGTGTTTCTTCGTTAG
Source organism: Treponema sp. (assembly GCA_016286365.1). Lineage (GTDB taxonomy): Bacteria > Spirochaetota > Spirochaetia > Treponematales > Treponemataceae > Treponema_D. The sequence continues at coordinate 57,335 of JAEESN010000017.1, forward strand.
CCATCTCCATGTTTTCAATTTTGATATGTAATAAAAGTTCGAGAAGATGCTTACAGGCATCCGGGTGGGTGTGCATTACCTTGTAAAAGATAAAGTTATTGGAGAGGGTTATGTTCTCCCATTTTTCTTCGAGTGATAAAGTTTTTTCATTCATATTAAATCCTCCTCTAAATGAAAAAAGTTCATACCCTAATAGTGCTTTTTTACGCGATTTCGGACCATTTTTGGAAAAAAAATTTAAAAAATTTTCACAATCATACTTTTAAACTATATGAATGAAGATATTTATAGTAAAATTACAAAGATATAAAAAACGGAGTGACTATGAAAAAAATCTTCTGCTTTCTTTTTCTCTTTTTTCCAGGGATGATGTTCGCCACAGAGAAAGTTAATATCACTTATCTCTTAATGGATTATTCTACAAAAGAGCTAATCATCTATGAAAATGATAAGCCTGTTAAACATCTATCGGATTTTTATAATTACAATATTTCAAATATTTCCTTAGATGAAACAAATAAAAACTGCCTCTTATATACTTATACCACCGAAAAAAAATGTAGTTTAATCCGGTTAAATTATAAGACTTTAGAAAAAGAAATCCTTTTTGAATTTATTAAGGATGATATAGATTTATATGGCGTTACAAAAACCAGACTTTATTATTCAGACTATAAAGATGATGATTTTATCCTCTATGAATACGACTCTATAACAAAGCAGATCCGAAAACTGTTTTATGCACCCGCGGAACTGACTCCTGACGGAAAATATCACGAATTAAATACCATAATATTTTTAGTCGCGACAGATGAAAAAATTGCTTTTAATATGCTAAGACATTCAAACACATGGGAAACCTGGATCATAGATAGAAAAACATGGAAAACCCGCCAGCTCGAAGAAGAATCTATCACCATGCCCATTTCGGGAGAAAAAGTTCAGGTTCGTAGTAACTGGTACACCCCCGAAGTATATGGCAATAAGATGCTTTTTATAAACCGCTTTATGTATGAAAAAGATTTATTCAAAAAAACAGATAATGAACGACTGATCATAAACCCTGATACTTCCGAAAAAATAATCCTGTATACACAGAAGAATATTTCCCTATACTATACCTGCACAATGATTTCGGAAAACTATCTTATTGTTCCGCTTATAATACGCACTATTAAAGATGATTCAAAGGACACTGTTTCAAATCTTGTTCATGTTGTTCAGTTTAAAGTATTCGATTTAAGAACAAATAAACCTGTTTCCGATGGAATCGAATTGCAAAGCGACCAGAAAGCATTAATAGACGCAATCCTCACAAAGTAATCTTCCAGAGTGGCGAAAGCTGTAATACACAGGCTGCTGTTGCAAGGTCCGGTCCTTCAAACTTTTTTGTAGAAGAGATGACAATTGTTTTTTGAACGGGCAACTATTAAGGCTATCATACTAACATCCGAATAATTCTGCTGCTTTTTTCATGCGGTCAGCAATCTTTACTTCAAAAGGACAGCGGCTTTCACAAGACTTGCAGGCTATACATTCAGCAGCCTTATGAGGAATGAGCTCGTAGTGAGACTGAATGCTTTGAGGAACAGTCGGCTGCTGTTTTGCAAGGTCGTAAAATTTGTTTACCATGGCAATATCAATATTTGACGGACAAGGCTTACAATGGCCGCAGTAAGTACACTGCCCTTTGTAAGAATGATAAGGAGCATTTGCAATTACAGAAGCGTAATCCTTTTCATCTGCACCGGCAGTTTCATAAGCAACGGCCTGATCAATCTGGGCAGTAGTGTCATAACCGCACAAAATGGAACATACTGCAGGACGGGTCAAAGCATAATGAATGCACTGAACCGGAGTAAAGGCAACACCAAAAGGCGAATTTTCTGCATCAAAAAGCTTGCCTCCCAGAAAACCTTTCATTACGTTTATACCCACATCATTTTCTTCTGCAAGGCGATAGAGTTCTGCACGCTGAGGGTCAATGCCCTTCATATTTTCTTCATACCAGCCAAACATCTGATAAAGATCATCGCTTGGCGGCTGCATGTCAAAAGCCGGATTAATGCTGAACAAAATCATTTCTACAAAACCGGATAAAACTGCACGCTTTGCAATAACAGGATTATGTGTACTGAGTCCTATGTGACGGATTACCCCGCGGGCATACAGGTCTTTTACATAATCAATAAAGGGACCGTTCATGCTGTTGTTCCAGTCTTCTTCTGTATCAACGTAATGAATCATTCCAAGATCGATGTAGTCAGTCTTAAGGCGGGCTAACAAATCTTCAAAGGCAGGCTTTACAAACTTCATATCGCGGGTACGAACATACTGACCATTCTGCCAGGTTGAGCCGATGTGCCCCTGAATGTACCATTTATCCCGGCAGTCTTTGGTAGCTTCTCCAATAATATCGCGTGATTTCGGGTCTGCCATCCAGCAGTCGATGATGTTTATCCCCTGCTCCCTGGCATATTTTATAAGCGCAACCGATTCGTCAAACTCGTGCCGTTCCAGCCATTCGCCGCCAAAACCAATTTCGCTTACCATGAGGTTTGTTTTTCCAAGTCGTCGTTTGTTCATAAGAAGGCCTCCCAAGATTGTAATTTGAGTATATATCTCACCGATATTTTATGCTAGAATCAGAAAAGGAATTACAAATGGAAAATAAAAAAGAAATCAAAGATATCCGCATCGGTTACCCGGACTGCTGTTTCTCTGCCGACGACAACTGGTTCCGCTATAGAACAGGGGCTATCATAATTGAAGACGGGAGCTTTCTTGTTGTAAAGAGTGAAACTTCAAAATATTTTTACACGGTAGGTGGCGGCGTTCATATGAATGAAAAATCGGAAGAATGTATTGTCCGCGAAGTAAAAGAAGAAACCGGGGTTGATTACGAGGTTGACCGTCTTGCTGTAATCTGCGAAAACTTTTTTAAAGAAAAAAATCTGGGGTATGATCCCCTGCACTGTCACGTAATTGAGTTTTATTACCTTATGAAAAGCCGCGGCAAAAAGGATGCAAAGTGTGACAGTACTGGCTGGGATAATGCAAAAGAATCCATTCACTGGATTCCCTTGGACCAGCTGACACAAACTGATATAAGACCTGAGTTCTTGCGCACCCGCATAAAAGAGATTTTAGAAAATAAGGGCGTGCTTCACATTGTAAATGATGAAAGATAATTAATTATTCCCTGCGCTGCCTTGTAACCTCGTACATCATAATTGATGCAGCACAACCTACATTAAAGGAAGTTGCATAGGATTTTTCATCCATTGGAATTGTACAAAGAACATCGCAGTATTCCTTAAAGG
>JAEESN010000018.1 GCA_016286365.1 Treponema sp.
AATCTAATAACCCGGCAGAAAAATCATCATCCTAGAATAATCCGAATGAAGAAAGTAAGAGGAACAACAGAAGAACAGGTGTAACAAACTTAATCATTACGATGAATACGTTCTTGCGGCCGAATTTTTCTCCGTTTGCTGTTACTTCATCAATAACATATTTTGGTTTAGCAACCCAACCAATAAGGATACATGTAAGAATACCAATGATTGGCATAAGGAAGTTGTTACTTACATAATCAAGAATGTCGAGGATCTGACCTTCTTTTACTGTTGCAAATGTAACAGAGAATGCCCATACATTGTATCCAAGACAAACGATTACAGAAACAACAAATCCGGCAGCTGCCATAACCAAAGTTGCCTTTTTGCGGCTCCATCCGAATTTATCCATCATACTAGAAGTAATTGCTTCGAGGATTGATACGGCAGAAGTTAATGCTGCAAAAAATACTGTAACAAAGAAGATAATTCCGATGAATGTACCAAATCCACCCATAGAATCAAATACTACAGGAAGAATTTTAAAGATGAGACCTGGACCAGCATTTTTAAGACCTTCTGGACCAACAAATACGAATACAGCCGGAATAATCATCAAACCTGCTAAAAGAGCAATACCTGTATCGAAAATTTCGATTTTGTTTACAGATTTAACAAGGTTTTCGTCCTTCTTCATGTAAGAACCGTAAGCAATCATAATACCCATTGCAATAGATAATGAATAAAAGAGCTGACCAACGGCATCAAGACAGATTCTAAGGAATCCACCAAAAGTTAATCCTTCAAAATCAGGCTTAAAGTAAATTGCCCAACCCTGTAAACCTGTTCTTGTAACTCCGTCTGCATCTGTATTCTTTAAGAAGATAGAATAAATACTGATAAAGATAACCAATACTGCAAGAATAGGCATAAGGATTTTTGAAACTTTTTCGATTCCTTTTTCTACACCCTTATAAACAATAACAAAACAGCAGGCTGCAAAAATTATTGTGAATAAAATTGGCTGCCAGCTGCCTGTAATAAATCCTCCAAAGTATCCGCCGTCAACAGCAGCTTTTCCCTGGAAAGTAATAAAAGTTACCATGTATTTGATTACCCATCCACCGATTACACAATAGTAAGGATAGATAATAAAAGGTACTACATAAGAAAAGATTCCTAAAAATCCCCATTTACTGTTAATCTTTTTGTAAGCAGTTAAAGGGCTTTCCTGTGTCTTTCTTCCGATTGCTACTTCTGAAACAAGAAGTGTAAAACCAAAAGTTAATGCAAAAATGATGTAGATTAAAATGAATAATCCACCGCCATTTTTTGCTGCAAGATAAGGGAAGCGCCAGATGTTTCCAAGACCAACGGCACTACCGGCTGCAGCTAATACAAATCCCAGAGAGTTGGAAAATGTGTTACGTTTTTTTAAAGCTGTTTCCATTATAAACTCCTTTTTGAAAATTTATTTACGTAATATTTAATTTTACCATTAAAAATAAATTTTTTCCTTATAATTTACAAAAATATCCTAAAAATGTATGATAAATAAAAGGTTTTCACCTGGAGAAACAAAATATGAATAACGAAATTTCTACATCACTTAAAAAAGCGCGAAAAATCGTAATTAAAATAGGAAGCAATACTCTTTCCAAACCGGATGGCACACAGAATACAGAATTTATGGCAAGCTTTGCTGAACAGTGTGCTTCTTTAGTTAAGCAGGGAAAGCAGATTATTCTTGTTTCTTCGGGAGCACAGGTTGCCGGTGTTTCTACAACAAAGGAATGGGCACGCAAAAAGGATGTTCACTACCGCCAGGCTCTCTGTGCAATCGGTCAGGTAGAATTGATGCACCAGTGGAGAAAAGCATTCCAGAAGCAGGATCTTCACATCGGGCAGCTTTTATTGACTAAAGATGATTTTAAAAACGAACACCGCTCGCTTAACATCAGAAATACACTTTTTACACTTGTTGATGAAGGCGTTATTCCTATCATAAACGAAAACGACAGCGTTAGTTTTGACGAAATTAAAATCGGCGATAACGACAATCTTTCGGCCCTTACCGCAATCCTCTGGTCCGCAGATCTTTTAATTTTATTCGGCGATGAAGACGGCATTTTTACAGATAATCCTAAGACAAATAAAGATGCTAAGTTTATAGAAACTGTTACATCAATTGCGGATTTAAGAAATCAGATTAAGATTGGTGGAACAAGCTCATTTGGAACAGGCGGTGTAGAAACAAAAATCCAGGCAGCAGAAAAAGTTACTGCATACGGAATCCAGCTTTTACTCGCCAACGGAAAAAAAGAAAACGCCCTCTCTGCCCTCCTTCAGGACGACGCAAAGGGAACGCTTTTTACTGTGGAATAAACATTACAAAAAAACCCGGATTATTTTTCCGGGCCTTTGTGATTACTGATCTTTTTTGATTTTTACCTGGGCAATCATATCTGCATTTATGATGCGGATTGTCTTTTTATCTTCGATTTTGATAAGGTTATTTTCTACTTCCAAAACGATTCCACAATATCCGGAAATTCCGCCTTCTCCGTAAAGTTCAACCTTTTTTCCAATACATTCAGAAAGTAACTTTGATGTCATATTATTTTCTCCTCTTAATCTTTTCATTTTCATTCTTCGTAATCTTCTTTTTCGTGCATGATACTGCGGTAAAAAGATACCAAAGAACAAGATGAAAATGTAAATAATCCAGAAACTTAAACTCATAAACTTATTGTATCAAAAATAATTAAAAGAAAAAACTGCAGCCGGGGTTATCAATTCTTTTTATAAAAAATAAATTCTTTGGACATCATGCAATCCCAAAAAAGCCTCATGCTATCCTAGAGATTAAATGCCCTCTCAGATTTCTGCCCTTATTTCAAAATATTTTTAATCTCTTCTTCCCAGGATCTCGACCATTTTACATTCTGCATAAAGATTATGGACGTAAGCCCCTGCACCGAAGCCCAGATTCTTATGATTTCCAGTTCCTTTTGGTAATCAGACAGATCCGGAAGCTTTTTAGAAAAATATTCAATACATAAATCTTTTAATATCTTAAACGGCTTAAAGTTGATTTCTTCGGTGCTGTTAAAATCAAGATTCAGATGAATAAAACCGCGGGAAAATAAAAACGTAAAATATTCAGGATTTTTAATAAAAAACGTGATATAAGCATTTCCAAGCGCAAGAATCTTTTTTTCTACATCATCATCTGTAACGCTGTTCACGGCATTTTCAAGAAAAACCGTAAAATTATTCGTAACATGATTTTTTATAGCCAGAAGAATTTCATCTTTATTCTTAAAATGCGCATAAGGAGCAGCCATACTTACACCGCATTTTTGCGCCAGCTGACGAAGAGACAAAGACTCCTCACCGCCGGCATTTATCATCTTTATGCCTTCTTCTATGAGCGAATTCCTTAAATCTCCGTGATGATACTTATCTGACATGTTTAAGCATTGCCTCTATTACAAGTTCATTTTCTTCCCACAAAGGTGAATGTGCAGAATTATTAAAAGTATAAAAATATTTTGCAGGAGCTTCAAGTTTTTCGTACAATTCCTTAGACAAAGTGATTGGTGTTGTGTAATCATAAAAACCCGAAATAAAAATCACAGGAATTTTTGCCTTTACATCAGGATTTACAACATATTCCCTGTACGCACTTTTAGAAAGAAGCTTTTTTCCCTTCCAGTAATTAATTTTTTCACCAAAAGTATAGCATTTACAACCCATCTGCTTAAAAAAGATATCTTTCATATCCGAGCGCATTTCTCTTGTTGTAGCACATCCAGCCATAAGTAAGATTTCTTCCCAGTCTTTCCCAATTGATGATGGTTTTTTTACAGTGACTTTTCCTTCTTCCGAAATATTTACAAGCTTATTCATCTGTTTTAGGGCTTTTTCATTACCGGCTTTTTCGAATACATCTTTCATAAAATAGTATCCTTCCTCGTAACGGCGATCCCCTTTAAGATAATCCTGCCCCATTCCAAAATAACAGTAAAATTCTTCCGGACAAGTTTGTGCAAGATAAAGCCCAAGATTTGTTCCGCTTGAATGTGCCATAAGATAAATTTTTTCTTTTTTATAAGTCTTTTTTAAATACTGTGCAACTTCATGAGCATCATCTGCCAGGCGCTGGAGAGTGATTTCTTCGGGCTTAATTTTTGAATCATAAGAAAGTCCTTCGCCAATGTAATCCCAGTAGCAGACTGTAAAATATTTTGAGATATTATTAGGATATTCATTTTTATATGCTTCGTTCAACCAGATTTCTGGAACACCAGGACCACCTGAAATAAACAGAAGAACAGGATTTTTTTCATCCGTCATCGAAATAAACATTCCGTTCCTTTTTCCGTTAATTTCCACACCTGTTTTAATTGTATTTTCGATTGTCAAAACTTCTTCTTTTTCTACCAGAGTTGATTTACAACATGACATACAAAAAACTCCCAAGCTGATTAATAAACTGATTATAATTCTATACATATTTTTATTCATTTTCATCTGTTTAGCATTCATCCGTCTGTCTCCTTTAATATTTTACATCCATCACATTGATTATCAAGCTGATTATTTTTTAAAACTTATACATACCGGAAATCATCAGGAAAAATCCGCCGTTATATTCCCCTGTTGTCTGAAGGCCGTCTGATTTTAATTTTTCCTGACCTGCAAAAGTGTATCCTCCGCGCAGAGTAATTGCAGTAGCACTTATTTCGCCATAAGCACAAAGATACTGATATTTTAAAGAATTAGTTTCGTTGATTCTGAATTTATTCACATTGTTCGAAATTCCAAGAGAAATACTAAAATAATCTTTAAATAATCCATCTTTTAAAGGGAAGCACGAAAGAGCAAGATCAAATCTGATGTCACATGGTAAATCAAAACCGGCAAGAGAGCTTTCCCCACGGATTCTGAACATATTTTCCGGAAATACAACAAATCTTAAAGAAGGAAGTCCTATCCATTCAAATTCCGCTGTGATAATCTGGCTCGTATAAGAAAAATAAAGCATTGGGAAAGGAAGAATGAATAAATCTATTCCGCCAAGCGTGATTCCAGTATCTTCTGCAACAAGCCCGCCTCCAAGAGCAAATTTCATATTGTCTGTTTTTACGATATCTCTTGCATACATCAAAATGCCTTCAAGATTTTTATAAGTCCCGAAAGGATGAGCGCCTCTTACATCAAGCTTTAAGATATAACTGTTTTTGCCGTCCACAACTTTTCCGAATAAACTCATGCCATAAAAATTATCTTCTTCGTAACCAGGAATTCCTTTATTAAAAATATCCTGAGAATAAGAAAATTTTGTAGTGATTTTATCGGGGCAGAAAGAAGCGCTGTCTTCTTTTTTTGTCCATAAAAACTGAACACTTGCAGAAGGACTTAAAATGTATGAATCTTTTTCGAGCTCAAGCATTTTAAAATCCAGAGTCGGTACCACATTAAAATCATAATCGCCTGCAAAAAGATTAGAAATCATAAGAGCAGAAACAAAAAGCCCTGCAATAATATTTTTTAAATTGATTTTCTTAAGTTTCATAAAAATCTCCTGTATAAACTGTTTTAATCTTAACAATGTTAAGTTTACAGGAAGAATATAACAGTTAATCTTAACACTGTCAAGATTAACCACAAAAAAATTTTCTCCGGATAATTCATACTAATCACAACAAAACATTCCAAATCTCTTCTACGGGTAGCGAAAAACCGCTGTTTAAGATATATTTAAGAAAAACAAAATATCGAGGCGAATATGAAAATCGGATGTATTGGAACTGGTGCAATGGGCGGTGCAATCATGCGCGCTGTCTGTAAAAAATACGATGTAAAACAAATTAAAGTCACAGATAAAAATGCAGAAATGGGAAAAGCGTTTGCAAAAGAAACAGGTGCAACCTTTGTAGAAAACAACGAAGATGTCCTTGATTGTGATTATATTTTCCTTGCCGTAAAACCACAGTTTTTAAGCGATGTATTTGCAGATATCGCAGGAAACATTCCTAAAACTGCAGTAATAATTTCTATGGCTGCCGGTGTAAAAATCGAAAAACTTGAATCATTCGATCCAAAAGCACGTTACATCCGTATGATGCCTAATGTATGCGCACAGATTGGCCAGGCTATGACAGCTATCACCTATAAAGACAATATTACCGAAGAAGAAGCAAAAACCGCACAGGAAATTCTTTCTTCTGCCGGCCGTGTAGAGGTTGTTTTAGAAAAACTCATGGATTGTGTTACAGCCGTAAGCGGTTCGGGACCTGCTTTTGTATTTATGTTCATAGAAGCTTTAGCAGATGCAGCCGTAAGATGTGGAATGCCAAGAAAACAGGCTTATACTTATGCGGCACAGACTGTTTACGGTTCAGCCGGAATGGTTTTAGAAAGCGGTAAACTTCCAGCAGAATTAAAAGACATGGTTTGCTCTCCTGCGGGAACAACAATAGAAGGTGTTGCTTCCTTAGAAAAGAACGGATTCAGAAATGCCGTAATCGATGCAGTTACAGCAGCATGCAACCGTTCAATCGAGCTTGGAAAATAATTTCGGAAAAACCGCACAATAAAATTTAAATCACAAAGCCACAAAAGGCATAAAAAAACCCGGAGCAATTCTAATGTTCCGGGTTTCTTATTAAAAAATTAATCAAACTTATTTTTGAAGCTTAAGAATCATTACAGTTCCATCTGCAGAAGTCATTGTAACATCATCACCGTCAAATTCGATTGTAGATTCCATCTCGCCTTCTTCGGTATATTCTGTCAAAATCTGATTTTTAGCATCATAAGAGATTTCTTCTGTCTGGCTCTGTTCTTCACCATTAGCAACAATAGTCATAACTAATTCATCTTCTTCAAAAGAAATGAACATCTGAAGTACATCACCCATATCAATGCTCTGTCCATTAACTTTTTTTACAAGATATGTATTACCAATAATTGTTTTCTTTTCTTTAGCACTTAATACTGTTGTAACACCAAGTAAAACAAACAAACTTAAAAATAAAACCTTAATTTTCTTTGACATATTTTTGTCTCCTTATAAATTAAATTGTAACAGAATTATTTTACTTCAACAAGTTTTACAGTAAAGCAGATGTAAGAATTTGGTGCAATTCCTGCCTGTGGAATACCACTTGCTCCATAAGCGAGCTCCGGTGGAATTACCATTGTTCTTACTTCTCCAACCTTCATCTGAGAAACCATCTTATCAAAACCAGGAATCATCATTCCGCCGCCAACTTCGAATTCAAGAGGATCGTGTCCCTGTGGATGAAAGCCGCTTGAAGCATCAAAAGCAACGCCTTCTACAGTATAACCAATGTAATCACAAACTACATTTTTATGATTACCGATTGGAGCTCCAGATCCTTCTTCTTCAATCTTAAAGTAGATTCCTTCCGGAGATTTTGTACAGCCTTCTGTTACTTTTGCAAACTTTGCATCTTCAATTTCTTTTTCAATTCTGTCGAATTCTTTCTGATCAGCTTTGAATGCCTGTGCTTCTTCGCCGTTTCTTACAATTTTAATAGATTTGATTACTTCGTCCTGTTTTGTTGTATTAACAATTTCCTGACCGTAAACAACTTTTCCAAAAATTGTATGACGTCCGTTGAGCCATTCTGTTGGAACAATTGTAATAAAGAACTGACTTCCGTTTGTTCCAGGTCCTGAATTTGCCATTGCGAGTAAACCAGGTTCTGTGAATGTATATTTTTCTACGATTTCGTCTGCAAATTTATATCCAGGACCACCTGTTCCGTTTCCTTTAGGATCTCCGCCCTGAATCATAAAATCCTGCTCGTCGCCGTTTGCAAGACTGATTACGCGGTGAAACTTTAATCCATCGTAAAAAGGCTTTCCGTTTGCTGCATCCATCTTACCTTCTGCAAGTGCAACAAAGTTTACAACAGTTAATGGTGTATCTTTGTAAAATAATTCAACTGCAATATCACCCTGTTTAGTCTGAATTACAGCGAATAAACCAGTTTTGTCTTTTAAATAATCCATTGCTTTGCTCCTTGGACTGCAGGCAACACCAGACAAAGCTGTGATACCAAAAATACATCCAATAATTAATTTTTTAAAATTTTTCATTTTAATCTCTCTAAATTGTTTTTATTAAAATTGTTTAATAAACCATTTGTAAACAGCTTCCATTCTGGCTGTCATTGATTCAGTAACCTGATCTTTAATACCGATTAATTTCTTGCAGTTTGCATCTGTAGAAAGCCACAAAAGTAACGAATCTCCGCAGTCTGCAACTAAAACATTAATACGCAAATTTCCTGCTTCGATTGCAGTAATAGGACCAAGACCCATATCATCTGTGCTTGTAAAGGTTGCATAAATCAAATTGTTCTTCTGTTTATAATCAAGGCGGTATCTGCAAACACCAAAGCTTGAATCATCCTGAAGACAATACAAAACCTGTCCATCTGCATTTCCTGTATTCTTATCGGCTACAGGTTCTTTGCTGTTCGGACCCGAAATTGTATATGCTTTTTTATACAAAACCTTTTCTTTTCCGGTTGGCTTTCCCTTTTTAAAAGAATAATACTTCATTCCTTCCATTTTAGAGATAGAACGGAAAATGCGCGAAACGTCTTCGATATTAATATCTGTATCTTTTGAGTTACTCTGTGCCTTAAGAAAATCTTTTTTCAAAAGGAAAAGGCCTTCAAAAACAAAAGGAAAATTCTTTTCTCCCTTTTTAATTCTGTTTGCCTTTATTGCAGAAGTATAATCAGTCTGAGGAAGAATCATCATTTCGTCTTTTCCTTCCTCGTGAATTATCTTAACGCTTCCGTTTTTTACAAGTTCATCATAGTATTTTGGATTAACAAGAGTTTTTGCACTAAAAACCTGAGCCATTACAGCTGCAGCCAATCCAAATGCACAAATACCACAAATAATCTTTTTCATAGTAATCCCCTTAATCAGCGAATTCCTTTGTATATAACACGTACCTGTTTATATAAACCATCTCCTTCGCTTTTGGTTTCAACATCTGGGATATCATTTAAAGTTGTGTGGATTAATCTTCTTTCGAACGGATTCATTGGTTCAAGAAGGATAGAATTTCTTGTAGAACGAACTTTATCGGCTGTTGTATATGCAAGGCGTACAAGTGATTCTTCGCGGCGGATTCTGTAGTTTTCTGTATCCAAAATGATTCTAACTTCTTCGTGACCAAGGCGTCCGGCATAAATATTTGCTAAAAGCTGAAGTGCATCAAGATTTTTACCTTTGCGACCAATCAGAATTGAAGAATTTGAAGATTCAAGCTTAATTCCGATTTTTTTATCTTCGCGGTAAGAAATCATTGCTTTTACCGAATAACCCATTTTTTCGATCATCTGAGTAATAAATTCGATTAATTTCTGTTCAAATTCACCCTGTGGAAGAGGATCTGCAACAAGTCTTGAAAATTTTTCTTCGTGATTTTTATTTTCAAAATTATTTGCCTTTACGTTATCAAGAGTATGAACTCTGATTTTTACATATCCTTTTTTGAACAGAGAATTTTTCTGAGTTTCTAAGATTTCTACATCAAACTGATCTCTTTCGAGTCCAAGTTCATTTGCAGCTATTTCAATAGCTTCTTTTTCTGTTTTTCCTTCATATTCGTAAGTCATTTTATATAACTCCTGTTTGATTTATTTTCTTTTTGAAACTGGTTTTACAACTGCCTTTTCGGCTTTCTTTTCTTTAACTAATTTGTTAATAACTACCTGCTGAATAACACCTAAAACGTTACTTGTAAGCCAGTACAAGATAAGTCCAGAAGGTGCATTATAAAGAATAAAGAAGAAGAAAATTGGTAAACCGTACATCATAAGCTTCATCTGTCCCTTACTCTGTCCGGCAGACATACCGTTGTTCTGTGTAATAACACCCGATACAAGCTGAGAAATAAGATAAAGAACCGGTAAAAGACGGATATCTGTCATGTGAAGGAATGTTGTAATAAACGGAATTTCCTTTTTAATAGAATAAACGCTATCACCAACAGAAAGATCCGAAACCCATCCCTTAATAAAGCTTGCGCCACGGAATTCAAAATAGTTATTGAAGAGGTAGAACATAGCCATAACAAGGAGGAACTGAAGAAGAATTGGTAAACAACCGCTTGCAGGGTTATAATCTGCCTGTTTGTAAAGCTTCTGCATTTCTTCCTGGAGTTTAGGCTGATTATCCTTATATTTTTCTTTTAAAGCGTTCATCTTAGGCTGAATTTCCTGCATCTTAAGAGAACCAAGTGACTGCTTTTTAGAAAGTGGGAATAAAATAATCTTGATGATGAGTGTAAGAAGAATGATACAAACACCCCAGTTAGGAACAATCTTGTGTAAAAGCTGAAGTCCGAACTTTAAGATGTTTTCGAGCCAGTTGAGCCAGCTTGAAGGTAAACTCATAGTAAGCTTTTTACCGCTGAGTTTGAATGCATTTTCATCGCTTATGTTATAGATTTCGATATTTTTTTCGTCACGAGGACCAAAATACATGTAGTATGTATCCTGAACATCTTTTCCTGTAAATGCTCTTCTTTCCATTATAGCCTGAGCATTTGCATAATCATTTACTTCTATAATACCGGAATAAGCGGCATTCGAAATGATTGTATTATCTGCAGGAACAATAAGATTTAAGAAGTATTTTCCGGCAATTCCGCTCCATACAACATCTTTATCGTAATATTTGAGCTTGCCGTTTTCTATCATATTGCTTTTTACTTTCTTTCCATTGTAAACAAGGAATTCACGCTTTTCGTATCTGTCTTTTTTAGGATCATAATGAGGTCCAATCTGTGGAGCAGTTCTTAAAGAATATGCTGTTCCTCCAAAATCAAGACCAGTACCTGTTTCATCGTGAAGAAGAATATCGAGCTTGAACATGTATTCATCTTTTGTAAATGTATACTGTTTACCAAAGGTGAATTTTTTTCCGCCGATTTTCATTTCTTTTGTAAAAAGATATGTCAAATCATTTAATTTTTTAACTTCGAATGTATCGTTTATAGTTTCGCTTGTTGCGTTTCCAAAAGATACGGCACATGCTCTGTTTTTAGCAGAAATACTATCTGCAAGCTGAACACCTTTTCCTGTGTCGATGTCGAAGTTTTTAAGGTTTCCTTTTTCATCTTTTTCTATTAATTCATAGCTGATGATGTCGGCACCTTTATTTGTTAAAACAATGTTTGCTTTTTCTGTTGTTACAGTGATTGTCTGTTCCGGGATAATCTGAACTTCTTCTGCAGTTTCTTCTGCTGCTGCTTCCAAAATTGCGCCTTCATTTCCCAGATCTTTCATCTGATTTTCGTTTGATTCAGCCTGCTGCTCTGCTGCAACCGGTTGACCTGCATCCTGACCTTTTGAACCAAACCATTTTGGCATCAAAAGAAAGCTTCCGATAATTACAAGTATCGAAAGAACTATAGCCCATACAGTATTCTTATCCATTTTAGCTCCCTATTTTTTTTCATGGGACAGGATCGTATCCGCCTTCATGAAAAGGATTACATTTTAATATTCGTTTAATTGCAAGAAAAAGACCTTTTACCGGACCATATTTTTTTAAAGCTTCCATTGCATAGGCAGAACAGGTGGGTGTAAATCTGCAGCAGGGCTTATGTAAAGGAGAAATAAATTTCTGATAAAATTTAATCAATAAACAGAAAAAACCTGTAAAAAGATTCTTTATAAATAAAAAAATCAGTTTAAAAAAATTTTTTTCTTTTTTATCTTCTGAATTAATCATAAATTATTTACTCTTTGAATAATCCAGCCTTTTGAAACAATAAACGAAATTCTTCACATCGCGAGTGGAACGAATCATTTCCAGGATACACTAAAATTAACATATCATATCCTGTGTTCAGATGTGATTTTAATAATCGATAGACTTCACGGCTGTATCTTTTTGATAAGTTCCTTTTGACCGCGTTACCGTATCCACGAATCAAAGGAAAACCAACACGATTTATTCCAAGATTATTTTCCATATAGAAAATTTTTGCACCAGGAATACTTATCTTCTTTCCGCTATTAAACAGCTTTTTAAAATCAGCGGGATTTTTAATACGCTCTTCACGTTTAAAAGATCCCGTTTTTTCCAAGTCTGTTTCCATCCCTATAATTAATATTTCTTCTTTTCGTCTGCTACAGATAATTTTGCACGACCCTTTGCGCGTCTTCTGGCAAGAACCTTGCGTCCACCTTTAGTTGCCATACGAGCTCTAAAGCCGAATTTTCTATTGCGTTTAACTTTACTTGGTTGATATGTACGTTTCATGTACGTGCTCCTTATATTTTTTAATTATTAAAAACTCCAACAAAATGAAAATTTATAATAATTTAAAGATTTCAATTTAGAATAGTAAGAAAATATAACATTATTTCTTAATCTTGGTCAACATGATTTATTTAGATTCCGCGATACTTTTTCTTATACTGTCGAATTTATCTAAAAGTTCCTGCGGAAGTCCTGATGATTCATTTGATGTTTTATTTATTGATTTGTCTCCGGCTGATATTTTTGAATTTTCGCTGGTTTTTTCTTTATTCTTATTATAATTATCTAAAGCAGAGTCTTGTTCTTCCAGTTTCTGATTAAATTTCTGTTTTTCGTCCGAAAGCCGCTTTTCGTAATTTTCGCTGAATCCAAAATCTGAGCCTTTAAGCCTGAACGCAAGCGAATGAATTTTTAAATCCGGCAGCGACATATTCAACCCTTTGATTATGAATTTTTCATACATGCGCAGGTACTGAATCCAGCCGGAATGATCAGTTTCTACAAGTAAAACACCTTTTTTTAAATCTACAACGCGGGTATTTCCGGCAAGGCGTTCTCCAATCGGGATTCTTGTTTCGCAGTCTTCGTCGTCACGGCTTGTTCTTATTTTAGAAACGACAGTTTTCCAGACGTTATAAATCTGTTTTTTGTCGGAAGAAAACTGAGAAACAACATTCATCATGTCGGCCATGTTTATAATATTATTGTACATTCCATTCACCGCTTGTTATATTATATACTTTTGTCGTTTCGTGCATATAGTTCTGGTAGGGTTCTCCGGGAAGAAATGTACAGAAAAGCTGGTCGTATTCGGGCAAAAATGATGTTAATTTTGTTCGTTTCTGCGGGTCTAATTCAAGAAGAACATCGTCCATAAGAATAACAGGTTTTAATCCGGTGGCGCGGGTATAATAAATAGCCTGCGAAATACGTAAAATTAAAGAAATCAGGCGGCATTGACCTGTAGAAGCTGTTGGAATAAATAAAGAATTATTTAAAACAAAAGAAATGCGGTCGCGGTGAGGTCCCGTTAATGTAGTTTCTAAAATTTTGTCAGATTCACGTTTAGATTGCAGTAAAGAATAAATGTCCTGCGAAGCAGGAAAAAAATTTTCAGAATTGCTTTCTGCTTTGCTATCTGCGGGTTTCCAAGAAGGAGAATAATGAATTTTTACCCCTTCTATGCCAGAAATTTCGTGATAAAGCTTTCCAAAAATCTCGTTAAACTGAAAAATTGCTTTTTTTCTCTTTTCCTGGATAATCAAACCGTATTCTGCAAGCTGTCTGTCGTAAACATCGAGCATTTCATATTCATGATTCTTTAAAATCTGATTGCGGCTTTTTAAAATCTTTTTGTAATTGCGTAAATCGTCTATATAAAGGCTGTCGTACAAAGTTAAAGATTGATCAATAAAAAAACGCTTGTATTCAGGTTCCCCGGTTGCAAATTTCATATCATCATGACAGAAAAGTATGCAGGGAATTGTATTTATAAGCTCTTTTCGGTCGTGAATGCGTTTTCCGTTTTTATCGATTCTTTTTTTGCCGTTTTCCAGAGCGACTGTAATTTTCTGGATATTTTCATCAGCACATTTGTATAAAGAATTTATACTGAACTGATTTTCACCTTTTTTAATAATCTGAGCTTCGTTATGTGTGCGGAAAGAGTTTCCATAGGCCGCAAGATATAAAGATTCAAGAATATTACTCTTACCCTGCCCGTTTTCACCAACAAAATAGACCTCCCGCGAAGAAAGGTCTATTGTATCATTTTTGAGATTTCGAAAATTATAAAAAGTCTGATATAAAAAGGGCATATTTTTAAATTTTGCCGCGAGAAAATCATTACAGAAATGGCCTTCCCCAGGATTTTCTCGCAATTAAAAATTTTTCGAAGAAAAATTTTTAATAATTCATCGGCATGATTACGTGGATGTAATCTGCAGCCGGTTCAGAACGCATGATAACTGCTTTTGTAATATTTGCTTCTTCGTCGCCATCAGTTTCGTTTACATTAAAATCAAATACTACATTTTCTGAATCTATTACCTTTAATGGTTCTGTTACATAAGTAAAATTCAAAGCCATTGTGATATTTTTTCCATCATAACGGCATGGAATTTCTTCGTCTGCAGTACCAATTTCTGATTCTGGAGAAATAAGCTTAAGAACACCGGAAGAAATCTTGAAAATAATTCTGCTTACTTTCTTATCAACCATGATTGTTGTACGTCTTAAAGCTGAATCAAGATCATTTTTATTAACCATGATAGATTTTGTAAGATTTTCCGGAATTACTTTCTGATAGTTCGGGAACTGGCCATCAATTAATACAGAAGAGAATTCAACATTTGCAAATTTTACAAAAATTGATTTTTCTACAATCGAAATATTAATATTTCCTTCATCAGAAGCATTTTTAAGAATACAAGAAAGAATTTTTACAGGAACAATTGCAGGCTGGAAGTCTGGAACACTGAATCCAGTTTTATTTACACATGAAAGTCTTCTTCCATCTGTTGCAACCATTGTAAATGTATCTGCATTTTTTTCTAAATAAACACCAGTCATAAAATAACGGTTTTTATCATCAGAAACTGCAAAAATTGTCTGTCTGATCATTTCTTTAAAGTCTTTAGAAGGTAATTCAAAGAAAGAAATTCCTTCAGAAGAGCCGATTTCCGGGAATTTATCGCCAGCCTGACTCTTTAACTTAAAGTTTACACGTTTAGAAATAGGTTTAATTGTTACACCAACATCTTCCTGAATAAATTCAATTTCGCCGGAAGGTAAAGATGACAAAATACTCATAAACTTATCGCAGAATATTGTTGTTCTTCCTTCTTCACTTATATCTACAGGAATAACAGTAGTAAATTTAACAGTTGAATCGGTAGCTTTTATAGTAAGCTTATTATTTTCAGCTATTACCAGAATATTAGAAAGAATAGAAACAGGACTTTTATTTGTAATAATTTCCTGTGCAATTGAAATTTCTTTGATCATTGCATCTCTGTCGAATGTAAATTTCATTTTTTGTTCTCCTTTTCAACTTTTATTTAATTATTATAAATTTATAAATTTAATAATAGTAATAATAAGGTTTGTGAATTCGGTGGATAAATAAGTTATTTCTTTATATTAATTAGATTTAAATTGTTTATATCACATCAATATAAATCCACTTTTTATACACTTATACACATTTTACTTAATAATTTTCATTTTATCCACAAATTTTATTCATTTATCAACATTTAAAGCACAATATTTGTGGTTTTATGATTACTTTTTATATTCTTTTATTTCACGTATGAAAATTTCTATTTTACTGTTCAAAGAAGGATCTATTTTTATCTGTTCTTCTACTTTTTCGTATGCATGCATGATTGTAGAATGATCTTTTCCTCCGAATTCTATTCCAAGCTCAGTATAAGAGATTTCTGTGATTGTTCTTGCAATATAAATGGCAATCTGGCGTGGAATAACGAATTTTTTATCACGTTTTTTGCTTTTTAAATCACTAACCGAAATCTGATAGTTTTCTGCAATTACTTTCTGAATAATATCAATAGAAATATTTTCTACAGAATTAGAAGAAAGAAGATCTTTTAATAATCGTTTTGCATCATCAATTGAAGGTGTCTGACCTGTTAAATCCATATAACCGATTATATTACTCAATGCTGACTCTAACTCACGAACGTTAGTTTCTATGTTTTTAGCTATATATTCAATTATTTCTGAACTTAAATTGATTCCTTTCTGTTCAACCTTTCTCTGTAAAATTGCATAACGTGTTTCGTAATTAGGAGGCTGTAAATCAATACATAATCCGTTCGAAAGTCTGCTTACAAGGCGATTTGCCATATTTTTTATTTCTTTAATAGGGCGGTCGCATGTAAAAACCATCTGTGCATTTTTTTCGTGTAATGCATTGAATGTATAGAATAATTCTTCCTGAGTAGCTTCTTTTCCGCTCAAAAAGTGGATATCGTCCAGAAGAAGGACATCAAGATTTCTGTATTTATCTTTAAATGCCTTTGGACTTTTAGAAGAAATGGAAGAAGTAAATTCGTTGATGAAAGTTTCTGCAGAAAGATAGCAGATTTTTAATTTTTCTGTTGAATTCTGCCAGATATAATTTCCAATTGCTTCCATAAGGTGAGTTTTTCCAAGACCTGATCCACCGTATAAAAGAATCGGGTTATATGATTTTCCTGGATTTTTTGCAACAGCTAAAGAAGCTTTATATGCAAAGTCACTGTTTTCGCCAGGGACAAAGGTATCAAAAGTAAATTCTTCCTGTAAAAGCGGATGTTTTCCTTTTTTTGATGAATTAGATGATGATTTTTCTTCTTTTTGTGATGATTTATCATCTTTTTCCTGAATTTGAACCTTTTCTTCCTTAGATTCAGCTTTTTTTGCTTCTTTCGGAGTTTCAGTTTCGTCAATAATCACATTTAAAGTGATATTTTGGCCGGTAATCTTGCAGATTTTGTTCTGAACAGTATCAAAAACACCCATCTGCTTCATTCTCATATTTAAAAACTGACTTTTTACAGAGATTGTGATTGTATCTATTGTATCTTCTACATACTGAAGGTTGAACCAGAGTATAAAATGATCTTCTTCGTTTTTATTTTTATATTCGGTACGGATTTCCTGCATCGCGTAATCGAAAGCTTCTTTATATAATGTCATGGGTATTATTATCATGGAATTTCAGACAATTCTCAAGTTAAATCACATCAAAAATATCATAGAATTCTAAAATTCGGATTTGTTATTATTAATTTCTGTGAATTGAAATTAAATCGTTAATTATATAGAATAATATATTCTATTTTGAGGATTAAAAATGGCTGCAGAATATGGTGCAAGTAACATCCAGGTATTAAAAGGGCTCGAAGCTGTAAGAAAAAGACCTGGTATGTACATAGGTTCAACAGGTCCAAGAGGACTTCATCATCTTGTTTACGAAACAGTAGATAACTCAATTGACGAAGCAATGGCAGGTTTCTGCGATACAATCATTGTTGCTCTGGAAAGAGATGATATTGTCCGTGTAGAAGATAATGGACGTGGTATTCCTGTTGATGAACATCCTACAGAACACATAAGCGCCCTTGAACTTGTTTTAACCAGACTTCATGCAGGTGGTAAATTCGATAAGGGTTCCTATAAAGTTTCGGGAGGTTTGCACGGTGTAGGTGTTTCCTGTGTAAATGCACTTTCTGACTGGATGGAAGCTACTGTAAAAAGAGATGGTCATGTTTACCGTCAGAAATACGAAAGAGGAATTCCTAAATCTAAAGTAGAAATAATCGGTGATACAGATGAACATGGTACAACAATCCGCTGGAAGGCCGATAAGACAATCTTTACAGAAACAACAACTTATGATTTTGATGTTTTAAAAGACAGACTTCGTGAACTTGCATTCTTAAACAGTGGAATTGTGATTACTTTCCGTGATGAACGTCTTGAAAATCCAAAAGAAGAGATTTTGAAGTTCGAAGGCGGTATTAACGAGTTTGTAAAAGAACTTGATGAAGGAAAAGCCGTTGTTCCTGCAGAACCAATTTATATCAACGAACAGAGAGATGATGTAGTTACCGAAATTTCCATGCATTACAATTCTGGATATTCAGAAAATGTTCATACATTCGTAAATGACATCAATACACGCGACGGAGGAACTCATCTTGAAGGTTTCCGAAGTGCAGTTCGCTTTGTTTTGAATAAATTCTTTGAAAATAACGAAAAGCTCAAGAAAAATCTCGATAAAGATGAAAAATTAACATACGAAGATTTGAGCAGCGGTCTTACAGCTGTAATTTCCATGAAGGTTCCTGAGCCTGAGTTTGAAGGTCAGACAAAGGAAAAACTTGGAAATACAGAAGTGCGCACAATCGTAGATCAGATTGTTAAGGAAAAGCTTACAGTTTATTTTGAACAGAATCCTGCAACTCTCGAAGCAATCCTTAAAAAGGCAATTGACGAAGCAAAAGCACGTATTGCAGCCAGAAAAGCAAAAGACAATATGCGCAAAAAGACAATGAGCGACGGCTTTGGTCTTCCAGAAAAATTGTCTGACTGTTCAATGAAAAATCCTGAACTCTGCGAAGTATACATAGTCGAAGGAGATTCTGCCGGTGGTTCTGCAAAGAAAGGCCGCGACCCTAAGACACAGGCTATTTTGCCGCTCTGGGGAAAGATGCTCAATGTAGAAAAGGTTCGCCCGGAAAAAGTAATGAATAACGATAAGCTTGAACCTGTTATTGCTTCTTTGGGTGCTGGTTTTGGAAAAGACTTTAATATTGATAAATTACGCTATCATAAAATCATCATCATGGCCGATGCCGATGTTGACGGTTCACACATTCGTACCCTTCTTTTGACTTTCTTCTTCCGTTATATGCCACAGATTATTGAACAGGGTTATGTTTATCTTGCTATGCCTCCACTTTTCAAAGTTCAGCTTGGAAAAAAAGACCCTGTTTATTGTTACAGCGATGCAGAACGAGATGCTGCCCTTGAAGCACTTGGAGACCAGCGTGATAAAGCCGATGTTCAGCGCTACAAAGGTCTTGGTGAAATGGACGGAAAGCAGCTTTGGGAAACCACAATGGACCCGGCTCACCGCAAGATGCGTGTAGTTACAATCCCGGACGCCATGGCTGCCGACAAAATTTTCTCTGTATGTATGGGCGAAGAAGTAGAACCACGCCGCAAGTTCATAGAAGAAAATTCAAGCTACGCTAATTTGGATATTTAATCCTCGGGGTCAAATCATGCTTTATAAATCAGAACTCTATTCAATTGAATATGATGAAAAAAACAAATCTCTTGTTCAAACTGTAAACGAAACCCTTAATCAAAATTTCAAACGCATTCTGGATTTTTGGGAAATTCAGAAACTCGAAAACTATGTAGAAATCAGGATTTTTTCTGATCTTGAAGAGTGGAAAAAATTTTACGAAAGCTTTGAAAGAGGCCCTTATCAGGATTATATTATTGGCTGTGCTGATGGTTCCAAAATTTATGTACTTGCTTATGATGAATACAAAAAAACAAATGTGCATAAAAATGATACCGTTGAAGATTTTCAGAAAATTATAGTTCATGAATTTGTTCACATTTGTCAGAATCAGATTTCTACACCTGAATCAACACCTTCTTTTATCATGGGTGAAGGTCTTGCTACTTATCTTGCTGACCAGCCTTATAATCATGATATAAAAATTGATTACCCTAAAGAAGATATTTTCAATTTTGAAAAATTATTTACACTTACAAATGATTTATATTCTTTCGCTCAAAAGATTGTCCGAAAAATAGCCGAAAAAGTTCCACGTGAAAAACTAATAGAATATTCTTTAAATTACACAAAACTGTATAATGATTGTGAAAGACTAGGATTTTCGGAATAAAAGTTATTCATAAACTAAAGGATATTTTTCAGGATGTTCAATGGCATCTTTTTCAATATCAATATCCAGGGTTTCCCAATGTAAATTTCCTAAAGCGTCAACTGAAAAATCATTTATTTCTGAGATTCTCGCATTATAGAACATAGGATATTGTTTGAAATCTATAAAAAATTCATTGTCTTGAATTAATATCCAAAAACCAAAGGGAGAGATGTTTGTTATTTCAGCAATCTTAGTTTTGGTTAAAGTGGCTGTTCCAATGTTCATTTATTATCTCCAGATTTTCATTTACCAATGAAACAATTTTATTTACTTCCTGTTGGGAAAGATTTACAACTTTTGCAACAGAAACCTCTGGTTCAATCCAGATTTTAGCTTCTCCATTTGGTGATGAAACATGAATATGCCGACGTGTTTCTTCTCTTGAGAAAAAATAAAATCTGAATTCATCTTTTCTAAAAACTGTTGGCATAATGAATCCTAAACATATTATAACACAATTTATTGTTTTTTGTATTAAAATGATATACCTTTTATAAATACCACACAAAGGAGAAATCATATGTCAAAAGTAATTTTACCAACCCTGGAATCCGAACGACTCATTCTCCGACCACTCACAATTGATGATTTAGAAGCGGTTTTTAAATGGACAGGTGATCCCCGCGTAAATAAATATATGATTTATCCTTTGTATAAGAATGTGGAAGAAGGCCGCGAATGGCTTGAATCTTTATACGAGGACGAAAAGAAGCTGGACTACGGTTTTGTTCTTAAATCAACTGGCGAGCTCATTGGCTCAGGTGGCCTTTATTATCACGAAGATATTGATGTCTGGAGTGTTGGATATAATATTGCATATGATCACTGGCATAATGGCTACACCCCGGAAGCTATCAAACGTGTTTTAGAATACGCTCAGGAAAAATACGGAGTTCATGTAATTGCCGGCACTTTCGCAATAGAAAACAATGGTTCCCGCCGTGTTATGGAAAAACTTGGTATGACCTTTTATGAAGATACTGAATACTCAAAGTTAGACGGCAGCGAAACATTTAAAGCAAAAACTTATCACAGGGTGTTTTAGATTATGAAATATTTCCGAATCCATACCTCCGACATTGCCTGGATTACTCAAAAGCCGCGCGGGATTTTTACAACTGTGGGTAAGCTTGTAGATGCAAAAACTATGACAGAGGAAGAAATCGCTGAATACTGGAAGCAGCGTGAGTATTTTGAAAAAGTTTTGCCGGTTCCGCCGTTTTATGAGAAGGGAAATCCGGAACACGCTGTAACCTGGTTCAAAGATACTCCACAGGGAAATGATATCTGGAATCAGCTTAGTTTTTACCGCAATATGTGTGCAAAGTATGGCTTAAAGCTTTATAAATCAGAAACAGAAGAAATCCCCGGCGAAATTATTTACGAAGATGATTTTCAGATAGCAGTTAAAAATCAAAAAGAAGATTTAATAGTGACTGTGGCAGAAGTTTAATCATCAATATCCGGATGATAAAAACTTAATTCGGGATAAAGGCCCTGAATCAGGCGGAAGTGACCATCATTTGTCCATAACTGTGCATCGTACTTCATGGCGCAAAAGGCAATCATCACATCTGTAAAAGGAACTGATAATCCATTTTCCCGAAGAGTCTGAAGAATAAAACCAGCGCCTTCATAATCATATTCATCAATATGAAGAAGATCAAACGTAGAAAACGATGCCAGCAGATTATCTGTTTCTTCTGAATTTTTAGCACCATGAAGGATTTCTGCTTTTACGATTCCACAAATTGCAAGAGGCATAGAATCAATTTTTTTGGCCAGCTTTGAATTCCTGTCACGATAATAATCAATAAGAATATTTGAATCAGCTAAAATCATAAAATGCTTATCCTTCGTAATTCATTTACGGCTTCTTCATCAATATCTATCTGGCCAATAGAATCCATTACTTCTTTTCTTGATTGTTGTGTAGCCGGAGTTGGAGGGGTTACATTTTTACGAATTCTTTGAATAAATTCTTTTCGGCTTTTTTCCTGTTCGGGAGTCTGCAGAGGATTTACAATTCTTTTTGAATCTCTTACAAGCTGTTCATAATCTTCTACCCTGATCATTATGCATTCTGGGGCGTTATTTTTTACAATAACTTTGATTCCTTCCTGTTTTACTTCTTCAATAATTTTTCCAGCTTCACCTTTATTAAAACGGCTGATTGGAACAAAGGAATTTAATACTTTTGTAGCTGTGCCTGCATCAAACATAAAATCCTCCTTACATTTAATCAAAACGGAATGTCTATATAAATATAGTAAATTTATCTAATAATTATGTCAATAAAATAATCAATAAACCAAGGTAGCAGAAATCTCTATAAACTAACGCCTATTAGGTTAAAGACTAAACTCAAAAAATTTGTTATAATAGAACAATCTATTTAATAATGCGCAAGGTGTGCATCTGGAGAAAATGATGGAAGAAATCAAAACTGCCGAAGGCGGCTCTCTCATAAAAATTCCAATTGAAGATGAAGTTAAGCAGGCTTATATTGACTACTCTATGTCTGTAATTGTTCAGCGTGCCCTTCCTGATGTTCGTGATGGTCTTAAACCTGTTCACCGCAGAATCATGTATGCAATGGATACCCTTCATCTTGCAAGCGGCGGAAAGACTAAAAAATGTGCTACCATCGTCGGTGAAGTTTTGGGACACTATCATCCTCATGGTGATGCTTCTGTTTACGATGCCCTTGTTCGTCTTGGTCAGGATTTTGCACAGCGATATACAACTGTAACTCCACAGGGAAACTTTGGTACTATTGCCGGTGACCCTCCTGCTGCTTACCGTTACACCGAAGCAAAGATGTCTAAAATCACAGAAGAGATGACGTCAGACATCAATAAAAATACAGTTGATATGGTTCGTAACTTTGATGATACCTGTGACGAGCCTGGTGTTCTTCCTTCTAAATTTCCATTCCTTCTTTGTAATGGTACTACAGGTATTGCCGTTGGTATGGCTACAAATATGCCAACCCATAACCTTCGTGAAGTAGCTGATGCAATCTGTGCTTACATTGATAATAAAGATATTTCTATAGAAGAACTGATGAATTATATCAAAGGACCGGATTTCCCGACTGGAGGTATAATTTACGGTACAAGCGGAATTAAAAAAGCATATACAACCGGACGCGGAAAAATCGTAATCCGTTCTAAGTTTACAATCGAAACAGATAAACATGGTCGTGAATCAATTGTATTTACAGAAGTTCCATATGGAGTAAATACAACAAACATCATCCGCCGTGTAAAGGAACTTATCCGCGACAAGCAGATTGATGGTGTTACAAATGCCAATGATGAATCTTCCGACAGAACAGGTATGCGTCTTGTTGTAGATCTTAAAAAAGGTGCAATCACAAAACTTGTTCTTAATCAGCTTTTTGCAAAAACAGAACTTCAGTCAAACTTTGGTGTTATAAATCTTGCACTTGTTCCACAGGTAAAAGAAGGCGCTCCTCGTTATGATGAACCTGGAATGCTTACACTTCCTCCAAATTATCTTAAACCGGAAGTTCTTACCCTTAAGCAGCTTATCCAGCACTTTGTAGATCATCGTGATGAAGTTATTACGCGCCGCACAATTTATGATTTAAAAGTTGCAAAACACAGAATGCATATTCTGGAAGCTTTGATTACCGCAATCAATAATATTGATGAAGTTATTCAGATTATCAAGGGTTCTGAAAATACAGAAGATGCAAAGCTCAAGCTCGAAAAGAGATTTAATTTTGATGATGAGCAGGCACAGGCAATTGTTGATATGCAGCTCAAACGCCTTACTCATTTACTCATCGAAGATTTACAGAACGAGATTAAAGAACTTCAGGCATTGATTGATTATCTTGAAGGACTTCTTAAAGATCACAATAAGATTTTAAATTTGATTAAGGATGAAACAAGAGGTCTTGCAGAAAAATATGGTGATGACCGTCGTACAGAAATTGTTGCCAACGAAGTAGAACAGATTAATGTAGAAGATATGATTAAAGACGAGGACATGGTTGTTATGATTAGCCGCATGGGTTATATCAAGCGTGTTCCAGTTACAAAATATAAGAAGCAGGGAAGGGGAGGAACTGGAAGCAATGGTACAAACCTTCTTGATGATGATTATGTTAATCAGCTATTTATTGGTTCTACAAAGGAACATCTGTTATTCATAACTAACTTGGGTCGAGCTTACTGGATGAAGATTCACGAGATTCCGGAAAGCGAAAAAGCAAGTCGTGGTGCACATATCAAGGGATTGCTCCAGGTTGGTCCAGATGAAGAAATTACAACAGTCGTTTCGCTTAAAGAATTCTCTGATGATTTGTATCTCTTTATGACTACTGCACAGGGTGTTGTAAAGAAGGTTCGTTCTACTGATTTTGCAAATGCAAAAACTCGTGGAATTATCGGTATTAAGTTGAATGACGGAGATAAGCTTATAAGTGCAATTCCTACAACAGGTGACAGCGAAGTTATGCTGATCAGCCGTCGTGGAAAGGCTTTACGTATTACAGAAGATTCTGTTCGTGTTATGGGTCGTGCAAGCTGCGGTATCCGTGGTATGAAGCTTTCAGAAGGAGATGAAATTGCATCTGCTGTAAAAGTTGAAGCAGATTCAAATATGATTCTTCTTACAGAGAAGGGTGTTGGAAAACGTATTTCCTTTGACCTTTATTCCGTACATGGAAGGGGAACCGGCGGACAGAGAATCTTTGGTAATACAGAATCTAAAGGTGAAATTATCGGAGCGCTTAATGTTAAAGACACAGATGAAGTTGTCTGCATGACAAGCCAGGGAAAGACATTGCGCTTTAAAGCAACAGATATCAAGGAACAAGGAACAGGTGCATCGGGTGTAAATGTTGTTAAAGTTACCGAACCTGACTATCTTGTTGGTTTAGATAAGGTTCAGCTGGAAAAAGACTCGGAATAATCTTGTAACTCCTTATAATACAAGGAATTACAAGAACCGAACCAGAAAAGATGAAAATTTTTCATTTTTTTATCAGATTTTAATTGACAAAAGAAAATAAATAAATAATAATAATTTCTAAGGGAAATAAAACTGTTATATAAAAATAGTTTAGGGTTGAATTCATCAGGCAAAGGCTGGTCGTATAGCGATCAGCTTTTTTTATTTTAAATGATTTATCCACAATTTATACACAATGTGGATAAGTCGGGGTATCTCTGATTCCCTGTCTTTTTGTGCTCTCTGTCTTATCCACAGTATCAACAAGTTATCCACATTTTTGTTTCACGTGAAACGTCTGCCAGGGAAGTTTGTCTTTACGGGTTTGTGGGGTGTTTAATGTGTTTCACGTGAAACAAGAGGTGGGTGAGTTTTGTTGTTGGGACGGGATGGTTTAGTAAGAGAGATGTTTCACGTGAAACAGAAAGAATGAGTTCCGGGATTGGAGCCTTGTCTGATGGGCTTAGGCCTTTAGGTTGGAGGTTTGATTCTTGTGAGTGAAGTGAACTGAATGTCAAGGGAATAGGATTGTGCTCTGAAAAATTGCTGTATGACAATCAGAAAATGTTCGCTGGTTTAAAAAGAAAAAGGGCAGAAGGTTTTTAGGATTTGAGATAGTGTTTCACGTGAAACGTTTGCCAGGGGTGAGTTGGTTTTGCGGGTGTGTGTTGTGTTTCACGTGAAACAGAGATTTGTGGGTTGAACGGCTAAGTTTTTATGACAATTCAGAGGTCTGTTACGAAGGATGTAAAATTGGCTTTGTTTCACGTGAAACACTCATCAGTTAAAAGAACGAACGTTTGTTAGTTTAAAGGCACTTGTGTTTTTTCAAAATATCAAAAAGGGCTTACTGGTTTGTGTTTGAATAAATTATTTTTCTGAAAGGTCAAAAGTTTTTGTGTTTCTAACTAAAATTTTTCGTCAGGCTTATGTGATTGTTGATGGTGTGTGAAGATTGACAGGATATAATCAAACATACAATTGTTTATATAATCAAACATATAATTGTTTAGTTTAAGTCAGATTTTGGGACTACAGAAATATTTTATTTGTGAATCAATTTCCCATTCCAGTTTATTTATCTTTTTCATCTTTCTTTTTTGGAGGAAGCTGGTCGGGAGTGTAGGGTTTTGTAAATTTATAGAATTTTGGAGCTTTATAATGAATTGTCCATCCGCCGTTATAAAACTGGTTGTCGTTTACGGTTGGAGCAACAAAAATTACATTAATTGGGTTATCTGAATCATATTCAAAAGTATTTGAGTTCCAGGCTTCTTTGTTTTCGGTATTTATATCGTAATGTTCATCTTTTGGTGTATAAACAGAAATTTTATATTTTCCTGGCAGAATATTTATATGAAAAGCCATTCCACCGGTTAAATAATATCTTTTTTTGTATGCATGATATCTTCCGGGAATGTTTGCCCAGCTGTAAAAGGCGTTTCCACAGGAATATGTAACATCATTATTGTTTTCATCAAAAATCTGGATATAACAGCGGACTTCGTTCATGGGATGATCATTTTCTGGTCTGTAGATTATTAAAGGAGTGATTGCAGCAAGTTTAGAGAAAATTGAGAATAACAGAACAATAATCAGTTTTCTTTTCATATTAAATCACACTAAAAACGTTTTTCCCACGAAAGTCCTATTCTATTAAAAAACCATTCCCTTCCGGTGTATGTGAGGGAAAGTTCTTCGCTTTCTAAATTATGAGGTTCTTTAAAACTTCTCCTGCTCGATATTTCAAGAATTATAGATAAGGTGTTTTTTCTTGTAAGATTTATCTGTAAAAATGGAGAAAAAGTTATTGTTGTGAATCCTCCGTTGAAGTTTGAATTATATTGTTCATAAACTGATGAATTTAAATATCCACGGAAATTTGTGATTAATCCGACTCTGTAAAGCTTTAGAGGAAGCTGATATCCGAGTATGATATTTGAATCAAACTGCCAACCGTTCGTTAATCCTGGGGAACATTGCCATATATAGATTGAATCATCTGCAAGATTGGTTAATCCGCGGTAAAAGGCTTTATAATCAATCAGCATGATTACGTGTTTCCAGTCGCCGGGTAAAACTGCACCTAAATCAAACATCAGGGCGGCTTTTATAAAATATTCAAGGCAAACATTCCTGAAAGTTGATAATTTTTCGTATTGATTG
Organism: Treponema sp.; assembly: GCA_016286365.1. GTDB lineage: Bacteria > Spirochaetota > Spirochaetia > Treponematales > Treponemataceae > Treponema_D. The sequence continues at coordinate 26,946 of JAEESN010000018.1, forward strand.
GTATTTTTGTTATATTCATAAAGACTTTGTATATTTCCGAAATTCCATCCTAATCCGGCAGAAAAACCTGTCTGTAATTCAAAAAAAGGAACCGGAAGAAAAATAAAAGACTGTTGTGCACGGAATGTTACAGGAGTTAATTCTGCAGAAGTCTGAAAAAGAAGATTTGAAGTTTTAAAAAGCCAGTGATCACCAAAATTAATCGGGAGTAAATATGCTGCATTCCCTGTGATTCTAAAAACAAATAAATCATAAATTCCTGTAATGGGAGCAAAATGAGCATCTCCGGGAACAAAATCACTTTTAGGATAATAGGCTGCATCGGTAACCAGATTAAACTGCCATTCTTTTGATAATTCATTTTCTGCAAAAAGATTTACAGATGTTGTAATTAAAAAGAGAAAAATAAATTTCTGTAAAAGTTTTTTCATAAATATTCCTGTTCTTCAATTATCGGATTTAAAAAAGAAATGTGAAGAAAAATAATCAGCCGTAAAAACCCTCATATAAACATTTGCATATAATCATCCTATAAACAACATTTAAACATCTATTAAACATCTCTCGCATACAATTTGAGTTAATGCTATAATCATCTTATGGCTACAGTACAGAAAGCAGAAAGTATCCGTAATGTTATGAGATATCTTCAGAAATTTAAGAATGCTCTTGTTGTTATTTATATCGACGACAAGATTATTAATTCTCCTCTTTATTCCTCTCACATAAAGGATATTGCTCTTTTGCATCAGGCCGGTCTGCAGGTTGTGATTATTCCAGGTGCCCGTTCAAGAATTGATCAGGTTTTGTCTGCAGAGAAAATCAAATGGGAATTCAATAAAAATATCCGCGTTACAACAGACGAAGCAATGCCTCTTATTAAGATGGCTGCTTTTGATGTTTCCAATATTGTTATGACAACTCTTGCGGCAAACAACATAACTGCAATTATCGGTAACTGGGTTCGTTCAAGAGCTAAAGGAGTTATCAATGGTTATGATTATGGAACTGCCGGTGAAATAGATAAGCTCGAAGTTAATTCAATCAGGTCGGTTTTGAACAACGGTTTTATTCCAATCTTCCCCTGTATCGGCTGGAACGCTGTTGGTCATCCTTATAATATTTCTTCCATCCTTCTTGCAGAACAGGTTGCCGTAAATCTTAAGGCTGATAAGCTTTTCTTTATTATGGAAAACGGTGGTCTTAAGAAAAGTGATTTTAAGGTACCGGAAGGTGTGGCTGTTTCTTCTAGCGGTGAACTTGCTGCAATGGATATTCATCAGGTGGATGATTTTATCGACCTCAACAGCGATTCTATTAATAGAAACACGTCAGAAATCAATCTTCTTTCTCTTTTACGTACCGCCCAGGATGCATGTAATAACGGTGTTGCACGAACTCATATTGTAGACGGAAATGTTGATGGTGTTCTTCCTTGTGAAATTTTCAGTGATCTTGGTTCGGGCACGATGATTTATACAAACAATTATGGAAAGATCCGCCCGATGGTACAGACTGATATTCCGACTGTTCTTGGAATCATGCGCCCGTTCATGGAAAACGGAAAGCTTCTTAAACGTTCAGAAAAAGAAATTGAAGTGCAGATGAACGACTTTATTGTTTATGAGCTTGATGGTGGTGTTCATGCCTGTGCTTCCCTTCACGTTTATCCAGATAATCAGGCAGAGATTGCGGCCGTTGCTGTTGATGAAAATTTTGCTCACATGGGAATTGGTCCAAAGCTGATTACAAATCTAATTGAACGCGCAACCAAATTAAAATGTAAATCAATTTTTATAATGACAACTCAGAGTGCAGACTGGTTTGAAACGCTCGGTTTTGTTCCAGATACGATTGAATCTCTTCCCGAAGAGCGAAGAAAGATCTGGACAAAAGAGCATAATTCAAAAGTCTATAGGCTTAAGTAATAAAAGTTTCCCGGATAAAAAGTTTTCTGTTTTAAAAAGTTCTCGGATGAAAGTTAAAATAATATTTGTGGTGGAAAAATGAAAGCTGTTTCTGTTGATGACTTAATCTGGTTTGGAAGAAATCTTGACCATAAAGGTGTGCGTTATTTTGACTATTCTGCTTCGGGCTTTGAATTCTGTTTTACCGGGAAAAAAGCCATTGCTGATATTTTGAGTGATAGTGATAAATGGAAAAAAAATAATCAGGCTGTTATTGGCGTTTTTGTAAAAGAAATTAAAAATGGAAATGCTTTTAATGGAGACTCGTTCTGGGAACTTGACGATGAAGAGCCGGCTCAGAGAATTTTTTTAAATAAACCAGAAAACCTGGTTATCCTTTTTGAAAGTCCTGTAGAAAAAACTGTAATCATCAAAGTTTTAAAATTGAGTGAAGTTGCCTTTGGATATGCGGGATTAAAAAACATAAAAATTGATGGCATATTAAACAGAGGAAAATCAGTTCCGGAAAAAACGAATGCCGGCGGCGGAAAATCTGTTTTAGAACAAATTAATACGGGCGGTTCAAAATCATCATCAGGGAAAAATAAAACATCCCCTTCGTCTAAAAATTTAAAAATAGAATTCATCGGCGACAGTATTACCTGCGGTTATGGAATCGAAGGTATTTACGAAAAAGATGTTTTTAAGACTAGCCAGGAAAGGGCAGATAAATCTTATGCTTTTTTGGCAGCCAGAGAACTTAACGCAGAATTCAATTTTGTTTCGTGGAGTGGAATAGGACTCATTTCTAAATATGTTGATGAATCAGTTGATGTTCCGGACACAAGTATAACCATGCCGCTTTTGTGGCCATATACAGATAAATCTTTGAGCCTTCGTCTTGGGCTTGAACCAGAGCTTTGGGATGAATCAAGATTTTCTCCGGATATTGTTGTAATCAATCTTGGAACAAATGATGCAAGCTTTGTTCGTGGTAAAGAAGAAAGACGGCTTTTGTATGTGAATGCTTTGCGTGTTTTTATTGAACAGGTTCATGCTCGAAGTCCTAAAGCTAAAATTTGCTGCTGTCTTGGTGTAATGGGTCAGGATTTATGTAAGTCTGTAAAGGATGCGGTAAACTTATTCAAAAAAGATTTTCCTGGTGTAAAGATAATCGATGTAAAGCTTCCGCTCCAGAACGAAGAAAAAGACGGCGTTGGAACAGACTGGCATCCATCATATAAAACACATAAAAAGATGGCAGATTTTCTTGTAAAAAAATTGAGCGAATTATAAAAAAACCCCGGAGCCGATGTGAAGTGCACTTCTATGTATTACAAAAAAGCTCCAGGGTTTTTAAAAACTAATCAGTATTAGTCTCTGTATTTTTTTGCCAGCTTCACCGGTTCATATTCTAGTCGTATTTTTGGCATGGCTGTTAGTGTTGTATAACAGTTATAGAGTAAATCATCATTATTAGCTGTTTCGGATTTAGGATGATTTAAGCCATCCTGCGGCGGACAGAAAAGCTTGAGTTTTTTTACACACGAATGTTTAATTTTATTTTCGAAGAAGTAAGGCATTAAATCTACGAAAGTAACTCCTTTTGCTTTATAAAAACTCCAGGAATCAAACTCTATAAGAAGGTTCATGTCTTTTAATTCATCCGGGAAATAAAGCTCAAAGAACGACGGTGTTTTTTTAATCTTTACATCAAGCTCAATTCCTTCTGCATCTTCTGCTCCCCCCCATCTTAAATCAATTGGGAGAGTTGCTTCTCCAAGAACTTGGGTTCCTTTAGAAAAATAATCACCATGAAGTTCTTTTCTGTAAACCGAAAGAATAGGCTGTTCGATTCCGATTTCTTTGTTGTTTGGATCTGTAATTTCAAGACCAAGGCGGCCGTCATCACGAAACTGATAGAGGGTAAAAGCCGAAAGCCATGGATGTTTTTCTTTTTGAACAAGCTTCATAAAATGCTTCATCATGTAAGCCTGTTCAAAAGGATTTGTAACATCGCCATCGGCATTAAGTTCAGAAAGAACCATCGGTTTATCCTGGCCGGTAATCTCTTTTAATCTTAAATAGGTTTTCCTGGCTTTTTCGTAAACTTTATCTACGTTATAGCATTCATAGTTTGAATTTTCTTTTGTAGCAATGTCGTTTGGCCAGCCCCAGTGGAGAGCAAGATACTGATCACCCGACCATATATCAGCTTTTTTATGAGCTTCCAGGAAGATATCTTCCATTTCGAGCTTTCCGGTTTCTTCTATATACATTCCGGCGCAAAGAATCAGTTTGATATTCGGTGCGTATTCATGAAAAACATCGCAGCACATAACAAAAAAATCTGCTACCTGCTGGTAAGGCGCTCTTCTTGAATAACAAAACCAGTTTCCGGTACATTCATGATTTATTCTTAACAGGAGTCTTCCGTAAGGTCTTAAATCTTTTGCAATGGGAATGATGTCTTCTTTTTTTAATGTTGGATCTATTGTGAGGGAAAGAACAACATCCTGCCCGTGCATTCGGATATCCTTCATGTATTTAAAAGGTTCATCATCTAAAAGGTGTTCACGGCCGCCGCGATAAGGAAAATAATCTTCGTATGGATAATCCCAGGCAGATTTTGCATCCTTATAAACTGTAGAAACTCTATTGGGCCATTCTTTATCGTTCGGGTAATAAGTGTACATCAGGCTTATACCGCGGTGTGCCTTATTCAGTTTTCTAAACAGATAGTCCTGATTAACATAAGATGCACGTTCGCTTCCGTCTCCAAGATCGAGTGAACATTTAGCGGGTGTAGTTTTAATCTTTGTCATAATGAGAGTATAAGGCAGATGATAAAAAATTAATAGGATAATAATTTATAAATGGTGAATAAATGTATTTATGATGATTTGTTTCTTCTATAAGTAATATTTTCAATTGACTGTTATCCTATAAGATTGTAAAATATTATCACTATTTTTAAAGAATAAAAATAAAAAAAAATATGGAGTAAAATCAATGGCTAAAACAAAGTATGTTTACTTTTTTGGTAACGGCGATGCAGATGGTGATGAATCAATGCGCGCAGAACTCGGTGGTAAAGGTGCTAACCTTGCACAGATGGCAAAAAAACCTTTGAGTCTTCCTGTTCCTGCTGGTTTCACAATTTCTACAGATGTATGTCAGGAATTCTACAAATTAGGTAGAAAGTATCCGGCTGGTTTGGATAAAGAAGTAGCTGAATATCTGGACAGACTCGAAAAAACAATGGGCAAAAAGCTCGGTGCTAACGACGATCCTCTCTTAGTATCAGTTCGTTCAGGTGCTGCAATTTCTATGCCTGGTATGATGGATACAATCCTTAACCTTGGTCTTAACGACAAGTCTGTAATCGGATTGGCTAACAAAACTGGTAACGAAAGATTTGCATGGGATGCTTATCGCCGCTTTATTCAGATGTTCGGTGATGTAGCAATGGGCGTTGAACACGCTAAATTCGAAGCAATCATTGACGAAGTTAAATCTCATCGTGGTATTAAAGAAGATACAGAACTTAATACAGATGAATTAAAAGAAATCGTTACAAAATACAAGAAGCTCTACAAGAAAGAAAAGGGCGAAGATTTCCCACAGGATCCAAAAGTTCAGATGTGGGGAGCAATTGGTGCTGTATTCGGCTCATGGATGAACCCACGTGCTATTAAATACCGCCAGTTAAACAACATCAAGGAAGGAACTCTTAAGGGAACTGCCGTAACTGTAATGGCTATGGTATTCGGTAACAAGGGTGATACTTCTGGTACTGGTGTATGTTTCTCTCGTGACCCTTCAACTGGTAAGAACGAATTCATGGGTGAATACCTTATGAACGCTCAGGGTGAAGACGTAGTAGCTGGTATTCGTACTCCACAGAAACTCTCTCAGCTTGCTGAAACAAACAAGAAAATCTACGACGAACTCTGCAATATCAGAAATCGTCTTGAAAAACACTACCACGATATGCAGGATATGGAATTTACTGTTGAAGAAGGTAAACTCTTTATGCTCCAGTGTCGTAACGGTAAACGTACAGGTGCTGCTGCTGTTAAGATGGCTGTTGATATGGTTGCTGAAAAACTTATCACAAAAGAACAGGCTCTTCTCCGCGTAGAACCAGAACAGCTCAACCAGTTGCTTCTTCCACAGCTTGACCCATCTGCTGTTAAAAAGGCAGTTGAAATTGCTGGTGGTTTGAACGCTTCTCCAGGTGCTGGATGTGGACAGATTGTATTTACTGCAGAAGATGCAGAAGCTTGGGCAAAAGAAGGAAAGAAAGTTCTTCTCGTAAGAAAAGAAACTTCTCCAGATGATATTGCCGGAATGGCAGTTGCTCAGGGTATCTTGACTTCTACTGGTGGACGTACATCACACGCTGCCGTAGTTGCTCGTGGTATGGGAACTCCTTGTGTTTGTGGTTGTGCTGCAATTACATTCCCAGGCGCTGACAAAATCAAAGTTGGATCAAAAACATATAAGAAAGGTGATTTCTTAACAATCGATGGTTCTACAGGTAAAGTATACGAAGGAAAAGTTGCAGTAAAACCTGCTTCTATTTCTGGTGACCTCGAAAAATTCCTTGGATGGGCTGATGAAATCCGTAACAAGTCAGTTCGTACAACTCCATCTGGAAAGAAAGTTAAGGGATTCGATGTATATGCAAACGGTGATACACCACAGAACGCAAAAGATGCATTCCGCTTTGGTGCTATGGGTATTGGTCTTTGTCGTACAGAACATATGTTCTTTGATGAACCAAAACTTACATCATTCCAGAAGATGATCGTTTCTGAAGATACAGAAGCTCGCAAGAAGAATCTTAAAGCAATTCTTCCATATCAGGAAAAAGACTTCTATCAGATCATCAAGACTATGGAAGGACGCACAGTAACTATCCGTCTTCTTGACCCTCCATTAAACGAATTTATCCAGGCTGCAGACAGCAAACAGCTCGACGAACTTTCTAAGAAGCTTGGAATTGATAAAAAATCTCTCGCTGCAAAAGTTGCTGCTCTTGATGAACACAACCCAATGCTCGGACACCGTGGATGTCGTCTTGCTATCACATATCCTGAAATTTACGAAATGCAGGTTGAAGCAATCGCTCTTGCTACAGCTAAGCTCGAAAAAGAAGGTGTTAAACACGATGTTCAGATTATGATTCCTAACGTTGTTTCTTACCGCGAAGTTGAACAGATTCGTGCTCAGGCAGAAGCTAAGATTGAAGAAGTAAACAAAGCTAAGAAAGTAAACCTTAAGTTCGCTATCGGATCTATGGTTGAATTCCCACGTACTGCTCTTATTGCAGACAAAGTTGCTAAATATGCAGACTTCTTCTCATTCGGTACAAACGACCTTTCACAGACAACATTCGGTTTCTCTCGTGATGACTACGGTAAGTTCATCGAAGCATACCTTGATCAGAGAATTATCGAAGACGATCCATTTGCTACACTCGATCCAGATGGTCCTGGTGCATTAATGGAAATTGCAGAAGCTAAGGGACGTTCAGTAAAACCTGACCTTCACTTAGGTATCTGTGGTGAACATGGTGGTGACCCTGCTTCTATCGCACTTTGCTACAAACTCGGATTGAACTACGTATCTTGTTCTCCATTCCGTGTACCACTCGCTCGTCTTGCAGGTGCACAGGCTGTTATTAAGGCTAGCCAGAAAAAATAAGTTTAATTCACACTGTCTGAAACTTAATCAGGCAGGAGATTAAAATTATACGAAGACTGCCGGAAATTTTCCGGCAGTCTTTTTTTCTTTAAAAATCACAGATATGATGTACAATATATGAGATGAAATACGTCATAGAATACGATATTGCCGCTATTGTCATCACTCTGACGATTGTTTTCAGCTTTTTTAGAAAAAAATCCATAAGTACACGGCTTACAAGAGCGTTTACAATCATCACGACAATGCATCTTTTGTCGTCAATATTGGATTTAGTTACAGTTTATACCATCGAAAATCCACACAGTGTTCCTGTATGGTTCAACTACATCCTGAACATGGTCTTTTTTACATGTTTGAATGGTGTGGCCATTGCCTTTTTTAATACAATCCTTTTTGTTATAGAAGAAAAAAAACGTAAAACAGAAAAATTCCGGCGTCTTACGATTATTCCTTTTATAATGGAAGTCATCCTGATTTTTTCTACGCCGTTCACAAAGGGAGTTTTTTATTTCGACAGCGATTGCATCTATCATCACGGAAATTTATATAATCTTTTGTATGTCTTTACGCTTTTTTATCTTGTTTTGAGCCTTGTAATCATCATAAAAGAATATATTTTCCTTTCTAAGTCGCAGATTATCACAATTTCCTTTTATTCTGTTGCGATGTTTATAACGGTTTTTATTCAGAGTGTATTTCCAAAGCTTTTATTAATCAATTTTATTTCTGCAATCTCGCTTCTGCTGGTTTATCTTTCTCTTGAAAATCCTGCAAATTATACGGATAGGGAAACGGGGCTTTTTAACAGGCGTGCATTTTTAATTATTGCAAATCAGAAAATTAATTCGGGAAAGACGTTCAGAATCATAGGTTTTCAGATTCACGGATTAAAATATTTAAACGAAACAATTGGTCTTGTAAGAAAAAGTCAGCTTTTACAGAATATTTCTGATTTATTGATTTCTGACTGCGGGAAAAATCCTTTGTACAGACTTTCGGAAAGTAAAATTGCCGTAATTTTAAATGATGATGAAAAAAAAGAACACGAGATAATCGAAAATATTAAAAATACTTTTTCTACGTCTTTTAAAATTGATGATACAAATATTAATCTTGGTGTGCGCCTTACAACTTTGATCTGCCCTGAATATGCCCGCGACGTAGATGATGCAATTGATTTAATCGAAAGCATGCTCAAAAATCTTTCTGACAAAGAAAACGGTACAACGGTTCCAGCTGATCGCGATTTACTTGAAAAAATCACACGTGAACATACGATTGCCGTAATTCTTAAAACGGCATTAAAAAATAAAGAATTTTTTGTTGTATATCAGCCGATTTATTGTGTAGAAAAAAATGAATATACTACGGCCGAAGCTTTAGTTCGCTTGAAACATAAGGATTTTGGCTTTATTCGCCCTGATGAATTTATCCCGATTGCCGAACGCTGCGGTTTGATTCTTGAAATAGGGGAATTTGTATTTAAATCTGTCTGTGAATTTATTCTTACAGAAAAAATCTGGGAAAAAGGAATTGAATATATCCATGTAAATCTTTCTGTCATTCAGTGTATGCAGGAAAAATTACATCAGCAGCTTTTCAGGATTATGGATGAATATGCGCTTGATTATAAATATATAAATCTGGAAGTTACGGAAACATCGGCCATTGCTTCGAGCGAAATTTTAAAGAGTAATATGGTAAAACTCATAGAAAAAAATGTGAATTTTTCTCTGGATGATTTTGGAACAGGATTTTCAAATATGTCTACGCTTGTTGAATATCCTTTTCAGACGATTAAACTCGATAAATCAATAATTGATTCTGCATTCCGGGACGAAAAGGCCAGGATAATTTTAATCAACACAATCAAAATGGTAAAAGAATTAAATATGAATATTGTAGCAGAAGGAGTGGAAACAGAGGAACAGGCTCGCGACTTAAAAGAAATGGGTTGCGATTATATTCAGGGGTATTATTATTCAAAACCAATACCTCAGGCGGAATTTCTGGAGTTGCTTAAATGAATTATTTATTCAGATATGAAATAGCAGCTGTAATCATCTCTTTTTCGGTAATGGTGAGCCTCTTTAGAAAAAAGGTAATCTCCACCAGGGCAATAAATACTTTTTCTGCCATTAATACGCTTGTTTTTATTTCAAGTTTTGTTGATATTATTGCAATTCTTATGCTTAGAACACCCGGAGTTTATCCTGAATGGCTTGTATATAGCGTAAATATGGTCTATCACCTTACCTATCATACAATCGGGCTTTTATTTTATTACTGTGTTTATTATCTTTCTGAAAATAATAAAAATCCGTCTAAATTATGGATTTATATTTTTACAATTCCGTATCTTGCTTCTTTAATTTTAGATATCACAAATATTTTTACCAGCTTTGTATTTTATATTGATGAAAACGGCTATTATCATCAGGGTAAATTTATCTGGTTTATGTATGCCCAGGGATTATTGTATATTCTGATGGGATTAGTCCGGGTTATAAGGCTTAGAAAAAAGTTTTCTGTAAACAACCGCATTACGATTTTATTATATACTTTTGCAAGTCTTGGCGCACTTTTAGTTCAGTGGCTTTTCTCCGAACTCATGATAACAGGCTTTGTTCTTGCAATTTCTGTTTTACTTGGATTTTTGTGCCTTGAAAATCCGCAGGATTATATTGATAAAGAGATGGGCGTTTATAACAGGGTTGCCTTTAATACGATTATTCCAAATTTGATGGGGAAGGAAGATAAAATCAGGTTCCTTGGAATTAAGTTCGAAGAGATGAAGTATTTGAACGACACAATCGGAATAGATAACAGAATTGCCCTGATGAAGTCTGTTTCCACATTTTTACAGAGTATTACTAATAAAAAGAATATTTTCCGTCTTTCCAGAAGCAAAATCGTGATTATTTTGAATAATGATGAAGAAAAAATGACCGAGCAGATAGAAAAAATCCGTGAAAAATTTTCTGAAGTTTTAAAAGCGGGGGATGTAAGCCTATCTCTTTCAGTTTTTCTTGATATTGTTTTCTGTCCGGAAGACGCCCAGACTGTTGAAGATGCTCTTGATTTAATAGAAAATTCGTTCAACAGCATTGTTACTGCCCAAAAGCTCGAAATAACCCGTTCGAATAAAACTGTACTTGGAAAAAGAAAGCGCGAGCATCAAATTCTGATGATTTTAAAGCAGGCAATTACAAACGAAGATTTTGAAGTAGTTTACCAGCCGATTTATGATGTTCAGAAAAATAAATATTCTACGGCCGAAGCTTTAATCAGGCTTAAAAACACAGAGCTTGGTTTTATTAAACCCGAAGAATTTATTCCTCTTGCAGAACAAAACGGAATGATTTTAAAAATCGGGAATTTTGTGTTCAAATCTGTCTGTAAGTTCTTAAAAGAAAGCAAAATCTGGGAAAAAGGAATTGAATACATTCACATAAATCTTTCTGTAATTCAGTGCATGCAGGAAAAACTTTACGAACAGCTTTTTTCTATAATTGATTATTATGATATTCCATATAAATACATCAATCTTGAAGTAACAGAAACTTCGGCAAACGCTTCGCAGGAAATTTTAAAGAATAATATGAAGGTTATGCTCGAAAATCAGATGCATTTTTCTCTTGATGATTATGGAACAGGATTTTCTAATACAGCAAGCCTTATTGATTATCCTTTTAATATGATTAAGCTCGATAAATCTTTAATCTGGGATGCTATTAAGGACGAAAAAGCCAGGGTTATCTTAAAAAGAACAATCAGTATGATAAAAGAGCTTGGAATGCAGGTTATTGCAGAGGGTGTAGAAACAAAAAATCAGGTTGATATGGTAAAAAGTCTTGGATGTGATTATATTCAGGGGTATTTTTATTCTTATCCGCTTACTGGAAAAGATTTCTGTATTTTCATGCAGTAAAAGGCGAAATTAAAAATAAACTATTTCAAAGCTGCCTTTTTCTTCAAAACCCATTCTTTTATAGAGATTTGCAGCAGGAGTATTTTTTTCTTTTACAAAAAGGCATACGGATTTCTGGGTTTTCATAATTCTGAAGCATAAAACTCTTATAAGATGCCAGGCATAATAATGTTTTCTGTAAAGAGGATGTGTATAAACGCCGCCAAGCTGAACCCAGTTTATTCCGATAGCGTTTGTATTTGCTTTTGCAACAATTTCTCCATCGGTTGTGAGCGCCAGAACCAACTGATTTTTTAAAAGATCTTTAAGGCCGATAGAACATTCAAGATCCGAAACTTTTTTCCCCGCCGGGGCAACTTCCTTTATGATGTATTTTTTCTGAAGGTCTAAAAGGTTTTCAAGGTCGTATTCCGTGCATCGTTTGATTTCGTCATCGGCGCTTAAGTTTTCCGGAGGATCAAGAGGAATGTTTTGCAGGGTCATAAGATTATAGGAATTACTCTGGAACGGTTTTTCGCCCTGTTTTTGAAGAAGAGAAACAAGAATCTGAGTCTGAAGCTTTGTCCCGATTATGGTTTTTACAGGTTTATCTTTTATAAAATCACTAAAAAAAGGTTCAAAAAGAGGAAGAGAATCATCATTTAAAAAAGGAAGGCAGTGTAAAAAGGCTTTATTCAAAAAAATAACACCCCAGATTTCCGGAAGAGGGGAGCTTTTAAAGATGAGATATAAATCCTTTTTCTTTTTTCTTATATAAGACGTAAGTTGTACGCATGAAAACTCATAAGGGAGAATAAATTCTTCCAGTAAGGGAAAATCAGAGGGGACAACCCTTCTTATAAGAAAATTTGCATCCTTCATGGCTATATCATATCATTTTTGAGTATTTTATTCTCTAGCGGTAGTGTGTGGAGTGCTTTCAGGAAATCTTAGTTTTATAACAGTTTTATTGTGTAAGGTTTATCTTGAAATCATCTTTATATATCTTTATAGTTTTAGTTATGGATATGATTTATGTTTTAGTGATTGGTATGATTGTTGGAATGGCCAATGTAATTCCCGGAGTTTCGGGCGGTACAATGGCTGTTGTTTTTAATATTTACGACAGATTTGTAAATGCAATTACCCTGAACGTTAAAAAGCTGATTAAAAACTGGAAATTTATTGTTCCTCTTTTTGGCGGAATGGCTTTAGGAATTCTTCTTTTTAGTAAAATAATCGAAAAATTATATAATACCTTCCCTGTTCAGACTGATTATTTTTTTACAGGATTAATAATCGGAAGTATTCCAATGCTTGTTCGATATATGCTTGGAAAAAATAATAAAAAGCTGATTGAAGAAGGAAAAATGGATCCAAAGGCCGATAAACCTCTGACCGTAAAATATGGAATTTTCCTTTTTATCTGTTTTGCAGCAGGTCTTGCCCTGATTCTTGCATTTAATTATTTAAATTCGAAATATGGAACTTCAACAGATGTTAAAAATTTTGAAATGCCGGCGTTGAGCATCCGTCTTGCATTAAAATTATTTTTTGCAGGTATTCTTGGAGCTGTTGCAATGGTAGTTCCGGGAATTTCGGGTTCTCTTTTAATGCTGATTGTAGGTGTGTGGCCGATTGTTATTGGAGCAATTCCCTGTGTACTGGTTCCTTCGACTTTTGTTCACGCTGTTTTACTTCTTCTCCCAAACGGAATTGGGGTAATTGTAGGAATTTTACTTGGGGCTAAAGCAATCAGTATTTTATTAAAAAAGGTTCCAGGTTTAACCTATGCCGTGATTGTTGGTTTAATATTTGGATCTGCTTTTACTTTATTCCCTGGGTTTTCGGAGATACACAGTTTTGGCAGAGGAATAGGAGTATTTATCTGTCTTTGTGCAGGAATTGCCCTTGCTTTTTTTAGTTCTTTTGTTACAGAGCCAAAAAAAGATAATCAGACTACAGAAAAAACAAAGAAAGAAGGAGAAGAAAACTGATGGATACTATTTTACAGTATTCTGGAGTAACTAAAAAATATGGAAACAAAGTTGCTCTTGATAATGTTTCTTTAGAAATACCCGGCGGTTCGATTGTAGGATTACTTGGACCAAACGGAAGTGGAAAAACAACTTTATTAAAACTTACAGCAGGATTATTAACTCCAACAGAAGGAGAAATCAGTATTTTCGGGCACAAACCAGGTCCTGTTTCTAAAAATCTTATGGCCTACCAGCCAGACAGGGTATTTTTAAACGACTGGATGAACGTAAACGATTTACTTTCGATGATGGAAGATTTTTACGACAACTTTGACAAAGTAAAAGCCCTTGAAATGCTTAAAAGACTCGAAATTGACCCTAAAGACAAATTAAAAACAATGTCTAAGGGAACTAAAGAAAAAGTTCAGCTTATAACAACAATGAGCCGCAAGGTAGGACTTTATCTTCTTGATGAACCGATTGGTGGTGTAGACCCTGCAGCCCGTGATTATATTTTAAATACAATTCTTTCGAACTATCAGGAAAACGCTACAATCATCATTTCTACACATCTTATTTCCGATATCGAAAATATATTAAATCACGTAATCTTCCTTAAAAAGAGTAAGATTATCCGTGAGGGTAATGCAGAAGATATCAGGAAAAAAGAAGGAAAAACAATCGATGCTTTATTCAGGGAGGAATTTAAATGTTAGTTAAAGATGTTAAAAAAATGAATCCATTTAAGGCTCTTGCCCTTGTTGTAAAATATGAGTTTAAAAATGCCGCTAAAAAATTTATTCCTTTGTATGCGGTTTTGTTGATAGTTGCTTTAGTCGGAGGATTATTGCAGTCGCCTTTTTCGGAACAGGTAGAAAAAATCAGTCAGGAAAGGGCACAGATAGAGATGAACGGGGATGTAGATGCATATTCAATGCAGATGGAGCTTCGTTCAAACGACTTTAAACGCGGTGTAATTTATACTGTTATTTATTTCTTTCTTATAATCTACAGTATTGCAATTGTGATTATTTCGGTTTTGAATCTTTCAAAGCGATTTAAAAAGAGCATGCTGCAGGACGAAGCGTATTTAAATCTTGTTCTACCCGTCTCCATGAGTCAGCATATCTGGGGGCGTTTTATAAATGCTTTAATCTGGATGATTATCTGCCTTTTAGTGATTTCTGTTTCTTCATGTTTTTATATGATAAGAAATGGCGCCCTGGAATTTTTACCGGAACTCGTAGATATTTTTAAAGAAAACGGATTTGAAAAAATCGGATGCTCGTTACCAATGTTCTTTTTTACACTGATTGCGTTCATCTTTATGATTTTGATTTCGATTATCCTTGCAATCTATTTTGTAAACAGCTTTGCGCACTTATTCCCAAAGGCAAGAACGCTTGTTAAAATCTGTTCGATAATCCTTTGTATCTATCTTTTCTTTAACCTTCCAAAATGGGTTATAAGAATTACTGATGATATAGACTTTGTTCCGGGAATGTGGCTTGTAATAAGCGCATATTTTGTTCTGAGCGCAGTTTACATGACAGTAACACAGCTTGTCTTTATGAAGAGACTTAATCTGGAATAGTTAAGATTAATAATTCTGCTTTCGGTTTTAGTTTCTGAAAGAATGAATTGGAGCCGGTATTCTTCCGCCACGGTTTATAAAGTCTGCACAGCTGAATTTATTTACAGGCATTACCGGACATCCACCTAAAAGACCACCAAATTCTACCCATTCACCGGCTTTTTTACCAGGGGCCGGGATAAGGCGGCAGGCGGTGGTCTTATTATTTACCATACCGATTGCAAATTCGTCTGCAAGGATACCGGAAATTGTTGTTGCAGGTGTGTCGCCAGGAATAGCAATCATATCAAGACCTACAGAACATACTGTTGTCATAGCTTCGAGCTTTTCGAGGCAGATTGAACCCTGTTTTACGGCATTTATCATACCTTCGTCTTCCGATACAGGAATAAATGCTCCGCTTAAGCCTCCTACGTTTGTAGAAGCCATTACACCACCCTTTTTAACCATATCTGTGAGCATTGCAAGAGCGGCAGTTGTACCAGGAGCACCACAACCTTCAAGACCAATTTCTTCGAGGATGCGGGCAACTGAATCGCCTACAGCAGGAGTTGGAGCAAGCGAGAGGTCCAAGATACCAAAGTTTGTATTAAGACGTTTTGCTGCTTCTGAACCAACAAGCTGACCCATTCTTGTAATTTTGAATGCCATCTTTTTGATTCCATCTGCCAAAACATTTATTGGCTGACCTTTATATTCGCGTGCTGCTGCCAGAATAACGCCAGGACCAGAAACACCAACGTTGATTACGCTGTCTCCTTCCCCAGGACCGTGGAAAGCACCTGCCATAAAAGGATTATCTTCCGGAGCATTACAGAATACTACTAGTTTTGCACATCCGTTTACTTCGCAGGTTTTAGAGCGTTCTGCAGTTTTACAGATGATTTCGCCCATAAGCTTTACTGCATCCATGTTGATTCCGTTTTTTGTAGTACCAACGTTTACAGAAGAACATACAAAGCTTGTTTCTGCGAGTGCTTGGGGAATAGATTCGATGAGGATGCGGTCTGCAGGAGTGATTCCTTTCTGAACAAGCGCGCTGAATCCACCGATAAAGTTGATTCCGAGTTCTTTTGCACATTTGTCGAGTGTTTTACAATAATCTACATAAGATTTTGCATTGCTGGCTCCTGCTACAAGTGCAATCGGAGTTACAGAAATACGTTTATTGATGATTGGAACACCAAATTCTTTTTCTATATCGAGACCTGTCTGAACAAGCTTACCTGCTTTAGTCATAATTTTGTCATAAATCTTATCGCAGGCACGTTTAGGATCTTCTGCTGCACAATCTAAAAGCGAAATACCCATTGTAATACAGCGGATATCGAGCTTCTGACGCATGAACATGTTTACTGTTTCCTGAATTTCGACAGGTGAAAAAATCATAATATAACTCCAAAAAAAAAGAATGTGCCGATAAACAACACATTCTTATATATTAATGAATTAAAAGATATTTCTCAATTATTTTTCTTTAATTTTTATCCACTGCCAGAAGTCCGGATCTTCCTGACCAACGCGCCAGAATCCTATGTTTCGCACTTTTGCTTCTTCGTAGATGCGGCAGAGGTTTAAGACAGAATAAGTGTCGTTAAAATAACCTGTTACATCAATGTTTACAGAATATGAAAATTTCGGGATATCATTTTCATATGTTACGTCTTTTACATTGTTTTCTGTCATAACCCTGTTTGCACCGCTGAAGTACCATGCACCGGAATGAGATTTACTTGCCCATGTTCGTCCGTAAAAAGGTACACCCATAATCAGTTTTTCTGCAGGAATTGTCTTAACTGCATAATCACAGATTTTTTTAGACCAGGCAGGAGAAGCAATTGGTCCCGGGCGGCTTCCAGACCAGTGTTCATCGTAAACCATTACGAAAACTCTGTCGCAGTATTTAGAAATTTCTTTGTAAGGATAAGTTCCTTCGCTTGTTCGGGCTGGAACACATACAGAAAAGATTTTTCCCTTTAATTTATAGCGTAAGTCTGCAAGGAAGGTGATAAAATGAGCTTTATCTTTTTCGGGAACGTTTTCAAAGTCAATGTTTACACCGTCAAAAGGTTTTGCGGCTTTTACAATATCGTTAATCAGCTTTTTTCTTATGCTGTAGCCCGGATCAATCGAAAAATGTGTTAATGCACGACCGGAGCATACAACAACCAGATGAGACCTTGCATTTCCAATGTCTACTTTTGTAGGATCAGGAATATCAACTAAATCTCCGTAGGTATTGACATCGGCAGAAAAAAAGCAGACATCGGTTAAAGGCATGTCTTTATTGTATTCATTTATTCTGTTAGTAAGTACATATCCCCAGGATTCATAGAATTCGGCTGGGTTTCCGGTTGGTGTTTTAAGCTTATATTTTGGTGTATTCGCAGGGTTTGCACCAAAACAACAAAGAGAAATAAAAATGATAATGATTAAAGAAGTAAATTTTTTCATACATTAATTATCGGTAAAAAAAGGGGATATCTAGAATTAAAAAAGTGTTATTTGGAGCGATGGATAGAGGATTTTTTAGGATGATTTAATACGATTTTGTGAAGTTGATAAGTAAGTTTATTGAAAAAATTAATCCCGGGTTTTTATAAGATACATCGGATCCTGGTCGGGATGAAGCTCTAAAACATGTTTTTCGCAAGTAAGTATTTCTGCAGGATCGTGGGTAACGTGTAGCATTGTTGTTGTACCTCCGTCCCCAATCGTATTCATAAGGTTCAATATTTTACTCCGGTACTGTTCGTCTAATCCATGGCAAGGTTCATCGAGTATAAGAATCGCCGGTGATTTTACGGCCGAACGCAAGATCAATATGGCGCGCTGTTCCCCGTAGCTTAAGCTTCCAAAAGTCTGGTTTTCGCGACCTTCAAAGCCACCAAGCTTGAGCCATTTTCTGGCAGATGCAATTTCTATATCTGTTGGCTGTTCATAAAGCCCGATGGAATCTTTAAATCCTGAAATTATTACATTCTGAAGGCTGATTCCGCCAAGCATTCTGTATTCAACGTGGAGGCGGTAGGAAACTATTCCAAGCTTTTTTTTGATGTCCCAGATAGATTCTCCAGAGCCGCGTCTGTTTCCAAAAATGCGTACATCGTTCGAAAAAACCTGCATGTTGTCGCCGGTAATCAGTTCCAGGAAAGTTGTTTTTCCGCTTCCGTTTGGTCCCTGAATGAGCCAGTGTTCGCCAGGGTAAAGTGTCCATGAAAGATTACGCAAAACCTGATGGTCTCCCCAGCCGACATTTACATCTGTCATCTGAACGAGAGGAGTTTTATCAAAAGGTGAAGAAGATGTATTTTCGCCGGGGGCTACGGATAAGGATATATTTTCTGCAGTAGATACGACAATTGATGTGTCCTTTAGTGCTGTAGAAGATTCCTCCAGGGTCTCTTTAAGTGCCGAAGAGAATTCTTCAAGAGATTTTTCATCTGTTTTTTCTGAATCGGCCTTTCGTTTTAAAAGAAGGGCTTCGTAATCTTCCCGGGTACCGCAGAAACTGATTTTTTTATCTGTTAACTCCAGAACATTAGTTATGCTAGAAGGAATTTCGTGCCAGCGTTCCATTGCCATGATGATGTGAGGAAACGAGGCCGGAGTTTTATTTGAATTATCATCAGGCTTTTTAATCTGTTTTCTTGCGATTGTGTCAAAAAAATCTAAAAGGATTTTACGGCTCTGGACATCAAGACCAGAAAAAGGATCCGAAAGAATAAGAAGCTTTTTTCCGGAAATTAAAGCTTTTGCAAGAAGGGTTCGTCTGATTTCGCCTGTAGACATGTATTTTAATCCGCGGTCCAGAATTTTTTCTATTCCGCAGAGTTTTATAATCGGGTTTGAATCAAGCTCTTCTGGTTTACAGATGATTTCTTTTTTGCCGGCAGAAAGTTCGTTTAGTTTTGAATCTGATTTTGGAGCTCCCGAAATAAAAATGCGTCCTGTACGACCAATATCAACTCCACCTTCCACATATTCACTTTCATCATTTTCTCGCTCTTCCTGAATAAGACGGGCAGCGCGTTCCAGAGAAACAAGCTCGGTCGAAGAAGAAAAAGCATTCGAAAAAAGTGAAAGGTTTTCTGAATCAACATTATTCGGAGTAATTTTAAGAGAACCGCACAAAGCATTAACAAAATCAGCCTTACCCCCTCCATTTGGCCCGATGATGAGCCAGGCTTCGTTTTCTTTCATCTCCCACGAGAGCGAAGGAATAAGCACCTGTTTTGAGTTTTCCACCCTGCAGTTTTTTATAGTAATGAATGATTCAGCCATAAGATGATTATAGTGATTTTACATCTATTTGCACAGTTTTATAAAATACATTAATATTGAAATATGAGTACAAATAATGATTTATGTCCTTGTGGTTCGGGAAAAAAATACGGCGAATGCTGTGAACCAATTATTAAGGGAAAAGAAAAGGCTTCTACTGCAGAAGCATGTATGCGCGCACGTTATTCGGCATATGTAAAACACGAAATTGATTTTATCATCAGTTCGTGCGAAGAAGGCGAAGGAATTGCAGAAATCGACAGAAAGGCAACAGAAGACTGGAGCCGAGAATCTGAATGGAATGGTCTTAGAATTTTACGCACAGACAAAGGCGAAAAAGAAGACGAAGCAATTGTAGAATTCGAAGCAGATTACACTCTTCACCAGATGCACGATGTTCATCACGAAATTTCAGGATTTAAGAAAATCAATGGTGAATGGAAATATGTTGCCGGAAACGTTATTCCTACAACTGTAAAAAGAGTTGGTGCAAAGGTTGGAAGAAACGACCCTTGTCCATGTGGCTCAGGTAAAAAATACAAGCAGTGCTGCGGCCGCTAATCTTATCTTAAAACATTTGTTTTCAGGGGTTTGTTAATTTGAAGGTTATAACAGGGTTTCATTCCATCGAAGAGCGTGTAAACGTTTTTGTAAAAGAAAAGGAAAAGACTCAAAAAATCAGTCCATTGGTAAAGGATTGTAAAATCTGTTTTGATAAAACAGGCCCCCGCGTAAAAAAAATACTTGAATCAGCAAAAAAAGCAGGAATTACCTGTGAAAAAACAGATGGAGCTGCTCTGGACCAGATGGTAAAGGGGCTTCCCGAAGTTTTACAGGATCACAGGGGAATTGTGATGACTTTATCTGGAGAAGAAAAGTCCCGTGACCCTGTAGATTTTGATTCATGGCTTAAACAGGCCGGGCAGAAAAATAAACTAACGGTCGTTATTTTGGATAAAGTAACAGACCCGCACAATGTTGGTGCAATCATCCGTAGCTGCGATCAGTTTGGTGCAGATTTAGTCATTCTTCCTGAACATAACAGCGTAAGTAATATTTTCGAAAACGAAGTAATCGGAAGAACCAGTGCCGGAGCAAGCGCCTGGGTTCCTGTAAGCATTGTAAATAACCTTGTACGCATTACAGAACAGCTTAAACAGGCTGGTTTCTGGATTTATGGTGCAGATGCCGGCGGAGAAACCTGCGGAAAAATCGATTTTGCAGATAAATCAGTTATCATTATGGGAAGCGAAGGAAGCGGTATTTCTCCTCTGCTCGAAAAACAGTGCGATTCCATTGTTTCCATTCCAACCTGCGGAAAAATCGACAGTTTGAATGTATCTGTTGCAGCAGGCGTTCTTCTTTATGAGCTTTATAGAAGGAAAATGCAGTAATCGAGTTTGACAAAAAAGGCAAAAAGTGTCATTCTGTATATAAGCTTTAATCAGCTTTAAAAAAT
Organism: Treponema sp.; assembly: GCA_016286365.1. Taxonomy (GTDB): domain Bacteria; phylum Spirochaetota; class Spirochaetia; order Treponematales; family Treponemataceae; genus Treponema_D. The sequence continues at coordinate 47,794 of JAEESN010000018.1, forward strand.
AATCAGTATAAAATAGAAAGATTTAGATGAGAGGTTAATATGTCAAAAAGACAGGATGAAATTGCAAAGAAAGCCGTTCGTAAATCAACAATGAAATGTTTAAAAGTAAAAAAGCTTTCACGTCTCAATCAGCTTAAAGATGAATATAACGAAAAAGTAAGGGAAATAGAACTTCAGTATGCAGAGGATCCGGAACGCCTTAAGGCAAAATTCGCTGCAGAAGATTTTGCACGTTCGGAAAAAGCTAAAAAAAGAGCTCAGAAAAGAATTGCCCGTGCAAAAGAAGAGGTTGAATACGAAAGAACAAGAAGAAAGCCTTCTTTGGGCGAAGAAATATCATCGGCCATTGTGCAGGGAATTGGTGCGGGCTTATTTATTGCCGGAACTGCTATTTTGGACACACTTGCCGTAGAACGCCTGAACGATTTTGTAAACGTAACAACAGTTTTCTATTCACTCTTTGGTGCATTTACAATCGCTATGTATATGGCTTCGCTGTTCAAGCACGCTCTTACAAACTTTACTGCAAAAAAAGTTTTTAACCGCCTGGCCCATATTTTTTCATTCTTAATAATCGGTTTTGCATACAGCGCATATACAATCACAAAGATTCAGGGTGTAATCGGATGGGTTTTATTCGGTGTTGTATGGGGAATCATTTTAATCGGTGTTCTTTTTTATGCGATTGCGGGAAGAAAATACGACAAGCTTAATACTGTTTTGTATTGTCTTGCGGGATTTTCGGGATTGATTGTCTGCAGACGTTTGTTCCAGGTTCTTTCTACAACAAGCTTTACAATGCTCGGCTTTGCTGCAGGCTTCTACATCCTTGGAATTATTTTCTACAATCTTAAAAAAGTACGATACATGCACTTTGTAGGAAACATCATGATGCTTATTGCAAACATCTACATGTTCTTCTCTCTGTTCTTTATTGATTAATTATCAGACAAAATAATCACTTCTTATAAAATAGACAATCGGTGGCAAATTCGCTGCTGATTGTCTAAAGTCTTTTATATCATTACAATAACTATATTATGGAAAACACTAAACGTACTGTAACTTGCGGCGAGCTTACTAAAAAAGACGTCGGCACTAAAGTAATTTTAAATGGTTGGGTAAGCCGTACCCGAGATTTAGGCGGCCTTATTTTTATTCGTCTTCGCGACCGATATGGTATTACCCAGGTAATGGTTGGCGATAAGGCAGATGCTAAGGTAAAAGAAATTGCTGCGAGCCTTAAATCGGAATATTGTATTGCCGTAGAAGGTATTGTTGCTGCCCGCGCAGAAAAAGATATAAACAAAGACATGGCAACCGGAGAAATCGAAGTAGAAGCATCTGATATTCAGATTTTTACAACTTCGCAGGATCTGCCATTTTCTATAGAAGAAGTTCGCCAGAAGGATGGAACTTTGGTAATTCCAAACGAAGATTTACGCTTAAAATACCGTTATCTTGACCTTCGTCGTGAACCAATGCAGAAAAACATCATTTTGCGTTCTCAGGTTACTTTTGCAACACGCGAATATCTTACTTCTAAAGGCTTTTTAGAGATTGAAACACCAACATTCATTAAATCTACTCCGGAAGGCGCACGCGACTATTTAGTTCCTTCTCGCGTACACCCTGGAAAATTCTATTCACTGCCACAGAGTCCTCAGCTTTATAAACAGCTTTTGATGGTTTCGGGCTTTGATAAATATTTCCAGATTGCACGCTGTTACCGTGATGAAGATGCACGTGGAGACCGTCAGCCGGAATTTACTCAGATAGATATGGAAATGTCTTTTACAAACCGCGAAGAAGTTCTTTCTACAACAGAAGGAATGATGCAGTACATCTTTAAAAAGACATTGAATTATGATTTACCTGCTAAGTTCGACAGAATTGCCTGGGAAGATGCATTCGACTGGTACGGAAGCGATAAACCGGATCTTCGTTTTGAACTTAAGATGCAGGATGCAGCCTTTATGGCAGATTTAGCTGATTTTAATGCATTCAAAGCGGGAGCAGCAAACTCAGGACGTGATATTCAGCGTCATAAACGCTCTGGTCTTAAAGCCCTTGTTGTAAAAAATGTAGCAGATAAATATTCAAGAAAACAGATTGAAGCACTCGAAGCTGTTGCAAAAACCTATAAGGCAAAAGGCCTTGCATGGATGAAAGTAAATGCAGAAGGTGTTTTCGAAGGCGGAATTTCTAAATTCTATGCAGGTCACGAAGCAGAAATCTGTTCTAAGCTTGGAGCCGAAAAAAATGACCTTCTTTTATTTGTAAGCGACGAAAACTGGCAGCTTGCATGTACTGCTCTGGGGGCCGTTCGTAAACAGCTTGGAAAAGATTTGAATCTTTATAATCCAAAAGATGAATTCCATTTTGCATGGATTATCGACTTCCCTTATTTTGCATTCAACGAAGAAACAAAAATGTGGGAAACAGAACACCATATGTTTACTCTTCCACAAAAGCAGTACTGGGATACTCTCGAATCTGACCCGGGTGCCGTTAAGGGAGATCTTTACGACCTTGTATTAAACGGATATGAACTTGCATCAGGTTCTATGCGTATTAATGATCCTGCTTTACAGGAACGCATTTTCGAAATTGTAGGATACAGCCGCGAACGGGCAGAAAAAGCATTTGGATTCCTTGTTCAGGCATTTAAGTTTGGTGCTCCACCACACGGAGGAATTGCCCCTGGATTAGACCGCCTTGTAATGCTCATGCGCCACGAAGAATCAATCCACGAAGTAATCGCATTCCCTAAGAATAACCTTGCAGCTTCTCCAATGGATGAGTGTCCTAGCCCGGTTGATGAACAGCAGCTTAAGGACCTTCATATCACAATTTATGATCCTGAAGAGTAGAATCAGAGGAATAGACTTTTATGGATAAAATACCAAGTTTTACAATCGATCACACAAAACTGCTTCCAGGCGTTTATGTTTCCAGAATTGATGATGTAAACGGAACCAAAATCACAACTTACGATATCCGTTTAAAAAAACCTAATGTTGAACCATGCATGAACATCGCAGCGGCTCACACTCTGGAACACATAATTGCAACATATCTTAGAAACGATCCTGAGTGGAAGGATAAGATTATTTACTGGGGACCTATGGGTTGTCTTACTGGTTTTTATCTTATTGTAAAGGATTTGCACGAATGTAAGGAAATCGGAGCCTTGATGATTAAGGCATTTGATTTTGCCGCAAACTTTAATGATGTCGTTCCCGGAACTGATGCAAAAAGCTGTGGAACTTATCTTATGCATAATCTTGATTACGCCCGTTATGAGGCAAAAAAATATTCAGATATTTTAAAAACAAATCCTTGTTATGAGTATCCTTCGCTGTAAGAATAAAGCTGGTTTAAAATAATAATCCCGGGCTGGCGGCAAAAAAAGTTGTCATTCCCGGGATTTTTTTATAAATATGCTGCGGCACAGGCACCCAGGGTTATGTCGTTTTCTACCTGGATGATTTTATAATAGCGTTTGTTTTGTCCGCTTAAGTTTCTGGCAAGCATTTTACACATCATTTTATAAAGACCATGGGTTTTCCAGAAAGTAGTTCCGTTTGCAGTGATGCATACTGGGTTATTTTTTTGTGTACCCTTTGTGGTTTTTAATACGCTGGCACTTAAAACAGATGCGACAATTGCGGCAGAGCGTTCAATCATTACAGAAACAAGTTCCAGGAAGAGTTTTTTATCTTTAGAAGTTCCCGCATTCAAAAGGGTGCCGATTTTTGTTTCCGCACGCGCTTTTTTAGAAGAATTATAGTATAAATCGATGTCGTAAAGCTTAATATTTTCCAGTTTAGAAAAAGCATTGGCAAACTGATTAGAAAACAGATTTACAACGCATGCTTCTTTTACGGCATGATAAATCACCTGGCCAAGATAAGCACCCGAGCACTTTTTTTCCAGGAGAGATGATTTTGGATTAGCAGAAAGTGAATCAACTGTTGTATCAAAGGTAGAAGATGAAGCTTTATTGTACATTCCGCATTCGCAGACGATGATGTGAGGTTTAGACTGATTATCTGCCGGATCGTTGATTTTTGGAACCGGGTTATATTCGATGTAAGCATTGTTAATACCAGTTCCAAGGATAAATCCGATGTATGAGCTGAAGTTTTCTTTATTTTGAGTTGAATGAACAAATCCGCCCAAAAGACATGCAGTTGTGTCGTTTAATAAAGAAATTTTCTGAATATTTTCCCAGCCGCGTTTTATAAGGGCAGCTTTTAATTCTTTTCCAACATAAGTTCCAACAGCCTGTGGAGCTTTTACTTCCTTAGAAAATTTAAGGATTTTTCCATCACCTTCGGCATTAATTTCCATGGCATACGAAAAACAGAAACCGATTCTGTCGGCTTTGTTTTTAAGATGATCAAGATTTTTAGCAATGGCATCATAAAATTCTACTTTTGAAAGTTCTTTATCTATGGCAGGCATCTTTGTTTTTTCAAGATCCGAGATGGAAACTTGTCCCAAAGAAGAAACGCTTACAAGGCATGAGCGGAAATTTGTTCCACCCGCATCGATTACGATTGTTTTTGAATCAGGAGGGAGTGATGAAGGAAGCTTTCCGGGAACAACGAGCATTGGTTGGTCTGCAGGAGGTAAATCTTTTGCAGGGATAGAACCAGAGTTTATGCTGTTATTTTCCTGATTTAAGCCTAAAGACATATCCAGAAGTAAATCATTTGTGAGTTTTTGTATGTCGATTTTAGAAAAATTGTTTTTTGCAAGAAAAGCGTTTAATTCGTTTAACATAAAGAATTCCTTACGATATTTTCGTTACATAAAAGAACCAGTTTTATTGCAAACTGTTTGTCTGTTACGATGATGTCACCATCATAACCCGGGCTAATATGTCCTTTTTTTGCATAATGCATTACGCGGGCCGGGTTTGCGGTTGCAAATTTGATTGCATCGGCTGTAGAAAAACCAAAGCTTACAAGATTTTTGATTCCCTGCTTCATGGTAAGGGCAGATCCTGCAATTACACCGTCTGATTTTCTGTGGAAGCAGCCGTCTACAAACTCTACTTCTTCGCCGTTTGCATAAAGATGACCTGTTTTCTGAACGGTTGGAGTCAAAGCATCTGTTACCAGCACAATCTGATCGCTTGATTTGTCTGCACGTAAAAGCTTAAAGAGCCCAGGGTGAACGTGAACACCATCAGCAATAATTTCGCATGACATTTCCGGATGAATTAATCCAGCACCAACGGCTCCAGGGTTTCTGTGGTGAAGCTGACTCATAGCATTAAAAAAATGTGTTGTGTGTAAAATGCCGACCTGCATTCCTTCGAGCATGTTTTCGTATTTTGCATTTGTGTGGCCAGCCTGTAAAACTATTCCCTTATCTATACAGAATAAGGCAAGCCCGCGCATACCGGAAAGCTCAGGAGCAACAGTCATGTTTACAATGTGACCTTCTGCGGCATCTATGAGCTTTTGCATTATTTCGATGCTTGGTTTTTGCAGGGTTTCTGGCTTTTGGACACCGAGTTTTTCTGGAGAAATAAAAGGTCCTTCAAGATGAATACCCATGATGTGGGCGCCTTCCTCTTTTCCCATTGCGGCAACTATTTTTTTACACGTGTCTAGCATCTGATCGAGTGGAGCGGGATACATTGTAGGGTTAAAGGCTGTAACACCGTAGTGGGCCAGGTCTTTTGACATCTGAAGTATTCCTTCTGTAGAACACTCATCAGTTCCATGACCTTTAAAACCGTGAATATGCGTATCGATTAATCCCGGAAGTATGTAGTTTCCTTTTGCATCGATTATTTCTGCATCCGGCCCAAAGGTTTTCTGTAAAAATCGCTGTTCCGAAAAGACATCGGCAATAATACCGTTTTCTATTAAAACAGCTCCTTTTTCTTCCTGCTGAGAAATTCCATTAAAAATTACACCATTATGTATACAGCGTGTCATTTTAATTCTCCATCATAATATAAGAAGTTTAAATCATGAAGGCGCATTTTGTGAAGTACAAGATTTTGTGAAAAACGAGAAAAATCTTTTTTATCCTGACTGAGCCAGAGGCATTCACTTACTGCACTAAGGCGTGGGAATAAAAGATATTCAGCGTTTTTTGAATATGGAAGGGCTTCGGTCCAGAGACAGCATTCACCACCAAGAACTCCTTCTTTCTTTTCTTTATTCATTTTTTTAGTGAATGGGGAAAAAGAATAGGCCTTTTCGCAGGTGATAAATCCTAGTCGGCCGGCTTCTTCCAGACTTTCTTTATTTTTAAGATTTAAATATACGTGTGTAACAGGAGACATAATCACTTTGTGGTCTTTTTTAAGAGCGATTTCTCCACCTTCTTCTCCACGCCATGATTGAACTATGAGCTGGGGCGGAAGAGGGATTTTTTCTGTATTATCCAAAACTTCGTCCCATCCAATCGGGATTTTATTGTGTTTGAGTACGCATTTTACAATCTGCGTTGTTCCCCACGACTGAAGTTCCGAGGTTTTTGAAAGATTGTTCTGCCGCATTCTTTCCTGACATTTTGGACAGTTTACCCAGCGTTCGGAAGGACATTCATCACCACCGATATGGATGTATTTTGAAGGGAAGAGTCGTTCAAGGGTAGAAAAAACTGCATCATAAAAACCAAAGATTTTATCGTTTCCAAGGCAGAGAACATCGGGGAAGATACCCCAGCGATTTTCTACTTTATATGGACCGCCTGTACATCCAAATTCAGGGTAGGAAGCAAGAAGGGCAGAAACGTGGCCCGGGAATTCTACTTCCGGAATGATAGTGATGAATCGTTCGGAGGCGTAATCAACTATATCTTTAATTTCTTTATCTGTGTAATAGTGTTTTTCGTTTTTGCAGAAATCCCAGTAGCCGTAATGCTCTTCGGGTAAAGTGTTGTCGATTCTTTCTGAACCGATTTTTACAAGATTCGGGTATTGGGGAACATTAAAACGCCAGCCCTGATCATCTGTAAGGTGCCAGTGGAAGGTGTTGAACTTATGAAGTGCAAGAACATCGAGCATTTTTTTGATGAATTCAACAGTATAAAAAGAACGGCAGGTATCTAAAAGAAAACCGCGCCATTTATATTCAGGTTTGTCCTTGATTTTGAGGCAGGGAAGTGCTTCTTTATAGGAAAGATAAAGCTCGTGCAAAGTCTGTTCTGCATAAAATTCGCCCTGTGGAGCCGAAGAATAAATGGAGATTTCTTTCGAAGTGATGGTCAGAGCATAAGATTCAGGATTTTCAAGAGAAAAATCTTCGAATACAGCTGCTTTGATTTTTTTTGCTTCGAAAATTAATTTTTTAAAACTTGCGGGAGCTTTGTAAGTGCCCGAAGCCTCTTCTAATGAATATGGATAAGGAATTAAAGAGATGTGTTCTTTCATAACTTTATAATAAACCTTGTTTTGAGGTTTGTCCACCCAAAAAACTAACCCCATTGTTTGACAAAGGCTGAAAACATGTTATATTTTTTATAAAGAATCAGATTAAATAATGATGCAGAAAAATCAGGCGAGCAGAAAATAAAAAAGAGGGACAAATGCCGATTAATAATGCCATTCAGAGGGAATCCAATCTTTCTCAGATTTTTGAAACGGTATGGAAAGAGGGAGAAATAAGCAGAATAGAACTTTCCAAAAAGCTTGGGGTTTACAGATCAACAATCACAAATATCATAGATTTACTCATCAAAAATAAAATCATCATAGAGGGAGAGAGGGGAAGCGTTTCCGAAAAGGGTGGAAGAAAGCCAATCAGCCTTTTGATTAGTAAAGAAGCCGGCGTGATTATCGGGATGGAGCTCCAGGTTGATTTTTGCAGCATAAATGTAATCAATCTGTGCGGAAATACCGTTTATGCGAAAAAACACAGCATAGATTTTAAAGTGAATTTAAAGGATACGAGGCAGAACGAAGTAAAATTTGATGCAATAATCGAAAAATTTGTAAAACCCGAAATAGATGAACTTAAAAAACAGGGTGTTAGGATTTTTGGAATATGTCTTGCAGTACCTGGAATTGTGAATTCCGAAAAAGGGATTATCGTAAAATCTGTTCCTTTTGGTCTTTCTGATTATGATTTTGCAGGAAAGTTTTTTAATAAATATAAAATTCCGTTTTTAATCGAAAATGATGCAAAATGCTGTTCGTGGCTCAATTGTATGAACAGCGAAGAAGATTTTATCTGCGTTTTGATGTGTAATCACGACAGGGGTGATATTGGAGTGGGACTTTCTGTCTGCGTAAACGGAAATATTCTGACGGGTAAAAACTTTGCAGTCGGAGAATACCGTTCATTAAGCTGGAAAGATGAAAAAAACGGACAGACGGGTCTTTCAAAAAATATTATAAGAAAAATCAGCCACGATAAAGATGCATACAAAGCCTGGATTATAGATTTATTTTCTACCCTTACGGTATTTATTCCGCTTTTAGGTCCAGGAAAGATTTATTTTTACGGCTTAAAAGATGATGAAAATCAGAAAATCAAGAAAATCATACACAGCAG
>JAEESN010000027.1 GCA_016286365.1 Treponema sp.
CGGGTTCCTATTTCTACAAACTGAAGTGTTTCGTGCCCCGGTGTATATTCAACTCCGTATCCAATCTGAAACCCGATCAGCCCTAAAAATTCAATTGGAAGTCCGCCAGAAACCCTGAATGAAATCTTAGAAAAATCCGTGCCGATTCCAGCCTGAGCATATAATCCTACTGCATAAGATTCGAATGACTGCCCGCCAAAGATATATTCAAATCCCGCATCTAAAGAAATGTATTCGTAGTTCCCGCCATAAGGTGTAAGAATCGGAATCAAAAGTCCTGAGTCGTCTGATTCATTATCCTTTGCATAAAGATTTCCTGCAAAGAAAAGTATAAGCGAAATGATTATAAATATACGTGATTTTTTCATGGGTTTTTCCTCAGTCAGTTTTTCTATCTTAAAATATATAAAATATTCATAATGCACATCCAGAGGTCAATTCCTGCATAAAACTTCGGATTTTGATCATAGCCCGATCCTACAAGAAAAATGTTGGTTATAGTATAGGATGAACTTTCTGCGCCAAAATCATAAAGTATTTTGAAGTCGAAAATCCAAAGCCTCAAGATTGCCTCGGCGAAAAAAAACGGCTCATGATTGACTATTCCTGGCCCAGAAAACTCGCCTCCAACTCCGATTTTTAATCCCACATAATCATGTTGCAAAGAAAGCCCGCCCGATAATCTTATATTTGTTATATCTGAACCATTGCCAAAACTTCCCATAATATAAAGCCCATAAGAAATAGGAAAATCATATTCTTGAGAAATAAGAAAGTCCCCACCAAAATCGAACGAAAAATACTCAGGATAACCACCATAAACAGAAAGAATCGGCATAGCAGTAACTGATATTTCTGAATCCTTCGCCTGTGCGTGAACCGTGCCCGAACAAATAAAAATGAGTAAGCTGATTATAATTCGTGATTTTTTCATGGATCTCTCCTTTTTATTTATTTAATTTATTATAGCATGGAATTATTTAATTCAATATGGAGAAGATTCAAATTAAGAAAAGTCTTAAAGTTGATTGATTTGTGGAATGGGAATAAAAAATCTGGAGATTTTTTTGAGGATGAGGTACTTCTATGTGGAGAAGGTGAGTATTAATTAAACGGGAAAATCAATACGCCAGAGCCCAAAGTAACATTCCGACCAAGCTTTAATCCAAGAATAGGTTGATGAGCAGAGAACCCCGTGGATAGTCTTACGTGCCATGTGTCAAAATCCGTGCCGAATCCTGCAAGCGCATATAAACCTAAATTAAGAGGCATATCTAATTCAAAGTTCGAAAAAAAGTATTGTACCCCCGCATCAATCGAAAGATATTCAGTATCGCCTACTGCAATTGTAAATACAGGATAAAAATGATTTTTTGCACAGGTTTAGTTTTTTAATAGGTGGGGTAGGGCATAATCACAAAGGAAATAAATTGGCAATGAAAACTGGAAAGAAGCCGGTGGAAAGGCCAATGTAGATTTTATATGAGCGGCCGTAGTTTGGATCTATGGAAAAATCTTTTATAAACTTTATGTTCAGGATGTAAAGAGTTATTGCAGTCTCGAAAAAACAGATGCAATCATGTCCTGTAGGAAGCTCAATCCCAAAACCTGATTGAAGGCCACAACCAAAACCGACACTGCCCTTTATTGAATAACCCCCGGAAAATCTGTAATTGAAATGATTAAAATCAGTTCCAAAACCTAAAAGAAGATAAGGCCCATGTGTCCAAAGTTCTTCCTTGTGTGTAAATAAACATTCTGCTCCCAGTTCTATGGAAAGACATTCAAAATGGCATGCATGAAAAAGATATTCAAGCGAGCCTGTATAAATAGATGCCTGTGGTAAGACGCAGAAATTAAAGTCGGATTTTTGTTTAGATTTCGCAGGCGCATTTTCTGTTGAGGATGATGTGTCTGTGATTGAAGATGATGTCACTGACTGTGCATAGTCCGCACTGGAAATTAAATCTACCGACTGAAAATCCGCCGACTGTTGATTTTTATCAGATTTATAATCAGCTGACTGTGCATACCCCGTACCCGCGAATAAAAGAAAGAGCATAATGATTAAAAATATGCGTGATTTTTTCATGGGTTTCTCCTTTTTTATTTGATTTATTATAGCATGTTTTTTTTTTGAGAGAACAAGCGTTACATATTATTAGGCCTTTTTTTGTGAAAATTTATGTAATTAATTTCCTTTGACGTGCAGAGTAGTGTTGATTTTGAATGTTTTGGAGGAAGTTACATAATTTTTGGGGTCTTTTCGTTTGAAATTTATGTAATTTATTGCCTCCGGAATACTGATTTGCCTTGATTTTGGAGGCATGTGGTCGGAATTACATAAAATTTTGTGGTTTTGATGTTGAAATTTATGTAATTTAATTATGAATTAGAGCCTTTTGAAGAATGTTATAGCGCCCTTTCGGGAGATTTACATAATTTTTGAGGATTTTTCATGAGAAATTTATGTAAATTATCTGGGCCGAAATGCAGATTAGAGTATATTTTGTAAGTCAGAGGTCAGAATTACATAAAATAGCATGGTGTTTATATTGAAATTTATGTAATTTCCTAATTTTTCCTCTCCGCCCCTCAGGAAGATGATAAAACTCTCCATAAAATTACATAAAAAAACAAAAACTTTTCTTGAGAATTTATGTAATGCAGCAAAAAAAAGCAGAGAGAGGAGAATCAATCCCACTGGGGGCGGCGATGAGCCCCCAGTAGAATGCACATAAAATCGGGTATACTGGATTCGGCTTCCATTCGGCAACGTCCTGTTGCCTCATTCCAGCCCGCCTACGTTCGCTGCCGGCAACATCGTGTCGCCTTTTCGGTAAAATTGCTCCAAGTTTTCGTAATTTTACCGCGCTCACTTCGTTTCGAATCCAGTAACTGTAATTAAATAAAAAAAAGGCATCTAAAAAACTTAGATGCCCTTGTCGGGTATACTGGATTCGAACCTGCTTAAATCCGAACTCGCAGTGCGAGTTCAACCACTTAGCTAGGGGCACTGGGGGCGGCGATGAGCCCCCAGTAGAAGAGATGTAAAATCGGGTATACTGGATTCGAACCAGCGACCTCAACGTCCCGAACGTCGCGCGCTACCAACTGCGCTAATACCCGTAAATAGCTAAAAAAACGATACGTTGAGGTCGCTGGAAGCGAACTCAATGTCCGAACCTTCAAAATAGCAAATCCGTTAAAAACAAAGCGCGAAAGCGGTTTGTTTAGGATTTACTTACGAATACCGCGCTACCAACTGCGCTAATACCCGTAAATAACTAAAAAACGATACGTTGAGGTCGCTGTAAGCGAACCAACGTCCCGAACATATAAAATCGAAGAACCGTTAAAAATGAAGCGCGAAAGCGGTTCATTTAGGTTCATCGATTGGGTCCGCGCTACCAGCTGCGCGGGTTTTTGCAAAAAAGCCGATAGCCGAAGGCGTACTAATACCCGTAAAAACCTAAAGAAGAGATTCGTTGAGGTCGCTGGAAGCGAACTCAATGTCCGAACCTTCAAAATAGCAAATCCGTTAAAAACAAAGCGCGAAAGCGGTTTGTTTAGGATTTACTATTGGATACCGCGAGTTTTCAAAGAAAACTCGGTAAGGTCAGCCATGCTGACCGACCACTATCAACTGCGCGGGTTTTTGCAAAAAACCCGATAGCCGAAGGCGTACTAATACCCGTAAAAACCTAAAGAAGAGATTCGTTGAGGTCGCTGGAAGCGAACCAACGTCCGAACCTTCAAAATAGCAAATCCGTTAAAAACAAAGCGCGAGAGCGGTTTGTTTAGGATTTACATCTTTCTCTTTCTTCAATAAAAAAAAGCCTTCCGAATCGGAAGGCTTAGCGCGAGTGACGGGGCTCGAACCCGTGATCTCCGGCGTGACAGGCCAGCGCGATAACCAGCTTCGCTACACCCGCTTGATGAATGTTATATTATAAAATTTACGTATTTGTGTCAATACACATGGTGTAAAAAAATTATGGATTCCCGAAAAAAAGGGGACTTTGAATACATGTATTATCGCGCAGAAAATGCACGCCCCAAATGCACGTTACATCGCGCAGAAAATCCTCGCCCTAAATGCATGTATTATCGCATAGAAAACTTAACACAGAATGCACGTAAAATCTCATAGAAAACGTTCATTGAATACATGTATTATCGCGCAGAAAATGCACGCCCCAAATGCACGTTACATCGAACAGGAAATGCACGCCCAAAATGCACGTTACATCGCACAGAAAATGCTCGCCCTAAATGCATGTATTATCGCGCAGAAAACGTTCGGACAATAGATGTGTTATCGCATAGAAAACTTAACACAGAATGCACGTAAAATCTCATAGAAAACGTTCATTGAATACATGTATTATCGCGTAGAAAATGCACGCCCAAAATGCACGTTACATCGCGCAGAAAATGCACGCCCTAAATGCATGTATTATCGCGCAGAAAAGGTTCCCCAAAATGCATGTATCACGCAAAATAATTCGGGTACTTTTTGCGGATTTCTTTTTCGTCGATGAAAAGGCGGTTTAAGTGCTTCAGAATCAGCTCTTTTGCCTTTTCGCTGTCCTTAGCCTTCATCGCTTCCAGTATTCCCCTGTGTTCCTTAATAATCGAAGCCGGGTTTGATGTATGAAGTCTTAACTCACGGAAGCGGTCATAATGGATGTTCATTGTTCTTACCATATAATGACACTGCATCTTGTTTGTAATCTTATACATCTGCTCGTGAAAAGCATTGTCCAGTTCCATAAAGCGGTCAAGATTATCTTTATTATTATAAAATTCCTGAAGGGTGATATTTTCTTCAAGATTCATAAGATCTTTGTCTGTAGCAATCTTGCAGGCTTCTTCTGTAACAGCTGATTCAATCGTAGCACGCATAAAAACTGATTCTTCTACTAAAGCCATATCAATCAGACTTACAAGACTTCCTCTCTGCGGAAGAATTTCGATGATTTTTGTGCTGGCAAGCTCCTGAAGTGCCTCGTGTACAGGTGTCCTCGAAAGGCTTAATTCATCAGCAATATCCTGTTCGCTGATCATTGTGCCGGGCTGGAGCTCTAAATTTATGATATTTTGACGGATTACGCGCAGGGCATAGTCTCTGTTTGATTCTTTTTTGTCTTTTTCGATATTTTTCATAATGGATTTTATTTTAGTTAACAAAAAAAAAGGTGTCAATATAAACAGAAGTGTATTTTTTTACTTGACAAAACAATAATATGCCTTAAAATGATTGTTAACCGTTGACTAGTATACAAGTATACAAGCGGGCAAGAATGTAAGTTACAGGCTTTGCAAGTTTGTACGTATGCTTAAAACTCGTCGGGGCTGCATGAATGCATAGCAATATGGATGCATAAGCAACGCCCGGTTATATCGTAAACGGTTAAAAACTATCTTAAAAAGTCAGACTACTGAATGGAGTAAAAAAGTGAAAAAAGCTTCTACTGAACTTGAATTAACCGGTTCTAATCGCAAAACACTTTCAAAGTATCTTAGAAAATACTGGCAATATTATCTTTTGATGTTTATACCGCTGGTTTATTACATCATCTTCAGATATCTGCCTATGGCAGGAAATATCATCGCTTTCCGCCGATACAGGGCAGGGGGAAATATTTTTGGTGCTGAATGGAGCGGTCTTAAATATTTTAAGCAGTTTGTTACAGACCAGACTTTCTGGAGAGCTTTTAAAAATACACTTGTTTTAAATGTTTCTTATCTTCTTGTGCGATTTCCTCTTACACTTATATTCGCACTTTTATTAAACGAAATTCAAAACTTAAAATGGAAAAAGTTCGTGCAGACAGTTTCTTATCTTCCGCACTTTATTTCCATGGTAATTGTAACCGGTATGATTCGAGAACTTGTTTCAATGACAGGTCCGATCAATACATTTATTCAGAAAATCGGAGGACAGCCTATATCATTCATTTCCCAGGCTGAATGGTTCACTCCAATCTTCGTTCTTTCTGGTGTATGGCAGGCTCTGGGATGGGGAACAATCCTTTACCTTGCTGCTATGGCCGGAATCAATCCTTCTTTATACGAAGCTGCAGAAGTAGACGGAGCAAACCACTTTCAGAGAGTATGGCATGTAACAATTCCATGCATCCTTCCTACAATTACAACCCTTCTTATTCTTGATATCGGAGGACTTATAGGTTCGGGTGCTTCTTTCGAAAAAGTATATCTTTTATATAACCCGATGGTTTATGAAACCGCCGATATCATTTCTACCTTCGTTTACCGAATCGGTTTGAATTCCGGAAACTACAGTTATGCTACTGCCGTTGGTTTGTTTGAAGCCGTATTGAACCTTTGTTTATTGACCGCTGCAAACAGAATTTCTAAGAAAGTAACAGGTTCAGGATTGTGGTAATCAGGGGGTAATAAAATGGCAGAAAAAATAACAGGCATAAAAGTAAAAGAATCAACAGCATACATCATTTTTAAGTTTATAAACACACTCATAATGGTTTTTATCTGTGTGATTACTCTCTATCCGTTTTTGTATCTTGTAGCTCAGTCTTTTTCTTCTGAAGCAGCAATCATTCAGGGAAAGGTTTCTCTCCTTCCGGTCGGTTTTAATATCGAAACATATAAATCAGTTCTGGAAAAGGGTGACTTCTTAAGCAGTTATAAAAATACAATCATCTATGCAATTATAGGAACAATCAGTTCGCTTGTATTCAGCAGCTGTCTTGCTTATCCGCTTTCTAAAAAAGAATTGTGGGGAAATAAGGTTCTTACCAAGCTTGTAATCTTCACAATGTATTTCGGCGGTGGTTTGATTCCTAACTACGTTCTTATGGGAAAGCTTCACCTGATTAATACAATCGGCGGTTTCATTCTGCCTTCATTAATCAGCACATACTATGTAATTTTGATGAAGTCGTTCTTTGCAGAAACCCCTCATGATCTTGAAGAAGCTGCAGAGCTCGACGGATTAAGCCCGATTGGAATTTTTATAAGAATCGTAATTCCTTTATCTATGCCAATTATCGCAACAATGATTTTGTTCAACGCAGTAAATTACTGGAACAACTGGTACAACGCATTCCTTTACCTGGACAAAAAGGAAATGTGGCCTGTTGCATATTACTTAAAGACTGTTATCACCGGTGCTTCTACTTCGGCAGATCCTGGTGAAGTTACGGCAGAAAAAATGCAGATTTCTGCAAACATCAAATCATGTTCCATGGTTTTAATGGCTTTACCAATTATCTGTATTTATCCGTTCATTTCTAAATATTACATCAAGGGTATGATGATCGGAGCTGTAAAAGAATAGTGATGATAATGCAGGAAATCAATCGTAATTTTGCCCCAAAAGCAATCTTACAACCGGGTTTTCTGCTTTATTTATATAGGGATTTATCATAAAGGAGGATAAAACTATGAAAAAAGTTGTAACATTGTTAGTTGCAATTGCAGGTGCTGCACTTTTCTTCTCTTGTGGAGGAAATGGCGGTTCTAACGCTGGTGCTGCTAAAGGTTACCAGTTTGGTGAAGAAAAGACATTCCATTCTGACGATTTAGTTACTTACACAATGTCTTTCAGTGATGCTTCCTGGTATCCAAAGGTAGATACATGGGAATCAGAAGGTGTATTCAAGAAGATTCAGGACAAGACAAACGTTCACCTTGAACTCACATCTTATGATAGCGGTGACTACAACCAGAAAATCAACCTCGCTATCAACTCTGGAAATGCTGCTTACATCATTCCTAAAGTTTACTCAGAAGATCAGTATGTTGCCGGAGGCGGTGTAATTGCTGTTTCTGATTATACTCAGTACATGCCAAACTTTACAGCATTCGTAAAGAAGTACAATATGGAACCGGATCTTGATACTATCCGCCAGAACGATGGAAAATTCTATCGTCTCCCAGGTATGCATCAGGCTGCTTTACAGGATTACACAATCATGGTACGTGAAGATATTTTCGAAGCAGCTGGAATCAATATCCGTGAAGAAGAAAAGAACTGGACTTGGGAAAGATTACACGACATCCTCGTTCAGGTTAAACAGTACATGGTTTCAAAAGGTATGTGTAAAGACTCTGATTACATCTGGTCTGACCTCTGGTGTGGTACATCAGGAAAAGGATCTGGTGGTAACCTCTTGAAATTAATGAGTACTTCTTATAACTGTCTCTCTGGATGGGCTATTGAAGGATCAAATGGTGGTATTAAATGGGATGCTTCTAAAAAGCAGTTCTATTCATCATCAATCAGCGATGACTTCAAAAAATTCATCACAGTTGCTAACAGCTTCGTAAAAGACGGACTTCTTGATCCTGAAAGCTTCACACAGGAAGATGATGTTGCTAACAACAAATTCTTCAACGGTACAACTGTAATCAAATCTACAAACCGTTCAACAATGTCTAACGATATTGCAAGTGTTGAAAAAATCCTCGGAGCAGGTAACTTCAAGATTTACGTAACTGCATATCCATCAGGAACAACAAAGAACCTCGCAGAAACATCACGTCTTGAATGCGGTGTTATGATTTCTCAGAAAGCTAAGGATGAACTTGGTGAAGACGGATTAATCAAACTTATGCGCTTTGTTGACTGGATGTTCTATTCTAAAGAAGCTTACACACTCACAAAGTGGGGTGTTGAAGGTGAAACATGGCAGTATGTTGATGTAAACGGTATGAAAGTTAAGAAACTTCTTCCTGGCTACAAATGTGGTGGTTTAGGAATTGGTGGTGGTGATGATGATGTTGATATCCGTCTTAAGTGGGGTTACGCTTGTGGTAACTACTTCTACGGTCACTCAACAGCTGAATCAACAGATAACTTTACTCCAGAGGTACAGGATCTTTATGCACGCTATGGAAAATACAAGACAGTTGCTACTGTAGATCCAAAAGCTAAGCCAACAGAAGATCAGAGAGAAACAATGAACCTTATTGCTGTTCCTCTTACAGACAACATCAATACATGGACATTGAACTTTGTTACTGGCAAAAAAGATATCAACAATGACTGGGATGCTTACGTTAAATCATGTAAGGATCTTAAGATTGATGAAATCGTTAAAATGACAAACGACATCTACGCTGCTCAGAAATAAATCCTTTTATTGACTTAAGATTGTAGAAAAACTTCAATCGGCGGATTCTTGCAGTTTGCAAGAATCCGCTTTTTAGTGTTATAATCATTATATATGAAGAGATTTTGTGTTGCTTTTACCCGTGCCCAGGAGCAGGAAGATGCATTCAATGAAGTTTCGCAGCAATTAGATAAGCAGAAGGCTTGTCCAAAGTTAATTATTTTTAATACCACAGGCGATTACTTCTGGTTCTTTTCCACAAATCTCAAAAAAAAATATTCTGATGCAACAATCATAGGCTGTACATCCAGCGACAATTTTTCTTCTTCCGGTTATGACAAAACAGGTGCCGGCGTTATGGCAATTTATTCCGGAGTTGATGTTGCAGGCGGAATCCTTTTTGAAATTCACCGTCATCCAAGAAATTATATGGTCCATCTAAAAAGGGCAATCTCTCATTTTTCATCTTTCGAAAATACCTGCTGTCTGGAATTTATGAATTCTTTCTCTAAGGGCGAAGAGCTTGTTTTAGATACATTTGCCTCGGAATTTGAAAGCCGTGGTATTCCTGTAATCGGCTGCTCTGCCGGAACTCCAGATTTAACAAAACCGACCCTTGTTTCCCTTGACGGAATTGTCTATCAGGATTCGTGCGTATTTGTCCTTATTAAAAACTTAAACGGAAGCATTCACACATATAAAGAAAATATATTTAAAAAGATGGGAATCTCTATAGTTCCTACAGATGTTGACTGCGACGAGCGGATTATCTATGAGTTTGATGATAAGCCTGCAGCTGATGTCCTTTCCGATGTTCTTGATGTTCCGTTAGAAAAACTTACAGATACACTTTCAATTCATCCTGTGGGTAAAATGAATTCAGGCGACCTTCAGGTTACAAAACTTGGAGAAGTTCACAAAGACGGCTCGATCTTCTGTTATTCACAAGTTTATAATCACACAAAGCTTGAACTCTTAGAACTTGATGATGTACCCGAAATCTGGAATAAAACTCTTACTGAATTAAAGGGCTTAAAGAAAAAGGATTCATTCATGATTGGAGTAAACTGCGCATCCAGAGCACAGATTTTAAAACAAAAAAATCTTTACGATATATTTTATAAAAATCTTACACTCATTTCTTCGAATTTTCTTGGAGTTTCCGGCTACGGTGAACAGATTAATACAGAAAATTTAAACCAGAGCATGCTCTATCTGATTTTTGATTAGCCAGCCGGAGAGTACAGGCTTTTTTATGATTATAAAATCAATTTACGAAACATCTTATCCGGGAATGTATAAGGTAGAACCTGTTGAAGGAACAAGTTTTTTTATTCGGAAAGATTATCTTTTAAAAACTGATTTTTCTCTTCTCGAAGCAGGCGTAGAACTTTCCGACGAAGAAGCAGATAATTTACTTGATGCAGGTCTTACATGCGTAGTCGAATTAAAAGCCGTTGAATATCTTGCCCGCTGTGAACAGTCAAGATTCGGTCTTACCCAAAAACTTATAAAAAAAGATTTTGAAAAAAAATACATAGAAAAAGCGCTTTCTTATCTTGAAAAGGCAGAGTATTTAAGTGATTTACGTTTTTCCCGCGCGTGGCTTCACAGTCGTTCTTTAAATCATTACGAAGGAAGAATCAGACTAATAAATGAACTTATGAGTCGTGGGATTTCTAAGGAAACTTCGCAGAAAGCGGTTTTAGAATTCTTTGAAGAAAATGATGAATATGAGCTTTGCCGTAAAGATACAGAAAAACAAAAAAAACGCGGTAAACAGGATGAAAAACTGATTGCCGCGCTTATGAATGATGGATTTTCCTATAAAATAATTAAGGAAGTCCTTGCAGAGTGATTATTTTTTCGCACGAAGATTAATCTGTAAGACAATTAATCCCCCGTGTTCCAGTCTGATTATTTTACCTTTTCAAGATAAATCAGTTTTGCCTGGAAGTCTCCCCAGTCTCGGTTGATTTTTATTCCGGCATTCATGATTGTCTTTCCATTTAAAACTACACTTGGATATTTTGATTCATCTTCGTCGGGGTAAGAAACCTTATAATTGTAATCCGGATTTAATCCTGAAAGCTTAATCATACGGCTCTTATTTCCGGGACTGTTTAAAACCTGAACAAAGGTCAAAAGTGCCTTATCCTTATTTTTGTCTACGCTCATCCAGGCATCGTATTCATTATTTGTCTGGTATCCTGCAATCCTCCAGTAATCCCCGTTACGAACAAGGTCACTGAATTTTTTATAAAGTGCAATCTGCTGGGGAATCAGTTTTCTGTCATCTTCCGAAAGCTTTGTGATATCAAGCTCGTATCCGAAGGTTCCGCTTAAAGCGACATAACCTCTTGTCTTAAACGGAGTAGATCTTCCGACTGCATGATTAGGACATACAGAAACGTGAGCACCCATTGTAGAAAGAGGGTAGATGAGGGCTGTCCCTTCCTGGATTGCAAGGCGTTCAATTGCATCTGTGTCGTCTGAGCACCAGATCTGAGGGCTGTAATAGAACATTCCCGGGTCAAAGCGTGCACCACCTGATGAACAGTTTTCGAGTAAGAGGTTAGGGAAGTCTTTAATCAATCTGCCCTGCATTTCGTATACTGCAAGAACATAGCGGTGATAGAATTCGCCGATCTGATCCGGAGGTAAATCAAGGGAGCCTGTATCTGTGATCTGGCGGTTCATATCCCATTTTACATATTCGATGTTTGCACTCTTTAAAAGCTTATACATCTGGTCGTATACACAATCGCGTACTTCTTTTCTTGTGATGTCTAAAACAAGCTGGCAGCGCGAAAGCCCCGGTTTTCTTCCCTTAATCTGGATGGCATAGTCGGGGTGAGCGCGGTACAAATCTGAATCAGGAGAAATCATTTCGGGTTCAAACCAGATACCAAACTTCATTCCAAGCTTATTTACCTGGTCTACAAGATTTTTTAATCCGCCTTTGAGTTTTTCTTCGTTTACATACCAGTCGCCAAGGCTGCAGTTATCGATGTTTCTTTTCCCAAACCAGCCGTCGTCCATTACAAGCATTTCGATTCCGTCTTTAGAAGCTTCGCGCGCAATGTCCAAAAGCTTTTCGGTATTAAAATCAAAATAGGTTGCTTCCCAGTTATTGATTAGGATAGGGCGCATCTTTTTCTTAAACGGACTACGTATGAGGTGTTCGCGGTAAAGGTCGTGGAAGGCGTGGCTCATTCCGTTTAATCCTTTGTCGGAATAAACTAAAACTGCCTGTGGTGTATAAAAGCTTTCTCCTCCTTTAAGCTTCCACGAAAAATACTGGGGATTGATTCCCATTACAACGCGCGCAAAATTGAACTGATTTACTTCTGCCTGGGCAATAAAGTTTCCTGAATAGATAAAATTAAAACCGTATACGCGGCCTGAGTTATAATCTGCATTGTGGTCCATCAAAGCGATGAACGGATGTTCCTGATGACTTGAAACACCCCTGTTCGAAGAAACGCTCTGTTTTCCTTGGTGGATAGGGTGGCGGTCAAAGTGACGTTCTCTTGCCCAGGTTCCATGCAGGGTTAATACATCAAAGCCGGTGTTGTCCAGGTCGAGCGATGCAGAGAGCGCTTTATTTACAAAAAGAGTTTTTCCTGTGTTTGTGTTTTTTATGACTGCGGAGCGTACGATTGCGTCTGTGTCAGAAAAGACTGTATATACCAGGGTTACTTCGGCGCCTATGATTTTGTCTTCGGTTTTTATTTCGAGGGTCTGACTTGTTTTGGCGTCTCCAAAAACCGAAGGAAGGTCTGGTAAATCCTTTGTTCCGTTTGTGATTGTGTGGGTCTTATAAAAAAGCTCGATTGCGTTATTTCCTTCTTCTGTAGAAACGGCGAGGGAAGTTTCGCGGAAGTCTCCAAGACCATCTGTAGGTAATTCCTTTGGGAAAAGATCTTCAAAACTGAGTTTTTCGCGTTCAATCGCTTCCGGTCCGTATGGTATTTCTCCTGCCCTTGTAAGATAGAGTAAGTCGTCGTCCGGATTGATTTTTGAGCCGTAATAAACGTGACTAACGATTCCCTTATAAATCTGAATTATATACTGTGAGTTTTCTGTCTCTAATGTGAAAACCTGTTTTTCTTTGTTGAATTTAATCATAAGCACCTCTCTTTGCTTCCATATATTCTAACATAAAAAATAGTGATTTTAAACTTTTTTATATTATCATGCATTCCGTCGTAAGTAGTCGCGAGGACTGTTCCCCTTGTAAATATTGTATCATCGAGGGCTGTCCCCCTTGTTGACATTTTTTCTAAATCTGTCATAATAAAATTATGAGAGCATATAAACACAAGGTAAATTATTACGAAACAGACAGAATGGGTGTTACACATCACTCAAACTATATCCGCTTTATGGAAGAAGCCAGAGTCGACTTTCTTGAACAGATTGGCTGGGGTTATGACAAGATGGAAGCAGAGGGAATTGTTTCTCCTGTAGTAAATGTTTCCTGCGATTTTAAAAAGACAACAACTTTTGCAGATGTTATCGAAATCCAGATTAAAGTAGAAAAAATCTCTGCCTTCAAGCTTGTTCTTGATTACACTATGACAATGAACGGTGATGTAGCCTGCACTGCACAAAGTTCACACTGCTTCTTAGATACAAACGGAAAACCTGTTGTTATAGAAAAAAAATATCCTGAAATGTATAAAAAACTTCAGGAATATTTAAAGTAATCTATTTTAATATCTTTTCAAGGTTTAGACTTTCTCTGGTAATGACATAAGAACTTGTAAAACATTTCTTTTTGTCTTCCAGGGAATTGAACTTTCTTCCTCCCCAGAAATTATCATCATCATCCTGTGAATCATCCATAAGAGCATCATCATCGTTCCAGATCATAAAGAAAATCCAGTTCGAATCTGATTTTTTAAATTCGTCAGG
>JAEESN010000004.1 GCA_016286365.1 Treponema sp.
CAGAAGATGAGAAAGAGAAACAAGGAAGCGGGCGAACTCTACGATTTACTTGCATTAAGAATCCTCTGCGAAACTCCATCAGACTGCTACCAGCTTGTTGGAATTGTTCACAGCTTATGGAAGCCTTTAGACGGAAGATTTAAAGATTACATTGCAATGCCAAAGGCGAACGGCTATCAGTCTTTACACACAACAGTAATGTGCCGCGATAAGCCTTTAGAAATCCAGATTCGTACTCACCAGATGCACGATATGGCAGAGCACGGAATTGCAAGTCACTGGCTTTATAAAAAAGGAAGTTCAAAGGATTATATTCAGAAAGACCAGCTTTCAATTTTTAATAAGCTACAGGCCTTTAAAGATTCAAATCTTTCGGACGCTAACTCTTTTGCAACGATTAAAAATGAACTTTTAGGCGACCAGATTTATGTCTTTACTCCAAAAGGCGATGTAATCCAGCTGCCACAGGGTTCTACCGCAGTTGATTTTGCATACGCAATCCATTCTGCAATCGGTGAAAAAATAATTGCGGCAAAGGCAGACGGAAAAATCATTCCTCTGAGTAAGCCTCTGCAGAATACGCAGATTATCGACATCATCACTAATCCGAACTCTCACCCGACCGAGCAGCAGCTTAAATATGTTAAGACGACAAAGGCTCACCAGAAGATTCATTCATGGCTCATGCTGAACGATGCATCTTTTAAAGACGAGCTTTTACAGATAAAGCAGGCCGAAGCCGAACAGGAAACTCCTGTAAAACATAAAAACCACAGACCAAAGAGTGCCGAGTTCGAAACCCAGCATATAAGAAAAAACTGCGGTGTTTTAATTCAGGGAGAAAAAAACGTTCTTTACAATATTGCCCAGTGCTGTAAACCACAATACCCGGATTTAATCTGCGGTTATGTTACAAGAAGCAAGGGAATTACAATCCACAGGGCAGACTGTCTTATTTACCAGAGGATTCCTTCTAAGGATGCAAGAAGCGTAGAAGTTTCCTGGGACGAAGAATAATTATTTTCCGATAAAATTAAGAGATACTTCTTTTGTAGATGGATCTACAGAAACGACCGTCCACTTCTGGCGGAACCTCATAGACGGGCAAGAATACTCATTAAAGTTTCCAAGGTTTGATTCTTCGATTTTATGAATATGTCCGTTGAAGTATGCCTTTACATTATTCTTATTAAAAAGACTTACAAAATAATTTCTTTCTGTAGTGTCATCAAAAGTTACATAAAAGAAATTCGTGTGAATAGGATAATGTGAAAGAATGATTTTAGGATTTGTATCTTTTAAAAACTCGTTTTCGAGGATTTTTCGCTGCTTTTTTCCGAATGTTCCGGTTGCAGAATCAAGGGCGTAATATGAAACCCCGTCTATCACAAATCTGTAAAAAGAAGTTCCAGGATAATTGTTATCTCTCCACATCTCCCAGCCTTCCTGATACATATCGTGATTTCCGATTATATTAAAGGTTTTTAAGCCATAATCATTTTCGAGCTTATTTTTAAAAGCAAGATATTCAGAAAGAAAGCCTTCGTCACACCAGTCGATGTTGTCGCCAAGGATGAAGCAGAATTTCGGAAAATCAGGATTTGTTTTATTCGCTTCCATCCAGTTCCAGAATTCTGTTAAAGGAAGAGGATTATCTTTTCCACGAATTGAGCCAAAATGGATGTCTGTTAAAATCATAAAAGAATAAGGCTGATTAGTACCTGAAATACCAACGGCTGCCCCCACATCACCAAGGTCTTTGAGTGAATTTACGCGGCTATCAACATTGTTATATTCATAAAAAATATTTCCCGATCCGTATTTACACGAAGAAATTAAAAGAGAAAATAAAACAGTGAATGCAAAAAATATCTTTAATTTTTTCATAATCTATATCCTGCTGTGAGCCTCAAATTTACACCATGAACGTTTGCATTGGCAGAAACCCAGTCTACCCACTCTGCGTTAAACTCTGCACCAAGTATAAAATGTTCTGTAAAATATTTTTCTATTCCTAAAGTCAAAGTTGGTTCATACGAAAGAGGATAATCAAAAAAAGTATTTGCCAGAACTCCTGTGTATGCACGCAAAGCCTCGTTTATCTGCCAGTCTAAAAAGAAATCGACATTGAGTGTATGATTAAAAAGAGTCGGAATAGCTGAATCATAAAAAACTGCAAGCTTGATTAAATAATTAAAATCAAAGGCAAACGAAAATTTTTCTAAAAATTTTACGCGGTAATAAAGCCCGATTTTAAAATCATTTTCGGTAAAAAGTTCAGGATAAACATAAAGATGATATAAAGCACCAAGTCCGAAATTCATCTTTTTATTTACAAACGAAGGCCAGTAGATTGTCTTAAGAGTAAAATCAATTCTTGAGCCTGTAGAACTGATTCCCGTATTTACTATAAGCTCATTCATATCAAGTTCTGCAAGAGTAAAAAGCCCAACTCCGTCGTTTTTCAAATTTGTTAAAAGATTATACTGAACGCCCTGCTTTATCGTAAACTTCATCTGGTCGGGCGAAAGAAAAATAACCTGAGAAAAAGCCCTTGCGGCAAGTAAAACAAATAAAACAACAAATATTTTTTTCTTCATTTGAATCCTCTTTTAAAATCTTATCTTCCTGTGTCGCGAATCTTTCCTTCTTCGTATTCTGGATCAAGGACACGAAGCAGAGTAAATGGCGGAAGATCGTATTTTGTATAAATTACACAAGGATGATTATCGCAAACCCAGTTCAGTTTATTTCCGGTCTCCGAACTGATTAATTCCCACTCGCCTTTTTTTGCCGTAAGAGAAACAAAATCAGAAGAAACAAATTCAATCTCTGTATCTGCTTCGATCTTATTTAAGGCAGTACACTCATAAAGCTTCCAGCCGTCTTTCTTTTCAAAAGCAACAACGTTTCTGTCTGTATGAATTTCTAAATCTTTAAGGCGCGCTTTTTTTGCATCAGGATGCATGGAATCTAAATCATCCTTAAACTTTTTATAGTTAGATGCGCCCGTCTGGTATAACTTTTCAAACTCATCCTCTGAGTAAGCTTTTCCAATCTGGGCTGCAAGATAATATTTACTGTCAGAAGCACCACTTGTAGTTTTATCTGCCTCGGCTTTATTAAAATAAAAACCGGTTGTACTTTCGCGGTGACTTACGTTTTCAAGTTCTGCAATATAAGGCTCTGCTTCTTTCTGTGTGATTTTTCCTTCGAGTGCGTCCAGTGCTTTTCTGTAAGAGCGTGTAACCATTGCAACGTAATAAACACTCTTCATTCTTCCTTCGATTTTTAATGAATCAACACCGGCGTCCTTCATCTCTTTAAGATAATCAATCATACATAAATCTTTGGAAGAGAGGATTGCGGTAAAATCATCACCTTCGAAAACAGGATAATATTCACCCTTGCGCTCTTCTTCTTCGAGCAAAAGCTTTCCCGACTGAACAAGTTCCTTTGCCCCTTCGAGTTTAAAATTCCATCTGCATGTATGACTGCAAAATCCACTTTGTGCACTTCGCCCCGTAAGATAAGCGCTCATAAGACAGCGACCTGCATAAGCAATACACATAGCCCCGTGGCAGAAAGTTTCGAGCTCCATTTCGGGAACTGCATCTTTTATTCTTTTAATCTGATTAAGCGAAATTTCTCTTCCAAGGACAATTCTTGAAAATCCCATGTCGCGGTACATCTTTACAGATTCAGAATTTACACACGAGGCCTGGGTACTCAAATGAAGCTGAACATCGGGAAATTCTTTCTGCAGAAGTTTTACAATACCAATGTCCTGAACGATGAATGCATCAATCGGGTACTGCTTAAAATAATCAAGATTTGCCTTTAATAAATCTATTTCGTCGTCGTGAAAGATTATGTTTAAAGCGCAGTGAAGTCTTTTTCCCGGAAACTGTTCTTTTAATGCGATGACCTTTTTATATTCATCTTCGTAAAAATTATCTGCCTTTACACGGAGCGAAAATTTTTTTAAACCGATGTAAGCGGCATCTGCTCCGTACGCATAAGCATAAGATAATTTTTCTACATTTCCAGCGGGAGATAAAAGTTCCATTAATAACCTATGATTCTGATTTTAAGCTGTATTCCAGAACCGGTTTATTTTCTATCTGAACCGATTCTTCACCTGCAGTATATTCTGTAACAATTTTACCGATTCTATCTAAAGCCAGATGAGAAGAAGCAAGAAACTTATCTGCCATCTGGAACATATACATCATATCAGGCCACACATCTAAAGTACATTTGTTTCCGTTTGCAATCAATCTTTCGCGGAACCTTTCTGCATCTTCCAAAAGGATTTCTTTCTGCCCCATCTGAATAAAGACAGGAGGGAAATTCTGCAAAAGTTCATCATCAGCTAAAAGTGGAGACAATGAGGGAGAAGATGTATTTGCTTCGTAAGTATATTCTGAACAGCTGCGCCTTATGATGTCTGCACTCATAACTTCGTCCATAGCTTTTTTTTGTGAAAGTAAAGCAGAGTTTGGAGAAACATCAAGCCATGGAGAAAAAAGCACAATGTGTTTGATGCAGTTTCTGTAGCGGTCACGAAGATTAAATACAAGCGAACAGGCAACAGAAGCAGCACTTCCATCTGCCATAATGATTATTTCCGGAAGAACAATTTTTCCAGGCTCTGAATTAAGCGAGCATGCAATCTGTTCTTCTGTGAACAATGCTTTAAATACAGTCTGAATATCATCTATTGCAGCAGGATACTGATAAGCCGGAGCAAGACGATACTCTGGGACAACAACCCTGCTGAACGATTTACTTGCAATTGAAGAACAGAAGCTTCTGTAAGAAGAACGTGAGCCGCCTACAAAACATCCGCCGTGGATATAAAGAATAATCCTGTTGGAAGAATAAATTTCGGGAGAGAGAATATCGCAGTTGATGTTTCCGTATTTATATTCAGAACGTTCAACTTTATTTGGTAAGAACATTGTTTCGTATTCTTTATCCATCTTTGAACGGAAGCTATCTACATTTGACTTTAAATTATAAGTGAGGAGACGTAACTTTTTAATTGCTCCGCGTCTGTTATTCTTCATTGCCATATTTTTATTATAGCAAATAAAAACACTTTTTGCTATAATTTAGCCATGCCTATAAAAATTCAATCAGATTTACCGGCGTGTCGTACACTCGAAAAAGAAAACATCTTTGTGATGACAGAAAAGCGCGCCGCTACACAGGATATAAGACCTCTCAAGATTGCAATAATCAATCTTATGCCTACAAAGGAAATTACAGAGACTCAGCTTCTGCGTCTTCTTGGTAACACTCCCCTTCAGATTGAAATTTCTTTAGTACGCATGGAAAATCATTCAAGCAAAACAACAGATAATTCTTATCTTGAAAGATTTTACATTCCATCAACAGAAATTTTCAAACAGAAATTCGACGGCATGATTATCACCGGGGCTCCTGTAGAACAGATGGATTTTAAAAAGGTTGATTACTGGAAAGAACTCTGCAAAATAATGGATTATGCAAAAAACAATGTATATTCTACCCTCTTTTTGTGCTGGGGATGTTTTGCAGGATTATATCACTATTATGGAATAAAAAAATATCCTCTTCAGAAAAAGATGTCGGGAATTTTCATGAACGAAAGAACCACAAAGGCAGAACCTCTTTTACGTGGTTTTGATGATACCTTCCCTATCCCTCAGTCGCGTCATACAACACTCAAAAAAGAAGATATTCTTGCATGTAAGGATTTAAAAGTTCTTGCTGAATCTGCAGAAGCAGGTGTTACGATTATTAAATCAAAGGATAACCGCCAGATTTTTATGACCGGTCATCTTGAATATGACACAATGACTTTAGCAGAAGAATATTACAGGGATATCGGCAAAGGAATGAAGGTTCCCCTGCCAAAAAATTATTTCCCTACAAATAATGTGAACAGGATGCCGACCAGCTACTGGAGGGCAACCGCTCACTTATTCTATTCAAACTGGCTCAACTATTACGTTTACCAGGAAACACCATTCAATTTTACAAACTAGAATTTATAAGTTCCTGTTGTAATTGTTCCGGCGCTGTTATAAAGATCAAAGTTTACAGAACGTGTAGCATTGGCAAGTTCACTATAGAATTCCGCAACATTAGAAACCTTCTTGCCATTTACTGCAGTGATGATGTCTCCATTCTGAAGACGAAGTGATGCAGCAGGCGAAGTTGAATCCAGGCTTGTTACGACAACTCCCGAAACCTTATCTGTAATCTTAAGCTGATTTTTTACATCATCTGTAAGAGGATGAGCAATAAAGCCCGGCCAGAGTTTTTTGTTCTGCGAGTCAACTTCTTTAGAACGCTCTTCGATTTTTACCGAAATTGGCGCAAGAGTTTTTCCACCACGGATTACGACGAATTTAGATGTAGTTCCTGCTTCAAGATATCCGACATCGCGTACAAGCTGATTAACTGATTTTACAGCCTTATTATCGAGCTTGATGATGTAGTCCCCTGGTTTAATACCGGCTTTATCTGCAGGAGAACCAAGGAATACTTCTGCTACGAAAGCACCTTCAGTTTTTTCAAGGTTGAATTCTTTTTTGTATTTATCATTAACATCATAAAGACTAACGCCAAGCCATCCGTAAGTCACCTTACCATTTTTGATGAATGAATCGATTGATTTTTTGATGTTGTTGATTGGAATTGCAAAACCAAGTCCCTGTGAACCGCCCGAAGAAGAAGCAATCCATGTATTAATTCCGATTACTTCGCCATAGATATTTACAAGAGGACCACCAGAGTTACCCTGATTGATTGCGGCGTCTGTCTGAATAAAGTCATTCATATTAGACATACCAGGTTCGCTTCTTCCGGTTGCACTTACAATACCCTGAGTAACTGACTGACTGTATCCAAGAGGAGCACCAAATGCCATACAGATATCTCCAGGTTTTACATCATCTGAATCACCAAGAACTGCGCATGGAATTGAATCGTCGCTTGATTCAAAAGAAACAAGGGCAATATCCATTCTTTCGTCGGCACCAACAAGCTTACCTTCGAACTCGCGGCCGTCATTTAATTTAATAGAGATTTTTTTTGCAGAACCGGCAACATGATTGTTTGTAAGAACATAAAAAGTTTTTCCTGATTTTCTTACAATTACTCCCGAACCAAGTCCCTGTGCTTCATATTCTTTTTTACCATCCTCTGTGGCTTTTTCATCATCCTGACCAAAACTGAACGGCCATTCGAATCTGAACGGAGACTGATAAGTTTTTGTTTCTGTAACATCAACCTCTACAACAGAAGGAAGGAGTTTATCGGAAATATAACGGAAAGAAGTCTGAAGGGCCTCTACAACAGAAAGAGCTTCAGCAGGAGTTTTTGTATTTCTTGCTGGAGTTTCGGCATAGGCAGTATTCATGGAGCCGTCAGAAAATGTTGTTTCAGCAGATCCTGATACTTTCATTTTGCTGCAAGATAAGGAAATCAATGCAAATGCTACACAAGCTGCACCCACGATTCCTATGATACGTTTTGTCCACTTTTTCATTTTTACTACTCCTATGAAAGAATTTCTTCTTATATAAAAGATAATAAAAATTTTTTAAAAAGGTAACAAAAAAGAAAAATAAAATTCAGTTATTTTTTATAGTTCAAATCTGTGAGCACTTCTGTGTGATCTTCGTAAACGGCAACAGTGTGTTCTTCGTGACAGCTCACTTCTCCGTCGCAGGTAACAACAGTCCAGCCATCGTCTAAAAGATCTACATCAGGAACACCAATATTAATCATAGGTTCAATTGCGAGTACCATGCCCGGTTTGATTCTTGGATTAGCGCCGCGGAAAGGACAGTTTGGAACACTTGGATCTTCGTGAACATCAAGACCGACTCCATGACCACAGTAATCATAAACAACACCATATCTGTGGGCATCGGCAATTGAATAAACTGCATTCGCAATATCGCTGATTCTGTTTCCAACCTTGCACGCTTCTATTCCGGCTTTAAGACATTCTTCGGTAACTTTTTTAAGGGCTGCAACTTCGGGTGAAACTTTACCGATTAAAAGTGAATGAGTTGTATCGCTTATATATCCATCAAGGTTGATTCCTACATCAAGGCTTACAAGATCTCCCTGTTTGATGATTCTTTTTTTAGAAGGCACACCGTGGATGACTTCTTCGTTTATGCTTATACAAACTGAACCCGGAAAATCTTCGAGCCACCAGGCAGGAGTTCCCCCGTGTGATGTGATGTATTTTTCGAATAATTTATCTACTTCGTAAGTGCTCATTCCGGCATGAATTTTCGGGATGAGTTCATTGAACATATCTGCTGTCAAATGACAGGCTTTTCTGATTCCAGCTATTTCTTCTTCGGTCTTAATACGTATCATAGTAAAATGGATTATACAACAAAAAAAAAATCTTGTTAATCACCACTTACAAACTGATTTATTCCGGGAGATTTTGTTTAATATAAACATGCATTCGGGGGTAGTAATATGCATTCAGGAGGGGCTTATTTCCGGCTCTCGTTAAAACAGATTTGTGCAGTTTCGTTATCACCAAGGCGTTCATATTCTTCGCCCATCTTCTGTAAAAAGAAGCGGTCATTTGCCTTACCAAGATTTAAATCCAGGGCACGTTCATAAACATCAAGGGCAAGTTCATCGGGAATAACGCGGTCTATATTTTTTTTAAGGATGTTCAGAGTAAAGTCGATAACTTCGGGGAAGAAGATATAAAAATACTGATAGCTGTATTCCATTTTGATTATCTGTTCCAGAAGAAGAAATGCGTCGTAATATTCACTTCGGATTACAAGCTCTTCTGCAAGGATGTATCCGTAATCCATAAAGTCTTCACGGGTGAACCATTTTTTTAAAGAAAAATCAGAATGATTCATCTGCATCTTTTTAAATTCTGCAACCGCCTCATCTTCCTTCTGATGCATGAGCGTAAAGAAAATCAGTTTAGCCCTGCTCTCTTCATCATCACGCTCGGAAAGCCATTTATAATAATCAAAGGAGTCGTATTGTCTGTTCTGCTTTTTAAATCTTAAGATAAATGATTCATCAAAAATTGAACGCTGCCTTGCATCCGATAAACCCCTGTATGCCTTTACAACTTCATCAAATTTATCTTTTTGAGAAACATCGCCGGTAAGGTCAGGATGAAGGTCTTTTACCTTTTTACGATAAGCTTTTTTAATTTCGGAAAGTGTGGCATTCTCTCGGACACCAAGCACTTCATAAAAATCTTTCATTTTAAAACACTAAAATCAGCCGGGTACGAGCAGAATGCACTATCCAGCTGATTTTCAATTAAAGTTTAAGAAACTTGTAATCTGTAATTACTCTGAAGCAGGTAAAGTTTCTGGAAGAGTAAGTCCAGAGAAATCAAGAGTAGGAAGATCAAGATTACCAGTTGAAGCTGAATCAGTTGAAGTTCCTTCTGCTGCCGGAGCTGCTTCTTCCGAAGATTCTGATTCATTCCACCAGTTCTGTGGAACAGATGTCTGTTCTTCTTCTGTTGCTTCTACAGCATTAGATTTTTCGATATTCTGAATGATTGATTCTGTTGTTCCCTTTTTATTAATAAAAGCAAGAGCGATTGCCAAACTGAAAAACAGGAATGCAAAAACACCGGTTGCCTTTGTAAGAACGCTTGCTGAATGTGAACCAAATGCAGCTGTTCCTCTTCCACCAAGGAGGCCACCCATTCCGTTTTCACCGTCATCCTGGATAATTACTAAAAGGATGAGTAAAACGCTAACGATTATAAAAAAAACTAAAAGAACAATACCTAAAGTACTCATTTTTCTTTTTCTCCAAATATTAAATCATATAAGTGTATCTATATTAATGAAAATAGGCAATTTCGTCAATGGAAGTAGGATACATGCATTTAAATATAAAAAAAGCTTCCACTGCGCATTCCATAAAGTCCGGGCTAAGGGTAGCGCCGCTTGTAGTGCTAGCTCGCCCAGACCTTAGATGGACTTTATGGCCTGCTCCGTTCACGCTTTTTTTATATTTGCTGCGTGTTATAACTTCCATTGCGGCATTACACTGTTTCTTTTTTGGATACATTTGTTTTATAGAGAAAAAGAAAATGAGTGGGGGGCGTGAAAAGGAGGCGTGCGTTTAAATATAAAAAAAGGCTTCCACTGCACATCACAGAAGGTCCTAGGCTAAGGGTAGTGCCGCTTGTAGTGCTAGCTCGCCCAAACCTTAGATGGACCTTCTGCGCTGTTCCGTTCACGCCTTTTTTTATATTTGCTGCATGTGTAAAATTTCCATTGCGGCATTACACTGTTTTTTTTAGATACACTTGTTTTATAGAGAAAAAGAAAATGAGTGGGGGGCGTAAAAAGGAGGCGTGGAAAAAAATATGATGGGATTGGGAAGGAAAAAAAACTCAGGGGCAAGCGAAAAGGCAGGCCCCTGCAAAACGGGTAGTTATAATACACAAATAGGTACACAGGCTGCGATTGGCCCTAGGATTGCGAGCGGGCGAGCAATCACGCAGCCTGCCGTTTTGCCCCTGCAAAACGGGTGGTTATAATACACAAATAGGTACAAATGTTTCGGCTTTCAAACTTGCGCCGCCGATGAGGCCACCGTCGATATCAGGCTGGGCGAGAAGTTCTGGGGCATTTGATGCTTTCATTGAGCCACCATACTGGATGATTACTTCGTCTGCAACTTTCTGGTTGTAGAGTTTTGCAATGTATCCACGGATGAACTTGTGGATTGCCTGAGCGTCATCTGGAGTAGCTGTTTTACCAGTACCGATAGCCCAAACCGGTTCGTAAGCGATTGTTACTTTCTTCATCTGTTCTTCTGTAACACCAGCAAGACCTGCGGAAAGCTGGAATGCACAAACCTGTTCAGCTTCTCCGGCTTCTCTTTCTGAAAGAAGTTCACCGATACAAAGATCTACTTCGAGTCCAGAAGCGAGTGCTTTACGAACCTTTTTGTTGATAAGTTCATCAGATTCACCGATTTCGTGACGGCGTTCTGAGTGACCAAGGATTACGCATCCGCATCCGATATCTTTAAGCATTTCGCATGAAACTTCACCTGTGTGAGCTCCATTATCTGTAGCAGCACAATCCTGAGCTGCAAGAATGATGTTTGAACCTTTTACAACCTGTGCAACTGCATCAAGATATACAAAAGGAACACCAATCATATATTTGTTTGTTTTACCTTTTAACTGTTCAACAAGGTCTTTTGCCAAAGCTACTGCTTCTGCCTTGTTTGTATTCATCTTCCAGTTTCCGGCGATATAATGTGTACGTGACATAATTCTATGACTCCTTAATAAAATCTAATCACAATATTATTAAAAAAACAAAGAATAGTTAATAGGTAAACGACTGGAATTTTTTCTGATTTTTTTTAAAATTTTTTGATTTTTTTTCTTGCATTATCACAAAAGCGTGTTATTATAAAGTTGTAGCAAGGAACGAGATGAGGACGTAAACCGGCTACTTGACGGGAGGCAATATGCAATTTCCGACAAAAATAATTAGCGTGTCGACGCTATAATACGCGAGACAACACAGCATCCAGTGGCTTACAACTGGGACATTTATAGTGCCAGTCATTCGCTGACTGATAGCACATTACAGGGCACCGAACAAGGTGCCTTTTTTTTGTCCAAAACGGATTTCTGAAATTTGTGATTCTGCCAACCGATTCAAACTGATTAAAACTCAACGTCTTCGTCAAAAAGAGGAGTACTAAAGTATCTTTCTGCTGTATCGGGTAAAACA
Organism: Treponema sp.; assembly: GCA_016286365.1. GTDB lineage: Bacteria > Spirochaetota > Spirochaetia > Treponematales > Treponemataceae > Treponema_D. The sequence continues at coordinate 11,781 of JAEESN010000004.1, forward strand.
GTTACGACAGTTTTTCCAGGACCAAGAGCCTTTGCAAGTTCTAAAGCAGCAGCAACATTTGTTCCCGAAGAAATACCACACATGATTCCTTCTTTTCTTGCAAGATCACGACTTGTCTTGATTGCCTGAGCATCTGTTACGATAAAAATATCATCATAAATTTCACGGTTTAAAATCGGAGGGATGAGTCCGTCTCCAATTCCCATCTGAAGATGAGTACCGACAGAGCCACCACTCAATAAAGCAGCATGAGCCGGTTCAACAGCCCAGATTGTGATTTCCGGATTTTTTTCTTTAAGAACTTCGCCGATTCCCGTAAGAGTTCCACCTGTTCCGATTCCAGAACAAAAACCGTCTATAGGACAATCAGCATCTTCGAGGATTTCGATAGCAGTTGATTTTCTCTGGATTTCAGGATTTGCTGGATTTTCAAACTGCTGCGGAATATAAACATGAGGATCCATGTGCTGCATATAAAAAGCAGTATCAATACATTCCTGAATACATTTACCTATGTCTCCGTTATCGTGGATGAGTTTAACTTCGGCACCATAATGCTTAACGATTTTTCTGCGTTCTTCGCTTACACTGTCTGGCATGATGATGATTGTTTTATAACCACGAACCGCTCCAACCAGAGCAAGCCCGATTCCCTGATTTCCGCTTGTCGGTTCAACAATGACAGAATTTTTATCAAGGAGGCCTTTCTTTTCTGCTTCGATAATCATGTTGTAAGCAGTACGAGTTTTGATTGAACCACCAACGTTGAGTCCTTCGAATTTTACAAGGACGCGAGCCATGTCGGGGGTAACCATTTTTTGAAGTTGAATAAGAGGAGTATGTCCAATCGCATCAAGAATGTTGTTATAGATCATGTGGATAGTATATATCTTTTTGGATATTTATTAAATATATCTTGAGGGCGAGGCCTTCCGTTGGAAAACATAGAGGGCAACTAAAAACACGTTGCCCTCCATGTTTTCCAAATCCGGCTTCGCCCTCACATTACTTCACCAAAAAAGAATAAAAATACATCCTTTCTTAGATCTATAACAACTTCTCGATCTTCCGCGTGGGGGGGGACGTGCAAACTGGAAAAAAACACGGTGACCTCCCCTATTTTCTACTCCGGTCTCACCCTCAAGATAATCTCATCTGTAAAAAATATAAAACATCCTTCTTGATCTATAACAACCGTCTCGATCTCCCGCGTGGAGGAGACGTGCAAATTAAAAAACACGTTGCCCCACGTGATTTACTACTCCACCCTACCCCTCAAGATAATCTCATCTGAAAAAATATAAAACATCCCTTCCCTGATCTATAACAACCGTCTCGATCTCCCGCGTGAAGGGGATGTGGGAACTAAAAAAAACACATTGCAACACGTGAAAGAGACATGGATAATTTGGAAAAACGATGTTTCCCAAAAATGCATCCCTCCCTGCGAGCCCTCCCCCTCGGGACAGTTGCAGCGAATTATTTTTTTCACACTGCAAATACCGTGAACAGACTGTGTTCGGAGTAAAAAAATGAGGGGGTCAACGTGTTTTTAGTTGACCCCCTCATTTTTTTACGGGAGAACACAGTCTGTTATATGATATAACATCTGTGAAAAAAATTATTTTGTTGCAAGGATTGCTATGCCCGGCAATGTCTTTCCTTCAAGAAGTTCAAGTGATGCACCACCACCAGTAGAAACGTGGCTCATCTTAGAAGCGAGGTTGAACTTGTTTACGGCGGCAACTGAATCTCCACCACCTACAACTGTCATTGCACCTCTGCCTGTTGCTTCTGCTACGAGTTTTGCAACAGTTTCTGTTCCCTTAGCAAATGCATCGAATTCGAATACTCCAACAGGACCATTCCATACGATTGATTTTGCTTCGGAAATTGCTTTCTTGTATTCTTCTACAGTTTTTGGACCAACATCCATAGCCATTACATCAGCTGGGATATCGATTCCGTCTACAGCAACTGGTTTTGCATCAGCAGAGAATTCTGCAGCAGCAACGTGGTCTACAGGAAGAAGAATCTTAACTCCCTTAGCTTCTGCTTCAGAAAGGAGTTTTTTAGCAGTATCGATAAAATCATCTTCTACAAGTGATTTACCAACGCTGTGTCCCTGTGCCTTTAAGAATGTATATGCCATACCACCACCGATTACGAGGTAAGCAGCATTTTTCAAAAGTGATTCAAGAACGGCAATCTTAGAAGAAACCTTAGCTCCACCAATAATTGCAACCATTGGTTTTGGAGGGTTTGTTACCATTGGTTCAAGATACTTAACTTCTTTTTCCATTAAGAATCCGCCAACTGGCTGTGTGCTCATGAATTTAGCGATTGTAGCTGTAGAAGCCTGATCACGATGAGCTGTACCGAAAGCATCGTTTACAAAGATATCTCCGTATGTTGCAAGTTCTTTTGCCATTGATTCGCGTTCTGCATCGTCCTTAGAAGTTTCTTCTTTGTGGAAGCGAACGTTTTCGAGCATTGCTACTCCGCCTTCTGGAAGAGCATCAATTGCTGATTTTGCACCGAGTGCATCTGGAATAAATGTAACATCCTTTCCAAGTTTTTCTGAAAAATATTTTACTACAGGAGCCATGCGGTTTTTACCGTTGATGAACTTTTCTGCATCAGCATCTGTCCATGTTTTACCAGCTTTTTCAGCTTTTTCCTGAGCCTTTTTAACATCCTTTTTAGGATCTCCAAGATGGCTCATCAAAACTAATGAACGTGGATTCTGTTCAAGAATGTACTTGATTGTTGGAAGTGCAGCCATGATACGTGTATCATCCTGAACAACTCCGTCCTTCATAGGAACGTTAAAATCAACGCGCATAATAATGCGTTTACCTTTAAGATCTACATCTTTTACTGTCTTGATCATTTATAACTCCTGATATATTTCCCGCAGAATAAAGACTGCGTTATCTATAGAATAATTGCTTAAAATATACTATGTTTTATAAGCAAATTCAACAATCAAAATCCCCTATATCCTGTATGTTTCGGGAGCACCAAGATAGCTTTCCGGCATAACCATTCCAGCCTTATAAATCACAATCTTTTCGAGAACAAAACCGGGTGTAACAGGCATGAGCCTTAATGTATTAAGACCTTTTTTGCATTTTAAACTCACACTTGTGATGCGGATGTTATTTGTGACTTCTGTACCCCATGGGAATTGATTATCACCAACTGCATATTCAGGAGAAACACAATCAACTATCTTAGTTTTTCCATTTACGCAGGCGGCAAACTGAAGTTTATTATCTTTATATGCCGGATTTGACGGATTTGAATAAAAATCAAAAGTATAATTTCCCTTATCTTTGAGCACAAAACTGTATTCAATATAAGGAGCTTCCTTGAGTTTTGGATATTCGGCGCTTGCAGGACAAACCTTCATTGCAGAAAGAGTCTTTCCATAACCCGGAAGTTCTTTCCATGCACCATCTTTTGAAGCAGAACTGAAATGTGCTGCTTCCATAGAAATATAATCCTGAGTCTGAATAAATGTTTCTTTCGGACAATCTGCAAAATGTTTTTTATCTGCAACTGATGATGCATCAATATGAATGTTTACAAGAATTTTTCCGCCTTTAAAATCTTCTGCCTGAATGCTGAGTACATTTTTCTTTTCTTTAGAAGCTGCAAGTTTTTTCCTGTCTATTTTAATCGTGATTACATCCATCAGAGGATCATCTTTTAAACCTTCGAGTTTAAACTTTTGTCTTGAAGCGCTTACAAATGGATTTTCTGTTTCAAAACTCATCTTATAATCAACAGGAATTTTCCCGGAATTTGCAACATAAACTTTTACTTCGTTGATATCAGGATTATTAAACTGATCCAGAAGTAAATCTCTGATTGTCCAGTCCTGACCCGTTGTAGTAAAGTTAGTCCCTTCTATCCATACAAGGAGTCTTCCCTTTCTTACAGGCTCAACATTGTAATAAACAGGATATTTATTCATAGCTTCACACCAGGTCTGAAAACCAAAGTGCTCCGACCATCCCATTGCATACCATTTTCCGCCGCATGCCTTATCGCATTCATCAACAATCTGTTTATCTTTTGCAATACATTCAGCTACTTTTTTAGCATAAATACCACAAGCAATAAGATTACGATTTGCAAGCCACTGATTTTTTCCGCTGTAAAGCTGCATTCTAAGAACATTCATATTTGCAATTGCAGGTAGATAAACCTGAGAATAAAGTCCCGGCCACATCGCCTTATTTTTTGTCTCATTTTCTTTTTTGAGCTTTTCGCACATTGCAATAATTTCTTCGGCCATAGCCAGAGTCTGATCAGATTCACCAAAATTTACAGGATGATAAGTTAATGGTCCAAGGCTTTCTGTTCTTCTTTTATGGGTAAGTCTTGTGTAAGAATCGATTATATTGATGATGTCTTTTCTTGTCTGAACAGGAAGAGCACTAAACTGAAAATTAACCCAGTCTCTTGTGTAATCTAAAACTGAATAATTTAAGTCGCTGTATTTTTCAAAATCATATGCAAGGTCTAAGAAAAAGTTGAGCGGAAATTCATTTGTCATGATGTCGCCGATATTTACAATCCACAAATCCCTGATACCAAAATCCCATGCAGCAGACATCTGTTCCTTAACCTTTGCAAGATGTGTTGTATTAAACCATTCGTAGCTGTAAGGCCATCCATGATAATCAAAATGATAGTACATACCATATCCGCCGTTATGCTCCCTCATCTTAGGAGTCGGGACAGTACGGAGATTACCGTGATTATCATCGCAGAGCATGAGTGTTACACCTTCGAGTTCCTTATCGCCCATAAGACCTTTTGTATGTTTGTCGCCGTAGAAATATGGTTCAACTTCCTTATAGAGGGCAAGCATTCTAGGGACCTTTGTTAAATCTTCGTTTACGTATTTTCTGATGAGTGAATTTTGAGTTCTTAAAACATCGCGTAAAAGCTTGATGTTATCTTTTAAAGTAGCATTCTGCATAATCGCAGTATCTGCTTCTCCCCTCATTCCCACAGTGATTACATTTTCGTACTGACCGTTTCTTTTAAGACCGTCTTCCCAGAATTTTGTAATACCCTCTTCGTTACTTCTGAAATTCCATGCATCTCCGTATTTAGAATTCTTTCCGCGAAGATATCTGTATTCTTCTCCCGCCCTGCAGCAAGGTTCATGATGACTCGCACCCATAATAACACCAAGCTCGTTTGCAAGCTCAGCATTTTCAAGGCCTGGACCATCATCACTGAATCTTGAAGACCACATTGCAGGCCAGAGGTAGTTTCCGTTCATTCGGAGTAAAAGTTCAAAAACGTGTTCATAACATTTTGCATTAAATCCGCCAAAACGTTTATTACACCAGTTTCCGAATGCAGGCCATTCATCATTTATAAAAAATCCACGGAATCGAACAGAAGGTTCCTTAGAAATAAAATTATCTTTTTCAAAAATAGAAACGCTTGTCTTCTTAAATGGAGGGATATCTGCCCAGTCGACTAAAGGAGAAACTCCCATCAGCTTTGAAAGATGGAAAAGACCGTAGATTGTACCACGCTTATCGCTTCCCGCGATCACAAGATTCGAACCGACAACCTTAAAAATAAAACATTCGCGCTTACCACGAATTTTTTCGAGATCTAATTTATCTGCAATCTTTTCTAAAAGCTCATTCTGCCCTATTGTCCCGAAAATCAATGTGTTGTTTGCTTTAGAAATATCCGAAATGCTGTTATTCTGAATTAATTTTGGAAGAGCACCGGTAACTCTTTTTACGTCTTCCATTACCTTACCGGCTATTTTTACAGTACCGCTGAACTCTGCTACTTCCGTATAAAATGTGATTGAACTCTTTGCTCCGGCCGAAGAAATTTTAAACATGACTGTCCTCCAGAATAATTTGTATACTAATATATCAGTAAACCCGTATTTTTTGAATAAGATTTAATGTACGATTCTCTTTATTATTCTAACGAAACAATATGTTTTCTTCTATGTGAAACTGAGTGAAAAGTCTTGAAATTATCTTTATCTGTAAGAGCTTATCTGAATCTCTTTGCAAGTTCCTGAAGCTTAGACATATCCATACCGCCCGGGAGTCCGCCGCCCATTCCACCAAGACCGCCCATTCCGCCTAAAGCAGAAGGATCTATTCCCATCTGGCTCATCATTCTTCCCTGCATGCCCTTGTTCCTGCTGACTTTCTTCATCATGAGCTTTGTTTTTTCGAACTGTTTTAAAAGTTTATTTACATCGGCAACAGAAGTACCGGAACCTTTTGCAATTCTCTTTCTGCGGCTTGGACCAATAATAAGGTGATTCATTCTTTCTTTATAAGTCATACTCTGGATGATGGCTTCGTTCTTTTTCATTCCGCTCATATCCATCTGGCTTGCATCCATTCCGCTCATACCGGGAAGCATTTCCATAAGTGACTGCATGTTACCCATCTTACGAACCTGCTGGAACTGTTCAAGATAATCCTGAAGTGTAAACTCATTGCGGGCCATCTTCTTCTGAAGTTTGAGCGCTGCTTCTTCGTCTACAGTTTCCTGTGCCTTTTCTACGAGCGAAACAACATCACCCATGCCAAGGATTCTTGAAGCAATTCTGTCCGGATGGAAGATTTCGAAGTCTTCTGTTTTTTCACCAGTACCGATGAATAAAATTGGTTTTCCTGTAATAGATTTTAAAGAGAGGGCCGCACCACCACGTGCATCTGAGTCAAACTTTGTAAGGATAACACCTGTAAGACCAAGCTGTTCATCGAATGATTGAGCAATTTCTACGGCATTCTGACCGGTCATGGAATCTGCAACAAGTAAAACTTCTACAGGGTCTGTAGCTTTCTTGATTTTTACAAGTTCATCCATCATCTCTTCGTCTATCTGGAGTCGTCCGGCAGTATCGACGATGATTGTATCTATCTGATTTTTTCTTGCATAAGAAATGGCATTTTTTGCAGTTTTTACGGCGTCCTTTCCGTCTTCTTTATAAACAGGAACGCCGATTTTTTCTCCGAGCTGACAAAGCTGTTCAACCGCTGCAGGACGAACAAGGTCACATGCAACTAAGAGAGGTTTTCTTCCATCTTTTTTAAGACGAGCGGCAAGCTTATGTGCAGCAGTTGTTTTACCCGCACCCTGAAGACCGAGCATAAGAATGACTGACTGAGTATCAGGGCCCTTAAGATGAAGATCCTGTTTTGAATCTCCAAGCATTGCCACCATTTTGTCGTGAATAATTTTAACGAACTGCTGACCAGGATTAACAGATTTTAAAACCTTTTCGCCTTTCGCTTCTTCGATTGTAGAATTTACAAAGCGGCGTACTACGCGTAAATTAACATCGGCTTCGAGAAGAGCCATTTTAATCTCTTCGACTGTATCCTCGATGTTCTTTTCGGTAATTGTGGATTTTCCACTTATAGTTCTGATTATATTACTGAAAGTACCTGTTAATTTTTCGAGCATTTTAAATTCCTTAAAATTATTTTATTTACCTCTGATTATTCATCCCCGGTAAAACCGCCGCAAGTCCATAAAAACCCGGGCACGATTTTTCCGGAAAGCTTTTCTAACAGAGGCGCTTTTTTCTTCGTATATAACTGATTTTTCCCTGTTCTGTTAAAAGTTCAAGGAATTCTTCCGGAGACATTTCTTTGTTTAAAATTCTGTAAAGGCCTTCGCAGATAAAAAGTTTGATTCCCTTTTCTTTTGAAATTTCATGGACGTATTTACATGCAATGGCACCTTCAGGGAGGTATCCGATTTTTCCTACGTTGGCAATAAGGTCATCAATGTCTTTGAATTTAGAAAGCATATCTGTTTTGATTAAATCCTGACCAAAGCGTCTGTTTCTTCCGTATTTACTCTTACAGGTAACATCAAGGTCACCTACTCCGGAAATAGAAGCAAAAGTTTCTGCATGAGTTGCACCCATTGCAAAACCAAGTGTCTGGATTTCGTTAAGACCTGCAGCCATTAAAAGGCTTTCTGTATTATCACCGAACTTATCTGAATGTTCAGCGATTGCATCAAGGGCTCCATAAACAACTGCAATAACATTTTTTGCAGCGGCACAAATCTGTACACCAACAACATCAAAGCTTGAATAAGCCATAATGCCAGGTACACGAAGCAATTCACGAACCTTGATTGAATTTTTAGGATTTACAGAAGCAGCAACAAGACCTGTAAGTTTTCCGATTGCAACTTCCTCTGCGTGACTTGGACCTGCTACATAAACAGTCTTATCTTTATAGCATGGAGGAAGGGCATTTTCCATTGTTTCAAGAACAAGCTTTGGACCATCAGGAGAAGGAACAAAACCCTTTGTTAAAGAAACAACTACAGTTGAGCCGTCTGCAATATTAGGTACATCAATAATTTTAGAAATTGTGCTGGCAAGAAACAAAGATGGAGAAGCAATAATTAAAAAATCCTTTTTTCTGGCTACTTCTTTTATATCGTTTGAACAGGTAAGTGTTTCTTCGAGCTTATATCCTGGGAGAAATTTTTTGTTTTCGTGTTCTTTATTGATTGATTCAACTACTTCGTCTTCCAAAGCCCAAAGCTGAACCTTATGCTTTCCCCGGGCAAGTGCCTGTGCAAGGCCTGTTCCCCATGCTCCGGCTCCAATAACACCAACAGATTTACTTTCCATAAAATGCCACCAATATCTAAAATGTCTCATTCTGATTATTGACTAGTACCAGCCATCCTCACAGTCTTTCCAGTCAAAGATTTCTTCATCTCTGAACCAGAGCTTTATCTCTCTTTCCGCACTTTCATCACTATCAGAAGCGTGAATGATATTTCTTTCTGTATGAATACAGTAGTCTCCGCGGATTGTTCCTGGCATAGACTCTGATGGTTTTGTAGGTCCACAGAATTTTCTCATAAGGGCAACACAATCATCTGCCTGCCATACCATTGCTATAACAGGACCTGCTGTAATGTATCCTACGAGCTCATCATAAAATGGTTTTCCCTCATGTTCTGCATAATGAGAAGCAGCAAGCTCCTTTGAAACATGAACCATTTTTAAACCAACTAATTTAAATCCTTTCTTTTCCAGGCGTGAAATAACTTCGCCTACCAGTCGTCTATTAACAACTCCTGGCTTTAACATTGTAAAACATCTACTCATAATCTAATTATTATATATGAACTGTAAAGTATTTTCAACGGTATCGATTATGCCATCCGGCGTAGAAGCCCCCGCTGTAATTCCGACTGTCTTAAGCTTGTAAAAATCTTTTGGGATATCTTTTTCGCTTTGAATGTGGGCACAGTTTTTACAGTTTTCTTTTGCGGTTATAAAAAGTCGGGTTGTATTTGCAGAAGTTTTACCACCGATTACAAGAACTCCGTCAACCTTTTTGCACAATTCCAAGAGTGCATTCTGCCTCTCGTTTGTAGCGGGACAGATTGTGTTCATGACTGCAAGATTTTTATATTTTGTGCGGAAGAGTTTTTCTATTTTGGCAAATTCAACAGGGCTGTAAGTTGTCTGACTGAGTAAAATCACATTCACCTTATCTGAATCTTTTATCTGAATTTTTTCTGCTTCCTTATAATCCTGAACCTGAATAAAATTTTCTCCCGCATAGCCTGCAATTCCAATCACCTCTCCATGATTACGATCTCCTGTAAGAACAACATAATCATTCTGCGAAGTATAACGTTCCACCATCTTCTGACTTGCTTTTACGCGCGGACAGGTTGCATCCACTATAAAACATTTTTTTTCTTCGAGCCTCTGTATAACTTTTGGAGCAACACCGTGAGCACGGATAATCACAACAGATTCCTGTGGGATTGTTTCCATATCTTTTTCTTCGACTGTAATAAGTCCCCTTTCTCCAAGTGATTTTAAAACACTTTCATTATGAATAAGGGGACCAAGAGAATAAACCTTTTTCTGCGGATTTTCATTCAGTGCCTTTTCTGCAAGTTCAACTGCACGCCGAACTCCAAAACAAAATCCAAGCACAGAAGCTCGTATAACTTTCATACATCTAAAATATCATAAAATGGAGGGAATTTACAGTTTAAAATAAAAAAGCATCTTCCCAAAAACTCTGAGAAGATGCCTTATATATCAAAGATGATTAAATGTCTTTTATGCTTCTACAGTCTTTAATGAGTGGTGTACACCATATTCAGGCTTCCAGTTTCTACGGAAGAGAAGGATGAATCCGCTCGAAATAAAGATAGAAGAATACATACCGCTTATAAGACCTACAATCATAGAAAGAGCAAAGTCTTTGATTGCGCCAGTTGTAAATACATAAAGAGAAACTACGGCAAACAATGTTGTTACTGTTGTTAATACAGAACGTGTGAATGTAGAGTTTAATGCGGCATTCAAGATGTCTTTAAAGTTTTTAGCTTCAGGCATGTACTTGATGTTGTAACGGATGCGGTCAAGAATAACTACAGTTGCGTTGATAGAGTATCCGACGATTGTAAGTACAGCGGCTAAAACAGTTGTAGAGAATTCAATCTGACTCCATGTGATGAATGCAAACATGATTAATGTATCGTGGAGCAAAGCAATAATTGAACCAAGAGCAAAGTCCCAGTGGAAACGGATTGCTGCATAAGCCCAGATAAGAATCATTGTACATACAAACATGATTATACCTTTGATTGTATTTGACTTAGAACTTGTTGAACCGATAAAGTCTGTCTTTACGACTGCAACATTTTCTTTTCCAAATGCATCATAAAGTTTCTGGTTGATTGAAGAAAGAATATCTGCCTGTTTATCTGTTTCTGAAACACCAATACGAATCTGATAACTTGCATCAGCACCTTCGCCAAGCTGTTTTACAGAAGCAGAAGGAAGGCTTGCAAAAGCGTTACGAACATCGTCTGTTGTGATGTCAGAAGTTCCCGAAGGATAAACATACAAAACATCAGAAGAAAGCTTGTTAGATACGTTTGAGTTTAAGAACATCTTTGTTGTATCAAATCCGTCGTTAAGTACCTTTACATTAAGTCCCTTAACCTGAGCGTTCATTGCATCTGCAAGAGATTTAACATTTGTGTAATCAGCAAAGTTGAATGTGTAAGTATTGTTTTCTTCACCAATACCACTGATAACTACATCAAGCTTTACAGTAGAAATATCAACTGTTGCATTAGATGAACCAGAATATGTGATTTCTGCTACAGGTGGTGCAACACGAACTTCTTCTATAAGACCAGGTTTAAAGTCGATACCAAAGTTGATTCCCTTTGTTACAAATCCGACAATACCTGCAATAATTACTAAAATACTGATAATGGCACAAGGAATAAATCCTTTACTGAATTTTATTTTCATTGTTTAATCCCCCATCCAATACTTACTTTCTTAGCGTGCAATACATCTGTATCAAAGTCGAAGATAAGGCGAGATACAACTAAAGCTGTGAATAATGATGAAACAACACCGATTGCAAGTGAAATTGCGAATCCCTGAATTGCACCAGTACCAAGCTCTGCGAGGAAGAATGCAGCAATGAATGTTGTAATGTTAGAGTCTAAGATTGCAAGGAAGGCGTTGCTGAATCCCATAGAGATTGCAGCCTGTCTGCTCTTTCCTGCTCTGAGCTCTTCTTTAATACGTTCAAAAATAAGTACGTTAGCATCTACTGCCATACCGATTGTAAGAATCATACCGGCAATAGAAGAAAGTGTAAGTGTAAGATTGAATCCCGAAAGGATTGAGAACATGATATAAAGGTTTAAAACCTGAGCAACAATGGCATTAATACCAGAAGCCTTGTAGAAGATGAGCATAAAGATGAGGATTAAGCCTAAACCTAAGAGGATAGCCATAATACCCTGTTTGATTGCTACTTCACCAAGAGAAGCTCCAATTACCTGCTGACTTTCGATTTCGAGCGGAACCTGGAGCCATGCAGACTGCAATACCTTTTTAATGTTCATTGCTTCGTCGTAAGAGAAAGAACCAGAAAGGCTGATGCTTCCGTTACCGATAACGTCTCTGATTACAGCGTTCTGTTTAACTTTGTTGTCGCTTACGATTGCAAGATATTTTCCAATATTCTTTTCTGTGAATTCTGCGAAAATCTGAGCACCTTCTGCATCGAGTGCAAAGTGAACTTCGATTTCGCCGTCTCTTGTTGCAACATCAGCATTTCTGATGTATTTACCGTCAAGAGCGATTTCTTTAGAAACAACTAAATATCCATCTTTCTGATCAAGTCCGTAAGCATCTTTTTTATACTGACCAAGAACTTCGTATCCTTCAGGAACAAGCTCTGTTCTTAAAAGTTCACCTGCAGAATTGAATGTAGATGTAGGATGTTCGTTATAGTAAGCATTGAATTTTGCTGTAGCATCCATATCTGAAAGACGGAAGTTCAATAAACCTTTTCCCATAATTAAAGCAGAAACAGCTTCTGTCTGAGAAGATCCCGGGATTTCGATATAGATTCTATCGCTTCCCTGCTGACGGATAACCGGAGAAGAAAGACCATAGCGGTCGATTCTTTCTGAAAGGTTCTGAACTACATCTGCCATTGCTTCTTTTTTGAATTCATTTTCGTCAAAAGATTTTAATGCTTCTTCGCCTGTAGCAGGAGCTTCGAGGTTAGCAGATTCTTCTCCAGAAGCATTATCTTCGCTTTCTGAAAGACGTTTATTAATAGAAATAAGATCTGCTTTTTTTGCTTCTACTGCAGCATCAAGATCTGCACGTACGATGATGTTCATACCACCGGCAAGGTCAAGACCAAGCTTTACAGAGTTGTTATAATTCTTTTTTGCTTTAAGAATCTCGTCGCGGTATTTTGCTTCTACTGCTTCAAGAAATTTAATTTCGCCAGGGAAAGCATTCAATACATCAGAAACAGTCATTTCTGAAGGAATCTTATCTCCATGTCTCTTGTATTCCTTTTTTGCAGCTTTAACCAGCCAGTCATATTCTGGTCCGAGTTTAGCTTTTGAATCTGTCTGAGCCATCTTTTTAATTGCTGTTACAGTTTCAATAGCCTGTGAGTTTGCATGATCCCTGATTCTTTCTGTAGAACTCAATGCAAGTGCCTGAAGCTCTTTTGGTGTTCTTCCATACCATGTAATAGATGGCCATAAGAAAACAAGACAAAGTCCAAGAACTGCAAGAATGATTAAGAATCGAGATCTCTTGTTCAATTGAATGTTGATCATTTTTTATAAACCCCAATATTAATTATTCAGATATTTTCTCTGATTTTTTATTTTTCTTTGCTTTTTTTGCAGCTGCTGCTTCTGCTTCTTCTGCTAATTCTGCAGGAGACTTTTCTCTTGTAGCAATTGCGCTGCGGTTGAATTCGATTTTTGCATCATCATCAACTTTGATAACGATTGTTTTTTCTTTTACAGAAGATACAACACCGTGAATACCACCGATTGTGATAACCTTGTCGCCCTTCTTCAAAGCGTTAATCATTTTTTCTGTTTCTTTCTGTTTCTTATTCTGTGGACGAATTAAGAAAAAATAAAAGATTACAAAAATTAATACTAATGGCAAAAACATTCCTGCCATAGATCCGCCAAGTTCACCAGCACCTGCTGTACCAGTTGAATTAGCTGTAGTTAAAAAAGATAAAAAAGACATTTAAAAATCCACCTGAATTTATATTTTTTTTTGATAATAATATCAATTTTATAAAGATATCATTTATGTGGCTTTGTGTCTATATTCCAAAATTGGAAAATCGGAATGAAAAGAGCGTTGTGATTAGTTTATAAGCTGTATGAATGATTAATTTATAAGCTGTGTGAGTGCTTCGTTTATTTTTTTGAGTGATGAGTCGTTTGGATTGATTGCTACAACCTGCTTTAAGTAATACTGCGCTTTTTTATAATCTTTTTTCTCGAAGTAGATTTCGTACAGACGGAAGAGTGAATCGCTGTTTCTTGAATCTGCCATAAGGCTCGATCTTAAATCTGCAAGCACGCTTTCTTCTGTTCTCTGAAGGAAACTTCTCTGATAGTAAAGATAGCTTTTTACGTGCTGAGAATTTGTCTGTGCCATAAGAGAGTTTATAAGGTTGAGTGATGAGTCGCGGCTGTTTACCTGACAGTATGCGTATACATAAGTTTCTATGATTGTCTCGTTTGTTTTATCTGCGTTGTATGCTTTCTGTGCAACATCGAGTGCTTCGTTTTTCTTTCCGCATTTTACACAGACGTTTACGTGTCTCTTAATGATTTCTGCATCGCCCGAAACCTTTTTAATCAGCTGGGAAGAAATGTCGTACGCTTCGTTCCAGTTCTTTCTCTGAATAAGTCCGTCTAAAGCGTATAAAAGTGCAGTTGTATTTTCGGGATTCTTTTTAAGGACAATTCCTGCAAGGTCATCTGCATATTTTCCGGCTACAGGTGAATCTGTCATGGAAGAAATGCGGGCTGCCATCATAAGGGCATCTTCGCTGTCCGGATAAAGTTTTAATGCTTTTTCTACAGTTTCTGTTGCAGCCGAAACATTCTTACTCCAGTCAAGCTGCACTTTTGCGCGGAGGATAAGATAATCAAGATTCTTGTCGTCCTGGCGGGCATACATATCAAGAAGAGATACTGCGTGGATATAATCTTTTTTCTGAATAAAAATCTTTGCACGGAAAAGAACGAATTCAAGATCATTAGGAGTCTGCTGTAAAACTCTTGCTACATAATCTTCTGCCTGATCAAGTTCGTTGTTTTTATATGCAATATATGCGCTCTGTTTTAAAACCTGAATATCGTTTATCTGCGAAGAGGAAACCGATTTTACAACACTGGAAGCAAGCTCGTTATTTCCGTTGTGACTTAAAATCCTTGAATATGCAATACAGATCTGAAGGGTGTCTGAAGAAGTTTCGTATGCTTTTTTAAGATACTGTTCCGAAGTTCTATAGTCCCCTTTTTTTTCGTAAAGAACACCGGCAATATAATTTGCAAGAACCGAATCAGGCTTTTTAGAAAGAGCCAGTTTTACCGATGCTTCGCACTGATTCAAAAGCTTGTCGTTTGTCTTGATTGCAGTAAAAAGAACAAGACATGGAAGTATTGTAGAAAGAAAATCGCTGTTACCGGTACTTGAATCAAAAACACCGCTTCTTGCAGATTTTACGGCGCCTGTATAAGGATTGGAATTTTCCGGCTGATAAACTGTCCAGTCAACCTTCTGAGTCTCCCATACGATTTCCATAATGGAAGCAGCAACAGAAATAAGAACTTTTTCGCTTTCTATATAATCAGCTTCGTTCTTTCTGAATCTGGACATGGCGCTTTTAATGGAAGAAGGAGAACCGATTTCTACATCATTAAGGATTGATTCATCAACTTTACCAAAATAACCCTTTTTATTTCCTGTTCCGGGAAGCTTTGTAGAACCTTCTGTTGTTATTGGAGTTGATTCTGTTGCGCCTGCAGTTTCTGTCTGAGTGGATGGAGACTGAGTTACAGGAGCCTTATCCTTTTTTCCACCCGCAAAAAGAAGATTTACGGAAAAAGAAATCAGGATAAAAAAGAGGAAAATTTTACTGTGTTTCTGCGCAAAAAACATATAACTCTTTTACTCTGGAATTAACTCATCATCCTGGAACTGATCAGGTTCCTCCGAGCTCTTAGTATTTCTTTTGAACATATAGACTACAAACAAAAGAACACACAACATTACAAAAAGTAACGGTCCAAATACAATAACAAAAGTTTTAAATGGAATGGAAACAATTTTTAAAGAGAAAAGTAAAAACCATGCACTTAAAGCAGTAATGGCTGCGGAAGGTATTACAAATCCGAAAGAAACCTTTCTGTATTTATAAAAGCCCGAAATAAACAGTATTATACCGTTTCCTATTCCGATTACCGGCCACAACTGCAAAAGCGTCCCTTCTATTATACTCCTCATCAGAAGAAAAGAAAATCCTCCGATGAAAAAAAATCCAAGTCCTATAAAAAGCTGATAGGAACTCTTTGTTGACTTCGTAAGAAAAGCCACCGTAATCCCTACAATCATCAGAAAGACAGGAAGTGAATCTAAAATCTTTGCATGCTCACGCTCTGAATTAAAGATTGTTACAATAAAAACAACAATAAAGAGAATGATGGCTAAACCAAGCAATAGATTCAGTAAAAAATATCCTTTTTTGTTCATACCATTCTCCTGTCTGTTTTTTTAGTTTAACTGTTAAAATTAATCTTTACAATAACAAATCACTATGTTAGATTAAAAATATGAATTTTCGTAAAGTTTTACTTATATATACTTCTGCCTTTATTTTATTTTCGGCATCTTTTACTTCCTGCAGGAAAGAAATTAATTCATCTTTTACAGATAAAGAACTCATAGAATACTATAAAGAACAGCTTAAAACACAGAACCTCAATTCCATACAGAAATACAGCATTGTAAAAAAGATGGCTATAAGCCTGAAAAATGAACATAAATACAACGACCTGATTCTTTTACTCACTGAATGGGTAGAAAAAAATCCTGATGATATTTACAAGGCTTACTGGCTTTCGATGACTGCCGATGCATACCTCATGCTTAATGCAGAACCTGTTGCAGAATATTATCTTGACCGCATTTTGAGTACATGTCCGGATCTTTATGTTGATAATAAATCGATTCACCTCATCTGTCTTCAAAACCTTATTCAGATCAGTAAGACACCGAGCCACAGAATCAAATATTTTAATGAACTGATTAACCGCTTTCCTCAGAACATCAATACAACAGAGCTTTACCTCCGCCTTGCCCTTGAATACGAAAAAGATTCTCAGTGGGAAGAAGCATTAAAAACATATTCACTCTTTGTAAAACAGCCCGATGCAACTACAATTCAGATTCCGGGTGAACCTGATGCATATAAAAATGCCCGCCGAATGATAGACTTTAACAACTCTTCAAGAGACTGGACTTTTGAATCACTTCCTGCACTTGAAAACGCAATCAAACGCGCAATCAATAATTATGAACCGGGAACCCTTGACCGCTACCGTGCAAAGGTTAACTTCTTTACAATGTCGTGGAAGCAGGATGAAACAACTGCAGATTCCCAGGAAAATTTTACCATGTATAACTGGATGAACGGAAACACAATCCGCTACAGTTCTACTTTAGATGAATCATCAACTTCTTCGGAAGCTTATTTAAGGACATGGGGCTGGAACGATTATGTTTCCATCTGGTATTTCTACTTTAGAAAGATTGACTTCCCTCTTGATCCTGAAATCAACGGAAACTGGGAATGGGCCGGTATTTACATAGGTAACAAGTTGTAATGACAAAAAAAATCATCCTCCTGCCACTGTTTTTTCTTACCCTCACTTATGCTTCGGCAGAAAGTTATGATGACACCTCCCCTGCACTCAGGCCGACTTTAAACGACAAATCAATTTTAAACGAAGATTCAAATCATTCTGTTTCTGAATCTAAAATCCTCATGTATAACAGCCTTTATCTTACAGGCTATGAACGCGACGAAGTAGAAGAATTCCGTAAGCTTTTTAAACGCCCTACATACAACGCCCTTTTGCGGGATTCTCTTGAAGAAGCAATGGAACTCAGGCTTTATGTAAGAAAGGCTCTTGTAAATGCAGGGCTTCCTCCCGAGCTTGAATATCTTCCTGTTGTGGAATCATATTATAAAACTAAGGCTAAATCGCGCTCCGGGGCTTTGGGTTTATGGCAGTTTATGGCCAACAGCGTAAAACCTTTTTTGGAATTGAACGACTTTGTAGACGAAAGACTTGATCCATGGAAAGAAACAGAAGCAGCAATCCAAAAACTTTCCGACAACTACCGAATGTTCCATGACTGGCTTTTAGCGATTGCGGCTTATAACTGCGGGGCTGGGACAATGCAGAGAGCTTTAAATAAGGCCGAAGTAAAAAATTTCTGGTATCTTTGTGAAAAAGAACTTCTTCCAAAACAGACAAGAGATTATGTTCCAAAGCTTTTAGCGATTGCAGACCTTACAATCAATTCTGAATATTACCAGATGGATATACCGTTCCATCAGGAAGAATACGAAACTCTTTATAACGAAGCAAACGGCATTTTTGATTATGTAACCGTAAATAAACCTTATTCCATTAAACAGCTTGCACGCGAAATGCGCCTTGATACAGATACAATGCTCTATTTAAATCCTTCGTTTATAGAAGGATATACTCATCCGACAAAAGAATCTGTAATCCGTCTGCCAAAAGGAACTTTAGAAAGTGCCCAGGCGGCTTTAGAAAAAATTGAACCTCTGGAAATACCATTTAAATACAAGGTTGTTAAAGGGGACACTCTCTGGGGCATTTCGAGAAAGTACAAGGTGTCTGTAAAATCAATCTGTGAGCTTAATAACATCAAGGAAAATGCAGTTTTAAGTATTGGAAAAATTCTTTATATTCCGCCAAAATAGCCCGATAATGGAAGAATGAAAAAGATATTGTTATTAACAGCAGTTTTTGTCACTCTTTTCTCTTCTGCTCACGCAATTCCTAACGGAACTATTGAATCCAGAAGCCGTATAGACTGGATATCGCGTAAATTTATTTCTGACATCAGTATGGATGTAAAAAAGGCCGGAATTCAGCTTCCTTCCGGTAAAAAACAGGCTGCAGCTTTTATTAAGATGAAACTTCCTCAGCTTGTGCAGGATCCACTGCTTTTCTTATATGCCGATTCATCAAAAACACTTTCTGATTACGTAATCACAGAGGATATTTCTTTAATCCAGGTTCAAAACTTTATTGCCGGCGGATATAAAACTCCGGAAGTATTTACAAAAGATGCCTTAAGATTGAATACAACAAATACACTTTATATAGATGATCTTGGGAAATATCTTATTAAACACAGGATTTCTTATCTGCCCGAAGAACCAATCGAAACTGTTCCATCCCGCCCTTATACAGGAATCATAATTGATGCAAGGGGTAAACTTTCGGTTCACGGTGAATATGTAAAAGATATTACAAACCCATGTTTTTATCCTAAAATCTGGGACGAAAAGATGAATACCGTATACGAAAGAAGCATGGTAAATCCTGATGTGATTATGAAGCAGGGACTTGTTTCTTACGATTATACAGAAAATCCCAAAAATTATATAAGCAGGATTGGTAATGATCCACTCTTTATAAAAGCAGTAGAAGTTTTTGGTCGTAACAGAACAGACCCTATAATTTCCCGTGAAGACGCATTAAAAATCCTCACAGTTCCGGAAAACATCAAGCTCCTTCAGGAAGGAAAAGTTGTAATTCTTCTTGATAAGGAAAGCCTTGTTTACGACATTGCTGTTCCCGAAAAAAACGAACTTTTTTATGTTAATCTTGAAAAAGCTAAGGAACACTTCCTTATTGCTGCCCCTAAGGGAATTGAATTAAATGTTGATGATCAGATTCCAACATACATCATCAATCTTCACTTCTACCCTGATTCTCCAAAGCTTTTACCTGATGATGAAAAACTGATTAAGTGGGTTGCAGAAGATATCCGTAAACTCATAATCGAAGACGGATACACAATTTTAGTTGAAGGTCACACGGCCGATGTCGGAAAACCGGTTGGTCAGCTGAATCTTTCTAAAGACAGGGCAATGGCGGTAGTCGAAGCGCTTGTAAAAGAAGGCATTGCCAGATCCATTCTTTCTTCTAAAGGATACGGTGGAACACTCCCACGCGCAGATAACAGCACGGAAGAAGGAAGAGCTCAGAACAGGCGCGTAGAAATTACCGTTCAGCCAAAAGCAACATACGTTCAACGCGACTGGTAGAAAACACCGTGAATTAAACACAAAGTACCGGATGATTAAAAAGCAGCGCATGCGTAAATAATTCGTCCGGCATAAACTAATCCTTTATAATCGTTAAAGCCCTTGACTGATACTTGGGCAAAAATCTTTTTGAATTTCCTGTTTCGAACTGCACTGTAATTACAAACTCTTCGCCGTTATCTTTAGCAGAAGTAATAATTCCGTAGCCGTAATCATCGTGGTAAACTTTTACACCCTTCTGCCATTTAGAATACTCTTCTGAACCTGAATCCGGGTTTCCGTAGCTTGATTTTTTATATGCTCCCCCGCCGTAGCCGCCATAGCCGCCGCCAGAACCAAATCCACTTGCGGATGATTTTTTTCCGATTACATCAAAACATCCTTCGGCTTCTTTTAAGAAAATACTTGGCTGCATCATCTTCCACATTCCGTACATGAGCCTCTGGCCTACGCTTGTTACATAAAGTTCATCTTTGGCTCGGGTAATTCCAACATAAAAAAGACGGCGTTCTTCTTCAAGGTCTGCACCAGTTTTTTCTTCGCGCGGGAATACACCGTTTTCGAGTCCTGTGATTATTACCTTGTTGTATTCAAGACCTTTGGTATTGTGGAGGGTGATGAGTGTTACATATTCTTTAGTATCCTTTTCGTTTTCAAGTTCGAGCTCGCGGTCAAGATTGATTGTATCTAAGAAGGCGGTAAGTCCATCAATAGAACAATCATAAACAACACCCGCATTCACAAGTTCCTGAAGGTTTAATACCCTCTGAGTTCCTTCTATTGCATCCCCTGCTTTATGAAGTTCTTCAAGCCCGGAATCTATGATTATCTTTTTGATAAAATCAGAAAGTTTTCGCTCAGATTTAAGTTTATCTTTTTTTTGTCCCTCAATTCCTTCTTCCTCCCCTTTACTGCTTCCAAGATAGTCCCGGCAGCTTTCAAAAATCTTAATAAAACATTCGAGTCCTTCTGCTGCCTGCTTGGAAAGTTCATCCTTCATTCCTTTTATAACTTCGAGTAAATCGCGGTATTCATATTCATTCGTCTGGGGATCAAAAATTTCTGCCGCTTTGATTATTTTTTCCTGAGTTTTGTCTCCGACCTTTCTTGCAGGTTTATTTACAATTCTTTTAAAAGAAATAATATCTTTTGTATTTACAAAAAATGAAAGATAGGCAAGCGTGTCTTTAATTTCTTCACGTTCGTAGAATTTTAATGAGCCAATAATCTTATACGGGATTTTTCCTCTTATAAACTCTTTTTCAAAAACCAATGACTGAGCATTAGTTCTGTATAAAATAGCCCAATCAAAATAACTTCCACCCTGAGCCACAGATTTTGAAACAAGCTCTGCACAAAACTGCGCTTCCATATTGTGGTCCATAAGATATGCTAAAATCGGCTTTTTACCTTCCCCTCTTGTAGCTTCAAGAGTTTTTCCAAGACGCGAAACATTATGACTTACAACAGAATCTGCTGCCTGTAAAATCTGGGAAGTAGAACGGTAATTTTTCTGAAGCCTAATAATCTCGGTGCCCGGAAACTGGTCTGGAAAAGAAAGAATGTTTTTTACTTCGGCACCACGGAAGTGATAGATTGACTGATCATCATCACCGACAACGCAGACATAAGAATCGTTTCCGTCTTTAATTCCAGAAAGCTCCTGAAGCAATTTATACTGTGCAATATTCGAGTCCTGATATTCATCCACCATAATCACCTTAAAGCGAGAATGAATATCTGCGGCAACCACCGGGTCATTTTTGAGCGTAAGATATGGAAGAAGGATTAAATCTCCAAAATCAACATTTCCGATTGCACGAAGCCTCTGATTATATTTTTTATAAATCTCTGCAATATCAAATTCGCTTGCTAAAAAGCTTAAATCATCTTCTGGTAAAAGACAGTAATCCTTTGCAAGAGCAATCTGTTTTGCTACAACATGTGCCTCTTTTGCAGAAAGGGAAGGTTCAACTTCTTTAATCAAAAGCCCCGACTCATCATCATCATAAACTGTAAAAGATGGAGAAAGCCCGATTCTGTCGGTATATTTTCTTAAAAACCAGGAACCGAATGAGTGGAAAGTTTTTATAAAAGACTTATCGGCATCTTCTTCTAAGAGCACTGCCCTTTCTTTCATCTCGTTGGCGGCTTTTTTTGTAAACGTTACTGCCAGGATTGAATATGGATTAACACCTTTTTCTTTTATGAGGTAAGCGATTTTTGTTGTAATTACACGTGTTTTTCCCGAACCCGCGCCGGCTAAAATTAAAAGAGGAGAGCCTTCGTGTACAACTGCCTGTTTTTGTTCTTCGTTTAAGACGGAAAGATAGCCGTCGGGATTATTTTCCAAGCTTCTTTTCCTTTTTCTTCTTTTTTTCTATATATAAATCTTTATCTGCTTCTGTGAGTAATTTTTTAAGAACGCTTGATTTCTGTAAGTCTACAGCACCCAGCGAGATTGAAAGCGTAAACGGAAGATTGTTCTTTCTTGAAATCTTTTCGTTCAAAAGCTGAATCTTAAGGCGGATTTTTTCTACATCGTTGATTTTCATTCCAACAGCAACAATACCAAATTCATCGCCCGAAAGTCTTCCAACAATATCTGCAGCCCTAAATGCAGATTTTAATACTTCTGCTTCGAGCTGGATTGCCTTATCGCCCATGTCATGACCAAAACTGTCGTTTATTGCTTTTAAGCCGTCCATATCTGCAAAGAAGATAACACCCGGAGTATCCATTTCCTGAATCAAATCAAGGCTTCGCTGTCCAAGCTCCATAAATCCGCGGCGGTTAAAGATGTTTGTAAGTTCATCGGTACGCGACTGTTTATTAAGGCTCTTGTTATCTTTCTGAAGTGTGATATTTTCGCTTTCCAGTTTTTCTGTTTCTACGATTGCAGAAGTATATTCAAAACTCTGTGAAATTGCTGTGATTAAGATTTTAAGATAAACATTGTAATCAGCAAATTTTGTTCCCTTTACGCTGCACAAAAGCTTTCCGTAGATTCCTTGGCCCGCAAAAATCGGCTGAAGGATATAAATGCCAGGTTTTGAATTCAGAGTTCTTGTGGGGATACTTGTTTTATGAGGATCGTATTTAATTCCCGGTTTAAAAAGTTCTATTTCTGTGCTTCTGTCGCAGAGGATTGTAACTTCTTCTTCGTCCGGCAGAATAAAATCTTCGTTTGAATCAAGGTAGATTGCTTCTTTAAAAAAGCTGATACACATATTATTCATGTCGCACTGATCTACAAGATAGCGCACATTAAAATAAAACTGTTTTAAGGTATTCGAACCCTTTACCATATCCATAAGGGTGATAAAGTTATTCTTTTCGTTCATCTCGTTAATAAAATAACTTACACCTTCGTATCTTGAATTACTGTCGCCGGCAATTGTTCCATCAATCTTTTTATAGATTTTCTGATTTTCGTTTGAATCGATACAGCCGCATGACTGCTTGAATTTTGGATGAAGGTCGCTGTAAATAACCTTCGGGACCTTCTGTTTGTTTACAAGCTTGAATGCAGTTTCTGCAGCAATTACCCCCTGAGCTGTCACCTGCTGATTAATCGTAGAAATTGTAGGATGCATGATTGTAGATTTAGTTGAATCATCAAAACCGATTACCTTTACATCTTCGGGAACCCTTACGCCAATATCATTAAACGCATTGATGATTCCAACCGCCATATCATCGTTGGCTGCTACAATGGCGTCGAACTTTACATCGGATGCTTTTTTTATCACCTTTCTGATCGCTTTTTCGGCCTTATCATCAACAAAGTTTCCCTGGAATAAATCTTCCGGTGCAAATTTAATCTTTGCTTTTTTAAGAGAATCTAAGAAACACTCTTCCCTCTGGATAGCTTCCGGAGAACCGGTGTTGCTTGCAGACATAAAGGCAATTCTTTTACATCCATGAACTTTTACAAGGTGCGAAACAATATCATCATAAACCTTAGAACAGTTTAATCTGATTGTATAACTGTTTTTTAAGCCAAGATTAACCGCAATCGAAATAATCGGCTTGTCTTTAAAACCTGCAAGAATCTTTTTAAATTCTTCTTCTTCAAGGGTCGAACAGTAAACGCCCGAAAAAACAATTATTGCATCTATATCTTTTGATTTTAAGTATTCAACGCTCGCCCAGTGCTGATAGTCAAAAATACATTCAGTACTGTGAGGATATTTTGTCTGGGAAATTATGACCTGAACGCTTTTATCTTTAAAATATGAACAGATGCCTTCGAGAATATCGTAACAGTATTCAATCGTAAATGTTGGAAGTAAAACTCCGATTTTCTTCATATAATCACCAGAAATAAAATTAATTAAACCTGTGACAGATAAATCCTTTTAGAATTAACATCAAAGGTTTTCTGCAGACGGACAAAACTTGCATCCAGATCCACACCGGTTACCGAAAGAATTTTTACAGTAACAACGTTTCCTTCCTGAACAGAATCTTTCATCTTCTGATCATCAAGGTCATAGCGGATTACGACACAACCATCTACCTCGGGTGCCTGAAACCATGCTCTTCCTATAGCAAGACCTTCCGAAGAATCCTCAGAATAATCTACATCATTTCTGATTACTTCTTCTACAAGAACACTTGTTTCCTGCCCGATATACTTTTCCAACTTTTTTAAAGTAATCTGACTTTGAATATTTTCTAAATTCTGCGCTCTTTCTTGCGCAATTTTTTTTGATACACGTTTTTTATAGTTATAAGCAGGAGTGTCCTCTTCGCGGCTGTATGCAAAACATCCAGACCAGTGAGGTTCAATCCGCTCTAAAAATCTTTTTGTATTCTCTGCGGCTTCGTCCGTTTCTCCGGGAAAGCCTGTTAAAAATGTAGTTCTTATTGCACTTTCAGGTAATTCTTTCCTTATGGTGTCTATAAGTTTTACATACTCATCAAAGCTTCCCGTACGGTTCATTGCCTTTATTATACTATTATCTCCGCTTTGGAACGGAATGTCAAAATAAGAAATGAATTTTTTGCTCTTTTTTATGATTTTTAATATATCTACGTTAAAATGGTCTGGATGAATGTAAAGCGGACGAACAATAAAATCCCCTTTTATTCCATCAATCAGTGTAAAAAGCTTTGCAAGAGGAGAAAGATTTTTCTCTGTGCATGATTTATCAAGGCTTTGTAAAATAAAAGCGTCATCTGCACCAGTTCCGTATGCAGCCAGATCCTGACCGATTAGATTTATTTCGTATACGCCGTCTTTTACAAGGTTAGTAATTTCTTTGATTATGCTTTCTGGCTCACGGCTTCTTAATTCCCCCCGGATAAGAGGAATTGCACAGAACGAACAGTGATTTGAACAGCCTTCGGTGATTTTTACAAAAGCACTCGACTTGTAATTATAGATATATGGCCGCACCCCTTCAGTGATTCCTTTTTGTGCCGGTACAAGAGTTTTTCTCTGGTTCTTTTTAATATATTCTGCGATTTTAGAAAGATCCCCGTTACCAAATATTCCATCAAGCTCGGGCATGGATTCTAAAAGAGTATCTGCATAGCGCTGGGCAAGACAGCCTGTAAGAATTATTTTTGCCTTAGGATATGTTTTTTTAATTGAATAGATTGCATCGATTGATTCTTTTTTTGCAGACTCAATAAAGCCGCAGGAATTTATGAGGATAAAATCTGCCAGAGAAGGGTCTGTTACAAGTTCAAAATTATTTTTACACAGAAAACCCGCAATCAGTTCGCCATCTGTCTGATTTTTGGCACAACCATGCTGGTCTATATAGAATTTTGTCATAGATTTTAGTCGAGTTCGAATACAACCAGTCTGTAACGACCTTCGTTATCTTTAATCCATTTGATATCTTCTACAAGAACGTGTCCTGCTTTACCGATATCAAGACTGTATGTTTTTGTATCTGCAACAATGTTGATTTTTACAGATTCACTGTTCGAAAGCCAGAGTCTGATTGCGTTGTGTGGGTTTGCTGTAAATACTTCACCCTTTGTAAAGTAAGTTTCTACACTGTCGGAGAAGTCAACCTTGTCGCGGAAAAGACATGGGCTTATGAAGCTTGCATTTATAGTAAACGGATAAGGACGATTGTCTTCGAGTAAAACCTTCTGAGGATGTGTATTCTTTACGTCTGCTATGAATGGAATATCTTCTACGTAAACATCTGTTGTAGTCGAAGAAGCAACTCCATGGCGTGCAAGAATACTAACTTCTACACCGCGTGTTTCATCTGTATAAGAAAGGTCAGAAACATAGATGATTAAATCTGGCACTGAGTCGCCGTTGATGTCTACTTCCTGTTCGTCTGCAAGGTCTGTATAGAAAACTCCGGATGGAGTGTCGAGTCCGAAAGAACTTCGTGTTTCTCTTACTGTAAGGACGATTGGTCCGTTATCTGAAGGGAAGAGGAACTGGTCTCCTTTATAAACTCTTTCTGTAATTTTTGCATCGCCAATGTCGTACTGTTTTGCCTGAACCTTGCTCGAAACAACAACAGAAGGATCATCTTCCATTCTGCTCTTTCTGATAAGTAAGATTGAAACAATAAGTATTACAAGGAAAACAAGCGCTGCCGGAATAATTACAGCAGGCATGAGCCAGGTTGGTTTTGGAGGAGATATGAGTTCAACAGGAACCGGAGATTCCTGAATTTTTTTGTTGTTATAAAGCTTGAGCATGAGCTCTGTATTAAGCTCAAGGTAATTAGAATAGTTTCTTAAAAATCCAATCATGTAAGCTTCGCCGGGGAAAACAGAATTGTCTTCCTCTTCGAGACCCTGAAGATATCTTTTATCTATAGAGATTTCACGCGCAACCTTATCAAGATCAAGGTTTTTCTGAACACGTGTGTTATGAAGAATTTCGCCGAAACTATCCATTTTTTTAATCTACTCCGTTAAGAAGTTATTCAGGTTGTTTGCAGAAGAAGGTGGATCATAGATGAAGCGCTGTGGTGCAATTCCCTGATTAAGTCTGTAGTTTGAAAAGTTGAATACAAAGCTGACGCCGGCTGGAGTAACAGCTTCGATTCTTCTGATAAGTTTAGTATTAGGATTAACGGCAATCTTAATATAGCGGAAAGCTTCCGAAGAACTCTTTCTGTTCAGGATGAATTTAACTACCATTTCTGATGAACTTTCATCAAGAGGAACAGCATCCTGACCAACTTCGTATGCTACATTGTAATAGCGCGACATGAGAGAAAGACCCATTGGACTCTGAACAGTACCGCCCTGTGGTTCCTGCTGAAGAACCGCACCAGTTTCGGGAAGATACATTGTAAGGAATTCTCCGTTGTAGCAGATTACCTGATTTGCAGGAGAAGTATAATCCATTCTGAAATAGTTTGGAGAAAGATAAGACAGAGTACCGTAAGTCTCTTTTTTACCGATGAGGATTTCGAAATCTACTTCATAATCTCTTAATGAGGCATAATATTCCGAAACTGTTTTAAAATAAGTGCTGGCTGTTGTAACCTGAGCAGTGGTAATTGTTGAAATACCAATAAATAAAGCAGCCGATAAAATTATTTTTCTTACTAATTTATTCATATTTTTAAACCTTTTTTTATTTTAGAATACTTAGTCCTTTCCGTCAACACGGTTTGACGCAGGTTTTGTACTCTTTTTTGCAGGTGTTTTTGTTTCTCCTGAAGGAAGTTTTTTCTGCGAAAGTTTAGCTTCTGCTTCGATAATTTCGTAGAATTCCTTGCCGTCCAGGGTTTCTACTTCCTGAAGTCTATTCGAAATATATTCAAGCAGGGCTTTATGTTTTTTAAGAAGGGCAAGAACATGCTTATAGCGTTCATCCATGAGTCTTGCAATTTCTTCGTCTATGTAATTCTGAGTCTGTTCACTGAATTCCCTTACAAGATTTGGCTCTCCGCCGCGACCGCCAAGAACACCTTTACCAAGAGTAACGTTCTTAAACTTGTCCGACATACCAAAATCTGTAATCATGCGCTTGATGAGTTCTGTTGCGCGTGCAATGTCGTTTGCAGCACCAGTAGAAATATCAGAAAGCATGATTTCTTCTGCTGCCCGTCCACCAAGGAGGCTGTCTATTTCGATGATTATATCGTTCTTTGTCTGGAATGATTTTTCCTGATCATCGCGGAACTGTGTAAATCCGCCTACTCCATGGCTTCGTGGAACTACAGTGATTTTATTTACCTTTTCGTGTTCCGGAGTAAATGCTCCTACAAGTGCATGGCCGGTTTCGTGTACGGAAACAAGGCGGATTTCTTTTTTATTATCTTTGCGTGACTTCTTTTTAAGACCAATGCTTACTTTGTCGATTGCGTCGTTGAAGTCTTCCATTGTTACCTTTTTGCGCTTGTTTCTTACTGCAAGAAGGGCTGCTTCGTTTACAACGTTTGCAAGGTCAGCGCCAGAGAAGCCTGTTGTTCCGTGTGCGAGCGATTCAAAATCAACATCGTCTTCGAGTTTTACATTCTTTGCGTGGATTCTTAAAATTGCTTCACGTCCCTTTACATCAGGTTTTTCTACAGGAACCTGGCGGTCAAAACGACCTGGACGAAGGATTGCAGGGTCAAGAATATCTGCACGGTTTGTAGCAGCAAGGATGATAAGACCTTTTTCGTTATCAAAACCATCCATCTCTACTAAAAGCTGGTTTAAGGTCTGTTCACGTTCATCGTTTGAGTTAAAGCTGTTTGCACGGCTCTTTGCAAGGGCATCGATTTCATCAATAAAAACAATACATGGAGCTTTTTCTCTTGCCTGCTTGAATAAATCGCGTACGCGGGATGCACCAACACCAACAAACATTTCTACAAAGTCAGAACCAGAGATACTGAAGAATGGAACACCGGCTTCGCCTGCAACAGCGCGTGCTAAAAGTGTTTTACCGGTTCCCGGGTCTCCTACAAGAAGAACACCCTTTGGAATCTTACCACCGATTTCTGTATATTTTTTAGGCTCTTTAAGAAAATCAACTACTTCTACAAGCTCTTCCTTTGCTTCGTCTACACCGGCTACATCATCAAAACGGGTTTTAATCTTACCCTCTTCTACAACCTTTGCCTTAGAAGAACCAACGCTGAAGATGCTTCCAACTCCGCCTGAACCTCCTCCCATCTTTTTAAAGAAGAAGAAATAGAGAAGAAGGATGATTCCAAATGGAACTATGAGCGAAAGAAGATATGAAAGGAAAGGACTTCGTTCGTTGATTATAAATTCATATTTTACATTGTGTTCATCAAGGAATGTTAAAAAATCATCATATATATAGGAAGAAGCAACCCATCTTTTACCCTTTGATCTTGCATCATTAGAAAAAAGAAGAAGGATTTTATCTTCATCTGTTGTGGCTGTGCTTCCTGTATTTTTTTCGTAGCCGATAACCGAATGTTCATAAATTTCTACTTCTACGATTACACCGCTTTCGACCTTATTTTTAAATTCAGAAAAAGAAATCTCGTTACCTGATTTATTATTCGAAAAGAATAACTGAGAGAAAAGTGTAAAAATAATAACAACTATGAGCAGCGTAAAAAATGGAAAACGCTTTTTTGGGGCATTATTGTTATTTTTCTTATTATTATTCGACGGTCCTGTAAATTTAAAAAAGTTATACGGGTCATTTTCGTCATTATTAATCTTCTTGTTGTTCTCGTCTGCCATCGGGACCTCGCTTTAATTATGCTGATTCTATAATCCGCTTTTATATAAATCTATATTTTTTTAAATATTAATCTACTATATAAATATACTGATTCTAAACGTCAATGTCGACAATATTTTTTTATTTTTTTCTTAAGTTTTTTTTGCGTTTTCCGAAAATCAAAGTGTCCTATTATCAGATAAAAACACAGGAGGTTTTAAATGGGATATTCTAACGCATATAATGCTTATCAGAAAACAAATGTAAGTACTGCGAGTCAGGGAAGATTAGTTGTACTTTTATACGAAGGAGCCATCAAACAGATAAAATTAGCTTTAAGCTTTATTGAACTTGACGGAAAAATCAAACCTTCACAGATTGAAAAATTTGGAAATGCAATCCAGAAAGCCCAGTCCATAATCACAGAACTTCAGGTTTCGCTCGATATGGAAAAAGGCGGAGATATTGCACGTAACCTGATGTCTTTATATTTGTATTTTAATGAGGAACTGGTTACTGCAGGAATAAGTCACGATAGAAAAAAACTGGAATTTGTTCTTAATATGATGGGACAGCTCGTTGAATCATGGAGACAAATTTCAAATAGTACAGCTAATGCACCTGCTGCTCAGATTGATAACGCTGTAAATATTGTTGGTTAAAACAGTATAACGGGAGGATTAACCATGGAAATCACACAGAAAGAGTTAGATGAAAGAGTTGCCTTACTTCACAGATTAAAGACACTTCTTGAACAGCAGAGAAACAAATTCAGAGAATATCTTAACATCCTTGAAAAACAGCAGGATTCAATTTCTAAAGAAGATCCGGAATCATTAATCGCACATACAGAACTTGAACAGCAGATTGTAAGAAATATTGCAAACCTTCAGAAGGTTATTGTGCCAATGTCTAAGATGTATAAAAATTCTGATAATGGAAAGAATCCGGCAACAGAGATCCAGAACCTCCAGAAAGATTTAAATGACCTTCAGAATAAAGTTCTTAAACAGAATCAGATTAACAGAGACCTTCTTAGAGTTCACATCGACAGTATTAAGTCTCAGATTCAGAACTTCAGAAATCCATATAAAAATGCAAACAGTGTTTATGCACAGACTCAGCCGGTTGCACAGCTTGTACAGGTTGAAGCATAGACAAAAATATCATATAAAATAGATATGATTTTCCTTAAGAGAAACATTTCTATTTCGCTGCTTGTAGCTTATACGGCTAAAGACAGAGTCATCGGCGCTCAGGGGAAAATACCATGGTTCATTCCTTCTGAGCGCGATCGTTTTAAAAGCATCTGTCGCGGAAAATACGTAATAATCGGAAGGAAATCCTTTGAAGAAATCGGAAAAGCCCTCTCCTACTGCACCCTCGTAGTAATCTCAAAATCCTTAAAATCAGTTCCTGAAGGCTGCCTCCTGTGTAAGAGCTTTAAAAAGGCTGTGAAGATGATTTATAAATTGGAAAAAGCAGGTGGGAAAAATCCTTCTTGCGGTAAAGATTTAATTTCCGGCGAAAAATCATCTAAACCTTCCGGCTCGGGAAAAACAGAAATCCTTGTTGCAGGCGGAGAAGAAATATACCGTAAAGCCCTACCATTAGCCGACCGCATATACGCCACAGAAATCAAAAAAGAATTTGCCGGAGATAAATTTTTCCCAAGTCCTGACGGAAGATGGGAGAAAAAGACAGAAAAAGAATGCAGCGATGGCGGAATAGATTACGACTACGTTCTTTTTACAAAAGGCTGATCTACGGTAACCACACAGTAAACATCAGGCTCTGCTTCGTGTATTTTATTATGTATCAAAAGCTTTAATTCAGAATCCGGAATCTTACACGAAAACGGTTTTACTACATCGAACATAAGGTTTGAATGAGTAATTCCCGGAACAATTCTTACATCGTGATAAGTAAATTCCGGATCAATTTCCTTTACAGTCTTATCTATGAGCTTTTTTAAATCTACAAGTCTTTTGTTTTTTGTGTCGATCGGGTCCATGTGGATTACAACATGGCAGTTAAACTTAGTTGCAATATCAACTTCTGCAATATCAATTGAATCGTGAATCTCGAAAATATTTTTATCGCCCGGCACTTCTGCATGAAGGCTAATCATAAGTCGGCCAGGACCATAATCGTGAACAACAAGGTCGTGCATACCGATGATATTTTCGTGCGCCATGAGTTCTTCTTCTATTCCCTTTACAAGCTCTTCTGACGGCGCTGTTCCCAAAAGTGTACCGACTGTATCTTTTGCAGCTTCAAAACCGGTTTTTAAGATAAAGAATCCGACAACAATTCCACCGATTCCATCAACAGGGAAAGAAACAAAGCGGCTCAAAACAACAGAAAGAATAACAACCGAAGTAGAGATTACATCACCAAAGCTGTCTTTTGCGGTTGCTTCCATTGCCACAGAGTTGATTTTTTTTGCAACAGAGTGGTTATAAAAATACATGTACACCTTTACTAAAACTGCGCTTACCAGAACAATGAGAGAAAAAATATCAGCCTTTACAGGATCCGGGTTGATTAAAGCCTTTACAGAATCCTTAATTAAATCAATTCCCATGTAAAGGATAAAAAACGAAATTATAACGCCAGAAATATATTCAATTCTTCCATGGCCGAACGGATGATCAGGATCCGGTTTTTTGGAAGAAAGCTTAAAGCCGAAAATCTGAACGATTGAGCTTGCCGCATCAGAAAGGTTATTAAATGCATCTGCAACCATGGCAACACTGGCAGCGATTGTTCCAAAAATAAATTTGAGGGCAAAAAGAAGGAGGTTCAAAAAAATACCAAAGCCTCCGCATAAAACTCCGTACTGCTCGCGCACCTTGAGGTTTGAATAATCCTTGTTGTTTTTAATAAAAATACGTGCAAGTAAACTAATCATACAAGTCTCCTATTTTGTATATTCATAGGTTTTTGATTCAATTGATTCTTCTACATCATCCGGCAGAAGCTCAAAAAAATCATATCCTGTGATGCCTTCTATTTCGTCAATCGTAGTTATGTACTGCTCCCAGTCGCCGGTTTTTCCCATCCCCATAAGGTTTGGAACATTGATTGCGATGCAGAGAGTATTTTCGTCAATTCGTGAAAGGTCATCGTCCCCATCGGGAATTGCAATAAGAACTTTCCATGTGTAAGACGGAACTACCATCTCTATTGTTTCGCCTGTTTTGAGCTCCACTGGGATTGATTCAAAAGTTCCCTTGGCACCCGTTCCGCCTTTCCCGTATGGACCTGCAATCAGATAAACTTCATACCCCTGACGCACAAGCTCACGCTCGTAATTTTCAAAATGCATCCAGATTACGCGGTTATTGTCCGGAGTCTGTGGAACCATGTTTGTCATCAAAAATGTCATGGAATTATCTTCTTTTGTTTTTGTTCTGTCGGCAGACGGGCAGATGTGGCCACGGTC
Source organism: Treponema sp. (assembly GCA_016286365.1). Lineage (GTDB taxonomy): Bacteria > Spirochaetota > Spirochaetia > Treponematales > Treponemataceae > Treponema_D. The sequence continues at coordinate 44,629 of JAEESN010000004.1, forward strand.
AAAACCATAATCTTTATACTGATAGTCCTTCTTTTTTATTGCATACCAGCCAAGGGGAAGATCCTTATCGGGGCGGAAATCATCGCTTCTGTCTGCGTCCCCAAGATCATCCTTACAAAGATGCCAGGCAACCCAGTTAGGATTAAAAGTGCTCGCGTTGTAAGAAAGCGTATACTGAGGCTTTATCATCATATAATTGTTCATCAAAGATAAATCGGTTTTTGCGTCGGAAGGGTTTCCAAAATAAAGGGGATTATTTTCCTCGTAACCCATGTCGCATTCTTTGGAAGAGTATTCAGCCTTACCTGATTTTTTTGATTTTGTAGATTTTGATGAAGTTTTTTTTGTGCCGGATTTTGATGATTTTTTAGAGGATTTATCATTCTGGGCATCTATGGTGTCTGTATTCTGTGCATTCTCTTCGCTTTTTGAAGGAGCAGTCTGTTCAGTTTGAGTGAGTGAATCTATTTTTTCTTTCTGTTCGGGCTTTGCATAATAAGTGTACCAGATTGCATAACCTAAGATTAAAGTAAAACACAATATAGATAAAAGCAGGCGTTTAGTTTTTTTAGTCATGATATGAATTTACCCATAATCAGGTTCTTGTTCAAGTTGTGGAGGATAATTCATCCCTTCACGGCCACTGCATTCCGCTCCCCGACGAAATCTCCGCTCCCCTATTCCGTGCCTTTGATATGTGCTATACTCGGCTTATGAATCTTCTTTCTATAAATAACCTTTCCAAAATCGGACGCGAAAAACCTCTTTTTACCGGTGTTACGTTCGGACTTCAGGAAGGCGAAAAGGCTGCATTAATCGGAAAAAACGGAACGGGAAAATCAACTCTTTTGAACACAATTGCAGGAGTTTTACAGCCCGACGAAGGAAGTGTAGTTTTTAACCGTGAAGCAGGAGTTTCATTTTTACCGCAAAATCCTTTATACCAGAAAGAAGATACAATCCGCGAGCATATTTTTAAAAGCGATTCCCCGAAATTAAAAATCATAAATGAATACACAAAGATTTGCGAAGAGTTAGCCACATCTAAAAACGAGGCTGCCGTTACAAAAAAGTATGACGAAGTGATGCACAAAATGGATCAGGCTGATTTATGGAACTACGAAGCACAGATAAGTTCAATCCTTGGCGTGCTCGATATCCAGAACCTTAATCAGAAGATGGGGACCTTAAGCGGCGGGATGATTAAAAAAGTCTGCCTTGCACAGGTTTTAGTCGAAGATACAAAAGTTCTTTTACTGGACGAACCAACCAACCACCTTGATATAAAAACAATCTCCTGGCTCCAAAAATATCTTAAAGATACAACCCGCTCAGTTTTGATGGTTACCCACGACCGATACTTCCTTGATGCAGTTTGTACGAATATCTACGAGCTTGCAAGAAATAAGCTTAAGCTCTACACCGGAAACTATTCACAGTATCTTGAAAAAAAAGAAACAGAAGCCCAGATCGAAGCAAACACAGAACGAAGGATTGAATCAGTGTTGAGGTTTGAACGCGAATGGCTTTTACGCGGCCCTTGTGCAAGGGGAACAAAAATCAAGGCAAGAATCCAGAGGGACGAGCAGCTCATAAACAGAGAAAAATTTAAAGCTGATAAGGGCTACACTTTTGAAGTAAAGGGAAAACGTCTTGGTGGAAAAGTCCTTGAACTTCACAACATTTCTAAAGAATTCGGCGGCCAGAAAATAATTTCTGATTTTTCGTATAAGTTTACAAAGGGCCAGAAAATCGGGATCTTTGGAGATAACGGAGCGGGAAAATCAACTTTTTTGAATATTGTAACAGGAAAGCTTTCCCCGGATTCTGGAAACGTTGAAACAGGCGTAAACACAAAATTCGGCTACTACAAACAAAACCCGGTTTTTAAAGATACAAATCTTACAGTTCTTGAATACATCAAGGAAACTGCCGAACACATGACTCTGAACGACGGAACAAAAGAAGTGAGTGCTGCAAAATTTTTAGAAGAGTTCGGCTTTGAAGGAAAAATCCAGCATTCACCTGTGAGCAGTCTTTCGGGTGGTGAAAGAAAAAGACTTTATCTTGTGCGCCTGCTTTTGGAAAACCCGAATTTTTTAATCTTAGACGAACCCACAAATGATTTTGATATTTTTACGATGAACCTTTTAGAGCAGTTTTTAATGCATTTTGAAGGCTGCCTCCTCCTCGTAAGCCACGACCGCTATTTTATGGATAAATGCGCCGACACCCTTTTTATTATGGAAGAGGACGGAAGCATCAGCGGCTTTGTCGGAAAATGCAGCGAATATATTGAGTATCTGGAAGAGGAAAAGAAAGCGGGTTCTAAAGAGGACATCGCTTCTGGGGATAAAAATATCACTTCTGAGGGCGCGGGTTCTGCCGATAAAAACATCTCTTCTTCTGCCCCTGACTCTTCATCATCTGCCACTGCTTCTGCCGCTACCACTCCTCCTGCAAAAAAAAACTTTCCTACAAAGAACAGCGCGAATTCGAAGCCTTAGACAAAGAAATCCCCGAGCTCGAAAAAGAACAGAAAGAACTGGAACCATTAATGTCCAGCCCCGACTTCGAAACCGCCCGAAAAGCCGGCGAACGCTACACAGAAATCACCAAACTCCTGGAAGAAAAATACGCCCGCTGGGAAGAGCTTGCGGTGTAGAAAAGAAAAAAACAGCCTGCCTTTGATGTACATTGTACCGGGCAGGCTGCTTTTTGATTAGATTATTGCTTACGCAAGGATTAGATAAAATAAAATTGACAAAGCCAATTTTATTTTAGGCATAAAGCCGGCACAACACCTATAATATCGTCATTCACGGGGCTGATGCTGTTACTGTTCGCGCCACCATCATGGATGACGATATGCGCGTGGTTACCATAAGTATAGTCAGGAGAGCGCAGCCACCAACGACCGCCGTAGCCTTTTGTAATATTCTGATATGCTCCGTTTGCCTTTGCAAAAGCTGTTGGCATACGGATTCTTGTATTACCGATACCAGATGCATTATAGGCTGCAAATCCATAATCTGCTTTTGTTGCTTCCTGCTCGCTAAGCAAAAAGATTTTATCGCTGGTTGAAGTGTCACTGGCGTACTGATTAGCTCCGTTGTTCCACTGTTTGTCATTACTGTCCGGATTTGTGCTTCTTGCATTATTTATTACTGTTGTCGCTGCAATTGCATCCTGTTCTGCTTGTGTAAATGCTATTTTTAAAAAATCTCTTGTAAGATATGCCCTTATAGAAGAATTTTCATAATTGTTGGAACCTGCACTATAAGTTTTGTTTATAAGAATATTTTCTGCAAGCAAAAGCTTTTTGCCTGGGTTAGAAGCATTGCCGTCGTGGTCGTAGTTTTCTGAAAGAACACGCCATTTAATCGGTTCTACTTTATAGTATTTTGAGCCTAAATTTACATACCACTCATCATCACTGCCTTTATAGCATGTAAAACCGTTGACATTTGTAGCAGTTGTACTCACAGTTACATTACTATCTTTTTCAGACTGAGGAAAATTTCCAAAGGTAACAAGGTCATAATTTGTACCATTAATATTTTGAGTTCCTGTTTTTTTATAACCTGTCTGTTTAAAGTTTCCTGTGGGTATGCCGCCTCCCCCAGAACCTCCTCCGCCAGAACCACTACCCCCGCCGCTTTCAACACCGTTTTTACATCCTGTCATACCTACAAGCAATAATGCTGTAAATAAACCAATAATAATTTTTTTCATTTTTACCCCCTGAAAAAACTTTTTAAGTATTTATAAAATTATACTATGACATATACGTTTTGTCATAAAAAATTCTTCTCCTCCTCGCATCTTGCCCCGGCACGTTTTTGTAAAGTATAATCAGATTATGAAGAAATTTTTTATCATCTTTTTTTCGTTACTCGCGGTGAGTGTTCTGGCTCAGAATAAGGCTTTAAATAAGGCGGCAAAAAAAACTGAAGGGCCGGTGCTCAAAAAAATCGGGACTTATAAATGCGGAAGACAGCCTAAGCAGGTTTTGTTTTCGCCGGATAATAAATATGTAATCATGCCGCTTTTGGAAGATAACGGATTTGACATCTTTAGCATGAGCGAAAAAAAGATTATAAAAAGAATCACTCCTCCGAATGCAAGTAAACAGGGTTTTGCAGAAGGGCTTTTTATTCCCGAAAAAAATGTTTTTCTTGTTTCCCAGATGACGACTGCAAATCTTTACGAATATTCATATCCTGATTTTAAATACATCCGCACAATTCCTACCACAGGAAACTGGAGTAAGTTCATTGCATATAACAGCCAGAAAAATCTTCTTGCTGTTTCAAACTGGGTTTCTAATGATGTTTCGATTATTGATTATAAAACCGGAAAGTGTCTTAAAAAACTCAAAACTGGCGGAGCTCCAAGGGGACTTTATTTTACAAAGGATGGAAACTCAATCATCAGTCTTTCATTCAATGACGGATTAATCGAAAAGTTTAATATTGAACAAAACAAGAGAACCGATTACATCAAAATTACAAACGCTGCCATGCGCCACATTGTGATTAATGATGAAAGAACAAAGGCTTATATTTCAGACATGTATTACCGTTCCATTTACGAAATCAACTTAATCACTTTTAAAATTGAACGAAAAACAAAGGTTTTTTATAACCCGAACACAATAGATCTTTTAAATAACAGATGGCTTTTTGTTTCTTCACGTGGGCCGAATAATCCTGCAGATTACACAAAACGAAGCCCGCAGAACGGAAAGATTCAGATTATAGATATTAAAACAATGGAAATTGTAGAAACGTTTGAAGGCGGAAATCAGCCCACAGGCCTTGATGTAAGCCCGAATTCAAAATATTTATGCTTTTCGAATTTCCAGGATGAAAATATCGAGCTTTACGAAATCACAAAATAAAAATACTGCTTAATTAATCTTACCAGGCAACCTTATTTTTTCCGCTAAATTTTGCTTTGTAAAGATTTGCATCAACTGACTGTAAAAGAACTTCGTAACTCATATCCTTTGAATAAGTGATAAAGCCGGCACTCACGGTCACGCTGTGATTTTCTTCGTATTTGATTGTATCGCGGGTTTTCTGCAAAATCCTTTCTACAACCTCCAGCGCTTCTTCTGCAGTTCTCTTTGGAATCAAAATTAAAAATTCTTCTCCGCCGTATCTGCACGCAAAAATACTGTTAGAGCTTTCGTCCACAAGAATATTAGAAAACTTTTTTAAAACCTCATCACCATAAAGATGACCAAACTTATCGTTTATGACTTTAAAATCATCAATATCAAACATGGCAAGATGAAGCTTTCCCGTATCCCCGAAAGTCGAAATTGCAATCTTCAGAAATTCCTTAAAATATCGCCTGTTGTAAAGCCCCGTAAGCTCATCGGTATTTGCCTGTTTTTTATAAAGCTCAGAAAATTCCTTGATTTTTTTACTGTCATACTCATGCTGCTTTTTTACAAAGAATGCAAAAAAGAACATAATCAAAAATGAAAAAACAAGACTCGAAGAAATATCAAACGCCTGAACGCCCGGATCAATCACAGGGAAGAAATCAGGATGATTAAAATATATAGAACAAAGAAGAATGATTTCTGTAAGGTCAATCACAAAAAGGATGAGGCGCGGGATTCCCCTTAATCCAACGACAATAAAAACCGAACTCACAAGAAGATAAAATGGCATTCCGCTCTGAAATCCCCCGTTTGCAAAAAACATAAGCGGGAAGATGACGGATGTGGTTATAAAAATCGAAACAAAATTTAAAACACGTGTCTTTTTTGTATTAAACCCGATAATCAAAAGGATGATGAGGATGACAACGGCTGCAATAGGAAGAATTTTTGCAAAAATCGGAAGGTCAATAAAAAGTGATTCAAAGGCACCTACAATGTTTCCCGCAATTGCACTTATAAGCATGATGAGGTTGACCCTTCGTGTGAGGGATCGTTCAAAAGAAAAATGCCGTACGATAAAATCCTTTAAGCCTTTCATTCTAACTAAAAACTCTCTTTAAAAATTCTTGATTACAGATTATCATTTTAACATCAAATCTTTAAGTTGTAAAAATTTTTATAGCATGATGATTAAACTTCATGCAGTGGCGTCGTAAAAACGCAGATTACAGGCAGGGAATGATGCAGTGGTTCGAAAAAGAAGATTTCTGGATTAATTTTGCTCCGATTATGTTCGACGAAAAACGCTGGGCAGAAGCACCCACAGTCGCAGAATATGTAAAAAAGATTGCCGGATTAAAAGACGGAGATTCTGTTTTGGATGCAGGCTGCGGTCTTGGAAGAATCAGCGTGGAACTGGCCCTTTTAAATCTTGATGTTACCGGAATCGATATAATCCAGGCAGAGCTTGATGCTGCAAAAGAAAGCGCAGATGATGAAGGAGTTTCCCTCACACTTTTGAACACTGATTTAAGGACTTATAAAACTGATAAAAAATTTGACTGCGTTGTAAACCTTTATACTTCGTTTGGTTACTGCGACACAATCCAGGAAGATATGATGATTTTAGAGAACATGGCAAATGCGGTAAAAGAAGGCGGAACTTTTATAATGGAATGCACAAGCCGCGAAACTGCCATTATGTACTGGACGGATGGCGAAATCTTTGAACGCGCAGGGTACAAGGTTGTTACAGAATTTAAAGTAGAAGGAGCATGGGAAGGCTTAAGCTCAAGATGGATGCTCTTCCCGCCCGACACCCCGGACACAAAACTTAAATCAACCAAACCTCTTATAGACCACACCTTTATCCAGCGCCTCTACCCCGCCACCTTCTTACGCGAACGCCTCTTATCCTACGGCCTAAAAGAAGTAAACGTCTACGGCGACTTTGATCTTTCCCCCTACAACGAACACGCAAGGACGATGATTATTGTGGGGAAAAAATAATACTTATTTTTCAAAATAATTCTTATTTTTCAATCAAATCAAGATATCCTGAAAATACCCAGCCGTCTGTTATGTTCGGGTCATAGCAGTATAAATCGCTTTTATCAATTTCGGGTCTGTTTGTTTTTACCCTTACAGGAATCCAGAAACCTTTGATTCCGTTAATAGTATCAGAAAATATTAACCAGGAATATTCTGTCTGAACAAGCTCAGTTCCGTTTTCCAAAAGACCAATCTTTTTTCCCATAGGATAATTTCTAAGTCTTAAACCGTCTTCGGCCTTTACCTTCCATTCTGTTTCAGGAGGATAAAAATATTTTACCTTTGAATTAGAAGTTCTAACTTGTATATATTCAAAAAGAGAGGTTGTTGTAATTTTTTTTGTTTCGCAGTCATAAAAATCAATTTTATACTGGCCACCATCTGCAATTTCAAAATCAAAAGTACATGTGCCGTTTTTATCATCAAAGGTTTTTACTGCAAAAAGTGGAATATACGAAAATCCTGAGTCTTTACCATAATCAGCCGAAATAATAAGCATTGTCCCTTTTGATTCTGCTTTACTTCCCTTTCCCCTGTAAATCATATGATACCTTGTATCAGTTTCTAAACTTCTTTGCTCCATGTATGAAATAAAAGGTGATTCATAATCATTTTTATAAACAAAGAATCCCTGCGAAACAGGTTTTACAACTACTGTTTTTTTTGCAACAGTCTTTTTCGTTTCTGCATCTTTAAGACAAAGTGTGTAATTATAATTTTTTGAATAATAATTATAATTTGCAAAAGTGATATAAGTCCTATAACCTGCAAGCTTTTCAGAATTGATTAAACCAACCGAAGAAAATGAAAGAGGTTCATCATAGAAAAAAGTTTTCCCATCATGTTCTGCTTCCAAATTTAAAACAGAATGTTTATCATAAATTTCTTCTGGTAAATGGATTTCAAGAAATAAACCTTGCGGAATGAATTGAACTTCTTTGTACATTTTTTGTGAAATATCAGAGCCATCATCTTCATCACCAAAAACCCTTGTTGATACAACTTCCATTTCATCCGGAACAGGCATAATTACAACGTCGCCGTAAATTGTAATTCCACCCTTTGTATTTCCCTTAAAGCTTGCTTCAAGTCTGGCTTTAATTTCCGCATAATCAACTTTTTTTTCTTCTTCCTGACCTGCTTTTGTATTTTCCGTATTTGTCTGAGCCTTTCCATGTTGAACCTGTTCTGCTCCATTATCCTTTTTAGAGCAACCTGCAAAAAATAAAGCCCCGATTCCAATCAAAATTAAAATTTTTCGATACATTCTCATCCTCCGCCTTTATTAAATTAATTCCCAAACAAAAAAATTATAACACAGATATTTGAAAAAATAAAAAAAAGACGGTTAAAAATACACATTTGACAGTGTGTATTTAATGTGTATAATTGAACTGTGAAAAGGAAAGATTTAATAAAGAGGCTTGAAAAAGGAGGTTTTGTTTTAGTCCGTCACGGAGGTAATCATGATATTTACCAGCGTGGAAAAGACCAGGAACAAATTCCCAGACATTCGGAGATTAATGAGTTTCTCGCAAAAAGTATTTTAAAAAAATGGAAGCTGTAGTTTTAAATGCTTTATCTTTTCTTTTAGAGGTATTTTTATGAATATTATATATCCAGTTATTTTTACAGAAACTAATGATAAAAAATCTACTATCCTTATAGAAATTCCAGATCTTAATGGTTTTACACAAGGCTACGGAATTGCAGATGCAATTAATATGGCTAAAGATTACATAGGAAATGCATTGTTTGATAAGGTTGCCACAGATATTCCAAAAGCTTCCAGAATAGACTCCATTGATCTTAAAAAAAGTGAATTTGCAAAAGCAGGAAAATCATTTCTCTCACTTGTAGATGTAGATCTTGATATGTTCCGGCAGATTGAAAAAAGCCGCAATGTAAGACGAAATATTACTTTACCACAGTGGCTCGACGATATGTCCAGAAAAGCCAAAATAAATGTCTCTGCTGTTACCCAAAACGCACTAAAAAAAACATTGGGTTTTTAAACAAAAAAGACGGTACCTCATAAGATACCGTCTTTCCTATTTTATACTTTTGAATTCTAATTAATCAAAAAATCCGCGGACTTTTAAAAGTTCGGCATTAAGGATTCCACCTAATGCGGCACCACGTTTTGTGTTGTGACTCAGGGCTACGAATTTTACGTCGAAAACGTTACATGGACGAAGGCGGCCGATTACACATGCCATACCTTTTTCTGTTTCACGGTCGCGGCGAGGCTGTGGACGATTTTCTTCGTGGCGCACAACAATCGGATGCTCAGGAGCGCTTGGAAGCTTTAATTCCTGTGGAACAGATGTGTAGCTTGTCCATACGCGTTCTATTTCTTCGAGGCTTGGCTTTTTGTCGTCCGGTAAATCAAACTCAAGAGAAACACATGCTGTATGTCCGTCTACTACAGGAACACGTGTACATGTAGAAGAAACAATAGGATATTCTGCATTCACGATTTTTCCGTCCTTTACAGAACCCAAAATCTTGAGACATTCTTTTTCTGTCTTTTCTTCTTCGCCACCGATGTATGGAACAATATTGTCTATCATATCGAACGAAGGAACTCCAGGATAACCTGCACCGCTTGTTGCCTGCAAAGTTGTTACAATCATTCTCTTAACAGGGTATCCGGCCTGAATCAAAGCGTGAAGAGGCATCATATATGTCTGCAAAGAACAGTTTGGTTTTACTGCAATAAAGCCCTTGTCCCAGCCGTTATGTTTTTTCTGTGCTTCAATTACATCAAGATGAGCATAGTTGATTTCCGGAACGAGCATTGGAACATCTTCTGTCCATCTGTTTGCAGAAGCATTACTTACTACAGGAATCCCTTCCTTGGCATAAGCTGCTTCCAGAGCCTTGATATCATCTTTTTTTGGAAGCTCGAGTGCGGAGAATACAAACTTACATTTTCCTAAAGCCTTTTCGGGGAGGTTTGCATCTTCTACCATAAGGTTCTGAACTGCATCCGGAATATTTTCACCGATGAGCCATCTGTTTTCTACTGCTTCCTTATATAATTTTCCTGCTGAACGTGGACTTGCGGCAACATATGTTACTTCGAACCACGGATGATTTTCCAGAAGTTTGATGTAACGCTGTCCTACCATTCCTGTTGCGCCTAATACACCAACTTTAATCTTTTCTGCCATATATTTTCTCCTTCAAAATCTTCTTATATTCATCGCTGCAGAATGCTGATTCAACTGCATTGAGCAGGAACTGTGTTTTTTCATCAAAAGTGATGCCGTACTTTTTTTCTATATACTCATACTCCTGTTTTAAAGTCGTACGAAGTATTGCAGGATCATCCGTATTGATTGTGACCTTCACGCCTTTTTCCATCAGACTTCGTAAAGGATAGTTTTCCATATCTTCAACTGCCCTTGTACATCTGTTGCTCGAAGGACACATCTCGAGCGGGATTTTATGCTCTGCAACATATTCCACTAAAAAAGGATCTTCGTAAATCCTTACTCCATGTCCTATTCTTACAGCACCCGATTCAATCGCACTCCAGACACTTTCAGGTCCGTCTGCTTCTCCTGCATGAATTGTAAAAGGAATATTTTTTTTCTTAGCCAGAAGAAATTCTTCCTTAAAATCCTTTGTCTTAAAAAGAGCTTCGGCTCCGGCTAAATCCAGGGCAACAACCCCTTCATCCTTTACAAGATATTTTTCTGCAACTCCGATTGTCTCAAAATTTTCTTTCTGATTCACATCGGCACGCATGAGGCACAGAATAAGATTTGTATGTAAATCAGATTTTTTAAGACCATCTAAAGCTGCCAAAACAACTTCATCCTGAGTAAGACCGTTTACACAATGCTTCTGCGGAGCAAACCTGAGCTCAAGATAACTAAGCCCCTGAGCCTTACAATCTTCCTGAACAAATCTTACTGCTTCTGATATTCCTTCTTTTGTCTGTAAAAGTCTTAAAGGAAGACCAAAGCATTCAAGAAAATCATTCAGACTCTGGCAGATTTGTGGAACAGAAAGCTTACGGATTAATTCATCATCATCCTTACACGGAAGCTCGATGCTCTGAAGCCTTGCAAGCTCTTTCGCTATTTGTGGTGTTATTGATCCGTCTAAGTGGCAGTGTAAATCAATCACTGTGGACTCCCAAAACGAAAATCAGAACGATTAAAGTTTACAGTCTTTAATTGCTTTTTCGATAATCTTCTTTGCATCAGCTGTAACTTCTACAAGTGGAAGTCTGAGGCTGCCTGCAGGCATTTTCTTACAGTTCATTGCATACTTGATTGAGCTAGGATTTCCGTCGCAGAATTCAGCTTTGAAGAATGGAGCAAGTCTGTAATGAATCTCGCGTCCCTTCTTAAAGTCTCCTTCAAGACATGCTGTTGCAAGTTCATGCATAAGGGCTGGAATCATGTTTGAAGCAACAGAAATAATTCCGTCTCCACCTGCAGCAATCAAAGGAAGTGTTAATGCATCATCCCCCGAAAGTACTGCAAAATCAGGATTCTTTGCCTTTACAGTGCCGATAACTTCCATCATCTGAGCAACCGAGCCCGAAGCTTCTTTTACTCCTGCAATATTTGGAAGCTGTGCTATGCGTGCAAGTAAATCTGTAGGAATGTTCAAGCCTGTTCTTCCCTGAATATTGTAAACGATGATTGGAATACCAACCTTGCTTACTGCTGCAAAATGCTGATAGATACCTTCTTTTGAAGGCTTATTGTAGTATGGAGTAACAACCAGTGCTGCATCAGCGCCGGCCTTTTTTGCTCTCTGACAATATGCCACTGCATCCTTAGTATTGTTTGAACCAGCTCCAATGATTACAGGGATTTTTTTACCTGTAGTTTTTTCGAATGCGCGAACCTCTTCCATTACAATCTGAATAATCTTGTCTTCTTCTTCGCCAGGTCGTTCATCCAAAGTTGGAGTTTCTGCAGTGGTTCCAAGAGGAACAAGACCATCAATGCCCTGATCGAGCTGATGTTTGACATTTTTGCGGAAGCCCTCAAAATCAACTGAACCGTCTTTGTTCATAGGTGTAATTAAAGCCGTAAAAGCACCACGAAAAATATTCATATATATTCCCCTTATTTAAAAGATTACCCCACATACGCGGAGTTATTTATCGCAATTTTATATTTTTTTTTCTATAAATTCAATTACTTTTTTTATTCATTTCTGTTACTATAAAACAGATAACAGGAGTAACGATGGGCGGTAATACCTTTGGAAAAAATTTTACTGTAACAACTTTTGGTGAAAGCCACGGAGAAGGTCTTGGCTGTGTGATTGACGGCTGCCCTAGTGGACTTAACATCTCAAAAGAAATTATTCAGGCAGCCTTAAACCGCCGTCGCCCGGGATTTACCGAGGGTAAAAAAAATGCTGCCGTAACTTCCCGTAAAGAAAACGACGAAGTAGAAATACTTTCCGGTGTCTTCGAAGGAAAAACCACAGGAACTCCAATCGCACTTTTAGTAAGAAATACCAGCCAGCATTCATCTGATTACGATAATCTTAAAAATACATTCCGTCCCGGTCACGCTGATTACACTTACGACATTAAATACGACGGAAACAGGGATTACAGGGGCGGAGGCCGTTCGAGCGGAAGGGAGACACTTGCACGGGTTGCGGCCGGAGCCATTGCAATGGAATTTTTAAAACAAAAAGGTATTAGCATAACAGCGTACACTGTAAAAGCCGCTGGTATAAAAGCCGAAAAGCGCAATCTTAAAGAAATTGAACAAAACCCTTTAAGAGCCCCGGACAACAAGGCTGCAGAAAAAATGCTTTCTAAAATAGAAGAAATAAGAGCTCAGGGAGACAGCGCAGGCGGAATAATCGAATGTATTGTAGAAGGTTGCCCGGCAGGAGTCGGAAACCCTGTTTTTGAAAAATTAGATGCAGAACTTGCAAAAGCAGTTTTGAGCATTGGTGCCATTAAGGGAATTGAATTTGGAGACGGTTTTGATTCAGCAGACAGTCTTGGAAGCTTAAATAACGATGCCATGCACTGCGAAAAAGGACATCCTGTTTTTGATTCAAACCACTCAGGCGGAATACTCGGGGGAATAAGTAACGGAAACACAATCATCTTTCGTGCAGCCGTAAAACCAGTTCCGAGCATCTTTAAAAAACAAAGCACAGTCTGCCGTAAGGGTAAAAAATACGAAGACACAGAGCTTCAGATTCAGGGACGCCACGACGTATGTCTTTGCCCCCGCATTGTTCCTGTTATAGAAGCGATGACGGCACTCGTTCTTGCAGATTTAATTTTGTCGTAAATTGTCAGGCAAAAAATGTACTGGATTTTGAGTAAACTTTTGAGGAAAATATATGGGAATCAAAAAAAATAAAACAATCAAGATTTGTCTTTCAAGTTCAACATCTTTAATTTTAGCCCTTGCAACTTTAGTCACTGTACGAACTACGAAATTCAACAATCTGGATTATGTTCCTCCCCTCTCTCACTTAGAAGAATTACAGCTCGAAGAAACCCTTAAAGTAAATTATCCTGAACGCTACGAGCTTGTTCATAAACTCCCGTACGGAACAAACCTCCCTGCAATCAATACATACGCTAAATCTGTAATCCTAATAGACAATGCAACAGGCGACATTCTCTACGAAAAAAATGCGGACACAATCATTCCGCCAGCAAGTATGACAAAACTTTTTGCCATGTACGTCGTTGACCAGGAAGTAAGCGGAGGAAGATTTACTTACGATCAGATTATCCCTATTCCGGAAGCTGCCTATGCATGCAATATGCCGCCTCATTCATCGCTGATGTTTTTGGGGGAAGGACAGGTTGTAACTCTGGAAGAACTTCTTCTTGGTCTTTCAATCTGTTCTGGTAACGATGCAGCCTATGCAATCGCTTTTGCAATAAGCGGAAGCATGGAAGCTTTTATTTCAAGAATGAATCAGGTTGCAAAAGATCTTGGACTTACTCACACACACTTTGTAGAAGCTTCGGGCTACAGCGAATTAAATACAACTACTCCGCGCGAGATGGCAGCGTTCTGCAGGGTTTACATCAAAGAACATCCTGAATCATTAAAGCGCTTTCACTCTGTTCCGGAATTCACATATCCTAAACCGGAAAATCTAGCTCCAGGCGACGTTCCTCACTATCAGAATTTTTCAAAAGGTGTTCCAAAAAGAATCACAATGTCTATCACACAGAAAAATACAAATCCTCTTTTAGGAAAACTCCAGGGGTGCGATGGTCTTAAAACAGGCTACATAGACGAAAGCGGTTACAATCTTGCCCTCACTGCAAAAAGAGATAAAACAAGATTCCTTTCAATCACAATGCTTGGTCCAGGCGAAAACGCAGAAGAAGGTCAGATGATTCGTGTGAGCGACGGTCTTACCTTAATGAATTTTGCCTTTACAAATTTTGCTGATTATACTGACACAAGCCTTATCAAACCATATTCAATCAGATGCTACGGAACTAAGGAAATGTGCTTTAATGCTGTTCCCGCTTTTGACGTAGAAGCCATCTGTGTACCATTTGTACGCGGTGAATCTGTAAAAGAAGACGTTCAGAACGTAAGAATAAGCGTTAATATGGAAGATCAGGTGTATGGACCGGTAGAAAGAGGCCAGGTTGTGGGAGAAATCCGTGTTACTCTGGGCGAATTCCTCTTAGATACAATCCCTCTGGTAGCAGACAGAACTACAAATCCTGTAAATCCGATTTTCAGACTTGCGGATAAGCTTTCTTCGATGTTATAATTATAGGTAAGAGGAGTTATCTATAATCATACCAATTGAGAGGTGAAGTGATGAATGTTCATAACCTTATGGAAGACGTAGTTATTCAGTCTGTAAACTCGCTCTACGATCAGATTAAAGCAAATAACAACGGCTGGCTCTCCTGCGACTGCCAGAATTGTCGTCTTGATACAATAAGTTTTGTTTTGAACAGAATTCATACTAAATACGTCGTTTCGGGACGCGGTGTAAATCACTCGGTAGAAGAAATGACAAGCCAGCAGCTCAAGGCAGATATTGATTCTCTTGCTCTTGCCGGAATCAGAATCGTAAATTCTACAAAACGACCTTATCACACTCAGCCTAAAAATCTTGAAGTCACACAGAATTCAATTCCTGCATTCAATTTCTTTACCTTTACCGGTAGCGTTTTAGACGGAACAAATTTTGAACCTGTTCCAAACGCACAGATCACCCTTAAATACGAAGGTCAGCCTGCTCAGATGATTGATTCAACATGGGCTAATCCTTACACTACCTGCAAAACTACAAAGGGAACTTATTCTTTCCTTGTAAAACCTCTTAAGGCAGAAAAAGAAGGAATCACTAAAAAATTTAATTTCTGCATCAATGTTACTGCCCCTGATTATGCAGGCACCGACTATCACTTTGAGGTTTCTTTAACAAGCGATAAAAATATGAAAAATGACATCGACTCAACTTATTCCCTTAAGCTGAACGACATAATCATTTTCAAAAAAGATATTGAAAACCCAATGGAATAATTTTCCATCACTCATATTTTTAAATTGTAAAAAAGGAGTCTTTTCATGTTTAAAAATATTTTAAAATTTTTAAAATCATTGAACTCTAACTCTCATCCCGGAGAAATTGCACACGCGGTTTGTCTTGGTATGATTCTTGGATTTATGCCTAAGGATAATGCATTCTGGTATGTATTAACAATTTTCTTTTTATTCATGAGGATAAACAGAGGCGGCCTGATTGTATTTACATTCCTCTTCGCACTCTTAGCTCCTTCCCTGGATAATATTTTCCATTCCATGGGCTACAGCTTCCTTACGCTCGAAAGTCTTAAACCGATTTTCAGGACGCTTTTAGATATTCCGTTTGTTGCTTTCACAAAATTCAACAACACGATTGTTATGGGTTCTTTCCTCTTTTCTCTTATTGCCTATATTCCTTTATACATCATTGCAAGAATATTCATCAAATACTGGAGAGCCTTCCTTGCTCCTGCTGTAAGAAAGTCAAAACTGATTACAATTCTTTCTAAGCTTCCACTCATTAAAAAAATAGGAGATATGGTATGAAAAAAGACGAAACAAATAAAACTCAAGTTCCAGCTGCAAGTACAAATACTCCTGTTAAATCAAATAAAAAAACAAAAATGGTAAAGGCAAAAGTTCCTTCCCTTTTTAAAAAGAAATACACAAAGGAACGCCTTGAAAAACGCATTTACAAACGAATCTATGTTCCTGCAGACAAAACTTTTATCCAGGGACTTTTTAAAGAAACAGAAAAAAATAAAAAAGGCGTAGCTCTCTACTCTATCCCAAAAGAAACTATGCTCGAAAAAAAGGAGCAGTCAAGGCTTAAGTCCATTGCAAAAGAAATCCGTTCGCAGAAGGGAAGAATCCGCTGGGTTCCGTTGATTGCAGCTGTTTCGACCATCGCTTTGATTGCAATCCTTTTTACAGCCTTTAAAAACAGAATCATCAAACGGGCAATTCAGAATACATGCGAAAGCATCTTTGAAGCAAAGTGTGATATTGACAGAGTTGATTTCCGCCTCTTTGCCGCTTCTTTCCGCTTAGACGGATTACAGATTGCTAACAAAGATGAACCTATGAAAAACCTCTTCTCGCTCGACACAATCATCCTGGATTTTGATTTGACTCAGGCACTGCGCGGAAGATTCATCACAGACGAAGTAAAAGTTTCGGGCATGGCAACAAATACCGACAGAACTTATTCGGGAGACATCTCTGCAAAGCTTGCCGCAAAAAAAGCAAAGGCTAAGGCAAAGGGTGACTCTGCATTCATAAAGGAAATTAAATCAAGGTCGAATGCAGCGCTCGATTCCATGAAGAATTCTGTTCAGGGAGTTTTTGATGAATATAATCCAGAAACAATAATCAAAAACTGTTATTCGAACATGAAAAGCCCTGAACTTGCAAAGACTACTCAGGAACAGGTAAAAGTTCTTCTGGAAAAATATAAAGGCAAAAAAGATGAGCTTACGACAGAAGTTCAGGATGTTCAAAAGCTTGTAGAAGACTGCCAGAAGATTGATTTGAATGCCATTAAAACAAACCCGGTAAAGCTTAAGGAAGCAATCGAAACAATCGACAGTGCATATAAAAAGGTTGAAGCACTTAAGACAAAAACAACTCAGTCTGTAAACGACATCAAAAAAGATGCTGCAACAGTAAAGGCTCTTTCCTCTGATATTCAAAAAGCAATTGCAGCCGACACGGCTTTAATCTCTAAGGAAATAAACAAGATTACTTCTATAAACATCAACGACGGTAAGAAGTTTATTTCCGGAACGCTCAACGGCGCCGCATACCAGATGCTCGGAAAATATTATCCTTATGCGATGAAGCTTGTGGATTATCTTTTAGAGATGAAAAAATCATCTTCTTCGGCAGAAAAAGAGCCTACAGAAAAAGAAAAACTCAACTCTATGCTTGGGGAACGCGCAAAGGGCTTAAATATTTACTACCGCGGAAATCCTCCAAAATTCTGGATTAAAAAGCTTCACGTTTCGGGCTTTAATTTTGCCCTTAATATGACAGATATTTCTTCGGACATGGATGCTGTAGGTCGTCCTGCAATCGGTGAATTTAAAATTGCGATTAAAGAAATTGACCACACAGGTACTGTAACTGTAGATACAAGAACAAATACAACTGAACCTTTAGTTGATGTAAGATATGTCTGCGACAAGCTTCCTCTAAGCCTTACAACAGCTTCTTTTGGAGCAGAAGGTCTCCCTGGAGTTCCATCCCTTACTCAGTCTAAATCTACACTCGACTTTGATCTTGCAATCTGGGATGCAGACGGATTTAATATCACAGGAACAGGAAAGTTCACAGATATGGTTTTAATTGCCGCACCATTCACACCGGAATTCATCTCTAACATCTATATGAATACTCTTGCAAAGATGAAGGCTATGATGCTCTCTGTTCAGATTGGATACAGGGCTTCGAGCGGCTTGAACGTTGGTCTTGATACAGATATCGATAAGCAGTTTATGGCTGCACTTAAAGAAGAACTCAAGAATCAGCTTAGTGTACTCAAGAAAGATGTTGAAAAACAGATGAACGAAAAAATCAACGAGTACACAGGCGGTGCAATAAGCGAAATCGGTAGCTTTGATGATATCTATGCCACAATCACTGATTACTCTAATACTTCGAACAAGTTCAAAGATCAGCTCGAAGCAAAGAAAAAGCAGGCTAATGATTACCTGACCGGAAAGGCTAACGAGGCAATCGACAGTGCAAAAAATAATGCTAAGGGTTACCTTAAAGGCATATTAAAACCTTAAAACTAAACCTTAGCATTAATAAAATTTTAGGAAGGTAAGCTAGACTTTGAACTCGCTTACCTTTTTTTGTATCCTCAATACTGAATCGATGTTTCCATCTGCCGAAGTATCTACCTTCTGGATTGTATCCTTGAGGTTTGTAATAGCCTCTATACTTTCCTTTACGGCAACTTCTGTTGAATGAGCGGCATCTACAACGGTGGTCATGAATTCACGAAGCTGTTCTGCGCTGTCTGTTTCTTTTTCTGTAAGATTCTTGATTTCCTGTACGGCTTCCAGGACTTCTACGGCAGACTGCTGAGTATCGTTTGCACCTGTTCTCTGCTCTTCCATTGCGTCAAAGATAATCTTTACGTATTCGGCATTGTGCTGAACGCTTGCATTTACTTCTGTAAATGAAGAACCTGCCATTGTGATTGCGTCTACACCGGCTTTTACCTTTATAAGCATTTCGTCTATGCGCTTTTTGATGTCGGCAGCACTCTGTGCGGAAGAAGCGGCAAGAGAGAAAACTTCGCCTGCAACAACTGCAAATCCTTTTCCGAATTCACCGGCGTGTGCCGCTTCGATTGCTGCGTTCATAGAAAGAAGGTTTGTCTTACTTGCGATGTCCTGAATTACACCGACAATCTTTTTAACTTCGTCTGAGTATGACTGAATTTCCTGCATGGTCTGAACTGCTTTTCCGATTGATTCGCTACCGGTTACACTCGAGCTTGTAAGAACTTCAGAAACATCCTGTGCTTTTTTAGCGGTTTCTGCTACCGAACCGATGTTTGCAGTCATCTCTGTAATGGCAGAAGAAATTGACTGAATGGCCTTTGTCTGTTCAAGGACGTTTGTCTTTACATTTTCAAGATCTGAAACTAAAGAAGAAATATTTTCATCGGCTTCATAAATGAGTTCATTCTGCTTCTGGCTGTTACTGTCGATCTTTTCGAGCGAAGTGGACATGTTTTCAAGAGCATAAGCCGCACTCGCCGCAGAATCAGAAATAAAGCTTGCAGTCTGAGAAACTGCATCTGTTCCGTTCTGCATCTCTATAATCATCGAAGAAAGCTTTGAAATCAAAAGGTTGATTGATGTTGTGAGCATACCAAAGTCATCTGTCATTGTGATGTCGATACGGCCTGTTAAATCACCTTTTGCAGAAATATCTTCGAGCCTTTTTGCGGTTGCACGGATTCGTTTTGAAAGACCTCCGATAAGCACAACGGCAGGATAGAACGAAAGAAGAACGCAGAAGAAGATACATTCAGCACCTTTAAGGAAGTAAGAATTCATTCCGTCTGCAGCTGTCATACCCTTGTGTGTCATATCAAAGAAGGCACCGTATGGAACCGAAAAAAGATTGATCGCAAAAAAGTATGCAATTACAAAAAGAGAGATAAAAATCGAAGTAGAAATATTTATGTTCTTATATTTTTTATACTCTTCGAGCGAGCGGATTTTTAAAAGACGGCGGAAGCGTGCAAGATGATTATCCATCGCATTGATTGTAGAAACCGCACAGATTCCTCCAAAACCACATGCCTGGGCTATAATAAAGAATACACGGCTTGGATAGAATTCTACACCGTTGAATTTAATTCCAATATATACAAGGATTATCTGACCTATAAAAAAACCGAATACAACCGCATAAAGAGTCAGGTGCATAAGGTTTTTATAGCATCCAAGGCTTCGGTCAATTTCTTCGTGAGTAGGCTCATAACCTTCTGTCTTAATCTTTTTGATAAGACGGTCAAAGAAGAAACACATCTTCTTTGCAATCAGTGTCGCTACTGCAAGAAGAGCTGTGGTAACTAATAATGTAGTCGAACATCCACTCCACATATCCTGTGGGGCATTATAAATAAACTCCAGTGCAAACCAACGTAAAAACATTACACAGATGTAAGTTACGGGTGCAAGTACAGACATAAAAGAAATAAAAACACTCATGTAAAGATTATAAACCCTAATACTTGATTTTTCTAGAAAATTATGCATAATTCAATTTGCGACTAATTCGCAAATTCAAAAAGGAAAAACATGGTTTATAACACCGAACAGAGAACTCTTTTATTAAATTTCCTCCAGGAACACCCCGATACAATGTTCAGCGCAAGACAGATTGAAGCTGCCATTAAAAATCACAGTATCAGCATAAGTGCCGTATACCGAAATCTTGCCGACCTTGAATCTGAGGGAAAAATCAAACGCTGCTCCCAAAAAGGTTCCCGCGAAGTTTTCTTTCAGTTCTTTGATAATCAGAGCTGCAAAAATCATATCCATCTTTTCTGTAAAAAATGCGGAAAAATCTCACACATGGAAAATCATATTGCAGATGCCATTATAAACAATGTTGAACAGACTAACGGCTTTGAAATAAATAAGGGTGAAACAACTATTTATGGAATCTGCCGCGAATGTCACACTAAGGAGCAATAAAATGAAATCTTTACTTAAAAAAATATCTGTGGGTGGTTTAATCGCCTGTACTTTATTTTCGTTTATCTTTTTTTCTTCCTGTTCTGCTAAAAAAACTGATACAAGCGGAAAACTCAAGGTAATCTGTACAATCTTCCCTGAATACGACTGGTTTATGAATGTTTCTGGCGAGGAAAATCCAAAAATCATTCCGTCTCTTCTTATAAAAAGCGGTGTTGATCTTCATAACTTTCAGCCTTCTACAAAAGACATGATTGATATTTCTGAATGTGATTTATTAATCTACGTTGGCGGAGAGTCTGACGGATGGATTAAAAAAGCTCTTTTGAACAGCACAAATCCTAATCAGAAAGTAATCAACCTGATGGAAGTTCTTAAAGAAAACATTAAGGAAGAAGAGCTTGTGGAAGGAATGCAGGAAGAAGAACATCATCATGGTGAAGGCGAAGACCACAACGAAGATGAAGAGCATCATCACGATGAAGGCGAAGAACACGAAGAAGGCGAACATCATCACCACGAAGAAATTGAATACGATGAACATGTTTGGCTTTCTTTAAAAAATGCAGAAATTATTGTAAATGCAATCTGCGAAACACTCTGCCAGATGGACGGGGAAAATGCAGAAACATATAAGGCAAATGCAAAAAATTATATTTTGGAACTTAAGGATTTAGACGGCCAGTACAAAGAAGCTTTAAAAAATCCATCTGAAAAACCTTTGATTTTCTGTGACCGCTTCCCGTTCCGCTACATGACTGATGATTATGCTCTTTCTTATTATGCGGCATTTAAAGGATGTTCAACTGAATCAGAAGCAAGCTTTGAAACAATCGTCTTTCTTGCAGATAAGGTTCGCGAAAATGATTCAGCTTACGTAATCAAAATTGATAATTCTTCTGAAAAACTTGCAGACACTGTAATTGCTACAGCCAAAAAACCTTCGTGCAGAATCATAACTTTGGATTCAATGCAGTCTACAACGCTTGAAGATATCTTTAAAGGAAAAACATATACTGGTACAATGAAGGCTAATCTTGAAGAACTAAAAAAAGTGATTCAGTAAACCTGATTAAAACCGGTAAAAGGAATATAAATGGCACAGCTTTCCTGTAAAAAACTTTCTGTAGGATACGGTTCAAATGTCCTCGTAGATTCCCTCTCTTTTTCTGTAAAGAAAGGTGATTATCTTTATATCCTTGGTGATAACGGCTCGGGAAAAACAACGCTCATGCAGACAATTCTCCACCTTATAAAACCGTTAAGCGGCGAAATAAAAACCGGAGACGGACTTTTGTATGACGAAATAGGTTACCTTCCACAGCAGACAGAAGCCCAGAAGGATTTTCCTGCAAGTGTAAGGGAAATTGTTCTTTCGGGAAATCAGTCACGATGCGGCCGCCGTCCGTTTTACAACAAGGCCGAAAAAGAGATTGCCGTGGAAAACATGAAAAAGATGGGAATATACGACCTTGAAAAAAGATGTTACAGGGAGCTTTCGGGTGGTCAGCAGCAGAGGGTTCTTCTTGCAAGGGCGCTCTGTTCTACCCAGAAAATGCTTTTACTCGATGAACCTGTTACCGGCCTTGATCCGGAAGCTACGGCAGAGATGTACGAACTTATAGAAGAGCTTCACAAAGAAGGAATTACAATCATCATGATTTCGCACGACGTAGATGCTGCTCTTAAATATGCTAGCCACATCCTTTACATCGGGAAAAACACATTCTTTGGAACACGGGAGGAATACTTATGCTGGAAAAAATAATCATGTACTTTCAGTATCCGATTGTTCAGAGGGCTTTTATTGTAGGAACTCTTATTGCAATAAGCTCTGCACTCCTTGGAGTAATCCTTGTTTTAAAACGCTTTTCTTTTATTGGCGACGGTCTTTCGCACGTAGCGTTCGGAGCAATGTGTATAGCAGGAATTTTAAATTTTTCGAACAATATGTATCTTATTCTGCCGGTTACAATAATTGCAGCAATCCTTCTTTTAAGAACAGGACAGAATACAAAAATTAAAGGTGATGCTGCCGTCGCGATGATTTCGGTTGGAGCTCTTGCAGTAGGCTACCTTTTACTGAGCCTCTTTTCTAAATCCACGAACATAAGCGGTGATGTCTGCACTACCCTCTTTGGTTCAGTTTCAATTCTTACATTAAAACAGTCGGATGTAATTATCTGTACTATTCTTTCGGTGGCGGTGATTATAGCGTTTATCATTTTTTACAATAAAATTTTTGCCGTAACCTTCGACGAAAAATTTGCAAAGGCGGTCGGCACACACACTTCGGTATACAATCTTGTAATCGCTGTAATAATAGCAGTAATAATCGTTCTTGCAATGAATCTTGTAGGTTCTCTTTTGATTTCGGCTCTGGTGATTTTTCCGGCTCTTTCTGCAATGCGTGTGTTTAAAAGCTTTAAGGCTGTTACAATCTGTTCTGCAATTTTTTCTGTAATAGCGGCGGGAACAGGTCTTTTAATAGACATAGTTGCATCAACTCCGGCAGGTCCTTCCATTGTAGCAGTTGACATTGCGGGCTTTTTGATTTTTAGTATAATCGGAGCTGTAAAAAAATGAAAAAACTCGTTCTTACAATTGCATTTTTTCTTCTGCTCATAACCGGCTGTAATAAAAATAAAACACAGGGTCTTGTAACAAGCACACAGCCGACGATTGATGACATTGTTTCAGCTGATAATCAGGATGCACCGATTGTAGTAATGCCAATTCCTACAGAAGAAGTAACACTTTCCATGGGAACTATCCCTTCTCAGAAAGAAATGTACGATGCAATGATTAAAACTTTTACTCCATCCTCAAAGGTTGACCTTGATTTATCTGTAATGACTTCTTCGATGATTTATTCGATGGTTTTCGAAATGCTTTTAATGCCCGAATCTTACGAAGAAAAAAATCTAAAAGTTAAGGGAAACTTTGTTGTCTATATTTCGGAAGAAACAGGCGACAGACATTTTGCAATCATAATTCCGGATGCGACACAGTGCTGCCAGCAGGGACTCGAATTTGTCTGGTTTGGAGAAGACAAAAAATATCCCGAAGATTTCCCGAAAATCGGTCAGGAAATCACTCTTACCGGAAAGTATAAATGTATGTACACCGATGAAGGATTTTTAATCACCTTTATAGAAGCCACAGACATAAAAGCCTAGCCGTAAATTAAACAAGCCGGGCTTTTACATCACATTTTTGGAACTTCAATTTTCAACTTCAGTCTTCAAGAGGCAATCAGACTCCGGTATTCAATCAGAATACGTCAAAGTTATAAATGGAAATACCGATTCCAAGAGTTCCGTATCTGTAGTTACCCTGAGTTTTTCTTAAAGAATAAATAAAATTATCCTGGTAGAAAGTCTGGATACCCAATTTATAGTTATTATCTTTCTTAATCTGAATACAAAGCCCTGCATTCCATGCCCATCCACCGGCAGGACTACTTGTAATAATATCGAAAAGTGCTACCACAGAAGCATTCGGAGTAACAACAACATAGTCCCCAAGATTCATATTAAATGCGGTACACACACCAAGCTGCATAAAGAAATGGTTTACTCCCTCTTTATACTGCCAGCTGTAACCAAATGTTCCCGAAAAAGCTTCCTTTTGAAATTCAAGACCATTGTAGAACGCACCACAATAATAATCATCTTTATTGTCCGAAGCGAACATCGGAACAAGAACTCCAACGCAATTTATTTCACGGACTTGTGTATCAAAACTGATAATGTTTGAACGCTTCTTAGTATAATCATATTTTGCTTCAAGATTATAATCAGTACTTCCCGGAGCATAAGAAATTGTTTTAATTCTCCACAAACCAAATTCTTTTATCCAGGTAGATTTAACCGTATTGTCTTTTTTATCTTCTTTACATACCAATGTTACTTCATAAGTATTATCTTTTCCGGCTGTAACACTTTCTACCTTATATTTATAATAGCGGGGCTTAGAACTATTGCCTCCCTTTTTTACAAATCTGTATTTATTATCAACAAGGCGCACAAGTGCACTCTTTCTGTCTGTAACGCTGTAATTATTTTCATAGTACCAGGAGCGGACATCAATAAGAGTATTAAGTCTGTTAAACTGCTCGTAAGTGATGGAAGAAGCATATTCATTCGAAATATATTTTATGGCATCTGCATTAAAACTTGTGCTTCCTAACTCTCCATAAGACCATTCATAATACTTTGAAAGAATCTTACAGAATTCTTCTGCTGCTTCTTTTACTACTTTTTCCTGATCCTTTTCGGGATTAAAAGCTGAATCAAGGAATTTCTGTACAGTTTGTGCAGGAATTGTAAAACCGGCTAAATCTCTGCTTCTTGCCTTCCATGTGTTTACGCCGACTAACTTATATCCAAGTTTAGATTCAGAATCGGGGATGAGTAATGGACCGCCGGAGTTTCCTGAATCAATTGGAGCTGTGTGCTGGATTACATAAGAAACAGATGGATCTATGAGCTCTTCGATTTCTGCTTTTCCGTTACTTATGTTTCCCTTAGAAAATTGCCACGAAGGTTTTTTCTGTAAAGAAGGGAATCCTGCCGAATAAACTTCTGTTCCATCTTTGAGTAAACCTTTATAAAATTCAATTCCTTCTTTTAATATTTTTTTATCTTTGAGCGAAATTATAGCAAGGTCAAGAACATCCGAAATACAAAGAACCGGAAGATCATCATATAAAGTTTTTTCACCTGTTTTAGGGTCAATCAGTTCAAAGGCAACAAGCTCTGCATCTCCAACTACATGGCGATTTGTGATTACATAATTCTTTCCGTCCGGAGCAACGTATATAAAACCGGAACCAAACATCTTTGTGTTTATTTTTTTGTCGTATCCCTGGTTTTCTTTATCTTTAGAATCTTCCTCTTCTTCCTCGTCTTCTTCTTCGTCTTTCTTTTCGTCCTTTTTTTTCTGCGAAGACTTTGCTTTATTTTTATTAATCGTCTCCTGCATTTTTTCTTCATCAAACTTCATTGCGTTTTCTGTTTTCTGAGGGCGGACAACACCTACAAAAGAATTTACCTGTGCAAATACAAGGTCTCCAAAAAATAAAATCAATAATAAAACAAATATCTTTTTCATATCTTTCTCCTGTTCTAATTACTCCAAAAGAATAACAATCCAATTCCAATGCTTCCGATGTGGAAACTGTCGTATTTTCTATTTACCGGATATAAATATTTATCTTTATAGAAAACATTTACACCCACGGCCTGTTCTTTCCAGATAAGCTTAAGTCCCCCAGTCCATGAAAATCCACCTACAGGTTCATCGCAGATTAAACATGTATTTAAATTAACCTGTGCATATGGTTCAACAAGAATCGGATCTAAATAAAGCGGAAGCATTATTCCCGCTCCAATGTCGTATAAGAAATAGCTGTCCCAGTCAGTTGCCTGCCATTCAATCGAAGTAGAAAAAATAAAATAGCTTATGTCCAAAGCAATGGAAAAAGAAACGCCCGAATAATCAGAGCCATCCTTTTCTGTAACAAGTGGTTTTAAATAAGAAAGTGTATACTCCATAGCCGGAAGTTTATATATGAGGTTCTGCGTTTTTACAGATTTATCTGAATCTATACTGTATTTTTTTTCGTTAGAAAATTTTTCACTTCCCTTTGTATAAGACATCTCTTTAATTACCCAGATATTCATCTCTGTTACCCAGGTAGATTCAATCACGTTTTTACCATCCGAAGTTTCAAAAACTACTTTATAAGAATCGTGATTTTTCTTTTCGATGCTTTTTACAGTCACTTTCGCGATATTTGTATCTTTTACACTTTCGAAAGTTTTATATTTATTCCATACATTCATTGCAAGGAAAGTTCGTTTGTAAAGCGGGATGGCCGGTTCCTGAATCTGATAGATAAGATAATTTGAATTTGCATATTTCTTAAAAAGATTTTCGAACTGCTTGTAAGTCATTTTGTTCATATCTTCCTGGGCAATATACTTCTGAAAATCCTGAGCCTGTTTTGTCTTTTTCCCAAGATTCTGCGCAAATTCTTCTGTAAGCTTTTTTAAAACTTCTTCGTTATTTTCCTTATTAAAATATTCGTTTAAGAATTTCTGAACCGTAACAGCCGGAATTGTAAATGCCGTAAGACTGCGTGACATATACTTCCAGGTATTTACACCCGCAACCCGATAACCGCTTTTTGCTTTAGAATCTACAACTAAAAGAGGGCCACCCGAGTTACCCGGATCTATAGGAGCTGTATGCTGGATGATGTATGAGTAATCAGGATCTATAAGCTTTTTTTCAAAAATACGTTCGTTAGAAATATTTCCTTTTGCAAGCTGCCATGCCGGTTTATCTCCAAGGGCCGGGAATCCTGCAGAAACAACATGCTCACCATCTTTTAAAAACTCTGTGTATAATTCAAGTCCGTATTTAAATGGCTTTTTACCCTTTGGAAAAGCAAGAAGAGCAAGGTCTATGTTATTGGAAAGGGCAATAACTTCGAGGTCTGTATATAAAGTTTTTTCTTTTGTTTCGGGATCTATGAATTCAATCGAAGCATACTTGAAATTTTCCACAACATGATGATTAGTAATTACATAGTTAGTACCATCTTTAGTTACATAAACAAAGCCCGAACCGAATATGTCTGCAACAATCTTTTCTTCGTATCCCTGATTTTCTTTTTTATCATCGTTTTTTTCTTCTTCTTCCTCTTCTTCCACGTACTCGCCGGATTTCTTCTTTTTGTCGATTTCCTTCTGCCTCTGATCCTTAAATTCTTTTTTAATCTTAAGGTCAGATTCTGAATACTGAGGGCGCACAATTCCTACAAAATCGTGAATCTGCTGGGCAAAAAAGCTCTGAAAGATAAAGAGAAAAACAACAATAAAAACTGATTTTTTAAGTTTCATTTTTACTCTCCAAGCATATCCTTTCGGACTGCGTCACATTCACTCTCCATTTTTGTATTTTCTGCTTTTTTAAATAATCTTTTTGCTTCTGCCAAAGCTATAGATGATTTTTCCCGGTTTCCTTCCGTCATAAAATAAAACTGAGAAAGATAATAATTCAAATAAGCTTTTCCTTCGTTGTCTTTAATAACTTTAAGATTTCTTTCGCAGAATGCTATAGCCTGTGAAGGCTGCTGATTCGTATAAAAAAGATTGATGCACGAATAAATTGTATATGCAGTCGGTTCTGTTTTTACGGCACTGTCTACAAAAGAGTTTAAATCATCCTTTGAATAATCAGCCGGGAAGAAAAAGCAGAGTTCTGCAAGATGAATATAGGCTCCGCTCTTTTTTGGATATTTTTTGATTGCCTCGCGTAAGACTCTGTCTGCATCTTTTCCGTTGTTGTTCCAGCAGTAAGCGTCGGAAAGAATCATATAGGCATCGTAGTGATAGTCGGGATTTTCTTCCGGATTATCAACTGCTTTTTGTGCTGTATTGATTGCCTTTTCGTATTTCTGGCACTGCATTAAACACACAGTATAGTTATACCAGTAGTTTCCGTTTTTCGAAAATTCTTGAGTGAGTTTTTCGTAAATAGTTTCTGCCTTATTAAAATCCTTGTTCGAAGTATACACCTGGGCAAGCGAGGCAAGAATAAATTCATCATAGACTTTTTTATTTAAAGCCTTTTCGTAAGTTTTAAGCACATAAGGCATTACTTCGTCTGGGGTTTTCAGCCACTGCTTTCCGTAACGCTTAACCGCATCATAATAATAATTTGCAAGGGCAAGCTCTAAAACGATTGAATTGCCGTGTTCTTTTTTATATTTCTGAATTATTTCTTCCGGACCATCTTCGTTGTAGGCAATATTAAAATCACCTTCTTTTGTGCGCACATCGTAAAGAGTCTGACCTTCCTTAAGATTTACAAAGGCAAACATCTTATGCATGATGCTCTGGGCAAAATACTGAGTACACACTTCTACATATTTATAGATGATATATTCATTTTCGCAGGAAGCAACAAGGGAATAAGCCTTCTGATACTGACCTTTCTGAATAAAAGCGTCGCAGTCTTTGATTGTGGAAAGAGTTTTTTTATCTGCGCCATCGTAAATATCCCATTCTTTACAGAACAAAGAAGAGGTACAGAGCAGCAAAGAAAAAATGATTAAATAAACTTTTTTCATAAGGTTATCCTTCTTTTTTTATTTTAATATAACAATCCGAATTTTGCTATAACAAAACAGAATTCTAATAATATTCATAGAATATTTCTTGCTTTTACAATAAGGCATGCTATAATAAATCCGTGGGGCAGTCGATACCCTGTCCTGCTTAATCAACTATCTAGCGGAGGCACAATATGATTTATACTGTAAAAAGCAAAATCAATGGTACTGTAATCACTACAGAAGAAAAGGCTAATAGCGAATCAGAAGCAAAAGCTCGCGTAAAGAATCGCTATAAAGATCAGAAAGTTGAAAATATTCAGGTTGTCAAATAAGGGAGCGTAACCAAAAATAATTAATCATTTTATATAGCACAAAACCCCTGGTTTTCTTAAATCAGGGGTTCTTTTTTTGCCTTGACCTGAATCTTTTTTTATATATGATTAACAGATGGAAAAATAAGTCATGGAAAAAAATCTTACACAGGGCAGCATCCTAAAAAACATCATCACTTTTTCTCTCCCCTTTCTTTTTTCTTATTTTTTACAGACTCTTTACGGAATGGCAGATTTATTCATCGCGGGGCAGTATAACGGTGCAGAAGTAATCACGGCAATAAGTGTAGGAAGCCAGATTATGCACATGCTTACGGTGATTATTGTGGGTCTTGCGGCAGGAGGTTCAATCCTCATAAGTCAGGCTGTTGGAGCAAAAGACGAAAAAACTGCTTCTAAAGTTACCGGAAACACAATCACTTTATTTTTTATTCTTTCTGTTTTTTTAACCTTTATTCTTTTGATTTCGACTAAGAGAATAATCAGCCTTGTTTCCACACCCAAAGAAAGTATTGAGCAGACTTTCGGTTATTTACAGATTTGTTTTACGGGAATCCCTTTTGTTATTTTTTATAATGTGATTGCATCCATGTACAGGGGAATCGGTGATTCTAAAAGCCCGATGATTTTTGTAATTATTGCGTGCACGCTGAATATTATCCTTGATTTTATTTTTGTGGGATTATTCGGAATGCAGGCAAAGGGTGCGGCAGTTGCAACGGTAATTTCACAGGGAGTGAGCGTAATCATAAGCCTTATTGCGATTATAAAAACAAAAGCTTTCAGGCTTCATAAAGATGATTTTAAACTGGAAACAAAGATTACATCGCGGATTTTAAAAATCGGGCTACCGGTTGCTTTTCAGGAAGGATTCATTCAGATTTCGTTTATAGTAATAACAGTGATTGCAAACAGACGGGGTGTAAACATTGCAGCAGCCGTAGGAATTGCAGAAAAAATCATATGCTTTTTATTTTTGATTCCTTCGAGCATGCTCACTTCCATAAGCGCAATAGCCGCACAGAATATTGGAGCCGGATTTTTTGACCGCGCTAAAAAAACTTTCTGGACTGGAACTGCAATCGCCGTATGCATTGGAGCTGTTTTTACAGTCTTGTTCCAGTTTATCTCGCCTTTTGTAATAAGCCTTTTTACTTCCCAAAGCGAAGTAGTAGTTTACGGAACTCAATACCTAAGGGCATATGTGATTGACTGCATAATCGCTGCAATACATTTCTGTTTTTCGGGATATTTTACTGCAATGGGAAAATCGCTCATCTCGTTCATTCATAATTCAATTTCCATCGTAACCTTCAGGAT
Source organism: Treponema sp. (assembly GCA_016286365.1). Lineage (GTDB taxonomy): Bacteria > Spirochaetota > Spirochaetia > Treponematales > Treponemataceae > Treponema_D. The sequence continues at coordinate 75,108 of JAEESN010000004.1, forward strand.
TCCGGGAGCCTGGCTTGCTTCTAAATTCTGGCCCGAAAACCTCTTTCCGATGGGACTTGCAGCACCGTGTGGAAGCCTTCTTTCTGTAATCATCTGCTTTAGCGTACTTTGTTACATGCAGCGCAAAAAGTTTACAAGCCGCACTTAATCTGCTATATTCATTTTTATGAAAAACAGATTCACATTAACACTTTCTTTTACAGCACTTTTTGCAGCAATCATCTGTGCAGGAGGTTTTATCCGCATTCCTCTTGGTGTGATTCCTGTAGTTTTACAAAATGTACTCTGCATTTTATGCGCAGTATTAATCGGCGGATACAAGGGAGCTTTTCCAACTGCCCTCTTTTTGCTTGCGGGTCTTACAGGGCTTCCGGTTTATTCAGGAGGAACCAGTGGAATTGCAGCGTGGATGGGACCAACAGGTGGATTTTTCCCAGGCTATTTAATCGGAGCAGTTATTGCAGGTCTTATAGCAGGCCGCCCTTGTGTTACAGAAAAAAAAGATTTTAAAACTATACTCCGCTTAAGTCTTGCAGTTCTTGCGGGTATGATAATTTTATATATTCCGGGTGTAATAAGATTTTCTTTCTGGGCAACAGCGGGCGGAAAAGTTCCTGCAGATAAAACAGCCTTAAGCTATACACTTTCTGCATGCGTTATTCCCTTTATCCCGGGTGATCTTTTAAAAACTGTGATTGCAGTTCCTGTGGCTTTAAAATTGCGCCCGGTTCTTGCTTCATACCTTTATAAAGATGATGATAAAAATAAATAATCTTTCTAAAACATTTTATACCTCTGGCGAAGGAAAAAAAGCCCTTTCTAAAATTAATCTTGATGTAGCCGAAAAAGAATGCGTTGTAATTGCAGGCGAAAACGGATCCGGAAAGTCTGTCTTACTTTCTATAATCGCAGGTCTTGAAGATGCAGATAAAGGTTCATCCATACAGGTAAAGGAAAAAGCGGGACTTGTCTTTCAGGAAGCAGAAACTCAGATTCTTGGAGAAACACCCCGGGAAGACATCGGCTTTGGACCAAAAAATCTTGGATGGAAAAAAGATAAAGTCGAACTTGCGGTAGAAAATGCCCTTAAAAAAACGGGGCTTACAGAAAAAAAAGATTACCCTGCAAGACTTCTTTCGGGCGGAGAAAAACGAAAGCTTGCGGTTGCCTGCCTTCTTGCAATGGATCTTCCACTCATAATGCTTGATGAACCTTTTGCAAACCTTGATTACAGCGGAGTAAAACAGGTAACCTCGCTCATCAAAGAGCTTAAAAAAGAAGGAAAAACAATAATCATCTGTACACACGAAATAGAAAAATGCCTTGCTCTTGCAGACCGTTTTGTAGTTCTTTACAAGGGCGAAAAGGTTTACGACGGACTTCCTTCAAAGGCACTTAAAACTGATTTAGAAAAATGGAACATAAGAAATCCATTAACATCATATAAAGAAGTAAAAGATTTAATATGGGAATAAAACATAAAAACCCCGACTGCTACACATTCTCTTATAAAAGCGGAAATTCATTCGTTCACCGCCTTCCCGCCTGGATTAAACTTTTAGTGATTCCCCTTTTGAGCATAATTTTTTTAAATCTTAATCCGGTTTTTATACTCTTTTTTTTAATCTTTCAAACCCTTCTTTCTTTTTACTGCCAGTTTACCCTAAGAGAACAGCTTAAGGATTTACGTGCAGTTCTTTTTTACGCTTTTTTTCTATTAATTGCAAAACTCGCAGGCACACTGATTCCTTTTCTTAGCGATGGGAACGCCTTAAAAGAATTTATTCCCCTACTCCCTGATTTTTTTATTGGAGAAAAAGAAACCGGGATTCTATTATTAAAACTTTTGTGCCTTATGCAAAGCGCATCTATTTTATTTAAGACTTCTACACAGCTTGAAATCCGCGAAGGATTGGAAAAGATTGAGATGAGTGTGAGGAAGATAATTGGAAGGCGTAGCGGGAAACGGGCGCCGGAAGAGATTTCCGGAGATGAACGATTGATTCAAAGGGCGCCGGAAGAGATTTCTACGAATGAACACTTTATTCAGCGGGCGCCCGTGGCAGAGGCGGTTTCGGTTTTTATCTGTTTTATTTCTGAGGTTTCGAAAAACTGGTACAGGATAAAAACCGCATGGTACGCGAGGGGCGGCAGGAAAGGGGCGAAAATGCTTGTTGTTTTGCTTCCGGTTTTGTTTTCTGTCGGGATGAAGGACGCATTTAACCTTTCAAAAGCAATAAACGTAAGAAAATAAAAAATTCACTATATTGTGTTTTTTTAATGACGAATTCCTTCTTTTATAGTATAATTTATTATGCATTCTAAAATTTTGGGCGAAATAGACGCTGTTGCATTTGATATAGACGGAACTCTTTACAGGGAAAGCAAGCTGAACATCAGAATTATACCTCATTTCCTGTCTCATATCATTTTCTTCAGTAAGTATGGACTTGCACGTAAAGAATTGCGTCGTCAAGATTATTATCCTGATTTCAACAAGGCTCAGGCCGAATTGATGGGAAAATATCTTAAGTGTTCTCCAGAAGAAGCACAGGAAAAACTCGACAAAATTGTTTACACCGGGCTCAAACACTATTTCACAAAATTTAAGGCATGCAGGAATGCGCTTGAGTTAATCATCCGTCTTAAAGAGGCGGGCGTAAAGATTGCGGTTCTTTCTGATTTTCCGCCGGAACAAAAGGGAGACATCTGGGGAATAAGACCGTACTGTGATCTTGCAATTGGTTCAGAAGAGATTGGTTCTCTTAAACCATCTGCACGGGTTTTCTCAACACTTTCCGAAAAACTTGCAACACCTGCAGAAAAAATTCTGTATGTCGGTAATCACCACCAGTATGATGTGGTTGGTCCTAAAAAGGCCGGGATGAAGGCAGCATGGATTATTTCGCCGGTAGAAGCTTTATTTGGAAAAAAATCAAAGGTTGCGGATATCACGTTTTCGCGCTATTCACAGCTTGAAAAAATCTTATTTGATTAAACTTTATATTTTGGGTGGGGAAATAAAAAGTGGAACTTGTAATTTCTATTCTCGTAGCCTCTGCAATCGCGGCTGGCATCTCAATCTATCTTCATGAAATGGACAAAAAAAATAACGCTATCGAAAAAGTTAAGCGTTATGCAGACAAACGTCAGGAAGATCTGGCTGGATTCTACAAAACTGTAGAAGGAAAGGTAAATCTTCTTATTACGGAATTCGATTCACGTCAGAGTCAGGCAAATGCGGCAGTAAAACTTCTGTCACAGCATTATGATGAATTCAACGAAAAGGTTAAAACCCTGGACGAAAATATCCGTGCCATTCAGGATATAGAAAAGCAGATCGATAAATATGAGCTTTTGATGAATGACTTAAACGATATGACAGGCAAGGTAGAAGAAAACCTTAAACGCATTCAGAAAGAAAGCCACGTTATTGACGGTCTTACAGGAAAACTTACAAAGCAGCAGGAAACTGTTGAACTCATCGAAAAGAGAATTCCACAGGTTTCTGAACACTTTTCTAAACAGAACGCAGAACAGCTCAAAGCTGTGGGTACTACCCTCCTTGAACAGTATAAAATCTATGCAGATAAACTTGCACAGGATATCAAACAGGCACAGTCTGATTCAGAATTTGCACTCGAAAAAATCAAGCAGGAAATTCAGACTGCATATAACGAAGCCGCATCACGTGCAGATACACTCGAAAACACTGCATTCGAACACTTAAGTCAGCAGGCTCAGCAGAGATCGGACAACTACATCAAAAAGCTCAATGCTCAGAGTCAGAAGCTCGACGAAGAACTCGAAAGCCGCTTTGCAGAAACATCAAATACTATTACTGCAAAATTCGACAGCCATGTAGAAGAACTTTCATCAAGCTATTCACAGAAGGTTCAGGCTTTACACGACAAATACGATAATCAGCTTAATTCAATCATTGGTAAAAACGACGGAATCATCGCTAAAATCGAATCTAAGTTCGACGAAGACTTTGCTAAAATCTCCGAAAAATATGATTCACAGCTTGCTGCAATCACAGAAAGAAGCGACAAGGATTATCAGCAGATTGTGGACAATTACACTTCAAGCTTCCAGTCATTCAATACAAAATTCAACGAACAGCATCAGAAAATGCAGAATGACTTTAATCACGCAATCAGCACCCTTTCTTCTGCAAGTACAGATAAGCTCAACGGTCTGGAAGACAAGATCAATTCAGAAATCAAGGCATTCGAAGACGGCTACACAGAAAGAATCAATTCTCTTAATGTAAACTGCTCTAATCAGCTTGATTCCCTTTTGAATGACTACACAACACGCGTTAATTCTTTTGAAGATACATTCGGTTCTAAGGTTTCGGCACTCGAAGCAGACTACGCAAAACGTACAAACGAAATGGAAAGTCAGCTCAACGACATCAAAGACCGCTACTCTGGCGAAGAATCTGGTGTTCAGAACGAAATTTCAGAAAGACTTCATGCTCTTGAAGATTCATTCAAGGAAAGAATCCAGGCTGTTCAGGATACACTCGCAGATGGAATTGATCAGTGTGAAGTAACTTCTAAAGACATTCAGAAGAGCGTTGATTCAAATGCTACTAACCTCGAAGCACTCAAGAACGAACTCAATGCTCAGGTTGATACAATCAACGACAAGTTCCAGAAACTCTACAACGATGCACTTTCTTCTGCAGATATAAGACAGACAGAAGCTATTCAGGACTTTAATAACCGCGCTAATACAAATGTAGAAAAATATGCAGGCATTATTCAGGAAAAGATTGCAACTATGCAGGCTAATCTTACAGAAACTTTAAAGAATATTGCTATGCAGGCTAACACTTCTGTTCAGGAAGCTCAGGATACAATCGATACATTGAACAAACAGTGCAACAATGCTTCTAACCGCGTTGAAAACCTCAAACCTGAAATCGATGCTAAGATTGCAAGTGTTAACAGCATCCTCGACGACTTTAGGGCACAGACAGATGCTAAGCTCGAAAACCTCAACAAAATCATCACTGATTCTGTTAAACGTGCTGTTGCAGAAAGCGAAGGACGTCACCTTACAATCCTCGAAGGTATTGATGAACAGATTGATGCTTACAAGAAAGAGATTGAATACAAGGTTGCTCAGATTGAAACTTCGGGAGCAGACGTTGACACCCTCGAAAGAAGTATCAGAACTGCAATGCAGGATGTTCAGAAAAAAGTTCTTTCGGACTTCAACACATTTACTTCTGACCAGAAAAAACGCCACGAAGAATTCTCAAGAGAGATCAAACAGGATTCAGAATCTATCCACGAAAGATTACAGGAAATCGATGCAAACCTGGACAAACTCCGCGACACTGCATCTGGCAATATGAGTACTAAACTTCATGAACTCGAAGTTGAATACGAAACAAATCTTTCTAACTGGAAGGAAGATCTTGATTCTAAACTCAACGCACTTACACAGGAATATGAATCATCAAGAAAGTCTGTAGAAAGCGAATACCTCGAAGGTCTTCAGAACTATATCAATGAACTACAGGATAAGACTTCTGATAACCTTTCTAACATCGTTCAGACACTCGAAAGCACAAAGAACGATATGCAGACAAGCATCCAGGATATGCAGACTACACTCACCGATTTCCAGAGTGACACAAGAGACAGACTTGAACAGATTACTCAGGATGCAGAAACAACTATCCGCGAAAAACTTGAATCTAACTCTGATACAATCCACAACAGCATGGCTAAGGTTCAGGCACAGATTATCGAAAGTCTTCAGTCATTCGAAAACGGAGTTACTACAAGACAGGAAACAGGAAACTCTGCAATCGATGCTGCAATCGAAGAATTCAATCAGTGGAAGGATAAACTCAGAAGTCAGTTTGATGAATCTTCTGAATCATTCAACCAGGAACTCCAGGGCTTTGAATCTACTACATCAGAAAAACTTTCCGAAGCAGAAGAACGCTCGGGCCAGATTCTTGTTAAACTTAAGAACATGTACACTCAGATGCTCACAGAAACAGAGCAGAGAGTTCAGGCACAGAATGCAAATTCTGCACAGACAATCGCACAGCTCAAAAAAGATATTGAAGACGCAGAAGAAACCAATGCTACAAATCAGGCTAAGTTCAAGTTACAGCTCCAGGCTGATACAGAAGAAATCCAGGGTAAGATGGATGATCTTAATAAGGAACTTGACCAGATCAGACAGAACATCAATCAGTTCGAAAAGGCTGACCAGATGAGCCGTGACCTTTCAGATAAGATGGAAAATCTTGAAGAATCGTTCGACCGCATGGAAGAATATGGTGAAACTGCAGACCGCTTTAATGCTCAGTACGGAAAGATTGTTAAGATGAACGACGATATCTCTAAACAGATTTCTGTATTCGAAACTCAGAAAACACGCGTTGCAAACCTCGAACAGAAATTTGCACAAATGCTTTCACTTTCAGACACCATCGACGAAAGACTTCGAACACTTCATACAACAAGCGACGACGTTCAGTCTATGGAAGTTGCAGTCCGCGATTACAAAGACAAGCTTGAAGCTATTTCTGCTCAGTTCGAAAGACTCGAAAAGAAGGATGATGTTATTAACCGCGTAATGAAAGATGTTGATTCTTCATTCACACACCTTAAGACACTCGAAACTAAGATTACAGACTGCGCTAGAATGGTTACATCTCTTCCACAGGAAATTAAAGATGTTCAGGCTAACGTTGACCGCCTTCTTCAGAATGGACCTAAGATTACAGAAGCTGCTTCTAAACTTGGAAACCTTCAGGGTGCTCTTACAGATACAGAAAAACGCCTTGCAAACCTCCAGGAAGAAAACGGAGAAATCAAAAAGGCAGAACTTCAGCTTGAAAAACTCAAGCGCGAAATCGACAACAAATTCGAAGTTCTCCACGCTATTACACAGCAGGAAGAAAAGAAAAAGGCTCCTGCTAAAGAAACAAGCATTTCTCCTCAGGAAAGAGAAACAATCCGTGCACTTAAACGCGAAGGATGGACAATCAACGAAATTGCTTCACGCTTTAAGAGAACACCGACAGAAATCGACCTTCTTCTTTCTCTTCCAGAGTAATAAGAAAATTTTATACATCGAAGGTTAAAATAAAAAAACTGATTCTGAACTTCAGAATCAGTTTTTTTTACACGGATAAAAACACTGCAGAATGCACAGGCAACTGCAATATGCATTTTCCTTCCACTCCTATTTCGAAATCAGACACGAGCAGTAAGCTTCTATTGCTTTTCCTTTTCCAACGTCGCCAAGTTTTTCGCCTGTCTTTGCTTTTACAAAAACCTGCGATGGTTCAATCTTCAAAACCCTGGCAATTGAGTTTATAACGTCCTGTCTGTACGGAATGAATTTTGGTTTTTCAAGCTTTATAACGCAGTCTATATTTTCGATTTTCCAGCCTTTTTGATAAACTTTTTCCATAACAGTGGAAAGTAAGAAAGCAGAATCAGCATCTTTCCATTTATTGTCTTCGGGTGGGAAAAATGAACCGATATCTCCAAGACCGCTTGCGCCAAGAACGGCATCGGTAATCGCATGAAAAAGAACATCACCATCGGAATGTCCGTCTTCGCCTTTATTAAATGGAATTACAACGCCTCCAAGAATGAGCTTCCTGCCTTTTACGAGCCTGTGTAAATCGTATCCTAAACCGGTTCTGATCATTTTTTAATCCTTTCTAAATCTTTTGGATAAGTAATCTTTATATTATCAGGGTCAGCGGGGACAACCCTCACTGTTCCTCCAAAATGTCCGTAGATTTCTGTGTCATCGGTATATTCGTAATCATCGTTTTTGGCTTTTAAATTAAAATCATAAAGCTTATTAAAATCAAACCCCTGTGGAGTCTGAACACTCGAAAGTGTAATTCTTTTTAAATGCTTTACGATGCGGCCTTCTGAATCTATTTCTTTGATTGTTTCTACAGGGGTAAGCCCAGGAACTGCTCCGTCCCCTGTTTTTAAAACTGAATCGACAACAGCCTGTATAAGACTTTCGCTTACAAATGGGCGGGCCCCATCGTGAATCAAAACAATATCGCTTTTTCCATTCTGGTTTATAAAATCAAGGGCTTTAAAAACAGAAGCCTGCCTTGAATCCCCACCTTCCACAAAACTTATATCTTTAAAAGCTTGTGATTTTACATCAGGGATAAGTACTGCTTTCTGCGATTCTTTAAGACCACCACATGGATAAGTCACGACAAAGTGCGAAAGGTTCCATTTATTTTTTTCTGCGGCCTTTAAAAAAGCTATAGCACAGCTTGAAATAACTGTGCCATTTTTATAAGGAAGATATTCTTTTTTAATGCTGCCACCCATCCTCGAAGAAGAACCGGCGGCAGTTATTATTACTGAAATTTTTTTTGAATTAAAAGAATTAGAACTGTTCATCGTCATCAAAATCTTCTGACTCGTCCATGTCGTCCGAAGAATCTGAATCATTATCATCTAAATCTTCTTCGTCATCCTGATCATCAGATTTTTCATTAACGTCATCCATTAAATCATCATCTTCGTCATCGTCCAATGGAAGAGTATGTTTAACTTTTGCAATTGCGCCTAAAGGTTCAAGCTTTGTGTGGATAGCCTGTTCAATTTCTTTAGGAGTTTTCTTTAAAGCATAAGCGATTTCGTCTTCAAGAAGTTTTTTTGCAGAATCGTAGAGTTTGCGTTCAAGAATAGGAAGTTCTTTAACCTTGCTGCGGTTATATAAACAGCGTACAATTTCTGCAATATCGCTGATTGTTCCTTTTTTGAGAAGCTCGAGATTCATCTGATAGCGGAGTTTCCAATCGGAAGTAATAGGTTCAAAATCAGCAGAAAGAAGATCAAGTGCCTTCTGTGCTTCTTTTGCAGAAACAATCTGACGTATACCAAGATCTTCTGCCTTTTCAACTGGAACCATTACAATCATATCAGAGGCTTCGATATAAATCTTATAATACATCATCATCTGATCTTTAAAAGATTTTTCGAATATCTCTTTTACAATTCCAACACCCTGACTTGGGTAAACGACCTTCTGGTCAACTTTAAACTTTGTATCCATATATACCCCTATTATAGCACAAAAAAAACAAAAATTCAATTTTGTACTACGTCATTGCGAGGCGCCTTCCGCGATTTTTACATGGTATGTATATTTAAAAATTGATTTTCGATGTTTTACATTATGGATTGCTTAATAAGGTTATTTCAGATATATTTTAGGGACTTATATGGAAGAAAATACTATTATCGAAGATCAGATTGCTGAATCTGACGAAAATGAAAATCAGAACGAAGAGACGGTTACTTTTGAAGATTTAGGACTTGATGAATACACCTTAAAGGCCGTACAGAAAAAGGGCTTTGTTACTCCTTCTCCAATCCAGGTGCTCGCAATTCCGCGCCTTTTAACAGGGGATACTAATTTAATTGCAAGGGCAAGAACAGGAACCGGAAAAACAGCTGCATTCGGACTTCCAATCATTCAGTCTATAAGGGAAAAATCAAACCACGTAGAAGCTTTAATCTTAGAGCCGACACGCGAGCTTGCAGTTCAGACCTGCGAAGAGATGAAGTCTTTTACCGCAAAGGATTTTCCTCATACAACAGTTTTATATGGTGGTGCTTCTTATGCCACACAGATCCGCGAACTAAAAAAAGGCGCACAGATTGTTGTAGGAACTCCGGGAAGAATCAAAGATCACCTTGAACGAAAAACTTTAGACCTCAAGAATATAAAATATTTTATTCTGGACGAAGGCGACGAAATGCTCGACATGGGCTTTATCGACGATATCCGTGAAATTTTTGAACAGGCTAATCCACAAAGCAGAATCCTTTTATTCAGCGCCACAATGCCTCCTCCAATTTTAAAAATTGCCGGCGACTTTATGGGCGAATACGATGTAATCGAAGAAGCAAAGGTTATTGACGAAGCGCTTTTAATCGAACAGAAATACTGGCTTTTAAAAGAAAGCGATAAGATAGAAGCTCTTGTCCGCCTTATAGATATGTCTCCTGATTTTTACGGTCTTGTATTTACCACAACAAAAATGGATGCTGACCGTGTAGCAAAAGAACTGGACATGAAAGGCTACGAAGCAGATGCACTCCACGGAGACATCATGCAGAATCAAAGGGAAAAAGTTCTGGAACGCTTCCGCATGAAAAAAACACGCATTCTTGTTGCTACAGACGTTGCGGCACGCGGAATTGATATTTCGGGATTAACACATGTTGTAAACTATTCCCTCCCTTTTGATACTGCAACCTATGTTCACAGAATCGGTCGAACAGGAAGAGCGGGAACTACAGGAATTGCGGTTACTTTTGTACGCCCCGAAGAAAGACGAAAACTCGGTTATTTTATTAAGAACGTTGAACGCGCCACAAAGAGTAAATTTGCAGAAGAAAAAGTTCCGAACGTTACCCAGGTTCTTGCAATCAAAGAAGAAAAGCTTATTTCGGATTTAAAGGCAAAGCTTTTTAAGGATGAAGAAGTTATTCCTGCCGATACAAAATTCGAAGAGCTTGCAGAAAGCCTTACAGAAAATCACGATGCTAAAAAAGTGCTTGCGGGTGTTCTTTCTATTCTATACGGTAATCAGCTTAGCCCGAAACACTACGGAAGAATCAGTGTAAAGGATATTAAATCGCTTGGTGAACAGATGAGGATTTATGTTTCTCTTGGTAAAAAAGACGGATACAGGGCAAAAGAAATTGCAGATTTCTTCTCTAACCTTCTTCACATGCCGGGCCGCCTTGTTGATGACATTGATGTTGCACAGCAGTTCTCTCTTGTAAGCCTTCCTGTAAAGGATGCAAAAAAGGCACTTGAACTTTCTAAATCGAATAAAAAGCTTCCACACATGCACATAGATGTAAAAGAGGAAGGACGCGGTTCAAGAAAGAAGGGAAAATCCGGCTCGGAAGGAAAATCAAACTCCGGTAAAAAAGCAGGCTCAGGAAAAAGCTCAAAATCATACTCTAAATCTGGAAAAACAGACTCAGAATCAAAGAAAAATAAGGCAAAAAGCGCAAAAAAAGGCACAGAAACTAAGAAAAAAAGCTCTGACGCAAGCGCATACAAGAAATCTGCCAAAAAAAATGTTGAAAGATTTTAATTTTCTTTGATTTTTATCATTCACGGTTTATAATAAAAGAGTATGCATAAGAATAGGAAAATATATGCTTTTCTCTTTTTCATTCTGATTCTTTTTTCTTTTACTTCCTGCAAAAATAAACAGAAAAGAATCTATCTTAATGATTCTCTTTTGTTTTTTGAGGCACCACCCTATCAGGAATTGCAACATATCCAGGACAACAAGGATTTTATAAAACTCACACCCGATGTTGCAGATGACCTTACACATGCCCTTGTAAATGAAAATGATTACATCTGGGTTAAATCAACTTTTACTTTAGATAAAAGCCTACAATACAAAGACTTAGCCTTATACATTGCTTTTCTCCGCTCTGCAGATACTGTATACCTTAACGGAAGTCTTCTTGGGACCTACGGAGGATTTCCTACAGAGGAATACAGCTCCGGATTTAAAGCCCATTATTATCCGATTCAAAAAGAGCTCTTAAATCAGGAGGGCGAAAACATTATCTTTATAAAAATCTGGCCGGGTCCTCTTGGAGCAATCTCGAGTGACATTTTTATCGGCGATCCTAAAGATACTTATATGCTTTCTGAACTTAAAAGCTTTCTTAATTCCAAAATAAATCTGATTTTTTCCGGCGCCATGTTTTTTGTTTTTGTACTCTATTTTATCATGCATATCGGACTTAAAAAATTCTTTGACAATATTGAATACATAGTCTTTGCACTTTTGAACCTTTTTACGATTCTCTTCCTCTTTCCGTTCTATTCGATAGAACTTCCCTGGATTTACAACATTGGTATTCCATATCTCACGATTCTTAAGATCACAGTGTGCTCGGGCGCATTCATTACAATTTATTTTGCAAACTCATTTATAATTTCTTTCCTAAAATATCCGTGGAAAAAGCATATTGCAGAATTGCGAATTATTCTTCTTGCAATTCCACTCTTCTTTACATACTTTATTCCGACCTACAGAAGACTTATTGATTTTATCCCTTTTATTACAGCCTTCGTTCTCCTCCAGTTCTGCTTTAGTATCCCGCTTATTGTAAAAGCATTAAAGTCTCCTGAAAAAAAGGTTTATGCTTATCAGCTTCTGGGAGGATTTGCTCCTGTAATCTTCAGCATTGTTATTGATGTTCTGATACGCTTTGTATTTAAAATCAAAGCCTTACCATACTTTACGTTATATGGCTGGCAGATAACAATAATTATATTCCTCTGTTACCTTGTTGTACGCTTTAATAACGCTTACTCAAAGAACGCTCTTTTAAAGACAAAGCTCGAAGAGTTTAATGCAAACCTCGAAGAAATTGTAACCGAAAGAACAAAAGAACTTTCAGATGCAAACTTTGTTTTAACACGCGGACTCGAAGCAGTTTCTAACGTTCAGAATAATTTTATTCCCAATCCCAAAAATCAGTATCCTGGATGGGAAATCACCGCTTCATATTCAATCCTTACAGATAATGTTTCCGGCGATATTTATGATTACTACACAAAAAAATCTGAACTTAAGGGAATAGGACTTTTTGATGTTTCGGGTCACGGTATTCCTGCTGGTCTTATGACTATCCTTGCTAAAGGAATTATTTCGCAGCACTTTATGAATTCACTCGAAAACAAAGATTCTTTAACTGATGTAATGAATAAAATCAATGAATCTTACATCAAGGAAAAGGTAAACGTAGAAAACTATATCACAGGACTTTTGTTCCGCTTTAGTGAGATTTCCAAGAAAAATACCTGCGATGTAGAAATCGTAAATGCCGGTCATCCTCATCCTCTTTATTTTGATGCAAAAGCAAATGACATTACAGAAATTGTATATAAAAATCCGGAAGAACAGTATGGTATGATTGGTGTTGAAGGATTGAATGTTTCTTTCCCTGTAACAACGATTAAATCTTCCCCTGATGATATTTTTGTTTTATTCACAGACGGACTTATAGAAGCCCATGATAATACAAAAGAACAGTTTGGAATTGAACGCGTAAAGAAAATTGTTAAGGCAAATAAAAACGCTTCTGCACAGAACATCCTCGATGCCATAAATAAAGGATTTACTACATTCCTTGATGGAGAGCCTGTTCATGATGATATTACTGTAATCGTTGCTAAAAGAAAAAAAGCTTCCGACTTTATAGAAGAACTATAAAACCGAAAGCTCTAAATCTTATCTAAAATAGCTGATTATTTTTTTTTGTTCTGATATTCTATCTCTGAATACGACCCGAGCCGTTTCCACCGGCAAGCTTTTCTACTTCATCTACGCTTACCATGTTGTAATCGCCTTCGATTGTATGTTTAAGACAACTTGCGGCTACTGCAAATTCAACAGCGTCCTGAGTTGATTTTCCGTTCAAAAGTGAATAGATTAATCCACCTCCAAAGCTGTCTCCGCCACCTACGCGATCAACAATGTACATCTCGTATTCTTTACTAAAGCAGTAATCCTTTCCGTCGTATAAAAGGGCTGCCCAGTTGTTACGGTTTGCATTGATTGATGTTCTGAGTGTGATTGCAACTTTTTTGAACCCGAATTTATCGGCAAGTTGTTTTGCAACAGATTTATAGCCTTCTTTGTTTAATTTTCCGCTGTTGATGTCTGTGTTTTCGGCTTCGATTCCAAATACATCTTTTGCATCTTCTTCGTTAGAAATACATACATCTACATACTTACAGATTTCTGTCATTGCCTTGCGAGCTTCTTCGCGGGTCCAGAGTTTTCCGCGGTAGTTTAAGTCGCAGCTTACTGTAGCACCTGCTTCTTTTGCAGCCTTACAAGCCTGAATACAGATTTCTACCAGGTTTCCGCCAAGGGCCGGAGTGATTCCTGTAAGATGGAACCATTTACAGTCTTTGAATATTTCTTTCCAGTTAAAGTCTTCGGGTTTTGCTTCGGCAATTGCGGAGTGTGCACGGTCGTAAATACATTTAGAACCACGCTGGCTTGCTCCCCTTTCGTTATAATAGATTCCTACACGGTCTCCGCCACGAACGATGTACTGTGTGTTTACACCATAACGGCGGAGGCTGTTTACGGCTGCCTGACCTATTTCGTGTTTTGGAAGCTTTGTAACGTAATAAGAATCAAGTCCGAAGTTTGCAAGGGAAACAGCAACGTTAGCCTCGCCTCCCCCGAATGTTGATGTCATTTTATCCACCTGAACAAAGCGGAAGTATCCTTCCGGTTCAAGGCGGAGCATTATTTCGCCAAATGTAACAGTTTTCATATGTTCTTCCTTATATAAACTTATTTTCTTAAGGGAGGTCCCTTAAGGATCCCCTGTTTTATACATATTCTTTTTTTTAGGGAGGTCCCTAAAACCCCTTTTTTTAAATTTATTCTTTAGGGAAAGTCCCTAAAATCCTTTTTTTAAATCTATTTTTTAGGGGAGGGCCCCTAAAACCCTTTTTTTAAATTTATTCTTTAGGGGAGGACCCCTAAAACCCCCTTTTATTGGGAGAGGACACCCCCTCTACTTCGGAAGCGGAGGGTTTTCCTCTCCCAAACCCTCTTCTTCCCCGAGCACCGCTTAGGGGAATTTTCCCCTAAGAACCCCTTTTTAAATGGGGATTGGTTGGCTGGCGTATTGGACGGCTTATGATTCCATAAGCGTCCAGATTTATTTTTATAGGACGGCTTAAGCAGAGCTTAAGCGTCCAAAATCTTTTTTGGGGGACGGCTTAAGCGGGGCTTAAGCGTCCTGTAGTTTTCTTCTAGCCTCTTATTTCTTTTACTATTCCTGAAGCTTCTCGGGTCAGGCGTTCGATTTCGGCGAAGTTTCCGGAAGTTATGAGGTCGGATTTTACCATCCAGCTGCCGCCGCAGGCAAGGATTTTGGTGCAGGAAAGATAGTCGCGGACGTTCTGGGGGTTTATGCCGCCGGTGGGCATAAAGAGCATTTTGGTATAGGGAGCGCTCATGGCTTTTATCATTTTAAGGCCGCCGGCGTTTTCGGCTGGGAAGAATTTTACTACTTCTAAACCGTAATCAAGAGCCATTTCGAGTTCTGTCGGAGTCATGATGCCGGGGGTAATCGGGTAGTTTTTCTTGAGGCAGTATTCTACTACTTTTGGATTAAAGCCAGGGCTTACTATAAATTTTGCACCTGCTCCTACTGCTCTTTTTACCTGTTCTACAGATAAAACTGTTCCGGCTCCGGTAAGCATGTTTGGAAACTCTTTTGAGATAATACGGATGCTTTCTTCGGCTGCATCTGTCCTGAAGGTTACTTCGGCACAGGGAAGTCCGCCATTTACAAGACTTTGTGCAAGCGGTTTTGCATCATCTGCTTTATTCAAAACTACAACAGGGACAATCCCGGTTGAGCCTATCTGTTTAAGTACATCATTCATAAAATGCCTCTTTTTAAATTTATATCTTTTTTAAGAAAAAATCTTCTGCGTTTTTACAGGAAATATCTTTTACGATTTTTCCAAGCACTTCTTTCTGCCACGGGTATTCTCCGTTTTCCACAAGATTCCCTATGTAATTACATAAGATGCGGCGGAAGTATTCATGACGCGGATACGAAAGAAAACTTCTTGAATCTGTGAGCATTCCAACATAACATCGCAAAACCGAAGTGCGTGAATATACCCTTATCTGTTCTTCAATTCCGTCCTTATGATCGTTGAACCACCATGCAGGACCAAACTGACAGTTACGAAAATTGGCAGCCATTGTGGCAAGCGCTTCATTATCTTTTGGATTTAAGTTATAAAGAATTGTCTTTGCACCAGGTTCTGCAGAATAAATCGCATTTAAAACTGAACCAAGTTCAGAGATAAAACTAAAATCGTTCAGGCTGTCTTCGCCGATATTAATTCCGCTTTGTTCCTTCATCAAAGAATTATTGTCGCGCAGAGCACCCAGGTGAATCTGCATTACAAAGCCTTTCTGTGCGTAGAGTTTTCCAAGTTCAACCAAAACATATCCGCGGTATTTCTGGATTTCTTCGTCCTTAAGACTTTTTCCAATCCAGGCTTTTTCAAAACTATAAT
Organism: Treponema sp.; assembly: GCA_016286365.1. Classification (GTDB taxonomy): domain Bacteria; phylum Spirochaetota; class Spirochaetia; order Treponematales; family Treponemataceae; genus Treponema_D. The sequence continues at coordinate 91,254 of JAEESN010000004.1, forward strand.
CAACATCGCTTTCGTCACAAGGAAGATAAAAATCACTTTCCAGGGAATGGTCGCTTACAACACTTCCGTTCTCTTTAAAATAATCCATCCGCCTTCCAAGGGCTAAAATCATATCCTTTACGCTTTTAAATTTTCTGCCATCCATCTCCTGGAGCTTAGAAATATAATCACCGAAATTTTTATTCTGAGGATTTAAAACTGCATCTGGGCGGAAAGAAGGTCTTACCTTGCAATCTTTCCATTCAAGGCTCAATTTTTTATGCCATTCAAGGCTGTCTAAAGGATCATCAGTTGTACAAAGCTCACGAACGCCCATTTTTAATAAAAGCTTTCGCGGAGTGTAATCATCTTTTAAAAGAAGCTCATTGCATTTATTCCAGATTTTAAGCGCATTTTGCTCAGTAAGAGGTTCAGTAATTCCAAAATAACGCTTGAGTTCCAAATGGCTCCAGTGATAGAGCGGATTTCCGATTGAGCCTTCCAATGTTTTTACAAAAGAAAGATAGCGTTCATAATCAGCTTTTTCTGCAGCCTCTTTTCCGCCTCTCTCTTCTATAGATTTTACACTTCCATCCTTATTCAGATGTCCTGTGATTAAGCCTTCATCAATTCCGAAAGCACGCATTGCCCGCCATTTATAATGATCGTGATCAAGCCATGCATTCGAAAGATTTCCAAGCGGTTTATCTTCATAAATTTCTTTTGGAGAAAGGTGATTGTGAAAATCAAAAATCGGTTCATTTTCTGCATACTCATGGAATAAGATACGAGCAGTTTTAGTTTGTAAAAGAAAATCATCATCCAGAAATTTTTTCATAATTACCTCTTTTTGATTTTATAATCATAATGATTCCTCCGGCAAAAGAAAGAATCACGCTTATTACGATTGTTAAAAATAAATCAGGAACAAAAGATTTTATTACCCATAGCGGAGTGTCAATAAAGATTTTTGAAAATGTAAGAAGCAGTAAAGGCCAAAATAAAAATCCAATCACTCCCAGAATGATTTTTCTGATTTTGTGATTTGAGTTGAACCCGTTTTTAGAACGAATTGCAAGCACAAATCCTAAAACAGAAACAGCGAAAATTATAAAATAAATCAAATCGTAAAGAAGATGGATTTTTCTGTAATCACTAAAGTTTACTTCATCAGGTTTTTCACCATCTAAAATTTTAAGGCTTGACCAGAAAGCAGAATCCATAAGATTATTCATACCAAATTCATCAGCACCATTAATCATAAAACAGACTGCAATATTTTTCTTTGGAAGAATGAACATATAAGTAATTCCATTTTCTACAAGACCACCGTGAAAGATAATCGGCTGCCCGCCATAATACATAAAATTCCAGCCCATTCCATAAAGCGTATTATAACTGTCGCACAAAGGTATATTTTTATACCACATGGAGTTTATGCTTTCTTTTGTGATAATCTCCTTTCCATCCGGAGTAAGGCCGCCGTTTAAATACATCCTTAAATATTTCCCATGATCGGCCGGAGTCGAAGCAATGTAACCCGCAGGCTCATGAAACCACGATTTTTCTGTAGGATAATCAGCTTCGCCTCTTATAAAAAAGCCAAAATAATTTCTGTTTCCTTTTAAAAGCTGATTAGAATTTTTAACAGAGAGTGCATCGCCAAAGGAACTATCCATTCCAAGCGGAGTAAAAATATTTTCTTTTATATATTCTTTGTATGATTTACCCGAAACCTTTTCTATAATTTTTCCAAGTAAGTCGTAATTAACATTTGCGTATTCATACTTTCCGTAAGTCTCTGTGATTTTAAGATGTTTTTTATCGTAAAGCTTCATGTGTGTGTCAAAGCCGCTTGTGTGATTAAGAAGATTTAACACCGTAATTTTTTTTTCAAATTTATATTCAGGAAGGTATAAAGTAAAATCATCATCAAGATTGATTTTTCCTTTTTCTACAAGCTGCATGATGCAGAGGGCGGTATAAGATTTACTCATTGAACCAATAAAAAACTGCTGATCCATACTTTTACACTGCCCGGATGTATAGCCATAAAGAGCACTATCAGGTCCTGTAATTAAAAATGCCATACCGGGAATATGATAAGCTTTAGTTATTTTTGAAAGATAATTATCAAAGTTATAAATTTGTGCTTTAGAGAGCGTGTACGCATTTTTAGAAATTTCATCTGCATAACAAAAACCAGTAAGGGCGAGTAAAAAAATCAAGATATATTTTTTCATCATAACTCCGTAATGCAGATTATAATACTTATAGTGAGTATTGAAAATAAGCGCTTATATACTTTGAAGAACTCTTCTTACACTTCCCTTTTCTTTACAAAGCTCTTTGAATAAATCCTTAACGCGAGGGGCAAGACCCGCCTGGAATAAATCAACACCAAAGATTTCTTTACGGCGAAGAAGCTCATCAATTTTTGTAAGACTTTCATCAGAAACACCTTCTCCAAGCTTTACGCCTTCCACATATTTTTTTACGTCATCCAAAAGTGGATCAGGGTTTAATTCAAAAACATTGCCGTTATCATCAAGAGCCATAAGGTAACGAAGCCAAAGTGCAAACACAAGAGGAATTACTTTAAGGTTATCCAGGCTCAGTGATTTATTTTCAAGATATTTTTTGATTGTTTCTCCAAAACGGATTGAAAGCTTCTGACTTGTATCGCAGGCAATTCGCTGAGGGGTGTCCGGCATAAAAGGATTAGGAATACGGATGTTTACAACTTCATCAATAAAGTCGCGGGGTTTAATGATTCCGGGATCAACAACAACAGGAAGTCCTTCTTCGTAGCCAAGGCGTTTTACAAGGCGGAGTAAATCTTCATCCTTCATTTCGTCCGCAATCAAAGTGTAGCCAAGGAGGTTTCCGCTGATTGCAAGGAAGGTGTGAAGAGGATTAAGACATGTGCAGACTTTCATCTTTTCGACTTTGTCTACAGTTTCGCGGTTTGTAAAATAAAGTCCTGCCTTTTCGAGCTCTGGTCTTCCGTTTGGAAATTTATCTTCGATTACAAGATACTGGCATTCCTCTGCGTTTACAAAAGGAGCCACATAAGTTTTTTTAGTTGTGATTACAGGGTCGAGTTCTTCGATGCCGTCGTCTTTAAGAATCTGTTCGATTTTTGCATCCGGGCGCGGAGTGATTTTATCGATCATTGTCCAAGGGAATGTTACCTTAGATTCATCGTTTATATATTTTAAAAATCCTGATTTACAAACGCCGCGTTTTTCCCATTCTGATGCAAACTCGTTTACGGCAGCATATAATTTATCTCCGTTGTGGGAGCAGTTATCCATACTCACCATTGCAACAGGAAGTTCACCGTTTACATAGCGTTCGTGGAGGAGTGTCACAACCTTACCGATGTATGATTTTGGAAGAACAGGGCCTGCATTAAAGTCATCTTCTACACCAGGCATGAACACACCTGATGCATTTTTTAAAAGATAGCCCTTTTCTGTGATTGTAAAAGTTACCATCTGGAGAGATGGAGAGCGGAAGATTTCTAAGAGGCGAGCCCAGTCTTTTTCGTTAGAACTATCTGCACAAAGCGCTTCCATGATTGAACCAACAACAGTTTTTTCTACCGAGCCGCTTGATTTTAAGGTAACAAGAGCACCGATGTTATCGTGGGGGCGGTACATCTTTTCGATGATTTCGTAATCATAGCCTTCTGCAACAACAAGCCCCCGGTCCAAAACACCTTTATTTAAAAGCTCTTGAACAACATTTGCCTGGAACGCGCGGAAAATATTTCCTGCCCCAAAATGAATCCAGAACGGCTTTTCCTTTGTCGATTTTTTTACATTTTCTATATCAAAAGAAGGAAGAGAATAGCCCTTAGCTTCCCATTCACCACGATTTTTTATACCTTCTGCCGAAAGCTTCATTTTAATACTCCTGTAAAGCCAGATAATTATATGGATAATTATACACCAGTTTCCGCTAAAAAACTATTAACTTTACTACTAGTATTCTAGCATATTAGTTACAGAAAATCTAGTTTTTTTGTGGGGAAATTTTAAGAAAAAAAAAATCAGGGAGATTGATTATAATGCAGTCTCCCTGATTTATTGATATGTTATTGTGAGATATTCGGGTTATTGAATCGAACGGGCTACGCGGAAGCCGAGAGATCTTTGACGATGGTACTTATAATCATAGTTCCGATAAGAAACTGAAAGATCGGAAGCATTGCTAGTGCTGTAGAAACCGCCGCGACAAACACGCACATGTTCATCGGAGGCATAGTCATTGTTGCACCATTCATTTACGTTTCCAGTCATATCATAAATACCCAGTGCGTTTGGCTTTTTCTTTCCTACCTCGTGTGTTACAAAAGAACCTTCAACTTGAGAGTTAAAATAATTCCAGGAAACTTCACTTTCATTATTGCTACCGGAATACTTATAATCCCATCCGCCGGCTACTCCACCACGGGCAGCCATTTCCCATTCTGCTTCTGTAGGTAAACGAAAGCCGTTTGCACTTAAGTCGCATATCACATAAGAATTAATTCTTTCTTCTTTATGAGGGGTATAATTCCATTTTTCCGGGTCAGTTTGTCCGTTAACAGAATAGGCAGGTGTAAGCCCCATTATCATACTGAGCTTGTTGCAAAAATATACGACGTCATACCAGCTTACATTTTCTACAGGGCGCTTTTCCTGAACTTCACCGTCTTCAGGGTTGTAACTGTGAATACTGGGATTTTCCCCCATGACAGCCATATACAAATCCTGGGTAACCTCATATTTTCCAATCATATAGGCATTAATAGTCTGAAAGCCTTCCGTACCTGCAAAATTTTCCATATTCACTTTCTTACCGGCTGGAATTACAGTTACCATTTCTTCATTCATTCTTTTTATAGCCTGTTCCTTTGTTATAACCCAGCCTGCATAAAAGACTTTTTTCTGAGTCTCGCCTTTTTTGATGGCAGTAACTTTATCTCCGCTTAAATCCGGTTTGGTATACCAACCGTTGAATATATAACCTGGTCGAGCCGGTGCGGCAAGAGTAAGACCATCTTCTGCAGTATAAGTATCGGGATTCGCCTTATTTTGAACACCACCGTTTAAATGCCATTCAATTGCATATTCAACTTTTGCAGCAGCATCAATCAAGACCGGCTGCGAAAAAGCAGGCATCACAAAAAAAGACAGAATAACAAAAAAACTAAAAGATTTAAAAAAGTTCGCTTTCATAAAAACCTCGAAAAACTAAAATGTGGAAAACTACTTTCTGATAATAAATTATTGTAGCATGAATTTGGGATTTGTTAAATGGAAAAAATAAGGAACTCTGCACTCTGAAAATAGATTACAGTCTTTAAAGCATCTGTTTTATTACCCCGTAATCTCCCAGTGTCCGTTTTTATTTGCACCCACGCGTTTGATTTTTCCTTCGGTTTTGAGCTTCTGAAGGATGCGGGTTATGGTGGCACGAGAAAGGCCAAGACGTTCGGAAAGCATTTCTTTAGTCAAAGACGGTTCCTGAAGTAAAGAGATGTAAACAAGTTCTTTTGAATCAGGTTTATGTTTTTTATAACCGGGCGCTTTTTCTTTAATATCTAATCCGCCATAAAGACCATCATCAGTTTTATAAAGCTTTCCTTCCTGTTTTTTCTGCAGAAGTATTTTTGCCTCTGTGATACGCTCTTCAAGTTTTTTTACAAGGGCCTCTTTTTTAGAAGGAGACAAACGGCGGAGCGGAGAAAGAAAATCTTTATACCATTTTGAAATATCTTTTAGCGAAGAAAAATCAATAAGATGAGCAATCTTTTCCATTGGAAGAAGTTTAAACTGAGCAGACTGAGTTTGTTCAAAAGGCTTGGCTTCTATTCTGAAAGATGAAGTCATATCCATCTCGAAATCAAGCTTATTCAAAAACATCGATTTACCAGAATCATAAACAGGAGCAACACCAAGCCATTCAAGAGAATCAGAATCACGAAGAAAACTGATATTAAAGGAATGGCGGTCAACATTTGCGATGATAAAATCAAGGAGAAAAATTTTCAGAAGATCCGTTTCTGCATTCGGGATACCAAGCTCGTTACAGCGGAGGATCAATTTTTCGTAATCATATTTAACACCATCTTTAAGCGGAATGTCTTCATAAATAGAAGCAAGCGGAACCATCTCGGTATTCTGATCAACGATATCGGGACAGAGAGAAAAATAATTTTCATCACGAATTTCGAGAGTATAAGGGATGTGAGTGATATTAAGACGCCGGCAGATTTCAGTTGCAAGAACTTCGTTTAAAGGCTCCTGCTGTTCAGTCCCTGTTCCCGCCTTTTCAAGATAATTTATACCGTTTTTTCGAATCCATCTTTTTGGAAGCTCCCCACCTGTCGTATTATCAGGAGAAAATGATGATGAGTTTTTGTTCAGAGCCTTAGACCCCGAAACAAGCCTTAGTCCTATAGCACTGTCATATTCATTCGTAAAAAAGTTGATGTCTTCCCACCAGATTTTTCCAAACTGCGAAAGCGGACACACCCAGTATTGATCCGAAAGACTCAGATAAAAACTCTTTTTTGCAAGCTCCTCCCCCGAATGAATCTCGAGCTCTAAAAGCATCTCTTTAAAACTTTTGCGGGTGTATGGAATGATTCTGTTACTGAAAAAATCCTCCAGCTTCTGACAAAGCGCATATTCATTTTCCGAAGACGCCCTGCCATCCGTAAAAAGATGCGGCGGCATATGAGCCACATTAAACACCTTTTTTATGCCCGTTATACGATTTGAGTCATCTTCTTCATACTGAAGAATTGGAATGTTCTTTTTATGAAGTATATATTCCATGATTTTGAGCCTATATTTTAAATATTATAGGCTCATTTTGAAGGATTATCAAGGAATTTTTGAGGTTATGGGCTCATATCCTTTTGGAATCTGCACTTTTGGAGCAGGATCAGGGGAAAGATTGTTGATACGATAATAATCTTCATTCCATATATGAAAATCACAACCTTTTCCATTATCCAGATAATTTGTGCAACCTAAGAAAAACCTTCCGTCTTTTTGTTGCTTTGCAATCAAATATCCATCGCACTTTTCACACTTCTGGATAGAAAGTTTTCCGGCTTCGATTTTGTTTGTCATAAAATCACAGACTTCGGGATCATTCATACAAATCCAGAGGTTCAAGCCGTATGCAGGTTTGATTTTTCTCTGCAAAGGATAGCCGCAGATAGGACAGGCTTTTTTATAGGTTGTACCATCCATAACATCTTCTTTCCATTCACCCTTGAGGACAACATTTTTGTAATCATGTTTAATCTCCAGAAGGAATTCAGAAGGATTACGCTCAGGTGCTATAAAATAAACTCTGTTTTTTGTACGGGTCATGGCAACATAAAAAAGACGACGTTCTTCTGCCGCTTCAATCGCATTATCAGTTTTTACGACATAATTTAATACAGGGTCATTTTCAATTTTTGAAGGAAATCCAAATATACCGTTTTTACCGTTTATTACGATTACATTATCATATCCAAGCCCTTTAGAAGCATGCGCTGTCATAAAGGTGATTTTTAAATCGGGGTATGCAAGACATTTGATTTTTGTCTGTCCCCTCGTATATTCGAATAAACCAGACTGTTGTAAGTGGTCTCCTTCAAAATTATATCTTCCAAGAAGCAAAATTTCTTGTTTATTAATATCCTTATTTTCTTCTTTAGAAAACGCAACAATCTGTCCGATTGCAATCTCTACAGCTTTTGCCAAATTATATCTTACGCCAGTTCTATAATCTGAATTTTTTTCTTTTTTAGTTGTATCATACGTATAAATAATAACCGGGTCTTTAATCGTCTTAGGAGATTTCAAAGTCTTCTTAATCTGTGTCTTATTTTTTTGAATAAAGTTTCCGGCAATATCTATTACTTCCTGAGAGTTACGATAAGTTTTTGTGATTTTAAGACATTCTGCATATCCCATCATTTCCGAAAACTTTGTGAACAAGGTAATATCAGAACCACTGAATGCGTAAATAGACTGCCAGTCATCTCCAACAGCAATAATTTTAGCCGATGTCACATCATGAAGAGCTCCGACTAAATCAAAACGCTGACGTGAAATATCCTGATATTCATCAACAATAATATATTTAAAATTTATCTGTTCACTGACTTCTTTCTTTTCCTTCAAAAGTCTTGCCGATTTATTAATCATATCTGCAAAGTCGATGGCATTATTTTCAGAAAGATAACGTTCATATTCAAGATAACATTCCTTACAGATTCCAAGGAAAAGTTTTGTACGTACATTATCAGATTTTAAAATCCACTCATCAAACTGGCCAACAGTATAGCCATTTGTTTTGAAGTTTGAAATAAAGCGGTCAACAAGATTTAAAAGTTTTCGTACATATTGACTTCCATCTCTATTTTGAATCTTCTGGAATACTTCTTTATTATCGCGTGGTACTAAAACAAAGCCTGTATTTTCAAGCTGCTTTTTAAGATGTTCGAGTAAAGGTTTACCATCGTTGAATTCAGAGAAAGTATATAGCAAAGTTGTTCCATGCTTTTTATGTAAATCAACTTTATTGTGAACTGCTTCCTGGTATTTTTTTAATTCTGATTCTGAATATCGTGAATTCTTCCCTTCCTGTGTAATTCCAAAGTGTTCAATGTACGCTTCTTTATCGCCCTGACGAATTAAGAAATCCGGAGTATAAGGCTTTTTTGCTCCATCAATATTGTATTTATAACGAGGCTCATATACGTAATCAATATTATTAAGATAAAGGAAATTCGCAATCTGAACTTCTTCCTGAGAACGAAGTACTTCATCCTGAATTGTGCGATGCTCTTTACTTCTGTTATTCATCAGGTCTACAGCAAATTTTACTTCCCCTACTTCACTTTTAAGGGTTGAATAATTTGAATTGGAAAGCTTTTCAAAAAGTTCTTCTTTATTTTTAACCTGGAGAGGCGGATCAAAATAAGTTGCAAAAAATGTGATTAAATCATCAACAACTTTTGGATTTTGTAACACAGTATCACGGAAATAATCTTCCAGGACAAAGTATAACTTTTCGCTTTGAACAATATTTAATTTTTCTTCGCTATCTTTATTCAAGATTGCATTTCCGGTTGAATGGAAGGTCGCAATAGGGCAATCAATCTTTAACTGTTTCTGGATTCTGTCTTTAAGTTCACCTACGGCTTTATTTGTGAAAGATACAACAAGAATATCCTGAGGATTTATGTGCTGCTTTTCTACAAGATATTTTACTTTGGCCGCAACAGTCGTAGTTTTACCTGCCCCGGCCCCGGCAATTACAAGACAATAATCTTCATCAGTCAGGACTACCTTACGCTGATCTTCATCAAGAAGAATATTCGGGTCACAATCTTTTAAAATCGAATCAAGATAATCTTTTTCACTTTCAAGTTTTCTGGAAACAAAATCTTTATTATGCTCTTCAACAAGATTTTTTACATCATCATATCTGTCTACAGCCGCAATAATCGCATCAGCTGGTATTTTATTTTTCTTACATAAATCGTTAAGTAAACCATCGGCCTTTAACTGTTTGAAATAAGATATTGCGTCTTTACATTCTTCCTGTCGTTTAAGATATTCGCTTTTAGCAATATAAGAATCCGATTCCAGAAGCGTGTTCACATAAGAATCAAACTCATAAACAATCTTAATATTAGGATTTTCGCTGATAAAACTTTCGTTTTCTTTCGAATTGAAAAACTTATCAAGTAAAGACATAATACCTAAGCCTCTTTCACAAGTTAGAACACTTCATCCTGGGACTCTTCGACAGCGGATTTGTTGGTGAAGTCGTATTGGAGGACAAGACCGTATGTATCATAAACTGAATAGGAATATCTTGTTTCATATAATAAAATACAGGATAAATCATCTTTTAATTCTTTCTCCCATTTTTCACAATAAAAACATGTACCTATGGAACTATACTTTTTATCTTTCAATGAAATACCGACATCTACTTTCTCTGAAGAACCATAAGTTTTAGAAATGCTTACTCGAATTTCGGTATATGTATTATCGATAACTGTTCTTGAACGATCTTCTTTACTTAATGCGATAATAGAATAAAGACCTTTTTCATTATCTACAAAAATCACATATTTTTCAAACAAAGGGTGTTTTTTTACAGGTTTTATATAATAAATATCATCTTTGTAAAACTCAGGTTCTTCTTCACATACCAGTTCAATATCTTCCAGCGTCATTCCCATCTTCAACCCAAACGGTCCTGCAAAAATCGTAAAAGGAAGTAATGTAAATAAAAGGATAAGAAAAAGTTTTTTCATAGAAAATCCTCCTTAAAAAATTATAGCACGTTTTTACGAAAATACATTATCTTCTTTTTTTATATGAATGATAATATCTCTTTCTATAACCATCGCTTGGTCTGTTTCTGTTATTTAATGAAGACTGATTTTCTAGATATCGAAATTGTCTTAACAGATAGTTATTATATTCTTGTTGTAATCCCTGTCTTAATCGTAAAGCTTGCATGACAACACAATTACCTAAATTAGAGGTAAATGCATTATAGTTATTTCTAGCTACGCTTTTGAACATAACAACTTTATCATTTACAACAATATCTTTTCTTCGCCCATTCTCATGAACTACTAATGGGAGTTTATTTCCACAATGAACGCATCTTTCCCCTTTTTGATAAACACTATCTGCACAATGCAGACAATATTCTAAAGGAACAAATTTTAATAAATCCTGTTTTTGATCTGACAAAAGAGGACAGGCGATTGAATTATAATCTTGTATATCAAGTTTCAAGCCATATTGCAAAATTAATTCTTTCTTCTTCTCTACAAGATCATCATCAGCATCATAAACCCAGCTGTAATTTTCTGGATTACATAATTCCTGTTCTAAGGTTTCTTTATCAATCATCTGATCTTTTAAATGGGAAATATCAATCTCTATAGCAGATGTCAACATTGATTTTATCTTTGCTTTCTTTTCATCATCAACGGCATGAGTAACATAAATTTCGACAATAAATTCTTTACCATCACAAATTACAAGAATATCTGGAATAATGTTATCTAATCTCTGTTCAATTCGGACCTCATCTATTGGATATCTTTCAATAATTCCATTCTTCTTAAAAATCAATTCTTTATGTTCAAGAAAGAAATCTTTTGCCATATAATGTAATGCTGACTGATAGCCATGCTCACAATCAAAATCTTTACTCTTGTGAGCAAAATGATGTTCATTAATCTTTCCATTATTTTTTGCAACTAAAGGCTGACAGCAACCAGGACACATACATTCACAGGCTAAACCATTTACAGCATCATCAATATAAACAACTTCTCCGTCTTTATTAATTCCACATGGGAGTTTAATATTATTATTCATTTTCGTTACCTCTTATCTGTTTCTATCAGCAATTTCAGACCATTCACCATATTCTTCACCATCGAAGGCACGTACCCAATAATATTTTGCCGGTTGCCTGTTTCCTCGGTAAGTGTACTTAATAGGCGAAAAAATCCCTTCAGCAAGAGGTTTAGCTGTTTTAATATTATTCTCGTCAGAATAATAAATCATGTATGATTCAGCATACTCTACTGAATCAAATGAAAATTCAACATTAATTCCAATACCAGGTTGTGGGATAATCCATGCGTAAAGATTCTGTGGAGCAGGAAGTAATATGATTTCATCCTCAATATGTTTTTTCGTATTATTTTTAGATCTTTCTTCATTTACCAATGAATACTCGGATAGTCTAAGTAAAGCTTCATTAATACCATTTTCAATTTCACCTGCATTTAAAAGATCTTCCCATTTAGAAGCACCTGTCAACTTTGCAATGGTATGCTGAGCATTCATCAGGGAAAAAGTGAAATCTTTTTTTTGATGAGGAATGTTGAAAGTCTCAAAAATTTTTACTATATCGTAAGTCTCAGGTTTATATTCGAAAATTTGTTTTTCGTCATTATAAACCCGAGTTTTAAAATCTTTGAGAAGACGTTTTGCTTGTGATTTAAAATAATCAATATTAGACATAATATTTCTCCTTATGAGTATCAGACATATTGTCCATCGTTTTCCCTATTAACTCTTAGCGACAACAATCTGACACCAAGAAAAAATATTTTATTGCACTGGATGGAATCTTCGTATAGGGCACCTAGCTTTCCAGTGAAGCTAAGATTATTCTATGTTGAGAGATAATTATTGTCAAGGAAAAAATATAAGATTAAATGATTTTATTCACTTATCATATCGTACAATTTTTCTTTGCCAGAGTCGATTTCGGTATCGATGGCTTTACATAAATAGTTATCGTCTTCCAGAAATAATGACGAATCTGTCTGCATGAGTATACGATATGTTTCTGAACTCAAGATTTTTTTATATGCTTCTTCATGATTCAAATTCAAACGCTGCATAAGATGTTTTGTTATATTGATTACGCAGAGTCCTTTTAAATGTTCAATTTTATCTTCACTCATAATCAATCCCAACTTATTTGTTTAATTTCTAAAATCAAACGGTCTGCCACTTCCTGTTTACCAACATAATACTGGATCCCAAGATTTTCTGGTTCAAGATATCCCAATAGTTTTGCTTTTGCTTCTTGGGAACCAACTTCTCCATAAAAGCCTCTCCAATATGAATTCAAACAAACCATTGTATCATCATCTGCTGTAGGACCTATTACTAAATCATAATCATGAGAAAAGTCTTTCTGCTCACGGCATTTAAGAATAAAATCAAGCCACTCTGTATCTGCTTGTTTGAAAATTTTAATATTCAAATCTTTTGAATAATCAACATCAATTTTTATTTCATATAATATTTCTTCAAATTGCCCCTTAGGAGCATTAGGTCGTCTTATAATTGATTCTTTATATTTTTTATGCATCATTCCAATTGCCTGACTCTTGGAAACAGCCATATAAAAACCACGTCCAAAATCTTTATTACTCCGACCTTTTGAGACATCAATTTTAAGAATTTTTTCTGCTGTACCGTGATAAAGAATACTATTAATATGCTGCGACATACTGATCAATTTCCTCTATCATTTCCTGAGCATTCATAGAATCAAAAATATCAGGACATTCTCCAACAAAATTTATAATATGATATTTTTTATCGAGGTCCAGAAATTGACTGGTTGAAAGAGAATGTGCTTTCTTATAATTTTCTGTAACGAGATACATGATATAAATTGTATTATTCAAACGCTTTTCACTCATTTCTGTACCTCCTTTTTACTTCTTTTAAAAACTAACACATATTTTTGTAATTTACAACAAAAAATCGAACGATCATTTTCCCTATAATCTACTCAAACCTCAAGTCAAACGCCTTCTTTGTGTCGCTTTTGAATCCGAGGCTTTCGTAAAATTTATGGGCTTCGGGGCGGGTGATGCCGGACTGGAGGATGGCTTTGAAGCAGTTATGCTGGCGGGCGATGTCCAGGGCCATCTGGATGACTTTTCTGGCGAGGCCCTGCTTGCGGTAATCTTCGTGGGTTACGACGTTTTCTATAAAACAGATGGGGCGATTCTGGCGGGTGAGGTTTGGAATTATCACACAGTAGCAGGTGGAAACAACACGGCCGTTATCGACTGCGCCAAGGTAATGAATGTTTTTATTGTTTTCTATCTGATCTTCCCAAGTCTTTACGGATTGCTCAACGGTGATTCCTTTGTTTTCTACGGCAAGCTGAACGTAAAGCTCGACTAAAGATGGTATATCATTTTTAGTAAGTTCCCTGAATTCCATTTTTTTCCTCTTTATTTATCTCTTTTCCCAAGTCTCGCGTGTGATTTCGCAGGTGAACTCTCCGGATGTGATTCCTGTCTTCGGGTAAGTTCTTGTGCCCTTGTCGTTGATGAGTGTCATCCCGATTTTTTTCATCACGCCAAAAGACGCCGCATTTTTGCAATCACACTGAGCGAGGATTCGTTTTATATCAAGATTAGAAAAAGCAAAATCGATGAGCGCTTTTCCCGCTTCCGATGCAAACCCGCGCCCGCGATAATCCTTATGAATAATCCAGCCAAGCGTTGCATAAGAGCCGTCATCACTATGACTCAAATCCGCATCACAGCCACCGATAATTTTTCCTTCATAAATAATCACAAACTCAAAATCCTCAGCCGTTCCGTTTTCCCAAGCCTGGGCATTCTCTTTTACAAAACTGCAGGTTTCTTCAAAAGTATCGTTAGGGAGCCAGAACATCATCGTGATTCCCTTATCGCCCGCATATTCATGAACTTCTTTTTCGTCCCCTACCCTAACCGGTCTGAGCGTAAGATGAGGAGTTTTTAATTCGATTGATGGAGAGATTGCCATATTAAATTCCTCCGTTTTTATCAGAAATTGTCAGAATCTTTTGAGAAGAAAAATCAAGACTTTGAATTGTACGAAGCTGATTTAGAGCCATTTCGCGTAACATTTCCAATCGTTGTGGCTGTAAAATGTTTTGTTCAATATTCCATTTTTTTATTGAGAATGTAAATGCATTTGCTCCTGAAGCTTTTTTAACCCCCTCGAATTCGAGGGGGTTAAAATCTGGATTATGCATAATTTCCCATAATCCCAAAAATTCAATAACATCCCGATTTCGCATCCAATTTTGAATAACAGCCGCAGGATCATCACTTTTATAACGTGCTATATCTGTAAGTGAAATAAATTCATTTTCAAAATCTGTCGTATAAATCCCGATTTCAATTCCCTTAGCATATATTGTATCTTTTATTATTTTATCCATTTTCTCTCATCCTAATTATTTAGAAAATAAATTCCTTCTCCGGATAATCCTGGGTAATTATTAATCTTCGTTATAAATATTTTATCATAAATAATGAAAAAAGAAATTAAGTTAGAAACTGAAAAATTTTTTTAATTTTTCCTTGACATTCCACTTGGTGGAAGGCTTAGAATTATAAATATGAAGATTTATCAGGTTGAAGAGCTTGTGGGCATCACTAAGAAAAATATCCGTTTTTATGAGGACGAAGGACTTCTTTCGCCCGAGCGGGACCCGGAGAACGGATACAGGGATTATTCCCTTAGGGATGTGGCCGAGCTTAAAAAAATAAAACTGCTCAGAAAGCTTTCGGTTCCAATCGAAGAAATCAGGCTCATGCAGAAGGGAAAAATTGATTTTCATTCTGTGATGAATAATCAGATTGAACGGCTGGAAAAACAGAAGAACAACGCAGCGATGATGGAAGATTTTTGTTCCAGGCTGAAAGAAGAGACTCTGAATTTTTCTGACGTTGATGCGGAAGTTTATCTTGAGCAGATAAGCGAACTTGAAAAAGGAGGGTCGGAATTTATGGATATAACCGGCAGGGATATTAAACGTAAAAAGAAAACCGGAGCATTTATTGCAGCCCTTGTTTTCTGTGTGATTCTGATTGCGGCACTTTTTGGAACTATCCAGACATTCACAGAAGTCAATGCGTTTAAAATTCCTTTGATTGTTTTACTGGCGTTAATCGTAACAGGATTAACAGGAATAATTATTGTACTTGTCCAGCGCTTCCGCGAAATCGAAGGTGGCGAAGAGGATGAGGCTAAAAAATATTAAGGAGGCGGGATTATGATTCTCGTAACTATCGACAATATTCCAGGCAAACAGTTCGAAGTTCTTGGAATGGCAAAGGGAACAATTGTTCAATCAAAAAATTTCGGTCGTGATTTTATGGCTGGCCTTAAGACTCTTGTGGGAGGCGAAATCAAAGGCTACACAGAAATGCTCAACGAAGCCCGTCAGATTGCAACTAAAAGAATGGTTGATGAAGCCCAAGCTCTTGGTGCTGATGCAATCATCGGTATAAGATACGGTTCATCTGCCGTTATGCAGGGTGCAGCAGAAATCGTTGCATACGGAACCGCAGTAAAACTTAAATAATTTATTGCCCGGGGGATTTACGACAGACTATGCATGATAAATCCTCCTTCATCAGTATACTCATAACCATTTCAAAATTTCCTGTGTTTGCTTTACGTAAATCCCTGTAGTATAATGGAAAAATCAACTGTGTTACATGCGCAGAATAATTTGAATTAAACTTCAGGAGAATAATTAAATGCTTAAAAAAATTTCTACAACATTAATTTTCATCATCGGCCTTACCGTATTGTTTACCGCATGTCCTAATAAAGAAGGTGAAGTAGTCGAAATCAATTACCCGACAAGAGATTACACAGTTGCAGAATCAAAACTGACAGAAGCAGATCATTACAACAAACATGCTTTTGTGTATCTTCCAGCCGGTTACGACAAAATGAATAAATCAAAAAAATATCCTCTTGTAATTCTGATGCACGGAAGCGGTGGAAACGAATATCAGTGGGGATTGAATGAACCAAACGGCGAATTAAGACAGTATCTTGATACAAATCCTGATTTAGAAAAATTTATTCTTGTTACTCCATCCGGTGTTTCGGACAAGACATGGAATGATAAAGTTGAATGGTCGAGCGAGGCCGGTTCTCATATGTTTGGAAGCGAGCTCAGAAATGACCTTTTACCTTTCCTTAAGAAAAATTTCAATATCTCTGATGACAGGGCCGACATGTGCATGGCAGGACTTTCTATGGGCTCTGAACAGACTTTCATGTATGGAATTGGAGAATGTCTTGATATCTTTTCTACTTACGGATGTTTTGGAGCAACTCCAAGAAACAAATCACTTTATGAATGCCTTCCACCAGAAACATATATTAAAAATGTTGAACGCACATTTTTCAAAGACAAAGATTTAAAAATCAAATACTTCTTTATGACAAGCGGAACAGATGACGAAATTTTCTATCCCGGATATAAAACATGGACACCTGTAATTTCCAAATGGGATAGAATCCAAACTTTTGACTGTAAAGAATACCCGGGCTTAAAACATGAACAGGCATGTTGGATTCAGAGCTTTAAAGATTTTGGAGTAAAGATTTTTAAGTAAGTTGATGAGGGGATACACTACACAGCACATAATGATAAAAAAAATGCACGAAATGTTTTTCGTGCATTTTTTTTGTCTCAATTTTTTTCCGACTTATCTGTACAGCTTTACGCCGCTTCTGTCGATTGTCTTTTCGCAGGCTTCCCAAAGTCCCTGTAAATATGTTGCTCCAAGCGCTCTGTCGTATAAGCCGTAACCAGGCATTGCTTTTTCGCCCCAGATCATTCTTCCGTGATCCGGTCTGATTATTCCGTCAAAGCCTGTTTCGTAAAGTGTCCTTACAATCTTGAACATATCAAAAGTTCCGCAGCTTGAAAGGTGTGCCGATTCCTGGAAGTCCAAAACAGGATCATCAATTGCTGTATTAAACTTGAGGTTTCGAACATGAGCAAAATGGATTCTTCCCTGTGCAGCCTTAATGAATTCACAAAGGTCGTTTTTGCGGTTTGTTCCGTATGAGCCTGTACAGAAGGTTAATCCGTTATGTGGATTATCTACAGCCTTGAGCATTCTGCAAACCTTATTCTGACTTGTGATGATGCGTGGAAGACCGAATACAGGCCATGCAGGATCATCGGGATGGATTGCCATATCGATGTTGTATTTATCGCACACCGGCATGATCGCTTTTAAAAAGTATACAAGGTTTTCAAAAAGCTTTTCTTCTGTAACATCCTCGTACATTTTAAAAAGCTCTTTTACACGGGCCATACGCTCAGGTTCCCAGCCCGGTAGAATAAAGCCGTTTGAATCTTTATCTATGGAAGCAAACATCTCTTCTGGTTTTACTCCGTCGATTGCCTTTGAGTTATAAGCCAGAACAGTTGAACCATCTTCGCACACGCGTGCAAGTTCTGAACGAGTCCAGTCGAAAACAGGCATAAAGTTATAGCAGACCATGTGGATATCTTCCTGTCCAAGGCGTTCAAGAGTCTTAATATAATTTTCGATGTATTTATCTCGGTCACCGCTTCCGATTTTAATGTCGTCGTGAATGTTTACGCTTTCGATTCCGGCAATCTTTAATCCTGAATCTTCTACTTCTTTTTTAATTTTCTGAATTGCGCCAAGCTCCCATGCATCGCCCGGAACTGAATCATAAAGTGTTGTAATAACACCGTGAACTCCAGGCACCTGACGGATCTGCTGCAGGGTAACAGAATCAAAACCGGTTCCGTACCATCTTAATGTCATCTGCATATAAAAATACTCCTTAATTGTACCATTCAAAAAAACAATGAGAAAAATGCATGATTTAATGATTTTTCAAATACTGTCAGATTAATTATACCATCTGAACAAAAAAACCGCAACTAAAATACTTGTATACTAGTATATAAAAAAATGCCACACTATTTCTTATCGATTGTATATTTAAACATTCCTATGGAAGTAAAAGTTGCAGATTCAAAGCGCCATCTTTTAATCTGTGCCGTAATCTCATCCTTAACTTTTGAACTGAGGAGGGCTGCTTTTCCAGAAAAGTTTACCTGACTTACGTTTCCGTTTTCGATTACGGTAAAGGTGATTTCAACTGTGATTGGAGTAACATCAACAGTCTCTGCTGCTTCTTTGGAAAGAGAAATTGCAGGCCGTGAAGGTTCCAGAAGAGATCTCATTGACCCATCCTGCATTTCTATCTGTAAGGTTCCCTGCGAAGTTTTTGCAGTCTTCATGGAAGTCGTAGTTTTAGAACCATCAGTAGAAGCAGAATAAGATGATGCCGATGCAATTCTTGTAAGAGCCTGAGTTGTAGAAGCAGATGCATCTTGGGAAGTTGATGTAGAATTATTCTTTGATGTGCTTGTTTTATTTGTGTTAGTGTTACTTACAGTTCCTGCAGTTCCAGAAAAACTTGTTTCTTTATTTACAGTCATATCGGAAGAAGAACGAGGGGTGCTTGTATTGGCATTTGTTGTATCCTGGAACATACTTTCGTCCCATACGGCAGCCTTTTTTGTACCATTGAGCTGAGCCGCAATCTGATCATCTACACTCTGAGCATAATCAACCGGGGCTCTTGAAGGAGTATCATAACTTTTAGACGAAGCCTGCGATGTATTCGACTGAGGTGTACTTTTTGGACGCGAAGGATTTTTAATTATTGGAGCTGTTGTCTTAGCCTCTGCAACAGTCTGAACAACAGGAAGAGGAGCACTTTCTTCTTCGGGTGCACTTCCCTCTTCGCCACCAACCACAGATTCAATCGGAACTTCTTTAGGAATATAGTGATCTTCGGGACTTAAAACAACCTGGACTGTAACATATCTTTCTTTTTCTTCTTTCTTTGGATTGATGAGTGCAAACACAACAAAAACAACAAGCCACAAAAATACCGTTGAACAAAGGCCAATCAAACGGCTTGCACTCTGAGGAACACTGTCTTTTCCAAACAAAGGAAGATATACCATAATTATCCTTAAACTATTCCCGGATTATTCCAAAATCATTCCAACACATCCCGGTAACCGGTTTATTCCGAGGTCGTCCTTAAATTAATCACGCTGAACCCGGCTTCGCGGATTATATCAAATAAATGAACGATAGTACCGTTAGTTACATCAGCATCTGCTTCGAGCGAAACAGGAAACTGAGTTTTTTCTACTGTGCCTGTATCAAAATCTGCAAGCGCCTGACCAAGGGTATCCAGAGTAACTTCCTTATCGTTAAAATGGATTTCTCCTGTTTTTTCTGCAGTGATTGTAATGCCCTGAACAGAAGTACCTTCGGCAGTGTGACTTGTAGGAAGATTTAATTTGATTCCCGGTAAAACAGCAAAAGTCGTAGAAACAAGGAAGAATAAGATAAGCTGGAAAACTATATCTATCATAGGAGTCATATCGACATTTGGCTGGATTCCGTTTCTTCTTGCTTTTAATTTCATCAGCTTACTCGTCCTGTAACGCGTAATACAACAGAAGTTACTAAAGCTTCCATTTCTACGATTCTCTTATTTACTCTTGAAACAAAATAGTTATGGAAAATAACCGATGGAATTGAAACACAAAGACCAGCAACAGTTGTTACTAAAGCTTCGGCAATTGAAGATGCGAGTAAAGTTGGATCTCCCATTGTTCCACCTGCGCCAAGTACACCGAATGCCTTGATGTTACCGGTTACAGTTCCAAGAAGTCCTAAAAGTGTGGAAATATTTGCGATTGTTCCAAGTGGTGTTAAAAGATGTTCAAACTTTGGAACTACAACATCCATTTCTGCTTCTACAAAGTCTCTGAGGTCACGTTCTTCGTAGTGGCGGCAGTCTAAAGCCTTCTGAATAACCTGAGCCATTGGAGTTCCGGCTTCTACACATGAAGCATTTGCCGAAGCAAAATCCCTAACAGCAAGAGAGCTTGTTAATGCTGTTCTTAATTTAAAGTCTCTTTTTTGAATGTTGTAAAAATAAATACAGCGTTCAACAATAATGTAAGTAGCAATGATTCCACAAACAATAATTGGAATCATCAGTACTCCACCCGATTTAAGTGCGTCTAACATTTTATTCCCCTTAATTTATAGTATCATATTTTATAGATTTAGTTTTAACACAAGGGCTACCTTACCGCTATCCTGTACATAACCGCCTGCGTAATTTCTATAATTATTCGTAATAAACTTTAATAAATCCTGTCCGCTTATTTCTAAAGCAATTGCATTATTAAATCTCTTTTCGAACGAAGCACCAAGAAGCGGAACATTATCTTCTGCTCCGATTGAACCTTCCGCATTCAGAGTAATCATCCAGCGGTCATCTTTAGAAAGACTGTTGAAGAAGCTTACTCCAGCCTGATAGCAGTGTGCTCCTTCCAAAGGTTCTTTATCAAGGAAATTGATTTTATAATTTCCCCAGATTTTCATATAGTTATACATCCAGTCAAGACCGACGCTCAAAGAAAGTGCAGTTCGGGATACTTGAGTAAATGTATATATTCCATCATAAACAGAGCCCTTGTAATCAGGCACCCATAATCCGTGATTATAGAATGTTCTTTTAAAATCAACTTCGTTTGTAAGATAGAGTTCATCAAAAACTTTATAATGAGCAAACACATTTGCAACTAAATCCGATGTATCTTTTAAACTTTCGTTTACAACTGCAAATCTATATTTTTTTTCGAGCTCATAAATTGTTGGAAGATAGGATTCAACACCGGTTTTTACACAGATATAAAAAGGATCTTCCATTGTTCCGTAAGAATAGCTTGCAACAAGAGGAGCAATAACAAAGATGCTGTGTTCAAGATTCATAGCCCATGAAAGACCAAAATCAACGTTTACAAGTGATTTACCGAATGCAAAATTTGCCTGGGTGTCAAAGCTGATTTTATATGGTGAGTTATACGGATTCTGATCAAAAATATTAGAAAGCTTAAATACAATCGAAGAAAGAGCTGTGTCTCCTTTAGAAAAATCAAGGGTAAAAAAAACATCAGGTCTTATGTAGATTTCTGTTCCTTCTTTTACAAAGTCTTCAACCGTTGCATAAGTGAGCGCTGTCCTTGAATAAAAATCTGCATCGGTCTTTACTTCTAAAAGCTTATTTGTAAATTCTTTTTTCCACGAAAGATTTAAGAAAATATTTCTCTGATTTACCGAAAGTGCATTTCCACCCCTTCCCTGTAAACTGTTTTCGTAATCATAAAAAGAAAATATTCCGTCTATTGCCCAAAGTCCTTCTGCACTTGTATAAAAAGGAATGCATGCACAAAGCTCTGCCTGTCTTCTGAAAAACAAATCATCATCATCATCATTTTTAGAAAAGACTAAAGAATCATAGGCAAAATCAAAAAAGAAAGGAACAGGTTTTAAAAGGCCTGATTCACCCGCTTTTTCAGAAATCTCTCCATCAGCTTTTTTCTGAATCTTTATATTTCCTGTTACTGCAAACGGAAAAGCACCACCAATAATTCCTGTCTTAGAATAATCTTTGAAAAAATCAAAATCACCCTTGTCTGCAGGATTTCCCATAAGATTAATTTTTCTGCTTTCGGGAACATCCGGAACAAGTGTGCCATCGGGAGACGGAGTGCTTACATCATCAGAAAAATCAGGGCCAACTGCCTTCTGTTCAGGATTGTCCCCTGTAACTACGGTTTTTACATCCGGTAAAGAAATTGTGCTTTCGGCAGCAGTAAGAAAATCAGCCGCAAAAAAACTTAAAGCAAGTGTAAATAAAAATCCTTTATATAATTTTTTCATCTTTATTCCTCTCATCAGTTCTCTGATTATCAAATACATCTGGTCTTTTTTTTAGAAAAGCTTATCAACGTTTTTTGCCTGTCGTGAATCAGGATAAAGCTTTTTAAGAACATTTGCAGTCTCTCTTGCATCCGCTGTTTTTTTATCTTTAAGGAAGGCGTCTACAGCAGAATAAAGTGCAACAGCTTCTTCCGATGAAGTATCTTTAGAACTCAGGCGGTAATATTCAACAGCCTTAAGATAGTATTCTGCCTGCTTTGTTCCCTGCTCACCTTTTGCATAAAATTCTGCAATCTTTCCAAGATAATAATATTCACGTGCATCGCGTTTTGCATTCGAATTATACAAAGGTCCTGCAATCTTTTTTGCTTCCGTGCGGTTATCATCTTTTACATACATCATAAAAAGCTCATAACCTGCAAGTCGACCTTCTACAGTAAAAGTTCCACCCTTTGTTTCGTATTCGGCCTGCTTTTCGGCCATCTCTTTGGAAGCACCATTTTTTACATTACCGATTACTTTGAGTTTAGCCGGAATGCCATCTGAAATTGCCTGATTCTTATAATTGTTCATCATAAAGTCGGCAGTCTTCTGTGCTTCGCTCATATTTTCAAGAGTGTAATATGCTTCAAAAAGATTTTTATATGCGCCGTAAGTGTAAATGCTTTTTGGAAATTTTACGATTAAGTTTTTATTAAGCGAAACTGATTTTTCGTACTGTTTTGATTTAAGATAAGATTCACCGCCAAAGTAATACGAAGATTCAAGATATTTTCCGTTTGGATATTTAGAAATATAAGATGAATAACATTCAGCCGCTTTCTGATACTTCTGGTTTGTATAATAAATTTCACCGCGTTTATAAGAAGCTTCTTCTGCTTCATCTGTGCGTGGATAATCCTTTATGATTCTTGAATAAACTGTATCTGCCCTTTCGATGTCGGAAGTTTTAACATAGATATCTGCAATGAGCTTCCAGCATTCAAGAGCAAAATCTGATTTATCGTATGTATACTGCGAAAGAAGATTATAAGCCTTGTCGTATTCCTTACAGTCGATGTAAATTTCTGCGCAGAAAAGTGTTGCCTTCTGTTTTTCTTCATCCTTAAAACTGATTTTGATTAATTTTTCTGCTTCGACTGCAGCGCTTTTAAAATCTGAATCAAGAACGGCACATTTTGCTGCAAGTTCATATGCGCTTCGGGCAAAAGTTAATTCGGTTGTAGAGTTTGCAAAATTAGAAAAGAGTTTATACGCTTCTTTATATCTTCCCTGCTTGTAAACAGCATAAGCCTGATAGTATGTAGAAGAATCAACATAACCGTAGACAGAAGCATTTTTAGAAAGATATGATTTAAGATACTGCTCTGCGTTTCTCCACTGCTTTGTATTTACGGCACATAATCCGCATAAATAATCTGCAAGCGGATGTTTAGATTCCTTTGCCTTTACTTCCGCACTCTGATACTTTTCCTGAACAAATAAAAGCTTTGCATATTCAAAAATCTCATCATTCGAAAGTTTTTTATCTTCATAAAGCATTGAATAAAAATTTTCTGCTTCGCTGTATTTTCCGTTTTTCAAAAGAGCCTTTGCATAAATCAGGCGGTTATCGGGATTTTTAAAATCTACACGACCGGTCTTTGTAAGAAATTCTTTTAAAACCTGTTCTGTTTTTACATAATCTTTTTCAAGAGAAAAATATCCCCACGCTGCAAGATAGACTGCAGATTCATCAGGATTTTCGATTCTGTAATATGCTTCAAAAGCCTTAGAAGAATTATTCAATTGTATATTGCAGTAAAGAACAAGATAATAATATGAATCAGCAAGACCCGGAAGTCTTGAATTTCTTACAGATGATTCTTCTTTCTGTAAATTTTTAAGAACCGATTCTGCTGTAGATTTAACTCTATCCGCATTAGCCGTTGCAGTAGTTGAATCAAGCTCATTCTTAGATTCATAGATGAGGCAGAAAAGTCTTTCATCGGTTGTGATATTCTGATCTTTTCTGATTTCTTCGATAAGTTGTTTTACGCCATTATAATCCTTCTGATTATATGCTTTTACAACAGATTCCAGACGCGCATTTTCTCCTGCAAAACAGAAGAAACCTAAAGTGGTGATTAAACAAACTAAAAATAATTTTTTCATTTTACTTACTCAAGCTTTTCATAAAGACTAAATTTTTGAGAGGCACGCATTCGTGTAAAATAAACAAAGCTGTCTCCGTATATAAGAATAAAATCTTCAAGGCTCATCATTCTGCCGTTAAAGAAGACTTTACAATTGAATGCATTATCGTTGTTAAAATATGGAAGGAAGACTGCACACTTGTTGAACACTTTTATTTCCGGTTTTACATCCCTCGAAACTTCCCTGATTGCGCCAAGATAAACTGTATCGGGCTCGGTTGCCGCAAGAACATAAAGCAGTGATTTTACAAGTTTGATGTCGTATCCTGTATTTTTAATATAGTTGATTGTGTTTGAATTTCCTTCTTTTGTAACAGCCGAAGAAAATGGATTGATATTTACATCAACGCCGGACTCTGTATAAAGATACTTCCTTCCAGTGTTTACGGAAATTACTGCCGAAGCAATATTTCTTACCCAGTCAAGTGAAAAATAAAGACTGTTTTTCTGAGCAAGGATTCCCTGGTATCCGATGTCGTTTACGTTAACTGTACTTTGAACAAGTGGTCCTCTCTTAAGCCTTGTGTGAGAAACCGGGAAAACAAGACCATCAGCAACCCATTTTACACAGCCCGCATTAGAAAGATAGAGTCTGTCATCTTCGCCGCCAATAAGATCAAAAGGTTTTCCGTCTATAACATTGATCAGCTTATCGTCTTCGTCGTACATCGCATTATCAAGAAGCACGATTTTTGGAATAAGGCGGTTGATTTCGGAAATCATTGTGAGGGTTCCGTCGTATAAAGAATTATTTACAAGAACATAATTCCATGGGATTGATTTTTTAGTAAGTTTGATTACGTCGTCGAGTGATGCAGTATAGAATGTAGAAAAAGGAACACCGGTCGGACTTCCCTTAGAAGCGTAATAACCAAAGATGATTAAATCTGCAAGTGCAACTTTTCCATACTGTGTAAACTGAACATAAACCTCGCTGTCGCCTGTAAAATAATAACGGATGGAAAGAGGCTTTTCTGTTTTTTTGTCTTTTAATAAAACCCAGGTGCCGGGCAAAGTTCCCGGATATACGTATTCAGGAACCCGTGTTACTCCATCGTTTGAATATACATTTACTTCTGCAATCTTTCCGGCCGCAACTACAATCGCATAGGTTGAACTTGATTCCTCAATGGAAATTCTGAATTTCTGACCAGCCTGATTAGACCTGATTTCTGCAATGTTGTCGCGGATTTCGTCGAGCGATGCTTCGAACCAGGTTTCTACGAGCTCTTTTCTTATATCCGAAGAATCTGGAATTCCAAGTGAACTATATTCAGCGAAAACACTTGTGAATACAAAAAATAAAACTAAAAAAGCCAGTCTTCTTTTCATTCATTCCACCTTAATTATAGATTTTCAGCCGGATCTGTATCTGTAAACGAACTTCCTTCTGCATATCTTATTTCCGGCTCTACAAGTACTCCATTCGGAAGTCTTACCATTCCCTCTGAATCTTCATCCGGATGTTTTCCAATCGGAGCATTCGAAAGAAGAAGTTTAAGCCTGTTCAACTGATTAACCTCTGAGCTACCCGGGTCATAATCGATTGCACTGATGTTTGCATCCGGGAAGCGTCTTCTTAATTCCTTAATCATTCCCTTTCCGGTTACATGGTTTGGCAGACAGGCAAAAGGCTGAACACAGGCAATACTTGGTGCACCTTCGTGAATAAGTTCAACCATCTCTGCTGTTAAAAACCATCCTTCGCCCGTAATGTTACCAAGTTGAACAATATCATCAACTCCCTTCATCATCTTATAAATATGATTAGGAGCAGTAAAACGCTGGCTTTTTTTGAGGTATTTTTTCATCTTGTTGCGGTAAAGCTCTAAGCCCCATACCAAAAGCTTTGCGTTTCTCTTTGTCTTTTTAGGGAAGGCAAGCTGGTCGTGACGGAAAATACCTGTTGCAAAAGTATAGAAGAAGAAGTCCAGTAAGTCAGGCATTACGCATTCAGCACCTTCTTTTTCGATTGTTTCTACAATCTGATTGTTTGCCGTCGGGTGGAATTTAACAAGGATTTCTCCAACAACTCCAACGCGTGGCTTTTTAATCGGTTTAAGAGGAAGTGTATCAAAATCGCGGATGATTCCCCTTAAAAGTTTATGATACTGATGGCCCGAAACATGATTTTCGAACATTGCTTCGGCTCTTGCATTCCATTTTTCGTAAAGCTGATTAGCAGAACCAGGAACTGCTTCGTAAGGACGTGTCCTGTATAAAACACGCATAAGAAGGTCACCGGTAACAAGACACTTAACAAGGTTATCAAGAAGCTTTGGAGTGAACTTAAAGCCCGGATTTTTTTCAAAGCCCTGGGCACTCATACTGATAACCGGAACCTGTCCCCAGCCTGCATCGTTTAAGGCGCGGCGTATAAATCCAATATAGTTTGTAGCACGACATCCACCACCAGTCTGAGTGATGATGAGGGCAACTTTATCCAAATCATAATTTCCGCTTTCGAGTGCGCTTATCATCTGACCGGCAACCAGGAGTGAAGGATAACATGCATCGTTATTTACATATTTCAATCCGGCTTCGATTGCCTTTGGATCTACTGCATCCAATACTACAAAGTTGTAGCCACCGCTTCTGAATGCCCTCTGCATAAGGCGGAAGTGAATTGGTGACATCTGTGGTCCTATGATTGTGTATTCTTTTTTCATCTCTTCTGTAAACACAACGCGGTGATATGCAGAAGAATGGATTTCAGGCTTTCTCTTGCTTCTTCGTCTTGCCTTAACTGCTGCAATGAGTGAGCGGATACGGATACGAACAGCACCAAGGTTACTTCCTTCGTCAATCTTTATGAGGGTGTACATGCGGCTCTTTGCGCGTAAGATTTCATCAACCTGATCAGCAGTAACTGCATCAAGTCCACAACCGAATGATGTAAGCTGAACAAGTTCAAGGTTAGGCATTTCGCTTACAAACTGTGCGGCTCTGTAAAGTCTGTTGTGATAAACCCACTGGTCTATGATTCTGAGCGGGCGTTCTATCTTTCCAAGATGTGCAACTGAATCTTCTGTTAAAACTGCAAGACCAAGACCGTGAATCATTTCCGGGATTCCGTGGTTGATTTCCGGGTCTAAGTGGTAAGGACGGCCTGCAAGTACGATTCCGCTTCCACCCTTTGTAATTATTTCTTCAAGCGCATCTTCTCCAGCCTTTCTTACATCCTCGTGGAATTTTTCCTGCTCTGCCCACGCTTTTTCTACAGCATCGTATATCTTCTTTTTAGAAAGGGCGGGGAACTTTGGAAGGAGCTCTTCGCACAATCTTTCTGCAAGGCGTGGTTTATCGTAAATCGGGAGGAAAGGATCCATATAAGTGATTGTAGGGTCCTGTCTTAATTCATCAACATTGTTTCTTAAAACTTCAGGATAGCTTGTTACAATCGGACAGTTATAGTGGTTTCCTGCCCCGGAATCTTCCTGTTTTTCGTACGGAGCACAAGGATAGAATATAAATTTGATTCCCCTCTGAATAAGGCTTACAACATGACCGTGAGAAATTTTTCCCGGATAACAAACCGATTCAGACGGAATTGTTTCAAGACCTTTTTCGTAAACATTTCTGCTTGAACGCTGACTCAAAATTACGCGGAAACCAAGTTCATTAAAGAAGGTAAACCAGAGCGGATAGTTTTCGTACATATTGAGTACGCGTGGAATACCAACATCTCCCATAGGAGCTTCTTCCGGTTTTCTTGGAACGTAATTGAACAGGCGTTTATATTTCCATTCAAAAAGATTTGGAAGTGGACCTGCATCGTCGTCGCCGTCCAGTCCCGTATTCTTTTTGTTGCTTGCGTCTATGATATTTCCTTCAAGTTCGGCACCCTTTTCGCAGCGGTTACCTGTGATGAAGGTTCTCTTTTCTTTTCCTGTAGAGAAGGTGTTTATAGTAAGAAGACAATTGTTCTGACACTTTCCACAGCGCCTTAAATCGAGTTCTACGTGGAAGTTTTCAAGGTCTTTTAATGTTGCAATGCCGGATCTTACATCGTGAACAGTTCCTTCCGGCTCGCCAGGTTTTGGTTCCATTAAATCAAGCCACTGGTCGTATGCTATTAAGGCAGAACCATAAGCACCCATAAGACCTGCTACATCAGGGCGGTAAACTTCTACACCAGCAATCTTTTCAAAGGCACGGAGGATTGCATCATTAAAGAAAGTTCCTCCCTGTACAACAACCTTTTCTCCAATATCACTTGCCTTACGAAGCTTGATTACTTTGAACAAGGCATTTTTGATTACCGAATAAGAAAGACCTGCGGCGATGTCTGCTACACTCGCACCTTCCTTCTGAGCCTGCTTTACACGGCTGTTCATGAATACGGTACAGCGCGAACCTAGGTCTACCGGCTTTTGTGCCATAAGGGCAATCTTTCCGAATTCCTTTACATCCATTCCCATTGTGTTTGCAAAGTTATCCAGGAAGGAACCACATCCGGAAGAACAGGCTTCGTTCAGCTGAATGGAAACGATTGCACCGTCTTTCATGCGAAGACACTTCATGTCCTGTCCACCAATGTCGAGTAAGAATTCTACGCCCGGAACAAAGAAGTTGGCAGCGCGGAAGTGAGTAATTGTTTCAACTTCGCCTGAGTCTACACCAAGGGCTGCCTGGAATAAAGCTTCTCCATAACCTGTAGAAACTGCGCGCGCAATGTAAACATCATCAGGAAGTTTGTTATATAAATCTTTTAAAACCTGAACGGCAAGTTCAACAGGATTTCCCTGATTGTGTGCATAGAAATCCCAGATGATTCTTCCGTCTTTATCTATAAGACATGCTTTTGTTGTTGTAGAACCAGAGTCCAGTCCTAAGAAAACAGGACCGTGAGTTTTATTTAAGTCTCCCCTCTTTGCCTTCTGCTCTGAATGGCGTACTTCGAATTCATCAAGCTCTGCCTGATTTTTAAAGAGAGGTTCAAGCCTCTGTACTTCGCTTAATTCTGCTCCGACAAGATTTTTTAATGTCTCGCGGAATTCTGCAATTGTCGGGAATCTGAACGATTCATCGGCTCCAACAAATTTTCTTTCTGCACCAAAAGCACAACCGCTTGCAACAAAAAGCTGGCTGTCTTCCGGAACGATTATTTCTTCGTCTTTAAGTTTTAAGGTATCTATAAAGCGGAAACGAAGCTGGTCTAAGAAGTGAAGTGGTCCACCAAGGAATGCAACGTTACCACGGATTGGTTTACCGCACGCAAGTCCCGAAATTGTCTGGCTTACAACTGCCTGGAAAATAGAAGCGGCAATATCTTCTCTTCGAGCCCCTTCGTTAATTAAAGGCTGAATATCTGTCTTTGCAAATACACCACAGCGTGCCGCAATCGGATAAATCTGCTGTGCACCTTTGGCGAGCTCGTTTAATCCTGTAGCATCTGTTTCGAGTAAGGCAGCCATCTGGTCAATAAATGCACCGGTTCCTCCGGCACATGTACCGTTCATTCGCTGCTCTACACCACCTTTAAAATATGTAATCTTGGCGTCTTCTCCACCAAGTTCAATTACTACATCAGTCTGTGGAATGAGTTTTTTTACGGAAGTTGTTGCGGCAATTACTTCCTGAATAAAAGGAATATTGAGCCACTGAGAAACAGAAAGTCCACCCGAACCTGTTACCTTGATTGTTAAAGTCTGACCTGCTCCGACTGAACTCTTTTTTTCAAGAAAATCTAAAGCTTTATTAACTACATTTATAATTGTACTGCGGATATCTGCACGGTGGCGCTGATAGTCTCCGTAGATTAATTTATCATCATCATCAAGAATTGCTACCTTTACAGTTGTAGAACCAACGTCTATACCAACTCTAATAGGAAGTAAATTTTTAAAATCACTCATAATCTATATTTTAATGGTAAAAAACTAATTAATCAACAAATGCAAAAACCTGTAAAGAGGTGTATAATATATTATTCGCTGCGGGTTTTTCTAAATATTCTGATTATATTCTCTGGAGCCATAGATGTTTCTTACAAAAAAAAGACTGCTTTTAGTTTTACTGATTACCTTTGTTTCCTTTTCTTTTATAATCGCAAAAACAAAACTGAACCCAGAAAAACATTCTCCTTTAGCAATCATGACTGTCTTTACAAATTCTACAATCAACTGGGAAAATGAAGATCCTGATGTAGAAATAAGATCTGCCAATTCCTGCGTACAGTTTCATCCAGCCATAGAAAAAGAACTGAACGAAGTTTTTACAAAAACCGGTTTTAAACTCATAGATAAAAAAGACATCGTCAGCACGAAAGATTATAAAAACACGGCGGAAAGCAATTACTACATTGGTCAGGATTATGTAGCCCTAGATGATTACAGACTCATCCCCGAAAAAAACCGTGCCGCAATCATAGTCAAAGAAAAAACTGATGCAAAAACTTTTGCCTACATAAGCATCTTCCTGGAAAAAACAATGGCCGAAGGATATAACAAAAACGGAACCATGAAATGCCGTGTAACTGTTTATGTTGATATTACAAACGAAAACGGCAGACTGATTACTTCTTCTAAATACACAGAGCTTTCCGAAAAATCAATCCAGGTTGTAGACGGGAAATACGACCCTCTTATGTTTGCAACCTTATTCCCAAAAACAATAAAGGCAGCAATCACAAATGCAATCGCTGCCTTAGGGTAAAGTGTTATAAAAAAGGATTATTATATTAAAATTTCCTTTCCGTAATTTTACTTACTAGAAAGTAATTTTAACCTTAGGTAATGCAAGGGAAACTGAAATCTCAGCTTTGCCCGGTGTGCCGCTTGCTTTTGGAGTTGAACTTGTTCTTCTTGGTTCAACTATACGTACATTTGAAGGATTACAGCGGCGGTCCTTCTTTCTGCGTGCTTCTTCTGCCTTGCGTTTTGCTTCTGCAAGTCTGCGTGCTTCTTCAGCTTTTTTAAGTTCTGCACGGCGTTTTTCTTCTGCCTTGCGTTTTGCTTCTGCAAGCTTACGTGCTTCTTCAGCCTTTCTTTTTTCTTCTGCTTTCTTAAGCTCTGCAAGACGTTTTTCGTCGGCTTTCTTTAATTCTGCAAGACGTTTTGCCTCTTCTGCCTTACGTTTTTCTTCTGCCTTTTTAAGCTCTGCAAGACGCTTTTCTTCGGCTTTCTTAAGTTCTGCCTGACGCTTTGCTTCTTCGGCTCTACGGATTTCTTCTCTTCTTCTGCGTTCCGCATCCTCGCGGGTTTCTCTGGAACCTCTGCCAGATTTACCGTCATCAGTTACTACAGTTGTAGTTGTTGTAGTTACTGTTGTAGTAGTTGTTGTAGTTGTTTTATTTGCATTAATGTTGTTCTGTGCAAAAAGAGAAGTTGAGACAGCGAGTGCCATAAAAGATGCTGCCAGTGTAGTTTTAATAGTCTTTTTCATAATTAACTCCTTAAGTAAAAACTTCTGAACGTTTTTCATCGTTCTTGTGTCTAATATACAATACATCG
This sequence comes from Treponema sp., assembly GCA_016286365.1. Classification (GTDB taxonomy): domain Bacteria; phylum Spirochaetota; class Spirochaetia; order Treponematales; family Treponemataceae; genus Treponema_D. The sequence continues at coordinate 123,071 of JAEESN010000004.1, forward strand.
GGGCCTGCCACATGAAAATCAACTAAGATGTAAGTAAAGAATTAATAAGAAAAAATAAGGATTTATAAAAAATTTAAGAAAATCTGTTACCTTTTTAAAATATCTACGGTATGACTTCCCGCTCCAACAAGGTCAGGGCGTTCACAGATGGAAAGAACAAAGTCTAAAAAGCCCGAAAACTCTTCTTCTGTCATTTCGTTTAATTCGCGCCTCATAAAGTCGGCTGGTCCGTCTGCAGAGATGATTTTTTCCCGTTTTAAGCCTGCTTCCCGATTCAATTCATCTATATCGCTTAAGCGCACGTAATCGTAAAGTTCATCTTCGTTACAAACTATATGATAATCATCTGAAAGACCTCCTTTTTCCTTTACCTGGGTAAACTTATGCTCTTTAAAACAATAAGTGATCACGCTGTATTCATTCATCACATAGGCAGCAAGAATAAATCCGCCCGGTTTTGTAATTCTTTTTGCTTCTGCTAGGGCCTTTAATTTGTCTTCTTTTTTATGAAGATGATAGAGGGGGCCAAAAAGAAGTGTTACATCAAAAGTTTCGTCTTCCAGAAAGCTTAAATCCATTGCGTTTCCCTGCCAGGTTTTTATGTTTTCGTGTTTTGCGCGCAATATTTCAAGATTATGTTTTACAAGTTCTACGGCAGTTACATCAAAGCCTTCATGGCATAATTCGACTGAATATCTTCCCGTTCCTGCCCCGATGTCTGCGATTTTTATTGTGGCATTATCTTTCCCTGCCTCTGATTTTATTTTTTCGAGGCATTCGTTTATGTATTTTAAAGAAACAGTAAATTCCACCTTTCCGTGGCGTGTTTCAAGTCTGTGTTCTTCGTGAAATTTATTATAATACTGTTCGATTTTAGTCATATTTTTTTAAGTATATGAAAATTTGTGCGGAAGATAAAGTGATTTTTTGATGATTATCCGGGCTTTCACGGGGCGCGATGTATCGGCCATATTTTGAGAGGTTTAATTTAATTGATTTAATAAAAGTGAATTAATTAAATGCCTTTTCGACTTTTTTACACCATTCTTCTTTTTCTGAGTCTGGAAGGAACGATGCATTAAAGCTGTTTTTTACAAGCTGTTTGATTTCTTCGAGAGTAAAGTTTAATTCTTTATAACAAATCCAGAATTCGTCGATTAAGGTTGTTTTAAAGAAAACAGGATCGTCTGTATTTATAGTTAAGAGCATGCCCTTGTCGTAGTAAGTTCTTACAGGATGATCCTTTGCTTCTTTTACAACTGCCTTTGTAAAGGTGTTACTTGTAATACAGATTTCTATTGGAAGCTGAGTGTCCACAAGATTCTGCATGAGTTTTTCATCCTGGATTGCTGTAGTTCCGTGTCCGATTCTCTGTGCGTGAAGAGCGTTGATTGCATCCCAGATTGATTCAGGGCCCACGTCTTCTCCCGCATGTGCTACAGCCTTATATCCTTCTTTAATTGCAAGCTCAAAAACTGGAGCAAAGTCTTTTGCAGGACCTTTCTGTTCTGCCCCGCCAAGACCTATACCAATAATATCTTCGCAAGGATATTCTTTTAAAAGCTTATAATTATTCATGGCATTTTCGCAGCCGAATGTTCTTGAAACATCCATTAAAAGCTTGATGCCGATATTTTCTTTTTCTTTGATTTCTGTAATTTTTTTGTGGAAGATTTCTACCATTTTTTCATAGCTGAAACCTTTTTTGAGGAAAGCAGTTGGAGCAAAGAATACTTCGCAGTAATTAATCTTATTTTCTACAAGATATTTTTTAAGATCATCAAAAACAAGGTTAAAATCGTCTTCTGAAGTAAATAATTCCTGAACCTTTAAGAAAGATTTAATAAACCCGTTCAAATCATCATAGGCAAAAAGCGCCTTCTGATCCTCTTTTGTCATTTCTGCGCCATTGCATTTTTTATACAATTTTTTAACAGATGAAAGAGTGATAACTGCTTCGAGGTGAATATGTAGTTCTGCTTTTGGAACGTTCAATAATAAATTTGTAAATTCAGACTTATCCACGTCTATCTCCCTGAACAATACTTTCCTTTTTATAGTATCGGACAAAAAATCACATTTCTTTAATTAAAAAGGTCGGTTATAAATCTGAATCCCGTGATGATGATGACTGTAATTCTGGCTTGATTCTGCCTTCTATAAGCTTTATTCTGCCTGTTATAAGCTTGTTCCTTCATCAAGTCCCATCATTATGTTCATACACTGAACAGCCGCTCCGCTTGCACCCTTTCCAAGGTTATCGAATCGGGTTGTGATTATGATGCGGTCGTCGTTACCATAAACAAAGATTTCCATATTGTTTGTACCTGCGAGTGTATTTGCAGGAATAAATGGTTCAGAGAGAACGCCTTCGCCCATAAAAGGAGCAACTTTAACAAAGCGACAGCCGTCATAATGCTTAGAAAACATTTCCCATACATCGTGTGCGCTTACTTTTTTAGAAAGAAGACGTGCATGAAGTCCCACTGTAACCGTCATTCCCTGGAAATAATCACAGATATATGGAGTAAAAATAGGTTCAAAATCAAGACCTGAAATTATTTTCATTTCGGGAAGATGCTTGTGTCCCTGTGTGAGTGCATAAAGGCGGGGAGAATCAAGGGATTTATCTCTTGCAGGGTCTTCGTACTGTGCGATAGCTTTTTTACCGGCTCCTGAATATCCGCTTACTGCATGAACAGCAACAGGATAATCAGAAGGCATAATACCGGATTTTACCAGGGGATAAAGGATAGCGATTGTGCCCGATGCATAACATCCAGGTACCGCTACCCTCTTTGAATTGATTATTTTATCGCGAAAGCTTTTATCGAGCTCTGGAAAACCGTAAGCCCAGTCAGGATTAACACGGTGTGCGGTAGAAGCATCTATGATTTTTGTGTTCGGATTTGTACACAAAGCAGCAGATTCAATTGCGGCTGCATCCGGAAGACAGAGGAATGTATAATCCGAAGCATTAATCATCTTTGCTTTTTCTACAGGATCCTTTCTTTTTTCCTCATCGATTGTGATAATCTCGATGTCGCTGCGTTTTTCGAAGCGTTCAAAAATCTTAAGACCAGTTGTACCTTCTTTTCCGTCAATAAAAACTTTGTAACTCATAATAATTCAAACCCTATGCGCGTAATGTTGGATATTTATCGAAGTACTTTCTTGTTTCGTTAGCAACTACTCCCGAAAGAACAATCAGAGAAATACAGTTTGGAATAGCCATTAATCCGTTTGTAATATCTGCAATCTGGAATACTTCTTCTACAGCAAAGTAAGGACCAATTGCTACGGCGATAATATAAAGAATTCTGTAAACCATTACAAACTTCATCTTTCCGTTTGTGATGTATTCAAGACATTTTTCTGAGTAGTAATCCCATCCAAGAATTGTTGTGAATGCAAAGAAAGCAAGACAAAGCATGAGCAGGAACTGAACTGATTTGTTGTCTCCACCCAAAACTCTTGAGAATGCAGCAGCAGTAAGCTGAGAACCTTCGAGTCCACCATTCCAGTTACTTACAAGAGTAAGAACTCCGTCCTTCATTTCGTAAACCATTCCACCTGGAGCAAGAATATCGCCAAAGAAAGCAAGAACGATTGCAAGACCTGTCATAGTACAGATGATGAGTGTATCGATTACTGTACCTGTCATGTTAACAAGACCCTGTTCAACAGGTTCGTCTGTCTGTACAGGAGCAGCTGCAATTGGAGCAGAACCAAGACCTGCTTCGTTAGAGAAGATACCGCGCGCAATACCCTTACGCATAGAATCAAGAATCATCTTGATAACGTATCCTGCAATACCTGCTGTTACGGCAGAAGCACCAAATGCTGATTTAAAGATTAAAACAAATGCAGCAGGAATCTTTGTTGCATTCATAATGAGAACCGATACTCCAAGGAATACATAAACAACAGCCATTGTAGGAACAACTTTTTCTGCTACCTTAGAAATACGTTTAAGACCACCAATGATAACAAGAGCAGCAAAGATTGTGATTACTGCACCTGAAATTACAGTTGCCCATGTATATGATCTTTCACCGAAAGTAAATGCAATGCTTGCTGCGTTTGGATCGAATACACCATTAACAGCCTCTGTAATACCGTTTACCTGTGTCATTGTTCCAATACCAAGAAGACCTGCGAGTGCACCAAAGACTGCAAAAATGATTGCAAGCCACTTCCAGTTTCCGCCTACCTTTTCTTTCATACCCTTTTCGATTGTGTAGAAAGGTCCGCCAAGGATGTGTCCGTCAGACTTAACTTCGCGGTATTTAATTGCAAGCATACATTCTGCATATTTAGTTGCAGTTCCAAGGATTGCGGCAATCCACATCCAGAAGAGGGCACCAGGACCACCACCTAAGATGGCCGTTGCTACACCGACAATATTACCGGTACCGATTGTAGCAGAAAGTGCAGTACACAAAGCAGAAAAGCCTGAAAGTTCTCCTTCTGCATCGTTTTTCTTAAAAATCTGCTTAAAAGCGCGGCCAAGCTTTGTAAACTGAATACCACGGCAGCGGATTGTAAGAATTAATCCTGTAACAAGGATAAGAACCATTGTCGGGATTCCCCAGACAACACCGTCGATTTTGTTAAGAATATCTAAGAATGTCATGATTAGATTTTCCTCTTTTTTTTATAGTTTTTAATTTTCTGATGAAAATATTATTAAATGATACCGCAACTCACCCGATTTTACAAGGATTAAAGCATTGACAAAACCAGTCATTTCCTTTATATTTTCGATATCAATTATGGTGTGGTACCCAAGCGGTAAGGGATCGGTCTGCAAAACCGCTATTGGTAGGTTCAACTCCTATCCACACCTCAATCAAAAAAAAGCAACTTCGGTTGCTTTTTTTTGTTTCCATTCCGTAGAAGCTTAGCTCCGGGATGTTAATATATAAAAAAGGGACTTTCGAAAGAAAGTCCCTTTTCTTTTATGCAAATTAATCTTGCAGGCCGGAATAAAGCCCCTGCATCACGGCGCAAAAGTGCATTCCCATAAAACTGCATTCCGTCCGGCCTTATTTCTTAATCACCTTCATCTGAACAAGCTGGGCTATAACCCTCTGGCACTCTTCATCCGAAGCGAATACCAGTTCAGTCTTTATGTTTTTATTCGTAACAATTACAAGTGCATTTTTTGCGTATAATTCCTGGTCTTTTTTTGGAAGCTTAAAAACAGGGAATTCTTTTATATCGGAATATTTAATGAAGTTTCCGTTACATAAAATTGCGTTTTCGTAAACACCGTCTAAATCAGAAATACCTGCGTCCTTTGTAACAATAAAACTTGCGGCAACGGCACAGGCAGAAAGAGCACCGCTTACAAGATAGTTATAATTCATTTTAAAAACAATGACCGAAAGAAAAACTGCAATCACGTTTACTAAAATAAGGCGGCTCAAGTTTTTATGATTCATTGCGTAAATAACTTCGCCGGCTTCCCGAATTATCTTTTTACGTCTGAACGGAATCATAGATAAAACAACTGCAATTCCACAACAGGCTGCAATTAAAAAAACAAGTTTTACTATCATATTAACTGTCATACTTTTCTTCCTACCCATTCTTTTAAAGTGTTAAAAGTGCTTTCAAAAGCAAGAGGTAAAGCCTTTACATCATCCAGTGTCTGAACCTTATGTACTTCGAAAGCTACAACTTCTGTTTCCTGCGCCTTAAGCGTTTTTAAAAACTCATTTACAGAGCCGTAAGAAGACGGAATCTTTGCAGTAAAGAAAATATCGCATGTTTTATATTCAATATTTTTATAAACATAAGTATTCGGGAAGGTACAAAGGAATTTTGCCTCTTCAACTTCTACACCGATTTCTTCACGACACTCACGAACGATTGCATCTTCTGCCCTTTCGTCAAAATCAATAAAACCACCAGGGATTACAATCTTTCCTTTTGAAGGTTCCTTTGCGCGCACTTCAAAAAGAACGTTATTTTCATCATCATAAATAATCACACCAACTGCCGAAGCAACATTACAGTATAAATCAAAACCGCAGTCGGGGCAGACCCATTTTATGTTATCGTGATTTTCAATCTTTTTACTGCCGCACATGGGGCACATATTAAAATCGTTTTTCATCTGAAACACCTTATAATAATCGCATCGGACAGTGCCTCTGCCTTTTTAATCGTCTGAACAATAAGCGGAATAATAAGCGGTATGAATGCCTTTACCCTGGAAAGTTTACCTTTACTTTTTCCAAGCGCTCCCCTTAAAACTTGAGTTTTTACGATTGCTCCGGCTTCGTCTACTAAAAGAGGAATAAAGCGGAATAAAATCTCTAAAATTACAATCAGATATCTTACAGGAATTTTTATGACTTCGAGCGGTTTGAGTAAAACCCTTATTCCTTCTATAAAATCATATTCGGGAGTAGAAACAAAGAACGCACTTATGCATCCTAATGCCGCAAAGGTTCTTAATAAGGTTGCAAGACAGAACAAAAGTTTTGAAGGCGTAATCAAAAGCCAGGAAAGTTCTACATAATGAACTTCGCCTGCAACAGCGGGATGAAAAATCAACTGGAAAACTGTGATTATTAAAAGATAAGGCAAAACCTTAATACAGTTGTGTAAATATTTTTTTAGACTGAATCCGCACAAAAGAGAATAGAGCACAGAGACTCCAAGCATTATTCCTATAGAGATAAAATTCTTAAAGGCAAGGACGCACACAAAAATGGCCATAAATAAAACAAAGCGGAGTGATGGATGAAGGTATTCCACAGGATATTTTTTCTTTCTTTTAATTCCGGAAAGCGAGACAACTGAATTACGGATTTTTTCGAGCATTCCGATTCCGCTTCTTGTGCTTAAAACATCAAGTGTTTTGTTTTCTTTTTCCGGAACAAAGTCATATTCATAAAGAGTGTCTTTTACGATTGCTCCGTCTTTTACACTTATTTCCCTGTCTGCAAAGGCTGCTTCTGAGTGATTATGAGTGCTGTATAAAACAGTTTTTCCTGAATCTGCAAGCCTTCGTAAAAGCTTCATCACTTCGTATTTTGATTTTCCGTCCAGGCCTGCCGTAGGCTCATCAAAAAGCATTACATCCTTATCTAAAACAATGATTCCCGCAAGTGCAAGCCTTCTAAGCTCTCCGCCGCTCATAGTGGAAACAGGCTTATTCATATACTCTTCAAAAGGAAGGTTTACGCTGTCCATTGCAATCTTTACACGAAGCTTTAATTCCTCACCTTTTACACCGCGGTTTATAAGGCCAAAGGCTACATCGTCTGCGGCAAAGGTTTCGAAAACTGCATCGGCACTGTTTTGTAAGGCAAGAGAAGGAAAAGAAGCAGCCATAATTTCTCCGCTGTCTGGTTTTAAAAGCCCCGAAGCAAGCTCCAGAATAGTTGATTTTCCTGCTCCCGAAGGACCTGTTAATGCTGTAAGGCTTCCTTTTTTAAGCTTAAAGTTTATATTTTTTACGGCAGATTTTTCGTCGTTCCCGTAGCAGTAAAAAACGTTATTAAAGCCGAACGAGGTTTCTTTTTTTAAGAGCTTTGATGCAGCCTTCTTTTTATCTATGACAGTAAGAGCCGGACCTGTAAGATTTAAAAGATATTTTTCGTTTTTCAAAAAATCAGAAGTTTTTCCGTTGTAGAAGACTTTTCCTTTTTCGAGCGCAATTACTTTTTTGGTTTCTTTTACGGCATCTATGTCGTGGGTAATATGGATTACAGTGTTTCCGTGGCGGTTCCAGTATCTTAAAAATTCAAAGATACTTTTTCTCGAAGCGGGATCCAGCATGGCAACAGATTCATCCAAAATCATAACCTTTGGCCATATTGCAAGTATTCCGCTTATGGCAAGTTTCTGTGTCTGTCCGAGCGAAAGTGAATAGGAAGATGATGATGCTTTTTGAAGTAAATCAACAATATTAAGACATTCGATTGTGCGTAATTCAATTTCGCTTTTGGGAAGACGGAGGTTCTGTGGACCAAATGATGTGTCGCGCGATACAATGCCGCTTATTATCTGATCTTTAGGTGATTGAAAAACCATCCCAACTGTTACTTTTGTCGAGAAATTAATACTGCCTTCTGATGGGGAAAAGAGACCCGCTATGAGCCTTGCAATTGTGCTTTTTCCGCTGCCGTTAGCGCCAACAACCGCGCAGTAATCTCCTTCTTCTATCTGAAAAGAGACACCGTCTACGGCAGGGATTTTTGCACCAGGGTAAATGTATTTTAAATCCGTTACACTTATTAAGCTCATCTTTTACCCTGAGAAATTATAAATTAGTTACTACCTACGGTTACGTCTAAGATAATCATTGCTGTGAGTTCAGATTCAGAATCAGAATTTTCTCCTGCTTCCTGTTCTGCACATGTATAACCGTTATCTGCAATGCGATTCTGATTAATTAAAGCTGTGTTTTCTCCGGCTATTGTCTTTCCTGTATCATCAAGACCAGAAGTTTGACCAGGATAAACTGCATTTGAACCAGGGTTTGAATCGCCGTTTAATCTGTAATCATCTAAAGAACAAACATCAAGGAAACCGTCTTCGCACGAAGAATCACCTCTTGATGTCATAGAGTAGACTGTACCACGAACAGAAGCTACGGCAACCGCAGTTCTAGTCTGATAGTCAACCTTTTTATTGTCTGTATGTTTTACTTTTGAACGAACTGAACCAGAATTTACATATACAGAAGCCTGTGTCTTATCTGGAGAAGTTTTTAAGGTTTCGATTGTAACACGTGACATTGCCGAAAGAACAAGAATTGAACCGTCAAGATCAAAACGAGCTTCCGACTGATAGCCTGTACTTACAGTTTCTTTTTCTGCAACATAGTCTCCAGTTTTTAACTGAACCCATGCACCTCTTCTCTGAACTTCAACCTTGCCCTTTACGTAAGTTACTTTTGCACTGGCAGCGGCAAGCGGAGAAACCATCAGGAATAATAAACCGATAACTGATAAAACTTTTACAATTCTTTTTTCCATAACTGTACCCTCTTTATATTAGAATGTGAATGTTAATCTTAATTCAGCACCATAATTTGAATTAGTAACAGATGCACCGCTTATGTCGGTAAATGTAAAGATGTCAAATCCAAGCTGTAAATCCGAGAACAGGTTGTAAACCATGATGAAATCAGCTTCTACACCACCTGCTTTAAATCCGGCTGATGCATAATCCATAAGGAACTTTGAATCGATTCCCCAATAGTAATTCTTTCCAACATAAACAAACTGAACTCCAGGAAGAATCATACTTGTTGTTTCGTGGAGTGTATAAGAATTAGTAACTGTCCTTGAAGAAACTGTTGCAAACTTTGCAAGAAAATCAGAAGCTCCAGAAGCGTATTCAACTCCGGCTTTTATATACATATTGTTTTCGAAAGTATAGAAAGTATTCAAAGCAGCAAAAAGACCGATATCTTCGAAGTTCAATGACTGGAGTATGAACGAAGCGTTGTAAGTAAATCTTTTTACGATTGGTCCCGACATTACTGTTTCGAGGTAAACCCTGTTCTTTTCTTCGGCACCAAGATCAATAAAACTCATCACTTCGAATTTTAAATTCTGACCTGCAAAAAGGTTATTAAAGTTTACACCAAGATCTGCAACAAGGTACGGATAAGCGAGTTTATAAAACTGTTTGTTTGTTCCGTAAGCTACACCCTTTGAACTTAATATAGAAACATTCTTTTCGTTCAAAAGACCTGTATATCCAACGGCAGCCTTGTAAGCAATCTTTTTAAATGTAAATTTAACCGAAACACCATCCATGTTCTGATTAAATATTGTCTTTGTTTCGTCGGTATAATTAAAACGTCCGAAGTTTATGTTAGCAGTAAAGGTTGGAGCCTTAATAACCTTAGAAAATTTTAAAAGGTCGATGTCTAAAATCTGATTGACTGCTTCTCCGTTAGAAGGTGCATTGCTGTAAGAAAAAGAATAAAGACCTTCAAGAGCGAATTTGAATCCTGTATCTGCAATTGGAGTTGTGTACCAGAAGAAAAGACCATCACTCTGTCTGTAAGAATAATTTGAAAAATCCGGTGTCTTTAAAGTTGATACATTTTTTACAACTCCACCCCATTCATAAGCACTTAAAGAGGCAGAAAAACATAAAGCGATTGTTAATGCAGTAAGTAATTTTTTCATCTTCTACTCTCCCAAATCCATATCCATTCCATCATCTTTTGTACCATACTCAGTAAGGCAGGCATTGAGGATATTCATGAGTTCCTGACCGCTCAAATTCTGGGTAGCATCTGCAGAAGAAAGGATTACACCATCTGATTTAAATAATTTATATGCATAACGGCTTGAACCGTCTGTTGCCGAATACATGATGCTCTTATTAAGATTCTTGAACATCTTAGAAAAAATACCTGCAACTTCTTCGTATGTAACAAAATCGTCTGCGTTGTAAAGCTCTGGAATCTGTTTTGCATCGTATAAAGCTTTTACACATGCACTGTACGAAGCGTTACTTCTTGCAAGATTCTGATATACTGCAGAAAGATAGCAAACCTGACCATATGTTGCCTTTTCTGAATTCAATATTCTTGTAACTACATCTGCCGACTGAGAAAAAGCAAGCGTTCCTGTAAAAAATATAGCAATTAATAATATAAACTTCTTCATAAATCTGATTATAGAATACAAAAAGTATGTTGTCTATAATTTCTACTTGCATTCTGTAAAGAATCAATGTAAACTTTTAAAGTATTTTCATAAATATAAGGAGATGAAAATGAAAAAGATTTTTGCAGTACTCATCGTAGCAGCTACAATGGTTGTAGGACTTTTCGCTGATGACAAGTTCCCTACAGGTTCTTGGATTGATTCCAGATATGACGCTGAATGGAGATTCGGTCTTGATGGATCAATCGAATTATACGATGCAAATACAGGTAAATTGTATTACACCTTCTCTAAGAGCAAGATTTCTAACTACAAGCTCACACCATCAAAAGACGGTTTAACATTGTCTTTCACATGCTCTGAAACAGGCCGTTCTTACAAATTCACAAAACCTGTATCTCTTAGTACAGATCTTATTCTCGAAATCGATCCTGTATGGACTGATGAAAACTATAAGACAAACATCAAATTTAAGAAATAGTCTTACTTAACGGATTTCCGTTTAACAAGGCGGCATGGAATAAATACCTTTTCTGAGGTCTGTTCTGTGCCGCTTATTTTATTATAGAGCAGTTCTGCCGATTTTTTCCCTGTTTCTAAAAGCGGGATTTCCATTGTGGTTAAAGGCGGAATCAAAAACTGGCAGATTTCACGGTTATCAAAACCTGCAACAGAAACTTCCTTTCCTATTTCGATTTTATTTTCGCTAAGATAATCAAAAACACCGGCAGCCATCAAATCATTAAAACAAAAGATGACTTTCTTTTCGTTCTTTTCCCCAAAACCTTTCTTAAATAACTGGGCACAGGCTTTATATCCCGATTCCCTTGTCCATTCGCCCTGAACAATATAATCATTATTAACAGAAATCTTATGAGCTTTAAATGATTCAAGACAGCCTTCAAGTCGCTTTGCAGCATGAACATTTTCTTCGCTCGCTTTTACAATGCCGATATTTTTAAATCCTTTTTCTACAAAATAATCAATCATCTGGATTGCCGCATTTTTATCGTCGATGATTACTTCGGAAATACCCTTTGTATTGCATTCTGAATAACAGAGAACCAAAGGAACTTCGTCAAATTCAGAAAGAAAATCTATGTGCCTTGAATGTGCCGCAATGTAAATTATTCCATCTACGCGGAAAGACAAAAGCTGTGAAAAAGCGGAATTAACTCCTATGATGAATTTATCCCTTTCTTTTTCTGCATCCTTGTATTTTGAATACATCCTTAAATTTTCAAAGATTACTTTATAGCCGTGGCGCTCAAGAAAGCCCATTATTCCTTCTACTATGTGTGAAGTGCTGAATGCAGTAATGTCTTCGATGATTAATCCTATTGTGTTTGTTTTTTGAAGGCGCAATGTTCGCGCAAGATAATTCGGCTTATAACCGAGCTTTTCTACCATCTCTAAAACGCGTTTTTTTGTTGCTTCGCCTACGTTTGATTTATCGTTTAAGATATTAGAAACTGTCGCTATTGATACACCGCATTTTTCTGATATTTCTTTTAAAGTAATCATACTGTTATTTTAGTTTTTTATTACCGAATCGACAAGTTCTTTAAATACTGGATCGAGCTTTACGTTTGAATATTCAAGCTCAGACGAAATTGAATACACACCCTTATCCTGCACGATAGATTCAGGAGATTCACCTTCGAGCTCTGTTACAGGAACACCGTCTGCCCCGAATGAAGTTAAAGAGAAATTATTATCGCCTGCAGGAAGAAGTTCATCCGGTTCGCAGAAATCAGGGATGTAAACAACAAATCTGTATGAGTCGTCGTATGGTACTGAATCGCGCGATGGATGTGCCGTACCGATTCCAGGCTCTTCTGTAAATGCGTCATCTGTTGCAGAGAATTCCTGGGCTTCCATCTTTACCTTTACGGCAGCAAGCTCAAGCTGTTTGTCGTCGTCTAAATCTTCTTCCGGAATATCTACGGCTGTTTCTGAATCTTCCGGCTCTGCTTCTTCTACAATATTTATGTCTATATCTTCAAGATCTTCTGTTTTATTTTCTGATTCTATTGTTTCTGTATCTTCAATTTCTTCTACAGGCTCAATTGCTTTAGTTACATCACTTGATTCAAGGGCGATTGTTTCGTCGGCCTGCGGTGCATTCTGTACGACTGTTTTGTCAGAGTCTTTCGAAGCTGCAATTGTTTTGTCAGCCGGAGAAATCTTTTCTACATCAGAAATTTCTTCTACAGGTTCTGCTTCTGCAATTTCTTCTACATCACTTACTTCTTCGGCATCGCCTATTTCTTCAACTTCTTCAATTTCTTCTACAGCTTCTGCTTCAGGTATTTCTTCTGCATCCGAAATCTCTTCTGTCTCACCTATCTCTTCAATTTCTTCAATCTCTTCGGCATCTGAAATTTCTTCTACATCGCTCACTTCTTCTACAGGTGTAACGCCCTGAGTCTGAGGCACAACATTATTAACATTGATTTTTGCAGTCTGTAAAACTTCTTCGATTACCCTTCTTATTTCTTCGATTGAAGCACCATTAAGAGAACCGGTTTCCTTTTCTTTCTGAGAGTTGATTACAGATATAATTTCTTCCCAGCTTTTATCCAGGAATTCGTTGATTTCTTTTTCGTGTTTTTTAGACTTTCCGCCAATGCTCTTTTTAATTTCATCTGAGAATTCTTCCTTTCGGAATTCTAGCTGACGTGCAATCGATGCCCATTCAACCTTCTGCTTATTTTCGAGGTATTCATTAATCATACCAAACTGAACTTTCTTAACCCTCTGCTTTATTACAGTAAGATAATCACGCTTTAAGCTGAAGATTAAGAACGCAATAAGAAGAATTGTGATGAATACGCTTATATAGATGAGCCAGATATATTCTTTTGGAAGTTCAAAATATGATGAATTAACGGCAGCAGAAACACTGATGAATTTTCCGGAAGTTCCTGTCATCATAACCCAGTATGAATTGTCTTTTCCTTCGAGTATTCTTTCGAGCTGATTTTTAGCTTCTGATTTTTTAGACCACACTTTTACTGCAGCCTGTAAGAATTCTTTTTTGCCGTCAAGCGGAACATCTGCTATAAAGCCGCCTTTGAAAGAATCGTCGCATGCAATTAAGAAATTTTCACCAATGGAAAGTTCCTGCTTATTTATTAAAAGCTGTTCAAGAGAATACTGATTAAAATAACATACGAGGCTTGCAAAACATGTCTTTTCTGTGATGTAGAACGGGAACGAGATGATGATTCTGTTCGCATTTGAATCAAGGATGATTTTTGCTTCCGGCGCATTCTGATTTACAAGAACCACCGATGGATCAAACTCTTTGAGCTCTGCCTGTACGTCCGGATAGTTTTTATACTGCTTTTTAAGACCGTCTACCTTCATCACATCTGATTCAAAGGTACTAAAATGGATATTTCGCCCGTTATTTTCTATAAGACGAATGCCTTCGAGCCCGTCAAGTTCATCTAAAAGCTTAATTGTGAGGTTTCTGCGGTCAATTTCGTCTTTTTCGGACGGATTCTGCTGGACAAAGGACTTTACGGATGGGGCTTTAAGGAATGAACTGTCCCCGTCCTGGATTTTAGAGAAGATATCAGAGATGTAAGAGTTACAGCTTTCGGAAAGTTTATCTACCTGAGATTGCTTTTGGGCAATCCGTGACTGTGCGTAGAACTTTGTTTCAATCTTTGACATTAAACCGGTTTGCGCAAAGATTACAAAAGCCCCGAAAATCAACAGTGCAGATAGAAAACTAAATGCTGTCTTCTGGCCAGAAGTCATATTTCTTAGTTTCCTTTGTCGTTTTTTAAACTCTTTGTTTATATGAGCTTAAAACACTCCACTAAATAATTATCGGCATTCAGGACTTAAATCTTCAATCTAAATGTTGCGATTTAGAACTTCTTACTATATAGTTAAAATGATGATTGAAGTAGAAAAGGAAATGACAAAGGTTCCAAGAGCCCTGCTCATAGGAGAACCCGGTAACGATTTACTCGAACTCAAAGGTCTTGTCCAAACCCTCGGGATGGATATTGTCCAGCGCTTAACTTTAAACCGTCTTGAAGTCCATCCGGCTTACGGCATGGGAAAAGGTAAGGCACAAGAGATTAATGAACTTGCTCACCAGATTCAAGTCGACTGCATCATCTTTGACTTTAACCTTGAGCCCCGTAAACAGAGAAACTGGGAAGAGCTTACAAACCTTTCCTGCTTTGACCGCCAGGAAGTAATCATAAAGATTTTTGCACAGAGGGCGAAGACTAAAGAAGCCGTTTTACAGGTTGATCTTGCACGCTATTCTTACTCGCTTCCCCGCTTAGCCCACATGAATAAGGATTTTTCAAGGCAGAGGGGTGGTGCGTTCGGAGCAAAGGGTTCGGGAGAAACTCAGCTTGAATTGAGCCAGCGTCTTGTTCACGAAAAAATCACTCAGATTAAAAGGGAACTTGCAGAAATAGAAATCAACAGACAGACACAGCGAAAGCAGAGGGGGAAATTTCCTTCGTGCGCACTTGTCGGATATACAAACGCCGGAAAATCAAGCCTTTTGAATGCTTTAACAGGTTCAGATTCCTACGTAGAAGATAAGCTTTTTGCAACACTCGATCCACTTACAAGAAAACTTCCCTTAAACGACAGTGCAACGGCGCTCATCACAGATACAGTTGGATTTATCAATAATCTTCCGCATCACCTTATAGACGCTTTTAAATCTACACTCGAAGAAGCCGTATATGCCGATTTACTTTTAATCGTCCTTGATTCATCGGATCCGGAAGCAGAAGAACAGTATAAAACAGTTTGCAGCGTTTTAAGCGACATAAAGGCAGACCAGAATCCTCGCTTAATTCTTTTAAATAAAACAGATAAATCAGAAGAAAATCCTGAAAATCTGATGCACCTTCGCCAGACCTTCCCTGATGCAATCTGTATAAGCGCAAAAACAGAAAACGGATTTATAGAACTTAAAGACAAGGTGTATGAGCTTTTATACGGCGAAAGTGCTGATTACATAATTCCACCTAATCAGACTGTCTTAATCAACGAACTTAAAAAAGCCGGCTGCATTACAAAAGAAGAATGGCTCGACGACGGTGTTCACATCACTGCGCGCACAACCGGACGACTAAAGGCTCTTGCAACAGCTTTCGAAGTAATAAAATAAAAAAATAAATTGAGGGGAAAATCATGCGTATAAGAATGAGTTGGGAAGATAAACCACTGTGGCAGAAATTTAAAGAAGGAAACACAAGGACCGAAAGAATCCTTATTTACATCATAGCCTTAATAATATGCATCATAATACTTGGTACAATCGTTGGCTTAATAGGAAAGTTTTTTTCTTCGGGTAAGGAAAGAACGCCGGACCCTTCTCCAAGTGAAATTGAAAGCCTTTATAAAGATTCATCTACAAGCATGGCAGCCTATACTGGTCTTGGAAAAATCAGGACATCTTCTAAACCCGAAACGGATGCAGAAGATGATTACGGAACTCTAATCGTAATTTCGCCGTGGTTTTCTTACCCTAAGGACGACGCAGAATTTTTTGAAGAGCTTTCAAGAAAGAGGGTTTTAATCACAGGAATAATCACAAATTATTTTACTTCGCGCACAAAAAGTGAACTCGACTCAATTCCCGAAGAAAATATAAAAGCCGACCTCTTATCCCAGATAAACGGTCAGCTTTCTTTAGGAAAATTAGGCGATTTATATTTTACAGATTACATTTTTATAGAATAAATCTACCAGGCCTTAATGTGCCCCGGATAAATCTCTGTAAAACAATTTAAATCTATTTTTCGCTTTCGGTAATATCTTTTACCTCTGCCTTTACTGTCCTCTTTTGAAGAATTACTTCTTTTGCAATCACAACTACTCCAAGAACAAGGGCAACAATTCCGCAGATGATGAATAAGGTCTTTATGATTGAACCGATTGGTGTAATGAACAGAAGAACTGCAATTATAAAATAGATGAAACTTTCGTAAGTGATTCGTTTTTTATCATCATCAGAAAGGCCCGGAATAAAAAGCGAAGAGAAAAATCCTGTAAAAGCAAAGAGAATTAAATAAACGGCAAGAACAAAGGTAATCACAGTCCAGATTGCAGTAAAGGTATTCATGAGTGCAAGCGGGAAGAATACTGCAAGAATTCCTACGATGATGCTCGAAATACATTTTGCAAGAAGAGTCTTTTTGTAAACAGGCTCATCGCTTAAATTGTAATATTTTTTAAGGCTGTAAATTCCGTTTATTAAAGTTGCCGCACCAACAAGAATAACAATCACCCTCATGCAGGTTTCCGGAATTGTAATCATCAGGATGCCCATGACTGCAAGAATTATACCAAGAAAAATATTTTTAACCTTCATAAACCATTCCTCCGGACAAACTGATGTCTTTTTATGCCTTCAGCCCGTCCATTATTAAATATCATCTTCCTTAAGTATAACACTGTTTTACGCGAAAAAACAAAAAAGAAATAAAAAAATTTGTGGTATTTTCGCCCTTTATGATTTATACTTTAAAGACGCATTATTAAGTCTAAAGTCAATAAAAAAGTCCAGAAAATCAAAACACAGGATTAAAAGACAGATGAAAAGAATCGGTGTCCTGCTTCATAGTCTGACCATTGAATATGCCATTTCTATAATTACCGGCATTTCGGACTTTTTTAAGGATAAGGACGTTAAACTCATAATATCGCAGGTAAAGGGGCCTAATTACGATATAGGGCTTTATGAATACCAGTGCTGGACCGGAACCAGTTATCTTTTTTCGGAACAGATAGACGGACTCATAGTTATTTCGGGTTCTTTTTCTACTGCTACCGGAACAAGCGATATTAATTCCTGCTTAAAACAGTTTCCTAACAAACCGATTGTTTCTTTAAGCTCAAAGCTCGATATTCCCGGCTCAAGTTATCTTCATGTTTCAACTTTTTCGGCATACGACACCTTAATCAAGGCAATCAAAAAAAATACAAAAAATCCTGTTTTTGCATACATCACTTCGGACAAGATAAAATCGCAGGAATCAAACGAAAGAATAGAATCCTTTAAGGAAGCTTTAAATAACAACGGATTTAAATTCGACGAAAATCTCCTGTTTCACGGAAACTTTACCCAGTCTTCTGCAATAAGTGAGTTTAAAGAGCGGGTTCCAAAGCGAAAGGATTTGAACTTCAATGTCTTATTTGCCGCAAACGACCTTATGGCAATCGGTGCAAAAACATATTTCGAAGAGATGGGTGTTCATATTCCTAAAGAGCTTAAAATCGTCGGCTTTGACAACACCTCTCATGCTGAATCTGTAATCCCGAAAATCGCCACAATCGACCAATTCTTCTTTGAACAGGGAATTATTGCCGCAGAAGCTATCTTAAAAAAGATAAACGGAAAGAATATCCCCGAGCAGATTAAGCTTTCTGCAAAACCTGTTTTACGTGAATCGTGCGGATATCCTTCTACAGAAAAAAAGAAGACGAGGGGAAATCAGCTCATTTCGAACGGCCAGCTTTCTCACTTTCTTTCTAAAATTGATACAATCTATAACCTCTTTGATCTTTCAAAAGCATCTTCTACCCTGCGCCACCTCTTCTACTCAATGCCTTACATGATGGATGCAACCGGTATTCTTTCAATTGCACTTTGCTTTTTTGACAACCCGATTATTCTTGGAAAACAGGATCACTTTGCCCTGCCGGATAAGATGAGCGTAAGAATGTATATAGACCGCGAAAACGACATTGCCGAATACGACACATCAATAAAATTCAATCCTTCAGAAAAAATTCTCCCCGAAGGAATTATGAACGACGAAAGGGGAAAATATATCCTTCAGTCGGTTTTCTCGGGCGAAAAAAATTACGGCTATTTAATCTGCAAAATCAATAATGATGATTACGGAATCTACCCGGTATTCTTAAAGATTATCATAAACGCAATTGCACAGGCTTTTGAATACACAGAAACTGTTACAGAAAACAAGCATCTTTCGGAAGAAAACAAAGAACTGATTGAACATAACTCAAGTCTGAGCGAACAGTCCAGAACAGATGAGCTTACAAGAATCATGAACCGTCGCGGCTTCCTTGAACTCGGTCAGCGTTCTATAGACATGGCACTGGAATTAAATACAACGGGAATCATCATGTTTGCAGATATGGACGGTCTTAAAGCCATAAACGACACATACGGACACAAGATGGGTGATGCCGCAATCAAATCTATGGCTTCCATTTTAACTCAGGCATTAAGAGCCAACGATGTTGTTGCGCGCCTTGGCGGTGATGAGTTTGCATGTATTGCCGTTGGTATGGATATGGATCACGTTCAGAACGTAAGGGCTAAGATTCAGTCGCTTTGTCTTGAAACAATAGAAAAACACAAGTATCCGTTCCCGCTTTCAATCAGTATAGGAGCAATAGTTTTTGACAAGAACAGTCCGTCGGTAAAGGATTTACTTGCCGAAGCAGATAAGCTTTTATACGAAGAGAAAAAACAGAAGCACAAGATTAAGACTTTGGAATAGAAAGCTTATATTCGAACGAATCACAAAGAGCAATCCACGAAGCTTCAATAACGTCCGAAGAAACTCCAACTGTTGTCCAAGAACTCTTTCCGTCCGAGCTTTCTATGATTACGCGAACTTTAGCCGCTGTTGCTTCTTTTCCGTCAAGAACACGAACCTTATAGTCAACGAGTTTAATCTGGGCAACGATCGGATAGAATTTTTCCAGAGCCTTCCTCATTGCAATATCGAGTGCGTTTACAGGTCCATCCCCTTCTCCGGCTGTAATTTCCATCTTGTTTCCAACGCTCACCTTTATCTGGGCACAGCAGTTTACGCCTTCTTCGGGACGAGGATTAGAGCCGTTTGTCTGATAGTAATGAAGCTTAAAGAATGGCTTATACATTCCCATCATCTTTAAAACCATTAAATCAAAACTTCCGTCGGCACCTTCGAACTGATAGCCTTCGAATTCGAGCTCCTTCATCCTTGCGATGATTTTTTCTACAATCGGATCATCCTTTTTAAGACGGGGGAAAAGCTTCTGGACTTTTTCGATTATAGTGCTCTTTCCGGCAACTTCGCTCATCAAAAATACGCGGTTATTTCCTACAACTTCCGGCTCAATGTGTTCATAGGCAAAAGGATTTTTTAATACGGCATCAATGTGCATTCCGGCTTTATGGGCAAAGGCATTTATTCCGACATAAGGTGACTGAGGATTTAAACTTAAGTTTGTATATTCTGCAACCCTCTTACAGATTGATGTGAGCTTTTTGATATTCTTATTCGGGATACATTCATAATTCATCTTAAGCTGAAGGTCCGGAATAATTGTAGAAAGATTTGCATTTCCCGTCCTTTCACCAAATCCGAGCAAAACACCCTGAACGTGGCACGCTCCTTCTTCTACAGCGATAAGTGAATTTGCAACAGCAAGCCCGCAATCGTTGTGTGTATGAATACCGATTTTTACCCTGCTTCCAAAAAGAGTCATAACTTCACGAACGGCTTCGCGGCATTCATCTAAAAGAAAACCGCCTTTTGTTTCGCAAAGACAAAGAACTTCTGCCCCGCCCTCGAGCGCTGCTTCCAGAGTTTTAAATGCGTATTCTTTGTTTTCTTTGTAGGCTGTAAAAAAGTGTTCTGCATCGTAAATCACCCTGCGGCCCTTGTCTTTAAGATAACGGCAGGATTCATTAATCATAAGAAGATTTTCTTTAAGACTTGTTTTTAAGATATCTGTTACCTGGAATGTCCAGCTTTTTCCAAAAATTACGACGCATTCAGTTTTTGCATCAAGAAGACTTTTAAGATTGGCATCCTCGCTACATTTTACATTCTTACGCCTTGTAGAGCCGAATGCACAAAGCTTTGCGTTTTTGAGGTTCACCTTCTTCATTTCTTTAAAAAATTCAGCATCTTTGGGATTACTTCCAGGGTTTCCGGCTTCTATGTAAGCAACTCCAAGTTCATCCAGTGCCTGACAGATATGAATCTTATCCTGGAGGGAAAAACTTATTCCTTCGCCCTGAGCACCGTCGCGTAATGTTGAATCAAGAATTTCAATCTTCTTCATAAGTTCAGAATATAATTAATAACTGATAATTTCAACTCTAATTAATCACTCATTTTCGCACGACATTTTCCGCTGCATTATCACCGTTTACATTGCATTTTTGCAGGCTGATTATTTTTCCGCGCTGATAAATCCTTTGACATCGGCCTTTTTTCTCCCCCTCAGTAACTTTTTTTATATAGATAACTTTTCCTTTATATAGTAGAATTAAATTCACATTCAAAAAAAACGGAGATTCTTATGAAAAAAATCTTTCTTTCATTAATTGCTTTATTTGCGCTCATTCCGGCAGCTTTTTCGCAGACACTTCTGGATTCGCAGATAATTTCAAAGGTAACGGATGCTGTTTTTGAAGTTGTTGTAGAGAAAACAGAAGACACTAAAATTATCTATAATGATGAACTTCCTTTCGACAGACTTCCATTCAGCCAGAGAAATGACAAATACATGTCTATCGGGACAGCCTTCCTCTTAAAAGACGGCAATTTCTATTCTGCATCGCATGTTTTTGCACTTTACGGAGATACTGTTCAGAATAAATACTTTATCCGCGATTCTTCGGGTAAAACTTATCCTGTAGACGAAATCCTTACACTTTCGAACAGAAGAGATTTTATAAGCTTCTCTGTTCCATCCTACAAACCAAAAGCAGATCAGGGGCTCGAAGTTTCCAAACAATATAATATGAACTCGAATGTTTTCTCTGTTGGAAACGCACTTGGAGACGGTGTAATCATCCGTAACGGTATTTTAACAAGCGAAACTGATGAAGACCGCAATGGTGAATGGAAATGGCTTCGCTTCTCTGCTGCAGCAAGCCCTGGAAACTCAGGTGGTCCATTAATCAACGAAAAAGGTGAAGTAATTGGTATTGTAACAATGAAAAGCCAGAACGAAAATTTAAACTACGCACTTCCTATTGCAGAAGTAGATACAGGTAAAGACGGAAAAGGTATTATTGATACAGTTTTCTATTACAGACTCCCTAACATCCTGAATAAAAAGCAGTATCATAACTTTAAGTACACTGTAAAACTTCCAATGAAGTATACACAGCTTCACGAAACTTTAACTAAGGCTTACAAAGACAGCATTAAAGAAGTTGTTGGAATCATGGCAAAAGACTATGCGCCTGGTTCTCCAAAGAGTTTTGATAAATCAAAGGGAAACGCAGAATTCTTCTACTCTGCTTACAACACAGATTTTCCATACATCATTTATTTAAACGAATCAGGAACCTGGAGCTACGGTGGAACAAATACAAAATCTTATGATCTTGAAGATAATGGTTCTGTAGATTACTGCTCTCTTATGGGCTATGTTCTTACAAAGGTAAATAAACCTGATTCAATCACTCTGGAAGAACTTCTTGCAAATCCAAGAACTTATGTAGATATGATTCTTGAAGGAAGCGGTATTTACAGAACAGTTGCCGGCGAAAACGTAACAATTAAATCTCTTGGAGAAGCAACTAAAGTTGAACAGCATGTAGACACTTTTGGAAGAACATGGACTGCAAGCTATTTCGACATCAACTTTGCTGATTCAGTTTTAATCTGCTACGCACTTCCTATGCCAAACGGTGTATTCGCAGTTTACGACACATGTTCAAGATCTACAGCATACTGCGAAACCTGCCACGACATTGAATTTGCGCTGGACTTTGTTTACACAAGCTACTTCGGAAAATTAAAGAACTGGAAAGAATTCCTTGCCCTTCCCGAAAGCATTACAGGAAAGCAGCCTGAATTCTTAAAGAACATATCTCTTGAATACGACAGAAAACACTTTAAATTCTCTGTTGGCGATATTTCATCGAACTTTGCTCCTACTGTAATCAAAGCTGATGATGATACACGTTTTATCGTAATCAACTCATTTACTAATCAGGGTGGAAAACTCAAGCTCGAAAACAGGGCTGTATCTATTTACACAGATTCTAAAAATCCTGATTACAAGGCAATCTTCATCAAGAGAATCAACAAGCCTATGGATAACGCTGTAAAAAAGACAAAGAATTCATGGACTCAGTATCTGAACGAAGTTTCTCCTTTTGATTCAGAACCATACAATCACGATTCTTATACATATCAGGACAGAGTTTACTTTGTAGAAGGCCAGGATAAACAAGACCCTGATCACGTTTATGCATTAAGCTTTGAACTTAAAAAAGATATGTTTGAAGAAATTAAAAAGATGTCGGACAAAGTTATAAAGAGCACACAGTTTAAGTAATCGGGTTTGAAGAATTAAAAAAAAACTGACGAAACAATCAGATGAATCAAACTGAAGGCTTGAATTAATCCGGCGGATTAAAAAAGAAAACCTGTAAAAATACCGATGCACTTTTGCACCATGTTTTTACAGGTTTTTTATTTCTGCCGGCATTTCGCCCGCCTTTTTTTTACCGCAGTTTTTCCCGCCGCCTTATAATCTTCTTATGCCTGATTCAGACGTTTGATTAAATATGGCATTGCAGCTTCGAAATCAACTCCGTACCAGTTATAATCAGCATGAGAAATTGTTTCTTTAATCGACTGAACAACATAATCAGCCGCAAAAGAATAAGATTTTTCGAGCGAAAGACCTCTCATCAAAGCACCTGTAAGAACGCTTGCAAAAATATCGCCTGTTCCGTGGAAGCTCTTTGAAAGTTTTTCGTGGAAGTACCAGCTGAATTCATCTTTCTGTGCATCATAAGAAGCAATTCCGATTTTTCCTTTTACACCTTTTAATTCTTTCTGGTCTTCTGCAAACTCAACTCCCTTAAGAACAACTTTCTTAGCACCAAGTTTTACAAGGTCTTTGAGTATTTTTTTGATATATTCTTCATCATAACCGTTTGCTTTATATTCAATTCCAAGCATAAAGCTTGCTTCTGTAAGATTTGGAACTATTACATCAGCTTTTCCGCAGAGTTTAGCCATGGCAAATGCAAACTCCTGAGTAAAGCCCGGGTAAAGATTTCCGTTATCTGCCATACATGGGTCTACGATTGTTAAAGTGTCTTTTCCGCCAAAATCTGCAATCAGTTTATGCATAAGGTCGAGCTGTTCAAAAGAACCAAGATAACCTGTATAAATTGCGTCAAAATGGATTTTTTCCTGCTTCCAGTGTTCACAGATTGGAGTGATGTCGCTTGTTAAATCGCGGAATGTAAATCCTTTAAATGCAGTATGAGTCGAAAGGACTGCTGTCGGAAGTACACATGCTTCAACTCCCATTGCAGATATGATTGGAAGAGCTACTGTAAGCGAGCATTTTCCTACACATGAAATATCCTGAATAGTAATAATTCTTTTCATAAACCTACCTCGAGAGTAGATTAAATCATTTTTACAGAATAAAAGCAATATTAAAAAATATAAAAATTTGTTTTATATAAAACTTTAACACCAATGAATGGATTTTCATAAGAAACATGGGAATCTCTGCCCTATCCTATACTTTTAGACCAAAATTTATTATATTTGATACAAACACTCTGCAGTTTTTTAATATGATTTTAAATCCGATTTTAAAACCCGCGAAAATTGCAAAGCCTTAATGTAAATCATTTTTGGAGAAAATAGATGGCTAAAACAAAAATTCCAATCACACTGCTCTGCGGATACCTTGGAGCAGGAAAAACAACTTTATTGAACAGAGTTCTTACAAATCAGAAGGGCTATAAAGTTGCTGTTATTGTAAACGATATTGGCGAAGTAAACGTTGATGAACGCATTATTTCAAAAGAAGCAAAAATCGAAGATGCAAGTTCCATTGTTCCTCTTACAAACGGATGTATCTGCTGTACAAAAAAATCAGACATGGTTAATCAGATTGAAGATTTAATGAAGACCGGAAAATTTGATTATATCATGATTGAAGCTTCCGGAGTCTGTGAGCCAATGCCGATTGCACAGGCAATTGAACAGATTGAATGCGGTAAGCTTGATAACGTTGTCGGCGTTGTTGATGCAGCCCGCCTCGTAGAAGAATTTGACGAAGGTAAATCACTTCTTAAAAAAGACATCGACGAAGAAGATATCGAATCTCTTTTAATCCAGCAGATTGAATTCTGTTCTACACTCATCGTAAACAAGCGAGACCTTGTAACAGACGAACAGATGAAAAAAGTTCGTGCGGTAATCAATAAGATTCAGCCTGTAGTAAAGGTAATCGAAACAACACGCTGTGAAGTTCCAGTAGAAGATATCATCGGTACAGACCGTTTTGATTTTGAAACAGTTTATTCTTCTGCCGGCTGGGTAAAAGCACTCGAAGAGCACGAACACGAAGAAGATGATGATGATCATGACGAACACGATGAACATCACGAGCATCATGAACATGAAGATCACGATCATGAACACCACGAACATCACGAACACCATCACCATGAACATAAACACGAAGGTGAATCAGAAGACGAATATGGAATCGGTTCTTTCGTTTACTACAGAAGACGACCTTTCAATCGTGAGAAGTTAGATAACTACGCTTCCCGCTGGCCTAGAAATATAATACGTTCAAAAGGAGTCGTATGGTTCAGCGATGACGAGGACATGGCTGTAGTTCTCGAAACTTCAGGCCGCCAGATTCAGGCAGGATATTCCGGCAACTGGCTCGCATCATGTCCACCAGAGGAACAAAAACGCGTGCTGGCACAGGAACCTTCCATGCAGAAGGACTGGGACGAAAAAGTCGGAGACCGCATGATTAAACTTGTAATCATCGGACAGCACCTCGACAGATCCAAACTCGAAGCAGAACTGGACAAGTGTCTCGACTAACAAAACAATCCGTTAGCGGAACAATCAAGTTTCGTCTAACAAAACAATCCGTTAGCAGAACAATCAGATTCTGCTAACAAAACAAACCTGTTTCGTCAATCCAAACGGATCCATCATCATAAGTAATCTTACTTACGAAAAGAAAATCTGTTTCATATGAGTTTTCGGAACAAAAACCAACCCAATCAGAAATGTCTACACGACCTTTCAGACTGCTTCCACAATCAACACACTCCCCGATGGTAAGAACAACAAAGTTTCTTCCCTCCGGTGGAGGCTCTCCATTTTCATCAAGTACAAAAAAAACAACAGTAAAACTACAAACAACCTTATCCTTCAAGTTCTCAAATTCAAACTCAAAAAACAGTCTGTCACTTTCAGAATCAACACCATTTTCAAGAGTACCGTCTATTCTGTAGGGAACAGGAATATCAAGTTTCTTCTTACATACTTGTGACGTTCTTCTTTCAGCTTTACGGGTACCAGTTTTTCTACCGGATATCCACAGTAAAAACCAGGGTTCTTCTTCACGTAATTCTTTGGCTGAACCTCGTCCCGCATCAAATCCAGATTCCCCGAATCCACATCCGTAGCATCCGTATCCGAGCGAACACAAAAGCCCAAACCAGACAAGCGCAGAGATTTTTGTCCTTTCAATCCGTTTTTTAATACTTTTCCCTTCATACACTTTTCTCCTTCTCCTCTCTAAAAGACCAGATTTTAACCATCTCGAAGTTTCCTCCAATGAATTCCACTTTCGGGATATGCTTAAAATCACGACTACAATCTTTCTGAAGGGTCACAAATCTGATGTAATCACAGAATGCATTCCTCAATTTCTGCTTCAACACCTCATCATCAGGATTACGAATCAAAAATTTAATCGAGGCACCTTTCTGCTCCATCACTGCAATCCCATTCTTAAGACAGTAACCGGCGGCCAATTTGAATGTGTATTTATTGTTCATGCTATATATATAGATTTTTACTTTCGATTTCGGACCATTTTTTTAAAAAAAAGTTTAAAAAAATGTACTTTTCACTTTGATTTGTTTGTGTTAGAATGAATTTTATCAGTTTGATAGGTTAATTTTTTTTTAAAAGGAGGCTCCTTTATGGAAGGCGGGTCGAGTTATCCCATACGTTCATTAAGCATTAAAAAGAGCCTCTTTGTCTTTATTTTCTAATCAGTTTTAAATATTCCAGAGGCTCCAGATTTTAAAAGGGTGATTAATAATCATCTGGAATTTTTATTGTATTGGGGCATATTATGATTACTTACTGGCAGCAAATTGAAGGCCAAATCGTAAAGGTAAAGAAAGAAGATATCCAGCCGTCTCGTCCTCTCTGGGTTGATGCAAGAAATGTTACCCGCGACGAAACAACTGAACTTCAGGAAGAATACAAAATCGAACAGGACCACATTCTGGATATCCTCGACCCGGACGAACTTTCTCGTATGGAAGACGGTGAAGGCTACATCCTTACAATCGTGCGTGTTCCGGTTTATGATCCTGCGGCAGAAACTCCTTATTTTACAGTTCCAATCGGTATTGTAATCAAGGGTAAAAAAATCATCACAATCTGCTGGACAGACAGCGAAGTATTAAAGGACTTTGGAGCAAACAGAGTAAGAAACGTAAGGCTCACAGACTTTCCTTCTTTTATTGTTCAGATAATGAACCGCGCCAACTTGAACTTCCTTCGCTACCTTAAAGAGATTAACAGACGAAGTACAAGCATTCAGAATGAGATGAAGCTGGAAATTGAAAATCAGGAAATCATGCTCCTGCTCGGACTCGAAAAATCCCTGGTTTCTTTTACAAGCTCTTTAAAATCAAATTCACTTCTTCTTGAAAAAATGCGTACAACAAAGCTCATCAAATTTGACGAAGAAGACATCGACTTTGTAGAAGGCGTAAAGATTGATAACCGCCAGGCAATTGAAATGGCCGACACCTATTCAAACATCCTTTTTGGAGTTATGGACGCCTTCAATTCCGTTGCTTCAAACAACCTGAACGTCGTAATGAAGAAACTTGCAATCATCAACCTTGTAATGATGGCGCCAACCTTTGTAACAAGTTTCTTTGGAATGAACTTCAAGCTTCCTTTTGAAACCTTGAGCTGGTATTGGCCTGTAATTATTGCAAGTCTCTTATGTCTTGGCTCAGTCTTTATCTGCTGGTGGTTCTTAAGCATTAACGAAAGAAATTCAAGCCAGGTAAGAAAATTTAAAAAGCTTTCGCGCAAGCAGAGAAAAAATGTTCGTAAAGAAACAAAGAGACTAAAGGCTCAGGAAAAAAAGGCCTACAACAGCTAAAATCCCAAAACCTTAAATGTATTTTTTTATAAAGTTATCAACTGTGTTCCAGTAATCAACAGGAGCAGTTGAAAGGGATTTTATGTGGTTTGCACCAGGAACAATGAGCTTTGTTTTATCTGTAGGACATGCATTGTAAACCTTATCTACCATCTCTACCGGAATAAAGCCGTCATCCTGGCCGTGAATAAATACCATGGGAATTTTTGCCTTGGAAACAGACTTAAGACTATTACCCTTACTAAAGCTGTAGCCTGCCCTCATTCTTGAAACCAAAGAAGCCATCTGAATCATAGGGAAAGAAGGAAGATGGAAAAGTGTTTTTAATTTATTAGAAAAAATATCGTGAATGCTTGTGTATCCGCAGTCTTCAACGGCAACCTTTACATTAGGTGGAAGATTCATACCGCTCATCATCATAACTGTGGCACCACCCATGGAAACTCCGTGAAGTAAAATTTCTGCATCAGGATTTTTTTTGCAGATAAAGTCCAGCCACAAAAACATATCAAATTTTTCAAGGGCACCCATTCCCATATATCGGCCCTCACTGATTCCATGAGCGCGCATAACAGGAATAAGACAGTTGAATCCTTTTTCCAAATAGTGGCGTGCAAAAGGAACCATCTCTTCCGGGATACCGCCGTAGCCGTGAATCAAAAGTACGAATTTATTTGTTTTTTTCTTGCAGTCTGCATAATAAGCTGTGAGTTTAAATCCGTCGCGTGAAAAAATATGTTCAACAATTGTGTCGTTTTTTAAGAAAGCTTCTTCCTTGGAATAATCAGGCCTTTTAACCTGCCAGCCTTCCCTCTTTGCCTTTGCTTCAAGATTGAATTTACTTTCGCGGTCCAGGGAAAAGGAAACAAGATAATTACCGCCAAAAAAGCATACAATGAGAATGAATAAAACAATTCCTAAAACAATGTATAAAGCTGTCATAAAATACCTCTATAAAGAAGTATATACTATATTTTTAATTTTGCGAGTTAATTCCCACGTTCCTGA
>JAEESN010000028.1 GCA_016286365.1 Treponema sp.
TCTTTATTTGCGCAGACATAGTGCTTTGGTTTATTCATCATAAGGTAGAGGTTTGTGTGGATGTTTAATTCTTCGCCGTCTACCGTGATTTTATCTTTTTCGGGAAAAACTTGAGTTCCCGGGTCAAAAACCTGTTTTCCGTTTACTAAAACTTCTGCCTGGCGGAGTAATTTTTTTATGTCTTTACGGCTTCCAAAACCTTCGTGGCTCAGGATTTTATCTATTCTCTGGGACATGGTTCCTCAATAAAAAAAAATGTTGCTTTATTTTATAGGAAAAATTAAAATGAATACAAGAGGTTTTTAGAATGAATTATATGTATAACGGAATGGATTTTACTTATCTTATTTATATTTTACCGGCTTTTATTTTGAGTCTGATTGCTCAGTTTCTGGTAAAAACACGTTTTGCAAAGTACGACAAAATTGAATGTAAAAAGGGAGTTTCCGGGGCTCAGGCTGCGGCCGTTCTCCTTCGTTCAAACGAAATAAATGACGTAAAGATTGCCCACATAAGCGGAAATCTTACAGACAATTACAATCCTTCTAAAAAGGTTTTAAGCCTTAGTGATTCAACTTTTGCAAGCCGTTCAATCGCTGCTGTAGGAGTTGCCGCACACGAAACAGGACACGCAATCCAGCATCACAAAGGATACGCTCCTTTAGCCATAAGAAAGATGCTTGTTCCTGTTGCAAACTTTGGAAGCCGCTTTGGTCCTCTTTTGGCTGTTGCGGGAATCATCCTTGGATTTAATAACGGGGAATCTAATCTTCCGCTTTTCCAGCTTTTGACGGATATAGGATTAATCCTTTTTGGCGGGGCAGTGCTTTTTTATATTATCACTCTTCCTGTAGAGTTTAATGCTTCGCGCCGAGCCTTAAAGATTTTAAAAGAAACAGGGGTCTTTACAGATAAAGCCGAAATCCGCGGTGCAAGAAAGGTTTTGACGGCTGCAGCACTCACATACGTTGCAAGCGCATTAACAGCAATCGGTTCTTTCTTAAGACTTTTGATGATTGCAAAGGGCAGGGGCCGAAGAAGATAAGATTTTCCCTGGGTACTCCGGAGAATATTTTTGAATCACGCCGGATTCTTCTGTTCAACATACGATAATTTTATAGCATAAAAAAACCGTCTTTCTTTGAAAGACGGTTTTTTTTGTTTTTATCAGATTATCTTTTTGCAAGCGGGATGAACTTTCTTTCGTCGCACACATTTTTATATGCTGGACGATAGATTCTTCCACCGCTGATTACTTCTTCTATTCTGTGAGCCGACCAGCCCGCAATTCTTGAAATCGCAAAGATTGGTGTAAAGAGCTCGCGTGGAATATTGAGCATTGTATAAACAAAGCCCGAATAGAAATCAACGTTTGCACAAACCTTTTTGTCGGAGTGATGAACCTCTGTTACGATATCAGGAGCAAGGCGTTCGATTGTGTCGTAAAGATAGAATTCATCCATTGCACCCTTTTCTTTAGCTAGATCCTTTGCCTTTTTCTTAAGAAGAACTTCACGAGGGTCGCTTACAGTGTAAACTGCGTGTCCCATTCCGTAGATAAGACCTGTTTTGTCGAAAGCTTCTTTTTTGGCAATCTTTGTAAGGTATGCCTTGATTTCGTTTTCGTTAGTCCAGTTCTTAACGTTCTTTTTAATATCATCCATCATTTCTACAACTTTGATGTTTGCTCCACCGTGTCTTCTTCCTTTGAGGGAACCAACGGCGGCAGCGATTGATGAATATGTATCTGTGTCGGCAGAAGAAACAACGTGAACTGTTAAAGAAGAGTTGTTACCACCACCGTGTTCTGCGTGAAGGATGAGTGCTAAATCAAGAGTTTCTGCTTCGAGTCTTGAATACTGCTTGTCTGATCTTATGAGTCTTAAAAAGTTTTCTGCAGTAGAAAGCTCCGGCTTTGGATTATGAATGAACATACTCTTGTTGTCGTAATAACGTCTCTTTGCCTGGTAACCGTATGCAGCAAGTGTAGAAAAACGAGCGATGAGCTGTACACACTGCTTTACGATATTTCCGATAGAACGGTCTTCAGGATCAGGGTCGTAAGAGTAGCTTGCAAGAACTCCGCGAGCAATCTTATTCATGATGTCGTTCGAAGGAGCCTTCATAATCATGTCTTCTGTAAAGTTTGAAGGAAGGGAACGGCATTCTCCAAGATAGCGTGAGAAAGTTTCGAGCTGAGTTTTATTTGGTAATTCTCCGAACAAAAGAAGATATGCGCACTGCTCGTATCCGAATTGTTTGTTTTCTTCTGCATCAGAGATTAAATCTTCAACATTGTATCCGCGGTAGATAAGTTTTCCCGGTATGGCAATCTTTTCGCCGTCTTTCATTTCGTATCCGACTACATCACCAATTCTTGTAAGTCCTACAAGAACTCCGGTTCCATTGGCATTACGTAATCCGCGTTTAACATCAAACTTCTTGTACAAATCGGGATTGATAGGGTCATTTAGCACAGCCATTTTTTCTAATTTTTTAAGTAACGATAACTCTTCTTTTTTTGTTGTCATGGAAACCTCCGTAGATTAAGTGTTTTTCTGTATAAATATGCAAAAGGATTTGTTGTTTTTACATAATTATACAATAACTTTTAAGGTAATTACATAATTATACAAATTTAAGTTGGGATGTGCAACAATTTAAGCCCAAATAACATAAATTATACTGAAATTTTTAAGAATTCTGCAAAAAAAAGACCTATTTTACGAATCTCTGTGCCGGAGTAACAACCCAGATAGCCTGAAGCTCTTCGTCGCCCACGTTTTCGAGTGTGTGAGGAACAGAAGCAGAGAACGAAGCGCTGTCGCCTTTTTCCAGAAAATATTCCTTGTTTTCGTAAATCAGTTTTGCACGTCCCTGAACGATTATACCGAATTCACGACCGATGTGACCGTAGGAACCGCGGTGTGTGTGGGAGCCGACAGGGATTTTGAGCATGTATGATTCAATTGAATTTTCTGCGTCGGTTGAATTAGGTTTTGCAAGCTCTTCGTACGAAATATCTTCTTCTTTCTGAACAGGACGCTCGTCTGAACGGATAATCTGAACAGGGCGCACCTTTCTGTATTCTTCGAATAAAAATTCAAGGTTGATGTCTAAAACATCGGCAAGGGCTAAAAGTGTATCGATTGCAGGAGAAACGTGATTTCTTTCTATCTGTGAAACTAAACTTTCGCTTACACCGGCTTTCTGTGCTACAACCTTGAGTGTATAGCCTTTATGCTCGCGTACCTGACGGAGCTTTTCGCCAAAGTGGTAAGGAACTCTTTTTGTTTTTTCGTCATCAGGATTTTGCGAAGGTGTCATTGTTCTGTTTCTCCTTATTTTTTTCTGTTACAAACTGGATAAAGTAATCTTCCAGAGTTTTGTGCGGGCCTTCAAGGTGCATCCTTGTGCGAGACCTGGCATTATCCCGCCTGATAGTGTAAAGCGAGTAGAAGTCGCGGTAGTCCAATCCGGCATCGGCCTTTACGTGCTCACCAAGAAACTTAGAAACCTCATCGCGGCCGATTGCTGGAATCCCTTTTTCGCGGAGAATCTTTCTTAAAGTAGAAATCTGTTCATAAGAAATACCAAAGAGAAACTCTTCCATTGCCTGAGTAACTCCCTGGTCTCCCATCTTCTGCTTTATAAAACTAATCCACTGTTCGTCCATCTGCATGGAAATTAAGAGAAGCTCGCTTGTTCCCATCATTGTACCAAAGGCAGGTGCAAGTCGTCTTCTTGCAGTCCATACCGACTGAAGAACCGGTGCAACGTCTTCGCTCGCATGGTCGTTCCAGTGTTCCCAGAGGAGAAGTAAAGATAAAGCCCATTCGCGGCGGTATTCAACAGGCTGTGTTGTGTCGCGGATTAAGTTTAAGTATACGTCTTCGATTAAAAGCGAGAACATAGAAAGAACAGTTTCGTTTTCGAAAGGCTTATAATATTTTTCCAGTTCCGGAACATGACGGATATATTTTGCCATGCTCGAGAAGGTGTGGATTTTAGAAACAAGTAAACTTTTTCCAAGAATAGCCTTGGATGGAAGCTGGAGCGTTGTGTCTCCCATATCCTGGTGGTCGATGAGAGAGTCGATTAAGGAAGTAGGAGTTCTTTCTCCACCAACAAGTTCATGACGTTCGAGCAGCGACGGAAACCTTGCCATTGCCTGTGCAAGTGCTTCAAGATCATCAAGACGGCTCTGGAAGTTGTAATATTTTGGAGGATCAATCTTTTTGATTTCGGGCATAATCTGACTGAATAAGAGCTTCTGCTTTTTGTTCAGCATCTCTGCCTTTTCGCTTACATCCTGGTTTCTGCTTGAGTCGTCGAAAAATGAGTTAATATCAATCTGTTCAAAATCTTCTGTTTGAGCCATTTTTTGTACTACTAAAACGTTTTCTATACAATTATACTGCATTTTTTTAATTATTTCAAAAATTTATGGGACTCTGTGAAGCATTTTCAGGCTCCCCGTGATGCAATTTGTGATGCAATTTGTGATGCAATTTTAAGCCCGCGAAATGCAGATTATTCTTCCGGTTCAACTATTTTTGTGAGCTTACGGGCATATTCGTTATTCTGATTTTCATTGTATTTTACGGCTTCCATCTGTGCGTTATAAAGGTTTCCGCGGTAAAAGCGTACAATCATCTCTGCTTCAAAAAGAATTACATCGGCATAATTTTGTGTGATGATGGAAAACACGCAGGCTGTGATGAGTGAGCCGTTTAATAAAAATGCGTTCAATCCGTCTTTAGGGTTTCCTGCATAAGTCTGACCGAGCCCCGAAATAATCGAAAGATAAACTGCCAGCTTAGGATTTTTCTGCTTTGCTTTTTTCTGCTCTTCAATCAGTTTATTAAATAAGTCAATCTGTTCTTTTGAATAAAGTCCCGGATAAAGATTTACTAGTGTTTCAAAATTGTCTTTTGCGCGGTCCCATTCCCAGTTATCAAGATCGCTTTTAATCAGGGCAAAATATGCAAACTGCCTTACCTTATCTGAATACTGTTCAAAACTTATGTAAGATAATATTCTCTGTTCGCGTTCAAGCCATCCGTCTTCTTTTTTTGCCTTGAGAGTTAAAAGATTTATATCCTGGATGTAAAGCTCTTGTAAAAGCACAAACTCTTTTTCTGTTTTTAAATATGAATCATAATCACTCATCACTACATGTTTATAAAAATCTTCGTAGATAATATTGATGGCTCTGTGAGTGTAATCAAGGGCCAGGTCGTAAGAAGCTGTACTTTTATAATAGCGCGAAAGTTCAACATAAGCCTGACCAAGATTTTCAACTGTGGCGTAATCAGAAAGGAAGATGTAGCGTTTATATTCGGTTGCCGCTTCTTTATAGCATTGGGCCGCCTGGAGTTTTTGTGCCTTATAAAAAACTTCTTCGTATTTTTCTTCCGAAAAGAAAGGAGCGCAGAGAAAGATTAAAAAAAGAAGGAAGAGTGATTTTTTCTTCAATTAGAATATCTCCTCGTAAACTCTGTCTACATATTCACATAAAATTCTGTATTGTGTTTCGTTATAACGCTGGGCACTTTTGTAAGAACCATATACATCAGAAATGTAAAAAACTAAGGCACAGGTACCAAATACATAAGGCCTCCAGTCTTTCCATTCAGATTTAATTCCCGTATAAATTGCTCCGGCTGTAAAAACACCAACTGTAAGAAAATCGGTTGCAAAGCCTGTAAAAGAACCCGTATACCATTTGCCGCTTCCGGGAAGAAAGAGCGAAAGTGTCAGTGCGAGACCGGGGCTTTTTGTTTTTATGCTTTTAGCGTAGTTTGCAGCAGGAAGAAAAATTTTAAATTCCATGGATAATGTATTCAAAAGTTCTGTTGCAAGAGGAAGATTTTTATCTAAGAGGCTTACAGAAAGCGGAATCATGAGTTTAACCATTGGAGAATAATCATCACGGGCTTTGTCTGTAATATTTTTAAAAAGTTCCTTATCCCTCTGTAAAAAGGCAAGACCGCTGGCGTTTATAAATAATTTTTCGGAAATTTCTACCGGGGCAGCAGACGCAAAATTGTTATTAAGCCACAAAGCGCCATCCAGATTTTTTTTAGTATGATAGATCGTCGCGAGTGTAAAAATTACTTCTGTATCTGTCCCCGCATTATCGTAAGTAAAAAGATATCTTTTATATTCGCTTTCTGCTTCTTCCCAAAATCCATTCTGAAATAAATCATCAGCAAAAGCTTTAATCATTTCTGGTTCATAAGGATCTGGAGTTTGTGCGTTTAAAAATCCCAAAGAGAAAATAAAAATCGTAAGGCTTAAAAACTTTTTCATAAAATCTCCTTTTTAAGGAACCGGGTCGTAGTGTTTTCCGTCCGGGGTAACTATATAAAGATTACTTGTGTGTTCGTCGTTATTGCATCGTTTTAATCTGTCTATGCCCTGAAAGATTCCCCATAATCCGTTTTTAGAAACTGCCTGGAGCATATATTGTGAACATGTGGGGCTGAATAAACAGTTTGATGCATCCTGTTCTGTAATAAATTTTTTATAAAACTTAAAAGCCGCATTTACGCTAACTTGTGCAATCGATGTTCTGTAAACACCGGGGGCTGGTTCTTCTGCAATTCCGTATTTAGAAGGCTGATTAATTTTTGCAAGTGGAGGAACTTCTTCCAGCTGAATGATGTTCGAGGTGTATTCGGGGCTTACAGGCTGATTAAAAACTATATTCGAAAAGACGTATGATTTTGTAGAAACAAGGACTCCATTTTTTTTAGATTCAAAAATCACAGTCTTTGGAAAATACTTTCCGTTGTAAGAATAAAAATCAGAAAAATACCAGGTTGATGAGCTTTCTTTTTTTGTGTCTTTTGATTCGCATTTAATAAGCTGATTATTTTTGTTTACCCAGGTGGTAAGGCTTCTTGGAATTGAAGAATCATAGTTTTCCGGGTTTCTATACCATTCTGTGGCTACGGCATTCAGCGATTTATCGAAATAAGAAAGATTTGGAAGATAGTTTGTTCCAAAGCCCCAGTCTGCCTGAATAAGACGAAGATAATCCCGGCAGAATTCGTAAAATGTGCTTTCTCCTTCTTCAAGACTCGAGACTTTTCCGTTGTTTTTTGTAAAAATTCCGTCTGGATTAATCCAGGTGATTATTTTTGGAGAGTATCCGACTTGAGCTGTAAATACAAAAATGAAAGGCGAAAAACTATATTCAATTGAACCTTTTTGAATTGATTCTGTTCCCGTCCCCGCCTTGATTGTAAGTTCGTAATCAAAACTCAGGGAGCGGAAATTTTTATTCTGTGAAAAAATCGGCAGAGCAAAAGATAAAAATATTAATCCTAAAAAAAACTTATTCTTCATCTGTTTTTGCAGAATTGAATTTTTCCTTTTCTTCTGCAGGGATCTTATCGATTCCATTCTGTGCAAGCTTTTTATATGCTACAGGAATAGAAGCTGCCTTGTCTGTCTGGAAAAGCTGTAAAATCTGATTAAAATTTTCGTAAGCCTTCTGATAGTCCTTAGTCTTCATGTAAAGATGACCAAGTTCGTAGCGGGCTTCTACAAAAGTTTCGAGGTTATTTCCATAACGCTTGATTGTTTCAAGATAATAGCGTTCTGCTTCTTCGTATTTAGAACTTGCGTAAGCATTCTGTCCCTTCTGTAATAACTGACCGGCAGTTAAGTCGGCAGGAATTTCTTCTACAGATTCGCAGGAAACAGCACAAAATAAACATGTAAGTATAGATAAAATAATAAAACTCTTTTTCATAATCATAATTTTACTGTAACAGCCCCTCTTTTGCAATTGTAAACATCGATTCTAAGTTTTTCCTTATGATTTTTCAACTAACTTGAAAAAAAAGCTATAATAAGACATAGTAAGATATAGTAAGAATATATTCTTTTTAGAGGAGTTATAAATGAAAGTTTTAGTTATTGGTGGAGCAGGATATATCGGAAGTCATGTTGTAAAAGAGATGATGAAGGCAGGACATAAAGTAACTGTATTCGATAACCTTTCGAGCGGGCTTCGCTGCAATCTTTTCCCTCAGAATGATTTTATTTATGGAAATATATT
This sequence comes from Treponema sp., assembly GCA_016286365.1. GTDB lineage: Bacteria > Spirochaetota > Spirochaetia > Treponematales > Treponemataceae > Treponema_D. The sequence continues at coordinate 8,075 of JAEESN010000028.1, forward strand.
AATTCCTTCGGATCTTGATGCCGCTTTTGAACAGGGATTCGACGCATTCGTTCACCTTGCAGCATTTAAGGCAGCCGGTGAATCTATGGAAAAACCTGAAAAATATTCTGTAAACAATATTACAGGAACACTCAACATCATGAATTCGGCACTCAAGTACAACTGTAAAAAGATGATTTTCAGTTCTTCTGCAGCAACATTCGGGGAGCCACAGTATCTTCCGATGGACGAAAAACATCCGCAGAATCCTATAAATTATTACGGATTTACAAAGCTTAAAATCGAAGAGTTTATGACCTGGTACGATCAGCTTAAAGGACTCAAATTTGCAGCCCTCCGCTATTTTAATGCCGCTGGTTATGACCCGGATGGAGAAATCCGTGGTCTTGAACAGAATCCACAGAATCTTTTACCACGAATCATGGAAGCAGCACTCGGACAGAGAGAGCTTAAAGTATTCGGAACTGATTACGACACAAGAGACGGAACCTGTATCCGCGACTATATCCACGTAACAGACCTTGCACGCGCTCACGTAATGGCTCTTGATTACATCACAAAGAATAACGAAAGCTTAAAGCTCAACCTTGGAACAGAAAACGGAACTACAGTAAAAGAGCTTATAGATGCTTCACGCCGCATCACAGGAAAAGAAATCCCTGCAGAAGATGGTCCTCGCCGCCCTGGAGATCCTGCAAGCCTTTATGCTACATACAACATGGCAAAAGAAAAGCTTGGCTGGGAACCAAAATATTCCGACGTAGACACCCTTGTAAAAACAACCTGGGAAGTTTATAAAAAATAAAGGGCGCCGGGCGCCGGTAAAAAAATCTGTTGCCGGGAAGACTTTCTGGCGCTAAAAAAATTATCTGGCCCCGGAAAAATTAAAAAAATAAAAGAGAGAACAGCTTTAATATGAACAGAATTATTTTTGACTTAGACGGAACCTTGTGGGAAACAAGCGATGCCTATATTTACTCTTATAGAAAAACCTGTAAGGAACTGAATATATCTGAAGAAGAAGCCGGAGAGGGAAAATCAGTTTTATCTTTTTTAGGTGTAAAGCTCGAGGATGTTTTAAAAATAATCCTTCCTTCTGTAAAAGACCGGCAGATGCTTGGTCAGATGCTTCTTGGAAACGTAATCGAATATCTGATTAAAAATCCCCAGACCTACAGTAAAGATATTTTTTCGCTTTTTTCGAATCTTTCAAAAAAATACAGGCTTTATATCATAAGTAACTGTCCGCGCCCCCTTCTTGATGCATTTTATAAAATCACAGATGTGCGCCAGTTTATTACAGATGACAACACAATCGAACAGTCAGATAAGACTCATGCAATCAGGCGTTTTACAGACGATTATTCCGAGCGTGCCCTTTTTATAGGAGATGCCCAGACTGATTATGAATCTATAGAAAATCACGATATGGTGCGCTTTGTTTATGCTTCTTACGGCTACAAGGACTGTCCCCGTTATGATTATTATCTTAAAAATCTGGATGATGTTCCTTCTGTTATAACAGATGCAGTCACAATGGATGCAATCCTTAAAAACGACAGATACCAGGTGATTTCGAACAAAGATTCGCGAATCACTTTAATAGAAAAAAAAGATTCATATTATTTTGGTTTTGTAGAAATAAATAATATAGAAGATATGGATGCCATCCTTAAAAGCATAAAAGAAATCATAAATGATAAACCGCTTTACGGGCCTGTGAATGGAAGCTCCTGGTTTGATTACAGAATAGCGCTCAACGAATTTGATTTTAAACTTTATCCCGACTGCCTGAGCAATCAGAAAATCCTTGAAAAATTAATGGATTCGGGTTTTACAGTTTATGAACGCTATGCTTCGACCCTTTCGCATCTTAATATGAAGGTCTGGAAAAAAGACAAAAAGGTAAAGCTTCCCGCTGATTATTCATTCAAAGTTTTGCGCGGAGAAGACTGTTTTAAAAATGTAGAAGAAATTTTTAATGCCGCAAGCCTTAATTTCGATGACCACATCTTTTACGGAAAAATTGACCTTGAACAATTTAAAGAAATCTATATTGCGGGGCTTAAAAACTGTAATCCAGCATTAATGCTCATCTATTTTAAGGATGAACTTGTTGCCTTTAATTTCTGTTACCCCGATCCGGAAAACCGCTTCTTTGTAGAAAAAACATTTTCCATTGCAGAAAAACACAGAAACCACAGCGTATTACGTAAGCTGATAGAACTTGCATACGAAGAAGTTACAAGGCTCGGCTACGATAAGGTTTTGTTTCACTTTCAGAACGAAAAACTTAAAACAATGCAAAGTTATTTTAAGGGTTTAGTAATCAGAAAAAAAGAATACGGAGTTTTAAAATATCAGAATGAAAAATAACCGCACCTGCACAAAATGTATAAACGACAGGACAGTAAAAAATATTTCTTTTGATGACCGGGGAGTCTGTAATTTCTGCCGCGCCTATGAGCAGATAGAAAATGAGCTTCATGATTATAAAAGCCTTGAAAAAAATTTTTTAAACCGCATAAAAAATAACGGACACAAATACGATGCAGCAGTGGGATTCAGCGGCGGAAAGGATTCCACCTTTGTTTTATACGAGCTTGTAAAAAAATATAAGCTTAAGGTAAAGGCTTTTACCCTGGATAACGGCTTTATGTCCGAAGAAGCAAAAAGAAAAATCAACTCGATTGTAAAAGAGCTTAAGGTTGAGCATGAGTTTGTTAGTCTTGACGAACAGCTTGTAAAAAATATGTATCACGAAATCTGTAAAAAATATCTTTCGCCATGCCTTGCCTGTTCATTTATTGGTTATGCAATCATGATTAATTATGCTTCTAAAGTAGATGCGGCAGTTATGATTCACGGAAGAAGCCCTTACCAGATGCTCAGAAATTATTCAGATTTGAATAACGATTATTTTAAGCCTTTTATTACAGAGGGGCTTAGCATGCAGCCTGGTAACCCGGAAGAACTTTTGGGAATAATCATTTCTAAGGTGAACGATTTTGTTTCTCCTGAGCTTGCAGATTCAATTAAAAAAATGTTTTTGACCGACTGTTATAAAAACGGATTCAGGCCCTTTGTCGCATATTTTCTCTATCATCCTTACGATAAAGATAAAATCATACAAGAGCTCACAAAAAAGACTTCCTGGGTTTTAGAAAGCGAAGAAGAACATTTTGACTGCCTGATTCATCACGGGGCTTTAAATTTAAAAAACATAATTGCAAGGCGAAGTCACCTTATGCCAGAAATTTCTGTAATGATAAGGGAAAAGAAAATCACACGGAAAGAGGGTTTACAGATGGCCGAAAAATCTGTGATAATTAATAAAGACATGGCAGAAGATGAATTAAAAACTTTCTGCCAATTTGCAGGTTTATCTTATAAAGCAATGCTTTTTAAGGCCAGAGTTTATTCACTAAGATGGTGGTAAAAAACGGAGAAGATTTTGAAAAATCTAAAAATTATTTTAAGAAAGTATGTTTTAAATCCTTTATATGTTCTTGCAGGTTATTCACTTTTTTTGTGCACCCTGTATTACGAAAATCCATTTAAAAATTTTCCACGCCCGTCGCTTTTTATCCTTATGGCTCTTTTTCTCTTCCTGCGTTTTTTGGACGACACCTTTGATTACGAAAAAGATTTATTAAATAATAAGGCTCTGATAGGGAAGGGAGCTTTAGTTACAGCCACAGTTATTTTTGCAGTTCAGACAGTTTTGTTTTCTGTTTTTTCGGCTGATTATTTATTTGTTTTATTGCCAGTTTTCTGTTTTATAATTTACGCATTAAGATTAAAGTTCTTAAAACCGCTGATTGTCCCTTCTGCACTCGCGCTCACAGTTTATTATGATTTTAGTTTTCATCCTGTAAATATTTTAGTGCTGATTATTATTCTGGTGCTTGGAATTGGTTTTGCAAATTTAAAAAAGCGCGGTAAAGAAGAATATACGCTTAGTCAGATTGGCGGTAAGGCATATAATCTTTATAAACTGAACATAAAAAATACGCCGGAATATTTCCCTATAAAAACAGAGTATCTTAATCCGCCCGATGAAGAAAAATTAAAACTAATCGTAAAAAGCTTTTGTAAAAAAAATAAGCTTTATGCGGTCCGCTCTTCTGCAGTTGATGAAGATTCAGAATCGAACAGTTTTGCCGGAGTTCACGACACATTTTTAAATGTCAAAAAAGAAGATGTCCTTGAAAAAATCCTTGAAGTTGTAAAAAGCGCACAAAGCGAAAAAGCGCTCAAATATAGAAAAAATAATAAACTCACTACAAAAGATATAAAAATAGCGGTGCTTCTTCAGGAAATGGTAGATGCTGATTACGCCGGTGTTTTAAATACGATTAATCCTGTTACAAATAATTTTTCCGAGACTGTAATCAGTGTGACAAAGGGACTTGGAGATAAGCTTGTAGACGGAAGCGTAGACGGAACAATGTATTACCTCGAAGGCAAAAAAAAGGAAGTGAGGGGCGAAGATATCCTTTGTGACAAAATCTTAAACAAGCTTGTAAAACTTGCAGATGAACTTAGGGCAAAGACAGAACGCTTTCAGGACTGCGAGTTTGCAGTTAAAAATAACAGGGTATATTTTTTACAGTCCAGAGCAATCACAACTTACGATGTAAATACCCGCGGAATGACTCTTTTAATAGATAATTCAAATCTTATTGAATCCTATTACGGGCTTACTTCTCCGCTTACACATTCATTTGCACACGAGATTTATACAAAGGTTTATACGCAGACCTGCCTGCTTGGAAAATTTTCTAAAAAAACAATGGAGGCTTTAAAACCTTCACTCCAGAATATGCTTTATTCATACGAAGGAAAGCTCTATTACAATTTAAATTCCTGGTACAGATTAACTTCACTTTTTCCGTCTAAAAATTCTGCATCATATATGGAAAGCATGATGGGTGTAAAAGCTTCGAATAAAGATTATAAAAAAGTAAAGCTTGGGCTTTTGGGAATGCTCAAGATTGGAATCATCCTCATACATAAATTAAAAAATATAGATAAGCTTTCAGACATTTTTATTGAGCACTTTAATCAGATTGTAAATCCATATTACGGAA
>JAEESN010000029.1 GCA_016286365.1 Treponema sp.
AAAACGTTGCTCTTACAAAACAGGTTGTTGACTATGCTCACCAGTTCGACGTAACAGTTGAAGCAGAACTTGGTGTTCTTGGTGGTGTAGAAGATGACGTTGCTGCTGAAGAATCAAAATACACAAAGCCAGAAGAAGTTGTAGACTTCACTTCTAAAACAGGATGTGACTCACTTGCAATTTCTATCGGAACTTCACACGGAAGATGTAAGTTCACTCCAGCTCAGTGTACACGCACTGCTGACGGTGTTCTTATCCCTCCTCCACTCGCTTTCAACGTACTCGAAGAAATCGAAAAGAAACTCCCAGGATTCCCAATCGTACTTCACGGTTCTTCTTCTGTTCCTGTTGAATATGTAAAGATTATTGAACAGTACGGCGGAAAAATCCCTGATTCAGTTGGTATTCCAGAAGAACAGCTCAGAAAGGCTGCTAAATCTGCAGTATGTAAGATCAACATCGACTCTGATGGTCGTCTTGCAATGACAGCTGCTGTAAGAAAATTCCTTGCAGAAAATCCAGAAGCTTTCGACCCACGCCAGTTCCTTTCTGCTGCCCGCGACGAAGCTAAAAAGATGTACATGCACAAGAACATCGAAGTATTAGGCTCAGCTGGACATGCATTAGACTAAGCCGCTGGTTTTGCGAATGCAAAACCAGGTAAGCACGCGCAAGCGTGCGACTCACGCTTTAGACTAATACATTGTGCTGGTTTTGCGCAAGCAAAACCAGGTAAGCACGCGCAAGCGTGCGACACATGCTTTAGACTAATTAAATGTGCATAAAATAATAAAAAGACTTTCGGTTTTCCGAAAGTCTTTTTTTTGTCATCATCTTATTTTATGATTTTAGAATCAGCTTTTATACTACTGATTTTTAATCAGCTTATATTCTTTATAAAGACATAATGCTGAATATGCGATGTATCCTGCAGAAAGAACGCATGCAATATAAATGAATTTTAAAGAGATGAAACATGTGTCTGCAAATGCCGGATATAAAAGATAAATCACGATTGCAATAATATTTTTTGTTTTCTGTGCCTGATTTGATTCTTCGATGCTGTGAATAAGTCTTTTTGCCGCATAAGCAATCTGAATAATCATTGCAAGATAGATAATCGGTCTTAAACTTATGTCGTAAAGTGAATATCTTGAATCTGTAAGACTCATGATGTGATATGGAAGGAATACGACATAAAAAGAAGCCATCAAAGGGAAAATCGATTTTGCCTTAAAATCAGGTGAATTTTTTGAAAAAACACAGAATGCAGCAGGAAGAAGAAGCATAGGCAAAAATGTGATTTTTATAAAATAATAAAGATAATTCTTAAAAAAAGAATCCGGGATAATTCTGTGTGGATAAGATGTGATAAAGGCAACTGCGCATACGATTACAGCTGTAATAAATCCCATGTAAACAACTAAAAGAAATTTCTTTTCTTTAGTGAATGTAAAATACAAAACAAGTGAAACTGGAAATAATAAAAGTAAAAATAATAACATATGAATAAAATACTATGTACACATTTATTAATCAAGATGCATTATGCTTTAAGAGCTTTTATCCTGATTATCTGTGCCCTTCCTTCTATAGTGATTTTTTCTCCCGGCATTACCGCATATATTTCTTCTGGAAGGATCTTTTTCCCGATTTTTTCTTCTGATGTCCTTATGACAGCATTTTCTTCCGAAAGTATATAGACAAGCTGAACGCCTTCCGGTTTTTTGTCGGAAGAATTGTACATTGACCATCCGCCTTTAATATCAATCCTTTCTAAAGAAAAATATTCACATTCAAAACTGCCGGAAAATGGGGCAACCGGAATCATGCCTTCTCTTTTTATTACGGCTAATCCTTTTTCTATATGGACTTCCCGTCCTCTTCCCCAGTCATAAAGGCGGTAGGTTAAATCACATGACTGCTGAACTTCTAAAAGCCTTAGCCCCGCACCTATGGCGTGAACGGTTCCTGCAGGAATAAAGATAAAATCCCCTTTGGAAACCTTTACGAATTCAAGATATTCTTCGAGCTTATTTTCTTTGATTGCAGCAGAAAGAACTTCGTCTGAATAGCCTTCCTTAATTCCGTAAACGATTTTTGCATCGGGTTTTGCGTCTAAGACATACCAGCATTCAGTTTTACCGCGGCTTCCTTTTCCTTCGAGCTTTACTGCAAAATCATCATCAGGGTGAACCTGGATTGAAAGAGTGTCGTCGGCCTGTATAACCTTTACTAAAAGAGGATAGTCACCTCCGCAGGCCTTTAGAAATTCCTTCTGGCAGCCGTTTGGATGTGTGGATGCAATCCAGAGTTCATATCCCCAGATTTTCTCCGATTTTATAGATTCAAGTTTAAGCATAATAATTATTTTTCCCAGAGCTTTTCAGGATAATATCCGTCTTTAATCTTCTTTGCGATTTCGTCCTTTACAATCTGGCGGTCTTCCGGATATGTCATACCAAACCATGTTTCCTGTGAAGAGAAGAACTTGATTGTTCCCTTACCCTTAGAAATGATTTCACCTGCAGATACAGGTAAAAGTGCTTCTGCTTTTGGAGCTGTTGAATTTTCCTTGATAAAGTTATCCCAGTATACGTGGAATTCTTCAAAAGCTTTTGGCGTAAATCCAAAGAGGTTCATACTAACCCATTCTTTTCCGGTAAAGAGCTTTTTTTCTCCGTCAGGCATTTCGCTGATTACCTGATCGTTTTCGCCATAATAAATCTTAAGGTTTTCTTCGATTGTTGCTAGCTTATCATCTTTTACGGTACATACACCACGGCTTACTGAACCCGAACGGCTCATTGTGTTACCAAGAACGTATCCTACCATTGCGTGATCTGTGCAGTCGTTTCCTATTGAAGAAAGATATCTTCCAAGCACTTCAAATGCCTGGCGTCCATAATAATCATCAGAGTTGATTACGGCAAAAGGAGTTTTGATTGCGCTTTCTGCACACAATACTGCATGAGTTGTTCCCCATGGCTTTGTTCTTCCTTCGCTGTCTTTAATCTGCTGTGGTGTTAAAAGTGAATCGTGATTCTGGAAAACATATTCAGCATCGCAGTTTTTAGCAATGCGGTCAAAAAGACGCTCGCGGAAAGCCTGTTCTATATCTTTACGGATTATGAATACAACTTTTCCAAATCCGCTTTTCATTGCATCATAAGTTGCAAAATCTAAAAGGCATTCATCATGTAAGCCTACTCCATCAATCTGTTTAACTCCACCGTAACGGCTTCCCATACCGGCTGCAAGTACTAATAATGTTGGTTTCATTTTATACCTCTTTATATTCTGTTATTGTGTTATAGTTTCTAATGCAAGCTTCATCATATTTGTAAAGCTTTCCTGTCTTTCCTGGCTTGTGGTTTCCTCTCCTGTTACAAAATTATTGCTTACAGTGAGGATTGCTAAAGCCTTTCTTTTAAACTCTGCCGCTAGAGTATACAACTCTGCTGCTTCCATTTCAATTCCTATGATTCCGTACTTTTTCCAGAACTTCCAGGTTTCGTTTTCGTCATAAAAACGGTCGCCCGAAAAACACTGGCCTACAAAAGCCTTAATACCAAGCTCTTTAGATTTATTATATGCTGTGTTTAAAAGCTCAAAATCGGGAACCGGCGCATAATGATTAAAACCGAATCTCTGTGTCTGAAGGTTAGAATCCGTACTCGCTCCGTTCGCCAGAATCACACTCCTGCACGGAACCTCTTCGCTCACTCCGCCCGCAGTCCCTATTCTTATCGCCTTCTGAACGTCATAAAACTGGAACAGTTCCTGAGCATAGATAGACATAGACGGTTGTCCCATACCCGTTCCCTGAACAGAAACCTTTTTTCCATTATAAGTTCCCGTAAAACCATACATACCGCGCACTTCGTTATAGCAAACGGCATCTTTTAAAAAATTTTCTGCAATAAACTTTGCCCTTAAAGGATCTCCGGGAAGAAGAACTAAAGGAGCTATGGCACCTTGGGGTGCATTAATATGTGTACTCATATATTCAGTATAAGATGAAAAGCCGAAAAATTAAACCCAAATTTTTTTCCACAAATAAAAAAAACTATATTATAATTAAAGTATGTTAATTTATTTATCGGACATATCCCCATGGATATGGGTGGGCGTCCTGATTGTATGCTGCATCATAGAAGCATTTACATTAGGACTGACGACAATCTGGGCTGCAATCGCTGCAGTACCACTTATCTTTATCTCAAGAACAGGACTTCCTTTTCAGTGGCAGTTCCTGATATTTGTTGTTTTAACCCTGCTTTTAGTAGTATTTACGCGTCCATTCGCCGTGAAAAAGCTTAAAATCGGGGAAGAAAAAACAAATGTAGATTCGATGGTCGGAGAGGAGGTGCTCGTAACAAAAACCATTTCTAAATTCACAAAAGGCGAAGCCAGAGCCAAAAACGGTGTAATCTGGTCTGCCGCAAGCGAAACACAGGATGTTGAAATTCCTGAAGGAACAGTCTGTACGATTACGGCTGTTAAAGGAAACACAATATTTATAAATAAAAAAGGAGAATAAAAAAATGCCAGTTTACGTAATAATTGCGCTTTTAGTTGTAGTAATTGTTTTAATTGCTTCCAACATCAGAATCATTCCACAGTCATCTGCTGCGGTAATTGAACGCCTTGGCGGATACCAGAAAACATGGAATGTTGGTCTTCACGTTAAGATGCCGTTTATCGACAGGATTGCAAACAGAGTTTCTTTAAAGGAAAAGGTTTTTGACTTTCCTCCACAGCCTGTAATCACTAAAGATAACGTTACAATGATGATCGATACAGTTGTATATTTCCAGATTACAGATCCAAAGCTTTACACTTATGGTGTAGAACGACCTATCAACGCTCTGGAAAATTTAAGTGCTACAACACTGCGTAACATCATCGGTGAACTTGAACTTGATGAATCTTTGACAAGCCGCGACGTAATCAATACAAAGATGCGATCAATTCTTGACGAAGCAACAGACCCTTGGGGAATCAAGGTAAACCGTGTAGAAGTTAAGAACATTGAACCTCCACAGGCTATCCGCGAAGCAATGGAAAAACAGATGAAAGCTGAACGTGAACGCCGTGAACAGATTCTTATTGCAGAAGGACACAAACAGTCTGCCATCCTCGAAGCAGAAGGTAAAAAGCAGTCTTTAATCCTCGAAGCAGAAGCAGCAAAAGAAGCCGCTATTCAGAAGGCAAAAGGTGAAGCAGAAGCTATAAGAGAAGTTCAGCAGGCTAAGGCAGCCGGTTTAAAGATGCTCAAAGATGCAGGAATGGACGACAAGGTTTTAAAACTCAGAAGCATAGAAGCATTCGAAGTCGCAAGCCACGGACAGGCAACAAAGATTATTGTTCCTTCCGACATGCAGAGTCTTGCCGGAGTTGTTTCAAGTATTTCTGAAATTGCCAAGAGCGGTAATGCCCCTGCAAAAAAATAATCACTGAAGAATCATAATCAACAGAAGATTATTCCAAAGACTGCACCCATCAGAATTAAAATGATCGGGTGCAGTTTAAATTTAAACAGCAAAAATACAAATACTGAATAAGCAATAAAGTTCACCCATTCAATCAGACTTTTCCAGGTATATAAATATTTTAATGACTCAATAGAAGAAGGAAGATTTATACAGCTGAATAAAAACATATTCAAAGCTGGAACCAGAATAAGCCCCGTAACTACAGGACGAAGGAATTCTAGAGAGCCTTTTACAAAGGGATTTGTATTAAACTTCTGTAAGAATCTTGCAACAATCATGATGATCACAAGGGATGGAAGAACTTCGCCTAGTGTTGCAACAATTCCGCCTAAAATTCCATGCTGTGAATATCCGATGTAGGTTGCCATGTTAGTGCCTAAAGGGCCTGGTGTGCTTTCTGAAATTGCAACCATATTATAAAAAACTTCTTCCGAGATAATTCCTTTGCTCACGATTGTCTGCTGTAAAAGTGTAAGTCCTACAACTCCCCCACCTATTGTAAATAAACCAATGTATAAAAATGTGTAAAAAAGTTCAAAGAGGCTCATTATTGTTCACCTCCGTTTCCAAGATGCTTCTGCTGATTTTTTTCTGACTGGCGCACTGCAAAGGTTAAAATCACACCGATTAAAAGTGCGCTTAAAATAATCCAGAAAGAAGGTATTTTTAAGAAAAAGACAAGACCAAATCCAAGAAGCATAAAGATTGCGTTTTCAAGATTTTTGATTGTCTTTCTTGCAAAGTTGATGATTACCCATGTCATTAAGGCTGCTACAGCAACGTTTATTCCGCGCAGAGCTTTTTGTACATAAGGATATTCAGAAATTGAGTTTATGAGGCTTGCCAGAATCATGATGATTACTAAGGAAGGGGTTATCATTCCGATTGTAGAGATGATTCCTCCAAGAATTCCTGCCTGCTTAAAGCCTACAAAAGTAGAAACGTTTACGGCAACAATACCCGGTGTGCTTTGTCCCACAGCATAATAATCAATCAAATCTTCTTCGGTAATCCATTTTCTTTTTTCTATGAGCTCGCGCTGCATCATAGGCATCATTGCAAGTCCGCCGCCGAAAGTAAAGGTTCCGATTTTTGCAAACACAAAATAAAGTTCGCCAAGCATTTTAAGTCTTTCTTTTAAAGTCATCACTGTGCCACCATCTGTCTTAATTATATACTATATTTTAACTTCTACACATGTTCCACCGGTTTTATTCGGCTTAATCTTAAAACTTGCTCCAATCTGATTTGCCCTGTACTGCATTGAATTCAAACCAAGGCCTGTCTTATTTTTATTCGAAGAATTTATTCCAATTCCGTCATCAATAATATTTATACATATATTCGAAGAAGTTTCTACTATAGAAACTCTTGCATTCTGAGCCTTTGCATGCTTTGAAATATTATGCAGTGCTTCCTGTATGATTCTGAATATATTGAGTTTCTGGACGTTGTTCAATTCCATCTCTTTTTTGAGTTTATAAACATACTCACATTTGATTCCAGTTGTATTTTCAAATGAATTACATAGATTATTGATACTTTTATTCAAACCAAGGCTTTCGAGTTCTACAGGATATGAGTTATGCGCATACTGTCTTGTTGTCTGAAGCGTTTCGCTTATTAATGCTGCAAGTTCTTCCATCTCTTCTTTTTTTGCACCCTCTTCGTTTTTAGAATAACTTCTGCAGAGCATGGAAATTCCGGCAAGACGCTGACAGATATCATCGTGTAAATCCGTACTGAATCTCTGGCGCTCAAGCTCGGAAATACGCAGAACTTCACCTTCTACCTGCATTCGCTTGTTATTTGCTTCTACAAGTTCGCGTGTACGTTTGTTGATTTCGTTTTCGAGGAATTCAGAACGCCTTTTATTTAATTCAAAAGAATTTATTCTTTCGATTGCCTGAGTTATCGAGATGGAAATTGTACAAAGATAAGGAAGAAGCTGATCGTTTGCATCGTAAAAAATACAGCCTGCAAAAGAGTTTCCCATGTTTAAGAATTTAAAAATAAGATTATCTGGAAATTCAGAATCATAATCAGAAAACTTTTTATAGAAATTAGCAATCGTCATTGGCTGATTTCCGTTGAATTCATAAAAAACCCTTCCGTTTCGTTTTATGTAAAGAGGATTGATTATAAAATCGTGAAAATCAAAATGCGAAGTTTCGTTTATGATAATCGGGAAACTTAAAACACAGAAATTCTGAATGCCAAGCTGTTCAACATAACGGTCAATTACATTTTTAAAACTTCGTACATCTTCGCAGTAATTTATATCCTGGGCAAAGTGACTTACAAGGCGCAGAAACTGTTCGCTCTGAATATATTTTGTCTGCATTTCTACAAGATAGTTCTGATCAACTTCTGATTTATTCTGTACGGCCTTACATCCGCACGAATTTCTTATGATTAAGGTTGATTCAACAAAGGATTTTTGAGGAACGTTTTCGTGATATAAAAGCTTATATAAAGTCTGAACGGCTTTTTCTCCAATTTCGGAAAGCGGCTGATGAACGGTTGTAAGAGGAGGAATAACATAGGCACTCTGAGGAATATCGTCGAATCCTGTAACAGCACATTCTTTTATTTTGCTGTTCTGATTCATCTGGAAAAACTTATACGAACCGATTGCCATATTATCGCTGGCACAGACAATAGCATCTACTTTTGCATCAGGATTTTCTTCATAAAAATCTGCAAGTGCAACAGAAGCAACGTGTTCCGAAAACCATCCGCGCCTTACATAATAGTTTAAATCCGGATACCAGGGCTTATAAACTTCCAGTGTCTTTTTAAAGATATCTTCGCGCATGTCTGCATCGTGATGATTTTCTGAACCGCTTATGTAAAGAAAGCTTCTGTATCCGTGTTCAAGAATCAGATGTTCTACAAGCTGCTTCATCGACGCGTCACTCTGGATTAATAACGATGGGACACCCTTTACTTCCTGACCGATTGAAACAACAGGAATCTTTCCCCAGAGCTTTTCTACTTCTGATTTTAAATTAATTTTATAGCCGTCTACGATTACCGATGTTACAAAAAGAATCCCGTCTAAGCCGAAAAAAGATTCACTTGGAAAACGGGAAGCAAATGTAAATGAAGAAAAGTTAATATTTTCGAGCTGGAAACATATGAGTTCAAGGCCGAGCTCTTCTGCCTTCTTTTTTACACTCTTATATATGGAAATCTGATACTCTTCGTTCAGAATGTTTAATACAAGACCAATTCTCATTATTTTATTATACAATTATTTTGAAAATTATGATAATATATTCTTATGGAATATTCAGTAATTATCATAGATGATCATCCTCTTTTTAGCAGAGGTCTTACACAGCTGATAGAAACACAAAAATGTTACAAGGTTATTGGAACTGCAAAGGACAGAATGGAAGCCTTATCTTTATTGAATAACGTTACTCCAAACCTTGCCATCGTAGATTTGAATCTTGGTCAGGAAGATGGACTTGAATTAATAAAAGATCTTATTGCTCTTCAGCCAAAAACAAAAGTTTTAGTTCTTTCTATGCACGACGAAAGATTTTACGCAGAACGTGCATTAAAGGCAGGTGCCCGCGGTTACATCATGAAGGAAGAAGCCGAAACCCAGGTTATTAATGCCATTCAGACTGTAATCAACGGTGAAATATATTTAAGTCAGAAAGAAAAAAAGAGACTTCTTGAAGCAACTAAGGGAAACGGTGTCCCTACAGATAATTTTGATACAATCAATTCGCTTTCGGACAGACAGCTCCAGATTTTCGTATTAATCGGACGCGGACTTGGAACTGTAGACATTGCCGCAAAATTAAACTTAAGCATTAAAACAATCGACACACACAAGGAAAACATCAAGGCAAAGCTTCACTGTGCTTCTTCGGGCGAACTGCGTCAGATGGCGATTGAATGGACAAATAAGGCAAAATAAAATCTAATCCAGATTTCTTCCGTAAAGCTTTGAAATAAACAAAAGTTCTTTTGCATTAGCCTCGCTGAATGCTTTTTTATCTGCACGCCAGGTCCAGTTTGTTCCTGTAGTAGACGGCGTATTCATTCTGCCTTCGTTTCCTGTTCCCGCAATATCCTGAAGCGGTATGATTGCAAAAACCGCAGTCGAAGCAATTACAGTTTTAATCATCATCTTTCTTAATTCCCCTGATTTTACAAGGGCTTTTGATTTTTCAACCGACAATTCTTTTCCTGTAAGATATGAAGAAACAAGACAAAGCTGTTCATCATTAAGATTCATAAGCCAGCCCTGCATTGTGTCGTTATCGTGAGTTCCAGTGTAAACAACGCAGTTATCGGTATTATACATGTGAGGAAGAAAATAATTTACCATGCCGTGTTCGCGCGCTTCTTCCACACTGAATGCAAACTGCAAAACCTTCATGCCTGGAAATCCACATTCATCGCGGAGAGCCTTAACTTCGTCTGTAATAACACCAAGATCTTCTGCAATTACGGGAAGGTCTCCAAGCTTTCGTTTAATCGCTTTGAATAAATCGATTCCGGGTCCCTTAATCCATTTTCCGTTTATGGCAGTTTTTTCTCCGGCAGGTACAGACCAATATGCTTCAAAGCCGCGGAAGTGATCAATTCTTAAAACATCTGTAAGCTCAAATATGCGTTTGATTCTTTTTATCCACCACGAATATCCGTCTTTTTTCATGGCATCCCAGTCGTACAAAGGATTTCCCCAGAGCTGACCTTCTGCGCTAAAGTAATCAGGAGGAACACCGGCTACACACGTCGGGCGTCCTCTTTCGTCGAGCATAAAAAGACTCTGATTAGCCCAAACATCGGAACTGTCGCCTGCAACAAAAATAGGAATGTCCCCGATGATTTTTATGCCCTTAGAGTTTGCATAATTTTTAAGGCTGTTCCACTGAACATCAAAAAAGAATTGTATTACTTTTAAAACTTCAATTTCTTCTTTGTGTTCTTTTTTCCATTGACTGACTGCATCGCTTTTGCATGAAGCAAGTTCTTCGGGCCAGTAATAACACCATCTTGAATCCAGAGGTTTTTCTTCCTGAGCTTTTTTGTCGTAAAATTCTTTTATGCTCATAAACACAGCGTAAGATTCAAGCCAGTATGATTTTTCCTTAGAAAAGTTTTTATATAAATCAAGGTCTTCTTTTGTGGCGTTGTCTAAAAAATATCGTGCAGTTTTTTTAAGAACAGGAAGCTTCCACCATACTACAGAACCAAAATCAACGGAACCTGTTTTGGAAATATAATCAGCAGGCTTTACATCGCTTTTTAATGCCCAGCCTTTTTCTACAAGAAGATCTAAATCAATTAACAAAGGGTTTCCTGCAAAAGTGGAAAATGAAGCATAAGGAGAATCGCCGTAACCTGTAGGACCAAGAGGAAGAATCTGCCATAAAGATTGCCCTGCCGATTCAAGCCAGTCAATAAATTCGAATGCAGATTTTCCGATAGTTCCGATTCCGTAAGAAGATGGTAAAGATGTTGGATGAAGTAAAACACCGCTTTTTCTTGAAAATGTCATTTTATGCCTCGTAAAAATAGCCAGATAATTTTTTGTAATAATATAAAATCTTATCACAAGTATGAGGGTTTTACCATTGAAAACATAAAAGAAAGCATTATATAATCAGGTATGACAATAATATTTCTAACTTTACAGCCGGAAATATGTCATATTTTTGCTAATAATCTGCCAGATCATACCTGTTTCGTTTTTTCCCAGCCGGAGAACTTTCTTTCTATCATACGAAACATGAAAAACCCACCGGACCTGCTCGTTCTGGACTATACCTTGTTCAACCATGACATATTTAATATTTATGAACAGATGGAAGATGAATGTACACATATACCGGCAATTTTTTATAATGAACCGTGTACTTCAAAATTAAGCAGAGCTAAGTTCTGGGAATACATAATCAAATACGAAGACTGCTTTAATAAAGACCTTGATACTTCTATTTATGTACCCGTATTCGAAGTGATTCAAAAAATTGTAGAAGATCCCGATTTAAGTGCCTACATCCCGCTCATGCAAAAACCAAAGCCTCTGCCCCAGAATTTTTTAAAGCATAATCTTTTTTCAAGGCAGGAAGTCTTTAACACTCTGGAAAAACAGCTTTACACACTCCATCACACACAGGGGATGACGCCTTCGAAATTCTACCTGCTTCAGCTTTTTTACCAGAATCTTGATAAGTACATAACGCTCGAACAGATACAGGAAGAATACAAAAAGGATAACAGAGAAATTTCTATCAGTTCGCTTAAAGTCCAGATTTCCAGGCTAAGGACAATCATGAAAAATACCGAAAGAAACAGGCTCATAATAATCAACAACAAAAACGGCTACAAGATGGTTGAATTTATTTAAGCTGATTAATTTTTTGATTCCCCCACCTCTGCACCACCGCTTATTTTACGGCGTCTACGATGTCCCCAATCCAGTTCCAGTACATCGAGTTTTTATTGTTGTTAGGATATCTGCTTGTAAAAGTGATTATGAGGTCCTGATCGGGAATTACCGCAATAACCTGCTCTCCCCAGCCATGTGCAAAAAATCCCCGTGCCTGCTTTTTTCCAAACCATCTTATCCACCACTGGTATCCGTAGCGTGCCATATTCGGAGTCTGGATTTTAATTGATTCAGAAATCCATTCTTTGCTTACAAGCTGTTTTGAAAGCCATTGCCCTTCGTGTAAATATAAAAGACCAAAGCGGGCCATATCACGTGCTGTAAGGTAGGCACCGTTTCCTCCGTCACAGAATTTTTCGGGCGAAAGATCAAAACGAAGGGAAGTTAAACCCATTGGTTCAAAAAGATATTTACGACCGAATTCTTCTAAAGTTTTACCCGTAGTCTTCTGGATTATTGCAGAAACAAGATGAGTATTTCCCGTTGAATATTCAAACACTTTTCCAGGCTCATATTTTAAAGGACGGTCAAAAAGAAATTTAATCCAGT
>JAEESN010000035.1 GCA_016286365.1 Treponema sp.
CCCTTTTTAAGAATACCGTTTCCGAATTTAGAATGCTTTGTACAGCAAAGTTCCTTTATATTAAAAAGAATTACGCGGTTTCCGATTCTGTAATTATCAAGATAAGCAACGTTATGAATTACACAATCGTCTCCGGCAATAAGATTACTGATTTTAGAACGCTGGATTCCGCAGCTGAGGTATAAATCATTATAATTTAAAGTCTGATTTACAAGGCGGCCAAGAATTACAAAGCCCGAGAAAAATGAAAGATGAATGAGATTCGGATCAAAAGCGCCGTCGGCTTCATCAACATAAAAATTAGACCACGACGAATCTTCGTTATGATTAAGGTTTGCTTCGAGGATTTTAATCTCTTCTTCAGTAAGATTTCTCTTTCCCTTTAAAAATTCCTGTGGAATATCCTGTTTTTTAACACTCTCTTTTGCTTTTACAACGTTTACCATAATTCCAAATATACAATATCGGTATTAAAAAATAAAGTAGTTTGATATATGAATGAATTCCTAATATAATAGAAGTAATGAATATAAGAATGTGGAATAATATTATGAAAAACAGACTTTTAAAAATTGTATTTACTCTTTCATTTCTCTTTACTTTTTCTTTTCTGAGTGCGTCCCCTGCTGATTCAGTCGTTCAGTATACGCTCGAAAACGGACTTACAGTATTCATACTTGAAGATCCTTCTTCCCCTCTCATAAGGATTGAATACACCGTAAAGGCAGGCTTTTCTTCGCAGACACAAAGCACATCAGGATTTTTTAAATTATATTCACGCATTTTTGAACAGTCTGTTCCCGCTCTAATCTTCGAAGATGCAACCTGTTATGCAGACTCTTCGCGCTATATACTCACCTCGGCTCCTTCTCAGACAAAGAAAATCTTAACACTTCTTTCCGAGGCAGCTTTTTCTCAACACTTTTCGGATGATCTTATAAACACAGAATTAAAAAAGCTTAAGGCCGAAGTTACCGAAAATGCAACTTCAATGGCAACTCTCATAAATGCCGCAATCGATTCAAAAGTTTTTTCTGATGCACCGTGGAAGCATGATTCAGGAATCTACGCACCGCTTTTTAATAAAATCACTTTGAGTCAGTGCCGGACAATTCTTTCTTCAATTTCTGAACGCTGGTACACACCTCAGAACTCGGCTCTTTTTATAAGCGGAAACGTAAACTCAAAGGAAATGCTTTATCTTATTGAACAGACTTTCGGTTCATATTATTCAACCTATCAGGTACCGGTAAGCCCTAAATACGAAGCAAAAAATACACAGAAAAAATTCGTAATCCATAATCCTGAATTTTCTCCGGAAATGTCGCAGATTGTAATTCAGTACACACACTTAAACTCCATGGAAAACTCGGACCTTGCGGCAGTCATCTTAAATAACGATAATTCATTTTTCAAATACAATCTTTTAAGCCAGAAGGAACTTAATATTCCCGGAGCTGAATACATCGATGTTCAGGCCGCACACAAAAAAGGAAATTCGAGAATCGTAATTCAGTCTATCATGCAGCCGCCTGAGGATAAGAAACTCAAAATCACTTCGCTTGATCAGACACAAACCTTTAACGCAAAATCAAAGCAGGGAATCAAACAGATTACCGAAGGCGAATTCGAAGCATACAAAAAACAGTTGATTTTCGACATGAATTTTTATGGAACAAACTCTGCTGTATTTATGGATAAGCTTTCTTTGTACTGGGCAATCGATCAGTATTCAGAAATAACTGAAAACACTTATAATGCAACGGGAAGCGCGGGGATTAAATCTCTTACCGTAAAAAACTTTTTGGAGCGCGAAAGAAAAATCCAGAATGCAAAACTTAAGGATGTAATCCAGACCCTCACAGAAGAGTCGCCTTATGTATTTATCATCATAAATACTTCGGATTTTAAAAAGAATAAGGATTCTTACCTTAAGGCAGGCTTTGAAGAAATCAACATAAGTAACGCTTCGTGGTACACACAGAGCATCTTTAATGATGTAAAAACAGAAACAGATGATTATTCTGAATATACTTCGAACGGCGGAATCGTAGAAAACAATTATTACGAGCTCAACAAGGATCAGATTAAAAAGAAAAAGCTCATAAACGGAATTCCTGTAATTTCAAAATACAATCCAAATACTTCACAGATTACTCTTCTTTTTTCTATCCG
>JAEESN010000005.1 GCA_016286365.1 Treponema sp.
ACATTTACTCCAAACTCTTCGGCCCACTGAATAAGCTTCTGCTTTTTTTCGTACTTTCGTTCAAGATAACGTTCCATATCAAAAGCGCGGAACTGAATATAATCAAGATTGTATCGCTCGCATGCGTTATTCACAAAACCAACATCATTACTTACGGCAAAACCACCTATAAATCTGTTTCCTGTTGTAAAGAGCTTTTTGATGTCTTTATAAAATGCCTCAAAATTCGGCTTAATCCTGAAGTAATCTTTTGAATATGCAAGCTGGCACTCACCCTTTCCGCTGAATAAATACCAGTCAAAATCGCACTCAGGGTTCATAACAACATCTTCTGATTCAAGGATGTTTAATTCATCATCACAGACTACATATCCGAGTGAACAGATTTTTCCTATTCCTTCAAAAGTATTTGCACATTCACAGTCAAAAAAGACAAAAGTTTTATGATTCATAGATGCATTTTCAACAAAAAAAGAAAAGTTGTCAATCATGTTGCAAAATGGAGTTGTATGCACCCCGAATTTTCAGTATATTAGTATCATGCTGTTAGATATACATAACTTAAACTCAGGTCTTGAAGATGGAAAACAGATTCTTAATGACCTTAATATACAGATTGATCAGGGTGAAATTCATGCACTGATGGGACCAAACGGAGCGGGAAAATCTTCGCTTGGAAACACAATCATGGGAAACCCTGTATATAAAATTACCGGTGGAAAGATATTCTTCAAAGGAAACGATGTAACAGAAGAAAGTGCCGATAAGCGCGCAAAGCTTGGTATGTTCATGTCGTTCCAGAGTCCTATTGAAGTTCCGGGCATAAGCCTTGAATCTTTTATACGCGCTGCTATCCAGCAGAGAACGGGAGAACACGTAAAGCTCTTTCAGTTCCAGAAGGAATTACAGCGCTGTATGGAAATCCTGGATATGAATCCGGATTATGCAAAGCGTGATTTGAACGTAGGATTTTCGGGTGGTGAGCGTAAAAAAAGCGAAATACTTCAACTTCTTATGCTAAAACCTGATTTTGCAATTCTTGATGAAACTGATTCAGGCCTCGACGTTGATGCAGTCCGCACAGTTGCAAAAGGAATCGAAGAATATAGAAAGCTTACAAACGGCTCACTTCTCATAATCTCTCATACAACTAAGCTTTTGGAAGGACTCAATGTAGATAAGACCCACGTAATCGTAAAAGGTCACATTGTAAAAACCGGAGACGGAAAGCTCTTCAAAGAGATTAACGAAAAAGGATTTGAAGAGTATACGGCTTAATAAAGGAAAGACATGGACGAAAAGACTAAAATAGAAGATATAAACCGTGAGTTCTACGATTTCCGTTATGCCGAATCCGAAAAAGATTTCTACCGCATCGAAAGCGGACTCACACCCGATATTGTAAAAAAAATCTCTGAAGAAAAAGAAGATCCCCAGTGGATGCGTGAATTCAGGCTTAAGTCACTCGAAACGTATAATCAGCTTAAAGTTCCAAAATGGGGACCTTCCATTGATGACCTTCATATAGAAAACATTGCAACCTATGTACGAGCTAAAACACAGATGAGCGGAAAGTGGGAAGATGTTCCGGATGACATAAAAGAAACCTTCGAAAAGCTTGGTATTCCCGAAGCTGAACGAAAGTCTTTAGCCGGCGTTGGTGCACAGTACGATTCAGAACTTGTATATCACAATGTACAGGAAGAGGTAGCAAAACAGGGAGTAATTTATCTTGGTTTTGAAGAAGCCTTGAAATCTGAAAAATGGGGCCCGATGGTAAAAGAATACTTTATGACCCTTATTACACCACGCGACCATAAATTTGCTGCCCTTCACGGAGCGGTATGGTCTGGAGGTTCCTTTGTTTATGTTCCAAAAGGCGTTCATCTTTCCTTCCCCCTTCAGTCTTATTTCCGTTTGAATGCTCGCGGGGCCGGACAGTTTGAACACACACTGATTATCGTAGACGAAGGAGCAGACCTGCACTTTATAGAAGGATGTTCTGCTCCAAAATATAACGAAGCAAACCTTCATGCGGGAGCTGTTGAGCTCTTTGTAAAAAAAGGAGCACACCTTCGTTATTCTACAATCGAAAACTGGTCTAAAAACATGTATAACCTGAACACCAAGCGTGCAAAGGTCGAAGAAGGCGGTACGATTGAATGGGTTTCGGGTTCCTTTGGTTCACACATTTCTTACCTCTATCCCGAAAGCGATTTAGTCGGACGTGGTGCAAAATCAGAGTTTACGGGAATCACTTTTGCAGGCTCGGGACAGAGTCTTGATACAGGTGCAAAGATGGTTCACCTTGCCCCGGATACAACAAGCCTTATTTCTACAAAATCTATTTCTAAAGGCGGTGGAGTAAGCATCTATCGTTCTGCAGTTTATATAGACAAAAATGCAACAGGAAGTAAAACAAGCGTTTCGTGTGAAAGCCTTATGCTCGATTCAGAAAGCCGCTCGGATACAATTCCTGCAATGGTTATTAAAACAGATGAATGTGATGTAGGACACGAAGCAAAAATCGGACGAATTTCCAGCGATGCGATTTTCTACCTCATGTCACGTGGTATAAGCGAAGACGATGCACGAAGTATGATTGTAAGCGGATTTGCAAACCCGGTAAGTAAAGAGCTCCCTCTTGAATACGCCGTCGAGATGAATAATTTAATTAAGCTTGAAATGCGGGGTTCAATGTAATTATGGAAAATACAACAAATATTAATCCAATCCCATACCTCACCTGGAGCTGGCTCAAGATAAACAGCGACGTGGCAAGTTATGATTTTACGCTTAAGGAAAACTCAGGCAAAGAAATCAATCTTACACCGAACATCCTTATTACAGAAGGAAAATCTATCAAAACTGATTTACCCGAACCGCTCTTTGCAACAGGCGACGCTGCCGCAAAACTTATTTCGGATGCTGCACCAAAGGGAAAAATCTATACATTCGAAAAATCAAATGAGGAAAAACCTCTTATCATAAGAATTAAAAGCGAAGATAACAGCGCCACACTCCAGATTCTCCATATAAAAAAAGGTGTATCTGCAAAAGTTATAATTGTGTACGAACCTTCAACCGCTTTGGCAGATTCAACTACCAAAGAATCCACAGAAGTTCCTGTTTTATCCGGCGTTATAACAAAAGTATATGCAGAAGATGATTCAAAACTTCATCTTTCTAAAGTACAGCTCTGCGATAAAAACGTTAATCAGATTGATGATACTGCAATTGTATGCGGCGAGCGTGCAAAAGTAGATTTTACACAGATCGAACTTGGAGGCTCTCACGTAGATGCAGGCTTTAATGCAACACTCTACGGCTATCAGTCTGAATTTAATTCCGATACAGCATACATCCTAACCGGTAATCAGTATCTTGATATGAACCAGGTTGCCGTTCACAAGGGAAAGAAAACTGCCTGCGACATGAAGACTCATGGAACAGTAAAAGATGAATCGACTAAGACTTACCGCGGTACAATTGATCTTGTAAAAGGATGCTCCGGTTCAAACGGTAACGAAATTGAAACTACCCTGCTTCTTTCTCCAAAAGCAGTTGTAAAAGCAGCACCTATAATCCTTTGTGGAGAAGATGATATTTCTGCAGAACACGGCTCAACAATCGGAAAGCTTTCTGATGATATGCTTTTTTATATGAACAGCCGCGGTATAGACGAAAAAACTGCCGAAGACCTTCTTTCAAAAGCGAAGATTACATCGGCAGCTTCTTCAATAGAAGATGAATCTGTTACTGAAGAAATAAACAGCTGGATTAAAAATAATTTATAGCTTTAAAACTCTATAAACTCTGTGCAAGGTTTACTGCACGTTCCATCTGTAAATCATTGCTAAGGCTTGTGTTTACAACGAGATTTGCTCCCTGTGGTACAATACCGGTTCCTTCTGGAATTGATCCATCTGGTCTGCACACTTTCTGAACAGAAACTGAATATCTCCATCCATTCACAAGGCATCTTTCAAGCGAAAGTGAAAATACTCCGCATGTGTGATTACCAACCTGGGTAACATGAGCTTGTGAACACATTGCCATAGTAAATTCTTCTCCAGCACTCATTGTCTGTGCATTTGTAAGAAGGAATACGGGTTTTGTATACTGCCAGCTTCCGTTCTTTTTAATTTCAAGTTCAACACCTTCATCATAGTCATTTGGTCCAGGACCGTTCTTTGTTCTTGAAATTGCATAAGTTTTATCATCGGCACAAAATCTTCCCGATATGCGGCTTACGTTTCCAGTAAGTCCACCACGGTTTCCGCGAACATCGAGGATGATGCATTTTGTATCCTTTAATTCTTCCAAAGCAAGGTCTATGTCACCAGCCCATTCCTGGTTCTGATTGATTCCTGTCTGACCGCTCGAAAATGCCGCTATGTGAATGTATCCTGTAGTGCTGTCTGTCTTTAATCTTCCGTATGTAATGATGTTATTTCCACATTTTTTCGGGTTTTGTACATACTTTGAACAAACTTCCTCTAAAGAAAAGATATCAGGTGTTACTGAATCTTCACCAGAATTAAAGCTTCCAGCCGGTGTCTTTAAGTATACGTGAGCATCATGTAATGGTGTAAGAAGAGTTTTTAATACCTCAAAGAATTCTTTATCTGTCATGTCTTCGTTTACCAATGGACGGCACGCATTATACTGAGCCTTCCAATCAACACCACGAACAGCAAACAAAGCATAAGTTTCGTTATAATCATTCCAGAGAGCATCAAACATCTGTGTGTAAGATAAATCAACTCTCTTTCCATAAAAGAAAGTACACGAATTAAGACCGATAAATCCCGCAATCAATAATAAAATCAAACGTATTTTTTTCATAAGTTATCTCCTAAAAATATCTTTCACAATAATAATTCCCGGCTCTTTTTAGAACACATACGATGCGAATGCTTTAAAGTTTCCGTCAACATAATAAAGCGGACGCTCATCTGGAACTGCAATTCTTGAATATTCAAAATCACATCCAAGACCGAACGAAAGATTGTTATTTGCCTTAAGCTTATATTCAAAATCAATATAAACAGACTGATAGTTATGAATGCTCAAAAAATCACCGAGTGTAAAAATCTTTAAAAAGTCTTCTTCGGCATATTTCATAAGGCGTGCATCACAACCTGCATAAGGAGGTCGAACACCGTATCCGAGTAAAGGAAGTCCGCACATAACAAAGAATGAGTTTTTTTCATCAATATTAAAATTCATGCTTGCAGAAGGACCGATCGATAAAAGTGCTGTAATAGAAGGATAATGCTCAAACTGCATGAATACGTTACAGGCAAAATTTCCACCCGCATAAATATCCATACGACTGTCGCTGTAAACCTTATATCCTAAATCATACTGTAATCTGATTTTTTGAAAGCTGAGCGAAGAAACAGATGCCTGCCAGTAATATTCGCCTGTTACAGGATCATAAGTTTTATAGACATTCGCATTGTCTGTAAGAGCTGATGATGGGCGCGTAATAAAATAATCAGCAGTAATAATGTGAATAAAATCTCCTGAAAAGATTTTTGTTCCAAGTGAAAAACGGGGACAAGAAAGCGCTTCCGAAGTAAGACTGAAGGTTGTTTCCTTATAAGAGCCAAGATTCCAGCCAACAGAAAGCGTGATTTCTACAGAAGTTTTATCTTCCCCACCCTGATTTACTTTTTCCTCTGCAAAAATAAAAGCTGCCAGGCAGAAGAAAATCAATACAAAAGAAAAATGTTTTTTCATAATTCCTCCAGAAAAGTTTAAGGATTCCAAAGTGATTTAATCTTCAAAATCCTCTAAAACTATACTCTCTGGAAGGACAGAATGATATTAGGGATAGTACCAAATTTTTTGAGTTTTTAAAATTCAGGGTAAACCCTTAGTTTTTAAGGCGGGCAAAAAGCTCCAGTCTGTTTTTTACACCGGTTTTACGGTAGATGCTTGCAAGATGAGATTCAATTGTTTTTTCGCTTACAAAAAGAGTATCCGCAAGTTCTTTATTGGATTTTCCTTCGAGCAGAGCCAGAATGATTTCCTGTTCCCTTTTTGTGATGGAAAAATCTTTTATAAAATCAGGTTTAAGGATTTTTTCGTTCTTAGACATCGGAGACGAAAATGAATACTTATAAAAAATATGAAAAATTAAAATTGAAACCGAGATGATAAAAATATATGGAACGTTTTTAACAAAAAAAGCAAATATTAAGTTTAAGGCTGCGAGCACTGTGATTATCCATTTTTCCCTGCGGAATACACCCTTGTCTCCACGGCGGAAAAAAATAATCCCTATGAGAACTGCAAAAATTGTCGGATTCCAGATGCCGAAGATATTAATTAAAGAAGAAGGATGTTCAATGCCCGGTATAAAAATCAGAATAACGGAAAAAGCAAAACTCAAAAGAGAATAGATAAGGATGATTTTTCTGATTACCGAAAACCTGCTTATCTGAATATAATCTAAAGCAAAACCCGTAATTCCATAAGAAAAGAAAAACGAAAGGAAGGCTCCGAATACACAGAGGAAGATGCGCGAATCTATAATCTTATAAACCGAAACATAATAAGAATTAGTGCAGATCATAAAAAAAGCAATCATGATTAAAAAGACATGAAAGAAAAATGATTTTTTGAATTTAAGAAAAAATAGAAGAGAGATTAATCCTGATGCAAAAGAAAAAAGACATGAAACAAATAAAATTAAATCTTCCACTAAAAGCCTCGTTTTTAGATTATATCATAAGTTAGTGATTGTATAAATGATAATTGAATAAATCCGTTAAATCATCTAGAATGATAAAAAGTTTTTACACACGTATTTACTAGGTAAAATTATTATGGAAAACAAATACAGAAAAGATTTCCCTTTCTTTAAAGCTATAGATGAAAACTCTGCCGGAGAAAACAAAGGACTCATTTATTTTGATACAGCGGCAACAGCCCAGCGTCCGTTTATTGTACTCAACGCAATGACCCATTTTTATGCAACAGAAAATGCAAATCCTCTGCGCGGACTATATTCTTTAAGTGAAAGAGCTACACTCGCCTACGAAAATGCACGCGAAACTGTAGCAAAATTCATAAATGCAAAAGATGCTTCGGAAATTGTTTTTACACGTAATGCTTCTGAAAGTTTAAATCTTGTTGCATACAGCTGGGGATTAAACAATCTTAAAGCCGGTGACGAAATCTGTGTTTCCATAATGGAACATCATTCAAACATAGTTCCATGGCAGATGGTGTGCCAGAAAACCGGCGCAAAGCTTGTCTTTATGGAATGCGACAAAGAAACAGGTATAATCAGTGACGAAGAGATCGCTTCCAAAATTAACGGTCATACTAAAATTGTATCTGTTGTTCATGTAAGTAACGTTCTCGGTGTAACAAATCCTGTAAAAAAGATAGGACAGGCAGCACACGCTAATGGTGCAATTTTTATAGTTGATGGAGCTCAGTCGGCACCACACATGCAGGTTGATGTTCAGGATATCGATGCAGACTTTTTTGCAATGAGCGGACATAAACTCTGCGGACCAATGGGAATCGGTTCACTTTACGGAAAACGCGAACTTTTAGAAAAAACCGATCCGTTCCTCCGTGGCGGCGAAATGATTGAATACGTAACACGGGAAAATGCAACCTGGGCAGAAGTTCCACATAAATTCGAAGCGGGAACTGTAAGCGCAGGAGATGCTGTTGGAATGGCAGCGGCTATCAGATACATCACTTCTATAGGTCTTGAAAACATCGAAAAGCACGATGCAGAACTTGCATGCAGAATTATCGAAGGGATGAAAAATATTCCTCACATAAACATCATAGGCCCGAGAGACGGAAATAAACGATGCGGAATCGTTACATTTACGGTGGACGGCGTTCACCCGCATGATGTTGCTACCCTTCTTTCCGAAGAACACATTGCGATTAGGGCGGGTCATCACTGTGCACAGCCGCTCGGGCAGTATCTTGGGCAGACAGCAACGGCAAGAGCGAGCCTGTATTTTTACAATACAGAGGAAGAAGTTGATATATTCCTCGAAAAATTGAGCCACCTGCGCGAGTGGAGTGGGTTTAAAGATTAAAATAAATATTAAAAATAGACTACGGGAACCCTGTTTTTCTCCGCTAATAAATGAATTAAAAATCTTAACATATGTGTAAAGAACCTTATTTTTCTCCGCAAATGAATTATTAAAAAAATTCTAAATATTAAAAATAGACTACGGGAACCCTGTTTTTCTCCGCTAGGGAATTATGACGCTCCGAAAAACAGGAACCCCTAGGCCTATTTTTATATCTATTTAAATTTTAAAACATTAATCCATAGAATCATTTTAATTCTTTTCCTCGTTCAAATTAATTATTTCCCAAAGCCTATTTTTATATTCTTTTATTCCTTCAATACAATCCCCTCCCTTAGTTGCTCATTGCTCGGTTTTTCAGTATATTTTATTTAGAGACGAATATGGACACGAAGGATGCCTACGATCGAAAATCCGTTAAAAAATAAACCGTCAGGTTTATTTTAGGATTATCGAAAAAATGGCACAGAGCGGGATTTATCCCGCGACAAAGAAGAGACGAATATGGACACGAAGGAACTTTACCGCGAAATACTTAATGAACATAATATAAACCCTACGCACAAGGCACCGATGGAAAAGCCTACGTTTTGCCTCGAGGGGGTTAATCCAAGCTGTGGAGATCAGATTACGCTGCAGATGAAACTTGACGAAAACAACGTAATCACAGATGCTAGCTTTACAGGAAGCGGCTGTGCAATCAGCCAGGCATCTGTAGATATGATGGCAGATTTAGTAATCGGAAAAACAAAGGACGAAGCGCTTGCTTTAGCAGATATTTTTGACCGCATGATTAAAGACAAGGTAACAGACGAAGACCTTGAACGCCTTGACGAAGCGGCAGCCCTTCAGGATATATCACACATGCCCGCCCGCGTAAAATGTGCAATGCTCGGCTGGAGAACGATGAAAGAAATGCTTGGTATAAAGAATTCCGAGTAGTCCCCATCGAAATCCGACTTACACGGGCAAAATTCACCTCTCTTGAAACTTATCCTTTTTTATGATATATTAAATTTAATGGTGCTTTAGCTCAGCTGGATAGAGCAGCTGCCTTCTAAGCAGCAGGTCGACAGTTCGATTCTGCCAAGCATCACTAGACCATTGAGTAATCAATGGTCTTTTTTTTGCAGAGATTTTCCCGATACATATAATCATTTATTGATTAAGCTTAATTCCCAGAAACGGCATTGCTGTCTATTGTTACAGTTCCAAGGTATAAAATTTTACTGTACTGAGGGCTGTAATACATATCTACACCTGTTCCAACAGCAAAAAGACAGACATAATAAATATTGGGTTTAGAAAAAGAGCCCGATGAAAAATCAGAATCAGAATCAGCCGGAATTTTATTATTGTCTCCGTCGCGGTCAAAATTAAAAGTACTCTCTGAATCCATATTTCTTAAAGGGCGTGAATGTTCATAATCAGAGTTTATGGGATTTCCATTTACTTGAATTTGTGCACAATAATTTGAATCATAATCAGTAAGCCTGATGTTTACTTTTATGGGACTGTTTGAAGGGCTTTTTGGAATAAGAAGATCTGTTTTCTGTTCGTTCGAAACTCTTAATTTTTTATATTTCGAAATCAAACTCTGTGTAGCCGAAACACTCGTAGAAGTTGATTCAGAAGCAGTGATTAATCCAGAGCGTTCATTATACATGGTCTGAAAATTATTATAGATTTTATAATAAACTTCTGTTCCAAGGAAAGTTATCTCTGAATAATTTCCGCTTTCGTTTGTAAAAAATTCAAACTCTTTATTTTCATAAGACTGGATTTCTTCTACATCATTATGTTCAGGCTTTTTAGTAGTCTGATACGGTGCCTCAATTACCTCAAAGGTATCAAGACCGCAGGAAAGGTTAAATAAAAAAAGACACATAAGAATAATATTAAAAAGAAAAAACTTAAACTTATTCGTACGTGTCTTTTTCATAAATACTGATTATTTATTTTATTTTGCTTCCTTAATTTCGTATGAAAGAAGACGTGTTTTTGCAATCATAGCATAAGCATTTGAAGAGTCTTCATCAACTAATTTCTGATAAGCTTCTTTTGCTGCTTCTACATTTCCCTGCTGTTCAAGAACACGTGCATAGTTCAACATAGCGTGATATCTTAATCTGTTATTCTTATCTTCCGAAGCTGCTTTGTAACAGTCTGCTGCTTTTGAAAAATCTTTCAACTGTTCGTAGCATACAGCCTGCTGTGTATTGGCTAAAGAATATGTATAAGAATTCTTGTTCTTATCTGCTGCAGCTTTGTAATAAGCTACTGCATCATTATACTGTTCAAGACTTGCAAAAATATCACCAAGCATGAGGTTTGCTCTTACTCCAACAATTCCGCCTTTATCTGCATATGGAGCAAGTGCTTCCTTAGCCTTATCAAACTTTTTAATCCAGTCATCTTCAGATGGAGCTGTTGTATTATCGATTAATTCGAATTTGATTGCATCAAGTTCACCAAGTTTTTTTGCAACAGAATTTTCTGTTACTTTTGAAACAATTACATAAGAAAGTAATCCAACGCTTATAACAAGTAAAAGGATTGAAACAATCTTTCCGCGTGACTCTAAAAACGCACCAAGTTTTGCACCTGCTGTCTTTTTTTCTGCCTGTTTTGAATTTGTCTTTGCTTTGATTTTTGTATCAGTTTTTTTCATTTTTTTCCTCAAAACTACTCTTTATTTTTTATATTAAAATCATTTATCAATTTTACCACATAAGTGCGTTGTATTCCAAGTACCTCTGCGGTTTTAGTTTGATTCCAGCCGTTTTCACGAAGCACCTTTAGAAGATATTTTTTCTTAAAGGCATCTGTTACGGCTTTAAGGCTCTTATCGTTTTCATCTGTGAATGATTCAATCGTATCATCCTGAATACTTTCCTGCCTTTGTAAGCCCTCAAGTCCAAGATCAGAAAAAGAAATCATTCCTTCGTTACCGACAATAAAGGCTCTCTGGATTGCATTAATGAGTTCATCACAATTTGCCTTCCATAAGTAATCCTGCATTTTTTTAATACACGAATCACTAAAGCCTTCGAATTTTAAGCCCGAATCCCTTCTGAATTTTTTAAGATAAAACTGAGCAATCGGAAGGATATCTTCCTGTCTCTGCCTTAAAGGTAAAAAATTCAATTTAACAACACTCAAACGAAAGTATAAATCTGAATTGAACTGCACTCCTGCAAATTTACTCAGCATTCCGGCTGATTGTTCAATTTCTGTTTCGCTCGAAGTGATTATCTTAACTTTTTTTGCTAAAAGCTCATCAAGATATGTCTCTTTTAAAAGGGTCTGCATATCCTGTGACAAAAGGTTTACATTATTTATAAATAAGGTTGCTCTTTCATCCGCCGCTTCTTTTATTTTTCCAAAAAGCTTTTTAATTCCTTCATCCTCAAAAACCCGGCAATTTACTTCGTAGAAATTTTTAAAATCGGGTGAAGACGCAAGATGAACATGCTGAGAAAAAAGTCTTTTACCAGTGCCCCGCTCTCCACAAAGAAAAACAGGAACCGGACTTTCTGAAATTGATTTTACAATTCCTTTGAGGTTTTTTGTAAACTTACTGTTACCAGTTAACTCCGGAATTACCGACACTTTTTTCCCTGATTCAACCTTCAAAACAAAACGCATTGCAGCTTAAAAAAGACATACAATGCGTTCGGTTTTAGAATATTAATCAATATGATTATAAATCATATTAGTCATTCTGCTGTGATTTAATCATATCTCCAAGAGTATATGCTCCGTCATCATTGTTGCCGGAATCCATATACTGAGAAATTTCATCACGCTGCTGCTTTCTCTTATATTCACGTACAGAGAATGCAACCTTTTCCTTTTCGGTGTTTACATCAACTACATAAACATTGATTTTATCACCTGGCTTATATTTTGCTACTGCTTCTTCGTAAGGAACGTCTTTGTCTTCGCTTAAGTTAGCTTTGTTTACAAGACCTTCGATTCCATTAGGAGCTTTTACGAATACACCGAAATCTGTAATAGAAGTGATTTCTCCTTCTACTGTAGAACCAGCTTTGTATTCTTCTGCAAATGCCTTCCAAGGATTATCTGTAAGCTGTTTAATACCAACTTTAATTTTACGTGCTTCTGGATCGCATTCAATAACAACTGCATCAATTTCTTTATCAACTGTTAATTCGCTTCCAGGATGTTTAACTTTCTTTGTCCATGAAATATCATCTGCATGAAGGAATGCATCGATTCCATCTTCAAGAGCCATGAAAGCACCGATGTTTGTAATCTTAACGATTTTACCGTGTACTTTTGTTCCTACAGGATATTTATCTGCGATTGTTTCCCATGGATTAGCCTGTGTCTGTTTAAGACCGAGTGAAACACGACCAGCCTGGATATCGTATCCAAGAATCATTGCTTCTACTTCATCGCCAACATTTACCATGTCGCCAGGTTTATTAACTTTCTTTGTCCAAGAGAATTCAGATATATGAACAAGACCTTCGATTCCTTTTTCGAGTTCTACAAAGGCACCGAATTCTGTAAGTTTTGTTACCTTACCTTTTACAACATCATTAACATGATATTTTTCTTCGAAGTGTACCCATGGATCTTCTGTAAAGTGTTTGAGGGAAAGATTGATTCTCTTTTCTTCCTGATCAAGGCGGATAACCTTAAGTTCGATTTCCTGACCTTTCTTTACGAAATCCTTAGGACGAGCTACATGCCCCCATGACATATCATTGATGTGGAGAAGACCATCAAAGCCTCCCAAATCGATGAATGCACCAAAGCTTGTAAAGCTCTTTACTGTACCCTTAACTGTGTCACCAATACTTGTTGAAGCAAAGAATGCATCGCGCTTTTCGTTGATAGCTTCTTCGAGATACTTTCTGCGTGTTACAACAGGATTTAAGTGAGATTCTGAATACAGACGTTCTATATAGAATTTTGATTTTACACCAATTAAATCTTCTGGTTTTTCAACTTTATCTACAGAGGCCTGACTTGTTGGCAGGAATGCCAGTCTTTCAACACCAAGATCAACTTCGTATCCGCTTTTTACAACTTTTACGATCTTACCGTCTACCGGTGTCTTGTCTTTGTAAGCCTGCTGAATTTCTTTCAAATAACGTTTTGAATCAGCTCTTTTTTTAGATAGAACAGGACCATTTGAATTATGACCTGTTAACATTGCCTGAACTCTATCCCCTTCTTTCGGCAGCTCTTCGTCTGCGAACTCCGCAACAGGGATTAAACCCTCTGATTTGTCTCCAATATCAACATAGACATAGTCATTGGTAACCTGTACAACAACACCTTCTACCATCTGACCAGACTGTGGTGCATCAAAGTTTTTCAGAGATTCCTCTAATTGTGTCTGGAAATCGCTCTTGGAGTTCTGAGCTTCTTCCTTTTCCACTTCCATTTCTTCCATTTTTGACCCTTAATTTTTATGAAATTTGTTTTAATATTATCGCACAAACATTATCTATCGTCAAGGTGGAAGTATCGATATATAAAGCATCCGGTGCGATTTTTAAAGCCCCTTCTTTTTTATTTCTGTCGATTTCGTCACGCTTTTCGATAGATTCTTTTATCTCTTCGAGCGTCATATCACTTACACCCTGATCAAAACGTCTTTTTGCGCGAACCTCTGCACTTGCATCAAGGAATACCTTAACATCAGCATTCGGAAATACAACTGTAGTCATATCGCGGCCTTCGCAGACTATATCGAGTGATTTTGTGATTGTACGCATCAAATCATTTACAAGATGACGGAGAGGAACGATTGCACTCACCTGCGCAACATTTTTTGCAACACGGTCGTCGTGAAGGTGCGCAGTAACATCTGTTTCGTTTAAGATAAAATGACTTTCTTTTGTGTATTCAAGATTCTGCTTTTTACAAAACTCTACGGTCTTTTCTTCGTCGGAATAATCGATACCAGCATCCAAAATAGCAATTGTGAATGCACGGTAAAATCCGCCAGAATTTAAAAATGTGATGTTGAGCTTTTCTGCAAGCATCGAAGCGATTGTACTTTTTCCAGTTCCGGCTGGTCCGTCAATAGCAATAATCATATTATCTCCTGAAAATCGATTTTAATTTTTACAAAGTTTTAGAAGCCCCTTTACTTCGGCTGCCGTCAGATCGCGGGAATCGCCCGGGCGAAGATCATCAAGATTGATATTTCCGATTCTTACACGCACAAGCGATTTTGTGCCGATGTTCACGCTTTCGAGCATACGTCTGATTTCGCGGTTTTTGCCTTCTATAAGGACTATCTTTAATTTTCTTTCTTTTAATTTTACCACACGAACGCTCTTATAAAAAACCCCTTCAACCCTGATTCCGTGCTCAAGTTTAGAAGGAAGCTCGTCCGGGATATCCTGACTTGTCTCTACAATATATTCTTTTTCTACCTGACTCGACGGATGAGAAAGTTTTGCCGCAAAGTCCCCGTCGTTTGTAAAGAGGATCATACCCTTGGAATACATGTCCAGGCGGCCGACGTTGTACAGGCGTTCTGAATATTTTGATTTAAGGAGGTCGGCCGCCACTTCGCGGCCTTTTTCGTCAGAAGACGAGCATACAAAACCTGCAGGCTTATTAAGTAAGACGTAACGTTTAACTGCTTCCAGTCTGATTTTTTTTCCGTCGACTAAAACTTCATCTGTGGGTTTTACCTTTGTTCCAAGCTCCTTTACGACACTGCCGTTTACGCTTACCCTTCCGTCCAGAATAATCTGTTCAGAAGCACGTCTGCTTGCAACACCACAATGTGCCAGAAAAACCTGAAGTCTGAGCTCCTCGCCGGATGCCGCATTTGCAGATGAATCCGCCGGAATCTTTGAAATTTCAGATGCAGTTGAATCTGCGCGTTCTTTACTATCTTGCAAGTTCGAATCTCTCCTGCTCGTCTTCGTCGAGTTTTGGCAGTTCCGAAATGCTGTTTAATCTGAATAATCTTAAGAATTCTTTTGTAGTTCCGAATAAGGTTGGGCGCCCTGGAACTTCTTTTTTACCCACTTCTTTAATCAGGTTTCTTTCTATAAGCAGACGGATCATATTGTCTACGCTTACACCACGGATCGCTTCGATTTCTGCACGGGTAATCGGCTGTGAATATGCAATGATTGCTAAAGTTTCCATTGCAGAACGTGAAAGACGACCTTCCCTCTTAGAACCGTAAAATTCTTTTAAAACTTCCCAGTATTCTTTTTTAGGAGCAAGACACCATCCGCCTGTAATCATTACAAGTTCAATACCTGAGTCTTCTGCGTTATATTTTTCCTTTAATCTTTCAAGACATTTTTCAACAACTTCTTCCGAAAGCTGTGCCTTGTTCGAAAGAACTTTTACAGTTAAAGGTTCGCTTTCTAAGAATAGAATTGTTTCAACGAGTGCTGTTTCTTTATTAAAATCCATATCATCCTTTGGCGGTAGAAATTCTACCTTAGAGCCGTTTTTCGATCATCCCAGACGGTTTAATGGCTCGCCAAAAAGGATTTTCGATTGCCGGCTTAGTTAGAAGTTAATTCTTCTTCTGTAGGAACGTATCCTGAATTATCTTCTCTTACGCATATCTTTATATCACCAAAAAGCTTATTTTGGAAGATGGTAATCATCTTAAATTTTACTGCTTCGAGGATTGCCATAAATGCGCAGATAATATCCATTTCGTTACCCGGGCGTGTGAGTAGATCCGTAAACATACATTCTTTTTTATCTTCAAGAAGCTCGTTCATCAAAGTGATTTTTTCGTTTACGGAAATCTCTTCATACATATTCAAAATCTTTTCATTTGAATACTGATGCATCATCGCTTTAAAGATGTCCTGCATCTGCTGAAGTAATTCCCAGGTATCAACTTCTTCCCACATCTCTTCTGATTCATCAAACGGAAGAACTCTCTGGATTTTCTTTCTTTCAAAGTTCCATTCAGAATCATCTTCCTGCTCTTCCATCAATGTAGAAAGCTTTTTAAATTTCTGATATTCGATTAATTTGTCTACAAGTTCCTGTCGTGGATCTTCTTCGTCTTCATCTTCATAACTGAATTCAACCGGAAGAAGCATTCGGCTTTTGATATAGATTAATTTTGCGGCCCAGCTGTAAAACTCAGAAAGGTCACCCAAATCTGTCTGAACTGCATAATCAAGATATTCAAGATACTGTTCTGTTATCTGTGCAATAGGGATGTCGTAAATATTAATTTTACTTTCGCGGATAAGGCTCCACAATAAATCAAGAGGTCCTTCAAATTCCCCGGCCTTATACGCATGCTTTTCTTTTGTAGCAACTACTGTTTCTGAATTATTTGTTTTCTGGTCCATTAAAACTACCACCTGTAAAAGGAATAAAATCTTTTGCAGAAAGAAACATTTCGATTCCCCCGCTCTTTCCCTGTTTTTCCAAAGCAGTAAGGGAATCCGTATATTTTTTCCTTATTTTACAATCGGCAACTTTTTCTAAAATCTCAAGTGCAGGAATCATTACAAAAGCCCTCTCCAAAATCCTTATATGCGGAATCTGAAGTTCAGGCAGATTGATGATTTCGTCACCGAACAATTCTATATCTATATCTATGGAACGCGGGCCAAACCTTATTTCTTTAGTTCTGTCCCTTCCATATTTTGCCTCAATCTGGTGGATAGTTTTAAGAAGCTCTAAAGCATCAGCATTATCAGGCATAAAACCCAAAACCGCCATGTTATAAAAATCATTCTGATCTTCAACATACATTGCTTTGGTTTTATACACTGATGAGAATTTTACATTCTCAAGAAGATGAGCCAGATCATGACAAGCGCATCCTAATAATTCAACGGATGACTTATCGTCAAAACTCTTATTAGAACCAAGCCCTAATAAAACTCTTTTCATTAATTCAAACCGTCAGTCTCTTTCGCTTTAGCTGCCGGTTCTCCTTCTTTAGGTTTAATAACCTGTCCCTGGAAAACTTCAGCACGAATTCTTGTCTCGATATTCTTTGCAAGGTCCGGATTCTGTTCGATATACGAAACGGCATTTTCCTTGCCCTGGCCGATTTTTTCTTCGCCCATCGTATACCAGGCTCCCCTCTTATCAATAATTCCGTGTTTAACGGCAGAATCAAGAAGGCTCGCAGCAGCAGAAATTCCCTTACCAAAATAAATATCAATCTCACACTTTCTGAACGGTGGCGCAACCTTATTCTTTACAATCTTGACTCGGACTCTGTTACCTAAAGCTTCTTCTTCGCCTTTGCCATCAATCGTCTCGATACGTCTTATTTCAAGTCGTACAGATGAATAAAACTTCAACGCCTGTCCACCAGTTGTTGTTTCAGGATTACCAAACATAACCCCAATCTTCATACGTATCTGGTTAATAAACACAACAATACAGTTAGACTTTCCAATCACTGCAGTAAGTTTTCTCAATGCCTGGCTCATAAGTCTTGCCTGCATACCCATTACCGCATCACCCATCTCACCTTCGATTTCTTTCTCAGGTGTCAAAGCCGCAACAGAGTCAACAACTACAATATCAACAGCGCCGCTTCTTACTAAATTCTCAGTAATCTCAAGAGCCTGTTCACCGGTATCCGGCTGGGAAACCCATAACTCATCAATGTTTACACCAAGATTCTTAGCATAAGTTGGATCAAGAGCATGTTCCGCATCAACAAACGCAGCAACACCTCCAAGTTTCTGTGCTTCAGCAATAGCATGTAAAGCAAGTGTTGTCTTACCCGAGCTCTCAGGACCGTACATTTCGATTACGCGTCCGCGAGGGTAACCACCAATGCCCAGAGCTTCATCAAGAAGGATAGATCCCGAAGGAATCACATCAATCCCGGAAACATTAGCTTTATCGCCAAGCTTCATCAGAGAACCCTGTCCAAACTGTTTTTCAATCTGAAGGCGTGCAGCCTCCAAAGCTTTCATTTTTTCCGAAAGATCCATATTAGAATTTTCGTTCGACATAACTAGCCACCTTCCTCCCTGTATATAATATGGCTTTTACTTTGAAAAAAAGACCATTTTCGGTGATTTTTTTTCAAAAAATTTTCATTTTCTTTATGATTATAGTGTATTTTAAACTAATTTGCTTGTTAAAAGAGGAATTTTTAAAAAATTTTAGAAGATTATGTTAAAAAATTATTCGGCAAATCCGTCGTTAACGCTCTGATAAACAGCCTTACCTTCGAGGTAAACTTTTTTATCTTCGGTGCAGATTTTACCAAGAATCTTTACTGCCTGGTCTGTTACAATGCCAGGATCTCTGTCAAAGCGGACGTTTACAATACCGTTCAAAACAGTACCAGAATCATATCCAACTAAAAGCCTGCACGAATATGCTCCGCTTTCGCTTATGACAACATCAGAAATTTTTCCGGCCCAGTCTACATAACAGTCAATATATAAGGCTGGATCTGCTTCTACTTCATCAAAGGTCGGGACATCAGTTATGGAATCAAAGGTTGGAGGCTCAAGATAAGACATCACAACCTGAACCTTTGCCTTAATCGAAAGAGCAGCATTTGAATTCAAGATTCTGTTTATTTCTACCTGGGCTGCATTATCGCGGCGGGACTGAAAATAAGAGAGAATGTTTGCGTAAGAATCCTTAATCTGATTGTTTGTAAGGATATATTTAAATGTCTGACCCGAAAGATCTTTTTCCTGAGGATTGATGCTTTCGTCCCTTGTTAAAACTAAATCAGAGAGGTCTTTACGGCTTCCTTCGTAATAATTGTTTCTTGGAATAAAAATGAATGCAGCAATACATCCGAGCACTAAGAAAATAAACGGAATGATTATGCTTGCGGCACGTTCCGGATTAACACCAAGAGGAGGATAAAACTGTTCGATTCTTCCTGTATCTACCCAGCGGCAGATTGTATCATAATCCCCTCGAGTTCTGATAAACTCCATGGCATCTTTAGCAGTCTGATTATTTGGATCGTTATCGCGCACTTCCATGTAATACTGTAAAGCACGGTCAGTATCTCCGCGGCGTAAAAAGATGGCAGCCTGTCCAAGAAGAAGTCTTGTATCTGTAACGTTGAGTCTTCTTGCCATCTGAAAGCATGTTACAGAAGAACCAACGTCTCCTACATAAAGACATGCAATTCCAAGTGCAAGATAGTATTCAAAATTATCTTCATAAACTTCTGAACGGCCGTCTAACAGCTTTACTGCAGTCGCAAACTTTCGTCTGCGCATATACTTCCATGCTAATGTTAATACATCCTGTGCCATAACTTTTTACTTCCGGTACGACTTAAGAATTTCATCTAACTGTTTATTCAATCTTTCAATTTCTGCCCTGTCTACGTTTTCTCCGTCATCTTCAAGTGCAGCAATTTTATCGAGGAGCTTCTGGATATCTTCTTTTGAGTATTCAGGCTTTTTCTGAGAGTAATCTGTTACAGTCTCCGAAGGTTTCTGAACGCTTGAGCTATCTTCTTTTGGCTCCTGAGGTTTATCAGTTTTTTCCTGAGGTTTTGCAGTGGTGTCCGGTTTTGAGGTTTTATCATTTAACTTTTCATCAGAAGACTTTGTGTTATCTGCTACATCCGGCGGATTATCCTTATCACCTTCACCAAAAATATATTTTCCCTGAGGTTCATCTTTTCCTAAAGCTGTACAGATATAAAATACATCATCAGCACTGTTTTCAGGAGCAATCTTCTTAGACTTCCAGATAACGCCAACGGCAGAATTGTTATATGCTAAAACTGTATCGAATGCACGGTAAGAAAGCATATCTGGTTCCCAGTATTTTGTATCGAGTGTTGAATAATTTGCCAAAGCAAGCATTTCTACAGGACTTACACCCTTACCCGAGAAAACAAACTGCATCGAAGCATTTGCATTTTTAGAAGTAAACCAGAGTGAATCAGATTTTTTATTGTACTGAACTTCGTTTTTAACCGGAGCATCTTTTGAATCATAAAAATGATGTCTGTCTGTTTCGCCAAGGATTGTATCGAAAACTGCCTTGAGCTGAAAATCAGCTTTTTTACTTCCCGTATTTTCCACATGTGCCGTAATCTTTACTGAATCAAAACCCTTATAAGAAGGATTAGGACAGACACACTGGAAAGTAATAAATACATCTGCAAGCTTTTCGATTGAATAAAGAACCTGCATTCCGTTTTCAATTTTTCTGCACGCTGTATCTACACATGAATCTTCGTTTAATTTTATGATTCTCTTTCCGGATTTTAAATAAAACGAAGTTGTAATATATTCATTCGAAGTAGAAAAACATGGGATTGTCTTTCCAAACTCATCGATGATTGCAATATTAAAAGTTCCTATATTCTTTTTTGCACGAAGTCTTATTGAGCCGAAAGTTGCATCAACATTTTTAGAACCTTTTTTAATCCAGTCTTTTCCATACTGAATTTTATTTGCATCTTTAGTCTCTTCTTCCAGAGGAATAACCTTGTTTTTAGAAGCGCATGAAACAGCAGAAACAAGCAGACATATTCCAAAAATAATTCCAATCTTCTTAATCAGTTTCATAACTTCCCCCTTACTCATCTATAAGCTGCTGAACAACCTGAGCTTTCTGCTTAAGACGACGGATTTCTTCTTCCTTTCTTTCTTTTTCTGCCATAGCTGCCATTTCCTGAGCTTTAATTCTCTGCTCTTCTTCTGCCTGTTTCTGGGCAAGAGCGGCATCTGACTGAGCCTGAAGGATTTTTAATTCCGCAATCTGTCTTTCTAAATCAGCAATCTGTTCTTCGAGTTCCTTGTTCTTCTGCTGATAATCAACAAGTTTTTCCCTTGTGATTGAATCTGAATTGTAAAGCTTGAGCTGTTTTTCGTATTCTTCTTTTGCTGCAAGATATTCTTCGCCAGTCTGTTTTAATAAATAAAGAAGCTTTTCTTCGCGTGACCTTTGGGCAATGCTTTCGAGCCTGTACTGTGCGGCAGAAACTTTTTCGGAAGAAGGATACTGAGTCACAATCCTTTCGTAGATATCTTCTGCCTGATCAAACTTGTAGCCTGCGTATAATGATTCTGCTATATAAAAAAGAGCCGAAGGATATAATTCGTGACCTTCGTTTTTATGACAGAAATCGCTTAAGGTAACAATTGCCTTTTCGTATTCGCCAAGGCTGTATAAGAGTTTTCCCTTTGTGTAAAGGATTCTCTGAGTATATAAAGATTTTGAAAAAGAATTCAAAAATGAATCACAATCGCTTAAAGCAGCCTTATTATTGCCTGCATAGATTTCTGCCATGATGAGCATGTAGTTTGTATCTGCCGTATCAAAAGCGGGATCTGTTACAGTCTGTCTTAATAAAAATACTGCAGTCTCCCATTCTCCCCTTGAAAAGGCAGAACATCCCTGCTGATAAGCTGTTGCTGTAGGATTCTGCTTCTTTGGAGCACCCGGTAAGGTAAAACAAAGAGAAGCAATCAATAAACACAATGAAAATCTAGAAATCTTTTTCATAAGACTCCCCTGTTTTAATAATTCCAGTTGAGTTCCCCGTTAAAGAACGAAGAGCCTGAAACTACGATATCTGTTCCTGCCTTTACAACAGTATCGAGGGTTTTAGAATTAACACCGCCGTCTACAGAAATCAGATATTTATATTTCTTTTCTTCCCTTATGTGCTTAAGTTCCGAAACTTTTTCTACGCAGGAAGGGATAATTGTCTGTCCACCCCAGCCGGGATTAACAGTCATTATTAATATAATATCGGCACATTCTAAGATTTCCGATAACACAGAAACAGGTGTTGCGGGACAAATTGCTATTCCGGCCTTTTTCCCTGCCTGATGTATCTGTTGAATGATTCTGTGAGCGTGATTAGTTGCTTCGTAATGAAAAGTAATCCAGTCTGCACCGCTTTTTATAAATGATTCAATCTGAGTCTCCGGCTTTTGAACCATAAGGTGAACATCAAAAGGAAGCTTTGTTAAAGAACGTATAGAACGGATAACAGGCTGACCGTAAGTAATCTCCGGTACAAACTGACCATCCATTACATCGATGTGTACGGCTTTTCCGCCGCTTTTTTCTATTTTTGATATGGCAGCCCCAAGATTAGAGAAATCTGCTGAAAGTAAAGAAGGTGCTAATGTTAAACTACTCATATTGTTCTATATTATCAAATATTATTCCAATTTACAACAAATTATTATTAAAAATATTACTTGACAGATTAAAATATTCGGTGTATATATTTTGCTCCAATTTTTCCAAATTTTCATAATCTTTATTGATTAAATCATCAATCTTTTATATAGTTAGATTAAGGATCATGGAAATTCA
The DNA here is from genome assembly GCA_016286365.1 of Treponema sp. Taxonomy (GTDB): domain Bacteria; phylum Spirochaetota; class Spirochaetia; order Treponematales; family Treponemataceae; genus Treponema_D. The sequence continues at coordinate 22,371 of JAEESN010000005.1, forward strand.
GACAGAAACCGAATTAAGACAAGCTCTCAAATTTCTTGAAGAAGGAAATCCTGTTCAGGCACACCAGACAATCGGAAAGCTTTTTGAACGAGACCTTGAATGCCGGGAACTGAGCTACGCAAACCGGTGCTGTGTTTTCTGGATTGATACCATAAAAAGATTAAAAGAAATTTCTGATCCCTTTGAACAGGGTGTAAAACTCATTCAGGAATGGAAATCCTTTCAATCTTTTTTGAGCCGTGAAAAAATTGTCTACGAGCCTGCCCTATACTCGGTGCAGAAGGGCTTTTTTACAATGACTCTAAGGCATTTTACAGCTCTGTTTGATGAAAAGGATCCTCAGAGAAAGGCAGAAATATATAAAAATGCCGGAATCTGTTACAAAAAAACAGGCGACTTTGAAAATGCCCGTGTCTGCCTTTCGGAAGCAAACAGCATCTGTCCTCAGATTGCTTCTGTAATTGCCGAACTTGCAGACTGCTACTCCCTCTGCGGAGAAGAAAGACCGGGTAAGGTACTGTTCCGCGAAGCTTTCTTTATTGATCCCGAAAAAATCGATATTGAAAACCTGGATTCAGAATTGATTAAGTGCCTGATTAAAAAAACCGCAGAAAAAGGTTTTACAGGAAAGATTCTTCAGCTGTGGATGCCTGTTTACGGAGTACTCACCGGTATTCTTAATGTAAGACGGGTTTTATCGGCTCAAGAGGTAGGCAGATTAAAACAGAATATTTATGCGATGGAAAATGAATACAAAGATCCTTCGTGCAATGCAGATGTTTTAACGCCGCGACTTTTGAATAATTATTTTTGGCTTATTGATCACTATGTGCTTACACACGAAAACGTACATAAAATCAATGAGATATTATTAAAGATAAAAATTCTGGATTCTAACATCTACGCTATATACGTAAAATAAAATCCGGGTTTATAAACGGCAGGATAATAATTAACAGGAGATTTCTATGTCAGAAAATTTAGTACAGTCAGTTCAGGATATGCTCAAGGAAGAAACCTGGACACGCGCAACAATCAGTAATTACACTCAGAACAACCTTAAGGAACTCACAGCTATTGTTGACGAAGCACGCAATCAGAATTGTGTAAATGAACTTTTAGATATCTGTAATGAGCATCTGGCACATTCAAAAGACAGTATCATTGCTCTTTATCTTTCGGGAATCTTCTCTCTCCAGAAGGGTGGAATCGATAACCAGTCTCTGGAAATCCTTGTAGACATCTTCCAGAAAAACCACAAGGAATCAATTGTTAATTATCTTTGCGAAAACATCCTTGCCGACGATCCAAACAATAAGTTTGCTTTAAGAACACTCGCAGATTCTTATCTTGCAGACAACAACGAAAAAGTATGGGAATTATATACAACCCTCGTAAAGATTGATTTTACAGAAGCTGAACTTGCTAAAACTCTTGCAGAACATTTTGATGCAGAAGGAAACAAGGAACAGGCAATCGAATATTACAAGAAGGCAATCTTACGCTTTATAAACAACGACAATTATGCTGCATGTAAAGATATCTGGACAAAACTCGTTCAGGAAATCCCTTCCGAAATCGAATTCTTCCAGCTTTTACGCAGAAAAATCTCTAAAAAATTCAGTGAATTAAAAACAACTACCCTCATGCAGGAACTTTACAACTGGTACAAGGACAATGCAAAATGGGATGTTGCAATCGATATTCTTAAACAGAACCTTGAAGTTGAACCAAAAGACACATGGGCAAGAAAAGAACTTGCTGACTGTTACAAGGCAAAATATGCAGGACACAGTCACCTTGATGAATACATCAGTTCTTCAAACCTTACACAGAATTTCCGTAACGTATTCGAAGCCATCAACGACTTTGAAAAACACATCGCTTTCGACAAGGGATGCTTTGTATTCCACAGAAACTGGGGTGTTGGTAAAATCGCCAAGCTCGAAAAAGATACCCTCAAAATCAACTTTGGAAAGAGAAACGGTATTCACGACATGTCATTAAAGATGGCAGTTACAGCTTTACAGCCACTTTCAAAAGATCACATCTGGGTACTCAAGGCTACAACTTCTAAAGACGAACTTGCTAAAAAAATCAAGGCAGATAAAAAATGGGCTTTACAGACAATCATCAAGAGCTTTGACAACAACTGTGACTTTAAGCGCATTAAGGCAGAACTTGTTCCTGTAATCCTTACACCGGGTGAATGGACAAGCTGGAATACTGCTGCTAAAAAACTCCTGGAAACAGATGCAACTTTCGGAGTTAATCCAAACGACATCAACATCTACATGGTTCGCGAAAACGAAATCAGCCCTGAAGAAAAACTCTCTAACGAATTTAAGGCACAGAAACAGTTCTTCGCAAGAATCGATATTTTGATGAAGTTCTTAAACAATGACCTTACAGATAAATCAAGTGAACTCTTTGCAGAAATGTATTCATACTTCACAAATTATCTTAAGACAATCACAAAGGTTAACGAACAGGTTATTGCTTCTTACCTCGTAGTTAAAAAGCTTTCTGCAATGGACAAACAGTTCAACTTCCCTATCAGAGAAACATTTGCAGAACTTTATTCTAAGATTGAAAATCCAAAAGCAATTTACAACGAATTAAAAGATACAAAAAATACAAGCCTCAAAAAGGACTTCCTTGATGCAATCAAGATGCTTCCGGACTGGAACGTTCAGTATGTAAAACTCTTCCCTACTGTTCTTGATGAATCATTAATCGATGACCTTGTAAAAGGCGGCTTTACTTCCGATGTAGAAAAGCTTGTTAAGACAAGTTTTGAATCTTACAAAGATTACCGCGAAACTATCCTCTTCTTCTTTAAGAATTGTCAGAATAAAGAATGGTTCAAATCTGCTAAAGTTGATTTTGAAGATCAGCTTATTGCCCTCATCAATCTTATTGAACTTACATTCCGCGAAATCAACAATCACGTTAATTCTACAGACAACAAGAAGATTAATAAAAACGCAACAGACCTTCTCTTTACAGACAAGGCATTGTTCAAATATCTTGCTGATCAGGACGAAAAGACTGTTAAAAAGCTTTACACACTCATCGACGATATTCCTGATATTGACCCTTCTTATAAGGCACAGACACGTAACAAGATTCTCGAGAAATTCCCTGACTTCAAATTCCGTGTTTCAGAAGAAAAGAGTTCAAAACCAAAGGGAATGCTCGTTACAGCTGCAAAGCTTGCAGAAAAGAAAGCAGAACTCGAAAACATTCAGAACGTTCTTATTCCACAGAACGCAAAGGATGTTGCAGATGCACGTGCAAAGGGCGACTTGAAGGAAAACGCAGAATACAAAGCAGCAAAGGAAGAACAGCACATGCTCAACCTTTCACTTACAAAGCTCCAGGAAGAACTCAACCGCGCTACAGTATTCGATCCTACAACAAGTACAACAGCAATCGTTTCTTTTGCTACAATCGTTACACTCGAAGATACAGAAACAAAAAATACTGTTACTTACACAGTTCTTGGTCCTTGGGAATCTGATCCTGAAAACAACATCATTTCTTACATGTCACCAATCGGAAATGCAATCATGGATAAAAAGGTTGATGACACATGTTCATTCACAGTTAATGAGCACAAATATAATTATGTTGTAAAGGAAATCAAAAAGGCTAAGATTTAGTCAAAAAGGAGATTAAATCTCCTTACAGCTGAAAAAAAAGAGGCAGTCTTTTAAGTGTATTCAAACTCGCTTTAAGACTGCCCTTTTATTTTATAAGCAATATGGTTAACAAATTTATTGCAACAACTCTCTTACAATAAATCTTCTTTCCAGTTTTCGATGATTCGAACTCCGCTCGAAGTTCCAAGTCTGTTTGCTCCGGCTTTAATCATTGTAGCTGCCATATTTGCAGTTCTTATACCACCAGAAGCTTTTACTCCCATATCAGGACCTACAGTTTCCCTCATCAGCTTTACGTGATATTCGCTTGCTCCGTTTGGAAGCAATTTTCCGTCGATATCTTTTAAGGTTGCAAATCCGGTAGAAGTCTTAACAAAATCAGCTCCGGCTTTTTTTGCACAAAGACAGCAGTTTACGATTGTACTGTCGTCTAAAAGGCAGGTTTCTAATATTACCTTTACGATAATATTCTTTCCATGTTTTTTACCTTCTTCGCGGCAGGTTTGTACAACTGTTGCAATATCGCTTCCGACAACAGAAAGGCGCCCGTCTCTGGCAGCACCAATGTTTAATACCATGTCTATTTCGTCTGCACCGTTATCTATAGCGTCTTTTGCTTCAAGAGCTTTTGCACTTGTGGAATTAGCCCCAAGAGGAAAACCTACGACTGTACAAACTTTAACTCCTGTATCTTTAAGAGCGCTTACAGCATAAGGCACGTAAACAGGATTAACGCATACAGAAGCAAAACTGTATTTAGCAGCTTCGTTACAAATCTGTTCTACATCCTTTACTCCGGCTTCGGGAAGTAAGATTGTGTGGTCTATATAAGATGCTATTTCTTTTTTTGTCATATAATCATTATATCAATCTGGTCCTTTTTTGTCTTGCGGAATTTACCTTTATACGTTAATATGTAGTCAATATTTTATTAGAGCAATATTTTATAGGAGACCAAAACATGGCATTTAAAATTACAGACCAGTGTGTAAACTGCGGAGCTTGTGAAGCAGATTGTCCTGTTTCTGCAATCGTAGAAGCTGACAATGCAAGAAAAATCGAAGCAGACAAATGTATCAGCTGCGGTTCTTGCGCTGCATCTTGCCCTGCAGAAGCTATTGTTGAAGAATAATAAATACTTCGGGTTTGAAAAAAAGAGTCTGTCCCTAAAAAGATACGGCTCTTTTTTTTATGCTGATTTAAGGTCCTTAAATGAAAAATATTAATTCAAAACTGAAAAATCTTTTAATCATCCTCGTGGTTTTATTCCTCTGCTTTCTTTGTTCCTTTGTGATTGTCTGGCCGCTTTGGAAATTCTCCACTTCCCTTCCAAAAGTTTATACCGCAGTTGTTTTAATCCTATTTTTTATCCTTGTGATATTTTTTATTGTACGAAAAATCCAGAAAAATAAAAAACTGAAGTCAAAAAAAACACTTAAAAATGAATGATTAAATTCAGATAATATAAAAAGATGAAAAAATCAAAGTCCACAATCATATTGTTTTTATCTCTTTTTTTGATTCCGCTTCTGATGTCTCAGACAAAGTCATTTGTTATTTTCCGCGAGATTGAATTCCCGCTTGAACGAATGGCTAAAATCCCAAAATTAAATTCAAAAGATCAGATGTTCCGCGAATACAGTTATGCAGTAGAAGATAATTACAAAAACATTGTGAATAAAAAACCTGTGGACCTTTTCTTTTTTACATATACTGTTGAAGATGATTCAACTCTTTTAGAAATTGCTTCGCGCTGCAACATCACTTACGATACAATTGCAACAATCAACAGGATGGAAAATATCACATCTTCGGTAAAAGGAAAAACATTAATTCTTCCAACAGCACCGGGGCTTTTTATAAATAAAAATCAGACTGATAATGCTCTTGAAGTACTCCTCCACGAAGAATATTTTGATTCAATTACAGGGGGGACAACCCTTTATAACATCGGGAAAAATCAGTTCTTCTTTCTTTCAGATAAAAAATTTTCTCCTACAATACGCTCTTACTTCCTCGACGCAACTTTAAGCCTGCCAATCGAAAGAAAAAAGTTCTGGATATCTTCTGATTTTGGAAGAAGAAAGCAGCCTTTTACAGGTGAGTTCCAGAATCATAATGGAGTTGATTTAGCGGCCCCTACAGGAACACCGGTTCACGCAATAAAAGATGCAGTCGTAAAAAGCGCAGTAAAGGGAAACGCAACCTTTGGTAATTACATTGTACTTACACACGATAACGGCAAAATGACAAGCCTTTACGCACACCTTTCTAAAATTGATGTGGAGCCGGGACAGAGAGTAAGAAAAGGCGAAGTAATCGGAAAAGTCGGACAGACTGGAATGGCTACAGGACCACACCTTCATTTTGAAATAAGACAGGGCGGAATTGCTCTAGACCCGGAAAGCAAATTAAGGTTAAAATAGACCCATAGAGGTCTTATGAACCACAAACTCAAAAAACTGATTATTCTTTTTTTTGTTTTCCTCATCCCTTCATTTTCCTTATTTTCGGAAGATATAAGGATTAAAAATCTTCAGATAATCAATGTCGAACAGGATGCAAACTTCGAAGCAACTGCAAAGCTTAATATAAACGACGCGCTTGTTATCTTTCTTCCCGAAACCCTGCAATACATAGACGGCCTTGAATTAAAATTCGAAATCCCGGAAGAACTTGCAGTTCAGAAATCGGCATGTGAGTTTGCAATTTACGAAGGATTAAATCCCATTCCAAAATCAGGACAGATTGATTACTCGGGCGAAAAGATTTTCCGCGGAATCATTCCTTCTAAATTTTCGTGGATTGTACAGATTCCTTTTTCGAATCAGAATAATTTAAAGACTAATCAATATACGACAAAAATCGGACAGGTTCCAAAACTCAAAGATCATTATATTTTTGTAAGACTCCATCAGCTTATTGCAAATCTTCCGCAGGCTGTAATGGAAGCAGACATCAGCATAACAATAAGACCGATTCTTTCGCACAAGGGAAAATTTCTTTTGAACTTAAGCTGCCCCGACGAAAACATCGAAACCTGTACAATTTTCATAGACGATACCGCCTACAATATGGGCTCAATCAAAAACGGAATCTTTCTTGAATCAGGAATCCACAATGTTACAATAATTTCTGAATACTACAGAACCGAAGTTCGCACCATAAGAATTGATATGGCAAAGCAGACGGAACTGAGCATCAGGATGAGGAGCATTGAACCAACACTGATTATAACGGCTCCGAACGGAATAAAGATTTATATAGACGACGAAGTCTGCACAAGAATCGGGCAGGAATTTGTAATCCCCGAAGGTAAACATAAAATCCGCTTTAATATAGGGGACTATGAAGTTACAAGGACAATCGCAATCGTAAAAGGTCGTACCTATAAGGCAAATATCTCGGTAGATTTACAGGTTTCCGAAGAATAAAAGAATAAAAAGCGCAGAAACTCACAGGTTTTTCAAAAAAATATTCAAAAAAATAAATCAAGACGATTAAAGATTTCGGGGGGTACGGTCGATAATATATATATCGGGGGCATTTTCCCCTCCCACCCATGCTCCCGATTGCCTGATGGGCATGGCACGGTCTTAACCGTGCCTTTTTTTTTGTCCGAATCTTTTTTTCTTTTTTTATCATAATCTTCTATATATTGTATTTGTACATCAAAGATGATATAATTAATTTTATGAAAAACGCTAAACTCAAAGTTAAAATACATTTAGGTTTTCTTTTCTTTTTTGCTATCTTTTTTGGAGCAGCCCTTGGGTTCCTCCTTTCAGAAACAACTAATATAGAAAATGTAGAATACTTTCAGGAAATAGATACAGCTCTTCCTTCAAAAATCGTAGACGTAAACGGTGAATTAATCACTGAACTTACTGCCGAAGAAAAACGAGAAATCATCTCTTATGATGATTTACCTCAGCTTCTTATAGACGCCCTTATCACCCGTGAAGACAGGGTTTTCTTTGCACACGACGGATTTACTTTTAAATCTATCATGCGTGCCGTAATTGGTGTACTTACAAGAAAACAGTTAGGTGGTGGTTCTACCCTTACACAGCAGATTGCAGGTTCCATTTATTGTGACCGTACAGATATGTCTGTAAAACGTAAGATTAAGGAATTGTGGTGGGCCGTACAGATGGAACGCCGTTATTCTAAAAACGAAATCCTGGAACTTTATTTAAATAAAATCTATCTTGGTGGCGGATGCTATGGAGTAAGTGCCGCATCTAAATATTATTTTGGTCACGACGCTACACAGCTCACACCGGCCGAAGCAGCACTTCTTGTAATCCAGCTTTCGAGCCCTTCTAAATATAATCCTTTTGAACATCCTGATACTGCCATGGAAAGACAGCAGTACGTCCTTGAAGAAATGACTTCGGAAGGATACATCACAAAGGCAGAAGCAGAAGAATCATTCGAAGATTACTGGGGCAAATTTGACTTTACAAGAACTTCAAACTCTTTCTATATGATGAGGGACGACAAAGCTCCATGGTTTAGTGAATACGTTCGCCGTGAACTTGGTAACCTTATCTACGGTTCGGATGATATCTACTCAAGCGGATTTACTGTAAATACAACCCTCAATCTTGCACATCAGAAAGTTGCAGAAGAGGTAATGGCAAAATATATTGAAGAAGCCAACAGAAGATATAAAAACGAATCAAGCATGAAGACTAATCAGGCTTATTACACATATATTCCTATGGCAGAACTTGTAGCAGAACTCTTTGGTATTCCAGGATTAAACCTTGGTCATCAGAGAAGCTACATGAGGGCATGTTCAAGATACGTTTCGGAAGCAAACCCAATCCTGGATGTTGTTACAATGCTCAGCGGTGCAGATGCAGTTAAACCTATTACTTATAAGGGTGTTGCACTTGCAAAAGAAGCAAACGAAAGAACAACTGTAGAAGGAACAATGATCAGTATTGATAACGAAACCGGTTATATCAATGCCCTTGTTGGAGGAAGTAAGTACGGTCCAGATAACGAATACATCCGTGCAACTCAGGCTCCACTGCAGCCGGGTTCTACATTTAAAGCTATTTACTACTCTGCCGCAATTGATTCAAGACTTTACACACCGGCAACTATCATAAGCGATACTCCTGTTGTATTCGTTGCTGCAGACGGACAGAATTATATTCCACAGAACTATGGTGGAAAGTGGAACGGAAACGTTTGTGTTTACTACGCTTTGATTCACTCCCTCAACGTTCCTTCTATCAAGATTCTTGATGCAATCGGATTTGATGCCGCAATCGACAGAGCCATTGCACTCCTTGGTATTCCCGAAAAAGAAGTTCCATACAGAAACTTTGAACCGGTTTATCCTTTGGGACTTGGAAGTTGTGACGTAAAACCAATTGAACTTGCACGTGCCTTTGCAATCTATGCAAACGGCGGAAAGATTGTAACACCAATTGCAATCAGAAACGTTCTTGATAAAAACGGCGACATCTTTGACGATCCAGAACAGAGAATTAAAGATGAACATGCAGCAATGGGAGAAGCAGCACAGATTATCTCTCCACAGACTGCATTCGTTATGACTAAGATGCTCGAAATGACAGTACACGGTGGTGGTACTCTTGCAAACGTAAAGAACGCTTTGAACTATACAAACTCTGAAGGAAGACAGTATTCTATTCCTTCTGCAGGTAAAACCGGTACTACACAGAACTGGGCCGATGCATGGGCATGTGGATTTACTCCTTATTACACCGCTGCCTTCTGGTTCGGATTCGACAGACGTGGTCAGTCTCTTGGTTTGAGTATTACAGGTTCTTCTCTTTGTGGACCTGCATGGGGTGAATTCTTCCACGAAATCCACGCAGACTTACCTGTAAAACAGTTCCCTGTTCCGGAAGACGGAGTTTCTCAGGCTACTGTATGTCGTAAGAGTGGTTTACTTGCAACAAAAGACTGCGACGAAGGTACTGCTACTTTGTGGTTCCTCTCTGGTACCGTACCTGGAAGCTATTGTAATATTCATACTAATCACGAAGTTAAGAATGTATTGCTCGAAAGAATTGAACATGAACACCTTCTTTCGGGAATCGGATACGAAGAAGAGATAGATGATTCTCCTTTATCGTTCGACCTTGATGAAACAGAAACACCTGCTGTTCCAACAAACAAGAAGAAGGACGAGGAAGAAGAAGATTCATTCGATAACTTCCTTATTGACTAAAACTGATTAAAATGGAGAAAGATGTTAATACCAATCAAAGATATTAAAATAAGGAAAAGGGTTCGCAAAGATTTAGGTAATCTTGATGATTTAAAAGACAGCTTAAGAACATACGGTCTTTTAAATCCAATTACCATAAACCGTAAATATGAACTCATTGCAGGGGAGCGAAGGCTTCAGGCTGCAAAAGCGATTGGATGGACTAACATCAATGCAAACGTAGTAGATAACCTGACCGAAGTTGATGAACTGGAAATGGAAATCGAAGAAAATAATCAGCGTAAAGAATTTACAGAACAGGAATTAATCGAAGGATATAAAAGACTCGAGCGCCTAAGAAACCCGGGCTTTTTCTACAGGATTTATCTTTTCTTCAAACATCTCTTCCAGAAAATCAGAGACTTTATTACAGGTCTTTACAAAAAATAATCAGACTATAAAAGGTTTAATATAATCAATAAAATTCTCTGTGGTTTCCTTAAGCTTCCACGGAGAATTAATAACAAGCATTCCGCTTCCATATAAACGGGGCGGATTATTTTTTTCTTCCTGATTTTCTTTAAGACTCATCTCTTTGTGAGAATCTTTATCTCTTACACAGAATGTAAGGTTTTCTATTTCCACATTAGGATTAACCTTCTTTGCAGAAAGAGTGATATTTTCGAGCATGGAAGAAATTTCTGTGTCGCGGTGAGCCAGAAGCGGGTACCAGAGCATGATTATGCCGTTAGACCATTTTTTATTTATCTCTTTGATTGTTTTTTCTGCCATTAAATAGTCTTGAGTCTCTTCGTAGCTTGGATCAATTAAAACAGCTCCCCTTTTTGTCTTTGGAGGAATTAGGGCGTTTATCATTTCCCAGCCGTCTCGCGCATGAATCTGAACCACGGGGCTTTTATCATTTTTATATTCTTTTACCATTGCTTTTAAGTTTTCAATCTCTGCAGGATGAAGCTCGCTTAAAACTAATGTATCGGTTCTTCGCATAAGAGAAAGTTCGAATAAAGGTGAGCCAGGGTATAAATTTTTAGAAACAAAGCTTTTTACAAAATCAAAATAAAAGCAAAGCTCATCTGGAATCTTCTGATTATCTTTTAATAAAGTGAGGATTCCTTTTTGAGCTTCGCCTGTTTTAAGACTTCTGTTATCGAGTAAATCGTATATACCGCTTCCTGAATGAGTGTCGTAAAAGGTATAGGGTTTATCCTTTTTGTTCAGAGAATTCAATGTAAAAGCAAGAACAAAATGCTTTAATAAATCGGCATGATTTCCTGCATGAAAAGCATGTTGATAAGACAGCATATTAAAATACTATCATAAAATCGCCTTATTGGAAATAAACTCCGTTAGCGTCTGCCTTACATTTTACAGTTGAATCTTCGTGAACATCTCCGTTTAATAGCGCCTTTGCAAGAGGGTTTTCTATATAAGTCTGAATTGCCCTCTTAACAGGACGAGCGCCCATATCAGGATTATAACCTTTGTCGGCAAGGAAGTCGTATACGCTTTCGTCAAAATCAAGGACAATCTTTCTGTCGTCGAGCCTTTTTTGTACTCTTTCAAGCTGCAGTTTAATTATCTGACTGATGCATGACTTATCAAGGTGATCGAAAGTGACAATCTCGTCTATTCGGTTTATGAACTCAGGACGGAATGTTTTCTGCACCATAGAAATTTCCAGGTTACTTGTCATGATGATGATTGTATTCTTAAAGTCTACAACCCTACCCTGACTGTCTGTAAGACGCCCGTCGTCGAGTACCTGAAGTAAAAGATTAAATACATCAGGATGTGCTTTTTCAATTTCATCAAAAAGAATTACGCTGTAAGGTCTTCTTCTTACCGCTTCTGTGAGCTGTCCGCCTTCGTCGTATCCAACGTATCCTGGTGGCGCTCCTATAAGACGGGTAACAGAAAACTTTTCCATGTACTCACTCATATCGATTCGGGTAAGAGCTTTTTCATCATTAAAGAGAAAATCTGCAAGAGTTTTTGCAAGCTCAGTTTTACCAACTCCCGTAGGACCTAAGAACATAAAGCTTCCAAGAGGTTTATTAGGATCGCTCAATCCACTTCTGTTTCTTCTTATTGCATCGCTTACAACCTGAACCGCCTGATTCTGTCCGATTACCCTCTTATGTAAAACATTTTCGAGTTCCACATATTTCTGTTTTTCACCGGTCATCATCTTACTTACAGGAATACCGCTCCAGGCACTTACAACCTTTGCAATGTCTTCTTCTGTAACAGACTGGCGTAAAAGCTTTTGTGCACCCTTTTCTTCTTTTTCTTTTTCCTGTTTAAGCGCTTCTTCCAGGTCTTTCTGTAACTGAGGAATTATGCTGTATTTAATTTCTGCAGCCTTTTCCAGGTTAGATTCCCTTGTATATTTTTCTTCGTCGAATCTGGCCTGCTCAAGTTTTTCCTTAAGTTCACGGCTTTTATTTATGCTGTTCTTTTCGTTCTGCCACTGAAGCTTCATTGCATCGCGTTTAGCTGTAATTTCCGAAAGCTCTTTTTCAAGGTTTGCAAGACGCTCTAAAGAAGTCTTATCATCTTCCTTACTGAGCGACTGCTTTTCTATCTGAAGCTGTAAAATCTTTCGTTCAACCTGATCAAGTTCCACAGGCTGACTTTCTATTTCCATCTTTAAACGGCTGGCAGCTTCGTCCACAAGGTCAATAGCCTTATCTGGTAAAAAGCGCGATGTAATATATCTGTTGGAAAGGGTCGCTGCTGCAACAAGTGCTTCGTCTTCTATACGTACTCCGTGATGAATCTCATATTTTTCGCGAAGGCCTCGAAGGATTGCAATTGTATCTTCGACCGTCGGCTCTGCACAGTAAACCTGCTGGAATCGTCTTTCGAGCGCTGCATCCTTTTCGATATATTTTCTGTATTCATCAAGGGTTGTAGCACCGATTGCACGTAATTCTCCGCGGGCTAAAGCAGGCTTTAAAAGATTACTTGCATCCATTCCGCCTTCTACTGCTCCAGCTCCAACAAGAGTATGAAGTTCATCTATGAATAAAATTATACGGCCTTCCGACTTCTGAATTTCTGTAATCAAAGCCTTTAATCTTTCTTCAAATTCTCCGCGGAATTTTGCACCTGCTACAAGGCTTCCAAGATCCAATGCTAAAAGTCTTTTATTCTTAAGGGAATCTGGTACATCGCCGCTTGCAATTCTTCTTGCAAGACCTTCTACGATTGCAGTTTTACCTACTCCCGGTTCCCCGATTATTACAGGATTATTCTTTGTCCTACGGCACAATACCTGCATTACTCGTCTTATTTCTTCGTCCCTTCCGATTACAGGGTCTATCTTATCCATCTTTGCAAGGGCTGTTAAATCTTTACAGAATTTTTCGAGTGAACCTGCTTTACTTTCGGGATCCTGATCGTTTACAGTCTGGTTTCCGCGTACAGATTTTAATGCTTCCATAACAGTGTTGTGATTGATTCCATTCTGTTTTAATAAAGAAGCAGTCCTGTCGTCCATCTCTGTCATCGAAAGAAGGATATGCTCGGTAGAAAGAAAGGAATCGTGAAGATTGTTCATCTCTATTTCAGCTTTTGCTAAAACCTTCTGCATGGTTTGAGAAAAATATACGTTTGCTCCGCCTGAAACCTTTGGATTTTCTTTAATAAGATTTAAACACTTGTTTATAAGGTCGAATGATGAAACACCAACCCTTTCTACAATAGGAGTTATAAAACCTTCCTGCTGCTGCAGTAAAGCCATGAGTACATGCTCTGTTCCTATTTCGGAATTATCATTTTTTAAGGCAATTGATGAAGCTTCCTGTAAGGCTTCCTGTGTCTTGATTGTAAAGTTTTCGTAATTCATAAATCACCTCCAGAAAATAAAAGGATAAAAAAAATCCTGCCTATTTCAAAATTATTCAAAAATTTTAAAATCGGCAAGATTTTTATAAACTTTTTTTTATTAAACAGGAGGAAATGTTTAATAAAACTAATTGTTTGCTTCTTCTGTCTGACCAAACTCGCAGATTGCGTTAGAGATTCGTGCAAGTTCAATCTGTTCAAGGTCGTTTTTATTTTTTCTGTAAAGTTTGATTTCGCCAATTCCGGTTGCACTCTGAACAACATTCAAAACTTTACGCTGACCTTCAGGTAATTCAAGGACCCTGTTATACAAAGCCTTAATCTTACAGTATAAATCAATATCGATTACCCAGAGTTTTGAGTTAAAGCTTGCAGACCAGTGAAGGCGTTTTTCTTCATCTTCATCTAAATCAGGAGCTTCTACACAGTTCCACATAACTGAATAAAGTCTGTTTGGAGCATCTGCACAGAAAAGAATATCAGAGCCTTCAAAATCTCCTAAAAAAGAAATCTTATCTTCAAAAGCACCCTGTACTGTAAAACCTGAATTAAAAAGTGTTTTACCAGAAATTTCGCTTGTAAGATTTGAAGAAGAAATGTGGAACCATTTATCCGGGAAGGTTTTTGCCCAATAGCGGTCAATATATCCTGCTGATTTTTTTGGTTCAACAATGTAATCAATTCCATCAAAATTTATAGAGCCCGAAAAACATGAACGCATTCCAATCGGGAACCATTTGTCTGTCTGATTTTCATAGCCTTCAAGATAATCTTTAATAACGTCGTACTTTAAGTTCCATTTTGCAAAGCCTGCATCACAAAGATATTCAGGATGAGCGGCATTTTCTTCGTTACTGATAATCATTTCGCCGCTCAATTCATTTTCTGTGAATATCTTGTTACCAGCGATGATTTCGAATGGCTTTGAATTAAATTTTACGTTTTTAATTGAAACATAAGAACAAAGCTGTTTAGGCTCTGAATCTATTTTACCTACTCTGATTGCAACATATGAGGGATTAAGAATTTTTTCCGGCTGGATTTCGTGTGCACTTTCTGTTCCTGCGAGTGCGTACTGAAGATCTTCTTCCTTGATTTTTACTCTTGGCTTGTATCCTAAAATTGGTTCAGTTGGAGAATACCATGGATTAAGCATCTCTAATTCGATAAAAAAAGTTCCTTCCTGTCCGGAACCAGTTGCCGTACCATTGAAAAAGAAGCGCCAGAAATTTATACCGATTTTTTTATGTGAACCGTTAAGTCCGAATTTGCTGTATTTTAAGCTTTTTTTAGAAACTGCCATAACTAAATACCACCTTTTAATCCCTATATGAATTTATCGGCAGAAAAAAAGGTAATACTTAGTAAAAAAATTATTTTTCAAATAATCTGTCTATAGATTTTCCTAATTCAGATTGTTCTTTTGGGAAGTTTGCATTTAAATATTCAAAACATTCAACTGCAGCCCTCTGTGTATGCTCATACCAGATTGAATATAATTCAGATTCGATTCCGTCACCCGGGAAAGGCGCACCCTGTACATCCGAAACAAGGTCTCTGAGCATCTGTATACATTCTTTTGTTTTCTTATCCATGGTATTCACTCCCTACAATTAGGATGTATCTATTATAACGGTATTTTTATTATATTTCCACTGTTTTTGACAGATTTATCGCAAAAAATAACAGCATACCATTCTTTTTTTACAGCCTCTTCCAGCCTTAAAATTGCTGCTTTTACATCAGAAGGTTTTAGAGAAAGAAGCATTTCGAACTTTTTCTTTCGAAGATCTTCGGGCTCTGCATAAATTAAATCATTAAATCCCTGTTCTCCCCTTCCCTTTGGGCTTACAGGACAGATGATGCTTGCATATAAAGATAAAATCACTTTTTCCATTTCGTCTTTGGAAAAATCAAGGTCTTTAATTTCTGTAAAAATATTTTTGAATATATTGATTGAACCAAGAGGATTCGGGTCGCGGTAAGAATTAAAAGAAAAACGATTGATTGGATTTTCAGAAAGACAGCCGGTTCCGTATGCACCGCCAGTTGTACGAATCTTATCCCACAAAACATGATTTTCCATCCAGGATGCAAGAACAACTTCGCTCAAACCTTCTTTAGTACAATAATCAGAACTAAGGGTAGAAAAATTTGTGAACGAAGTCTGAATCGGAATCTTAATCATTTGAATCTGATTTTTTGTAATAGACTTGGATGCATAGATTTCTTTTTTAAGTTCTTCCATAGTGAATTCTTTTTTTGGAAGAAGAGGTTTTATATCGGCCTTTCTGGCAAAATCACTTAAAAGAGGATTTAATTTTTCGAGGGTTTCTTTGTCAGAGGTTATGTGTAAGATTGCCCCGGAAGAAGTACATTCCTTCCATATATATTCAAAAAGCTTTAATAATTTTTCGGGAGACTTTCTTTTATAAAACCTGACAGTCTTAAGCTGGGTGATTCCGTTCTGGATTTCTATAAGCGCTTCTTTTTTTCCGGCCAAAGCCCTGTTTCTTATGTGAGCATAATCAGGACCTTTTTGAACTATATTGCTCTTTTTTTCTGCTACAGTTTCTTTAATAAGATTTTTGAGCCTCTTTGTATCTTTAAAATCCATAGTAGTGATTATTTCGGAAAAAAGCTCAAGAGATTTTTCGGCTTCGCTTCTTAATGCCTGGAGCGTTATTCCAAGCCACTGCCTCTCTATAAAATTATAATCATTATATTTTTCTGCCTGCTTTTTACATTCAGCTGCATTATTTACAAACCCGTTTATGTAGCGGCCCCAGATATCGCCTGTTGTAACGGCAGCCTGCGAAATGCATTCATCCCATTTTTTACCGTTCCATCCCATATTAGAAATGATTGTGGCAAGGAAAGGAATATGTTTAAAATAACAAGGCGAAAGGCGGTCATAAGGAAAGCACACGTCAAGATAAAATATACCGTTGGTCTCTTCTTCGCTTATAGCAACTGGAATCTTTACATTATTGTTTCCTTCCACGGTGATAAGCTTTGTGTGCGGAACATTAAAATCTTTTTCGAGGGAAGAAATCTTTGTCCTTTGAATAACTTCTGAATTTTCCATATGCTGCTGGTATTCGTGAAGCTTCTGTAAATCTTTTTTGAGTTTTTCTTTATCAAGATTTGCTTCGAGCTTTTGGATGAGCTTTGTTTCTTTTTCCCTTCGTTCTTCAAAATATGAGCGGTCGGGATTACAGATATATTCAATTCTTACAGGACGTTCTGTAAAAAGCTTTTTAATCAGTTTTTGAGTATAATCTTTTTCTGTTTTTACCTTTTTCTTAAGTTCTTCGAACTTTGTAATCGGGAAAAGTCTTTTTGAACATTCCTGACCGTAGCACCAGCTTTTTAAAACCTTTTCCATAACAGGAATTGCATAAGGCCCACGGTAGCGGTTTACATCGCGTAAAGAAACATCAAGTCCCATTAAGGCACCGTCAATATCCTTCTGAGAAATCTCGCGGGTAGTAATGTCTTTTATTGCTTTATCAAAAACTTCGTAAACCTTTTCTTCGTTCCCGCTCTTTACTCCGTATACACCGATTATATAAAAATTTTCTATGAACTGACTAAAGTTAAAACATGTGATGTCGTCTCCAAGCCCAGACTGTTTTAATATTGATGATAGTGGAGAACTGTCGTTTCCGCACAAAACCTCTGAAACATAAATTTTTGAAATATCATCTTCGCCTGTGTACCAGCACAAGGCAACAAAGCTTCCGGTAGTTCCAGATACAGGGGCCGTTTCGACAAATCGTCCTGATTTTTCAAGCTTTTGGATTTTTAAAAGCTTTTTAATATCGCTGTCGATTAAAGGAAGAGGTGATGTAATTTTTCCCGGAACTGCCTTATATTCAAACTTTTTTTCAAGACGCTTTATGAATTTTTCAGAAAGAAAATCAAGCTGATCCTGTGTTGGAATATCGCCGTAAAGGAAAAGAAGACAGTTATCGGGATTATAAAATTTTTTATGATAGTCTAAAAACTCTTCGTAAGTAAGCTCAGGGATTTCTACAGGATCTCCACCTGAATCATAAGCCGGGAAAGAAGACGGGAACATCGTGGAAATCAGTTTTGAAAAAGCAACAGAATAAAAAGAAGAATAATTTCCCTTCATCTCGTTATAAACTACACCCTGAATGCTTAAGTTATCGCTTTCGTCGAGTTCGAGTCTGTGTCCCTCCTGTAAAAAAGTTTCGTAATCAAGCTTTGGAAAAAAGACTGCATCTGCATAAACATCCATCATTGTAAAATAATCAGAACGGATTAAAGAAGAGCCCGGGTAGGCAGTTTTGTCCGGATAGGTAATCGCATTTAAAAATGTATAAAGGCTCTGACTTGCAAGAGTAGAAAAAGGCTCTTTTAAAGGATACTTTTCGGAGCCGCACAAAACCGAATGTTCAATAACGTGAGCCGAGCCTTTTGAATTATCTGTGATTGTACGGAATGCAAAAGAAAAAGTATTTTCCCTATCATCTTTTAAAACATGATAGACTTCGAGCCCTGTTTTTTTATGGCGGAGGTAAACTGCTTTGGTTTTATAGTCGGGTAAATCATCAATTCGTAATAAAACAAAATCTTTATAATCTTTACCTATGTTTTTAGAATCAAGAAAGTTGAACATTGTAAAAAAGACTCCGGCAAAAAATTAATTAACGCAAAAACTAATTGCAGATACTAATTGTATCTATTAAACGTAAACATCATCATCCCGACCCTGAATTATTAAATGACCTTCTTCGTATGCTCGGCGTAAAATGCTGAAGAAATATGCAGTGGTTTTATCTACGTCGGCACGTCTCATAGGTTTTAAAATTTCTTCCTGTGCAAGGATTTCGGCTCCCCTTGTCTGAGAGATGTTCTGTAAAATCTTACCGCGGAATTCGTCGTTCTTTCCTGCAATAAGATAACAGATATCGCGGTCTTCGAACTTACGAAGGGTCTCTTCTATAAACCTGTCGTCTGATTTTATTACATCGTCGATTGTAAAAAGCCTGCTTCTTAAATCCTGTCCAAGATCCGGATCTTCGTCTGCAAGAACAGAAAGAATTTCGTTTTCTTTACCCGCATCCATCTTTTTAAGAATCTGTGCAAGGGCGTTTCTTCCGTCGATGTTCTCAGCTTTTTCGGCAGTATAATTCAATGCTTTTTCGTGCATGGAATGATCTATTCTTCGGACAACATCCGGTTCTACAGGCTGCATTTTTGCAAGGCGTAAAACTACATCTTTTTTTTCTGCAGCATTCATAAGGTTGATTACGGCAGCAGATTTTTTTGGTTCAAGATGGGAAAGAACAATAGACTGAACGCCTACACTTTCGTCGGTTATAAGTCGGTAGATTTTTTCGTTGTCTGCATCGGCAAGGTATTCAAAAGGAATTTTTCCTTCGAATGGAATTGCCTTATGAAGCATGCGTTCAGCTTTTTCTTTTCCATAAGCTTTTTCGAGCATGTCTTTTGCAGTTTCTATTCCACCGCTCTTTCGTGACTCATTCAAAAGTCCTTTAAATTCTGCAAGGATTACTGCAGCTTCGTCGTTGCTTACCGTACGGATTGAAGCAATTTCTGGAACAATTTTTTCTATCTGTTTTTCCGAAAGATGAGGTAAAACTTTTGCAGCTTCTTCTTCTCCAATCAATAAAAGAAATTTTGCAACACGGCGGTAAACAGAATCATTTTCGGATTCGAGCGACTTTGGTACTTTTAAAATTCCAAGATTTGGATTTGTAAAATCGACGTTTGAATCTATTTCTGATTTTGAAAAGCCCTGATTCCTTATTGCGTTGATAACTCCGGAATCTTCTTTTGAAAGACCTTCGTTTTTATTTTCAGAATTATTCTGTGACTGATAAGCGTTTGCCCTTAAATTATTTAAATTCATATTGTTCCTGCTTACTATAAATATATCATAATATCCCGTTTAATTCAAAAACTAAGAGACAACTTCTACGCTGCTTCCACCGTTTGTATTTTTAGTAACACGTATCTGCTTTCTGATTTTTTCTTTTAATACATCAACGTGCGAAATAATTCCAATAAGACGGTCTGTTTCTTCTGTTAAAGACATAAGCGATTTGAATGCTTTTTCGAGAGTATCTGTATCAAGAGTTCCAAATCCTTCGTCTATGAACATCGTATCTATTTTTATACCGCTTGCACTGTGACGAACAACATCAGAAAGCCCAAGGGCGAGTGAAAGAGATGCCTGGAATGATTCTCCACCCGAAAGAGATTTTACGCTTCTTATTCCACCGTTATAGTGGTCAATTACATCTATATCAAGACCTGCAATGGATTTAAAATCAGCTGCTTCCTTTTTTCTTATGAGTTCATACTGACCGTCTGTCATAATCTTAAGCCGTTCATTTGCAAAATGAATGACTCTGTCTAAATAAGCCATCTGAACATAAGTTTCGAGCTGGATTTTTACCCTGCCGCCTTTAAGATCCCCGCTTGCAGTCTTATAAAGATTACTTATCATATTGAATTTTTCTTCTTTTTTGATAAGCTCTTTATTTATTTCTTCCAGTTTTTTAAGCTGATTTTTATTGTTATCTATGCGGCTGAAGATTTTCTTTTCTGTTTCATTAAGTTCTTCTGATTGTTCTTCAAACTTATCGCGTTTTTCCTGAATATCAGAAATATCGATTTTTTCTTTTCCCTGAACCTGACCAGAAAGTGTTTTTATGGATGCTTCGTATCCGCTGATTTTTTTAGTGCTTTCGTCGTATTCTTTTTTTGCATCTTCTATAAGCTTTTTCTTTTTTTCTATTTCGCCTGTTATGCGTTCAACCTCGTTTTCTGCTTCTTCCTTTGAGTTATATTTTAAGTTCTTTTTTAATTCGCTGATTGAATCTTCTGTAGCTTTTGATTTTGTTTTTGCTTCTGTAAGCTGATTAATTTTTTGATTAAGCTGATTAGCTTTTTCTTCGATCTGTTTTAAAAGCTCCGGGATTTCTTTTTCGAGCTCTTCTTTCTTCTGTTTGTTATTCTTTTCGGTTTCGAGCTTTTGATTAAGTTCCTGGCCATCTTCATTGAGTTTTAATAGTTTTTCGTTTACGGTTTTTAGTAATTCTTCTGCCGTAAGCTCTTGATTAAGTTCCTTCTCTTTTAATTTTTTTGAAAGTGATTTTTCGAGCTCTTCGAGTTTTACATTTTCTTTATTCGAAAGTTCTGCTTTTTCCTGCATTACATCGCCGGCACATTTATATTCTTTTTCTGCTGCGTCAAGCTTTTCTTTAGATACATCTTCACTTGTAAGCTTACAGGGAGCATCGTGATTTTTTGAACCGCAGACAGGACAAGGTTCTCCTTCCTTTAATTCCTTACTCAAAATACCGGCAAGGTTATTCATGAATGCATTTTTTATAGACTCGTAACTACCAGCCTTTTGATTATAAATTTCTTTTGCCTGGAGGAAGTCTTTTTGTAAAACCGTAAGATTATTTTTTACTATGACTTTTGATTCAAGATCTGTTTTAAGATTTTCATAATCAGACAGCTTGGAATCAAGTTCATTTTTCTGTGCCTGAAGTTTTAAGACATTTTCACAGCTTTCGGAAAGCTTGTTTAATTCATCTTTTGTCTTGTTCTCTTTTTCTTTAAGAAGGGAAAGTTTTTCTTCCAGCTCTTTTTGTTCTGATTCACAGTTTTCTATTTCATCACGAAGATTTTTCTTTACATTAAGTTTTTCTTCGAGCAGAGAATAAGTTTCCATCTGACTATTTATAACTGCCACTTCGCCCGAAAGAGTCTTTATCGTCTTTTCTTCTTTGTTAGCTTCTTCTAACTCCTGGTTTAATTTCTGATTACGCTCTTTTTCTTCTTTTAATAATTCATTGTTTTTTTCAAGATCATTAAAGGCTTTGTTATTCTGCTCGGCCTTTGCAATCTGTTTATCAATCTCAGAAATTTCATCCTGAAGTTTTTCGATTTCTTTCTTTTTCTTTCCGGAAAGCTCTTCATCTTCCTTTATGATTTTTGTAAAAAGCTCGTATTTATCGCTAAAGCCTTCTGCTTTATGTCTTTCGTTTTCAAACTCAACGATTAATGGGCTTTCTGGATTACAGTTAAAATTATCTAAAACTTCTTTAAAACTTTTACGAAGGTCTTCGCATTCCCTTGTTATTTCGGAATTCTTTTCGCCAAGTCGTTTTGTAAGCTCCTGAAACTTTTCTGTCTTAAAAAGATTACGGAAAACAGGAATTCTGTCCTTAGTTGAATCGAATAAAATCTTCTGAAAATTTCCCTGGGCAATCATCGCAATCTGACCAAACTGCTCCTTTGTTATTCCAAGAAGACTTATTACAGACTGATTAACTTTTTCAAGGCCGGTAATCTCCTGCCCGTCTGCATCTTTAAAACATGCAGTGGCCGTTACAGTTTTAGTGTCTGTTCCCGATTTTTTCATTCCCGTATATTCAGGATTTCTTATTACGCTGTATTTTTTGCCCCGGAATTCAAAATCAAGTTCTACATAAGTCGGAGTCTGGGGCCCTGCATAATTACAGCGGAGCATGGAATTACTTCTTGTTTCCCCGGAAGGATCTCCAAAAAGTGCATAAGAAATTGCATCGAATATGGTTGTTTTCCCGGCACCCGTATTTCCGGTAATCAAATAAAGCCCGTTATTTCCAAGCTTTTGTAAATCTATTTCTGTTTTTTTAAGGTAAGGGCCAAAGCCTTCCATCGTGATTTTTAAAGGCTTCATTTTTCATCCCTCCAGACTTCCTTAATCAACTCTTTTACAAAATCAGTCTGTTCGTCTGTCATGCTCATGCTGTTCTGTATTTCGTAAAACTCTTTAAAAAGTTCAAGAGGATCAGTCACTTGTATTTTTTCTAAATCTTCTATTTTGGAAGAAGAACGGGTTCTTGTGTTGTCGTAATCAAGAAAAACAAGATTTTCGTAAATTGTCTGAAGGCGTGCAAATCCATCTTCAATATCGGTTTCGTCTGTCAAAATAATTTTTATAAAATCATCGCATTTCTGTTTTTCGTAAAAAGCCTTAGAAGTAATCTCTTTAAAACTTTCCTTAATCACACGTAAATCACGCATAGGCTCAAGTGGGACAGTTCGAATATCGATGTTATCTTTTTCTTTAAGCTCAACAACAGTAACGCTTTTTTTATGATTCACTTCCGAAAAAGAATATTTAAGGGGAGTTCCGCAGTATCGTACGGTTTCCCTTCCGCATTTTTGAGGCTTATGGATATGTCCTAAAGCAACGTAATCAAAAGGATCAAAAACATCTAAATCTACGTTTTCTGCTCCGCCAATAAAAATATCTTCTGATTCACTTCGTTCAGCCCCTGTTACAAGCTGATGCGAAACAAGGATATTACGCTTTGACTCATCCACATTCATATTTTTGACAGCAGTTCTTACCGCCTCTGTAAACGATTTATCAAAAGGATTTATAAAAGGAAGAAGATAGACAAAAACACTTCCCCACTCATCTTTTAATTCATAGGGAGTGATGTGTTCCTGGGGTGCTTTAGAAATATAGACCCTGCTTTCTTCCATGAGCTTTGAGCCAAAAGACATCCTTTCTACAGAATCATGATTTCCGCTTATTACAAAAACAGGAATTTTTTTCTTTGCAAGCCTTGTTAAAAAATCATCAAAGAGACTTACTGCCTTTTCGGAAGGAATGCCCTTATCGTAAACATCCCCGGCGATTAAAACAGCATCAGGTTTTTCATCATCTATTACACCAAGTATTTTAAGAAAAATATATTTTTGATCTTCTATAAGAGAAAACTCACGCAGGCGCTTACCTATATGAAGGTCCGAAAGGTGTATAAACTTCATCCAATTCCCACCCCGAGCCGGAAGCTTTCTGATTATTTTTTATTTTTTTTCTTACCGGTCTCTTTAGAATATGATAACACCTTTGAGCATAATTTGTAATACTCGCCGCCCAAATTCATCAATTCTTTATGATTTCCCCTTTCCACAATTTCTCCGTGGTTTACGACAAAGATGATGTCCGAATTACGGATGGTAGAAAGTCGGTGTGCAATGATAAACGATGTTCTTCCCTTTAAAAGCTTACTCAATCCCGCCTGAACATGCTTTTCTGTCTGGGTATCTACGGAGGAGGTTGCTTCGTCCAGAATTAAGATTCTCGGATCAGAAAGAAGTACACGCGCAAAGCTTATAAGCTGCTTTTGTCCCTGGGAAAGTCCACCACCGTTTGCGCTTAAAACAGTGTTATAGCCGTCGGGGAAAGAAGTTATGAATTCGTGTGCGTGAACAGTTTTTGCTGCCTCTATGCATTCTTCATCTGTAGCATCAAGTCGTCCGTATCGGATATTTTCGATGATAGGACCAGAGAATAAGAATGAATCCTGGAGCATTACACCAACCTGCTTTCTGATTGATTTAATCTTTAAATCCTGAAGGTCAATTCCGTCAATAAGAATCTTTCCTTCGTTCGGATTATAAAAGCGCGAAAGAAGGTTTACGATTGTTGTTTTTCCGGCTCCCGTAGGTCCGACAATAGCTACAGAAGTTCCCGGTGTTATATTAAAATCCACATCCTTTAAGATAGGATTTCCTTCTTCGTAAGAAAAGTTTACGTGATCAAAATGAACATGACCGCGGATTGGAGGAAGATCTTTAGCACCAGGCTTATCGCAGATGTCTTCGGGCTCATCAAGGAGTTCAAAAATGCGTTCTACATAGGCACCGGTTGTTACCATAGAGTTATAAAAGTTTCCAAGGTTCTGAACAGGCATCCAGAATCTCCAGATATAACCTGCAAAAGCAACAAGAGTTCCGACAGTTACAGTACCGGTAATCCCGTTTCCAAGCCAGCTTATACCAGCCATATAAACAAGAGAAACACCAAGAGTAGAAAGATTATCTACAACAGGCCAGATGATGTTATTGATGTTTACAGCCCTTATCCAGACCTTTTTACATAAATCACAAAGCGAATTAAAAATTCCCTGGTTTACACTTTCGCGTGCAAAAGACTGGGTAACTTTGATTCCATTTACGCTTTCGGAAAGATAGGCCGTAAGATTTGATCTTTTATAGCTTTCCTGCTTCCACGCTTCGTGCTGTTTTTTCTTCATGGAGATGAGCACAAAAAGAAGGACAGGAAGAACAGCCATTGCAACAAGAGTAAGACGCGGGTCAATTGCAACCATAAAGCAGACAATTACTACAAGAGTGAATAAATCGCTTATGAGCTGAATAATACCGTTACTCAAAAGATCCGAAAGTGAGTTTACATAATTTACAACGCGGATAAGAATCTTACCGTGAGGGCGTGTATCAAAATAAGTGAAAGGCAAAGCCTGAAGCTTTGTAAAAACATCCTTACGGATATTAACAATAATCTTCTGCGCAACGCGAGTCATAAGCTTAAGCTTTGCAGCCAGGAGGATTCTTACAACCAGAGTCGTCGCTAAAAGGAAGACAGAAATCTTAATCAAAAGTCCGTATTTATCCCATACACTTGCAGTTTCGGGGAGAGCCTGTGCCGCAGGAATCGCCTGGTCAATTGCCATACGGATAAGATAAGGGCTTACAAGAGAGATTGCAGATGCAAAAAGCATGATAAAGCAGGCAAGAACCATCCACCACTTATAAGGCTTAATCCATGTTACAAGGCGTGGAATTATTTTGAGGTTTAATTTCTGTTCAATCTGTTCGTCTTCGTCAAATTTATTTCTCATATTAAACCTCCTCCTTACGCCTTAATTTTTTTATCTGTATCTATGCCGTTCTGTTCGGCCCATACTTCGTAATAATATCCGCGGTTCGAAACAAGCTTTTCGTGATTACCCGACTCAAAAATCTTTCCGTCTTTAATTACAAGAATCACATCACAGTTTTCAAAAGAAGAAACACGGTGACTGATTATAAAGGTTGTATGTCCCTTACTCTGCTCCTTAATCGACATCCTGATTTTCTCTTCTGTTTCGATATCTACAGCACTTGTTGTATCGTCCAGAATCATAACCTTTGGATTAGAGAGGAAAAGACGTGCAAGGGCAATTCGCTGCTTCTGTCCGCCGCTTAAACCAACCCCACGTTCGCCTACAACAGTATCATATCCGTCTGTAAGGTCTGGGATAAATTCTTTTACGCGTGCAAGCTCTGCTGCCTTTTCTACTTCTTCAAAAGAAGCATCATTATTTCCGAATGCAATATTTCCTTCGACCGTATCGCTAAAGAGGAAAACTTCCTGCATGGTGATACCGACATTCTGTCTTAGATTCTGAAGGTTATAATCGCGCACATCCACGTCATCAATAAGAACACTTCCTTCTGTCGCGTCGTAGTATCGGCACAAAAGATTTGCGATTGTTGTCTTTCCGCTACCCGTAGGGCCAAGAATGCCCACAGTCTGACCAGGCTTAATCTTAAAAGAAACATTTTTTAAGACATAGGTTTCGTCAAACTTAAAGCTTACGTTTTTAAATTCAACCTTGCCTTTAAAATCTTCTCGTGCCTTTACCACAGCATTTTCTTTAGTCTTGATTTTTGCCTTATTATTCCAAAGCTCATAAAGCCTGTCGCCCGAAGCATAAAAGTTCTGAGTATTATCAACTAAAAGACCGAACATGCTTATAGGCTGTGTAAATGCCCACATAAGACCGTTGAATGTTACAAGCTGACCAATTGTCATTTCGTTATTGATTACAAGGTAGCCGCCAAAGATAATCAGGATAAC
Source organism: Treponema sp. (assembly GCA_016286365.1). Taxonomy (GTDB): domain Bacteria; phylum Spirochaetota; class Spirochaetia; order Treponematales; family Treponemataceae; genus Treponema_D. Next base: position 48,817 of record JAEESN010000005.1, read on the forward strand.
AGGAAGAACACCGGTAAGGGCATCAATCCATGGAGTATATTTTACCTTTACGTCTGCATTGTCTACAGAAACCTGACGGAACTTTTCGTTATCCTCGTCAAAGCGGCTTATTTCGTGCTGCTCGCGTACAAAAGCTTTAACAACACGGTTACCTTCGATATTTTCTCCAACCCTTGTATTCAAAACCGCAAACTGATCGCGAACTTTAAGATGTGCCGGGCGGATGTGCTTTTTAAATTTATGGATGAGGATTAAAACCGGAGGCGCAATGATTAAAAATGCGAGTGTAAGCTTCCAGTTGATTGAAGAAAGAGTGATGATTGAAAAAACATAAACAAGGACATTTTCCAGAATCTGATACATTACCCAGGCAACAAAGTGACGAACCTTATCAAGGTCGCTTGTTAAAAGAGTCATGATGTTACCCGATGGAGATTTATCATACCAGGAAAAATCCAGAGTCTGGATGTGGGCATATAAATCTTCCCTCATGTTTCTGATTATGTTCTGGGAACAATGCTCAAAAATTACCTGATAAAGATAACGGATTACAGACTTACCAAGTGTTGTACAAATCATTATGAGGATAAGTTTTAAGAGGATTGAATGTTCGCCTCCCCTGATTACCCTGTCTACGATTGTACCGGTAACAAGAGGATTTACCATATTTACTGCGGCTACGACTACACTCAAAGATAAGCCGAGTGCCATTAAAAACCTGTACTTGCGGATATAACTCCAGATCCATTTAATCATGTAATTACTCTAGCATTATTTATAATTCCGTGATATAAAGAAAAAAGAACAAAATTGTATAAATCTCTATGCAAAGGAGAAACGTTCAATGGACGAATTATTTGAATCAAGTGATGTATTAAATGCACCTTTTCAGGCATTCAGCGGTGACTGGATGGTTGTGAAACCTCACTGGCATTATTTTACAGAAATGGTATACGTTGTCCGGGGAACACTTTTTGCCGAAGTTGGAGATAAAAAAATTACAGTAAACGAAGGCGACCTGATTATCTTCCATCCGCGCCAGATTCATGCCTTCCTTGATTACCCTGTAAAAGATGCTCAGGAAGAAAAACCTTTTTTCTATGTCATTAAATTTGACGATATGATCCTTTCGAATACAACACCCGGCTCCCCAAAGCTTCCAAAGCTTTTGGAAAACGTAAACAATTCAAACCGCGCTTCAAACCTCATCACAAAAGAAGAGCTTCAATATAATCCGGTCCAGCTCTTTTTTGAAAACTGCATCTGGGAAACAAAACACCGCGAGTTCGGATATGATATAAAAGTTGCTTCGATGATTTCACTCATCATCACAGAGCTCATGCGTATATGGCTCAGAAACGGATTTGAATTTTCTACAAAGACAACCTTCGATCAGTTCTCTACAAAGGATTTTTCGGTTCTTGAATACATAGACAAGCATTCTTCTGAAAACATCAACATAGAAAAGCTCGCATCAAACTGCGGAATGTGCTATTCAAATTTTGCAAAACAGTTCAAATCCCAGTTCGGAAAAACCTGTAAGGAATACATCGAATTCGTAAGAATCTGTAAGGCAGACACACTTCTCCTCTACACGAACAAAACCCTCGATTACATCAGTCAGGAAACAGGATTTACAGATTCAAGCCACTTTATCCGAACCTACAAAAAGATAAAGGGAATCACCCCTAAGCAGAGACGGCAGAAAAAATAAAGCTGATTATATAATCACACTGATTACGATTCAGACTAATAAAGCCGCTGACTCAGACTACAGAAAAAATAACGTTTTGGGTTGTGATGTCTATAGAGCCTGCTTTAAGATTAACCTTATCATTTAAATTAAAATCTCCGGTGTTGCGCAGCGTTGTCTGCATATCAAGTGCTGGAATTAAAAAGAGTGCATCGTTTCCACGCCTGTCGATGCAAAAGCCTTCGTACACGTTTTCGGGATTCTGTAAAAGATAAACAAGTTTCCAGTGAGTTTCGCTTAAACGACTTGCCTTACGTGCCGCAAGACTCGCCGCATCCCCTGCCGCGATTCGCTCAAGCATTTCGTCTTTTCCAAGAACATGTTCACCATTTATAAAAGCCCTTAACTGTTCGTGAGCCACAAGGTCAGAATATCGTCTGAGCGGAGAAGTAACCTGGCTGTAAAAACTCAAGCCAAGCCCTGCATGAGGAGCCGGTGTAATTCCGACAGAACGCTTTCTCATACACTTTACGCGTGCAAACTGCTCTGCCCAGCCTCCATCAGGTAATTTTTCGGGGAACTCGGGCGCTTCCTGACTCACATATGGGAAAGGAATTTTATTTTTGAAAGCAAAACGTGCTGCCCCTTCTCCTGCCAAAAGCATCAGCTCCTGAACCATATCATTTGATTCGTAGCGCTCTTCTTCTTCAACAGTAACCTTTTTTGTTTCCTTATCCACCTTGATGTGAACTTCGGGCATGCGGATTGTGACAGCATTATTTTTATTACGTCGGGAAAGATTTTTTCTTGCAAGCTCAAAAAGTGGTTTTAATTCAGCGCTGTCTTTCTGTTTTTCTGCTTCTGCATAAGAAATCATCTTTACGTGAACCAGAACCTTTTTTACTTCACACTCTTCTATTTCGGAAAGTTCATTTACCAAAAGCCTGAACGCAAGTGCACTCGATTTTACCTTTGGATCATCTCCCGCTTCTTTTTCCTTAAGACCAAGAGCATAATCCTCGAGCGAACTTTCGCAAAGCATACGGCTGGCCCCTTCGGGAATATAAAGAGTAGTTCCCCGGTCGCGTGCCGCAATATCGATTGATGAATCAGGTTTTACAGAACTTGCTGGGTCAGCAATACAAATCCAATAATATTTTCCGTCATAGCCAACCGCATCATCAGGGTCAGCAGCATCAGGAGCATCCACCGCATAGCATACACATGGAACTTCTTCCCTTTCTTCTTCGGGCATTTTTCCAAGCTGTTCACGTGCAGAATCAAAACTGAATCCAAAGCGCGTAGGATGAGGATTTTTTGTTATATCCCAAATCCCTGTTTCTATTAAGAGCTTATGAGCTTTTTCCTGCGAAAGAGGAAGCCCTGCTTCTGTAAGGATTTTTGATTTATCTGTTTTATTTAAGGCAAATGCTTCTACTTCGCCCATGAATTTTGCATCGGAAGGAAGATCAAGCTTACGTTCCTTTAAGCGGTTTATAAAAGCCTGCCTGATTTCTGCCTCGTGTTCTTTTTCGTAATTTTTCTGATTAATCAGTTTGATTTCTTCTTCGCTTCTTGGAACAAAGATAAGATTACCGTTTTTAAGTTCATCCTGTAAAAGTGCAAACTCTTCTGATTTATTAAAGGAATTAAAATAGGAAAAAGCCTTGTCTGCCTCGAATGCTGAAAAAGCAATTTCGCATAAATCTTTGAGTGAAATATTTTGTGATTTAGTCTCTTCGTCCGAGGCAAGAAGCTCGTAAGTTTCTTTTACAGCGGATGAATAATCTGAATCTGCGTTTTCCAGCACTTTTTCCAGAGAAGAAACCGGTCCTTCGTGAATTAAAGCGGCATCCTTTTCTCTGATTTTCTGCTCCTGATAAACGGCCTTTTTTCCAGTTGGAGTAGCAGGCTGAACGCAATATTTTATTATGAATTTGTCCTTATCGATATCGGTGACAACTGCAGGCTGATTTTTGTATAGGAGCAGAGAGAGCTTTTTCATGAAGATAGTATATCATAAAAAAATACTTCCGCAAAGAATCATGTTTTCTTCTAATTTTCTATTCGTATTTATAATATTGCTTATATATACAATTATGTTCTATGCGTACTTATAAAAACTCTCACGCAAAGAACCACATTTTGCATGTGCTATTCGTACTTATAAAATCGCTCCCGCAGAGAACCACATTTTGCTCCACTAAGATGACGTTCCGCAAAATGTGAACCTCTGCTCCGCGATTTTATAAAACGGATATTATGAGGGTTGAAAAAATTGTGAACCTTTGCTCCGAGTTTTTATAAAACATATATTATGAATAATGAAAAAAATATGAATCTCTGCTTCGCGATTTTATAAAACGGATATATAAAGAAAGATGATTTGCAGGCGGTTTTATAATACGGATATTTTGCCGGTAAAGGAAAAATAATTTTATGTGTTTTTATGATATACTATCTTCTTTTGCGCGGGGGGAATTTGGAAGAGAATTGTTAAATTACAAGATTTTTTTTTCATTTTTTTTCTATTTTCGAAATTATCTGGCCGTTGTTATCAATTTCTTGAAGTAAATAAATCTTATTATTTAATACAATATACTGGCTGATACATTTTTCTGATATCGGGGAAATATCTGTATTAACGGTTTGCTCATATATGTCTGTATTTAATTTTAGGGAACAGTTTCCGTCTTCGAGCAGGTTGAACATCATAGAAAAATTTTTACTATCATCTTTGATTGAAAAAGATGTAATCTGTCTGTTTTCACCTAATCGCAAATCTACATCTATGGAACTATTTTCCGGATGTATAAGATATGAATCGTTTTTATTTTTTATTGCCAGATCGTCTTTACAACTATTCAAGAGAAAAAGAATAATTAAAATAATTAAACTGGTCCATGTTTTTTTTATCATATCATCACCTCATAACCTTATTTATGATATTTCATTAGTCCACAAATCCTGACTTTATAACTAAGAAAAAATACATTCCGTTATTACAAACCGGGCGGTGGGATTATTTTTCAGTAGGTTTGTTATAATTTCAATATGTGCAGGAGGAATAAAAAATTCTTCGTGATTAAGAATGCGAAAATACCAGGATTTGATTTCTTTCTCTCCGTCGACTATTGAATATCTTATTGTGTCCGCATATTTATAATCATCACCGTAAATAAATAAGTCAAAAGTATCCGAAACTGAATACTTATACTCCGGAATAAAAAGCCCTACAGTAGCATTATCATCTTTGAGTTCTGCTTTGTAAATTTTATTTTTGCAGGTAAATAAAATTCTTTCATCAGAAAAATCAATTCTTTGTTTTTTGATTTCTGGTTTGAATTCTTTATAGGCTTTTTTTAATTTTGAAGGAATGGTCCAGTAAGAAATTTTTTCACCCGGCCAGATGCGAAAATACACATTCTTTTTATCCCTTCGAATTTCGAACGAAAACAAGAGATAAATTATTGCAAGAAAAATTAGTATCCTTTTTGTATAAATCTTCCAACACGATTTTTTCATAAACTTTCCTTTTTATATAATTATATATTTACTCCGTAAATGGATTACGTATTGCAGTAACAAAAGCTCCTAAGAATATAAGAATTATAAAAATACAAAAAATAAAATAGAATATCAAAAACCCAATTTTGGGCAGCTTGTTAGTTCCGTTTTCCTTATTTTGTTTTATTGACTTTACTGATATAATGCCCTTAATCATCATACCTAGTGCAAAAATAATAAATAGAAAAATAAAAACCAATGAAACTATGTGCATTGTTTTTGCGCTAAAATGCTTAGACCCAAACAAAAAAAATAAAAAAATAAAAATGGGAAATAATCGATATAATATATTAATAATCACTGTAAAATATATCGAATTCTTTTTCACTCTTTAATTCCTTCTTTAGAAATTTTAAAACTGTATTCTTTTCCATCAATTTGTTCAAAATGCTGGGCTTCTTTGTGATCATTATTATATTGAATTACCGTTCTGAAATTTTTATCAGCTTTTAAATCTAAGAAAGTATCTGATTTGGTCATATTTATAGCACAGGTATCTTCTTCATCATTTATCGCTTCTAATGAATAAAAATCTTCAGAAATAATTCCATTACATTTTTTTTCAAAATTATCGATAGAAAATTGCATTTCATTTTGTTCAGGAAAAAAGACAATTACTTTGTTGTTTGGCTGAATTAACTCAAGGTTTATGACCTTATCACCTTCGACTGTATAATTAATTTTACAATCATCCGAAAGATTTATTGTTTTAAAATTATTCCGCGAGCATCCACTAATAATAAAGATTATAAATATGTAAATTAAACACGATTTTTTCATAGCACTACCTCCCTACTCCACAATTTCATTTTCTCTTCCCATTAAAACTTAAAAACATTTACCCAGGTTGTATCGGTGTAAGAGTCGTAAATCAGTAACAGATATGAATCGGAAGTTACAGTGAAAGCTCCGAGAACAGATTTTTTTTCATCAGGGAAAAGAACATCCTGTAAAATTATGTTTCCTGCTTTGTCTGTTTTTAAAACGGTTGTTGTGTATTCTGCATCTCCATCCCAGATTGTGTAAAAGGCTGTTGTGTAATCAGGACCCTCGTTATAACAGAGACAATCGTAATTAAAATATTTATCATCAAGATGATTTTCTTTTAAAAATTCTGCCTTAAACTTTTCTACATCATCCCAGATTATTTTTTTAATCACAGGATTATTTTCTGTAACTTCCTTATTTTTTTTGCATAGTTCATAATAGTTTGGTTTAATGTTTGTATTGTGATTCTTTGGAATCTTATAATTCCCAGGAATTGCTGTGGAACTGTTGCGTTTATCTTCTTTGTCGGTACTGGAAATAGAAACTCCTTGCGAAGAATAAGAAATCACAGTAGAAAATCCGGCACCCACCAAAAGTTTTTCATCTTCTGAGACATGAATTCCTTTAATATAACCTCTAAGATATAATCCTTCCTGTTCATATTTTATGATTTTTACATGATCAAAAAATTTCTCTCTGCCTTCTTTTCCATAAAAATACAATTGTTCTGAGCGTACAGAATTTAATATTTTTAATTCTTTATTTTCTTCTTCAAAAAGAATTACTAAATTTTTAAGAAGCTCGTTATGAGTTATTTTCTGATTTACACGATTATATCTAGCCTTAAGCTCAATGTAATCACGAGGACCTGCTTCCAACTCTATTTTTTGATTGAACATATGATTCAAATCCAAAAGTGTTACACGTAAAGTAAAATCCACTTCTTCATCAGAGATATCATCATCTATAAATACGTATATCTTATTACTGTATTCAGGATTTTCACAAATATAAGAATATCTTGCTTTTGTGCACGAAAAAAAGATTAAAGAAAAAAAGATAATCAGAAGACTTTTTATTAAATTACTCTGTTTTTTTATAATATACATTTTTTGTCCCTATATATTTAATTATAAAATAAGGTGGGCATCCTGTCCAATTATCTTTTCTGCCTGATAAAACTTACCACACTATTAGCAGTTGGATATGAATCTATAGGAAAGAAAATGTCGAAAGTGCCCAGATGAATAAAATGTCCAAAGCCTGGTTCAGTTTGTATCTCTGGGTTTTTGATAATTTTTTGTAAATCTGCGAGACTTGTTTTTCCCTCTTCTATAACAGCAGAATTATATGTGATTTTTTCATAAAAGACGGCATAGATTTTTTTAGTGTCCGGGGTGAATGAATGATCATCTGAAAATTGAAAAGCAATTTTTACATTTGTGTCGTCTATTTTGGAATTGTAATAAGGAAGAATTGTGCCAGAATCGCACATGATTAAACCGTCGCTAATTTTATTTACTAAATCTAGTTTCTTGGCAAAGTCATCATCGTCATCTATAGGAACAAACACAACCCCGCGCTCTGCAACTTCTACGCTCTGTGTTATTTCATTTCTTTTTTCTTTATTTGAACAGCTGCAGAAAAAAAGACAAAGTCCCAGAGAAACGGTCATCAGTGAAATTAAAGAAATAAACTTTTTGTTTTTTAAAATACTGTTTTTCATTTTTTTCTCTCCCTCCGATTTTCTTTTATAAACTGATTATCTGTTTCTGACTTTTGCAGCTCTATTCAAAGGCCAGAATTTACAGATTGGTTTTCCTTCGATGAGTTTTTTGTTTATGTAAACTGGATCCATATTAGAGTAATACATGATAGAAGAAGGATCCGAAGAAGTGATGTTCACAAGTTTATAACCTTTTCCGTGGCGTAAATCTTCTGAATTAAAGCGGTTATCGCCCATCATAAAGTAACAGTTTTCCGGAATATAATCAGGCTCGCCGTTTTCTTTACATGCAGGGAATACAGGCATATTTCTCTGATCATTCTGGAGGATGTAATTATTCAAGTTTTCAAAATCGGCCTGAACAGAAACAATATCAGGATGACCAATTACATCAGAGAAGAAATATCCTTTTGCAATCAATTTTGAATATTCATAGAAGATTTTTGTCATGTCGTATTTGAACATAACGTTTAATCTGTAGTTAGCTTCGGCATACATATCTCTTGTCTGTTTTTTTGAAGCACACCATGAGGTTGCAAATTTTTCGAACCAGTTGAATCCATCTTTTGTTGTAAGAACATCCGAAGCAATTAAATCGATTGTTCTGTAAATGCCGTAAGAATTATACTCAGGAACTACGAACGCTGAATCTTCAAAAGTTGAATTCTTTTTAATCTGGGAAAGCATCTGTTCTATTTCTTTTTGAACTTCGTCAAGATTCAGGTTTCTTCTTGCTTCTTCTAAATCGAGCATTTTCTGATAAGGAAGATACATGATTTCTGTTCGTACGCTCTGCCCAGGCTTGAGGTTTGGAAGAATTGATTTTATATCCCAGAGCGCATATTTTGAATCAATCTTCTGTGCCGTAAATTCCTGATTATCTTTTGTGCGCGCATACAAAGTTCCATCGAGCATTACAAGCTGTTCACCTTCTTCTCCACATATTCGTTTTACAAGAGGATCGTACTTCATATTTCCGTCTTCGTCGCGATTCAACTGAAGGCCGCTGAAAGAAAGCATGTATAGAAGATGAGAAGTAACGCTCTGAATCTCTGATTTTCTGTCGATTGTATATTTTGGATTTCTTAAAACAACAACATCACCACGCTTATAATCTGTAAAATCCGGGAAGCCGATGTCTGTAAGAGGGAACTTTGGTCCGCAGTTGAATTTTGTAACGATTACCTTATCTCCAACCAAGAATTCTCCAACCATAGATTCTGAAGGAATTACATAAAGCTGGAAAAAGAAAATCTGAAGAAGGAATACAAAGAAAACTGCCTGAACTAAAGCGTCTATCCATTCAAGAATTTCTATCACAACAAATCTTAAGCCCTTACCCTTTTCTGTTTTAACATAAGGAACAGCCCAATCTTTTGTGAGCGGAATAAATTTCTTTGGATTCATGTAATGACTGATGACGAGTGAAGAAATAAAAACTACAAGCCAGATTAAAACCGAAAGCGCATCAAACCATTTATAAGTTTCTGTCTTTCCTGCCCTTCTTAAAATAAACGAAAGAAGGAATACATAAGGAAGATACTGCGCAAGTCTTAAAAATACATTTGCGGGTTTTGCACTGTTGTTTTTAATCATCTTAAAAAATCCAAAATAAATGGATGCAACAGTGATTGCAAGTGAAATCGGAAATGCTAAAAGCGAAATATCAGCATGAAAACTGATAGAAAAAATTGTAAAAAGAATTGCGCTTACAAATGCACAATAACAGCTGATTTTAAAGATTTTCTGTTCGTTCTGTGAAAAAAATAAAACGACTGGATTAGTTTTTTTGCTCTTCGAATTTTTTTTGTTACTCATGATATTAATATAACAAATTTTTTAATCTTTTGTAACATGGTCTAAAAACATTCTTGTAAAATTAAGTTCCATTGCGCTGTAAAAATTTTCATCGGCCTGGCGGATATTTCGGGCACTTTCGTATATGCATTTTATATCTTCGAGCTTTGTATATCGTTCACCCCGGAGTGTCTGGAATGGAGCGTCGGTTTCTAAAAGGAGATTTTGTTCGGGAAGATTTTTTACACAGTCAATCACTTTTTTGTTATTGTTCATCATCTGTTTTCCAAAGCTGAAAAAGCAGTTTATATTTCTGGATATAAGTGAGTTTGCTTCTATTAAAGTTCCCATAAAAGAGTGAAACAAAACAGACGGGAGTTTTTTTAATTTCCCCGAATATTCAAAAAGCTTGTGATTAGCTTTCCGGCAGTGTACGACAAGAGGTTTATTATAAAAAAGGGCAAGTTCCAGTTGTATGTTAAACATCTCTTCCTGTTTTACAGCCTGGGCCTTAAACTCCTCTGTAAAATAATCAAAGCCTGCTTCGCCTATTGCTTTTATACCAGATGCCGGATCTTTTAAAAGGTGTTCAAGATAATCAGCATTTTCTTTTATATCTATATATTCTGCGCTCTGGGGATGAAGACCAAACGAAAGAACTCCGCAAGTTTTATCTTTAAAAAATTCTTTCTGGGTTTCCCACTCTTTTATTGAATGCGCACAGGTACATCCCATCCACTTTTCCGGCACAGAAGGGAAATCCAGCAGGTGAAAATGCGCATCGCAGAAAGTAAAATTTTTTAAAGATTTTTCTAACATATTTTTTATTATATCCGAAAATAAAGTAATTGCCAGGAAGTAATCCGACATAAAATATAGAAATAAATCATTTTTAGAAGGGGAAAAAAAATGAAAAGCTATACACTTAAAAGCATTGGAAAAAACACTGATTATATGACTATCGTCCGCGAAATGGAAGATGGATTTGTTGTAAAAATTGTCCGCGATATGGACGGCTACGAAGATGTAAAAACTGATTACATCTCTAAAGAACTCTTCGACAGCTGCCTTAGAACAGGCTATCTTACAGAAATAAAAGAAAAAGTTGCAGTTAACGCTTAATTGCGAAAACTGAAAAAGCCTCCTTTTTTTGATAAAACCGTGCAGTTTTTCTGATATGGATTTTCTGCACGGTTTCTTTTTTTAAACTCTTTTCTGTCCGCTGATTAATTTAAGCGCTTCTTCTATGCGCTCTTTTTTGTCAGGCACCGGTTTAAGCCAGTTGATTGTAACACCTTTTTTTTCCATCATGCGAAACCAGGTTTCCTGCCGCTTTGCAAACTGTCTTATGGCAATAAAAAGTTTTTCTGTCATCTCTTCCTGGCTTTTGTATTTTCCTTCAAGGTATTCGGAGCAGAAGCGGTATTCAAGACCGAGTTTTTCCAGGCGCTCAAAACTGATTCCGCTTTCGTGTATTTCTTTTACTTCGTCTATCATCCCTTCGGCAATTCTTTCTTCCAGACGGCGGCGGATATTTTCCCACATAAGGGGACGAGGAAGTGTTGTTCCTATTATGAATGGTTTTATGTCTGGGCGCGAAGAAGAAGTTGTGTCATATCCTGCTTTTTTTGCTTCGATGATTTCTATTGCCTTAATAAGCCTTTCTCTTTCCTGTAAGTCTGCCATAACATGTAAGACAGGCTGATCTTTTAAAACCCTTTTTCCAAGTTCTTCCAGGCTTAAACCTTCAAGCTCCTTACGAAGCTCTTTATTTTCGGGGATGTTTACAAGTTCATAATTTCGGACAATGGAATCTAAATACATCCCTGTTCCGCCAACTATTACCGGAAGCCTTCCCCTCTCCTGTATTTCTTTAAATGCCTTATAAAAATCTTTCTGGTAGTCGTAAACTGTGTATTCTGCAGGAAGGTCAATTATGTCTATTAAATGATATGGAATTATTTTACCGTCGACCTCGTATTCATCAAGATCTTTTCCGGAGCCTATGTTGAGTTTTCTGTATGTCTGGCGTGAATCTGCCGAGATGATTTCTCCGTCTAAAGCGTCCGCAACGGCAACTCCGATCGAAGTCTTTCCCACAGCAGTCGGTCCAAGAACTATTATGCAGTTATATTCCATACACTATATTCCAAACAAAATCCCGTGAATTAATTCAAACATTTTCGTCATGCATTCACACAAGGAGTTTAATCCACACGGGCGATTATGCACTTAAGATATTCTGACTTAGGATAACCAAGTAAAACAGGATGATCAGGCCCAGCCCCACGTTTTTCGAGTATCTGAACTCTTTTGTGACTGTCCATTGCCGCATGCATGAGCATATCGCAGAACATATTTGTTTCCATAAAGTATGAGCACGAACAGGTAACTAAAATACCGCCCGCATTTAAAAGCCTCATAGCACGAAGGTTGATTTCCTTATATCCGCCGTACGCTTTTTCAATATTTTTTGCAGACTTTGTAAAAGCCGGTGGGTCTAAGATGATTACATCAAACTTTTCGCCATTTGCTTCGTATTCTTTAAGAAGGTCAAATACATCGGCACAGACTCCTTTCATAACACTTCCCGCTTCGTTCATCTTTATGTTCTGCTTTACCATGTCTACTGCTTCGGGAGAAATATCTACAGAAATAACTTCTTTTGCCCCTTCTCTTACGGCGTTTAATCCAAAAGCACCAGTGTGTGTAAATGTATCTAAAACACGCTTTCCACGGCAGTATTTTGCAATCTGAGCGCGGTTGAACTTCTGATCAAGAAAGTATCCGGTCTTCTGTCCGTTTACAATGTCTACACCAAGCCTTATTCCGTTTTCTGTGATTATAAGGTTTTCCATCTCGATGTTTTTTTCGCCGGAAATTTTAAAATCAGGTGAAGATAAATCTACCCAGCCGGCAGTTAAAGGAAGGCCTTCTTTTTCTCGTACAGAGGCATCGCTTCTTTCGTAGATTCCATCAGGCTTACAGATTTTTTTAAGCGCAGTTAAGATTTCTTTTCTAAAAATGTCGCAGCTCATCGAAAGAAACTGAACTACTAAAACTGTCTTTTTGTGTTCATCGTAAAAACGCTCGCAGATGAGCCCCGGAATAAAATCAGCTTCGCCAAAAATCAGGCGGTAAGAATCATCTTCCTTAAAATGAAGGCGACGCATGTTATATGCATTTAAAACCTTCTGTTCAAAATAAGAATAGGTATCTTCCAGGATTTTATCTGCATGCTCAGGGCCAAGGATTCTCACAGTGATTTTTGAGTTTTTATTGAAAACACCGCTTCCTAAAAATCCGCCGGCTTTTGTGTAGATTTCTACAAGAGTTCCGTTTTCCACAGTGCATTCTTTTAAGCCTTCATTTTTCCATTCAGATTTTTCGTCTGCACGATGCTTAAGATGAGATATTTCGTTATCGAAAACCCACGGATAGCCCTGCTGGATTTCTTTTTCTTCGTTTTTATTTAAAAATACCCTTACAAAATTATTTGAACTCATTTTTCTGTCCCAAAAAGGTTAAATGTATTTTTTCCAGAGCTTAATCAAAGCCTTTGCCGTTGTAAACTGAACAGCATTTATTCCAAGCTTCTGTGCCGCTTCCACATTTTCTATTCTGTCGTCCGTAAAAAATGTATTTTCTGCATGGCCACCTTCTGCCTGTAAAATCATCTTATAAAAATCAGGGTCAGGTTTTGCAAGACCGATTTTATTAGAAGCATAAGTCTGGTCAAAAAGAGAATAATCTCCACGCTCAAGATGATTTTCCCAGTGACTCTGAATTGTATTTGTTCCGCAGATTACACGGTTTTTTTTTCTTAATTCTGTAATCAATGTGGCTGTATCTTCGTTCAAAACAGGATGAAAATAAAGTCTGAATAAATCCGATTTTACAGGTGGGATTTTTGTATCTTTGATACGTTCATTAAAAGCCTGCCAGAATTCATTTACAGAGATTTTTCCTGTCTGCAAAAGGTTCCAGATATCTTTTTCTGTGCTGTCAGACTTACAGATTTCAAAAAATTCTGTCTTATGAATGCCCAAAGATGAATAAAGAGAATCCATTTCGAAGGTGGTTGTAACTACACCACCCATATCAAATATAAACAACATTCTTATAATATATAGAAAAATCAAAGAAAAATCTATTTTTGTTTACGACTGGGGAAATTTGAAATATAATATAGTTATAATAAAGTAATACAAAGAATAAGGTGTTTTGTGAAAAAGTTTGAACCGGATAAAGAAAAATTAGGTCTCCTCTATTTTGTTGGAATTCTTGTAGCGCTTATACTTGTACTCGGATTCTTTGAATTGAACATAAGCGATATCTTTTTAAAGTCCACAACAAAAAGCCTTATAGATAAATGCGAATTCAATGCTACAACCATAAACTCCAGAATCTTAGAAGAATCAAACGGAAAGCCTATTCCTCCTTCTCCTTCATTTACATATAAGGATGGAGAAAGGCGCCTTTATCTTTCGGAAACTGATTACATAAGCGACAAGGAATTTAAAAACACCTTCTCTAAAAAATCATTTGATAATTCTGAATACATCTTTGTAGTAGATCACTTTGGAAACATCTTCTTTTCTTCCGACAGCGAAAATAAGCTCTGCTATTTTGAAAACCTCTATAACTTCTTTTCGCGCATTCAGCTGGAAAGCAATTCCACACTGGATGAGATACAGAAAAAAATTGTAAATAAAGAATCAGGTTCGTTCATATATAAAATCGGTGGGCAGGAAAGACTCAGCAGTTATGTCCCTATTCCTTTGATTAACTGGTATGTTTTTTCGGTTATTCCAAGAAGCTATGTAAACTCTCAGGAACGCTCGATTTCTTCCATCTTCTTTTTAATCATCATTATAAATATCTTTGCCTTTGTAATTACATACATTGTTTTAAGACACAATCTTCAGAATCAGGATTATGTAACTGTATCAGATAAACACGGAACTTTAGTATACGGGCAGAATCAGTATCTTTTAATGGAGTTTGATTTTGGTAAAAACATAATCAACCTTACAGGAGATTCGGAATTCATACTCGGGCAGAAGATGCATAAATTAAGCATTACCGAATTCATTCCTTATCTTGAATATATTCATCCTGATGACAGTTCACTTGCGGAACAGGTAATGGATTTTATCAGGAACCAGGGATTTAATTACAGTGCAGAATTCAGATTTAAATGTGCAGACGGTGAATACTACTGGTTCCATTTAAACAGCTCGAATATTTTCGATAAGGAAGGCCACAACATAAAATACATAGTAAACCTTGTAAATGTCAATTCACGCACAGTGGTTTATAAAGATAAGGAATATAACCTTCAGTTTGATGAGCTTACCGGCGTTCTTCATAATTCAATTTTCCAGGAAAAGATTCATTCATTCCTGCAGAAGACAAAAAATAAATCAACTTCTGCCCTCTTTGTAATCGACCTTGATGATCTTAAAAAGATTAACATCAGACTTGGTCATTCTTACGGCGATATTGCAATTCAGAATGCGGCAAAACACATCTCGCTGGTATTCAGCCAGAAAGATATAATCGGAAGAATAAGTGGAAATAAATTTGGTGTTTTACTCTGCCTGAATAAAAATCTTACAGAAGAAAAGGCCTTCAACATCATAAACGAAAAGGCACAGATGCTCTGTAATGTCCTTTCCCTCATCTATTCAGATAAAAAACGAAATTCAAAAATTACGGCCAGCATAGGAATTTCAATCTACCCTTTCCACGGTCAGAATTTTACAGAAATGCTCCAGTCCGCAGAATCGGCTCTTTATTCTGTTAAGCAGAACGGTAAAAATGGTTATAAGATTTACAGCCAGGGCGGAAAAAGAGAAATCTCTATCTAATTATACACAGCGCGATAGCTTGAAACGTTCGAAATAGTTTCACCGTCTATCTGCAGTGCCTGCGGCTTATCAAATTCTACTGTGATGTCGTGTCCCTTAAAGAAAGAAACAATATCGGTATATTTTGTATGAGTTCCTGTAAAAATCTTTGGGAAAATCATGAGAATTTTTAAAGCAAAAGCTTTGTGGCAGATTACACAGGTTAATGTCTTTTCTTTATTAAGTCTGTCCTGATCCGGAGCAATCATCATACCGCCACCGTAAAAACGACCGAGCATTGAAGGAGCAAGCCATACATGCTTAAAATGATGAACTTCGCCGTCTACAGTAACTTTTGCATTAGAAGGATGGAACTTTCCTAAAAGCCCCTTGATTGCAATTCCTGCATAATTTACTTTCTTATCTGATTTTTCCCTAACCCTGTCGCCTTCTTCGCAGCAGTATCCGTCGATTCCGTAACCGATTCCGTTTATGAACTTATGCTTTACGCCGTTTACATAAACATCAGGAAGAGATTTGATGTAATCCTGGAGCGGGATAAGGTTATTTATGAATTTACATTTATCTTTGATGTCGTTGAAAAAGTCGTTTCCACTTCCACAAGGATAAAGATAAACTTTCTTGCATGGCTTTGTTCCATAAATATCATCGGCAAAGCGTGTTAAAGTTCCGTCTCCACCTGCAATAATCAGTTCGTCAGATGCAGAAATCTTTGAACAGAAATCCTTTACATTCTGAAAATTTGTTATGTCCGTAAAATCGATTTTTTTGTTACGGAAGATTTCTTTAAGTTCTGATTCAACTAAAGCACCTTTTTTGTTATTCGAAAGCGGGTTAAATAAAACGTGTATCATTTGTTTCCTTCTATAAAATTATTTACCAAGTTTTTCCAGCATCATATTTCTGATTTTTTCAGATAAATCAACTGTAGGCATATCTTTATAATCATCGGCATACAATACGCTGATGACATCAAAATTTACTATTGTTTTTTTCCATGGGAAATTTTTGTGAACTTTTTCGGTTCCTTCGATAGTACAAATTACAATCGGACACAATGCTTTTTCTGCAATCTTAAGACAGCCCGGTTTAAAATCGAGGAGCTCACCTGTTTTACTTCTGCGACCTTCCGGGAAAACACCGACAGAAATAACATCATCCTTGATATAATTAATTGCCTTGATGATTGTTAATAAAGCGTTTCTTACATCTTTACGGTCTATTGGAAGATATAAAGCACGCTTCATGTATGCACGGCATAAAACAATTTTAAAATTTTCAGGTTTTGAAATATATGCAATCTGTTCTTTTTTAAGAACCATGGCCTGAATCATGTTATCGAGGTTTGAGCGGTGATTTGCAATTGCTAAAAAGCGTGTACCAAACGGCACTTTTTCGAGCCCTGTAACACGTACTTTTACGCGGAAGAAATTTGTAATATACGAATACCAGAGGATGAAAATTGCATTAAAAACTTTTGAAGGCTTATCGTAATCCTTATTCGGACGGATAAAAAACGAAACACTTATAAAAAAGAGCCAGATGATGATGAAAATTACAAGATATGAGGCAACAAGAGCGGCAAGTCCAAGCCCTATTCCCTTTAATATATTCAAAGCAGCGGATGATGAGTTATTTATAAAATAATAAACAATTGTAAAAACTCCGCACAAAAGACTTAAGATGTTATTCAAAATGTTTAAAATCATAGTTTATTATATCACATAAATTTAGATTGATAAATATGGAAGAGAATGGATGTTATTTAATGGATATAAGGCTTGAGAATTATTCTAGAAAACGTTTGAATAATCGTTCCGTTTCCCCTGCTAATCGAAAATCAGCATCTGCATGATTTATTCTCCAGGAAAAATCATGGTCTATAATTTCCGAATCATAAAGTAAAGCCGGTTAGCGGTTTGAGGCTATCATATCAATCTTCAGGAAGTGATTTCAATTTTGCATATAAGTTAGTGAAACCTGGTTTTGAAAAAATGCGTAAAGTTCCGTTTTTTGAATCTTCATTGTCCATTGTAAAAGTCTGTGTAATTTCAGACTTAGAGGTTGGTCCCGAATGAAGGGATGCAATATAAGATTCACCTTGTTTCTTTACAGTATAAAATTTCTCAGAATCTGTTTTAAAGAACTTATATTTACTACTTGAAACAAAAATTATATATGAGTCAGTAGGGAAAGATGAAAACCATGCTGTTTCCACAAAAGGGTTGTTTTCTGGTTCATTTTTACATGCCGTAAAGAAAGTTGCTGTAAGAAAAACTAAAAGAGTAATAAAGAGTTTCGTAATTTTTTTTAAATTCATTTTTTTCTCCGTTTTTATTAAAATTATAAATGTATATGTATGACTTGTCAATTGAATCATAACTAATGCCTTTAAAAAGAAATGCCAGAAACTTCCACCTGCAGATGTGTTTGCAGAAGAGTCCGTTTTTATATTAAGGCAAAATTCATTTTTAAAAGAATTGAATTCACACCTAAATCTCAATTTGTTGTGAACTAAATCTGGCAAAGATTCTAAGCCGACAACAGGCGACATTGCTCCCCCTCCCCCTCACACCCCTCTTATTTTTTTAGTTATTATGCATAGAAACAATATTGATTTTAAATCCGAAATCAATTAATCTTAAACAAAAGTGAAAAAGGGTTTTGCCCTTATCTTTCAGGAGTATATTTATGATTCTTAAAATTGCAATGTTAATCATCTTTTTTGCAATTATGATTGGTGTTGGATTTTTTTCCCGCCGCCAGGCAAAAGATGTTAATGGATTTGTTCTTGGTGGACGCAGTGTTGGTCCATGGCTTACAGCCTTTGCTTACGGAACATCTTATTTTTCTGCCGTTATCTTTGTCGGATATGCCGGTCAGTTTGGTTGGAACTTTGGTGTTTCTTCTACATGGATTGGTTTGGGAAATGCCTTTATTGGTTCTTTAATGCCTTGGGCAATTCTTGGACGCCGCACACGTATTATGACACAGCACTTGAATTCAAAAACAATGCCTGATTATTTTGGTCAGCGTTTTGAATCAAAGGGTCTTAAGGTTGCAGCTTCTGCTATTACCTTCCTCTTCCTTATTCCATACACAGCTTCACTTTTCAACGGTCTTTCTCGTCTTTTCCGCATGGCTTTTAATGTTGATTATTCGGTTTGTGTAATTGTTATGGCTATCTTAACTGCAGTTTACGTAATTGTTGGTGGTTATATGGCTACTGCCTTGAACGACTTTATCCAGGGAATCATCATGCTCTTTGGTATTGTAGCAGTTATTCTTGCAGTTCTTTCTAAAAACGGCGGATTCATGCAGTCGCTTGCTCTTATGTCAGAAATTGAATCTCCTGTATTAAAGGGTGCATATACTTCGTTCTTTGGTCCTGAACCGTTCTATCTCTTAGTTGTTGTTCTTCTTACTTCTCTTGGTACATGGGGACTTCCACAGATGGTTGGAAAATTCTATGCAATCAAAAACGAACGCTCAATTAAAATCGGAACAATGATTTCTACATTCTTTGCAATCATAGTTGCAGGCGGATGTTACTTCCTTGGTGGATTTGGACGTCTCTTCTGTAAACCGGAACAGGTTTCTGCAGAAGGCTTTGACAGTATCATTCCTACAATGCTTTCTGGTCTTGGTGATGTTCTTATTGCAGTTGTTTTAATCTTAGTTCTTTCTGCTTCTATGTCTACACTTTCTTCTCTTGTTCTTACTTCAAGCTCTACACTCACACTCGATTTTATCAATTCATTTAAGAAGAAACAGTCTGATGAAAAAAAGAATCTTTTAGTTATGAGAATATTTGTTGCTGTATTCATTATTATTTCTGCAGTAATCGCAATTGTTCAGGCTAAGAGCCGCGTTACATTCATTGCTCAGCTCATGGGTATTTCATGGGGTGCTCTTTCCGGTGCATTCTTAGCTCCGTTCCTTTACGGACTTTACTGGAAAAAGACAAGCAAAGCTGCAGTTGTTACATCATTCACCTTCGGCTGTACTTTGATGATTATCCAGCTTTTCATTTCGATGGGATTCATTCATGTTCAGGGAGCTTTCTTAGGATTAATCTTTAAGAATTCACTCTACTCTGGTGTATTCAGCATGCTTGCTTCTTTGATTATTGTTCCTGTTGTAAGCTTGATTTCTGCAAAAACAAGGCCTGCAAACGTTGAACAGATGTTCAAATGCTATGATACAACTGTTACCGTACAGGCCAAGAATGTTCTTACAGATGAAGAAGAGTAAGTTTTAATACGCTAGAATAAACGCATTAAATCTTTAATTGTTTCGCGTCTGCGGATCAATTTTACCTTTCCATCACGGCAGATTAAAACTTCTGCCGGACGAGGGCGGCTGTTGTAGGTTGAACACATGCTCCAGCCGTATGCACCGGTGTCTAAAACACAAGCCAGGTCTCCCCTCTCCATCTGTGGTAAAGGTCTGTCCTTTGCAAGAAGGTCACCGGATTCGCAGATGTTTCCACACACATTCTGGTTTACAAGTTTGTCGCGGCTAACGGTTTTTCCATCACGGATAACTTCTATATCGTGATGAGAATCGTACATGCTTGGACGAACTAAAACATTCATACCGATATCTGTTCCTGCAAAGCTGTGACCCGCATTCTGTTTTACCGCATGAACGCGTCCCAAAATTACAGAACCTTCTGCAACACAGTAACGTCCAGGTTCAGATTTGAACATCGGAGCAAAACCATACTTAGAAACAAAATCATCCAGAAGCGGTTCAAGCTTTTTCTTAAAATCTTCCATCGGGTATTCTTTTTCGTCATCAAGCTTGTGATAAGGGATTCCGTATCCCCCTCCAAAATCGATGAACTTTAAATCCTTAAACTTAAGGGCAATCTGTAAAAAATTTTTAACGGCTTCGAGGTAAGGTTCCCCTGTCATAAAGCCCGAACCGATGTGCTGGTTAATGCCTGCAATTGTAAGCTTATATTTTTCTACAATCTGGAAAATCTGGGGGATATCTTCTTCGGCAATTCCAAACTTAGTTTTCTTTCCGCCTGTTACAACCTTTTCGCAGTGGCCGGCGCCAACACCAGGGTTTATACGGACAGCACAAAGTCTTTTATCTTCAGAAAGTTCAAGATCTGCACAGCACTGACCAAAAAGTTCAAGCTGAGAAAGACTATCCAGACTTGTGATTACTCCCTTTTTAATCGCATAGATTAATTCATCAGGGCTTACGTTGTTTGGAATAAAGAAGATGCGTTCCTTTGGAAAACCTGCCTTAAAAAGCATTTCGATTTCGCCAGGGCTCATAGCATCACAGTTAATTCCTTCTTCTAATGCAAGCTTTAAGATGTGAATGTTTGTATTAGCCTTTACAGAATAGTTTGCAGTATAAGGATATTTTGTAATAACCTGATTTACCTTATGCATTCTGTCGCGGAGGATTCTTTCGTTATAAACATAAAGAGGAGTTCCGTATTCAGAAGCAATTTTTTCAGGATTATTTCCTTCAAAAAAGTTTACGCTGTCTACAAATGAATTCATAATTTCTCCTAGAGCATGTGTGCCCTTAATTCTTCGCCACTCAACGGTGAAAGATATGCAGGTGCTACATCGAATACTGTCTTACATCCGTTCTGTCCTTCCTTGTGCATGCGGAAAATAGCGCGGGCATAAGCGATGAGTACACTTGATGTAAATGCAGGGTTTGAATCAAGCTTGAGGCTGTATTCAATTACGTTGTTGTATTCTTTATCCCAGCCTGTTTTTCCAGAGCGGAATACAAATCCACCGTGAGGAATACCTGAGTGATTTTTCTTGAGTTCTTCTTCTGTTATGAAGTGAACTGTTGTATCGTAATCTGCAAAGTAGTTTGGCATTTCCTTGATTTCTTTTTCGATTTTTGCCTTGTCTGCCCCTTCTTCTGCCACAACAAAACATTCACGAGTGTGCTTCTGTCTTGTAGAAAGCTCAGGATTTTTTCCTGCACGCACAGCATCGAGTGCCGAATGAACAGGAATTGTATACTGCTTACCGTCTTTTACACCAGGCACACGGCGGATTGCATCAGAATGTCCCTGAGAAACACCCTTTCCCCAGAATGTATAATCATTTCCATCAGGGAGGATGCAGTTACCGTAAAGACGCATCAAAGAGAACATACCTGGATCCCATCCACAGCTGATTAAAGCGATGTGACCGTTATCTTTTGCAGCCTTATCAACATTAGAAAAATGAAGAGGGATATTTGCGTGAGTATCAAAACTGTCGATTACGTTAAAATATTTTGCATATTCAGGAGTCTGTTTTGGAAGATCAGTTGCACTTCCACCGCAGATAACAAGAACATCAACTTCGCTCTTGTGTTTTTCTACTTCCGAAACATTATAAACAGGAACACCAGAAGTTAACAATTTTAAAGAAGACGGATCACGACGTGTAAAAACACATGAAAGCTCCATGTCCGGACAATTCTTTACAGCACATTCAACACCTTTTCCAAGGTTACCATAACCTAAAATACCGATTTTCATATTTACTCCTTAAAGCATCGTTTTTGTGATGCCATTATTTATTATTTTCCGCCCAGAAGGGTGATTTTATTTTTTAATGCCTCTTTCATAACAGAAACCAGATTTTCCTGCCCCGAATAAAGACAGGTGTCGTGTTCCGTTCCCAAAATCTCTCCGGTCAAAACATAAGACGAATCAGAAATGAATCTAATCTGTCCTTTCTGTGTTTTTTCTTCGTAAACCTTTGCCCCTTTTAAGCGATAATCCCCTGTAATCAAAACAACCTTTTTTTTCTGAGCAATCAGAGCTTTCAATTCAGATTCAAACTCCTGTATTAAAGAAGCGGATGCAAGAAAGTATAACCTGTACTGGGTGTCTAAAATCATCTGTCTGATTTTGTTTTTGATGTTCTCTACACCGGTTATAGTGATGTATCCTTCTTTTGGAATTATTTTTGCCGGAGCATTTTTAATTAAATAATCAGCCTTTTTACCAAGCGAACGCAAAGCATTCTGGGTAAACTTCTGAACAGAAACAGGAATATATTTTGTTGATTCTTCTTCCACAAGATATGCCCCACCCTTTTCTACAAGCCCGTTCAAAGAAGCATAAACATTAGAGCGTGAAATCCCTGTCTCTTTGGAAATCTCGTACCCTGTCATCTTCCCGTGAGTCAAAAGCTCTGTATAAATCAAAGCTTCGAGCCTTGTTAAAGAGAAAGCACACAACTGTTCAAGATAGTTATTGTCAGTCATAATCTTTTTACCGTTTAGTAGTACTGATTAATACTACTATATAATTGTAAGATAAAAATGTCAATAAAAGAAGTTTTTTAGACAGAATTATCTACACTGCCTCTTTCTGAATACATCTCCAGAGACTTGTTTTCCTCACAATTATGATTTACAATTATATTATGGTAGTTGTAAAAAAGAAGTTTAAAAAAATTGCCTATACAGTTCTAACTGCATTAGGAATTGGAATGCTTACTTCCTGCTATGGAATGCCAACTCGTGCTTATTCAATTGATTATTTTTCTCTACATGGGAAAGTAACTGCAGAAGGTACGAATAAAGAAATTCCGGGAATTAAAGTAACCGTCAACTACGGCGGAGAGATAAAAACATACATCACAGATTCTTCAGGAAATTATTTCTTTGATTTATACTTTGATTCCGAAGACTTTCCAGGCGGAATTGATGTCACCATCACATTAACAGATATTGATGGAGAAACAAACGGAACATACAGTACTAAAACTTTAGAACCTGTACGCGTAACAGCTGAATCCCACGAAATTGAAAAAAATATTTCGCTCTGAGTTATTCCGTCTTTATAGAAAGGCAGTTACTAAAAAACACATCTTAAATTATCTCTTCTGGGAATGTACCCTTCGCTGCAATTTAAACTGCAAACACTGTGGTTCAGATTGTCTTAAAACTTCGGGTATAAAGGATATGCCTGTAGAAGATTTTTCCCGTGTTCTTGATAATATAAAATCATCAGGTATAAAAAATCTTACAATTTGTATCACAGGCGGAGAACCTCTTGTACGAAAAGATCTTGAACTTGCAGGAAAAGAAATAATCAGGCACGGATATAACTGGGGTATTGTAACAAACGGTCTTATGATGACCAAAGAACGCTTTACATCCTTAATTCGAAGTGGAATGGGAAGTATGAGCGTAAGTCTGGATGGTCTTAAAAATGAACACAATGATTTAAGGCAGAATAATAAATCTTTTGACACAGTAGAAAAAACAATCAAACTCTGCGTAGAACAAAATAAAGCTTCCCCTTATGGATTTGTATTTGATGTTATTACCTGCGTTCATTCAGGAAACATCAACACTCTGCCTCTTCTCCGTGATTATCTTATTCATAATGGAGTTACTGCATGGAGGATTTTTTCAATCTTTCCAAGTGGTCGTGCAGCGGAAAATAAGCTTGCTCTTTCAAAAGAAGAATATCGCCATCTTATGGATTTTATTGTAGAAACAAGAATGTACAAAACAGAAGATGGAAAATCAATCAATTTAAATTATTCATGCGAAGGTTATCTGGGAGACTATGAACTTAAAGTTCGCGATTTTTATTACTTTTGCAGAGGCGGAATTAATGTTGGTTCTGTAATGTGTGATGGTTCAGTTTCTGCATGTTTAAGCGTAAGGGCAAAAGATTTTATTCAGGGAAATATCTATCAGGAAAATTTTGATTTTATGAAACTCTGGAATACAAAATTTCAAAACATGAGGGATAGAAGCTGGGCTAAAACAGGAAAATGTCGCTCGTGCAAAAACTGGCGTTATTGCGAAGGAAACGGTCTTCATCTTCATAAGGATGCTCACTCAGAATGTTCACACTGTAACTTAGACTTTTTAAAATAAAAAAACAGCCCTGAAAGAATTACTCTTAAAAGGCTGTCCTTATCTTTTATAAAGCTGATTTTTGTTAGTTTGCTTTAACTGTATTTTTTACGATTACGTCGTGGGCACCGCCTTCCCTTAATGAGGCTGCGCTTACGAGTGTGATTTTTGCATTTTTCTGTAAGTCAGGGATGTTTGTTACACCACAGTTACACATTGCGTGAATCACCTTGCTGATTGTAAGGTTTACGTTATCGTGGAGGCTTCCGGCATAAGGAACATAGGAATCAACACCTTCTTCGAAAGCCATTCCCTTTTTACCGCCAAGGTCGTATCGCTGCCAGTTTCTTGCACGGTTACTTCCTTCGCCCCAGTATTCTTTTACATAGTTTCCGTTTACGATGAGTTTGTTTGTTGGAGATTCATCAAAGCGGGCAAAATAACGACCAAGCATTACAAAATCTGCACCCATTGCCAAAGCGAGTGTTACGTGATGATCATAAACAATACCACCATCTGAACAAAGCGGAATATAGATTCCTGTTTTTTCGTAATATGCATCGCGAGCTTTTGCTACTTCGATTGTTGCTGTTGCCTGTCCGCGTCCGATTCCTTTCTGTTCACGAGTAATACAGATTGATCCGCCACCAATACCAATCTTAATAAAATCAGCACCTGCATCTGCAAGGAAGTTGAAGCCTTCTGCATCTACAACGTTACCGGCTCCGATTTTTGCTTCAGGCCATTTTTCGTGGATATCGTGCAATGCCCTCTTCTGCCATTCTGTAAATCCTTCTGATGAATCGAGTGTCATTACGTCAACACCGGCTTTAAGAAGGGCGGGAACTCTTTCCATATAATCGCGTGTATTGATTCCGGCTCCAACAATGTATCTCTTCTTTTTATCAAGAAGTTCAAGAGGATGTTCTTCGTGACTTGCGGCATCCTTACGGAAAACCATGTACAAAAGGTTTCCGTTTGAATCAACTACAGGAAGCTGATTAACTTTATTTTCCCAGATAAGATCGTTTGCTTCTTCTAAAGAAATCCCTTCTTTTCCCATTACGAGTTTTTCGAGTGGAATCATGTATTTAGAAACTTTTTCCTGCATGTCGCAGTGTCCGATTCTAAAATCCCTTTCTGTGATGATTCCCACGAGCTTTCCGTTTGCTTCACCATTTTCTGTAACTGCTACAGTAGAATGTCCTGTAACATTGATTGCGTTCATCAGTTCTTCGAGAGTCTGTTCCGGACGGATATTTGTGTCGGAAGTAACGAATCCTGCTTTATAAGCCTTTACGCGGGCTACCATCGCTGCCTGATTTTCTATTGTCTGTGAACCATAGATGAATGATATTCCGCCTTCTTTAGCAAGGGCAACTGCAAGTTTATCATCAGATACAGCCTGCATTACGGCACTTGTCATAGGGATGTTCATTGTAAGTGGACATTTTTCTCCCTTCTTTTTGTTATAACGTACGACCGGAGTCTGTAAGTTAACGTTAGCGGGAATACAGTCAGGACCAGTGTAACCTGGAATTAAAAGGTATTCGTCAAATGTGTGGGATGGTTCTTCGAAAAAGTAAGCCATAGTAGTTTTAATCTCCTCTCAAAAAAGGTCCCGGCTATTAAAAAATCCTTTAGACCTTTTTTTTTTAACCCACAAGTTAATGCAGGAAAAAAAAACTATTATAAAGCTTGCGACGCAAACTAATTTAATAACTGAATGATTGTCTGATTATACATGTAAGAATTATGAAATTCAAGTGTCCGATATAAAATATTGATTAAAATTTTTGATTTTTCTGCGGCATCCTCCAGGCTGATTATTTTTCTGTCAAACTAAAGAATAATCAGCGTAAAATGATTAATTTTTTCACTTTTTTTTAAATTTTTTCTGCAAAAATGGTCCGAAATCATCAAGTCAAATCTATATTACAGTACGAGGTTTTTATTATGACAAAAGATACATTATTTGATGAATCACGATTTTTTCTTTCCCGCGGGAATAACACCTATTTTCTTTATGATTCGAGAACTGGTGATTATTATCTTGAGGAGAGTTTGATCGGGATTGTGAACAGACTCAAAGAATTAAAGGATCTGAAAGAACCCAGAGTGATTTTTTCTGAAGCCCGGACTAAGGTTTTTAAATTGAACATGTCTACTGTCTGTAACATGAACTGTCTTTATTGTTTCAGAGATAAAAAGAAAACTACTGTTACTGATGTGGGAAAAGCAATCAGAATTATTGATGCTGTGTTTGATGATTTTGCACCAGACTTGAGCGACTATAGTTTTGTGTTGAACATGACTTCCGAATCGACTGTTGAATTTGAGAAGATTAAGCGGATTAAAGCCTATCTTGAAAAACGTACGTCACCTTTCTTTGATATGAACGACTTCAAATCTGTATTGATTGCCAGAGATCTTGTGAGTGGAATTCCTTGTGAGCTTACTGGTGATGAAAAGAATTTAGTGACAAAAGAAGAGATTGTGAAATTTCTGAACGCGGTTATTAAGCGGCGCGATTTTAGTGAGTTTTTTCCGATTCCAGAGGGTATGATAATTCCAGAATGGGAAGCTGAAAGATACAGGAATGTTAAAAATTTAAGTGAAAAAGAACTTGTGCTTTTTAACAGACGTTTTCTTGAGTTGTTATTTCCAGACATTGTCAAAAGGCGACCAGGTTTTTCACTCTTTGTCTGTACGAATGGAACTAATTACAGCGATGAGATTGTGAAATTTTTTGATGATTTGAACATGGACACGGTTTGTATAAGTCTTGACGGGCCATCGGGAGTGCACAACAAATTCAGAAGATTTAATGATGAATCTGCGACCCATGAACTGATTGTTGGAAATATTTTGAAATTTCAGAATGCAGGAAAAAAGATTTCCATTTCGAGTGTTATTACACCTGATTTTCCTTATCCTTTGAGACTGCTTGAATATTTTAAGAGTCTTGGAGTTTCTTCTGTGGACATGAAACCTGTAAGAGCTGGAACTGAATTCAGTTTTACAAAAAAAGACATGGAAAAACTTCTGGAGGGATATAAATCACTTTTTGAACGGCTTAAGACTGATATTCTTAAGGGAGATTATTCACTTCTTGATATGCTTGGTTCTGATATTACCACAAGCGGATTAAAGCTTCTTATTTCGAAAGAAAGGGTAATCAAAAGATGCCGGTGGGATGAAGAGACTGTAATCGATTCAAAAGGAGATGTGTATCCGTGCGATTATATGATGGGTAAACCTGATTTTGTTCGCGGTAATATATTCAAAAAAGATGTGGTACAAAATACCGACGAAAATCTTTTTGTTGATAACAGGAAAGGATGCAGTACTTGCTGGAACAGGTATTTGTGCGGAGGAACGTGTTATTTTAATTCGTATACAGTGAACGGCAACATCTATGCTATAGATGAAGTTGAATGTATGTTTATGAAAGGTTTGAGGACGCTGCAGCTGGAGTTTATTCATGGTCTAATGGAAAACGGAATAAGTATTCTTGTTATTGCAAAAAGACTTGGAATAAATGTTGGGGATGATTTAGCTTTAGATAAGACTTATTTTATTTCTAATGGTATAGAGAAATCTTTAAAAGGTACGCTTTCGAGACTAGAAATTGAAATAAATAAGATGTACAATTATTTAGACAGCAAGAACATCAAATGCAAGAAAGAAATGTTTTTATCTATCGACTCTGTAGACAAGATAGAGCAAAAACAGGAAAACAGTATTCTGAACGTTAGAGTTATACTACCTACCGAAGATTACGATTGTCTGCTCGATAAATATAAGTGCATTAAAAATTATTCCTTAAAAAACTGCATCTCTGGAAAAACTCTTTCAAATGAACAATCTGTAAACAAATTAAAACAACGGATTTATGAACCCGTTAAGGCTTTAAGGATTCCTTTGTCCAGTTCGTTCTGGTATAAGGGGTCCGTTAAAGCTTTATTCGGGCATTCTACGAACGAAGAGATTGAATGCTTTGTTCAAAAAAGTTTCTGAGTGTTTTAAAGATTATTAAAGTGATAGAAAGATAAAAATCACCCCAACCATTTTTATTACAGAATAATTACGTCGTAAGGATTCTGGTTTTCTATCCGGTAGAAAAAAGTTTTAGGAGATTATTTATTATGAGTTTTTTATTAAGCAATTTTGTTGAGTTGGGTAATGATGAATTAAGAAAAGTAAACGGTGGAGCAGGAAGCTGTGGTGGCGGCTCTGGAGAAGGAGCTGGAAGCAGTTCGGGTTCCGGTGGTAGTTCTGGTGGTGCCGGAAGCGGAGCCGGTGGTTCTGGCAACGGCGGATACAGCGGAGGAGGAACTTCAACTGCTCCTTCTATGACTGTTTCTGCAGGTGCCGGTTCATGCGGAGGAGGTTCTTCCGGCGGCTCTGGTGGTTCTGGCGGAGGTTCTTCTTATTCTGGAGGAAGCAGTGGTTCTGGTAATCCTGGTAGCGGTACAAGCGGAAACCCTGGAACTGGAGGCACACCTTCTGGAAATGATGGAAGCGGATATTCAGGTGGAAGTGGAAACTGCAGCGGCGGATACACTCCGGGTTATAGTTCTACCCCACCAGCAACCGACACTGGAAACAAAAAAGATACAGACGGAGCCGGAAGTGATCCAACTGTGACACTGGCAAGTATTGGTTGTAGTACGAATATTCAGGATGGGAAGAGAGGCTGGCTGAACAATAAGTTTGAGTATTCCAATAATTCAACCATGCAGGAGTATAAAGGTCTGCCGATTGATTACACAATGAATGGAGATAATCAGTTTAGTCAAAGTGGCTGCTATATGGAGGCTGTAAAAAAAGCATTAAGTGAGGCCAGTGGGAAAAAAGTTACATTAGAATGGGTTAATGAACATGTTGATGAAAATAAAGATGGACTTTTATCTGGAGAAGAAGTAAAAAAAGGTTTTGAAAAGGTTCTCCCTGAAAATGCAACAGTTACTCAAAGAAGGATTGAAAACCCAACTAAAAAAGATCTTGAAGAAATTGCTAGTGACACAAATTCAGCTATTTTTACATTTGTACAGGGTGAAAATGTAAATGATAAAAGTCACTGGATTCAGGGAACTGGATTTTCTTCAGATGAGAATGGTACCGCCTATATACAATATTCCCCTACAAGTAATAATGATATTGCTCTCAAAAGACAATACGTAGCAGGACCTGTTCCTGAAGGTAGTTCTAACACACATCACGTTAAAGCAATAGAAGTAATTTCTATACAGTTTAATTAAAAAGTCATTAAATTCCTGCCATCAGATTATCTGGTGGCGGGATTTTAAAATAAAAAAAAAGAGGTAAATTATGAAAAAAATTTTATTCACAATAGCCTTGCTCACAATTTTAACTGCCGGATGTTCCAAAAAAGAGAACAGTTCAAAAAACGGAAATGCCCTGAAGCAGTTCGACACTGATGAGGCATTTAGTAACAGAAAAAGCTATAATCTTGTAAAAAACGTAATTGACAACAGTATCCCCTACGCTCAGATGATTTGTATTAATCCTCATTCAGTTTTGCATATAAAAGATATAGATGCTGTTAAATCAAAAATAATAAAAATTCAAAATGCACAATATATTATTTATAATAATACTAATGATCTTCCTCCAACAATATACAAGACATTTTATTATAGATTTAATGAACTTGGATTCATTGATAAAATATATTGTTATAATTGGACACAGGATGCTGATACAATACAACCTATATCATATAGCTCTTCAGAATATAATCTGACTAATTTTGGAATTGAAGCTGTACATCGGAAAAATGGAGAACCATATGATAAATATACAATAATCTTTGAAAATAAAGATTCAGGTATCAATTTAAAAGCTCATAATGGACTGACTGCACGTATCACAAATAATGCTTATGAAGATGCCACTCATAAAACTACTTTTGAACCTGGAGAAGAAATTTATAGATTTGATGATTACGAAGTTCCAGGTAATTATACTATATATAAAGACGGAATAATGATTAAGGCTCAGGAAGGCAAATATTTATACTATATTGAAGGAAATACAACTACAAAAGTCAACCTGGAAACCGGAGAAAAAGAAACAAATTCAGAAGAAATAATATCAAAGAAGATTACTTGTGGCATCCCTATTTATACAAGAATTATCAAAGAAGAAGATGATACTCTATATATTGAAAAGACTGTAGAAGTCTTAGATGATTATGATAAAGATTTTTTTGTATGTAGTATTTTAATGCCGGAAGATAAAGATAATCCTCCGAAACCTTTTAATAAATCCTCCGAATAAAAAAATCCGTAAAATCTATTAAAAAAGTCAGAAAATCAGTTATTTTGCGAAAAAAAAGCACAAATAACTGATTTTTTTTTGCAAAAATGGTCCGAAATCAAAAGTAATTGCAATATTAACTATACCAGCTATTGATGATGATGGAGGTATAGTTGAAATGAACAGATTGAGAATTCAAATTCAGCATGACGAATCAGATTGTGCGGCTGCATGTTTGAGGATGATTCTGGGCTATTTTGGAAAAGACGTGAGCATCAGAAAACTGAGGCTTGGGGCTATGACCGATACGCAGGGCACTTCCGGACTTGGGATTGCTATGTGTGCTAAAAAGAACGGACTCACCTGTAAAGCATTTACAGCGCCAGAAAAGAATTTGATTTATGACATTCCGTTACCGGCGATTTTCCACGTGAGGGATAAATCTGTTGAACATTACGTTGTCTTGAGTAAGGTGACTAATGATTCTGTAACAGTGTATGACCCGGCTGAAGGCGTAAGGAAAATTAAGATGAATGACTTTCTTGAGTATTGGACAGGAATCTTTTTTCTTTGTAAGCCCGAAGAGGATTTTGTTAAATCAAAAGATGATGATACTCCTTTAATGAAATTCTTTGTACTTCTTAAAGACCATAAAAAATTACTCTCCAAGATAATTGTTTCCAGTCTTTTGTTATGTCTGTTTGGGATTTTTATCTCGTTTTATTTCAGGTTCTTGATTGATGAGGTTTTGTATTCAGAGGTTAAGTCAACTTTGAATCTGTGCTCTGTTTGTTACCTGATGGTTCTGGTTTTCCAGGGCTTTCTTTCGTACTGCAGAAATCAGTTAGTCCTTTTTTTGGGATGCAAGATTGATTTGTCTTTGATATGCGAGTTTTTTAATCATCTTTTAAAGTTACCGCTATCCTTTTTCACCAGCAGAAAGACCGGGGAGATTCTGTCGAGAATAAGGGATACCGAAATAATCAGAAGAACTATCTCTTCTACCACAGTGTCTGTGCTTATTGATTCTGTGATGATTATTTTTGGAAGCTTTTTCCTGTTCAAGATGGGATCTTCCCTCCTCTTTATTGCTATGATTCCGGTCATCATCTCTTCTGTGATTGTTTTACTGTGCGCAAAACCGTTCAAAAAATTAATCAGAAAAAGAGCAATTGCAGAAGCAAATAAGAACGCTTCGATGTACGAAACAATCAACGGGATTGCGACAATAAAAGCTTTATCTACAGAAAAAAATGCCTTCAGAAGAAATGAAATTCTCTGTGTAAATTCGGTAGACACTTCGATCAGGCTTGAATCCTTTGCAAATATAACAGGAGCTATTCAGGGATTTATTTCGAGCCTTGGAACTTTATTAATCTACTGGATTGGAAGCTATAAGATTTTTAATGCCCAGATGTCTTTAGGCCAGCTCATTTCGTTTACTACCCTTTCGGGATTCTTCTTAGGACCATTAACAAGATTTTTGACGATGCAGCCAAACCTTCAGGAAACTTTTGTAGCGGCAGAACGACTTTCAGATGTGATGGACATGGAAGAAGAGATGAAAGAAGAACAGTATTACGAAGATGCTGAACCATTAAAAAAAGCATTTGAATTTAAGGATGTTGGTTTTGCATACGGAGCCAGAAACAAAGCTGTTGAACACATCAACCTTACAATAAACAAGGGAGAAAAAATAGCCATTGTAGGAACATCGGGCTCGGGAAAATCAACCTTGTTAAAGCTTTTGATGAAATTCTATCAGTGTGAATCAGGCTCAATCACGATGGACGGAAAAGACATCAACAACATTAAAACCGATGACTACAGAAACCTGATTGGCTACGTACCTCAGGAAAGCCTTTTATTTTCGGGCACAATTGCAGAAAACATTGCCTGGGGGATGGATGATTTTAATCCGGAGAAGATTTACAAGGCAGCAGAAGAAGCACAGGCGCTGGAGTTTATTATGAATCTTCCAGACAAATTTAAAACTGTCGTAGGAGAAAACGGAGCAACACTTTCGGGCGGTGAAAGACAGAGAATCGCACTGGCAAGAATCCTCATGAGAAATCCCGAAATAATCATCCTTGACGAAGCTACTGCAAGCCTGGACAGCGTTTCGGAAAAAGCAATCATGAATACGGTAAATCAGATGAAAGGAAGAACAATCATCATGGTTGCACACAGACTTTCTACGATTAAAAACTGCGACAAAATCTACGTGATGAATAAAGGAAAAATCATGGAATACGGAAAGCACTCTGAACTTTTAAAGGCAAAGGGTGAATACAAAAAATTATGGGGGGCACAATATGAAAAATAATCAGTTAATCTGTGAGCATTCAAAACTTATGTATTATTCAAGGGAACTGGTGCACTTAAAAACACCAAACGAAATAAACTATATTTTTTATTCAATTCTGGCATTTATGATGATGATTGGAATCTGCCTATTTACGGTAAAGATTAATGATGTAATCAAGGTAAAGGGAATTGTGCGTGCAAAAGAAAACTCATCGGACATACAAAATATTATTCCCGGCACCCTTGTAGAAAAAAAATATAAACCTAATCAGTTTGTAAATGCCGGTGATGTTCTTTTTAGAATTAATGATGATGATTATACGGCAAATATGAAGGTCCTGAACTCTGATTATGAAAACACGCTTAAAGATCTTGAATGCACAGATGCCATACTCGAAGGTATAAAGGAAAACAAAAGCAGTTACAAAAATGATGAATACATCGACAGTCAGATTGATGATTATCTTAAAACAATTTCCTACATGAACAGGCAGATCCAGATAAATAAATATGAATATGAATACGAAAGAAAACTGCCTTCGTCTATTAAAAATGCAAAGACAGAAAAAGAACTTTATTACAGATATAAGCTGAGCCTTGATGAGCTTTCAAAATACAAAGCCTCTTACATCGCACAGCTAGAAAACAACAGAAAAAATCTTCTTGCATTAAAACTGAGCCTTGAACAGCAGATTCTAAAAACAGAAAAAACTTATTCTTATCTTGTGATTAAAGCTCCTGTTTCGGGTTATGTGCAGGAAATCACTCAGCTTAATCCCGGTGATTATGTTTTTGCAAATCAGAGGATTTTAAAAATCATCCCGACCAACAAAAACGAATTTAAAATCCAGCTTTCTGTCCCGACCAAAGACATTGGCGAAATAAAAGAAGGAACAGATGTAAAATACCGCCTGTCTGCATTCCCATTTTTTGAATACCGCGGCGCCGAAGGAAAAATTGTTTCCATAGATCCGGACATCAGGCAGAACGAAAACAATCAGCTTGTGTATCTTATTTATTCAGACATCAATAAAACTTCTTTTGTAAATTACGCAGGCGAAGAATATCCGCTGAGAGCCGGAATAGAAGTTGATGCAAGAATCGTGATGAATAAAATCCAGCTCATCTCTTATATCTTTAGAAAAATGGGGTACATAAAATGAAAAAATTAATTTTAATATTTATGTTACTGATGTGCCTTGTAAACTTTTATGCAGGGGGCACAGAAAAAAAAAATTCAAAAAATAAAAACAGCCGTAATGAAATAACGCTCATCAAAACTCCGGCTGACTTAATCCGGTTTGCCGTAGAAAATAACAGCGACATTCTTCTTGCAAAGGCAAATTATTCAAGCGCTTGTAAAAATCTGACAGGAACTTACCTGAGTTTTTTGCCCGTGATTAATCCGAAGGGAGGAATTGATTACAGTCAGAAAGATGGATTTGATTTTAAAACCCCCGAAGCATATTTTTTTGGAATCGATTTTATGCAGAAAATCCCGGGTGTTGGGAATCTTTATTTAAACCCGGTTGTGCTACACGAAAAGGATGCAGAAGAATATTTTACTTTTTCGCTTGATTATAGATTTACTCAGAGCACCTTCCCCTTCTGGTATAAATGGATGGCGCGTAACCCCGAAACTCAGATTCCAAAACTTTCGAAGAACTTAAATGAATTGATTTTTTTTGAGACCCGCTTTCATATAATCGATGAACTTTTGCAGTCGTTTAAAAATTATAAAGGAATAATTTTTGCGCTCGATATCTGTTCGAAAAAACTTGAGCTTTGTAAAATACAGGCCCAAAGTTATAAACAGATTGTAGAAAATCAGGGAGGAAGTTTTATTGATTATTTTGAAGCAGAAAAAAAAGTGACTGATTATGAAAAAGAAAAAAAAGAGCTCGAAAATCAGAAAGTAGAAACAGAATTATATATCCAGAGTCTTACAGGCTTAAACTGTACATACGAAGAACTTCTTGCAATTTTAGGGGAATGCATTGGCGTGGGCGAAAGAATATGTGTGGGAGAATGCATTGCCATGAGCGAATCCATTGACAATAACGTCTGGGTTTCTTCTTTTCTTTCAGATTTTCCCGAATGGAATTATTCTTTTATAAACGAGGTAAAGCTTGAAAAAACAAAGGTGATGAAAGAGCAAAACCAGGCTGAGTACCTTTTGCAAAGGGAAAATCTTGCTCCCGTTTTTTACGTCGAAGGGAATGTTTCGTACACAAAGCAGGAGCGCCACAGAATTAATTGTACGGTGGGATTTGATTTTTCAAAATTCTTAAACGGCGAAAAACTTTCTTATAAGACACAATACAAAGAGCAGAAAGCGGTTTACGAAAAGCAGTACGAACTTGAAAAATCACAAGGCATTTTCAGATATAATTTTTATCTTGAAAGCCTGCAGAAAAAGGAAGAAGAATCCGCGCTTTTAAAAAACGAAGTCGAAGCCAGAAAAAGGATTATGGATGATTTTCATAAGCTTTACGAAAGCAGGCAGTGTTCCAGGGTTGATTATCTTGAATCAGAGGTGCTTTATTTTCAGGCATTGTATAATTTTATCCTTACAGAGGACGAAATCATCTATTACAAACTCCTTCTTGCAAAACTGTAGAAAACAATAGAAAACTATAAAAAACCTTTAAAAAGAATGATATTTCAGTTATACTTATAGGAACAAGGTGGGGAAAATATGGAAGGTTTAGTAAAAGTAACAAATAAACGTCCTCTTAAAGGATACGAAAAAGCGGCAGTTTTACTTGGCGAACTTGGACCGGAAACAAGCAAACCTGTTTTAGATGCATTAAAGCTCACAAGGAAAGAATCTCGCCGCATAAGAAAGAACATTAAAAAGCTTGGAAGATATAATCCGAACAATTTTAATGAAGTAAACCGCGAACTTTCTGTATTAACAGATACTATTAATTATGGAAAAGCAAAAGGAATTTTTAATTCTGCACGCGCAATCGAAAATTCCTTTATTAAAAAAACTGAAACAAGCTTGAAGCAGATGGCGAACAGCGATCCTGATTCTATAGCTAATGTACTTAAATTGTGGCTGGAAAAATAATCATTACCCAAAACTTCCCTGCTTTTTTCCATCCCGAAAAATTGTAGGAAAACAAATTGAAACTGAAAATCAAACAACTCACTCTCTTTTTAATTTTATCGGGCGCCTTTGTTTTTAATGCCTGTACTTCCAAACCATATCCAATCGAAGGCGGAGACGAAACTGCAAAGGCTCCTTCAAATTCAATCACCCTTATTTTTACCGGCGATGTAATGGCTCATAACGTAAATTACAGGATGAAGGATTATAACATTATCTGGGATGATTTAAGGGATGATTTTAAACGCGCTGATTTTACTTTTGCAAATATAGAAGCACCTGTGGACACAACAAAAGAAGCTTCGAATTATCCTTATTTTAATATGCCCGAAAGCTATGTTCAGGCGGCAATCGACAGCGGAATAAATGTTTTTTCACTGTGCAATAATCATTCTAACGACCAGAAGCTCGAAGGTGTTTTAGAGACAATCAAAACTACAGAAAAACTCACAAAGCAGGAAGCAGCAAAACACAATAAGGTTTATTTTTCGGGCTTAAGAAAAGAAAAAGGTTCTGCCTACACTTACAATATTCTGGAAAAAAACGGATGGAGAATTCTCTTCCTCCCGATGACAGAAATTTTAAATAACGAATGGGCAAGCGACAATATCAACTATATCAAGCTTACCGCCGCTGCCAGAAAAGCTTTTATTGAACACTGTAAAAAACTCCGCGAAGAAACAAAGTGTGATTTATT
Source organism: Treponema sp. (assembly GCA_016286365.1). GTDB lineage: Bacteria > Spirochaetota > Spirochaetia > Treponematales > Treponemataceae > Treponema_D. Next base: position 85,507 of record JAEESN010000005.1, read on the forward strand.
CATCCTTTCTTTCCATGCATTCGAAACTGAATACGTAAGAAGCGTTACAAAAACTCAAGATGCATTTTACCGCTCTCTTTTAGAAGCAGGAGTTGATGTCATCTGGGCAAACCACGCACACATCATTAAAGACAGACTTGTTCAAATTAATCCGGAAACTAAACAGGCAAAAATCATAATGTACGCAAATGGAAATACAATCAGCGGACAACGCACACGACCAGATTTATCTTCTAAAAATCCTGATTCAGAGCGGGATAACACAGGAGATGGTCTTATGTACGAAGTGACATTTGTAAAAAAGAATTCAAAGCCTGCACTTTATAAAACAAAAAATATTTATATAACTACATACATAACCCCACAGCGTGATTACGTAATCAAAAAGATGGATAAAACTTTCATCAATTATTTATACGAAAATTCCAGAAAAGACTGGGCGGGTTATATAGAAAAAAGAATCAAAATTAATGACGAACAGACTAAGGAAAAAATTGAATGGCAATAGATTATAAATCGCTTCCTGTATACGCTCAGAAAAAACGAATTCTTGACTGCATAGAAAAAAATCAGGTTGTAATTGTAGAAAGCCCGACAGGATCGGGAAAGACAACCCAGATTCCGGTGATTTTATATGAAGCAGGTTTTGCTACAGGCGGAATAATCGGAGTTACACAGCCGCGAAGAATTGCAGCGTTGAGCGTAAGTGAATTTATCTCGAAGCAACTTGGAACTTCTTATCCTGGCCTTGTAGGTTACAAGATGAGGTTCGAAGACGAAACAAATGCCGACACAAGAATAAAAATCATGACCGATGGAATTCTTCTTCAGGAAATGAAGCTTGATCCATGGCTCAGTAAATACAGCGTTTTAATGATTGATGAAGCGCACGAACGTTCTTTAAACATCGACTTTGTTTTAGGCCTTGTAAAAAGAGTCCTTAAAGAAAGAAAGGATTTTCATGTAATTGTTTCTTCTGCCACAATGAATACTCAGGTCTTCTCTGAATACTTTGACAACGCGCCTATTGTTTCAATTGATACAATCACCTACCCCGTTTCGGTAATCTACGACCCGATTCCAGGCGGCGCTACAACAATGACAGAATCAGGCTCGGATGCACTTCTTTCTAAAATATGCACGACCGTAGACCGCATCTTAGATAATGATGACGACGGCGGAATACTAATCTTCCTCCCGGGCGAAAAAATTATTAAAGACTGCGTAGACAGGCTTTATCACAGCTCTTTTTCAAAATACCTACACATCCTGCCGCTTTACGGGCGTCTTGCAAAAGAAGAACAGGAACGTGTTTTTGAACCGGCTCCAGAAGGAAAGAAAAAAGTTATTGTTTCTACAAATATTGCAGAAACCTCGGTAACCATAAGTGATATAACAAGCGTTATAGATTCAGGCCTATGCAAGCTCAATTTCTATAGTCCAAGGACTTTCACATCCAGCTTGATAGAGTCATCTGTGTCGAAGGCGAGCTGCAATCAGCGTAAAGGCCGCGCCGGCCGAACCCGCGAAGGAACCTGCTACCGCCTTTACGCCCGCCGCGACTTTGAGGCCCGAGACCTTTATACAACAGAAGAAATCTACAGAACCGACCTTAGCGAAGTAGTCCTTCGTATGGCGGAGCTTGGTATTACCGATTTCTACAATTTTGATTTTATAGCAAGCCCGGGACAGGAAGGCATAATCGGGGCAGTAGATACCCTGAACATGCTCGGAGCTTTGGACAGCGACAACTGCCTTTCCGACATAGGTAAGATGATGGTTATGTTTCCGCTTGAACCACGAATCAGCCGAATCATTGTTGAATCAATCATGCGCTACCCGGAAGTAATAAACAAGGTTTTGATTGCAACCTCTTTTCTTTCTACGAACTCTCCATTCATTCTTCCTCCGAACGAAGAAATGGAAGCAAGAAAAGCTCATCACAGATTTACAGACATGCAGGGCGACTTCTGCACATACTTAAATCTTTTTGCAGCCTATAAGCAGACAGACAACCGCGAAAAATTCTGCAAAAAAAATTACCTTGACCCGCGCGTCATGGCCGAAATAGAAAACATACACTATCAGCTTGGAGAAATTGTCGGAGATAAAATGGGAATCCCGATTCCGGAATCTGGCGGCTCAATAAACGATTATCTTTGCTGTATAGCAGCAGGTATGATTCAATTTGTGTGCATCAGAACGGGAAGAGAAAACTATCACTCATTAACTGCCGACCACATCTGCATTCATCCGGGCTCAGTCATGTTCCGCCAGAATCCAGTTTTCATTGTTGCAGGAGAAATTGTGCGGACAAGCAGAATCTTTGCAATGAGCGTTTCTCCGCTTACAAAAAATCTGCTGGATAAAATCAATCCTTCTTTATACGAACGCCTTTCTGCATGTAAAAATGCACCGCAAAAAGAAAGCCAAACGTTTGAACCAAAGAAAAAAGAAAATAAATCTAAAAAGGGTGCTAAAAATTCTAAATTCATTCCTTCGGCTGAACTTTCCAAAGAAGCACTCGAAAACTCAGTTTCTATCGGCGACTTCCTTTTTGAGACTAAGAAAATCAAGGGAAAGAAAACCGCCGTACTTCCGTTCGATCAGTTCCGTCTGGCACTCATGCAGGAAAAGGATAAGGGAAAGCTGAACAATTTACAGAATCTTCGCGGACAGATAATCACAAAGGACCGCGGACTTTTGATGGACGGCGAAAAGATGGGGCTTATCATCAATGCCGCAAAGACAATAGATTTAACTCCTGTTTCCGAAAAGAAGTGGAACCGTAAGATGAATGTAAACATCAATAATCAGCTTGAAAAAGAAAGCCTGATTGATTCCCTGGATGTACTTTTGAGAACTGCAATTGCAAAACAGAAGAATAAAGAATACGGATTTATCTGCCTTTATACCGATGGAAACGGAAACTACTGGTACAAGGTTACAAGAGGATTTACAACTGCGCTCACAGAAGCACATTCAAGCTTAGAAATTTTAATCGAAGAAGATGTTGATTTTTCCGACCTTGAAAAGTCAAAGATTAACGAAGCTTTAAGAAAAGTAAATTCCCTCTACGAAAAATAATTGCAAGAGCTTGGGAAAGCATTGGTATTTAATCCGCCCACTCCACGGATGCAATATAATTTCTAAGAGCCAATTATTTTGCGTCTGCTGTTTCTTCTTCAATTCCCAATATTTTGGCTGCCCTTTTCTTATTACCAGGGTTTGCTTTTTTATCTCTTGCGATTGTTTCTACAGAAACTTTTGCAGAAGAATATTTTCCCTTTTTGTACATATCAAGTCCAAGGCTCTGAGTCTGAGGGTCTTTAGAAGCAAGATACTTTGAGCAGATTGGAGCAAAGTTTGCATTGTCGTATTTTGCAAGTTCTTTTCCGATTGCATAGCGCAGTGATTTTTTCTTATCGTCGTTCACAGTTGATTCAGCAAGTTCAAGAATTTCTTTTTCGCCTGCATGACCTTCGCGCAGTAAAACTTCTACAACTTTGGCCTTTACAGTATCGCTTGCTTTTTTATCCTGAATCTGTTCAATAAGAAATTTATTTCCTTCGGCTGTATTCAAAATTGCGATTGAATCGTAACAGTCGTTTTTGATTACCTTTTCGCTGTCGTTCTTTGCACGGTAGATTAAAAATGGAACTGCAGAAGTAAGCTTCATCTCTTTTGCCGCACGGATAGATTCCTGTCTTACCCTCCAGTGGTCATCCTTTATTCCCTGCATGATTATGTTTTCTGCTTCGCTGTTACCAGGGAAATTTTTAATACCTTTGATTATGTACTGACGGAGATTTGGATCTGTTGCACCAAAGTTTCGCGATAAAACCGGAATTGATTTTTCTGTCTTCATCATACCGATTGATTCAGCGGCATACATTCGAACAAAAGTATTTTCATCTTCGTTTTCGATTATATCTACAAGCTTGCCCCAGGTTTCTTCTGCATGCATTTTTCCGCACACACGCATGAGAGTCTGTCTCTGAGCTACAGAAAGATCTTCGCGGTCAAGATATTCTGCAAGGAACATTGCTTCTTCAGGACCACCAATATCTCCAAGGCAGGAAATTGCATCATTAAAATAATTTTCGTTTTCGCCTTCAATCAATGTGATTACGGCAGGAATTGCAGCCTTAGTTTTCATAGCAGCAACATACTGGAAAGTAGCGCGTACAACATCACCTTTTTCGTCGTAAGGGTCGTTTAATAAATCTACTGCAAAATCTTCAAGGCAAGGGTCTTCTACCTTTGTAAAATAATTTAAAATCTTTTCTTTGATTGCAGGATTTTTTGTTGTCTGAAAGAGGTCATAAATTTCGTTTGTATAACGCGGATCATCGTTTTTAATAAGGTCGTCTAAAAGGGTTGAAATTTCGGAAGACATACCGTACATGATTGTCTGTCTCTTTTTTTCATCATCCTGTGGAGAATCATCTTTTGCCTTTGCGGCTTCTGCTTTTTTAGTGTCGATTGGTTTTGGTCTTTTAGCTGCAGGAACTTCCGCATAACCACCTTTGGATGCAATTACTGTGCTTTCCTGGGCAAAACCGTAAATCGCAGAAAAAATCATCAAAACAATAAAAATCTTCTTCATAAAAAACCTCTTAGAATCATCCTGTATAAGTTCAAATCATCCTGTATAAAATAAAACGAACTTTTAACCCCTCAGTAACATAATCGGTGAATTTTTATCTATTTTTAAAAAACAATTACAAATTTAATAAACTCTTAATTTTCTGTCTTAAACATGCCCCATAAGCATGATTCATTTTTAAGCTTTTATTTTTGATCTACAGCCCCTGAATGAAATCTCTCTAAGAAATCCTTACGGTACTGTTCAAAGCGGTCTTCGTTTATAGCCTGCCTGATTTCTTTTAAAAGATTATTCAAAAAATAAAGGTTGTGATAGCTTGCAAGAATCGAACTTAAAATCTCCTGTTCTTTAAAAAGATGACGGAGGTACGAGCGTGAATATGTCTTACAAACCTTACAGTTACAATCCTTATCTACAGGTCCAAAATCAGAAATCCATCGCTCCTGTTTAATAGAAAGCATTCCGTCGTGTGTAAAATAAGAACCGTTTCTGGCATTTCGGGTTGGAAGTACACAGTCAAACATATCTATTCCGGCACGCACCGCATCAAGAATGTATTCAGGAGTTCCAATTCCCATAACATATTTTGGTTTTTCTTCCGGAAGATACTGAACTGTATAATTCATAAATTTAATAAATTCTTCTGGCGGCTCTCCTACACTCAATCCGCCGATTGCAATACCCGGCATATCAAAAGAAGAAATAAATTCTGCGCTCTGTTTTCTTAAATCTTCAAAAAAGTTTCCCTGAACAATTGGAAATAAAATACCCTTATAGCCTTTTTCCCTCTGAGTTTCCCATTCTTTTTTTGCACGGATAAACCAGTCCGAAGTGATTCTTAATGCTTTTTCTGCTTCCTTTCTTTCTACCCCCCACCCGCTGCAAACATCAAGCTGCATCTGAATATCGGAATTAAACATGCTTTGAGTCTGTACAACGTTTTCCGGCGTAAACATGTGGTAGCTTCCATCTATATGACTCTGAAACTTTGCGCCTTCATCCGTAATCTTTCTGAGCTTTGAAAGAGAGAATACCTGAAAGCCGCCTGAATCTGTAAGAAAGTTTTTATTCCATTTTGAAAATCCGTGAAGTCCACCCGCCTTCTGAATGAGCTCCGGCCCCGGTCTTAAAAAAAGATGATATGTATTTGCAAGGATGATTTCAAAATCAATTTCTTCAAGAAAATCTTTTGGCATTGCCTTTACGGTTGCATTAGTTCCAACAGGCATAAAAACAGGAGTCTGAACATCACCATGAGGAAGATGAAGCACCCCTGTCCTTGCTTTTCCATCAGAAGATTTATGATTAATGTCAAAAATATTTAAAACGCCCATCAATACCTCAAACTAGTGTTTAATTAAACTAATTAAAATCAATGCCCTTAATATCTGCCACGCCCTTACGTCCTCTGATACTTCATGAGCACACAGGCAATTGCAAAGAAAAGAATATCAGGCGACCACGCTCCCATAAAAGGAGAAATATACTGGGTTTTAGCCATTACCATCGTAGCCATCTGGAAAACATAATATAAGACAATCGCAATAATTGAAAGTGAAAGGCTGATTAAAAGAACATTTTTTTTAGTACGTCCCGTTAAACCTACGGCAAGCATTCCCGCAATCAAAAAGATTAAAGGAAAGGCAAACTTTTTATAATAGATTGACTGAGCTTCGTAATATGGAAGTCCGCTCTTTTTAAGATGATTAATATACACTTTTGCTTCTTTAGTGTTTACGGTATCTACATCTACAACCGAACGCTTAAAAATATCTGATGGTTCTGTAAGCCGTAAAAGATATTCAGGATTAACCGAAGTATATTCTAAAGAGCTTTCCGTCTTTGTATACTGAATTGCATTCATAAGATTCCATCGCGATTCTTCGGCATTCCAGAAAGCACCAGGGGCATAAATTATTGCAAGAAGTTCTTTTTCTTCACCACGAAAGATTACGTAAAGCTCTTCAAGTTTTTTTTCATCATCGCGGTAAATCGAAGCCTTATAAATAATCTTAGAATTATCTGACTGAACGACTACATTTAAATTGTTTGTGCTTTCGGTCTTTTTTAATAAAGTATTCTGAAGTTTATTTTTCTGTTCGAGTGTTGGAACAACAAGACGGTCTTCAAAGAAAAACATCCCGATGCAGCAGAAAACAGAAAAAACAAAAATCGGAAAAACAAAGCGCAAAAGAGAGACACCCGAAGCAAAAAGGGCTTCCATCTCGTTATGCGCATATAAATCACTTAAAACATAAGTTACCGTAAAAAGGAAACCGATTGGAGCCGCATACCAGATTGTCTTTGGAATATATAAAACCATTACTTTTAAAACTTGTGCTAATGGAGCAGCATTTTCGATGTAGCGTGTAATGTTCATGAATAAATCAATAAGATTTAAGATGAGCGCTACCATAAAAAGGCTAATGAAGAAAAACGGGATTATTTTTTTAAGGACATATTTTACTAACTTCATCTATTTTTTCACCAGAATTATTCCAAGAATTAAACCGGCAATTCCAATAACAATGTCGGACGCCCATATACACCAGAATGCATTATACTGATTATGAACTACTAAAAGCTGCCCCGTAATCTGCATAGCCCAATATAAAACACAGATTAAAACTCCGGTAAAAAGTCCCATCGTTAATCCGTTATATTTTCCAAACAAAAATGCAATTGAAAAAGCAAGGAAGGCAAAAAGAACTGAAACAAACGGGATGGAAATCTTTTTATAAAGCTCCATGTTCCACTGATTGATTACAGAAAAATCATTGTTTTTATTCTCTTTCATTTCCTTTATCTTTTTATTCAAATCAAAAAAAGTATAGGTAGAAGCTGATTGACTCGCCTTTCCAAAAAAGTCCGTATCAAAAACATTTAATAGAATGCTCTTTGATTTTAGAACATCGTAATCAGCCTTATTCTGATTAAACGAAAGCATCATCGCATCGGACATATCAAGCTGTAAAACAACGCCGTCTTTTTTAGAATCCTTAAGGGTAGATTCCCCCGCTATAATTATGGATTTTGAATCCGTATTATCCTGATTAAAAAAGATTACATCAGAAACTGTATTACCCTCTACATCGCCGATTACAACCGTAGAAGATCCAATCTGCTTTATGCTGTTCGGCTCTAAAACAATTGTTGGAGTAGAACGCGAGATTTTAGAAAGAAGCTGCTTATATTTTACATTCGAAAGAACCTGAAGATAGTCGTTTACAAAAAAAGATACGGCAAAAATTATAATACCCAGCGTGATTACAGGAATAAAAATGTATTTATATGCAAAGCCCGAAGCACGGATAATAAAAATCTCATTGTCGCTCATCATGCGGCCAAGACACATTAAAAACCCGATGAGTGTTGCAAAAGGAACCGACTGCGAAACGATTGCCGGAATACTGTAAACCATAATCATGATTACGTCGTTTACCGGCGCATGTTTTTTAAGAAGGTCCTCGCCTATTAAAAGAATATTGTTTACAAAGAAAATTACAAATAAAAAAAGAAAGGCAATAAGAAAGTAATTAAAAAGCTCTTTAAAAATATATTTAAGAAGGATGTGACGCCCAAGTTCCTTTGGCTTACCAGGTCGCTTTATAAGAGAAGAAACTTTTTCCTGTATGATATTTTTAAACGCCTGTAGATCCAAAACCGCCTGAACCTCTTTCTGTCTGACTAAGAGAATCTGCCTTACAGAATTCCGCCTGAATCACCGGAGCAACAATTATCTGTGCAATTCTGTCTTCGTGAGCAATTGTAAAATCCTCGTCTCCAAGATTTACTAAAAGAATTCTTAACTCCCCTCGGTAATCGCTGTCTATTGTACCCGGAGAATTTAAAACTGTAATACCGTTTTTAAAAGCAAGTCCCGATCTTGGTCTAACCTGAATTTCATATCCTTCGGGAATCTCATAAAAAACTCCGGTTGGAATCATGATTGATTTTCCGCTTTTGAGTGTAACAGGTCCGTCGGGAAGAAAAGCATAAACATCTGCACCTGCCGCACCAGAAGTCTTATATTGCGGGATTATGGCACCAGGCGTTGCAGTATATTTAATCTTAATTTTATCCATAATCCTTATTTTAATACAAAATCAAGATAATTTAAATGTCAAAGCGGACTAAAGAAGTTTATTTAAGCCCACCCCAATTTTCAAAAAATCCCGGCACCGGAGTTTAATTTAAAATAAGTTATTTCCAGGTGTCGTGGCCGTCTCCGGTTATAGGAATCTGGTCTCCAAGATAAGTCGGTTTTACATCAAACAAAACATCAAAAAAAGCTTTTACACGTGCAAAGTATTCACGGATATTCCATGCAACAAGGGTTCTCTTACGAAAATCTTCAATAGCCGGAGAGATATAACCTACAGCATCAAGACCGAGCTTTCTTGCAATATAAACAGCCCTGTAAATATGAAACTTCTGAGTTACAATACAGCAGTCAGTTACACAGAAAACATCCCTTGCCCTGTACATTGTCTCGTAAGTACTAAAGCCCGCATGGTCCATAAAAATCTTATCTTCTTCTACCGTGTGCATCTGAAGAACATATTTTCTGGCCGTGTTTACCTCATCATAGTTCCACTTACCGTGATCGCCCGAAATCATAAATTTAATTACAGTACCCTTCTGAAGTAAATCAACTCCCGCCTCTATCCTGTCGCGAAGAACATGAGAAACCGAGCGGTTATTTACAACAGAGGCACCCGGAACAATCACCGCATATTTTTCGGGAACATCCTTAATATCAGAAAAAATATATTTCTTAGAAAAGTTGATTACATAAAGATTGATTGTGAGTGTAAAAAGAATAAAGAGTACACCGAGGACTAAAAGACTTCTGATGATTTTTCTAAATGCTTTCTTTGAAGATTTATCTGATGATTTTTTTGCTGGCTTTTTAGAAGTTTTTTTAGAACGCATAAACTGTTTATACAGAAAAATCAATTCTGTGTATGTCTTTTCCTCCCAAAGTGATTATATAGCATTTTAAGCATGCTCTTCAATAAAATGCCCGATTTTATTAAAAATTTTTCTTTTTTCAAAAACCGATTTATAATAGCAGTATGATATCAAAACAAAAGATAAAAGAATTTTTTGGTATAGGAAAGCATTCAGATTACCTCAATAAATTTTTTGACGAAGCAAACATAAGATCAAGCATTTATGTTACATCGGTAATCATCGTTTTAGAGCTTTTTATGATTGGCAACGTACTTTTCCGCCAGCTTTCCGAAGAAACAAGAAGAAGCCTTCAATGGCTTATAACTCACCTTGCATGTTATTCAGTTTTACTCGCGTCCTCCCTTGCTCTTTTTATATACTCCGTAATTCACATCAAAAAAAAGACCTATAACAGAAAGACATGGGAATTCCTAAAATACGTTTTTTCGATTGTGGCCATAGTCTTTGGAATTTACATTTCTTTTATGGATTACCAGAAGGGCGAACAGTTTATTACGCTGATTACAATGACGATTTTTGTCTTCTGCTTTGTTGTATGGCGCCCCGTATATTCAATCTTTCTTTTAGTCGTAACCTACTGGCTTTTCTTTTATATCTGTAATTACTATCTTCCTGCCTCTTACGCAACAAGGGTAAACCTTTCGATTATTTTTATAACCCTTCTGATGAATGCAATAAATGCCTACAGACAGAAATACAGCGAAGCTACAAAAGAAGAAAAGCTTGAGCACGTGCAGAACATCCTTTTAAAGCTTTCGATCAGCGATGAAATTACAGGAATTGCGAACATGCATTACTTTAGGAGTCAGGCTCTGGAGCTTTTGCACAATAAAGCAACGGAAATAGATAAACTGATATTCCTCTATCTTGATATCGAAAACTTTAAAATCCTGAACGAAAAATACGGCTTTTGGGAAGGAAATAAATTCTTAAAAAGCTTTGCCGAAATGACAGAAAAAGTTTTTGAAGGCTCAATCGTTGCTCACTTTTCGAATGATAATTTTGTCGTTCTTACAAAAAAGGATGCAGTTCCCGAAAAACTCCAGACAATCAGGCGTAATATCCTTGGAATGAATTACGATGTAAAGCTCGGTCTTAAAGTAGGAGCCTATATTCCGGAAAACCGCGACTGTCTTCCTGTTATTGCCTGTGATCGCGCCCGCTATGCATGTAATACGATTAAAAAACATTACAACAACGACTACTGCGAATACAACAGCACAATGGCAAATAATTTCCAGAAAAAGCAGTACATCATAAACAATATTGATTCTGCAATTAAAAAAGGAAACATCAAGGTTTACTATCAGCCTGTTGTAAATACGGAAAACGGAAAGCTCTGCGGACTCGAAGCACTTGCAAGATGGGATGACGAAGAATACGGATTTCTTTCCCCTGCAGATTTTATCCAGACACTCGAAGAATACCATCAGATTTCCAAGCTTGATTTATACGTTGTAGAAAGAGTCTGCCTGAATATGGTGAACGCCCGCGATAACGGAATAAAGCAGCTCCCTGTTTCCTTAAACTTTTCGCGCCTGGACTTTAGCCTTCCAAACCTTGTAGACGATGTTGATTATTATCTAAAAAAATATGACATAGACAAAAAGCTGATTCACATAGAAGTTACCGAAAGCACCCTTTCCGACAACGATGAACGCTTAAAAGAAACCTTTAATAAATTCCGCACAAACGGCTACGACCTCTGGCTCGATGATTTTGGTGCCGGTTATTCAGGCCTGAATGTCCTTAAAGAATATGATTTTGATATGATGAAAATCGACATGAAGTTTTTAAGGGATTTTTCCGGAAACGAAAAAGCAAGAAAGATTTTAAGAAATATAATCAGCATGGCCAAAGAAATCGGAATGTGCACCCTAACCGAAGGAGTCGAAACCCAGGAAGCCTACGAATTCCTGAAAGAAAACGGCTGCGAAAAAATCCAAGGCTACCTCTTCGGCCGCCCCATGCCCGACACCGAATTCCTAGAAAAACTAAAATCCAACCTCTACCAACTCGACCTTTAACGTAAAAAATTTATATAGCGAGGAAGCATAACTATCTATACCAGTTGATTTATGCGCACAAAAAAAACGGGCTTGCTCTGCGTGTTTTAGCTGGGCACCCCATCCAATTTTTCCCGTTAACTATTTATGTAGCGAGCGGGAGCATAATTCTATACCAATCTGATTTATGTGCAGCAAAAAAAAGAGGCTGTCCTGCGTGTTTTTAGCTGGACAGCCTCTTTTTTTTGCGAAAGCATAAATCAATATTTAAACCAATTCATGCTCCCCGTCGCATATATAAATTAGCGTGTATAGGTCCAATACAACCCAAACGACCAGTTACCATACTGTGTATTGTTATACATAGTTCTCTGCTGATAGTCGAGGTAGATTGCTACATCGTTATTGCTATTAACCTGCATGTCTGCATATGGTCTGATGTCGAATACTGTACCACCGTTATAGTTTTTTGTAACAGCATATGTAAAAGCACCTAAGTGGTGAGCATTTCGTTCAAGAGGATCGTCTGAATCCCAGTATTTATTTTCTGCACCAAATGCGAAAGAAACCCATGTACCAACGTTGAACTGTTTGTTGATTGCAAAATCAATTCCAGAACCAAAGTAGAATGCGTTAGAGTATGAATCATCTTCGTAGAATGTCATTCCGAATTCTGGTGTTACAGTCATGTTAAGACTTGGAATACCGATTACAAAGTTTGTACCAATTCCGTTGATACCGTTATCAGCATCGTTTCCAACATTGTTCATTGCATAGAAGATATTCCATTTAAGATTCTTTCCAAGGAAGAGTTCAAGACCTGCAAAAAGATCACCGCTTCCAGAACATACTCCATCATAAGCAAAGCTTAATGTGAATAAATCCATTGGGTGAACAGAAAATCCTGCGCTAAAATCAAAACCACCTACAGAAGTTGGAGAAGGAAGAGCAAAACCTATCTGGAAGATATCTTTATAAGTATATCTTGCACCAACAGCAGTACGTGCATAAGTATTTGCATAGTTTACAAAACCTGCAACATCTGTATTTCCAGGGAAAGCATATTTTAACCCACCCTGTTTAACGTGAGCGCCTTTTCCCCAGTAGTAGTCACCACAAGCAGGAGCAACACCAACCTTCCATTCAAGACGAGTACCAACACCAATGTCTAAACCAGCTAAAGGATGCCAGAGGAAGTTTACATAGTAAGCATCTGTTAATGAATCATCAATACTTGTGGAACAGAAATCAGAACAGCGGTTAGCAGCATAGAATGCAGTTTTTGGTGTAAATTCAATAAATCTTGAACCATTACAATCAAAATCAATAAAGAGACCCCAGTTTACCATTCCTTCCATTGTAAACTGCGCAATGTCAACTCTTGCCTGAAGAGTATCTGTAAAACCGTAGAAAGTAAAATCTTTTTCTTCTGTGTCAGGAGAACCTGCACCTGCCCATAATGTGTTACGAACACCTGTAGAACCCATTACCTGAGCAGACAAAGAAACCATTGTCAAAGCCATTAAGGCACCTAAAATAATCTTTTTCATAAAAAAAGACCTCCAGATAAATTGTGAAAAATATACTCCAGAAACGGAGACAGAACGATTTATAAATTGACTTAAAATTTATGAATTCTAGAATACTATAGTGGAAAAACCCGATAAGGTCAAATAAAAAAGGCCGCCCCAAAGGACGACCCTGTATACATAGCCGCTCGCATAGTCTCGCGGCTCAGACGTTCTTTCGTTGAACCTAAAGCGACCCGCTGTCGCAACTCGCTTTTTAACGGTTCTCCGATTGTAGGCTTACCATTTCTTTTCGATTGTGTCGCAGATGTTCAATTCGCCTTCATCCATAGCAAAGAACTTAGCCTTTGTCATGTCTGGAACAACGTTTACTGAATCTCCTAAGCGGAATTCTGCATTTGCTGTTGTCTTAGCGATGATTGACTGACCTTTGTTAGAAACAAGGTAGAGGTGTGTTTCAGCACCAAGCGGTTCCTTGTTAGTAATCTTCATCTGCATATCATCTTTTGCAACTGGTTTTTCTGTATATTTGAGGTCTTCCGGACGAATACCGAAAGAAACTTCTTTTCCAACATATGCTTTAAGAGCTTTAGCCTGAGCATCTGTAGGGTTGATTTCGAAAGAACCTTCGTCACAAACGATCTTTCCGTTCTTTTCAAGAACTTTTACTGTAAGGAAGTTCATTGGAGGTGTACCGATGAATCCTGCTACGAATTTGTTGATTGGGTTATTGTAGAGGTACAATGGAGCACCGATCTGCTGGATAACACCGTCTTTCATAACAACGATCTTTGTACCCAAAGTCATAGCTTCGATCTGGTCGTGTGTTACGTAAATCATTGTAGCCTGAAGTCTGTTGTGTAAAGCAGCAAGTTCAGAACGCATTGTTACACGAAGTTTAGCATCAAGGTTAGAAAGTGGTTCATCGAACAAGAATACTTTTGGATTACGAACGATAGCACGTCCTACAGCAACACGCTGTCTCTGTCCACCAGAAAGAGCCTTTGGCTTTCTGTCGAGGTACTGTGTAAGGTCGAGCTGTTTAGCAGCATCGCGAACACGGCGATCAATTTCTGTCTTATCCATCTTGCGGATCTTAAGACCGAATGCCATGTTATCATATACAGTCATATGTGGGTAAAGAGCGTAGTTCTGGAATACCATGGCGATATCACGATCCTTTGGAGGAACGTCGTTCATTTCGATACCATCGATGAACAATTTACCGTCTGTAATGTCTTCCAAACCAGCAATCATACGTAATGTTGTTGATTTACCACAACCAGAAGGACCTACGAATACGCAGAATTCCTTGTCTTCAATAGTGATATTAGCGTTGCTTACAGCACGAACACCGCCGTCGTAAACTTTACCAATACCTTTAAGTTCTACTTTTGCCATTTAATGTGGCCTCCTTATTCGACTCGTTTGAGCCTAGGGTTATATTATTCTTCTATTGTAACCCGAACAGCCGCATAAGTCAAAGGAATTTAAGACAAAATCGTACAAAAATTTAACAATTAATGGCTTACAATTTCTGTCACTACATTTCCATTTTGCATTTCAAATGTTACTGTATAATTCTGGCTGTATTTATTTGACAACGACATTTGATTAGCATCATTTGTAAGTAAGTACCATTCGCTCACACCTGACGCAGAATTATTCTTCAAATCTTCCCACTCGCCAAGTTCGCAATAATAAAAGTAAAAATCATCTCCAAAATCATCAACCTGCGATTTTGTATAAATACCTTCGCAGGAAACATGAACAGTTGAATTAGGACCTACAGTTTTAACACTTGAGCTCGTTTTTAAACTGTGATTATAATCTGTCATAAATACAAAAGTATAATCTGTATTATTCACAACCGAAACATCTGCCACTGCAGGCGAAAGGTCACATCCCATAAAACATAAAGATACAAGGACCAGAAGTCCAAACAACATTTTTTTCATTTTTCACCCCTATTTAAAAAACGTTTATTGTACAAGCTTCAAAATAATGAATCACACAAACTTTATTATCCCCCCCCCCCCGTACATTTTTGTCAACTTAATTTTTTTAAGGTGCCAACTGATTATTTATTTAAGAAGGGATTCTATTTTTTGTGCTGCAGCATTCAGATAATCACATTCAAGGCTTTCTACATCACCTGCGTCCACTGCCTGGCATGTCTTTTCTTCCATAGGGATGCGTGCAAGAACAGGAAGATTAAAGCTTTCTGCAATCTTATCGATATTGCTCTTACCAAATACAGTGATTTCCTTTCCGCAATCCGGGCATTTTACATAGCTCATATTTTCTACAAGACCAAGGATAGGAATATTCATCAGGTTTGCCATATTAACTGCTTTTTCTACAATAACGCGGACAAGCTGCTGTGGAGAAGAAACAACGATGATTCCATCAATAGGAAGCGACTGGAATACAGTAAGAGGTACATCCCCTGTTCCAGGTGGCATATCTACAAACATAAAATCAACATCCTTCCAGATTACATCAGTCCAGAACTGTTTAACGGCTCCGGCAATAACAGGTCCCCTCCAGATAACAGGGTCTGTAGCATTCTGTAAAAGGAAATTCATAGACATAAGCTGAATACCGGAATCAGTAACAACAGGATTCAATGCTTCTTCGTTTTCGAGTGCAGTTGCTTTTTCTTCATCTACACCAAAGCTTTCAGGAATAGAAGGTCCTGTAATATCAGCATCAAGGATGGCAGTCTTAAAACCATGTTTATTTACCTTACTTGCAAGCATACTTGTAACAAGGGATTTACCTACTCCACCCTTACCACTTACAATTGCAATCACCTTTTTTACGCTGCTTTTTGGATTTAAATCAACATGAAAATCTCTCTTTTCGCAATCCTGACTGCAGCTGGAACAGTCATGTGTACATTCTGCCATATATACTCCTAAAAATAAATAATCAAAAAAATTTGAGTAGTCTAACGTTGAACGAAAATTACTCAAGACCTTATATTAAATAAAATTCTGTCTTTCGTAAACTGCTTTTATATCATTAGAAGCTTTTAAAATTACGCGTGCAATCTCGGGATCAAGGGCTGTCCCTTCAAGTTCCTTTATAATCTCGAGCATTTTGTCAAAGGTAACAGGTGCTCTGAATGCTGCTCCAGTCAAAAGATTATCGATGTAGTTTGCGCCGGCCATAACTCTTCCTGCAAGAGGGATTTTTTCTCCAGAAAGCCCGTAAGGATAGCCGTTTCCATCCCAACGCTCATGATGATAGAGTGTCATATCGCAAAGGATTTCAAGATAATCGTGATTCATCTGCGACATATTTGCCTTAATCAGGTTATAACCAAAAATAGGATGAGTATGTAAAATCTTAGTTTCCTTGTCGTTCAGAGCGCCCTTTTTATTAAGGATTGAATCAGGAATGGAAATAACCCCGATATCATGAAGATAAGAAGCTGTAACGTAATTGAATACCGTGTTGTCTGTAAGAATATCAGAATATTTTTTATTTCGCTGAAGGTAATTACAGATGATTTCTACATAGTTTGAACTTCTGGCAAGATGCTTTTCGAGCCCTGCCTGTTTCTGAGAAAGCATTGCAACATAACTTGCAGTAATTTCACGCTGAGAGTTAAAAGCCTTTACGACTTCTTTATAATCAGTGTCGACGATTGTAGTATTTCGGGAAGCAACAATGAGTACAACGCAGGCAACAAGACAATATTCAATAGTAAGACCTGCTGTATACTGAGTAAGCCATCGCTCCGGAGTAATGCCGCTCGTATATCCTGGAATAAGGAAGTAGGCTCTGTGGATAAGACTTATAATCATAAGTATATAAGAGATGATTAAAATCTTTATGCTGAATTTTCTGTCCAGATAGATACAGCTTAAAAGAGGTACAATGATATACGAAATATAAAGAAGACTTCCCTGCCCTATTGAAATTATAATTACATTGGTTTCTACCGTAAAAAGGATGATGTATTTAATCACAGAAGAATAAGGCCTTATTTTTTCAAAGATGAATGCAATACAGTATCCGCAGATAAAGATGATTAAATCTATATAAATGAGTTTAATATCAAATTCCGGGAAGATTCCAGACTGACGGCCAAGCAGTAAAAACGGGATGGCAATTAAAAACCAAAGGATTATGCGCATGATGAATTTATTCTGCTTGTATTCGTTTGTCTTAAAAAATCGCTCAAAGGAATCGTTAAAATTCTTCATCGGTTAAAACCCCTCCATCCCTAATAACACGAACTTCTGTATCACATTCTAAAAGGGTATCGACAATAACAGGATCCAGTGCAGAACCAGCCATATTTTTAATGATTGTAAAAGATTCCTGAATAGAAAAAGCCTTTTTGTAAGAACGGACAGAAAGAAGCGCGTCGAGGATATCTGCAATAGTCATGATTCTGGCACAGATTGGAATTTCATCACCTATAAGGCGATTAGGATAACCTGTTCCATCCATGTGCTCGTGATGACAAAGCGACATATCCCTTGCAATTTCTATAAGCTCAGGATCCATAATCGGGCGCATTTTTTTCTCGATAAATTCTGCTCCGTCTCGCGGATGTCTTTGAATTATACTGAATTCCTCTTTAGTAAGAGTTCCTTCCTTATTAAGAATATCATCAGGTACACAGATTTTTCCTAAATCATGAAAAGGAGCTGCACTTACCATTATGGGGAGTGTGTGTTCATTTACAACTTCGGGATATAAATTTTTCTGCATGAGTTTGATACACAAAAGCCAGACATATTCCGAAGTCTTTTTAATATGTTCACCGGTATTTTCGTCCTTTGCTTCGATGATGTTTGCAAATCCAAAGTTAAGCTGATTCTGGACATTCTGAATGGTACGCTTGTGTTCATAAATCGAAATCAAAATTTTTCTGATTGAAAAAGAGAGATAAAAACAGAATATTCCAAAAAGACTGAATTCCAAAGCCCCTGCTGCCGTATGATTAATTCCCCATTCTTCCAGTGTTGTTTCGATCTGTGAAGCCGGAAGAAGATTCGCACGAATTGTAAAAGAAATCATCATAAATACAAAGGCAATGATTTCTACCTGGAAAGTAAAAAACTGATCAAAGTACATGCAGCTTAAAAGAACAATCAAAACATAAGTAATATAAACAATTACACCGTTTAATATGGAAAGAGAAAAAACTGCAATCTCTATACCAACGATTAAAAAGTATTTATTAAAACGGCTGTCCGAATGTTTTTTAGTAACAAAATAAAAGAAAAAGGCAAAGAAAATGGCAATTGCCCAGGATATGAAAAAATTACCCATCGGGAAACTGTTATAAATTTTAAGCTCACGCAGAATCCACAAAACCGGATAAACCAGGGTAAGCAAAAATGCAAGACGGGTAAGAATAGAATTTACATTTTTTTCGTTAGACTTAAAAAAGTTCTCTAAGCTTTGGTCCATTACAAATATTATACATTCAAAAAGCGTAAAATCAAAATAAAAAGATATAAGTTCGTGATTATATGATTATAATGTGATGATTATAAAGCAGGAGAAAGTGCCGTTAAATTAAAAAAGCCACAATCAAACGCGTTTGACTTGTGACCTTATAAAAAAAATTAAAAAAACAGTGATAAATCAATTAGCTTTTACACTATGATTTATCCAGTAAATTAATAGTAACCCGAGGATGCGCATTTGTCAAACTTTTTTTTACAATTAAGTAAAACACCCTAGAGTGTAATTCTGGGCATAAAAAAACGCGGCCCGTAATAAACCGCGTTTTGTATAAAGCATATAACCGACTAACGTTTTGAGAACTGGAAGCGGCGACGAGCACCCTTCTGTCCGTACTTTTTACGTTCAACCATACGTGAGTCACGTGTGAGGTATCCGTTAGCTTTAAGAGATGTACGTGCATCTGGATCAATCTGAACTAATGCGCGTGAGATTCCGTGTAAACATGCAGCAGCCTGTCCGTTCAAACCACCACCTGTAACGTTGATTAAGATGTCGTATTTAGAACCCATTGAAGTTACTAAAAGAGGCTGATTTACAACCTGAACCTGTTCTGCTGTTGCAAAATAGTCTTTTACATCTTTACCGTTTACAACGATTTTTCCTGAGCCGTCTCGAACAAATACACGAGCTACAGCTGTTTTTCTTCTACCTGTACCAATAGCAATATTCTTTACCATCTTTTACTCCATTAAAGTTCGATTGGCTGTGGATTCTGAGCAGCGTGTGGGTGTTCAGCACCAGCGTAAATCTTAACATTGTCCATCATCTTGCGGCCAAGACGTCCGTTTGGAAGCATTCCTGCAACTGCAATCTTCATTGGATCTTCAGGATGTTTTTCCAATAATTTTTCGTATGTGTGAGCGCGAAGTCCACCTACAAAGCCTGTGTGGTGATAGTAAATCTTTTTAGTTTCTTTTCCACCTGTTACAGCAGCTTTTGCAGCATTGATGATAACTACAAAGTCACCCATCAACTGATTTCTTGTAAATGTAGCTTTGTTTTTACCACGTGCAATTGCAGCAGCTTTTGCGGCAACACGTCCGAGTGGTTTTCCTTCTGCATCAATAATGTACCATTTGCGAGCCTGTTCAGCTTCTTTAACAAAGATAGTTTCCATGATATACCTTACTTAAAATAAAAGTTAATCGCGAAAAATGAATCTGTGCATCTGATTCAAAAAACGCAAGATTTACGGATGAGCAGTCCATAAAATCTTTTAACGGGTAAAATAATTTAACAAATTTTCGCGGAATGTGTCAATACAATAAACTTAAGATTATAGAAGAATGCTAGAGATTTCTGATTAGTTATCAGATGATGTATCTTCCTTTTTTGCTTCTTTTTTATCTTTGATATCTGCAGCGCCAATAAAAAGACAGATAAGGCCGATGAATGCAGATAATACAGGAGCACATCCCTTTAAAAAAGCGATAACTTCTGCGCCCCACGCAAGCGGGCATGAAGGAAGAACAGCAAATACTGTAAAACCGATAAATATAAGTCCAAGAATAATAGAAATCATAAATTACCTCTTTTTTATCTTATTCCAAAAAGAAATCTTTTACAAGTAAGATTAATAATCAACCGTAAACGGAATATAAATGCTGTACGGAACGCCCATGTATTCAAAGTAGATGTAGACTGTATATTCGCCTTCCGGCCAGTCTGCTGAACCCTTTAATTTTCCATTGTTTAATGTTGCCGGAGTTTCTACTGAACTATAATATATTTTAGCAGTGTAATTTTGGAAATCAGGATCTGTTATAGTTTGTAATACATGATTAGAAGCGAAGATAACTTGATTAGCATCTGTTTCTGAGTCATACCATAACTTTATAGTAATTCCGATTTCAAAATCCGGTGAAGATAAAGTTATAACAGGAGAGCTTGGGTTAGATGCATATAAAGTTCCATCCGAATAACCATTAAAAATAACTCCAAATTTAGCAATGAAGTTCGTAGGTATTCTAATTCCGCCTCCTCCGAACGTTGCATAAACAAGCTTACCGGTATTATCAATCTTCCAGCCCGCAGTTGATGTAGAGGCATCGTAAGTTGAGTCTGGAAGGACGAATTTTGGAGCAATTTCTGCAAGATCTACACCTGCTGATTCTGTATATAAAAGTTCATGGCTCGTAGCAGTATCAAAATCGCTTAATGTACCTGTAGCACTTTCGTCACCGAGAATCAGGGAAGCAATCTTCGTTGAACCACTAGGTACACCATTAACTTTTATTTTTGCTCCCTTATTAATTGAAATAACCGTTGACTCTCCAAAAGCTTTATTCCTGAATTTCAAATTCCCCTGGCGTATATATGCAATATTTGCCCTCTGATCCAAGGCTGTTGCAGAAGCATCGCATGTACAATTGGTAAAACTATTATTCTGGTCTAAAAACAACTCAGGAGAAGAACCATCGTTATAGAAAAGACCACCTTTTTTTGAATAAATATCATAAAAATTATTATTCTGGACTCCACTCCCTGTCATCCTTCCTATATTTAGTGTACCTGTATTTTTTATGACAGACCCTTTTTCTACACTTCCGTCAGAAGCTATACTTTCAAAACGAACTTTTTGTTCTATATTCAAAGTTCCATTATTAACAATAAACGGAGAATTTGCAGTAACCTTATCTTTATTTCCATTAATAGCTAAATCAGTCCAGGTTACTGTAGTTCCCGAAGGAATTTCTATAAGTGTTCCCTTTACACCTTCTGCACGTTTTATGATTACATTGTGATAGTCAGATATTGTTATAGTATTTAAAGTCGTCAATTCTATAGGATCCGTAATCTTATTCATTAAATAGATAGAATTACCAGAAGTATTCGTCATCTCATCTTTGGCTAATTCTTTTGCTTTACTAACACTCTGTACCGCAGTTCCAGCAGAAAGTCCGTCGTTGTTATCGTTTCCACCTACAGGGTCAAGATAAATGTTTTTGTAGGTCCAGGTAGCAGTAATAACTAAAAGACTGGAAATTGGAGTAGCAAGCCCGATAGAGTTCCAAGTACCATCTGGTTGAAGTGTTAGTGGTGTACCATCATGAAGATCTAAAGGGGTTGTATATTTATATCCTGCAAATTCAAAGTCTTCAGCTTTATAAGAATCCGGAAGTTGGGGTGGTGGTAAAGAAGTTGCTACAGACATATTTATATATTTACCGTTTGAATCAGAAAGAATATCTATTCCGTCTATAGTTCCAATGAATTCATTATCCTTCATCTGAGGCATTTTTATATAAATCTTATAAAATTCTGGTCCCCAGACAGGATAAAAATCTTTATCACCCTCTACACTATCCGGAAATGAATTAGAAGCACCATCATCAAAGGAAAGAATAAAATCGTATGGATTTTCTAAAGGTCCACATACTTTTGAGCGGTTTCCTTCATTTGTCCAACCATAAAAACTATAATTATTTCTTGCAGGACGCAGCTGCTGTATATCTTCCTTAAGTCTTTTGTAATCATAACCGTGACGGCATTTTATTGTATATTTATTGCTTTCCTTTGTTTTTGTGATTATACCATCTGGATCATTATACGTATCTGGTACAGAGTCAGTCCAGGATTCATCTGCAATAACAGGAGTTGTATCAAGATTAAAGGTAAGTGAACGGACATTGCGATACAGGGTAACATTTATTTTAGTAGAACCGTCTCCTGCAATTGTAAATGATTCATCATGATTGGAAGCATGCTCATATATACCAGTAGTAGTACTTCCCGACAAAGGACTACCCACCATATTCTGATACTCAGTTACTTGATTTACTAACCATGGATCATCTGTTGTACCAGAATATGATTTATCAAACTCATCATATTCATTATCATAAATATTCTGCAGTTTATAATGGAAGGTATATTTTGTATCTGTATTTGGTGCCCAATCAGTTGAATCAAGATAAAAAACCAGATAAATTCCCGTATCTTTTGGAGGAACGACACATCTTTCAACAACATAAGTAGATGGATCCCTGCTTACAATATCATTAGATAAAGCATCTCCATATTTCCATTTTCCTGTCAGATGATAGCCAGGACGAAGTTTATAAAGTTCTTTACTTCCAGTTTGTGGAAAATCATCCTGAGTTAATTCAGTTCCTATTAAATAAGGGATTTTAAGTGGATCTGGAGGGGAAGTAACTGTATATATATTGACAGGATAAAAATCAACAAAAGTCATCAACTTTTCATCAAGGTCATCCTCCAGACCGCCGAACCATTCAACCTTGCAGGAGGTAAAAAGACTTGCAAAAATTAAAAGAGAGAAAATCAGAAATGTCTTAAAAAAACTTTTTTTTGTCAAAACCTGTTTTTCCTTAAAAATCCTTTAAAACCTTGCCCCAATATTTATAACCGGAATTAAAAGCGGAGTAATTTTGCCTGAATCAAAAAGAACGGAAAACTCTGCCCCCGCTTCTACGCTGAAATACTTAAACGGATACCACACAAGATAAGCTCCCGTAAGCGCACCCGGATAAGTATAACTTACAACATCATATTGAACGCCGCCAATCAAGAGAACTTCCTGTGTAAAGCCCAAGATAGCGCCGATTTTTACGTTTAAATCAAGTATATCATCAATAAATTCATACTGCCACAAAAAACTCAATTCGCAGAATTCTGTAGGAAGATTGATGTCTATCATGCTGTTTTTATAATTTACGGTTGTTCCCTGAGCTCCAAGCTCAAAACCAAGATTAGATTTTTCAAAACGAACCGGGAAGAAAGAAATTTTAAAATTGATTACAGGCGTTACAGAAGTCTGATTATTATATTTTGTAAAAACCGACTGACCAAAGCTGAATAAAACACCGGCACCCGCCTGAATATTTATATACTTCATCTTATGGGGCTTTTTTACAAAAGCTATGTCGAGTAAATCTGTTTCTGTCGTAAGGCCGCCCGGATTTGTGATTTTGATTTTATAATCAGGCTTTTTAATCGGAGGAAAGACAACTACCTTAGCACCGGGATATTCGGGATCTTCCTGGATTTCGCCCGGGATTTCTTCGTTAGTCTGGGGGTCTACAAGAACAACGACAGATTCGGGGGTGATTGAATCAAGGTCTACAGGGATTACAAGATTTTCGTTTGAACCTTTTTCTACCTGCACGCTGTCGCGAACCTTTACCTTTGGCTCAAGGGCTCGGGTAATTTCGAACTCACGCCAGTCACTCACACTTGTTTCGCGCCCCAGAAAATCGTATGCATAGACACGGTAGCGGTAACGGCCGGGCTCATAGGAAAATTCTATAAAGGTTTCTGTTGTATTAAAAAAATGTGTTTTCTGGATAGAAGATGGTTCTGCAGTTGTTACAGGAGTCTTTTCTCCGGGTGCTGCGTTGTCTGTATCGGGAGTCTCTTCACCGGAAGACTCTCCATCAGCCCCGGAAGCCTCTTCTTCCGATGTAAGCCCCCCATCACCTGCATCGGGTATATCGAGCTCTAAAAGTTCAATTTCTACCTTATACTCCATGGCATTGGGTTCACTTTCCCACTCTACCCTCTGTTTAAATCTTGACTGGGCAGAAAGGGGCATGCAGAAAAGAGCAAAAAGAAAAACGAATCTTACTTTTTTAATAAAATCATTCACCATATTGCTTTCCAGGATCTTTTGTCTTTACCTTTTCAGGCAGAGGAATATCAATTGTAAATTTGCGTATTCCTTCCTTACTGCTTTGAACAGCCTTCTTTCCGCCGTCTGTATTATAAGCGGTAACATGCCATTCAAATTCTCCAACATCCAGTATTTTAAGATCACTGAATTCAATCTGTGTCGATTTTAATTTCTGCTTTGAATAAACCTTCTTAAGCTTTCCGTTTTTGTCTTTATAATAAAGGTCAAAACTGTATTCCGTTGCATCAGGAACTTCATTCCAGCTAAAGCTTATTGTTCTGTTATTCCTTAAATATTCTGTGTTGATTACAAATCCGCTTTCCGGTGTTTTAAGATATGGAGTTGCGAGAAGCGGAATTGTAGAAATCGTAAATCTTCTGTAGCCCGAATTCATCACGTATCCTTCGTTTGAACTTGCATTTACAGCCCATTCATAAGTTCCCGTAGATAAATCAGAAACCCTCACCTGTCTTGAAGGATTATTTACTGTCTTTACGGTGAGAGTTGAACCGTCCTTTAATACCTTTCTTAAAACAAACTGAGTCTTATCTGCCTTGTCCCCGTTTTTCCATGTAAATACTAAATCTTTTGTAAGTGCAGCCTTACCGTCTATTCTTTCTCCCTGGGCAGGGCTTACCAGTGTAACAGGAACCGGAGTTCTTAGTTTAAAGCTTACTTCTCTTTTTTCTCCCGCCCTGTAATCAGAAATATCTGATGAATCTGCAAATGCCTGAACACTACAGATTAAAGGCTGTCCTTGTGAAGAAATAGAGAAGTCCGATGGAAGCTTTAATGTATTTTTAGTTCCGTATACTGCATCTCCTTCGTATAAAACCTTCTGAGATTCTGGGTCTACAATCTTTGCCTTATAATACTGTGCCTGAGTAACCGGCTTCCATGTGATATTGAGTTCGCGGTTTCCAGGTAAGATTACAGTTCCATCCAAAGGTGGCCATATAACTTCAGGAGCAGCAAGTTGATTTCCAATATTGATTGTCTGAACACCGGAGTATTCTGCTGGTACTTCACTTCCTTCGGGTTTTACTGCAACGCGCCAGAAATAAGCGCCTTCTGTAAGCTGTACATTTTCTGCTTCTGTTTTCTTTGTAGAAATCTCCAGAACGTTATCATTAAACGACTTATTCTTGGAAATCTGGAAGACCGATGTTATATTCTGACCATCAAATTCGCTCGAAACAACCCACATAAACTGAGTCTTATGAACACGGTCTTTTTCTACTATGAATCCTTCCGGCGGATAAACAAGATGAGTTTTCTGCGGAACAACCTGCTTTACAACAAAGGAACCAACGTTAGATTCCGAAGCATGCTTTTCTGTCGGAGAATTTCGCACAACCTTCCAGTAATAAGTTCCTTCGCTCATTGTCTTTGTGTTTACTGTTTTTACAAAGCGGTTGTATTCGGTGTTTTCTATAAAATCTATATTTGAAAAATCCTTTGACTTAGAAACTAAAACCTTATATGCGGCATCCGGTACACTCGACTTCCACACAAAACTCAAAGCAGAATCCTGAGCCTGAATATTTACAACCGTATTATTCACAGGGTAAGAAAGAAGAGGCGATTTAAATTCACTTTCCTTAGAAACCGTAAAGAGAGAATAATTTGTCTGTGTTTTATATCCTACATTCTGAATATCGTAATAAGGAGTAACGCGCCAGTAGTAATCAGCTTCTTTAAGAACATCTGTTTTAAGATTGGTTGCCTGGGTTTCTGCGTTAAAAACTATGTTTGCAAAATTATTGTCCGATGCAACTTCGAGTTTATAGTGACTAACGTATTCGTTTCCTTTCCACGAAAAAGTAACATAAGGACGCTGTTTATCTATGGTTACCGTGCTCGACGCTGCAGGAGAAACAAGGATTACTTCCGGTACAGAGATGATGTTTACACTTCCGTCTGCCGCATCTTCCTTGTCTTCTTCCGGATAAGCCCTCCAGTAGAATTTTCCGGATGATTTTTGAACAACAAGGCTTTCACCTTTTTCCGAAACATAAGTTTCCTTAATCTCTGAAAAATCAGGGGTATCGGAAATTTCTATGATTATCTTCTGGTCCGCATAATCAGGTGTTACGCTAAAATTGTAATTTACAGGAACTTCATCCTTATCAAAAGAAAGAACATTTGCCTTTGCCGGAATGGAAGTTACGGTTACAGGAAGCATTTTTGAATTCCCGCCCTGCCCCTGCTTAATTGACTGACCTTCGGAAACAAGAACTTCTTCTCCGTCCGTACTCAAAAGAGAAGCCTGTCCGTTATAAACAACCAAGAGGTTATCGCTTGTATCGGATTTGGAATCTGCAGAAACATGAGTTCCGGATTTAATCATAACAGAAGAACCGTTAGACAAAAGAAGCTTTAAGCCCGAATCAGAATCTCCTGTCTGAACATCGATTGCACCGCTTCCAAGAGAAACAGAGATTTCTCCATCCTCCGAAACGAAAATCTGAATCATTGTGGATTCGCTTAATTCTAAAACAGTTTTTTCTTTATTATGAAAAGATACTGTTGCAAGAGCACCGTCTGCCGTTCTGATTGTATCGGCATTATAAATAGGAGAATGCTGCTGCACCCTTTCCCACACAACGCGGTCGTTGAATTTTCTTTGAGCAACCTTATATTTATACTGAATTTCCGCAATTTCTGTTATATCTGTTCTTGTGGTAAACGCATTCAGCTCTTTCCAGAAAAGTGAAAGGCTGTAATAACATGCCAGAAGACAGATTATTACAACAAAAAAATCAAGAAGTCTGGATCTTAACCTTACTTTCCTCTTCTTCAAGATTCACTCCACTATAATCTGGTTCCGGAATTCCCATAAGGAAACGAAGTTCACTGAGCGTCTTAGGACCATTAGGACCAACACAAAGCGCACAGTCTGCATCAACCGTAAATTCCGGATTAGATTTTTTAAAGAATTCTTCTATATTAAAGTTCGGCATATTTACAATACCGTAAAAGTGCTGTCTTCCCTTTCCCTTTACTTCGAAAGAAACAGGGATTTTTTCTACGATGATTTCGTTCTTTAAATTTTCTTTTCTGATTGTAAAATTATTTGCTTCGCAGCGGATGTATTCATATTTTAATAACTCGTAAGTATCCTGAGTCATGAGCATGTCAGTTCCGCAAGGCTTGTTAGAGCTTTCTGTTCGGCTTGCAAGGTTTACAGAATCACCAATCGAAGTAAATTCCATCTTATCGTTAGAGCCCATAAATCCTACTGTTGCACGACCGGTATTAATACCACATCCGATTCTGATTATAGGCTTGAATTTTGCATCTCCTTCTTCTTCGTGGAGTCTTGTAAATTCCAATGCCTTTTTATTGTATTCCATTAATGAATAGCGCATTGCGATTGCCGCAGTGATTGCCGAAAGCGCATCTTCTTTTCTGTGGCGTTCGTGGATTGTATAAGCCTTCTTGTATTCAGGAGAAAATGGATCAAGCTTTTCATAATCAAGGCTGTCGTCTCTGAGGACACCCCATGCCGCCATGATTGCATCTCCTTCGAATTTATCTACAGTTCCGCCTGCTAAAGAAATACAGTTTACCATGCGGCTCATGTAATCATTTAAAAAGCTGATAATTTCTGCTGCAGACTTATCGCCGAAGCGTTTATTAAATCCGTCTGAAATTGCTGTAAAGCCCCGGATATCGCTGAAAAAGATTGTGATATCTTTTAAATGAGGTTCAAAATCTATTTCCTTTAAGACGATTGCCTTTGTTACACCCTTGTTCGTAAGCTTTGTAAAGGTGTTGAGCATGTCACGCTCATCTTTTGTGCTGCTTGCAAGAACGCCTATTTCGTCTCCGCGTCTGTCGTCAAGGTAGTCAAAAAGCTTTGTGTTAAAATTGGCATTTTTGATTTCGTTTGCGACGTTCGTTAAAAGCTTAAGAGGGACAGAGAGCGAGCGGGAGAAGAGCCAGACTATGAGGATTGCGATGGAGAGGACAGCGAGCGTGATCCAGATGTTCTGTCTTGTTGTCTTATTAATTCCTTCGAGGATGATTTCTGTCTTTACTTCTGTTATGATTCCGCATCCACCTGTTTCCATTTTAGAAAAAGCACCGATGTATTCATCTCCGTCTTCTTCTACATAAGTAATCTGCTCGTTCGGATTGTGGGAGGTAATCATCTCTTTTACGATGTATTTATCTTTTATATTCTTTCCGCTTAAAACTGCATCAAGATCTGCGCTTACAAGGATATCTCCCTTATCATTAATAAGAGAAGAATTACTGATTGAGCCTGCAGAGAAACTGTTGATTAAAGATTCTGATGAAAATAAAACCAGAACGTTTTCTACATTTGCGCTGTTTGTAATCTGATAGTTGATGGAAATGAGCGAAGTCTGGAAGAAAGGCGATGCGTTCGAAATTACAACAATTCCGTTTCTTGCATAATCAATATCGTCTTTTACGGCATAAAGATATGAATCAAACAAAGCCTGACTTATTTCGTGGCTCATAAAGAACTGTCTGTTCACAAAAACCTGATTAAGGTCCATGAATGCGATTGCGGCAATATCCTTATTTCGTTCAAAAAAGATTCTTGCCTTAAGTTCACATTCTTCTGTGTAAAAATTTTCTTCGGCACAAAGGTCGTAGAACATTCCCGCATTATTCATGATTGAATTAAAACGACTTTCGCAGTCTGAAAGTGAACGTCGGTTGATTGTAAGGTTATTGTCTTCTGCATTGATTCTTGTATCCTGTGTAACAAAATATGAAACAAGGAAGGTAACAAGACCAAGAGAAACGATTACAAGCATAGAAATAATCGCTATCATCTTTACGCCAATCGGATGAGTAAGTTTCTTTTCTTTTTTAGGCTGAGTTTTTTTAACAGGTGTATAGTATTCGTCCTGGTTTTTATATTTTTTTGCCAGGCGGGCATTCTTTTTTGCAAGTTTCTTTTCTTTTTTTGCGTTCTTTTTTGCAAGTTTTCTGTCGGCCTTTTTCTGAGCCTTCATGCGCCTCTTACTTTTTCTGTCCTTTGCATCATAATACTGATCATCTAAAGGAACATCCCAGTCATAAATCTCTGAATTTTCTTCTTCTACGGGAAGACTTTCATCTTCAAAAGATTTTTCTAAAGATTTTTCAACTACAGGAGAATTATAGCGAGGGGCTGGTTTTACATCATTCTGAATGTTATGATTTTTGCTCTCTGCCGGTTTATCTTTTACACTGCCTTCCGGTGTTTTTTTAACACTGTTCTTTGGTGTGTCGTTTACACTGATTTCCGGTACTTCTTCGAGCTCTTCCAGAAAAATCTCTTTTACTTCTTCAAGCTCTTCTGTTTTACCGCTTCCAATAAAGCTGCCGTATGTTATTTTTTCGTTACTCACATAAATATTATAATATGAAACTGAATTTTCTACAATTATAATAAGAATCTACTTATTTTATGTGATTTTTTGTAAAGTCACCTTGTATAACGCATTTTTTTATGTAAAATAAAAAGCATGGAACAGATTATAGCATTCATCACATCATACGTTTCTTACTGGCCGGTTGTCTGCTTTTTTGCACTCCTTCTTGCCGGATTTAATCTTCCAATCTCCGAAGATGCAATGATTATCCTCTCTGCTACATTCGTACAGGCCGATAAGTCTTTACTCATACCAACCTATCTTGCACTTTATGCAGGAATCTTTTTAAGCGACATTGAATCCTATTTTATGGGAAAACTTTTATCCAAGGGTGTATTAAAGTTCAAATTCTTACAGAAAAAACTCACTCCTAAAAATGTTGAATGGGTTTCTTCACATCTGGACAAGCACGGATTTTTAACATTCATCGTATGCCGTTTTATTCCGTTCGGTGTAAGAAACATGCTTTTTATGGGCTCTGGCTTTGTAGGATTAAAACTCACAAGCTTCTTACTCTTCGACTCGATTGCAGCAGTTATCAGTTCTGCAACACTCTTCTCTCTTATTTACTTTATTGGAGAAGCAGCACAGAAAAACTTCCGTCTTGTGGGAATCATCTTATTTATAATTCTTGTTGCAGTAATTCTCTTCTTAATCATCCGCCACATAATCAAAAAGCAGAAAGCAAAGAAGATTGCCCAGTCTGATGAAAATTAGTTTTCTGGCTTAGGATTTTTCCATACCCAGTATTTTCTGTTTTGAACAAAGAAGATTGTTGCCCTTACAATCACGCTTACAAAAATATAAACAAGGCTCAAGATTATAACAACAGGGCTTTCCACCTTGAGCGCATATAAAACTGTGAGCACGACCGGAAGAATAAAATCAGGACAAGGATCTTTTTTCTTCATTACGATTGCAACTAAGAGCGCAGAAATATAATTGATGTTCAATAAAGAAAGTGTTAAGAACGGAATGTGATAGAATTTAACATCTGCACACGCCATGATGATTGCTGCTGTTCCTGTAAATAAAAGGTACATCCAGTATCTTACGCTTGCTCCACCACTTCTGATTAATGTTCCTACGATGTTTATGAATGCAAAAAGAGTCATAACAATCATCACAAGTTCCATAACTGTAAGATTTACAACTGCATTGCATGAAGAAAGGAAGCTGTTCTGAACAAAACCGAATGTTCCAAGATTCTGACTTACAAAATCTCTGATTGGTTTAAAATATGCAAGAGTGATAATCAAAGCAAGACTCAAAATTGTTTCTGTTGAGCTGAATTTACCAAAGTGCATCTTATGTTTTTTAAACTTTTCCCAGAATGTTGTTGCCTGAGTCACATAAGAAATAAAGAGTGCAAAATATGCTACAAAAGGATTTTTAATATCGTATGCAGCTATAATCGAAATAAGTAAAACAGCTGTTACAAATGTATCTAAAAAATGGTCCAGAAATTCGCCAAGCGGAGAACCTGTATGAGTTCTTCTTGCCTGTTCTCCGTCCATACAATCCCCAACTACATAAATAAAGATAAATATAGGGATTAAAAACCAGAGTGAATAATTCCCTCGTGTAGAGTGCATTGCAATGATGAACGAAAGGAATACGAGTGTATTCGAAAAGATTGTGATGATGTTTGCCGGGATGCTGTAAGGAAAAACTTTTAATAAGGGGCGAACAAGATATGGAATGATGATTCCATCTAAAAATGATTCGTTTTTTGCCGAATAAGAATAGTTTGTTTTGTCCGTAGTTGCCTGGACTTCAATGATTTTCTTTTTCATAATAAATCATATTAACAAATTCAAATCAGATTTGCAATTAATATAAGAGAAATTCCTTATAAGAGTATTCTTATTTGTTCTATTCCTTCCATTTCCACTGCTCGTATCTTACTCTTCCCTCTTTTACAGCCTTTCTTACTTCTTTTTCCCTGTCGTTTAATGAAGATTCTCCTGTTTTTACTTCTATTAAAACAATTTCATCTATGCGGCCTTTTTCCGTAAGCCCCGAAAAGGCAACATAATCAACAGGTTTTCCCACAAATCGTGCATCCCCGGGATTACATGGAAAGCCCGGTAAATATGGAGCCATCTGTTCCACTGTAAGACCACCAATCACCGCTTTGGATCTTTTTACTGCATCAAGTCTCTCTTCTTTTAGTTTCTGCGAAAACCGCAGGCGCTGGATAATCAGAAGAAAAAATAAAAAAATGCTTAGGATTACAAAAAGTAACAATAGATACGGATATTTGTTTAATAATTCGGACATATATAAAGTATAAATTTTATGTAAATAAAAAATCAACTGAAAAAATTTTTTACCGATAATTTTTAAGATAATGTTTTTTTACGAGAGGATTAAAATGAAAAGACTTATATCAGCATTTGTAATCTCATTATTTATTTTTGTTGCATTCGCACAAAGTAACGGCTCACAGGGCACAAAGAACAATGCCTCACAGGGCGCTAAAAACAATACATCGCAGGGTGTAAAATTTAAATACAAACAGGTTTTGGGCGAATCCTGCAGCTATATTTCTACTGTAGAAGAAGATGCATATTTTGACGGAATTTTAAACAACCACGCACAGATTATAAACAGAATTTCTACAACCGTTGACGAAGAAAAAAAAGACGGTTCTGCCGTAATCACAACTTCGTTCATGACTACAACAAACACAATCGTAGACGGATCAAAACGCTCGCTTTCGTGGGGTGAAGAAGAAACTGTTACCGTAACAAGAAAACCAACAGGTCAGCTTACAATTCCAAATAATTCATTCATGCCAACCGTACGCGATGTTCCTGTTTTTCCTAATAAGGCCGTAAAACCCGGTGACACATGGACTGCTCCGGGAAAAGAGGTTCATGACCTCAGACGTCTTTTTAACATGAACGAACCTATTGTAATTCCTTTTACTGCAAACTACACATATATTGGCGACGAAGTTCAGAAGGGAAAAACATTCAACGTTATAGAAATTCACTACGAATTCTACCAGACAAATACAAGAAAAAGCATTCTTGCAGGAAGCCTTTATTCTTCGAGCGCAGGATTTACTAATCAAAAGCTCTACTGGGACAGCGAAAAAGGAATTCTGGACCATTACACAGAAGATTTTGAAATTGTCTTAAAGGATGTTTACGGAAACGAATATCTTTTTAAAGGAACTGCCCGTGCCGAAATCACTGAATATAAATCTTTGAACTCGGACGAAATGATTAAAGAGCTTCAAAAGACAATCGACGACTTAAACCTTTCGAACGTAACAATCAAAAAAGGAAAGAAGGGATTAACAATCAGTATCGAAAATATTCAGTTCGAAGCCGACTCTCCAGTCCTCATGGATTCTGAAAAAGCAAAGCTCGATAAAATCTGCGAAATCTTGAATCAGTTCCCGAACGACCTTTTGATTACAGGCCACTGTGCAGACCGCGGAACGGCAAACGCAAGACAAAAGCTTTCTGAAGAAAGAGCGCAGACTGTTGCAGAATACCTTAAGAAAAAAGGGGTGCGCGACGAATACCATATTTTTACACAGGGTAAGGGTGCTACAGAGCCGATTGCCACAAACAACACAGAAGCCGGCCGTGCCAAAAACCGCCGTGTAGAAATTACACTGATGGATTAGACTGGTTCTCCCCACTCACTGAAACTCCCGGAATGTCATAATCACTTCCGGGATTTTTTTTATCCTCCCGGGTTTTCGTGTGAGTTTTCGTGCATTTAAGCCTGCCCTTCCACAAAAAATTACAATCTTCTATTTTTCCGCTCTGCCTGAGCTGTTTTAAAACCTGCGTGCTGTCCGAATGATTCCATATATTAAGACCTATGGTTTTTAAAAAGCGTTCGTTCATCTTTTTACTCAAAAGCGCTTCCAGTTCTTCTTCCGTATAATAATTAGGTGTCTTTTTTACGATTGAGTACGTTACTTCCCAGTCTGCAGCATACATCGCTTTTTCTGCCTTCCGCCGGTAGAATACCTGCTTCATTCCCTTAAGGTTTTCGAGTTCCTTCTGCTGTCTTCTCGCATTGCATAAATCACAGCCGCTGCAGACTGCCTGTTCCCCGCCCAATGCGTCTAAGAGAACCTGGCGCCGGCAGTCTGCTGTTTGAGCGAATCGCATCATTGCATATGCACGGGACGACGGACTGAAAGCAGAAAATGAAAGCGAATCTTCCAGGCTCCACAAAAGAATGGCTTTTGCAACACTCCCGTCTCTTCCTCCCCTTCCTGCTTCCTGAATATAAGCTTCTACAGTTTGAGGCGGCTCTAAGTGGACCACAGTTTTTATGTCTTTTTTGTCTACGCCCATACCATAGGCGCAGGTTGCACAAAGAATTCCGTCTTTACTTTCATAAAACCATTTTTCAATTTTTTCTTTGTCGGATTTTTCAAGCCCTGCATGATAAAATTTTGCAGTACCATTTCCAAAGCAGACATTAATCTCTCTGGACATATCTTCTGCCTTGTTCCTGGTACCGCAAAAAATTATCATAGGTCGATGTTCAGTCTTGCAAAGGTATAAAGCTTCTTTCTTTTTAGCCGACGCCTTTCGCACAAAGTAATGAATGTTCTGTCTGTCAGTTTCACTTCTTACAACATGCGCTACACCATCAAACAAAATCTCAGAAACCCTTTTCAAAACCTCCGGAGAAGCAGTCGCCGTAAACGCAGTAATTACAGGAGGATTTAATTTCTTTAAAACCTCTCCCAGCTTAAGATACGACGGCCTGAACGAGTCTCCCCACTCAGAAACACAGTGCGCTTCATCGATTGCAACATGACGTATACCAATCTTACAAAGCCTTTCCACAAGTTCGTCATTTCCTAAAACCTCAGGATTCGCAATAATCACCTTATAACCGTTTTCGATCTTCCGAAAATTCTCTTCCCTTTCTTCTCTGCTCTGCCCGCCTTTAAACACAACACTCTTTAAACTTCCAGATTCCATTCGCCTCTGCTGATCACTCATCAAAGCTAATAAAGGATAAATCACAAGCGTTGGACCGTCTAAAAACAAAGCCGGAACCATAAAACAAAGCGACTTCCCAGCCCCAGTAGGTAAAAGAACAATCTGTCGACCTTTACAAAACGAATCAGGATTCTCTCTGTCAAAAATCAATCGTTCTTCCAAAGATAAATCTTTTAAACTCTTCTGGTACTCAAAAGCCTCGAGGATATTCGAAATAACCATTCTCTGCCACGGAAAAAGATACTTAATCCCAAAAGCCTCAAAAGTAAGCTTAGCCACGGGGTCATCATCATAGATTTCCATGCCGGCACTAACTTTTACAACATCTTCCATGCATTAATAATAGAAATTACTTTTAAAAAAAGACCATTTTTGCAGAAAAATTTTAAAAAAAAGTGAAAAAAGTTGATTAAAAATCAGTTGTTTGGAGAAATTTATAAAAAAATTAGTTTTCGCGGTCGCCTGGAGCCAATTCTACAACAGGTGCGGCATTTTCATCATCGGGGATAAACTGATGAATTGCTGGAATTATTCCGTCATCACTTTGGTACGGCAAGGTACATAGATTAATATCTTCGCCGTCAAAGTTTATAAATGCAACATTTCCTTTTATTGCGGCTTGTCCATGACAGATTCCAAGATTTACTTCTTCTATTTCTTCTAAGTTTGATTTATTACAGTAAAGCATGGCATCTTTTTTTCCTTCATCATCACGGAAAACAATTACATCAAAATTTTTTAAAAGCTCTTTAATCTGGTCACGTGGAGCAATTGTTTTTGAACCGGTAAGAACAACTTCCAGAACTTTTACTTCAGGCATCTGTTTTATTTTTAAAATCGGGCCTGCGTATGGTTTTGTTTCTTCTTTATAAAAAGAATCATAATCATCCTGGGATATTGTTTTTACTGTAAGCTTTGTTCCGTGCAGGGTTCTTTCGTAAACTGTGCCGGGCATTGGATCAAAAATTAAAGCATCAAATCCGTATAAAAAGCGCGCTTCTTTTCCTGCAAGAGGTTTTAAAAGATTTTCAGCGGGATCTTTGGAAGTATTGTATCTGTCCCATTCCCATGTTTTTCTGATGCCGGCTCCGGTTTTTCCGCTTCCTGCAAAAAATAAGGTCTGGGCTCTTTTTTCATTATTTATTTTTTTAGCTCTCTGCTTTGTGTTTTTTACATCATCATAAAAGGTATTAAGAGAGTCTTTTAAATCCGAACTATCCTTATAAAAACTGATATATAAATGCGAGGTAGATTCAACAAATTCCTGGGGAATAAAATCGTAAGTAGAAGATTGATGAAGTAAAACAGGGTTTACGGCGCCCAATGCCTTGTTATAAGAAAGTAAGGCTGTGATTGATTCCGGGCTGTCGATTTCTGCATAGCGTGGATTTTCCATACGCATGAGGGTGTCTACAATTACATAATCATGAAAAGCAGTAACCGACGGAATCTGGTAGTGCGAGCAGTCAACAGAAGCAATCACAAGGGAATCTTCGGGTAAAATTTTTGCAAGGACTTTTCCAAGCGCCTTATATTTTTCAAACTCATCATCTTTAGAAAGCATTTTTAAGACAACGGGGACAACCCTCGCATCCGGAAAATAATGTTTAATAAATGGAGTGTGACTGAAAATCCCATGCTCTTCGAACCATAAATCATCCTGAAGGCTCACATAAGAACTAAGCTCTTTATCTTCCGAAATTTTTTTTATGATTTCTTTATCTAAAACGTGATCGCCCTCTGGTGAAGAAAAAACAGTATTCTGCGGCATGGTGATTATATTTTTTCCGCGCTCAAAATGATCCGGGCTTATAATCACAACTACAGAAGGTTTAACAAGAGGCGAAAGTGCCTTATAAAAACTGTTCTGGTTTCCGATTGCAATATCGTGATGAGGAATCATTATCGAAGTGGGAGTTAAATTTTTAGGGACAACAAAAGCCTGGGTATGATTAAAGATATTTTTCCACATTTCTGTGTCTTTAAAATACTGATAGCCTGCTGTCCCCAAAGTATTTACTCCGGCCGCTTCTTCAGTTTTTTTAGAACACGATGCAAGGACAAGAATGCATGCCAGAATAAATACAAGATTTCTTAATTTCATTTATAGCGTCTTCCGCCCCATTCAACTACAGTAAAGCCTTTTCGTTCAGGGGTTGTAAGAGTCTGCTCTTTTACAGAAATCTTCTTGTCGAGTTTTTTATGATCAAAGTAAACACGGATTACAGAATCTGGTTTTGGAGAAACTGTAAGAGGTGCTTCTTTGTTGATTTTTTCCTGTGAATGGAATGTGATGAATACATATTTTTTACCCTGAAGTTCAGGAATCCAGTATTCAACAAAGTCTGCAATTTCCTTGTCGTTAAGACCAAGAACTTTGAGTTTTTCTTCGAAGAATGATTTAAGCTTCTTTGTTTCAACTACGAAACCTTCAGACATATCAATTTCTTCGCCGTTGTCTTTACTTTCCCAGTAAAGATATGGATAAGTTTCTGTTCCACGTGCAGCCTTTGGATTTAAATCTGTGAGTTCACTTTCAGAAGTTGCAAATACAGTCCATCCCTTGTCGTAATCAGGAATAGATTCTGTTACTCCGCCCTTAGGTTCAACCTTTACCCTTACCTTCTGAGGCTTTTTAGGATAAAGATAGATGACAGGTTTTGCTCTTTCTGCAGCTCCACCGTTATATACATAGAAAGTAAAATCATAATAATCAACACTGCCGTCTTTAAAGTAAGCAATGAATTTATAAAAGTTTGAACCGTAAACAAGATTTTCAAAAGCACCTGACACATTATAGGCAAATGTTGTTGAACCAGCCTTGTACTGTTTTAAATAAAAATCATCTACAGGCTTGTCTCCGGCATTGGTTTTTCCTGTAATAAGATAGCGTTCAATTGCCTTTCTTCCTTCCGGTGACCATAAAACCCTTACCTTTACACAATCATCACGAGAGATTTGTCCTTCAAAAGTGTATTTTGTAGATTTAATGCTGTCGTTATAAGAATATTCTGTATCACCATTATCGTAATTTGTGATTGCGATAAACTGATAGTCGTCTTCCGATGCAAAAGCTCTGGCAATGAACATCAGCGAAAGAATTAAAATACCTGTAATTCTTCTTTTCATATATAAACTCCTTAATTTTGTTTGAATGATTATCAACTATTATAGTAAATTCGATTAAAAATACAATTAATAAAATTCTTATTTTTTCTCTGCTTCGCCTTCTTTTGCTTCTGCTTCTGCAGGTTGTGCCTGTGCTTCTGGGGCTGGTGCTTTCTCTGTAAGAAGTTTTGATTTTTTTACCTTCTTTGGCTTCTTCCTGTAATCAACTATTTTACATACACAGTTGATGACAAAAATCACAGCGATAACAGTTACGATTACGCGCCAGTCTTTTATAAGATTTATAATAAGATTCAGATATTCTTTAAAACTCATAAAAATATTATACTCTGCTTTTTTAAGATTTTCCACACAAGGATTAAAATTCTAAAATTGCATTTGTTGATTTTTTTTACTATACTTTAACTTATGATTGGAATTGTTGATTACAATGCCGGAAACATCACGAGTGTTGAACGCGCATTAAAAAATTTGAACATCGATTTTATTCTCTCTAAAAATCCTGATGATTTAAAAGACTGCTCTAAGTTGATTTTCCCAGGCGTTGGAGATGCAACTTACGCGATGAATGAGCTAAAAAAAACCGGCTTTGACACCTTCCTTAAAAACTGGGCAAAAGAAAACAAACCACTTTTAGGAATCTGTCTTGGTTCCCAGATTATTTTTGACTGGTCCGAAGAAGGAAATGCAGACTGTCTTGGTCTTGTAAAAGGAAAAATCAGGCATTTTTATAACATAGATTCCTCTCTTAAAAACAAACTTAAAGTTCCTCACATGGGATGGAACAATCTTGAATTACAAAACGGCGACTGCCCTATCTTAAAAGATGTTCCTCTTAATGCTGATTTTTATTTTGTCCACTCATACGTAATCTGCCCCGAGAATAATTCTGTTGTAAAGGCTGTCGCTGATTACGGTATTAAGGTTCCCGCAGTAATTCAAAGCGGAAATATTTTTGCCTGCCAGTTCCACCCCGAAAAAAGTGGTGAACCCGGCTTAAAGATTCTGGAGAATTTCTGCAATGATTAAAAAGAGAATAATTGTCTGCCTTGATGTAAAAGACGGACGCACAACAAAAGGTGTAAAATTTTTAAACAACATAGATATTGGTGACCCTGTAGAAATGGCAGCCGAATACTACCGCCAGGGTGTAGATGAGCTTGTTTTTTACGACATCATCGCTTCTGCACGCGGAAGAGGCCCGATTCTTGATTTAATCTCTCGCGTTGCTTCAAAGGTTTTTATTCCATTTTGTGTAGGCGGCGGGATTGGTACAATAGAAGATATCCGTTCTACAATCCTTGCCGGTGCCGAAAAGGTTTCCTTAAACAGTCAGGCAGTAAAACATCCGGAACTTATTACCGAAGGTGCAAGAATCTTTGGTAACCAGTGCATCGTTCTTGGAATGGACGTAAGAAAAGATCCTACAAAACCAAGCGGATACGGAACTACAATAAACGGCGGGCGTGTAGACACAGGCCTTGATGCTCTAGAATGGGCAAAAAAAGGTGTGAGTCTTGGAGCCGGAGAAATCGTTTTAAACTCAATGGATGCAGACGGAACAAAAGCCGGATACGACCTTGAACTTACAAGAATGATTTCGGAAAACGTAGATGTTCCTGTAATTGCAAGCGGCGGAGGCGGAACTCCACAGCACCTGGCAGACGTTCTTACACAGGGAAAAGCCGATGCAGCGCTCATTGCAAGTATGGTTCACAATAAAACATACACAATCGGCGGAATAAAAGAAGAACTGGATAAAAAAGGAATCCCTGTAAGATTCTGATCTCAATAAAACATAAGGAGCATAGTATGAAAAAGCTTTCTCTAAAATCATTTATTTCTATATTAATAATCATCTTAACCTCAGTAATTTTCTTAAACTCTTCGGAAAAATCTGCCCAGAAAAAATACTGGCTTGATTCTTCAACTCCTTCCATAAAAGAGACTTATTCTAAATATTTTGATAGCTTTGGTATTGCCTGTGAATACGGAAACTGGGGTAAAGGCTGGGGAACCAAAGGAGAATTCACATACGAAGAAGTTCAGAAAGGCTTAAAAAAGCACGCTGATTCTGTGACTATGGGAAACTGTTTTAAACCTCAGTTCATCTTCGGATGGTGGGGCAAAAAACCTTCTGCTCAGAAAACTACATTCAAAGCTTCCAACGGACAGGTAATCAATCCTCCGGAGCTTAATCTTATTGACCGACTTGGCGACATCCTTAAAATCTGTAAAGACAATAATCTTTTAATGCGCGGCCACGTTCTTGTATGGCACTCTCAGACTGATGATGCTTTCTTCTACGAAGATTACAATCCTTCTAAAAAACTTGTTTCAAAAGAAGTGATGACTGCACGACAGGAATGGTACATCAAAACTGTTATTGAATATGTAAACGAATGGGAAAAGAAAAATAACGGCGGAAAACACATCATCTGGGCATGGGATGTTGTAAACGAAGCAGCAGCCGACGACGCATCCCAGGCAAACTACCTCCGTGGTTCTACTCCACAGACAAAGGACAAGGGAGCAGATAAGGGTGGCTCAAGATGGTACCAGATTTACAAAAGCGACGAATTTATTGTAAACGCATTCCGTTTTGCAAATGCATACGCACCAAAGGATGTAAAACTCTGCTACAACGATTATAACGAATACATGAATTGGGCTCAGGGATACAAAACAGACGCTATCTGTAAAATAATCGCAGCTATAAGAAGCGGAAAAGCACAGGTTGTAAACGGAAAATCAGTTGCGCCAAGAATCGATGTAATGGGAATGCAGAGCCACGTTGGTCTTACCTTCCCTACAGTTTCTGCATACGAAGCAACTATTAAAAGATTTTTAGACCTTGGAATTGATATCCACGTAACAGAATTTGATGTGGGTGGAGCAACAAGCCAGGACGCCGCAGCAAAAGTTTATAAAAACTATTTTGATGTCTTAAAGAAATACGGAAAGCTTTACAAGGGCAAAAACCGCATTAAAAACGTAACTGTCTGGGGAATCAATAACGAAAATTCCTGGATTAATCACGACGGAAAAGGCCATCCTCTTTTATTCACAAAGCAGGGACAGAAATACTATACAAACGGAAGTTTTGACGCAATTATAGAGGCTGCAAAATAAGGGCTTTAACGTAAATCTATTCACAAGACGGGACTCATAAAAGCGCATAAAAAAAATATCTTTTTTTTTGATTATCTGAAATGTTGATGTTATAATGAGTTATACTGATTATGACAAGAAAACATATTGCTGTATTAGTTGACAGACTTCATGCGGAATACACAATTCAGATAATTAGTGGTATCCATGAGTTTTTCAAAAATAAGGATGTTTGTCTCTTAGTAGCTCAGGTAAATCTGCCCCATTCTTCTAAAGGTTATTTTGACTATCAGTATTGGGGCATTTCTAAACTTCTGGCAGCCGATTCAATCGATTTTGCAATTTTTATTTCGGGCTCCTTCTGTAACTATCTTTCGCCCGAAGAGCTTTCTGAATATTTAAAAGCTTACGAATCAAAAAAAACAATCTCTATGGGAATTAAACTTCCCTTAAAAAATTCAAGTTATATAAAGGCTGATTGTAAATCAATCTTTAATGAGCTTATAAAACATCTTAAGGAAAAACACGGCTGTAAAAATATCGCATTTGTTTCTGCTAACCTCACAAAATCAATTGAGTCTGCAGAACGCGAAGAAGCTTTTAAAGAAGCATTAAAAAACAACGGACTGGTCTTTAATCCCGATTTTGTAATAGATTCAAACTTCTCTGTAGAATTAACAAGGGAAGTACTCGAAGAAAGATTCCGCTCAAAGGATGATATTAAATTCGACTGCGTAGTTTCTGCCAACGATTTAATGGCTTTAGCTTGCGTAGATTTTTTCCATTCGCTTGGAATCTCTGTCCCCGAGGACATTGTTGTTACAGGCTTTGATGACGCTTATATTGCAAAGATGGCAATTCCTCCACTTACGACAATCAATCAGGAAACATACAATCAGGGATGGAAGGCTGCAGAACTTGCATATAATTATCTTGAAGGAAAAGAACTTCCGCATTACACACCCGTAAATCTTTCGATTAAATACAGACAGTCCTGTGGCTGTACTTGTGAAGACGAAGAGCATATTTCCGAATCGGCAGAATCAATCCAGATGGAATATGTTGATTTAACTGTTCGCCTTTCTAAAGTTTACAGAACACTCGACATCGTTCAGAACATCCACACAATCGATGATATTTATAATGCCCTTCCAACGATGATCGATATTGCAGATATCAGGGGAATAGGAATCTGTCTTTACGATGAACCAATCAGAACTACAAAAGAAGAAGAATTTGAACTTCCCGATAAGGCTTACCTCACAATTCTCATAGATAACGACATCAATCTTTCTATAAATAACTACAACAAGAATCAGAAAGATTATTTTAATCCTCACGAAAGCCTTATTCCAGATATCAATATGGAAAATGGAAACGGAACTTACATCGTCCAGCCGATTTTCTATGGCGAAGTAAGCTACGGATACATGCTCTGTAAAATCACAAAACTTTCTTTCTATTTTTACAGTGTAGTACTTAAGATTTTTGCAAATACAATTTCGCAGGCTTATGATTATTCATTAAAAATCAACGAAAACAGCATGCTCTCTGAACTCAATGATATTCTTGCCCACGACAACACAACCCTTGCAGAAATTTCCAGAATTGATGAGCTTACAAAAATTTATAACCGCCGCGGATTTTTAACAGAAGGTCAGCATAAGATTACTACAAGTGCACTTGGAAAAGAGGGAAAAGGACTTGTTATTTTTGGTGATTTAGACGGATTAAAATCTATAAACGATACATATGGTCACGAAATCGGGGACCTTGCAATTAAAACTATAGCAGATGTATTAAAAAGATCTTTCCGTTCAAGCGATATTGTTGCCCGTCTAAGTGGTGATGAATTTGCAATGGTAATTCCAGGCGTAGGCCTTTCGCAGATGCCCGAGATTCGAAATAAAATTCAGAAAAACTGTGAAATCATCTCTAAAGAAAATAATCTTCCGTTCATTGCTTCTGCAAGTTTTGGTGCCGCTGAGTATTCCGAAAGCAACACCCTCTTAAAAAATCTTCTTTCAAAAGCTGATTCGGATCTTTATGAACAGAAAAAATTAAAGCACGCCGCTAAAAAATCATAAGCTGATGATTACAAACACGGACAGTATGTTGCACGGCTTGTAACT
The DNA here is from genome assembly GCA_016286365.1 of Treponema sp. Classification (GTDB taxonomy): domain Bacteria; phylum Spirochaetota; class Spirochaetia; order Treponematales; family Treponemataceae; genus Treponema_D. Next base: position 128,515 of record JAEESN010000005.1, read on the forward strand.
GTTTCGAAAACATCTACAGAATAAAGATAAGCTTCTTTTTTACCCTCTTTAAACGCTAAATCTATTCCTTCTTCTTTTGTATGGCTGATTATCTGGTCATAAATAAAAACTGCAATGCGTTCGGCGCTGGGATTATCCTTAAATAAAGCCATGTCATTTAAATTCGTGTGATCGATTTTTTTGCATACGGTTCTGAGCGCTCCCTTTAATTTAGAAAAATCAAGGAGCATACCGCCTTCGTTTAAGACAGAACCCCGGACATGGGCAAACACCTTGTAATTGTGACCGTGAAGGTTTTCGCACTTTCCGTTGTAATCTTTTAAAAAATGAGCCGCAGAAAACCCGGCTTCTACACGTACTTCGAACATAAAATCATTATAGAACTTTTGAAGAAAACAGAAAAGGGCAACGCAATTATCACGTACACTTGTTTTACACCGAGGGTTGTCCCCCTTGTAAATATGCATTCTTCCACCGAGGGTTGTCCCCCTTGTAAATATGCACTCTTCCACCGAGGGTTGTCCCCCTTGTAAACTTTCAATCATTATCGTTATAATAATTTTATGACTAAAATCTTATCTCAGCTGCTTCCGTCGTTTAATCACACAGTTGTTGCAGCAGACGGAACAAAAATTACAGATTTATCCGGCATAAACGATATTCCTGTATCAAATCTAGTCTTCGATTCCCGTGAAGTAACAAAGGATTCGCTCTTTTTTGCACTTCCCGGAACCCATATAGATGGAAATACCTTTATTCCAAAGGCAATTTTAAATGGTGCAAGTGTTGTTGTCTTTCAGGGAACGCTCACAAAAGAACTGCAGGAAGAAACTGCAAAGGCAATAATCAAACGTTCACTCGACATAACTCTTGGCGACAATAAACCAAAATACACACCGATTCTTATCAACGTACCCGATGCACGCTTTTCTATGGCTCCCCTTTCGGCAGCCTTTTACGATAATCCGAGCGACCGCCTTGTTGTAATCGGTGTTACAGGAACAGAAGGAAAATCAAGTACTGTAAGCTTTATCTGGCAGCTTTTACGTGCATGCGGCAAAAAAGCAGGTTTTATTTCTACAGTTGAATATTCTTTCGGAGGAGAAGCTCTTCCAAATCCACAGCATCAGACTACTCCGGAAGCACCGATTATCCAGCATCACTTAAACGAAATGCTTTTAAACGGCTGTGAATATGCTGTAATTGAATCTTCTTCGCACGGACTTTCTACAAAATTAAACAGACTTGGAAACGTTTTATTCGACTGCGCAGTCTTTATGAACGTAACCCTTGAGCACCTGGAATTCCACAAAAATTTTGAAACATACAGAAGCGATAAGGCTAACCTCTTCCGTTCACTCGACAGACACAACCACATAAAAACAATCGGCGGAGAAAAGAGGCACATCAATTCAATCGGTATTGTAAATCTGGAAGATGAATCTGCAGCTTATTTTATAAGCCAGACAAAACATCCTGTATACGGCTTTACAACAGAAGGAAAAGCTGGAAAAGCTGCGGCCGAAAGCGGCTCAAATGCTAATCCTCTTCCTGAAATTCCTGAAAACCTCCGCTACATGACAGCACATAACATTGCTTCTGCAACTTACGGACTTACTTTCACAGTGGATGCAGACGGAAACGATGCTCTTTATCCGGAAAATTACGATCCTGTAATTCCACGTTCTCACACTCGTTTTGAAATAAAAGCTTCTTTACCGGGGGCTTTCAATGCATATAATCTTATGGCAGCAATCACAGCCGTAAGCAGCGTGACCGGTTTGAGCTTTGAAGAAGTAGGCTCTAAAACACCGGAACTTGTTCCGATTAAAGGCCGGATGACGGTTATAGATGAAGGGCAACCTTTTGAAGTAATAGTTGATTACGCGCACACTCCTTCGAGTTTCGAGACTATATTCCCGCCGCTTCGGAAGCGATGTAACGGCAGGATGTTCGCGGTGTTTGGAAGCGGCGGAGAAAGAGATCTTACAAAAAGACCGCTCCAGGGTGAAATTGCTGCAAAATTCTGCGACATCATTGTTCTTGCAGACGAAGACCCAAGAAACGAAGATCCTGTAGAACTCTTACAGATGATTGCAGAAGGCGCCATAAAACAGGGTAAAAAGATGAATGAAAATCTTTTTATCACACACGAAAGACCAAAAGCAATACGTCAGGTTTTCAAAATGGCACAGAAGGGCGACATTGTCCTCTTGCTTGGAAAATCACACGAAAACTCAATCATATATAAAGATTACACAATGCCTTACGACGAAATTGCTGAGGCAAAAAAAGCATTAGGAGAATTAAAATGAATATAGCACTCATATACGGTGGCCGTTCAGGTGAACACGAAATCAGTCTTCTTTCGGCTTCTTCAATTGCAAGAGGTTTTTCTAAGGAAGATAAAATCTATTTAATCGCAATCACAAAAGAGGGAAAATGGTATCTCCAGGATACAAGCGAATACGAAAGAATCTGCGCCGACGAAAAAGCAGTTTTTAAAATCACAGAAAAAGAAGAAAATCTTGTAAACATAATTCCGGGTGGTAAGAAAGACGCATTCATAGCAGGCGGAAAATCTTTAAACATCGACGTTGTTTTCCCTGCCCTTCACGGAACTTACGGCGAAGACGGAACTATTCAGGGGCTTTTCGAGATGGCTGACATTCCTTATGTTGGATGTACTCACCTTGCTTCTGCATTAACAATGGATAAGGAAAAAACAAAGATGGTTTTACAGAGTGTTGGCATTCCTGTTGTCCCTTATGTCTGCATGAAGCGCTGCGTTATGCTCAATTCCGTTGTTTACGACGCATTCCTGGAAGAAACAGAAAAAGAACTTTCATATCCTATGTTTGTAAAGCCATGCTGTGCCGGAAGTTCAAACGGTGCTTCTAAAGTAAATAATAAAAGAGAACTCTGCTTTGCACTCATGGAAGCCTTCCAATGGGACGACAAGGTTTTAATAGAAAAAGCAATCAATGCGCGCGAAGTTGAATGTTCTGTTACAGGAAACTCAGTAACCTATCCTGCAGAAAGCGACAGCGAAGAAGTTGTTGCATATATCCCGGGAGAAATTGCTCCAAGCCACACCTTCTACGATTTTGATGCAAAATACAATGACCCACAGGGCGCAAAGCTTTTGATTCCGGCAGAGCTCAGCGAAAATGATCTTGAAAAAATCAGGAAGACTGCTGTTGCCGCATATAAAGCGCTTGATGCAACAGGACTTGCAAGAGTTGATTTCTTTATTGACAGGGATACAAAGGCCGTTTATCTGAACGAAGTAAACACACTTCCAGGCTTTACACCAATCAGCATGTTCTCTAAGATGTGCGATGCCGCTGGCCTTGGATTTAATGAATTATTAAAACTCTTACTTGATGAAGCCGTTGCAAGATATAACTCTAAACAACAGCTTATTACATCAAGATAAGTCAAACTTTTTTAACAGCTTTTATTATCCGCATCTTCTGCGGATAATACTTAGATGGAAAGGATTCTGAAAATTTTCTTTGAGAAAATCATGCAGATTAAATCAAGGATATAGATGATGTTCCATCCGAGGAAGAGTCTTAAAAGACCTGCTACAATTTTACCTTCGTTAAAACGTGTAGCTACTCCAAAAATCCATGAAGTAACAGGGATGATTGCAAGAATTACACTTACAAGGTATCCGAGTCCAAAATAATCTTTCTTACCAGCCATTAAAAACCTCCAGCTAATATCGATTTTTAAAGTATATCACACAAGAGCATTAAATCAATTTTTTTTATTTCGAAAAACGCCCACCTGTTACAT
>JAEESN010000019.1 GCA_016286365.1 Treponema sp.
GTTTTTGTACCTGAGCCGGATGCTTTTTTACCGGAATCAGTTTTCTTTGTGCCGGATGCTTTTTTACCGGATGATTTTGTCCCTGCGGTAGTTTTTGCGGCCGAAGATGCTTTTTGTTTTCCGGCAGATTTTTTTCCCCCGGCTGTCGCAGTCTTTTTTACTTTATCATCAACCTTTTTCTTTGCGCTTTCGAACTGCTTTGTGAATAAATCACACTTATATGCGGCCTTTGTTTTTGCCTTTGAAAGCTCTTTATACATCGTAAGAATTTCTTCTTCCTGAGATTTTTTTGCACCAAGAAGTTTTAAGCTCGTAAAGAGGGCAAGACTGTAATCACTTGTTTCTTTATTGAACCACCAGATGTTATCAAAACAGTTTGCACCGCTCAAAAGTCCGCTGTAATTTCCTTTGATGATTGTCTTGACGAATGCTTCTTCCTTTTTCTTTGTTGTTTTTTCTGTTACGCCTGTAGAAGAAAGGATAAAGAGCCTTGTTAATTCTTTTTTTGCATCGTAGCCGTTCTTCCAGCATTCTTTAATTTCTTTAGAAGCTTCCATTTCCTTTACAAACTCGTCAAACTTTCTTGCAAAGCCTGTCGCAACAGAAAGCGTGGTTTCGGAAATCTTTCCACAAAGCGCCCATAAAACAAAGAGGTTTTTAAGATTTTCATCACTCAGTTTAAATGTGTAAATAAATTCTTTTGCTCCTTCGCATTTTAAAAGGGCTTTTGTGAGGTCGGCCGGTTTTTTACCAGGTTTCTTATTGTTTATCTTTGTAACACGGGTGAGCCTGTCTGTAACATCTTTTATGAATGTAGATTTCTTTACAGCTTCTGTTTTAGCCTTGACCTTTGACTTAGATTTTTTATCACCTTTTGCGACGGCTTCATCAATCTTTTTCTGTGCGTACACACATTCGGTTTCAAAAGCGAGTGCTTCTTTTTCCGAAGCCTTCAGGATAAGCGGAATCTTTTTTTCTTCTTTAATGTCCAGTACATCAGGAAGAACTTTTTTTACATATTCTGCCATTGCAGTATATAAATCCTTATAGATGATTTCCTGCCATGCAGTTTCTATGTCTACACAGCCGCTTCCGTTTAAGAAATCACAGAGGATCCTGTATCGGTTATCGCTTGTGTCCTGTACTTCGTAAATATTTAAGAATACCTGATACTCAAAACCATTGAGCATTACAAACATTCCTTTTTCACAGATGTCCGATGAGCGTCTTATGAACCACAGGCCCGAACGGTGTTCCTGGAAAATACAGTAGTGATTAGAATCGGCAGTGAGATTTAATCCTTCTCCGATTGTTCGTGTCTTCATTTCGATGCCGGTTCCGTTTTTAAATGCATAAGGATCCGAAAGTTTTATCCATCCGTGAGCCTGTTCGTATTTATTGTTGTAGAAAACAACGGCGCGTTCATTTCCGGCTCCGTTTGAATATGCAAATACATTTTCGTTTACGTGTCCGTCTTCCCATAAATCATAGAATAAGAAATTATCAACACCAGAGAAGAGCCAGCGTTTTTTCATAAGAGGGAAGATGTCGTGCCAGTGGCGGTCTATAAGATATTGATTAGGTTTTTCGTCTTTATAGGCCTTTGTATATTCCATACCATATTTTTCGGTAAAGCCTTCTATCTGTCCGTGACCGAACATCGGAAGTCCCGGCATGGTAATCATGAGTGTACAGCAGCCAAAATATTTATCTCCGTCGCCAAACTGTGCAATGGCAGTTTCTTCGTCCGGATTATTCATAAAGTTTACGTAGCGCTTTAAAACCTGAGGATCAAAGGTGATTGTATTTTTAACAGTTTCCCTGTATTTCTGATTCTGTTCCTTTTTGAGCATGTTCATGAATGCAGAGTTATAAACACGGTGCATGCCAAGTGTTCTTACAAAGTAGCCTTCCATCATCCAGAAAGCTTCGGCTAAGAGAAGAGTGTCCGGGCATTCTTTTGCCACACGGTCTACAACTTCCCTCCAGAATTCATTTGGAATTGCATCGTTGAACTGCTTTGTGCTTAAGCCTGTTTCGCTTCTTGTTGCAATGTCTCCACCGTGGCCAGGTTCAGGGTACCAGAGTCGTCTGATTGATTTTTTAGCAAGAACCATTGCGGCATCAAAACGGATGATAGGGAAATTCTGTGCTACGTGTAAAATTTCCTGCATAACCGCTTCTCGTGCTTCCGGGTTCAAAAAGTCGATCTGTGCCGTGTCGTTCCATGGAAGACCTGTTCCGTCATTTCCGTGGTAAATGTATCGCACATCTCCGGTCTGATTATCAACCCGCTTAAATACAACTGCACAGTCGTTCTTTGAGTAGTAGTGATCTTCAAGGAAGATTGAAGTACGCGGATCCTGCGAAAGGTTTTCTCCATTAAAGCTATAGTGTGGGAAAGGACAGTCTCGTCTCTGGATAAAAAGATCCGGGCGGTTCATAACCCAGTTTCCATCCATACCGGTGTGGTTTGGAACCATATCCGAAGCAAGTCTTATTCCTCTTTGCCAGCACCTTTGTCTTAAGTTTGCAAGGGCATCCCATCCACCGATGTTCTGTGCAATATTGTAATCATAAAGACTGTATGCACTTGCCGCTGCTTCCGGGTTTCCGCATATCTGTTTGATTCTTTTACTTGCTTTAGAGCGTTCCCAAAGTCCTATGAGCCAGAGTCCTGTAAAGCCTTCGTCACGAAGACGGTCAAGTTCAGGGTCGGGAATCTGGTCGAGCCTTGTGATAGGATAGCCGTACTGTTTTGTAAGCTGGTCGAGCCATACTAAAACTGTTTTTGCCATAAGGATAACGTTTGGCATCCAGTCACTGTCGGCACTAAAGCGTTCGTATTCGTTCATCAGGTTTTCGTAAGAATAAGGCTCCATGTCAGGAAGCCCACCTCCGAATCCCTGCCACATTGCTTTTTCTTCTTCGCTTATTGCATCCATTCCGGCAAGAATACGCTTGAGCCATTCACCAAGAAAATCTGCCCAGTGTGTCTGGATGTAATCAAGCTGACCCTTAAGGCTTTCCGGAGAAAACATCATCGGTTCACGAAGGAGCGAAATCAGTGTGTTTGAATATGGACCAAAGCCCGGAAGCTTCTGTGCAAATTTTTGAATGCTTGCCCAGGTTTTGGAATAGAGTTTATTTTTAGAAAGAGTTTTGTCGCTGAATAAAAGATTGAACGGTTTAAAAGCCGGGTTTTCGTTTGCAAGATGAAGGAGAATCAGTTCTTCAAGGGTCTGCTCGCGGTTTGTTCTTTCTTTTTTAGTTCCCGCATCCATCGCCGTGCGGTTAAGATAATCTTCTGCGGTGGTTCGTTCATCATAAACTTCTACAGGAGGAAATTCTTTTATAAAATCTAAAAGAAGACCATCAACCTGCTCTGTGCCGAATTCTTTATTTAAAAGAGCAAGAAGGTCTGTCATAAAAGAATTAACCTTGTCGCGTCTGTAAAGCATGCAGACATAATGAAGGATTTCGTCTATAAGACCCATTGCATTAAGCTGACCTGCGCTTACTTTTTTATTTTCGTCTTTAGTTGTTTCCTGAATATAATTGTTAAAGAGGAGCTGGAAATCACGCACATTTTTCATGTTCGCAAAAACGACATTTCCGCTCGAAGCGAATAAACCTTTTTCAAAGCTGCATAAGTCGCGTACTTTTCTGGAAATGTGGAATTCGTTATATGAAATATGCATTTTTGTTCCTCGTCATAAACTTAGTCAGACATAATATTATAACATGAAAAACAAAAAAAATGCCCGAAAAAAAATGTAGATTCAGATAAATTTGTTGATTTCCATAATATCATAAAAATTGCAGGTGAGGGCTCTGGCCAGGGAATTGATTGTTTGTCCCGAAGCCTGATTTATGTCATTCTGCCTCTGCTCGTAAAGCTGAATCATGCGAAGGGAAACTCCACTAAGGTCTGAAAGTTCTTTTTGTGTGAGCCCCTGTGCTTTTCTGATTTTCTGAAGGCGGGTTGGGAATGCTTTTTTATTTTCCAGAATGATTTTATCTGCAATATTTACAAACTTTGAAATATCAGCTTCGTGAAGAATATAGCGCGAAAGAATTACAGAAGGAACAAGACCGTATTCCTGTAAGTCAGAAAACTTTAATCCGGAATACCACTGATAATATGCAAGCACCCAGCCAAGCCAGAATTCTTTTTCCTGTTTTATAAGGGGTTCAACTGCGGGTATGAGGTCAGCACCAATTTGTGTTAGTGTTTTCCGGCACAATTCTATGCCGGACATTCCTGCAATGTACTTTGGATTTGCGTGTTCAAATTTTCCGGCTACCCCTGACTGAATAAAATAAAGGAAAAAACGGTCTGCGTCGTATTTTAAGGTTCTGAGGGCATAATCAAACATTACACCAAGATTTTTCTGTGCGTCATTCAAATAAAACCGGGGGTATGCGTGTGTCGCCATTTTTAATTCCTCCTCTTATGATATCCATGATAAAAAGTGCGTCCGGATTATTTATTTCTGAGTCTGAACGTATCCTGAAAAAAGCTTCTCTTGCATTTGTATCGCGTAGTATTTTTTTTGGATAATATATATTTTTGTTTGCAGAAGTGCAGGAAACAAATGAAATCTGCGAAAAAGCTTTTTTTGATTTCAAAACAACCTGCTCGCCGAGTTTTCCCAGATACATTGCCTGATTAAGTTTCTGAATAGAAATTGTGTTATTCAAAAAGGCATTTGCAAAAGAAAAATATGAATCATCAGCACGATAGCCCCGGATTATGTCGTATTTTTTATAGGGAATAGAAAAATGTTTTAAAATATACTGCTTTGCCGCAATGGAAATATCAGAGTCCAACACAAAGGTTCTGTTTTCAAGAAGGATGGAAAGCCAGTTTAAGATATTGTATTTGTTTTGTGAAAGATTGAGAACAGTAAGTCCTTCGGGGTTTAAAAGATATTCGTTAGAAAAACTATCCTTTTCTTCGCTGCAGCCCCATTCCTTTGCAAGCTCTGAATCTTCGGTACAATAAAAGCCGTATCCATAATCATTTTTTGGATTTCCAGAATGGTATTTGGGAAGTTTGATAATACTTTCAGAGCCGTGGTAAAGTTTAATTTGTTTCATATAACTATCGCTATAACGATAGTGTTATTATAGCGCTTAAACGATAGTTTCGGCAAGTTAATTATTTATATTGATTATCTTTTTCCTATTTATTCCGTAAAGACGCAATCCCGGCTATTTTTTGAATGAGCTCTTTGTTTTGGGAAAGGTCTTCTACGGAGCATGGCATTCTCCAGGTCCAGTTGAATTTTGTTACTGTTCCCGGGATGTTTATGCGTTCATCCTCGGCACGAGAAAGCCAGAGAGATTTATCCATATAAAGAAGGTCTTCGAGCGGCGGGATAAAAAGAAGGCTTTGGGCTTTTGCGCTTGCTTTTAGAATCATTCGGGCGAGTTCTGGAGTAAACTCGTTCTTATAAAGCTCAGAAGTTTTTTGAATAAGCTCCTGGTCTGAAAGTTCGAATAGAGGGCCTGCGTTTGTTCCGGCGCTTTCGGGGATAAAGTCGGCAGCGTTTTCTTTTATAAAGGCTTTGATGCTTTCTTTTTCGTCGTTCCACCACTGGCGGATTGTGCTTGAATCGTGGACAGAAGTCGTTACAACAGATAGAGGCTCGTATTCTTTAAACGGAACAAACGGCTGATCTTTTTCGCCCCAGTTACGGCACCAGCGCACTACGCGAAGGCCAAGGATATCATGCTCTTTCATAACTTCAGGAACGCATTGAATGTTTACACCAAGGTCTTCGCCGCATGGAATCATTTTGTTGTCTTTTACAATTGCATCAAAGATTTCGGATGCCTGTTTCTGCCAGAGCTTTTCGTTCTTTTTGGAAAGTTCTGCAAAAAGGGCGCATAGAAGGTCTTTTTCTTTCTGGTTAAGAGATTTCCAGGAAGTGGACTGTTCGTACGTCCACAGCGGCACAAAGCGGTTTTTGTCCACTTCCAGAAGGGCCCTGTTAGACCAGTACGAAACTAAAACCTGTTTAATCCTATGTTCCGCTTCCTTTTCGGTAAGGCCCGATAAATCAGTTTTCCAGAAATCTGAACTTCCCTTAACGCTGTTTTTAAAAAGCCAGAGTTCTTCGCCTTCGAGCTTGTTACAGAAAAGTTCCAGAATCTTGTGAGAATTTTCGTAATTCCAGGTTATATCCTGAATAGCAGAAGTTGGAATATGAGGTTGGCTGAGCCAGCGGATTCTGTCGTCATCAAAACCAAGTTCATAAAGCTCAGTTTTTTTGATGGCAGCATATGGTTCTGTGTGGCCGTTTAAAGCATTACAGTCGTCTTCCGGAATTGCCCAGATTCTGAAAAATCCCAGGATGTGATCGAGCCTGTATGCGTCGTAAAACCTTGAAGCGAGTTTTAAGCGGTTTTTCCACCACGAGTAATTATCATCTTTAAGTTTTTTCCAATTATAAATAGGAAAGCCCCAATTCTGCCCGTCTGGATTTTCTCCGTCACTTGGGGATCCGGCTCTTAAGCTTTGAGTAAAATAATCAGGGTAAGCCCATGCGTCGCAGGAATCTTCGTTCATCAAAATAGGCATATCACCTTTTACCATGATTCCAAGCTCATGCACTTTTTTGATTGCGCTTTCGAACTGGCAGAATGCATGCATCTGAATCCACGCGTAAAAAAGATGTTCTTTTACAAAAGCCTTTTTGCTCCACAGTTTTAATATTTCTTCTTCGGATTTTTTCTGATCGTCCTTGTGCCAGGTTTTCCAGCTTGCCTGCATGTAATTCCATTTGAGGTTTTTATATACGGCATAAGTTTTTACCCAGGAATTATGTTTAATCCATTCAGAAAGTTCTTCGGACACTTCGCCTTTTTTGCCTTCGGATGTAAGCTCATACAATTTTTTTAAAAGCGAGATTTTGGTGTTTAAAATTGAATCATAATCATAACGAAGGGCGTATGGAGTGTTTTTTATAAACTTATCGTAATCAGTTTTAAAATCAGAATCAGTTTTATAAAGCGTATCAAATTCCGGAATATCTTTTACAGTGATATAAATCGGATGAAGGGCAAAAGCAGAAAGACCTGAATAAGGAGAGCTCTGAGTTCCCGTGTCGTTTACCGGTAAAAGCTGAATGATAGAAAGGCCGGCAGTTTTACAAAATTCTGCAAATAAGGCTAAATCTTTAAATTCACCTATGCAGGGATTTTCTTTTGAATAAAGCGCACCAAGAGGAACTGCGACACCTGTGATTTTTTCAAGCTTTCCGTTTTTAAACATAAAAAAATTATACCATAAGAATGGCATTTTATGATGTTTTTTTTGGAAAATTTGAATATAATTTGATTCATGTTCAGCGATACACACTTTCATTTTAAGATGATGGTTCAGGAAAGAGGCCTGAATGGATCAGAAATTTTAAAGACAATGGCACAGAGGAATTGCTTTTTTGGTCTTGATATTGGAACAAGATGCGATGACCTTTTGGAGCGCGTAAAAGTTTGCCATGAAGAAATAAATAAGATTGATGATGAGGGACTTAAGGCTAAGGCATCCTCTTTTATAAAATACAGCGCCGGAATCTGGCCGGATATAGGGGAAATTAAAGACCGTCAGAATGCCATAAAAAAACTCGAAGAAACAATTATGCTGGCGGGCGAACAGGGAATAAAAATTTCTGCAATCGGTGAAGGCGGATTAGATCATCACTGGAATCCTTCCGGGGCAGACGGCCGTTGTGAAGATGATTTTGACGAAGAAATCTACCTGGGCGAAAGAGAGCTTTTTATGATGCAGCTAAAACTTGCCCAAAAGCTCAAACTTCCAATGATTGTTCATTCCCGCGATGCTTTTTCTGACACATACGAATGCATAAAAGAGTGTGGATATAATAACGGAATAATCCACTGTTATAGTTATGGAATAGAAGAAGCGCGTGCATTTTTGGATTTAGGCTGGTACATCGCTTTTGGAGGCGGGGTAACCTATACAAAAAAAACAAAAATGGAACAGATGCTTGAGCTTTTAAAATTTGTTCCAAAAGAAAGACTCCTTTGCGAAACTGATGCCCCTTATCTTGCTCCGGTTCCTCACAGAGGAGAATCAAATACTCCGGTTTTAATTGAGCACGTTTATGATTTTATTTCCCAGGCCCGCGGGGTTTCCAAAGAAGAATTGAGTGTCACGGTTGATGAAAATATTAAAAAGCTATTTAGATTGTAACTGCGGGCTGCGGGCGCCAGAATGATGAGTTTCGGCAGAAAACAATAATCACAGGGGGACAAAGATGATGATAAACACAACGCTCTGCTATATCGAAAAGGATGATTCATATTTATTGCTTCACCGCATAAAGAAAAATCAGGATATTAACAAGGGTAAGTGGATTGGAATCGGCGGAAAGTTTGAAGAAAACGAAAGCCCCTACGACTGTGTAAAGCGCGAAGTAAAAGAGGAAACCGGCCTTGAATTACAGAAGGTTGAATATCGCGGAGTTGTTACCTTTGTTTCAACAGATAAAAACGGAACTTATAACGAGATGATGCATCTTTTCTGGAGCGACAGTTTTACAGGTGTTCAGAAAAAAAGTGATGACTGCGACGAAGGGGAGCTTGCATGGGTTCCAAAATCAAAAATGAATGAACTTCCACACTGGGAAAGCGATGAATTATTTTTAGATTTAATAGAAAAACGTGTTCCTTTCTTTTCGCTCAAGTGTGTTTATAAAGATGGTGTCTTAGTAGATCACTTATTCAACGAATGAGCAGTGCCAGACAGGTTTTGCAAGCTTGTTACTGAAAGGCTGTTTTTTTGTAAAGTCCGGAAGCCAGCTTGTGTCGTCGCTTAATTCCTGGTAGAAAAGATAATTAAAATTAAAAGCATCAATCAAATCCTGAATATCCTGATCTTCCTGCTCATTTACAAGTCGGTTTTCTATTACAGAAAGAGCCTGTTTTCTTTTTTCAAGCTCTTCCTTTTCTTCTGCAAACGGTACCGGAGTATACTGATTCATAAGCGAGATGCAGGCAGCGGGATCTGCGTTGTCTTTAAGCCATTCTAAAACCTGGGCTGTATCTTCAAAGCGGCCTGGCATAAAAAGATGTCTTATGATTACGCCCGAAAGCATTTTTTCTTTATCATCTTTCTGTACGATTTTTACAGGATTATTATCTATCATCCATTTGATTGCCTTACACGCTACATCGGGATAGTTGTGCGCGGCAAAAAGTTTTGAAGACATCTGCGGGTTTAAAGTTTTTAAATCCGGAAGCCAGATTGAAACAAGGCCTTTTAAAAGCTCAAGAGATTCTGTGTTTTCGTAAGCAGATGAGTTCCAGCAGAAAGGAATTGTAACGCCTTCTTTTTTTGCTTCTATTATTCCTTCCGCAATTTTTGGGATGTGGTGACTTCCCGTTACAAGGTTGATGTTTTCTGCCCCCGCATCCTGAAGCTTTAAACAAATCCGGGCAAATTCTTCTTTTGTTACCGCACGACCAAATCCATCCTGACTGATCTGATAGTTCTGGCAGAAAGCACAGCGGAGTGTACAGCCTGTAAAAAAGATTGTTCCGCTTCCGCCTTTTACAGTGATTAAAGGCTCTTCCCCAAAATGAAGTCCCGCAAAGGCAATGCGTAAATCAGAAGTTTCGCGGCAAAAGCCGGTGTCAGAATTTCTGTCTATTTTACAAAGACGTGGACACTGAGTGCATGAGGTATAGAGGGAAGAATAATCGGGATTCATAATCAGTAGGCACCGTGACTTACTAAAATTGCCATGAGTTCCTGTAAAAGATCTACAGGAAGGTCTTCTGCTTCGTAATTAATCAGACGCCCCATTTCTTCCCAGTCTTTTGCAGAAAGTAAATCGGAATATTCGTCGCTGTTGTTTAAAAATGCAACCATTGCACCAAGGCGACCAATGTTATCCTGTGATGGCTCATTAGAAAGGTCTGGTGAATTATAGATAAATTCATTTTCCCAGTATTCATAAAGCGAAGAAGGAAAATCGGTAGGGCAGTTAGCGGCGCGGTCGTAAAGACTTCTTAAATCTTTTTTGACCTTGTCGTAATCACATTTTCCGCTGTTAGCCTGGCGTGTGTGTTTTAAGAGTTTATCTACATCGCTGAAAAATTTTCCAATATCAGTCATTTTTTTATCCGTTAATCAATTCTGTTAATTCAAGGGCAGCATCGCGGATTCTTGAAACAAGGTCGCGTAATGCTTCTGTCTGCTTAGAAAGTTCAGTGCTGTTTGCAATGATGATTGTAACTTCGTTTTCTGCATTATCAGCATATTCCGAAAGCTGCATCATGTTTTCTGTTACTTCCTGTGCAATAGTATACTGATTTTTTGTTTCTTCTTTTACAGCCGCAGCAGATTCTGCCATGATAGTTGTTGCTTCGTTAATCTTATTTCCAACAGAGCGCTGCATATCCATGCTCTTTACAGAATCGTTTACGGTAACGGCAGTTGTAGTTGCCTGTTCAGCCGCATTTGCAAGAACTTCCTGGAGACTCTTACTTAAATCAAATCCTTCTGTAATGTTTTCGTCGATGTCGGAAATAATTTCTGTAATACGTTCTGCCTGTGCACTACTTGCTTCTGAAAGTTTTTTGATTTCGTGGGCAATAACGGCAAAACCTTTTCCTGCAATACCAGAGTGAGCGGCTTCGATTGATGCGTTCATGGCGAGCATGTTTGTTCTGTGGAAGAAGTCTGTTACAACTTTTACAATCGACTGGATTTCTGTAGAAGAAGTTTTTACAGCTTCCATGCATGAAACAAGGCGAGTAATATCTTCTGTACTTTCCTGTGTTTTCTGACCGAGTGTTGCCGTAAAGTTTGCAGCATTTTCTACACCTAAAGCGGCATTGTTTACACCGTCAATCAAAAGCTTGGTTTCTTTAATGGTTGAATCAACAACCTGAGTTTCGTTTTCTACTTCGCTTACAACAAGCTGAACAGAATTCATAAGATTATCTACTGCATTAGAGGTATTTCTAACAGCCTTATTCTGTTCCATAATACAATCACCAATGCCCGATGCTTTTCTTGCAGATTCGTTGGCTGCTTCGGAAACACTGATGGCAGCTTCGTTTAATTTTTGTGCAATGCTCTTTGTTTCGTCGGAAAGCTGTCTTGCCTTATCCATAATGCTGTCGAGCCTGTTCTTCTGTTCTGATGTAGTTTCTGCAAACGAGTTGATAGCTTTTTTATTCTTGATTGTATTGATAGAGATTACGATAAACATAGTCATATCAATAAAGAAGAACGAGAAGCCCTGTAGCCATGCAAAAGGAATGCGGCCTGTAGCCTGATAGATAATATCATGAACACCAAACGAAAGTCCCGCTGTTATTCCGACTAAAAGAATCTTTGCATTAATCTTTGAGTTTTTAAACGAGCGGATAAGAGTGATATAGATAAAGATGATTGCACCGAATACAGGAGCAAGAGAAATTGTAAAGATATTTTCGTGGTTGATCGCGTTTTTAGAATTGATGTAGTAAAGAATACCGAAAATTGCGAATACCACAAAAATGATGTATTTAGGAAGCTTTGCCCTGTGACCGAAGAATCGGAATATGAAGAGCGAAAGAGTTCCCATGCTCAAAAGAAGGCAGTATCGCGATATTGAAAGCTGCAGGTTTGCAGGAATAAAGAGAATATCGGTTGCCATATCAAAGAAGTAGATTCCAATGAATAAAAGCGACCAGCTGAAGTAAAGGCTTGAATGTTCTCTGTGATCGGAAACAAGCTGAAGGATAAAGTAGATGGAAAGGAAGATACAGATTGCAGCCATCATGTAGTAGATGGTTGTGTTTAAGAAATTCTGTTTTGTAAAACATTTATAGTATCTTGCTTCGTCTGTAAAATAGAACTGAGAAAAATTAGCGTGACTCCAGTGTGTCTTACATTTGATGGAGATTCTGATTTTCCCGTCTTTTTTGAATTCATCTGGTACACGGACAAGGGTATTGGTAACGTGATTTACAGAAAGCTTTGGTTCGATTGTTCCGTGGCTTCCGGCAAAAGTACCGTTGATATAGATTTCCATTGCAACGTTTGTGCTTCCGGTCTCTATGTATAAAGGCTTGTCCATAAACTCTGCAGGGATTTCTGTCTCTGTATTAATCCAGAAAGCATTTTTAGAAGGGACAGGAACAAAGCCCGGCATCTTAACATATTTGCCGTCCGGTTCATCCATGCTTGAGTGGCTCATAGCCCAGTGTGATTCAATCTTAATGAGGTTGTCTTCTGCAAAAAGATTGACTGATGATAAAACAATAATTGAAAATAAAAATGATATAAACTTCTTCGCCATAGTCTATTATTTTAATGTATAAATGGAAATAATTAAAGATTTTTTTGTTAATGTATTGAAAAAAAACTGAATTATTGTAATAATGCATTTATCAACTGGGGAATTAGCTCAGCTGGCTAGAGCATCGGCTTTGCAAGCCGAGGGTCAGGGGTTCGAACCCCCTATTCTCCATCCAGACACCCGAAGGCAAGCCGCTTTCGGGTATTTTTTTTACTTTTTTCTTCTTTTTGTCATATAAAGTTTTTAAACTATTTCCTTGACAAATAAGGAATTGTGGCGGAAAATAAACACGTTGGGCTTTGAGATAAAGGTCCTTCAAGGAGTCAACTATGAAAAAATTATTAATGTTATTAGCAGCCGGACTCATTACACTTACATTATGTGTTTCTTGTAGTAATAATGAAGAACCAGAACCAGAAACACCTACTGTACAGGTAAAATAAAAAAAGTTTTCATCTGCCTCGTAGCAGATTCAAGATAAGTTATTGTGGTTTTCCACAGCTTATAAAAGGCACTTCATTTACGGAGTGCTTTTTTTTTAAAGTAAGCCACATTTTTATAGTCGGGTTATGCTGCGTTCGAATTCTGATTCTTGACAAGTTAGAACTAACTAACTATAATAATGATTTGGTTAGAGATAACTAACGGGCGGTGTTGTCATTTTGTTAGTTAAATCTAACTTTTTATAAGGCCTGAGTGTTAGTGTTTTCTAACAAAAAACATTATATCCGGCTTTGTCATTTTATAGGAGCGCAAAAAAATGCCTTTAAGCATGGTACCTGGCGGACAGGAATTTCTAATCAAAAAAATCAGTGGAAAAGAAGAAGTAAGACGGTTTTTGGAAAACCTTGGGTTTGTAGCAGGAGCACAGGTTTCTCTTGTTTCAAAAATCAGCGGCAACGTAATTGTACAGATTAAAGACAGCCGCGTAGCCATCAGCAAAGAAATGGCACAGAAGATAATCGTTTAAAAACGGCACAGAGGTAAGTTGTGCTTAGTGATAGAAGTTGTAATTTTTTATAGGAGAAAAATAGATGACTTTAAGAGAAGTAAAAACCGGAGAGACTGTCACTGTCGTAAAGCTCAATGGGGAAGGGGCTGTAAAACGCAGAATCATGGACATGGGAATCACTAAGGGTGTAGAAATCTATGTTCGTAAAGTTGCACCGCTTGGAGACCCTGTAGAGGTTACTGTAAGAGGATATGAACTTTCGGTAAGAAAAGAAGACGCACAGATGGTGGAGGTTCAATAAATGATTAAAATTGCACTTGCGGGAAACCCTAACTCGGGAAAGACAACGCTTTTTAATGCGCTTACAGGTTCAAATCAGTTTGTAGGAAACTGGCCTGGAGTAACAGTAGAAAAGAAAGAAGGTAAACTCAAAGGACATGACGGCGAAGTTGTTATCATGGACTTACCTGGTATTTATTCTCTTTCTCCATATACGCTCGAAGAAGTTGTATCACGTGATTATCTTGTTAAAGAGCGCCCTGATGCAATCTTGAATATTGTAGACGGTACTAACCTTGAAAGAAACCTTTATCTTACAACACAGCTTGCAGAACTTGGCATCCCAATGGTAGTCGCAGTTAACATGATGGATGTTGTAAAAAAGAACGGCGATAAAATCCATATAGAAGCAATGCAGAAAGAACTTGGTTGTCCTGTTGTAGAAATTTCTGCCCTTAAAGGAAAGGGATGTATTGAAGCAGCAGAAATTGCCGTAAACAAAGCAGAAGCTAAAAAGCCGATGCTCTACACACATCGTTTTGAAGGCTGCGTAGAACATGCACTTGCTCATATTGAAGAAGCAGTTGTTCATGATTTACCGGAAGAACAGCACCGCTGGTATTCAGTAAAACTTTTTGAACGCGACGAAAAAGTAATCAAAGCGCTTGGTGTTAGTAAAGACAAACTTGAACACATCGAAAAAGATATTAAAGCTTGCGAAAAAGAACTCGACGATGATTCAGAATCTATCATTACTGCAGAACGCTACAAGTACATCGAATCTATAATCAATAAATGTGTAACAAAAAAGAACCGCACAAAGCTTTCTGTTTCAGATAAGATCGACCGTGTTGTTACAAATCGCTGGCTTGCACTTCCAATTTTTGCTGTTGTTATGTGGCTTGTTTATTATGTTTCTATGGTAACAATCGGAGCCGCAGCTACAGACTGGGCAAACGACGGATTATTTGGTGATGGATATCATCTTTTTGGAATCGGTAACAGTGCATACGAAGAAGCGTGCGAAGAGTACGGTGATACAGCCGCAATTCTTGAAGCAGCAGAAGCGGGTGAAGTTACTTATGTTGTAGTTGATGATGAAACTATGGAAGTTTCTGACCCTATAGATATTACTCCGGATGTATTAGACGAAGCTAACCAGATGGCAGAAAAATATGGCGAAGAAGGCCCGGATCCTGCAGACTTTGGTGTATGGGTTCCTGGTATTCCGGCGCTCATAGAAAGCGGACTTGATGCAATCAATTGTGCAGACTGGCTCAAAGGTTTGATTCTTGACGGTATTGTTGCCGGTGTTGGTGCGGTACTCGGATTTGTTCCTCAGATGCTTGTATTGTTCATCTTCCTTGCATTCTTAGAAGCATGTGGTTATATGGCTCGTATTGCATTTATCCTTGACCGTATCTTCCGCCGCTTTGGACTTTCGGGAAAATCATTCATCCCGGTTTTGATTGGAACTGGTTGTGGTATTCCAGGAATTATGGCTTGCCGTACAATCGAAAATGAACGCGACCGTCGTATGACAATCATGACAACTACATTCATCCCTTGTGGTGCAAAGGTTCCATTTATCGCTCTTGTAGCAGGAGCTATCTTTGGTGGTTCTGCGTGGGTTGCAACTTCAGCTTACTTTATTGGTATTGCAGCAATCATCTGTTCTGGAATCATCCTTAAAAAGACAAAGCCTTTTATGGGCGAAGTTGCTCCTTTTGTAATGGAACTTCCATCATACCACTGGCCAACTTTCGGAAACGTAATGCGCTCAATGTGGGAACGCGGATGGTCATTCATCAAAAAAGCTGGTACAATTATTTTGCTTTCTACAATCGTAATCTGGTTCCTTTCGTTCTTTGGATGGACAGATGCTGGTTTTGGAATGCTCGAAGAAGAACAGATGGATTGCAGTATTCTTGCAAAGCTTGGTGGTGCAATTGCCTGGATTTTTGCTCCGTTAGGCTGGGGTAACTGGCAGGCAGCTGTTGCTTCTATTACAGGTCTTGTTGCAAAGGAAAACATCGTAGGTACAATGGGAATCCTTTACGGCGGAGAATCAACATGGGCAAATCTTGCCGCTGCATTCACTCATCCTGCCGGAATGTCCTTCCTCATCTTCAACCTTTTGTGTGCTCCTTGTTTTGCCGCAATCGGTGCCATCAAACGCGAAATGAATAACCGTAAGTGGACCTGGGCTGCAATCGGCTGGCAGTGCGGATTAGCATATGCAGTTTCTCTTGCAGTTTATCAGCTTGGAAGCATGTTCAGTGGAGCCGGACACGTTGTAGGATTCATTTTTGCAATTGCAGTTATAGCGGTATTCTTCTGGGCACTCTTTAGAAAACCAAAGGCACTCTAATCAGGGCTGTTATATAAAAACTGTTCAATCATAGTTATGGAGGTTTTGTTTTATTATGGGAACATTTATTGTAAGCGTAATTCTGATAGTTATTGTTGCTCTTGCAGTGCGTTCAATAATCAAAGCAAAACGCTCCGGCCGTCACCCCTCCTGTGGCGGCAACTGTGGTTCCTGCGGACATAGGTGCGGGTACAGGCAGTAATCAAAGAAGCAATTGTAATTGAGAATTTGTCCTTAATGCTTTTTTATTTTATCAAAGTTATACCAGGAATAAACTGAAAATCCTTAACATTGGAAGTATAAAGGGGAAGATCCAGTTCAAGGGCTGTAGCACCAATTAGCGCGTCTGGAATTAGAAGGCCGTGGCTCTTGGAATATTTTTCAATCAGATTTTTTGCTTTTATCGAAATTGATTCAGAAACTTCTATTATTTCAAAATCTGAAAAGGCCTTTTTGATTATTGTTATTTCTTTCTTATTGAATGCACCAACCATTAATTCCATAAAAGTAATGGAAGACATCCCGATTCCCTGTTCACGATCTTTTTCAAGTTTCTGTTTAACTTCTGTTTTACCGCGTAGATAATCTATTAGGATACATGTATCACAAATATATATCATTAAGAACGACTCCAGGCTTTAGAGCGGATTTCTTCTACAGATATATCCCTGTCTTTCCATAAACCAAAGGCCGCAGAAAAATCAGATGATTGGGTTTTTACAGTTTTTGAAGGAGTATGCAGACTCTGTATTATTTTACCGAGTAGGCAGATTCTTTCGGAATAGGAAAGCATATCTATCTGTGAGTAAAGTTTATTCATACCTGATTCTGACATATAAAACCTCCTGTCAATTGAATTATACTATCTTTTTTGAAAAAATCTACCTTAGGATAATCAAAATATACAGCTTAATAGATTATTATTTTATTTTCAAAACACCTGTGTTATAATTTCATTGCTCGGACAGGAGGCCTAAAGTTGATTTTAAAAACGCTTAACAGAAAAACACTTCCCGTGACAGAATGCGCATCGCATCGCATCGCATCGCATCGCATCGCAAGTAAAATAATATCTATATCTTTAATTTTGTTTTTTTGTATAAATTTTTTCTATGCAGAAGAATATACTTTGTTTGAAGATACATATTCAATAACTTTTTATAATAATCTTTCTGTAAAATACAGAAAAAATGACATTTTAAATGTTACAAAGGTTATTCCATTTGGAGAATATAATTCAATATATTTTGGAAAAATAGGCGAAGATGAATTTATTGCTATTAATAAATTTACGAATGATAATTCTCAAATATTACTTCCAAATAATTTTTTAGCAGCAGTTTTTGAGAAGGGGTCATATTTATATCCGAAATATGTTGTTGATACTGTTTTCAAGCAAAATCGTGATTATTTATCGAATTTTGAAAGTGAAAATATGAAAACAATGACAATTGATGATGGTTCCTGGGGAATCACTTATTGGTATGAACGAGAAATAAAATCTCAACTTATTTCAAATGAAGTTTTATCATTAGGCAGTTTTTTTGGGCTTTCGACTTTTTTTGTAAAGAATATAAAAAAAATAAATAAAAATGAATTTGAAATCTTCACTATAGCTAATATAAGAATACTTCCTGGGGATTTAACAAAGAATTATCTTTTTGCTGATATTAAAAATGAGCAAGAAGTTAAGTTCAGATTAAAAAAAGGCGGTGATTATCTGGAACTGTTTGTGGATAATGAAGAATCTCCTCGTGAAACCTACTGTTATGTAAATAATGATTTCAGAATTGCTATAAATAAATTGGTAAAGAATAATTCTTGTGAAAATCAAAATCTTACCTGGCCCCGCCACGCCGATGGCACTTGTGATTACGACGATGAAATAAAACCGCCTGTGACACAACTTTCAGACAATGACTTTGTTGCTGAAGAAGAGGAAGAACCCCCAACAGACTCACTCCCGGAAATTGATACTCTTGAAACTGGTGACGATGGGATTCTTACAGCGGGAGAAGAAACATCAGTAAACAAGAGATCCCCTGACCTTTCGCTGCTCATACTTATTGCGGCTGGAGTTGCAGTGCTTATTGTTGCGATTATGGTAGTTGTTATTGTGAGGAAGAAGAAGCATAAAAATAAATAATGCACATTTAATAAGAATGGGGTATAATTGTTTTAGATTTTAAGAGGAGGCGTGTTATGGAATACGCAGAAGTTCAGGTAAGAGTACCGAAAGAAATGCAGATTTATTTTTCTGATGACTATGCTGTGGACAGTTCTGATGAATTAAAACGAAATGCTCTCCTCCTTTACCCATATATTTATAAGCATATAATTTCACATGGTCGTGCAGCAGAAATACTTGGTATAAAAAAACTTGATTTGATTGATTTGTATGACCAGATGGGATTCCCATATTTTGATATGGATATAAGCGAAGTGATGCAGGATATCCAGACTTTTCATTCATTAAAGAGGAAGGATGCATGATTGTTGTTTCTGATTCAACTCCAATTATTTCTTTTTTGAAAATTAATCATCTGGATTTGCTTGAACAATTATTTGGTTCGGTCCAGATTCCAAAGGGTGTTTTCGCTGAACTTACAGAAAATCCTCGTTTTCAGAAAGAAACGGATATTGTAAAAAGCAGCACTTTCATAGAAGTCGTTGATGATATTGATGAAAATTACGTTTCTCTGCTTCGCCGTTCTACTGGTCTGGATTTAGGTGAAAGTGAAGCCATTTATCTTTCAGATAATAGAAAAGCTGATTTACTTTTAATGGATGAAGTTCGGGGGCGTGAAGTTGCTGCTCGCATGGGAATTAAAACTATGGGTACTATTGGAGTTTTAGGTTTAGCTTATTCTGACAAACTGATTTCCTAAAGCGACGTTAAAACAGCCATAGAAATTTTACGTGATTCTGGGCGACATATCAGCGAACGCCTTTATGAACAATTACTTGAAATGATTGAAAATCAGTAGCCCGGAATTATATAATTCAAATAAATGTGTCATTGCCGCGTGTTCCCTAAGTGGAGCCGAAGGACGAACACGGCAATCATATAACCGCACATACTGATAAATACAAAATAATTACTGGATATAGTCTTCTGTGCAGCAGGCTTTACATTTATAAAATAATAAAAATTTGATTTTCAGGCAATGTTTTTTTGAGAGAAGCTGTGATAGAATTATTGATGCAGATTTTATATTTTAAAATCTGACAAGGAGAAAACGTATGAAAAAAATGTTGATTTGTTTATTTGCAGCTGTGTTGGTTGTGAGTATGATGGGCTGTAAGGGAGATGTTGGAAGTGGATCTGGAGAGGGTGGCGGAAGTGGATATATCGGTTCAAAAGCACCAGATGAAGCAAAAGCCGTTGGGGATATTGTATTTACTGATGGAAGTGCAACTCCTTATGCAGCAGGGCTAACTCTTACTGGTAATCAGAAATCAAAGTCTATAGCAGTAATTTACAAAGTTGATGGTGATAAAGTTTATGGAGTTGGTATGGCTCATAAGCTTGGAATAAAATGGTGCGAAGGTACTGCAAATGGATTTAACTATAATTTTGTAGAGATTCAGTGTACACCAGTAGAAAGTTCAGGTGTAATATCTTTTTCAGGTGATACGGATGGCAGCAATAATTTTACAAGTATAGGTGGGGCACTTGGTAGTGGTAATGATACCAATCAGGAAGGTATGTATCCTGCTTTTGAATTTGCAAAAAATTATAGGGATGATGAATTCTCACGTGTGAAAGGCTCAATCTACGAAGAGGGCTGGTATCTTCCTACAATTTCTGAGTTATATGATATCTGGAAAGTAAAAGCTACCGTAGATGCAGCATATGATTTATGCCAACCTTATCAACCTGTAAATTATAAGTTTGGAAATATTGGTTATTATTGGTCGTCGTCCCAGAGGGCTTCAAATAGTAAATACGCATACTATATGGATCTCGGGTATGGTCCTGTATATAATGACAAGAACATATCTGCAGATGTTTGCTGTATCCGCGTGTTCTAATTATATAAAATGATACCCTCATAAAAGCAATCTCAAATGAGGTTGCTTTTTTTTATTATAACAAATAATTATTTAGCCATGACTAACAAATGTGTTATATTTAAGCTATGAAATAAATCATCTGGAGGTCATGATGAAGACAGTTTATGATTTTACTGTAAAAGACAGAAAAGGGAATGAAGTAAAACTTGATTCTTATAAAGATAAGGTTTTGCTCATCGTTAATACTGCAACCGGCTGTGGTTTTACTCCGCACTATAATCCGTTGGAGGAAATGTATAAGGATTTTAAAGATAAGGGATTTGAAATTCTTGATTTTCCGTGCAATCAGTTTGCGAATCAGGCACCGGGCTCAGAAGAAGAAATCCATAATTTCTGTACATTAAAATTCGGGACAGAGTTTCCTCAGTTTGCAAAAATCGATGTGAACGGTGAAAATGCAGATCCATTGTTTGTCTTTCTTGCAACCGAAAAACCATTTGAAGGATTTGGCAAGGGAATTAAAAGTGCTGCACTTAATAAATTCGCAAACCTCAACAACAAAACCTTTGGAGATAAAGCATACATCAAATGGAATTTTACTAAATTCCTGATTGACCGTGAAGGAAAAATAATCGCCCGCTTTGAACCGACAGTCGATATGAAAGAGGTTCGTAAAGCGGTAGAAGAGGCATTATAGGTTTTAAAATTAATCCCTTACCACGCAGCTTTTTCGCCGGTGATTTTTTCTCCAAGCCAGCTGGCCCAATATTCTACAAAGCATTTTGTGTATTTAACATCCTTGTATTTTTTTGTGCCTTTAAGGATAGGGAAAATAAAGCTTCCCCAGCCGACAGAGACAACACCCACAAATGCATATAATGGACCAAGCATAAGCGACTGAAAGGTATGACCATATTCGTGTGTTCGTACCTGTCCCTGATATTCATTTTCTTCGCGTGGTACAAAAATGAAAGGTCCAAGGCTTAAGCCTGCGTATTTATTGTTCCACTGAGTTTCGATTGCACAGCGGTAAATTTTATGCGGCTTTGTGATATGGATAAGAAAAAAGAAAAGACCGATTGTTGTCTGGCCTAATCCCCATGTGAATTGAACTAAAAGATATAAAAAACGTTTCATGATGATTTATTATAGCATACTATTAATAAATTAGTATATAAAAATCTGTTCTATATCAGGTTGATTACAAGGCTGATTATCTGACTGATTGATTTCTCTCTTGTCGTGGGCTGTCTGATGGTGTATACTCTATTAAAGAGGTGGAAAATGGTTATTAAAGAATCTGCAGAAATGTATCTTGAAACAATTCTTGTTCTTTCTAAAAAAGGCACTGTTCGTTCTATAGATATTGCGCGTGAGATGAATTTTTCGCGTCCGTCTGTAAGTGTTGCCTTACATAATCTTAAAAAAGAAGATTACATTTCTATCGGCGAAGATCAGAGTGTAAAGCTTTTGCCAAAGGGACTCGAAATCGCAAAAACCATTTATGAACGTCACACTGTTCTTACAGAATTCCTTGAACAGATTGGTGTAAAATCCTCTATCGCCGCAGCCGATGCCTGCAAAATCGAACACGACATCAGCCCTGAATCCTTCAAAGCAATCAAAAAAATCGTAAAGGCTAATAAGGAAAAATAATTCTTCTAAAAAATATTACAACTCATTTTTCTGCCCGGAAGCACGCATGGTTTTCGGGCTGTGTTTTTTTAGGGCTTTGATGTAGCTTTCGGCGTAGCGGGAGAGGACCATGCCTTTTCTTGTGATGATGATGATTGTCATGCTGTCGTTGATGTCGAGCGGGCGGGCAATGATTTCGGGGCCGTTTAATTCTTTACTGATGATTCCGGAACAGATTGTATAGCCGTTTAATCCGATGAGCAGATTAAAAAGCGTCGCACGGTCACGCACCTTGATGTTTTTTGGGCAGTTAAAATCTATCTGGGTTAAAGGCTCTTCTGCAAAATAAAATGAATTAAAGTCGCCTTGTTCGTAAGTGAGGTAGGGGAAGGGTTCAAGGTCCGAAAGTTTGATTTTTCTTTTTCTTGCCAGAGGATTTTTTGTAGAAATAAAGACGTGAAGGGGCGAAGTAAAAAGAGGTTCAAACTGAAGATTATTTTTTTTAATCAGCTTTGTGATTACGTTTTTGTTTCTGGAGCTTGTGTATAAAACTCCCACTTCGCTTTTTAAATGTGCAACGTCTTCTATGATTTCGTGAGTTTGAGTTTCGCGCAGGGTAAAATCGTATTCGTTTCCTCCAAACTCACGGATTACATCTACAAAGGCATTTACCGCAAATGAATAATGCTGGCAGCTTACAGAAAAAATTGTATTACCAGAGCCTGTCCCCTTAAACCTGTCTTCCAGAAGATTAGCCTGGTCTAACACCTGTCTTGCATAAGATAAAAATTCGTCGCCTTCGTTTGTAATTGTTACACCTTTATTCGAGCGCGAAAAAATCGTGATTCCCATCTCTTCTTCAAGTTCGCGGATTGCGGCTGTTAGACTCGGCTGCGAAATAAAAACTCGGCGAGAGGCTTCTGTAATATTTTTTGTATCTGCAACTGCGACTGCATATTTTAACTGCTGTAATGTCATGCAATAATTGTACAGGATAATCGGGTTTTGTGCCATAGGAAAAATCTATTGCAAACTGTGTGAAAATAGTATTTTTCTTTATTATAGAGATTGCCTATAATCATGATAGGAATTAAAAAGCCCGCATATGGGGTTAATTATAAAAAGCGACCGAATGAAGGTTTAATCATAAAGAGGTATACTATGGCATTAAAAACAAATGTAATTGGTTTTCCAAGAATCGGGAAAAACCGTGAATTAAAATTCGCAAGTGAAAAATTCTTTAAAGGCGAAATTGGGGAAGCAGAACTCGAAAAAACAGCAGAAGAGCTTCGTGCATACGGATGGAAAAAACAAAAGGATGCAGGAATCAGTTTTATTCCATCGAATGATTTTTCTTTTTACGACAACATGCTCGACACCGCATTCTTACTTGGAGCAGTTCCCGCTCGTTATGAAGGTCTTAAATTAAGCGGCCTCGAAAAATATTTTGCAGCAGCACACGGCTACCAGGGAAATGCCGGAGATGTAAAGGCTCTCCCGATGAAAAAATGGTTCAACACAAACTATCACTATATTGTCCCGGAAATCAGCGACGACACAGTAATCAGTTTACAAAAAGATAATAAAGTGCTCAAAGAATTTAAGGAAGCAAAGTCGTTGGGCATTCAGACTGTGCCGACTGTTATTGGTGCATATACTTTCCTTCACCTTGCAAGTTATACAGGAAACAAAAAGTCAGCGGATTTTGTAAGCTCTATTGTAGATGCATTTACTACTCTTGCAAAAGAACTTTCTGATGCAGGCTCAGAATGGATCAGCTTTGCAGAACCGGCCCTCGTGTTTGATCTTTCAGAATCAGATAAGGCATTGTTTGTTTCAATTTACAAAAATCTGATTTCAAAAATCCGCGTGGAATCAAAAATAAAAATCATCCTTCAGACATACTTCGGAGATATCCGTGATGTTTACACAGAAGTTTGTGCTCTTGGTTTTGATGCAATTGGCCTTGATTTTGTGGAAGGAAAAAAATCTCTTGAGCTTTTAACAAAAGGTTTTCCAAAAGACACTCTTCTTTTTGCAGGACTTATAAACGGAAAAAATATCTGGCGTGCCGACTTTCAGAAAAAAAATGAAATACTCGAACAGATTAAAAAATCAGTGCCCGAAGAAAATATTGTAATCGGAACTTCATGCTCACTTCTTCACGTTCCATATACAACAGGCTCGGAAGAAAAACTTTCGGCAGAAACACTTCAGCATCTTTCTTATGCAGAAGAAAAACTTACAGAAATCCGTGATTTTGCAACTGGGGAAAAGTCAGCATTCGAAAATAATAAAAAGCTTTTTGAAAAAGAGCGTGTAACAAAAAATGAGGCAGTTCGCCAGGCAATAAAAAATCTTAAGGAAGAGGATTTTACCCGTAAGCCTGATTTTGCAGAGCGTGAAAAAATTCAGCACGAAGAGTTTAAGCTCCCGCTTTTCCCTACAACAACAATCGGAAGTTTTCCACAGACAAAGGAAGTCCGCGCTAACAGAGCAGCTTATAAAAAAGGAGCAATCACACGAGAGCAGTATGTAGAGTTTAATCAGAAAAAAATAAAAGAATGTATTCACCTCCAGGAAGAGCTTGGGCTTGATGTTCTTGTTCACGGTGAGTTTGAGCGAAACGACATGGTTGAATACTTTGGTAATCAGCTTGATGGATACATCTTTACTCAGAATGCATGGGTTCAGTCTTATGGCACACGCTGTGTAAAACCTCCTGTAATCTGGGGTGATGTTAGCCGTAACAAACCAATGACTGTTGAATGGTCAGTATTTGCACAAAAGCAGACAGACAAAATCGTAAAGGGAATGCTCACAGGCCCTGTAACAATTTTGAACTGGTCTTTCCCGCGAGAAGACATCAGTCTTAAAGAACAGGCAGAGCAGTTAGCCTTGGCTATCCGTGATGAAGTTTTAGACCTCGAAAAAAATGGAATTAAAATCATTCAGATTGACGAAGCAGCATTACGCGAAAAACTTCCACTCCGTCACAGTGACTGGCATTCAGAATATCTTGACTGGGCAATCCCTGCATTCCGCCTTGTTCATGCAAAGGTAAAGCCACAGACTCAGATTCATACCCACATGTGTTACAGCGAGTTCAACGATATTATCCGCGATATCGATGCAATGGATGCAGATGTAATCACCTTTGAAGCAAGTCGTGCCGACCTTAAGATTCTGGATGCGCTCAAGGAAGCAAACTTCAGAACAGAAGTTGGACCCGGGGTTTACGACATTCACTCTGCCCGAGTTCCATCTGTAGAAGAAATTGTTGGTGCGCTCGAAAAAATGCTTTTTAAAGTACAGAAAGAAAAGCTCTGGGTAAATCCCGACTGCGGACTTAAAACACGCGGGGACGAAGAAACTGCAGCAAGTCTTAAAAATCTTGTTGCCGCTGCCCGTGAGCTTAGAGCAAGAAATTCATAATTACGCAACGGACTGTATGAAAGCTGTCGGGTAATGCAGGAAGGCGCTACTCGACAGTAAGTCCCGTAATCATTAAACTGAAGGAATGACAAATCAACGTATGAGTATTAAGGATATTCTGGATAATAAAAAGGTTTCTCTTTCATTCGAGGTTTTCCCTCCAAAGAAAAAGGAAGCGCTTGAATCAATCAAGGAAACAGCTGTTTCTCTTACAAAGCTTAAGCCTGATTTTATAAGCGTTACATTCGGAGCGGGAGGAACAACCCAGAGCTATACCGCAGAAATTGCAGAAGCAATCGAAGAAAACGGTACAACTTCTCTTGCGCATCTTACCTGCGTGCGTTCAACAAAAGAGGCTCTTGAAGATACAATCAGCGATTTGAAAAAACGCAACATAAAAAATGTTCTTGCGCTCCGTGGAGATTTTCCAAAAGATGCAGCAGAAGGAGAAAATGTCTTTCCTTCGGGATATACTCATGCTTCGGATCTTGTAAAGCTTCTTAAAAACGAAGGGATGTGTGTTGGAGGAGCGTGTTATCCGGAAGGTCATCCTGAAAGTGCAAGCCGCGAGACAGACATCGATTCATTAAAATATAAAGTTGATGCAGGCGTTGATTTTCTTACAACCCAGATGTTCTTTGATAACGACATGCTTTATTCATTTTTGTACCGCCTTCAGTCGGCAGGAATTCATGTTCCGGTTCTTGCGGGAATCATGCCGATTACAAATGCAAATCAGGTTAGCCGCATGGTCGATTTATCTAACGCATATATCCCTCGAAAGCTTCTTTCCATCTGCGACCGCTTCCGTGATTCACCTGATGCCATGATGCAGGCAGGAATTGCGTATGCAACAGATCAGATTATCGATTTGATTTCCAACGGTGTGCGTGGCATTCACATCTATACTATGAATAAACCCGAGATAGCCGGCGCCATAATCAAAAATGTTGATGACATCATAAAGGCAATTAATAACTGAGCTTTTTAATCAGCTTTTTTATAGAGCATGCAAGGTCTTCCGCCTGTACTGTAATTGATGTCTTCTGTTATGAGTTTTATTTTAACAAGATAGTTCATGTAGTTTCTTACAGTTACGATTGAAATCCCGAGTGTCTGTGCAATCATATCGGTACTGCACCAGCCACTGTTATTTTCAAAATAAGAGATGATGTGTTCAAGGGTTTTCTGCTGAATACCCTTTGGAAGATTTTTGTAAAAAGCTTCGTTCTGCAGCTCTTTGTTTTCTACATTTTTTTCATCCGTGCGCGGACTCTCGTTTACGGAATTAAGCATGAGATTGTCTATATCGCTCTGATTCATCTTCTGATTTTCTTTTAAGAGCATTTTTTTTGTGACAAATTTTTCGAGCGAAATTTTAAAGCGTTCAAAGGTGAAAGGCTTAATAAGATAATCATGAACTCCAAGGTGAACAGTTTCTTCTATTGTGGCTGTGTCGTCTGCGGCTGTTACCATTATGACTTCTGCTGCAATCTTTTTTTCGCGGATTTTTTTAAGAGCCTCTGTTCCGTTCATCACAGGCATAAAAACATCAAGAAGGATTAAATCAACAACATTCTTATCCAGAAAAGAAAGCGCTTCTTCTCCGTTCCTGCACACCCCGGCAACCTCAAAGCCGCTCACTTTCCGGGTAAACTGACTGTTTATCATACTGACCATTGGATCATCTTCGACAATTAAAACTCTGTAGTTCATATTACTTATCCATTGTTATCATAAAGCAGGTTCCGCGACCGATTTCGCTTTCCACTTTGATTTTTCCTCCAAGACTTTCTACAAGCTGGGCAGTGTGGTAAAGTCCGATTCCTCTTCCAGGTCCTTTTGTAGAAAATCCCTGTTCGAATATTTTATCCCGAATATCCAGAGGTATTCCACCCCCTGTATCCTTTACAGTGATTAAAAGACTTCCGGGCTTTGTGTAAACACCTAAAGTCAGCTCTTTTACAGAATCATAATCATTTTGAGTGCGGTTCATTTCGTCCAGAGCGTTGTCTATAAGATTTCCGGTGATTGTAACAAGGGCTTCGGATGGAAGTTCAATATCCTTTGTTCGGAAACAAAAGCCTTCCTGTAAAATAAAGCGGACATCGCACTCAGAGGCACGGGCAATTTTTCCCACAATCAGGGCGGCAAAAGAAGGGTTGTCGATTGAATTCATAACGCGGCTGATAGTTTCTTTTTGAATCATCGAAATGTTCTGGATATAGGAAATTGCCTTGTCATATTCGCCTATCTGTATGAGCCCTAGAATTACATGCAGCTTGTTTGTAAAATCGTGATTGTTTGCGCGCATGGAATCGACAAGAATTTTTGTTCCTTCAAAATCTTCGGTAAACGAAATAAATTCTTTTTTAATCTTTTTAAAGAGAACACCCGAGGCAGTCAGTTCAATCAGGATTGCAAGAATAGTCACAATAAAAAATAAGGTGATGATTCTGTAAGTAACCTGTGCCATAGAAGATTTGAGTCTGATTGTCATTATAAAACCGGCGTAATTATTGTCCTTATCGTAAACAGCCGAATAAGTTCTTCGCTGTGGTCCGGATGGTCCCTTATCATCCTCCGTATAATAGCCAGAAGGATGCTTTGTAAAATCCGGAATGGTGCCGTCGTATTCTGTTCCTATGAGCTTGTGATGGGTATGATAGATTCTTTTTTTATCTGTATTGACTATGGAGATGATGTCTACGCCCGAAAGATTTTCTACGATGTTATCCATAAAAACACAGAGTTCCTGTTCTGAATAATCGTTTGTAAAGTCGTAAAGCTTTGTAATCAGCTCGGAGGTGTTTAAAAGATTTTCGCTGAATTCCTTTTCTGTGGCACGGATGCTTATAATCATTCCGCCAGTGCTCATAAAAATCGTGATAAGAAGAATAAGGATGAGCTGAGTCCGCTTGATCTGCTTTCGTATGATGTTAAGATTCCCGGGATTTTTTTTCATAAGCAAAGTATATTATACAGTATTTTAAAAAATTTTTCGGCTTTTGAAAGTAAAGAAAATTTTCTGTGTGATTTTATGAGTCCAAGGGTACGGAATTTTTTTAATACTTAAAAAACGTTTTCTTTTCTTTCAAAAAATTGTGATTATTTTTTCTGGTGATAGAATGACGGCATAAAGAATTAAAAAACAAAGAGGTTATAACATGAATTATGCACATCTTTTAGAAGCCCTTATGCTCATCTGCTTTGGATTTTCCTGGCCGCTCAATGTGACTAAGGCATATAAGGCACGAACGGCAAAAGGAATGAGCCTGCCCTTTATCATCCTGATTATATCGGGATATATAGCGGGGATCTGGGCAAAAATGATGAACGGACAGTTCAATTATGTTCTTGCCGTTTATTTTTTGAATCTTGGAATCGTGGCATTCAATCTGCTTGTGTATTTCAGGAATAAGAGTCTGGATAAAAAAGCCGGAAGCGCAGTAAAAGAGGTTGCTGCCTTGCCGGTTATTAAAATAGAAGAAGTACAAAAGGAGGAAACTATGTTTAATTATACTAATTCTTTGGATGAATATATCAACAGAAAGCCTAAGCATGAAGAAAAGGAAAATGGTGTTATTCTTATGGGCGGCTCATTAGACAGATCGATACCTGTTTCGCAGCTTGCCGGTGAGTTTAATTTTAATTTTGAGCTTTACAATAAAAGCGAAGCGGGTTTAAGTCTTTCGGAAGCAGGAAATTATTTTAGTAAAAAAATTGCTTCATTAAAGCCGGAAGGAATAATCATCCACCTTGGCGAAAATGATTCTGTGCTTGCAAGAACAAATCCTTCTTTATTCGACACATATTATCTGAGTCTCATTCAGACAATTAAGGCTTGTAATAAGGCATGCAGGATTGCACTTGTTTCTGTGGATAATCCCGAAAATGATAAATCAATTGATGCGATGAATGCACACATAAAAGCAATTGCTCAGGCAGAAAAAGCTTCTTACATCAGTCTTGAAAATGCAAAGTTCTGGCACCCTGAATCTGTAAAGGCCGCTTCAAACTTTGCATACAGCATGGGATTAAATATCAGAAAACCGCTCAATGATGTAGCAGAAATTCTTTACAGCTGGATGTATCATAATCTGGCAGGAAAAACTGCAGATAAGATGGTTGGCTGATTTCAATCTGCATAAAATACGGGTTCTTTATCTAATTGTATAAACTCCTTTAATCCATTATATTATGGAAAAGAAATATGTATTTTATAGGAGAAATTATATATGGCAGAAACAATGCACGCATTGGAAAAGAACCCTAAATGGCAAGGTCGTCGTGGTCCGGTTGTTCTTGTAATTATGGACGGCGTTGGATATGGAAAATTTGAAGAAGGTGATGCTGTTAAAGCCAGCCGCATGAAGTATCTTGACTGGTTTACTGCAAACTGCCCTCACACAAAGCTTAAGGCTCACGGAACTGCAGTAGGTCTTCCAAGTGATGATGATATGGGTAACTCTGAAGTTGGTCACAATGCTATGGGTTGCGGCCGTGTTTTTGCTCAGGGTGCAAAGCTTGTAGGAGAAAGTATTGCAAACGGTTCAATGTTCGCTGCAGACACATGGAAAAAACTCGTAAAAAACGTAAACGATAAAAATTCAACACTTCATTTTATTGGTCTTGTTTCTGACGGAAACGTTCACTCACACATTGATCACCTTAAAGCAATGATTACACAGGCTTCTAAGGATGGAGTTAAAAAACTCCGCGTACACGCACTTTTAGACGGACGTGACGTAGATCCTACATCTGCCTTGAACTATATCACTCCACTCGAAGAATTCCTTGCTGGCTTTGCAGGAGTTGACTATCAGATTGCTTCTGGTGGTGGACGTATGTATATGACAATGGACCGCTACAATGCAGACTGGTCTATGGTAGAACGCGGATGGAAAGCTCACGTACTTGGCGAAGGCCGCAAGTTTGAATCTGCAACAAAAGCAATCGAAACTTATCGTGCAGAAGTTCCAGGACTTCTCGATCAGGATATGCATGAGTTCGTAATTGAAAAAGACGGAAAGCCAGTTGGAACAATCGAAGACGGCGACTCTGTTATTTACTTTAACTTCCGCGGGGATCGTGCACTTGAAATGACACGCGCATTCGAAACACCAAAGGGCGGAGATCTTCCATTCGATCGTGTACGCGTTCCTTCTGTTGAATATGCGGGAATGATGGAATACGACGGAGACGCTCATGTTCCAGCCCAGTATCTTGTAAACCCACCAAGCATTGACCGCACAATGGGTGAATATCTTACAAAGACAGGCGTAAAGCTTTTAGCAATTTCTGAAACACAGAAGTACGGACACGTAACATACTTCTTCAACGGAAACAAGCAGGGTAAGTTTGACGAAAAGCTCGAAGATTATATCGAAGTTCCATCTGACGTAGTCCCATTTGAACAGCGCCCATGGATGAAGTGTGCAGAAATTACAGACAAAGTAATCGAAGCAATCAAGAGCGGTAAATACGACCACATCCGCTTGAACTTCCCTAATGGTGATATGGTTGGACACACTGGTGTATTCAATGCAGTTGTTTGTTCTATGGAAGGAATGGACCTTCAGCTTGGACGCCTTAAGGCAGCAATCGATGAAGCTGGTGGTATCCTTTGTCTTACTGCTGACCACGGAAACTCAGACGATATGTATGAGCATGCAAAAGACGGCAGCGTAAAGAAAGATGCAGACGGCGAACCAAAGGCAAAAACTTCTCACTCATTAAACCCTGTTCCTGGAATCATCTACGACCCTGAATACAAAGGCGAATATGACAATACAAAATTAAACGAAGGACTTGGAATAAGCTCATGGCCTGCAACGCTTATGACACTCATGGGTTATGTTCCGCCTAGCGACTATGACAAGAGCATAATCAACCTTAAATAATCAAAACGTGCGGTAATCTGTATCGTATGATATAATATCTGTGAGGAATAACCAATGAGCGAAGCTGAACAGATTTTATTTATGCAGATTCGTATTTTACGCATGGTCTCGGAAAAGTGCGGGCTTAGTCTGAAGCAGGCTGCCCAGCTTTTCGATACATATAATGTTTTGCAATTTATTCGCGAAGGTTTTGGAATTTTTCATGTAGAAGGTGATGAAGCAGTTTTTGAAGAAGTTAGAGGATTTTTAAAAGCCAAAGGAGCAACATTATGAAACAACTTGAAAAAGGTATGGTGTTGTATCATGGAAGTTTTTGCATCGTTGAAAATCCTGACTTAAAAAAATGTGCTGCGTTTAAAGATTTTGGGCGTGGATTTTATCTTACAACTTCAAAAGAACAGGCAAAATCTTTCGCAAAAATCTCTACAACAAAGGCCAAATCCAGAGGGGATGTTCCTGCTAGCGAAAAATCCGGGTATATTTCAGCTTTCAAAGTTACAGATATTGATGAATTAAACGTATTTACTTTTCAGAATGCAGGTGTTGACTGGCTTCATTGTGTTGTTTCGCATAGAAAAGAGGGAACTTTCCCAGATGTTCATAAAAAAATGCATGATTATGATGTTGTTTCAGGTAAGATTGCTAATGATGATACCAATACTACGATTGTTGCATATATGGGAAATGTATTTGGTCTTATAGGAAGCGAAAGGGCAGATGAAATGTGCATAAGTCTTTTGTTACCGGAACGTCTTGAAGATCAGTTTTGTTTTAGAACCCAAAGAGCAATTTCTAAACTTGAGTTCTTAAAAAGTGAAAAGGTTTCGCTGGATAAAGAGAGGTAATTATGGCAAATGAAAAAACTTTATTTGCGATGGATTTAACGGTTTTAATGGCTGTTGAACAGCTTTCTAAAGAAACAAAGCAACCTCTTGAAAAAATACTTTTAGCTTTTATGGAATCTGATGCTGCAAAAATGCTATATGATGATTCAACCAAGTTATGGTGGGATGGACCTTCGGCAACTGCACAAGAGTTTAAAAATCGTTCAGGGAGTTAGGTTTTTACTATGAAAAAAATCATAATCATTACAATCATTTTTATCTGCATGGTGGGGTGTGGGATTGCGCTGTTTTCTCAGGGAAGGGGGAGCGCGAGTGATGAGATTTCGTTGAATGCGGAAAAAACAGAGGCAAAAATAAAAATCAATAAAGACGGAAAGGATATTGTTTCGCGGTTTAGTGTGCCTGATGGATTTATTCGCGTTGAATATGATAAGGATTCGTTTGCAGAATATCTTCGTCATTATCCTTTAAAAAAATTTGGCTCTCCGGTAAAGCTTTATGATGGACGTAAGAAAAGTAATCAGGTGCATGTTTCTGTTTTTGATATGCCGCTTTTAAAAGAGGATTTGATTCAGTGTGCAGATGCGGTTATAAAACTTCGTGCCGAATATCTTTATGCACAAAAACGTTATGATGAAATAAGCTTTCATATTACAAACGGGATGGAAGTTCCGTTCAGCCGGTATGCCAAAGGGGAACGCGTGATTGTAAAAGGAAATAATACATCGTGGAAATCTGGCTACAAAGAAGGCTACGACCGCGATGTGTTTGAATCATATTTAAAATTTATTTATATGTATGCCGGAACTTATTCGCTTTCGGTTGAATCACAAAAAGCTGCAATTTTTAAACTTGAACCTGGAGACTTTTTTATTTATGGTGGAAGCCCGGGGCATGTTGTTTTGGTCCTGGATGTTGCAGAAAACCCTGTTACAAAAAAGAAAATCATGCTTCTTGGTCAGAGCTATATGCCATCCCAGGAATTTCATGTATTAAAAAGTTTTGAAGACATAAGCCCCTGGTATTACGTAAACGACGAACCTCTTTCCACCCCCGAATGGCATTTTGAGCGTGGGAGTTTGAAGAAGTTTTAAAAAAGAGGAGAGAATTATTTATGAAAAAAATTTCTATCATTTTATTATTATTCATTATTTTTTTTATATCTACTGGAATGAAGAGATTCGATGATAATCCACAAAAACAGGAAGATTCTTTTTCTGAATTAGAATATATAGTTGAAGATTCTTATCTTCAGGATTTTTATGTTAGTGATGGTAAATGGATAGCCCGTGAAAGGATTTGTATAAAAAATCATTCTACAAAACCTCTGTCTTTTAAATTGTCTGCTGATTTTCCGGATGATTTTAAAAGTGGATATGTAAAAGAAGAATGTCTTAAAGGTTATCTTGTAGAAGATTCCAATTTTGATGAATTTAAAATTCAAGGAAATAAAACCATATTATTTACAGTCTATTTTATTGGCACTTCTTCTGGAAAAGAAATGAAGTTTAACAGAAATCCTATCCCAAAATCTAATTTACATATTACTGAAGTTGTACAAATTTTTTAGAGAAAGTTTCAATCTTTCTGCGGCCCCCGCTGTATAATTTTTTTTGTAACGAAAGAAATCGTATATAAAAAAATAAAATCGTATAGCGGGGGCCGTATATGTTCTATAAAAATTTTAAAACCGTTACCTATTGTGTTGCAGGTTGGGTGAATCATGTTACAGAGAAACAGCTTCGTAAGGATGCTGATTTTCTGCAGAAGTATGTAAAAATCGATAAGATTTACCTTGAAACATACCGCGACGAGTTTGCCAAAAAAGAAAAAATCCAGATGGTAAAAAAGGTGATGGCTGATTACGGTATTGAAGTTTCAGGCGGAATCACAACTGTTACCCCGGATTTAAACGAATCGGACAAAAAACGTCAGCGTCTTTTTAACACCTTCTGTTATTGTAACGAACCTATGCGCGACCGCCTTAAAGAAGTAAGCGAATATACTGCATCCCTCTTTGACGAATTTATAATTGATGACTTTTTCTTTACCCAGTGCATGTGCGAAGACTGTATCCGCGAGAAGGGCAAAAAGTCTTGGGAAGAATTCCGTCTTTCTAAAATGTTCGAAGTTTCAGAAAACCTCATCATTAAACCGGCAAAAAAAGTAAATCCTAAGGTCCATATCATCATAAAATATCCTAACTGGAGGGAAAGCTTTGCAGAAACAGGCTATAACCCTAAAGACCAGCGTAAGATTTTTGATTCAATCTATACCGGAACAGAGACACGCCACGGCTCCCAGACAGACCAGCATCTGCCACGCTATTTAAGCTATTCTCTCATGCGTTATTTCGAAAGCGCTCTCCCGGGCAAAAACGGTGGCGGCTGGTTTGATCCTTTTGATTGCGACAGAATCGACACTTATCTTGAACAGGCATATCTTACAGCCTTTGCAAAACCAAAAGAAATCATGATGTTCTGCTGGCCGGCTATTGCGGGAAACAAGCGTGCAACTCCACTTGGTTTTATGTACGATAAGCTCGATAAAATCCTTACTCATCTTGGAAATCCTGTTGGTCTTAAAACATACATCCCGTTTGATTCAAAAGGCGACGATCACATAGAAGATTATCTTGGCATGGCAGGAATCCCGATGGAGCCGGTGTGCGAATGGGATGGAAATATTTCCGCGTCCGTAGAAGCTAATGCAAAAACTGAAAAACCTTTTGGAACGGGCAAAAATATTTATAAGGATTCAGTTTTCTTAACCGCATCTTCACTCAAAGATCCGGACATCGTTCAGAAAATCAAAAACTTTACAAAAGCAGGCGGACACACAATCGTTACATCAGGTTTTTTGACTGGTGCCCTGGAAAAATATCCCGAAATAAAAGAACTAACCGGTATGACTTATTCCGGCCGTACGCTTTCCGCAGATGAGTTTATGTACGAGACAAGTAATCAGTTTGCAAAGAATTATATAAAACTCGGCGGCGGAGGAGCAGGCACTGGTATTGGCACAGGCTCTGGTGTAATAGAGTTTCCGCTCATTGAACACAGAAACAATGCATCATGGTCGCTTATGAACGCAGGGCACGGTGACTATCACGAAAGTATCCTTTGTTTCGACACATACGGAGAGGGACGTTTTACAGTTTTGAATCTTCCTTACATGCCTTCTAAAATTTACGATCTTCCTGCCTCGGTTCTTACAGCCATACGCGAACAGCTTGAAGTTTCAGGTATCTGGCTTGATTGCCCTTCAGGAGTGTCACTTTTTACATACGACAATAAAACCTTTGGACTATACTCCTACACTCACGACGGTTGTGCTCCTCTTGATTTTAATGTCCACATCCGGGGCAAAGTTCAGAAGATTGAACGCATTTTTGATTCAGACACTCATCTTCCGTGGGAGCCTGCAGAACTTAAACCGCTTTATGTTCAGGATGATGAACATCTTGGAAAAGAAACCGTCTTCCACGGACGCATTTTGCCGGGCGACTTTATGTTTTTTAAGATTAAAGAGTAGCACCCGGAAAAGAGGTTTTTTGCAGAAAAGATTCGTTGTAATCAGTCTTCCTTAAGTGCATTAGTATAATATGCTTCGAGTTCGGGGCGGCATTCAAGGAAGATTGGTCCGATTTCCGGGTCAAAGTGATTTCCTAAATCTGCACGGATAATTTCAAAAGCTTCGTCAAAGGTTTTTGCTTCTTTATAACATCTCTTACTTACAATAGCGTCATAAACATCGGCAAAGGCCATGATCCTTGCTTCTACAGGAATTTCTTCTGCCTTAAGATGCTCGGGGTAACCTTCTCCGTTCCATTTTTCGTGATGATAGTGTGCAAGGTTTATGGCAAGCTTACGGAAATCCTTATCTTCAGATTCTTTTAAAACTTCGCCTACGATGATTGTTCCCTTCTGCGCATGAGTTTTCATCACTTCGTATTCTTCCGGAGTAAATTTGCCGGGTTTTCTTAAAATCGCATCATCTACAGCAATCTTTCCAAGGTCGTGCATTGGTGCAGCCTTAATAATATCTTCGCAGAATTTCTGGGTACACCACGGGAACTCCTTATGCTGCCTCAGTTTTTCCATAAAGATTCTTACACAGTCACTGGTTCTTGCAATATGACCGCCAGTAGAGTTATCGCGGCTTTCTACCATCATAGCCATTCCCTTGATGATGGAATCCTGAATATCGGTAATTTTTCGGGTCTTATCTTCCACTGCTTTAGAAAGCGCCTGATTATAAAGATTAATTCCCTTGATGTAATTCTGCTGCTTGGTGTCGTCGCGCAGTTCAAAAAGATAACCGATTACGTGTTTGATTCTGTAATTAATCGGATGAATGTTACAGATGAAAGTGCGCTCATCTTTTGTTTTAATAGGGAAGTCGATTTCAAGGATATCAATCCATTTGGCATCATTTTCTTCGTAATCAATCATCCGCCTGAGCTCTACGGCATTTTTACTTATCTGAGTATCTATGATTTCGTCTTTAAGCTCGGGGAAAATCTGTGTGGCAAATTTATCACAACCTAAAAGTCGTTTTTTCTTATCGAATGCAATGTATCCGTAGCCTTCACGTTTTTTGAATACGCTCATCAGATTGGAAGAAAGATCATACATATTCGATCTTACAGCAAGGAAGAGGAAAACAGTTTCCATGATGACGTAAGTAAAGGAAATCAGATTTATTTTGAGCTTTAAAGCAAGCGGTATGAGGTAGGAAAGAGTTCCCATAATAAGAAGGCAGAGGAGAATACAAAGCGAAAATTTAGACACTTTTTTCTTAAGAAAGATTGTATTTAAGACAACGATAATCGAACTGAATGTTATTATTATAAGATAGATGATGTAGGCATACATTACAGGCCCGTTGTCAAAATCTAAGATTGTAAGTCCGTATTTATGATTAAGACGCAAATTTGCAAAGAAAAGATTTGTGTCTTTCGTAGTTCCTATAAAAAGGATGATTACAAAGGCGTAAAGAACAAGAAAGATACGGTAGGGCAGATGGAGGGTTCTGTTACAAAGCTGAAAAACAACAATAAGAACAAAAAGGACAGTAAAAATGCTTCCTATATAAGAAATCAGGATACCCGAGAATGCAGCTTCCATCGTGTTCGAATAAATAGATTGTGCATAGCCGAAGTTAGAAGCCAGCGTGGTTATATAGAGAACAATAAAATTTTTGTTCGTTTTATTGAGCGTAAATTCATAGTAGATGATGAATTCGATGCATGCAATAAAAACGGGTAAAAGGTATAAAAATTTCAAATCCATTTTGAACCCATTGGAATTTAATTATAAATCCATTTTTTACAAATAGATAGAAAAAAATTAATTTTATAGAAATTGACAATGGGGACAACCCTCTCCATTTGAATCATATTTCTGTCGATTTTTTGAATGTTCTTTTTGAATGTATTTTTTTAACTGAATTGAAACATGTACTTTTCAAGAATATCTTTAAATGCGTTTTTGTTTTTTAAGAAAATATCTGTGATTACAGGGTCAAACTGACTGCCCCTGCCTTCTTTAATAATAGAAACTGCATCTTCAAAAATGAACGACTTTTTATAGCAGCGTGGAGTTGTAAGAGCATCAAAAACATCGGCAATAGCCATGAATCTTGCGCTCAAAGGAATTGTTACACCCGAAAGACCGCTTGGGTATCCTTTTCCATCCCATCGTTCGTGGTGTGAGCTTGCAATTTCTATGGCTGTATTTGTAAATGCAGTAGTCTGAATAGGACCAAAGATTTCGCGTATGATTTTTGCACCTTCTGTGGTGTGAGTTTTAATCTGTTCAAATTCTTCCGGAGTAAGTTTTGCAGGTTTTTTAAGGATATTATCCGGAATGATGATTTTTCCAATGTCGTGAAGGGCAGCCGCTTTACCAAGAAGCTGAATATATTCCGGCGAAAGCAGTTCCTGATAGAATCCTTCCTGAACCGCATATTTTGCCAGAAGCATAACGTATTCCGAAGTTCTTCTTACGTGGTCGCCTGTTGTGCTGTCGCGGTTTTCTACAAGGTTCGAAAGGCCATAGATTGTATTTTCCTGAATGGAAGAAAGCTTAAGCTGATATTTTAATGTCTTCTGTGTGTTTTCTGTGTTAATTCCCTTGATGATGATGTAAGCCGCAGACGGGATAATCAGTGTGATAAAAATCATTACAAAGGCAAGAACATAGAAGAACCCTGTCTGGTAGAAAGTAACATGAGGTTCAAAAGTATAAAACCAGGTTGATGTAAACGATCTTCTTGAGAATGTAACCGTGTGTTTTTTATTCATCTCGGAAACAGGTTTTTCTGATTCAAAAATTGTAAGGATGCGTCCTTCTACAGGATTTACAGCCCAGATTCTATAAGAATAAGAATCCTGTTCAATCTCTTTAAAACTTACGTCTTTATATGCATCTGGAAAGTTGATGGAAAGTGCGATTATATTTTTTAATTCCTGTTTTCCATCAGTTGTTTCGTAAACCGGTGTTACAGCAGAAAGAATTTTATCTCCATTTGGAAGTGTGTGTGGTCCAAAAAGCGCTCCGTCCTGCTTGCTTATAAACATTTCTTCTGTAAGGGTAAGAGAGCCGTTTTTTGCAAAATCATAACCAATAAGGCTGTCCAGATTCTGTTTTGAATAGATTTTAGAAACAACAGTTTTATCTAAAATCATAAGGCTGTGGATATTCTGAACGTCAATAGCATTTTTTGCAAAATTGTCGAATGCTACCTTATTATTCTGATTTTTTGTAAGTATATATGTGTCCCTTATGGAAGAGATTCGGGCAAGCGAGCGCATCGTGATTTCGTAAATCTGGGAGCTTATGTTCTCCGAAAAAGAAACCATCTTCGAATACTGTTTTTCGTTATAAGAGGTAGAGAAATTTTCCATTACCGCAAAAGCAAAACCAGCCATCATAAAGAAGACAAGAAGAGGAACAATGTATAGTGCATGCTTTTTCAGTTTATTTTTGCTTTTTTTTCTCATCACAATTAATTATAGAATATTTTTTTAAGAATTCAAGAAATTTAATCATTTGTTTCTATATTAAGTAATTATATCGGCGATGTATGATGATTTTTTTTGGCCTTTTTTATATTTCTACAGAGGTTAGTTTTTTGAGTGAATTTATGGTATGATAGGATTTATGGAAAAAACACGCGCGCCAAGGAACAGGACAATCACACTTACAGACGAAGAAAGGGCTGAATTCAGGAAAAAACTGATTAAACCTTCAGAAATCGCTGAATCATCGAGGGTTGTCCCCCTTGTAAATAATTCAGAGGATAAATCATCGAGGGTTGTCCCCCTTGTAAACGAATCATACATCAACAAAACCATAAATGCCGATATCTTCGAAGGCTTAAGACTCATCCCGGACGGTGTCGCCGATTTAATTATCATAGATCCGCCGTATAATCTTACAAAAAATTTTAACGGAAATGTTTTTAATGCCAGAACAGAAGCTTCTTATGATGAATATCTTGCAACCTGGTTTCCCCTCGTATGTAAAAAATTAAAATCAAACGGTTCACTTTACATCTGCGGAGACTGGAAATGCACATCGAGCCTGCAGCGTGTGGTAGAAAAAGAACTTACGATTATAAACAGAATAACCTGGCAGAGGGAAAAGGGAAGGGGAGCAAAATCAAACTGGAAAAACGGAATGGAAGATATCTGGTTTGCAGTAAAAAATCCTGATGATTATTATTTTGATCTGGAAGCCGTAAAGATAAAAAGGCGCGTGATTGCTCCATATAAAGAAGACGGAAAACCAAAGGACTGGAAAGAAGAAAAAGAAGGAAAATTCCGCCTTACATGCCCTTCGAATTTCTGGGATGATATTTCTGTTCCCTTCTGGTCCATGCCCGAAAATACAGATCATCCGACACAAAAGCCCGAAAAACTTTATGCAAAATTAATCCTTGCTTCTTCCCGCCCCGGCGACCTTGTTTTAGATCCGTTTTTAGGAAGCGGAACAGCAAGCGTAACTGCAAAAAAACTTGGCCGAAACTACTGTGGAATAGAATTAAACGAAGAATACTGCCTTTTAGCCGAAAAAAGATTGCAGATTGCTGAAACCGACAGCACAATTCAGGGTTATAAAGATGGAGTGTTCTGGGAGAGAAACACAATTTATTAATTGGAGGATGAA
Source organism: Treponema sp. (assembly GCA_016286365.1). Taxonomy (GTDB): domain Bacteria; phylum Spirochaetota; class Spirochaetia; order Treponematales; family Treponemataceae; genus Treponema_D. The sequence continues at coordinate 39,938 of JAEESN010000019.1, forward strand.
GAAAATCCCGCTAGAGAAGGATTATCATAATTTGGAGGAAAATCATGAATAAAAATATTTTACAGGGGGGACAACCCTCGGATATACAACGTGTACAATGTGTACAAGGGGGACAACCCTCTAAGAAACCACGTCTTAAAAAGGTAGCTTTCATCACATCATTCATTCTGCTTGCAGCATCACTTTTTGCCCGCGACGTTGACTTTATGGACGAAAAAATGCTCTTTGAAGAAATCGCAGAGAATTATGATGTCACTAAAATCCAGATGCCCGACGAGCGTTCAGAATATTACGAAGAACAATATGTTCAGTTTATTAAACAGTATAATGGAAAAACGACAAAACCACGTGCTCAGTTTACAGAAAGAGGCCGCACATACACAATCGAATTTTTTGATTTTGGAACCAACGTTTTTTATGCCACAAAAGGGAAGTTCAAGATCATAGATGATGATAATCAGATAATCCAGGTTTTAAGTTATGATGACATAGACGACCCGTATTACGGCTTTTTTGATGCAGACATGGACGGCTCTCTCGACCTCATGATTATGGATCAGCAGTATAAGGGAGACACAACCTACCACATCTACTACTGGAGCAACATGAAAAAAATGTTCGAGGAAGAAAAGCACATCATGAAAAATCCGGCCTGGGACAAAAAGAATAAATTCATGTACGAAAAATACTGGGATAAAACAGGCGAGCTTGTTTACATGTTCTACGAGTTCCGTTTTGGAGTAAGACGTTTTGTTGCACAGGTAAGATTCAGCTTTGTAAATTACGAAAAAGGCTGGGAGCTCAAGGTAGTTTATTCAGATACAGATGGTGCCACAGAGGGCGATAAGGATGTTTATGTCTTCCAGCTTCCGCTTTATAACGATTTTAAGGAAATGTCACAGGATGAGCAGAAGAATGTACGTAAACAGTACGAAAAAATTGCGAAGATGTTAAATGCCCTTTAAGATTTATATTCTGATGAATAAGCCCCGGGGAGTTGTGTGTTCCGCCGTTTCCGACCGTCATAGGACGATTTATGAGCTTTTACCCGCTGATTTACAAAACCTTGTGCAGAATGTAAAGAGGGGAGAGAGGCTTCATACAATCGGAAGGCTCGATGCAGATACTTCGGGCCTTATTCTTCTTACAAATGATGGGGATTTTTCGCACAGCCTTACAGCGCCGGAAAATAAGGTAGAAAAAGTTTATAAAGTAACGCTGGAACAGAGGGTTGTTCCCCCTGTCCAAAAAAAGATGATAGAGGAGTGCAAAAAAGGAGTGATTCTTCCGCCCGAAAAAAAAGCTTTAGAAGAAATGGCAGCTCCCTGCAGCCTGGAGTTTTTGAGCGAAGAAGAATGCCTTATCACGCTTACAGAAGGAAAATTTCACGAGGTAAAGCGCATTTTTATGCATTTTGGAAACCGTGTTGCAGCCTTAAAACGCATAAAATTCGGCCCGTACAGCCTTCCGCCCGATTTAGCAGAAGGAAAATATTTACAAAAAGATAGCGTTTTATTTTGACATTGTGAGTATATTTCTCTATACTTTAATATATATCTAAAAGTTCTTATTAAAATTGTTAATGTTGAGTTGGAGTTTATTTAAGAAGAAATTAAAATTTTTAGAATAGGAGCTTTTCTTATGAAAAAATCAATGAAAATCTTTTCTGTACTGATGGCCCTCGCCCTGGTTCTTACCCTGGGGGGATGTGAATTATGGAACAGAGCAAAGGAACTTGTTGGACCGACAAATTCTTGGCGTAGATATGATTATACTTACAACTATAATGGTTCAAACATAACGTTGTATTGTTATTTAATCTATGTTGATAAAGACGGTGGTTATACAACCGATGGAATGAAATTACCTACAGATGAAACACGTTTCCCTGGTGGTAAACTTCAGAAAGGTCTTACAGTTGTAATTACTCCAAAACTTGAGACTTCAAGTGACCAAAATGTTGCAGTATCTCTTTTCGGAAGTCAAATGAATAATAAATATGTTATTAAGACTTTTGCAGAAGGACAAAAGGTTAGTATGAATTCAGATGGTGAAAGCAGTTCTTCTACAGATAAGAAATTCACTATGAATTATGTAACTTGGGGTGTTATTTATAATTCAATCCATACAAATGCTCCTGGATTACCACCTGCTTTAAATGATGCTTTAGGTTTTACAGAGTTAGATGGTCTTGCAAATTTCTCTTGGAAGAAACTTATGGCAGGAATGGCATTACAGTATCTTACAGGATATCTTGAAGACTAATAAAAAAATTAAAATAATAAATTCATTTTAAGGAGATTAAAAGAAATGAAATTAACAAAAAAATTATTTATAGCTGCTTTAGCAGTTGCTGGACTTACATTCGCTGGATGTAATATGAACGAAGATAAGTATGGTATTATCGATTTTAATGCACCAGGTAACCGCGCAGAAACAAACTTTACAAATGATACTGGCTCAATGCAGCGTGCATGGAAGACGTTTAATTCAAATCATAGACTTGGTTCTTGTGTAATTACTCTTGATAAATCTAACGGCAATGGTGGTAATATGGGATTTATCTGGGGACTTGAAGATGGTGTCGAAGAAGGAACATGTAACTTCTATGTTGCAACACTTAATTATGGTAACCAGACTAATGGAAACAACTTTGGATATTATGTTTCTTATTTTACCGGGGTAGGAAAAGCCTATCTTGAAGGTTCAACAGGTAATTTCTGTGATAAAAATGGAATAGAACTTGGGAAATCAGGTTGTACTGCAACTGAAACACAGATTAAAGGCAGTCCATGGGCTTCTTTATCATCAATCAATTCAACCGGTAAAGTAGCATTTGTATTATCTTGGGAACAGAACACAGGATATAAAATGGCACTTTATGAAGATGCAACTGCTCCTGCAGTAGGAACTGGTACAAAATATGTATCTGAATTTACAATTGCTGCTGGATTATCTGATACTGAAAAGCAGTCTGACAAAGCTCCGGATAAAGGTATGGGAGTTTATGCTATGAGTAATCCTGGTAAAACTTTACATGGAACATGGGACTTCCCTGGCTTTACTGCTACAAGCAACATCAACGAAATCCCAGAGTAATTTTACTCATTCGTATAATTAAATAACTGCCCTCCCGGCAGTTTGTAAAAAATAACCTGTTCCCCCGTGTGAGCAGGTTATTTTTTTAATTTCTAGCTTCTTCTAGCAAACACCTGTTTTTTCCCCCGTTCCATATTGCTACCATACGTCAAACTCCTTTTTCAATCACTCATATTTCAACTCCGCTGTCCACCCATTAAAAAATCATAATTTTTTATTTTTTTTTTCCAAAAAATGGTCCGAAATCGCGTAAAAAAGCAATATTAAAGTATGAACTTTTTTCTTTTGGAGGAGGATTTAATATGGCTAATGAAAATCGAGAAATTAAATCATCGCTGTTCGCGGATCTTTTTGCTGATGATGAACTTGTTGGAAAAAAGAATTTTCTTTCACTTTACAATGCGATTCACGGAACGGATTTAAAGCTTGAAGATACAGTGCTCGAGAGAAAGACTATCCCGCAGAATATTTTCAGGAGTGTTTATAACGACATCAGCATGCTGGTGAATAATAAACTCATAGTTTTTATTGAACATCAGAGTACGGTTAACGAAAACATGCCGTTCAGAATGATGGAATATTTTGTGCATATTATGTACGGGATAATTCCAGCTAAGGCAAAATATAAGCAAAAGTTGTTTAAAATCCCGAGTCCTGAGTTTTATGTTTTTTATAATGGGAAAGATAAGCTTCCTAAAGAGCAGACCTTAAAACTTTCAGATGCATTTATTGTTCCACAGGAAGAACCGTTTTCTGAGGTGACCGTAAAACTTATCAATATTCAGAATGGGGTTGCAGAAAGTTTGCCTGTTATAAAAAAATGTGATATCCTTAAGCAGTACTGCGATTTTATAGAGATTATAT
>JAEESN010000006.1 GCA_016286365.1 Treponema sp.
AAGCTCTATCTTGCCATTCGACTTGCATGCTTAAGACGCGCCGCCAGCGTTCGTTCTGAGCCAGGATCAAACTCTCCATGATTATTTCAAAACCCCGAAGGGTTATGATTTCATAAAGTAATTTAATTCAGGCTTTTTATTTGCTGAATTGATTTATTCAAGTTTAAGAACTAAACTTGCGGGTTATTCTGAAACAGAGTTTCAGAATGTCGAGTTTTATAAACTCGAGTTATGACATATTTCTACAATATGCTACAATCATTTCTGACTGTTATTGTCAATTGTTTCCTTCCCTGATTTGTCAAAGAGCTTTTTTTCTTCTAAAGAATCAGAAGCTTTTAATAAGACCCGTCGTGTACTGAAGCGACGGTGAATAAGAATATATACCCTAAATCAAAAAGTGTCAACATAAATTTTGAGAATTTTGTAAAATTTTTAAAAAAATTTACTCCTTCTCGGCAGAGCCATCAGAGGTTCTATGGCCTCCCGGTTGTTAATTTGTAGAAGTGATAATTATATGATAAAATTAAAAATATTTTTAAGGAGTAAATATGCGCGCAGCTGTTTTTTTTGCAGATGGCTTTGAAGACATCGAAGCATTAAGCCCGGTTGATTACATGAGAAGAGCCGGAATAGAAGTTATAACTGTTGGAGTTAAAGGAACCCCTTTTAATAAAACACTCATCGTTACAAGCTCACACAATGTGCCAATGATTATGGATATATCTTTTCAGGATTTTCTTTCTGATTATGAAACAAATCTTCCGGACTGCATTGTATGCCCCGGCGGTGGAAAGGGTGCCATCAATCTTTCGGAATGTAAAGAGCTTTTGGATTATATAGAAAAATGTAATCAGGCAGGAAAGCTTGTTACCGCAATATGCGCTTCTCCGGCTGTTGTGTTTGGAAAGACTAACGTTTTAAAAGATAAAAAATGGACATGCTACCCTGGAATGGAAGGCGAAGCAGATGCCTCTTTTGCAGTCGGATATTCAAACAAGGTTTTTGAGCACGACGGGAACTTAATCACTTCCAGAGGGCCTGGTGCTTCGGAAGAGTTTGCAATGGAGATTGTAAAAACTTTGTGCGGCGATGAGGTTTATACAAAAGTAAAAACAGCAAGCCAGCAGAGATAAAAATCCCACAGATAAATAATCATAAAAGTAATCCGGCTTATTCTGGAAGTTCCAGCGGCCGGATTTTTTATTCTGTAATCAGATTTGAGCTGTCAATTTCTACTGTAGAAAGTTTTCCTAAATCGATTTTAATTGTATTTACGGAAGACTTTCTTTTTGTTATGCCGTCGCGGGTTTTTGCATTTGCAGTTACATACCACTTAAATGTTCCACCGTCACCAAGAATAGAAATATCATCCCGCAGGGTAAACTCTGTTCTTTCTACTTCTTTTTCTAAAAGAACTTTATCTTTTGAATCTGTAATCACAATTGTATAAGATTTAGCACCTTGTATTTCTGACCATTCAAACTTTATCTCTGGTTTTGCCTGTGCTTTAAAATACGGTGTTTTAAATACAGTTTTATTTTCAGGCTTTTTTAAATCCGGAGCTTTAAACTTTTTGAGTAATTCATCGCTGATTATATCATCATTTGCTGGTTCTTCGGGCTTTGTTTGTGCGGCTGTTTCCTGTGGCTGTGTTTCCTGTTGTTGTTCTTCGCCCTCGTTTATTTCTTCCTGGGGCACTTCTTCTACAGGCAGCTCTTCTATCTGCGCTTCTTCTACAGGGATTTTTTCTGCCTCTTCTTGCTGCATTTCTTTTTCAAGGCGTTCTTTTTCAAGCCGCTCTTTTTCGAGTCGTTCTTTTTCCCTTAATTCAGCTTCTTTTTTCTCTCTTTCTTTCTTTGCCTTTTCTGCTTTTTTTCTTTCTGCCTCGCGTTTCTGTGCTGCTTTTTTCTGTGCTTCAAGTCGCTTTTTTTCTGCCTGCTTCTGGGCCTTTAATTCTGCTTCTTCTTTCTGCTTTTGAATTTTAGCGGCTTCTTCTTTTTTCTTTTCTGCTTCTTTTCTTATTTCTTTTACTGCCTGATTAAAATCTTTCTGAACGCCTGTATCCACAAAAACAGTTTTAGTTGATTCAGCTTTCTGTGTCTTAGAAAGATTATTATCCTGGGCCTTCTGATTAATTTCTGCAGCAGACTGAACATCCTTCGAAATACCATCAGCTTTATCTTTTCCAAAAACAGAACCTGCTGCATCCTTTAATTGCTTTTGATAGTCACCGCTAACATTTATTTTTCCCAAGGGATAATTAAATCCCTTTTTAAACTCTTTTGAATCATCGGTCGCACGCCAGTATAAAACATCACCGGGGATAGCGTAATCAAGAACGACAAAGCCTTTTTTATCTCTAGAAGAAATCCTCTGAGTATCGACTACGGTATTAAAGTTTTTGTCGTATGCAAATTCAATCCTGATTTTTTGTGCACCACTCCAGTAAAACGGAATTTTCTCTTTATGATTTTCGCTCAGGGTGATTTTATAATTTTCCGGTGGCATTAAAACATTAAACCTGTCGCCTGTTAAATCAATACTTACAACATCACTTTCTTTTGAAGCCGGAACTGCAGGTGTTTTTTCTATTATATTTTCTTCATAAACAAAAGGCTTTTTAATCACATTTGTGACCTGGGCAACAACTTCGCTTTCGTTTATTTTTTGATTAACATCCTGCATCACTTCTTTTAAAGAATCGGGGATGTAAGGATTATCATTTTTATCCTGAGCTATGATTTTTGTTTTAAATGTGACGATTTCTCCGCTCGAAACTTTCTGCACGGCATTTTTATTTTCTGAATCGCTTACGGAAACTTCGCCCGATTTTACATACAAAACCGGTTTTATATAACCGTCATCAGTTCCATCTGCAGGATTAAAATTTAAAACAACAGAAGTATTTTTTTCCAGAGTGATGATTTTTGTTCCCGCCCTGATTATCATCGGTTTATCCTGATTCTGTTTTGTAGAATTTAAGATTAAACTTCCGCTTATAAAATCAATCACATTATCTGAATCTTCGGGGATACGGATTAAAGTATTTTCATCAAGGTCGATTCTTCTTGAATCAGAAAAAACAATGTACACCTGGGAATTTTCTTTTGTGCGGATTCTGTCTCCCTTATAAACAGGAGTTTCTTCCTTAAGTCTTTCCCAGAGATTTCTTCCACTAAAGCACCTCTGCGCAGAATTCTTTTTAAAATATACAACACCGGCCGGCTCATCATCCTTCTGATAAGTTGAATTCATATCCTTATACAAAAGAAAAAGCGCTGCTGCCATTCCGCAAAGACAAAAGAGAATTGAAATTAAATCTGTAAATTTATGCCTGAATCTCGTACTTCTTTTCTTCTTCATCTGTATTTACCCTGCTTAAATCTGGAGCTTTATTTCCAAGGAAAAGTCTGAGCTCATCTATATTTGTAGGTCCCTTTACTCCAATTGCATTTATTACTGCATAAATTTTAATTGCGTCGGTTTTTCCTTTTACGTGAACCGGCGGCATTTCATGGACTATTATACGATTTTTAATCAGCTTATAAGTATTTTCTGTGATGAGGATATCTGTGGCAAATGGTTTATTGAGCGCTTCTGTTCTGCTAGCAAGATTTACAGCATCGCCGATAACGGTATATTCCATTCTCTGTTCGCATCCCATCTGGCCTGCTACAACATCACCTGTATTTATACCACAACCGATTTTTACTGCCGGCTTTCCTTCCTTCTTTCTCTGAACATTGTATTCATAAAGGGCAACGCGCATCAAAAGTGCTGTCTTAACTGCGTTCCAGGCATCTGTAGAAGCCGAGCCGCTTGTTATTGCTCCACCCCACACTGCCATAATTGAATCACCAATGTATTTATCTACAACACCGTTTGTCCTTGTAACACAGTTTACCATTCGTGTCATATAATCATTTAAGAAATCTACAACTTCCTGCGGTTTTAAATTTTCACTCATCGCCGTAAAGCTTCTGATATCCGAAAAGAAAATCGTTGCTTTTTTTGTAACACCGCCAAGCTCAAGTTCTCCGCTGGCAGCTTTTTCTGCAACTACCCTGTTTGTAAATTTGCTGAATGAACTCATGAGCCTCTGTCTTTCTGAAAGACCAACTGTCATGTTCATAAAGTTTTTTGTAAGATAGCCGATTTCGTCGTGTGTACGCGCTTTAATCGAAATATCATAATCACCCGCTTCGATGCTCGAGGTTGCATCCACAAGGCGTTCGATTGGAGCTGTAAGGGAACGGCTGAAAAATCTGATAATAATGATTGCAAAGAATAAAACTGCAAGCGAAATCAGGATGATCCAGTAAGTTGTTTTCTGAATTGTTTCGAATACGACAGATTTATCGGCACAGGTTACAACAAACATCGTTCTGTCTAAAATAGGCTCGCCGGCATAAAACCATTCAATTCCGTTGTCGTCTGCATAAACGCTCTGCTGATTTTCTTTTTCTTTTATAGCCTTGATTCCTGCAAGATGAGAAACATTTTCTACATTAAGAATTTTTGTGTTATCCGGGTGAATAAGGATTTTTCCGTCTGTGTTGATTATGAAAGTTGTGTTGTAAGTTCCGGTACTCAAGACATCTATGTATTTCTGAACTGAAAATCCAACTGCCACAATTTCGTTTTTATTTATTTCTGAATTATAGTGATTGAACAAAATACAGATGAGCGGCTCCTGAAAAACCTGCGAAATATTTTCTACACGATTTCTTCCGTTTATGACTGCTGTTTTTATTGTGTCGTTTGTATTAAGCCAGTTTTCGAACATTCCGAGCGCAGATGGATGTGCCTTTAGAAAATCTGCTTCACCAATCATTCCTTTCTGAGAGGTATAGATAAAAGCAATTTCGTCGTTTCTGTTACACAAATCTGCAAATAAAAGACTTGCTTTTTCATCGTAGCTTACATCGTTATCTAAGACTAACAGGGTATTAAGATATCCGTTTACATTTCCCTGAATATTCTGGAAAAGCTGCTGTATTGTCTGTGAAGTTCTGGAGTTTATATCCTGATTATTTGTCTGTGCCTTTTTGCCTTCGTCATCACTAACAAAATAATAAACCATGGCGGTAGAAAATCCTAAAACACAGATTACAAGAATAGAAAAAATCACAATGAGCTTAAAGCTGATTGGAAAACCAACCTTAATCTTTTTATTTTTTCTTTTCTTTTCGATTTTTGCTGAGTCATTTATTGCTTCTGCGGGCGCAGCTGCATTTACGGGTGCGTTGCCTGCTTCCTGTTTAATTTCCTCTTTCATTTCTTCCATCTTAAACTCCAATTTATTTAATCATCCTTATTTCTAAACCGCCATTTATATCCAAGCTCGATGTATAAGCCCGAACCTGAATCATCATCTAAAAGCTCTGTTGCCTGATATTCAACCCTCACATCAATATTATCTATAATCCTAAAGCCTATATATGCCCCGGCCCAAAGATTATTATTCTTCTGACCACCAACTTCTATGATATTAATTCCGACTTCTCCACCCAGGAAAAGCTCGAACTTACCCATGAATCCGTTTAAAAGCTCAAGCCCTGTCCTTATTCCAAACTCCGGACTGAACATGCTGTCTTTCTGATTCGAAAGAACAAAGTCGCATCCGCAATAGCAGTCAAAACGATTAAACTCGCAGAAATAAAAATCAAAGACAAGATTCGAGTTATACCATTCAAACTCTTTATCTTCCATCAGCTTATTCCACGGGAGCCCCATTCCAAAACGCATGGAAGAGAAAAACAATCTTCGTCCGAGTTCGGTATCTATCCTTAATTCAAGCGACGAAGTATTCCCGTTATTTTTTGTAACAAGAATTTCAAAATCCCCCTTATTAAGTTTGTCTACCGGGCACGAAACATAAACAAGTCCGCGTGCTTCTTTTTTTTCTACAACCGTGAGCGGAATACTCTCTGATTTTTCATCGTGACTTCCGTCTTTTTTAAGCTTGTACAATGCAAAAACGGTGTCGTCATCAAAAATATTTTTTCCATACAGGGTGAATACGTTGTCTTCGTGACCTTCGGCCGCCATGATGTCCGAGCGGGCAAAATCAATCTTATAGTTTTTTCCACGCTTTCTGTAAATTAAAACAGGCTTTCTTGAACCCTTAATTTCTTTAAAACTTGCTTTACTTAAATATGGAGAAGAATTATCAAGTACTTTGAATCGCAGAGGCTTTGAGGGCTGTCCCCGTTTACCAAGAATATTTACAGGAGTGATTGTAATCTGATAGCTTCCGCTTTTAAGGGGAACAAGGAGCTGTGTAGAAGAGGTTTCGTTCGAATATACTGTTTCCCAAGTCTCGCCCTTTTTAATCTTGATTTCTACAAAATAAGAGGCTGCATTTTCTGCTTCTTTCCACGAAAATTTCTCGTTTGAATATGAGATTCCAGACTGTTCATCTTTTTTTTCTGCAGATTCTGTTTCTGAATCTTCTAGCGGGACAAAAACACCCTGGGCAAAAAGTCTTGAGGAAATTAGAAAAAGGACTGTTAATAAAAAAATACTTCTTCTCATATCGTTATATTATCGGTATAAGAAGAAGTTTTTATGAATTTTGTGATTTTTTTATCATCCGGCGGATTTTCCCGGGGGATTTTCTCCGGCAATTTTATCCGGCGGATTTTCCCGGGGGATTTTCTCCGGCAATTTTATCCGGCGGTTTTTCCCGGGGGATTTTATCCGGCGGATTTTGATGATTTTTCCGCCAGATTTTCGCCTTATTTATTAGGGATGATGTCGCGCGCAAGGATTTTTGCGATGTTAGGACGTTTTACGAGGTCGCCTTTTAATCCTTCTTCGCGGGCTTTATTTACGTAATTCTTATCCTGGAAGCTGTACTTAAAGTTTGTGTGAACATCGTAAGTTCCCTTCATAAGAGCGTATGCATCTTCTGTCATTACAAGCTCTTCGTCTGTAGGAATTACAAAAATCTTTGTTTCTGAATCGTCTGCATGGATATATGTTTCTGCGTTTCCTGTGAATGACCATTCGTTTCTCTGTGGATCAATTTTGATTCCGTATTTTTCAAGACCGGAACAAGCCTTACCACGAGTGATTGGACCTCTTTCTCCAACTCCTGCTGTCCATACGATTGCATCTACGTGACCAAGTTCTGCCATGAATGCACCGATGTATTTTTTAATGCGGAGAGCTTCCATGTCTATAGAAAGCTGACAGAGCTTGTCGCCCTTTGCAGCATCAATTTCGATGTCGCGGCGGTCTGAATATTTACCTGTAATACCAAGACAACCACATTTTTTGTTCAATGCTGTGTCCATTTCGTCGGCGCTCATACCAGTTTTTCTCATGATGTAGAAAGGAAGAGCTGGGTCTAAGTCTCCTGAACGAGTTCCCATTACAAGACCTTCGAGTGGAGTAATACCCATTGTTGTATCATAACAAACACCGTTTTTAACAGCACACATAGAAGAACCGTTTCCAATGTGGCAGATGATGAGGTTGCAGTCTTTTGGATCTTTTCCGAGTAATACTGCGGCACGTTTTGCTGTATAAAGGAATGATGTTCCGTGGAAACCATAGCGGCGTGCAGCATATTTTTCGTACCATTCACGTGGGATTGCATACTGGAATGTTTCTTCCGGCATTGTCTGGTGCCATGCAGTATCCATGATTGCTGCGTGTGGAATATTTGGCATAACCTTCTGTGCAGCTTCAATACCCATGATGTTTGCAGGCATGTGAAGTGGTCCAAGGTCGATTACTTCGCGGAATCCGTCTAAAACTTCCGGTGTAATAAGAACAGACTTTGTGAACTTTTCTCCACCATGAAGTACGCGATGACCAACTGCCCCGATTTCGTCCATAGATTTAATAACACCAACGTTTGGGTCAGTGATTTCTTTAATGATTAATTCAATTGCTTCTTTGTGAGTAGGACAAGGGCTTTCGATTTCTGTCTTATTTCCCTTTGCCTTGTGAGTAATAACGGAACCTTCAATTCCAATTCGTTCTACTACTCCGTTTGCCATTACTTCTTTGTTGTCCCAGTCATAAACCTGGTACTTTGCAGATGATGAACCGCAGTTCAAAGTTAAAATTACCATAATGTATTTCCTTTTAAAATAAATTTAAAATAATTTCGAAATAGAATATCATTATATTAATATAGAAAAGATTATTCAATAAAGAGATATCGCACCGCGGGATAATTAATCAGCAGGACTTCATTGCATCGCATCGTGGGATAATTAATCAGCAGGACCTATTTATTTATTCCCAGTTTTTTCATCTGTTCGATTTCTTCTTTGAGTGCAACATATTCACCGCGTTTTTTATTCACAGTGATGATTATGTTTCTGTAAGAAGAAAGATCGATTTTCATACCCTTGATTCTTGGCCTTAAAAGAATTTCGATGCTCGATTTAAAATAATCATCCAGGGCATTTATAATGGTATAAATCTTCTGGTTTTCCGAAATCTGTTTGTTCAAAAATCCAAGGATAGATTCTTCCGAAGCACTTTTGATTTTATTATATTCAGGTCCGTTTACAGAGAATGAACCGTAAATCCTCTTTTTCTTTTCAAGATCAATAAGAAAATCATTTACCTTAACTGTATTCATCACGCGGGCGCCGGTTTTTGCATCAACAATAGGAACATCAACTGAACGCTCTTTTTCTTTTATATTAAATGCCTTTCTTAAAAGTGCCTTGAGCCTCTGTATAAATCCTTTTTTCTCTGTAAAAAGAAGATCAAAATTTTCTTTGAGTTTAAGTTCAAGCTGCCCTATTACAGGAGACAATCCCGACAAAGATAAAACACCCTGCATTACAAGTTCGTGAGTATCGGGTCCTTTTTCTTCTTTTTTTACTTCCTTACGGACAATCTTTAATTTTTCTAATATTCTTGCCCTTAGTTCATCACGGTTTGGCGCATGATCTTCGTTTAAAATTTCCTGTACTAAATCATGATAAAAGCTCTTCTTTCCCATAACTTTGGAATAAAGCTTTTTGATTTCGGCAAGTTCATCATCAGCGGAAATAGAAGCCTTCTGTTTATTAAATTCAGGATGTTCAAAAATATCATTTCTGAGTCGTCCCTTATATAATTCTTTCTGGAAAGCTGCAAGTTCATTAAGTTTTCTGTCGATTGAATTTACTGCTTCGGTACATTTTTCAAGGCTGTCGTTGATTGTGCTTAAAAGAACCGGAGTTCCATTCTGTCTTGCAGTTGTTAATGCCATTGCAAGGCTTCTTGTATTTGAGCTTGTATTATTCTGCGAAAGATTGTTCCAGTCAAAAACTTTATTCAAATCAAGGAGTTTTTTGATGCTGGAAATTGTGATATTTTCTACGGAAAAGCGGAAGTAGGTACAGATATAATCAAGCATCATTTCGTAAGCAGAAAGTCGTTCACCAAGAATTGTAGGTGCTTCACTTTCCGGAAAGCTTGTCATATCGGGTACAACAATTTCTGAAATCTTTTTTTCGAGTTTATATGGGTCTTCAATAATCAGTGATTTTTTTGTCAGAAGTTCGTTGATGTTCTTAACACAGGTATATAAAAGCCGGTAATCGTTGAGCATATCCGGCAGGCATTCAGAATTAAACCATTCCTGTTTCTGTGCAAGAGCAATTTCAAGTTGATTTGTAAACGCTGTATTTTCTTCCATATCTTATATTATCGGAGATTATGAGAAATTTTTCTATATATTTTTTATTTTCCCAAAATCCTTTAATTTATTCAGTTTTTTCTGTATTATCTTGCATATGAATGATATAAGCACTAGTCAAAAATATAAAAATACATTAAAAGACCGCTTTATCCGCTACGTAAAAATCTGGTCGGAAAGCGATGGTAAAAAAGCTGATGATGGAGTTTTCCCTTCCACAAAACAGCAGTGGGATTTTGCAAAAGTTCTTTTTAAAGAGATGAAAAAGCTCGGGCTCAAAAACGTTCAGCTTACAAAAAAATGCTATGTTTACGGAAATCTTCCGGGAAAAGGGGAACTCTCTTCTGCTCCATCAATTCTTTTTTTAGCACACATGGACACAGTTGATGAAGTTACCGGAAAAAACGTAAAACCCATGATTGCCCAAAAGCCGGAACAGTTTTCGGGTGATAAATCAGATACTGTAATCACAACGGACGGAAATACCCTTCTTGGTGCCGATGACAAAGCGGGAGTTAGTGCAATCATGACTGCACTGGAATATTTAATCCGCGAGAAAAAAGATCACTGCCCTGTAGAAATCATCTTTTCGCCGGACGAAGAGACAGGGCACGGAATGGATTACGTTCCTTTTGAGCTCATAAAGTCTAAATTTGCATACACTGTAGACGGCGGTGACGAAGGAGAAATGGAAACTGAATGTTTTAATGCTTTTTCTGCCCTGGTAACTTTTACCGGAAACGCATGCCACACAGGAGATGCAAAAAAACTCAAAATGGTGAACGCAGGTCTTCTTGCTTCAGAGTTTGTTTCTGCCCTCCCGGAAAATATGAGACCCGAAACAACAGAAAAATACGAAGGCTTTATTGCCCCTATGAGCATAAACGCCACAATAGAAAAATCAACTGTGACACTTCTTCTACGCTCTTTTGATTTAAAAGAAATCGAAGAAGAGAAAAAAATTGTAAAAGAGACGGCAGAAAAAATCTGCAAAAAAACCGGTGGAAAAGTAACAGTATCTTTCCGCCAGCAGTACCTTAACATGCGTGAAAATCTTGATAAAAATCCGCACGTTGTAGAAAAACTCATAGCCGCATATAAAAAAGCCGGAGTAAAAATCGTAAACAAACCAATCCGGGGCGGAACAGACGGTTCAAGGCTCACAGAAATTGGGATTCCATGCCCGAATATCTTTACAGGCGCACATAACTTTCATTCCAGAAACGAGTGGTGTTCTCTAAACCAGATGAGTAAAAGTGCCGATATTATTATAAACTTACTTACGGAGTAAATTTTTATGCATGAATATTTAATCGAAGGCGGATATCCTATTAACGGAACAATCACTGCAAGCGGAAACAAAAACGCAGCACTCCCATGTATCGCTGCCTGCCTTCTTACAAAAGAACCTGTAATCCTGCACAATATTCCGCAGATTCAGGACACAAACGTAATGTTTGAAATTTTAAAATCACTTGGCGCAAAAGTAGAAAACTTAAGCAAAAACAACTGGAAAATCCAGTGCGACGAAATAAAAACTCACGAGCTTCCGGCTGATTTAACAAAAAAAGTGCGTGGTTCAATCGTTTTTGCAGGACCACTCACAGCACGTCTTGGAAAATGCGATATGATGCCTCCTGGTGGAGACGTAATCGGACGCCGCCGTGTAGACACACACTTTTTAGCATTGAAACAGCTTGGAGTAAATGTTGCAGTAAACGGACACTTTTCTTTTGCAACAAATAAACTCGTTGGCGCAGACATCTTCTTAGACGAAGCATCCGTAACGGCAACAGAAAACGCAGTTATGGCCGCATCGGTAGCGGAAGGAAAGACAATCATCCAGAACTGTGCAAGCGAACCACACGTTCAGGATATCTGTAAGATGCTCAACGCAATGGGTGCAAAGATTTCAGGAATCGGAAGCAACATCCTTACAATCGAAGGTGTAAAAGAATTAAAGGGATGCGAATATACAATCGGACCTGATTACATCGAAATCGGCTCTTACATCGGAATGGCAGCAGCAACAGGCGGAAAAATCACGATTAAGGGAATCAGACCCGAAGAAATGCGTCCTTTAAAATACAATTTTGCAAAACTCGGAATTACCTGGAGCATAAATGGTGATGAGCTTACAGTTCCAAATACACAGGAATTAAAAGTTCACGACGACATCGGAAGCGCAATCCCAAAAATCGACGACATGCCTTGGCCTGGATTCCCTGCAGACTTAACTTCGATTATGACTGTAGTGGCAACTCAGGTAAACGGAACAGTTTTAATATTCGAAAAAATGTTCGAAAGCCGAATGTTCTTTGTAGATAAGCTTATAAGCATGGGTGCAAAAATCACACTCTGCGATCCACACCGTGCAGTCGTTTGCGGACCTTCTAAACTTCATGGCGATAACCTTGTATCCCCTGATATCCGTGCAGGTATGGCAATGGTAATTGCAGCGCTTTGTGCACACGGCGAAAGTCACATCCGAAACGTCTATCAGATTGAACGCGGATACGAAGATTTAGTCGGAAGCCTCCAGAGTCTTGGCGCACATATTAAACAGGTTGAACTCGAAGAATAACAAAAATCATGTTATAATTAGAATGTGATTAAGTGCGAAGTAAAAATCCGAATCCCTTTTTTATGGGGCAAGGCTGTATTCAAAAAAGAAAACTGGTCTCAGATAAACCTGATTGTAGGTCCAAACGGCTCGGGTAAAACTTTACTCGCACAGGCAGTTACAAAGGAATTCAGCCTTCACGGATACTCTGTAAGCGACTCGGTCAAAATCAGTTCAAAAAATCATAATCAGCCAAACGACGAAAACACTCTATTAATCTTAAAAGACGACGAAACAATCAAAGAAAAAATCGAAACAGTTCTTTCGAGCATGTTCGGAAAATCAATCAAATTTATAGAAGATATAGATACTTCGCTCATCCCGATTGTAGAAAACAAAGCCTGGAATGTGGAATATATGCTCGAGGATGCAGAATGCCACGGACTGCGCGAAATCATTGCGCTTTTAATCAAACTTTACAGCAGTAAGGATGACATTCTTGTTTTTGATGAACCGGAGCTTCACCTTCACCCCCAGCTTCAGATGTTTTTTATGAACGAGATTAAAAAAGAAGCGCAGAAAAATCCAAAAAAGATTTTCTTTATCATCTCGCACTCCCCTTTCTTTATTGATTTACGTTACGCCGAAGATTTAATTGGAGTTATAGTCTGCCACACAAATAAGGTTCCCACCCATATTGAGCAGCTTTCCCAGGACGACAGCATTTTATTCAAAAGATTTTTACCGCGTTTTAATACTTACCATAAGCAATTCTTTTTTTCCGATAACCAGATTTTCGTAGAAGGCTATACCGACCAGCAGATGTTCACAAATCTTCTTCCTTTTATTCACGATGAATATTCGAGCACGGGAACCGGAATTATAGATGTAGGCGGAAAAGATGAGCTTGGAGTTTTCTGTAAAGTATGCTCGCTTCTTGGTACAAACGGCCGGATTATCACAGATTTGGATTCTTTATTCAGCGGAAAACTTCGTGATGTTTTTTGTAAGGACGAAAGAGTTAATGCCTGGCTTTTAAAAGTATACGAAAGACAGCTTCCTTTTTACGAGCGTATTTTTACACAAAAAGAACTTTTACATCCGATCAGCCTTGATAAACTGATTTTCCGTCTTGAGCGATACCTTGTTACCATCGGACAGGAAATTACACAGAAAAACGACGAGCCACCAAAAAAACTTGCAACTTATGTGAGTAAACTTTTATCGCTTTTGGAAAAACACGAAAACGCAGAAAATGTGGACACATATAAAACAGTAATCCTTCAGGGAATTTTAAAACAGGAAGATGATTTAATTAAATATCTTTCGCCAGAACTTTCCAGAACCATCCCCGATATAAAAAATCTTTACTCACTGATTCTTGCCGCCGCCGAAGCTGCCCGTGTTTATATTTTACCAAAAGGCTGCATAGAACATTATTATACCCAGAACACAATAGAATACATGCCGGTTTCTGCCAAAGACCGCCTCTTTCATAACGAAATCGAATACCTTCTTGATTCAAACAAAAAAACTGTACAGAAAGAATATTCAGAGCTGATTACGATTTTAGAAAAAGCCTGTGCATTATGATTTACGGATATATCAGGGTGAGCACTGATAAGCAAACCGTAGAAAATCAGCGCTACGAAATAATTAAGTATGCCAGAAAAGAAAAACTGAAGATTGATGAGTGGATAGAAGAAACAATCAGCGGAACCATTGCCCCCGATAAGCGTAACCTTGGAAAACTGATTCAAAAAGCACGCAAGGGAGACATCATCATCTGTACCGAACTTTCGCGCCTTGGCAGAAATATGTTTATGATTATGTCCATTTTGAACACAATGATGGAACGCGAGGTAAAAATTTTTACGATTAAAGAAGGATATAAACTCGGTGATGATTTAACAAGCAAGGTTCTTGCATTTGCATTCAGCATCTCGGCCGAAATAGAACGCTCTCTGATTTCACAACGCACCCGCGAAGCCCTAAAACGAAAAAAAGCCGAAGGCATCAAACTCGGCCGCCCCAAAGGCACAAAATCTGCCTACTACAAACTCTCCGAATACAAAGACGTGATCGAAGAACTCTTATGCCTTGGAATCCCCAAAACAACCATCATCAAACTGTTTAATGTTTCTTCCCAGACCTTATATACTTTCTTGAAGAGGGAGAAATTGTTTTAGAAAATTGTTTTGTTTTATTTCTTTAATTCTTCTGCCAAGTCTTGTATTTTATCAATAGGTAACCCTACACAACGTGAAACAACTTCTTCTGCAATCCCTTCTTTTAGGAAGTTCACAGCATCTTCTTCTGCCTTTTTATTTGCTCCGTCTGTAAAACCTATATTCTTACCTTTTTCCATGCCATCTTCGAAGGCTTCTTCTTTCTGGACTTCTAAATCTAATTCATAGTTATATGGATCTAAAAACATATTGATAACCTCCGTGAGGTAAAATCGCAGTACTGCTTAAGGATATCACATTTTTTTATAACAGGCAAACTTTCTGCAACCCCATTCTGAATATTAATAAGTTTTACGGTCACCTCAGAAAACGGTTCTTCCTGAGGAACAATAAATGCATCTGAAAGTTTTAAGGTCTGTTCTTTGGGAAGCTTATCTTTCCCATTATAAAAAACATAAAACTCAGGACTCGGGATTTTAAACAACTTTTGCTTATATTTTGCCTTAGCTGGAATTATCCCGTACATAATATGCACAAAATATTCTGTGGGATAGTCTTTCTCTCGAGCACAGTATCTTCAAGCTTTAAATCCGTTCCGTGAATCGCATTGTAAAGTGAAAGAAAATTCTTTTTTCCAACAAGTTCATCATCTGCAAAAAGATCCGCGAACAGCGATGACTTAATTTCTCGATTTTCATTAGCCATATTAAATCCTCCTCCAAAAGAAAAAAGTTCATACCTTAATATTGCTTTTTTACGCGATTTCGGACCATTTTTTGGAAAAAAAAATTTAAAAAATTGAAGAAAAATAAATTATTTGCTTCCACCTCATTATTTCAATTTATTCTACCTTTCCAAATACTAACCTAATTTCATCTACTGCCTTCATTTGATTTATAGGGAGGATTTTTTCAAATGAAAAAAATCGTAGGAATTATTGCAGCAGTAGCAATGGCTGCTTCTGTATTCGCTGTAGACTTCTCAGCTGGATTCCAGTTGAAGGGAAACCTCTTCTCATATTCAGATGACGGCGTAAAGGCTTTAGATCTTAACACAGGAAACTCAAAAGATGACAAACCTTTTATTTTCTCTGTAAACGGTGACAGAGCTGGTGGACAGCTTAAGTTGTTCACAAATGAAGCAGTTACAGCTAACGATGCTGTAGAATTCGATGCTCAGGCATTAAACATCTGGTTCAAACCATTTGATGGACTCAGAATCGACCTTGGTAACTCTGATTTCGGTTTAAACTGTGAACAGATTACATGGTGGAGAGGAAAACTCTATGGTACAGATGACTGGGGATTCAAGGCAACATACAATAAAGATGCTTTTGAAGTAGCTTTATTCTTAAGCGCTAAAAACGCTCCTTTCTTTGCTAACACAGTTACAATCGCTGGTGACAATGCTTACAAAGCTGCTTACGATGCTGCTCTTGCTGGTATTACAGATCCAACAGAAGCACAGATTAACGCCGCTAAAGCTGCCGGTGATGCTGCTAAAGCTCTTGCATTAGCTGCTGGAGACAAAGAATCACTTATGGGTGAAATGGCTTTGAAACTCGGATACAATGCTGACTTCGGAAACATTTCTGCAATTTTTGATGCTACATCTAAATTCGATGTATTGAAATTCGGTGCTGGATACAAAGGATCATTCGGTGCTTCTTCAATCTTCGCTGATGTATTATTCACAAAAGCTGCTGCTAATGGCCTCGGATTCGACGTAGACTACAAATACAGTGCAGATGCACTTACAATTGAACTCTATGCTGGAATCATCGCTGGTGATATTTCTAACTTCTCTGATACAATGATCGTTCCACTCATGGCTAAAGTTAATTACTCATTGAATGGTGGTGCATTGTATGCTAAGTTTGTTTCTAACGACGTAACACACACAGATGTTAAAGTTGACGGATACAAAGCTACAGAAATCGAAGCTGGTTATGATGGAAACTTAGGTGCTATTGCTTACAATGTTGCTCTTAACTACAACATGGGAGACAAAGTATTCGCAGTTCCATTCTGGGTACGCCTTAGCTTCTAATTTAGGCAATTAATTCCTAATTAAATAAAAGGGCTTTCCTTACGGAAAGTCCTTTTATTATTTTAAAGTTAACGGTATAAAGCTAAATCAGAAGACATAAGTACTGATTTTAGCCTTTTTTGCTTGAAAAATCCGTGTATTTCTATTAAATATAAAGAAATAAAAATTAGACATACAGCAATTATATAATGCTGTTAAATATAAAAAGAGCTTTCCGTAAGGAAAGCTCTTTTTATTTTTTAGGAATTACTGCCTAAATTAGAACTTAACAGAGAAGTTTACTGGTACAGAAATATTTACTTTATTAGCAATATCGAACTGTACAGCCATTTCATAAGACATAGCTCCGAATGAAGCAGTGAAACCAGGCTTGATTGTACAAGCGAAGTTTTTAGCCATGAAGTTAGCATCTTTGAAATAGAGGTATGGAGTCATACCATTGTCTAAAGCGTATGTAACTTTAGCAATTTCCATTAATGATCCCTTACCTGTTGGTGCAGATTTGTACTGTGTATATGATTCAAATCCGAGTCCATTTGCATTGTATTTAATGTCAAAGTCACCACCGAATGTTGTATCACAGTCTTTTACAAGGTAAACAGCACCGTCAGCGAAGATTGTTACATCACCGAATGATCCTTTGTAACCAGCTCCAATTGAGTTGATTGTGAAAGAATCTTTTGCATCATACATTGCAGAAATTGTTCCAAAGTCTGCAGCATATTCAGCATAGAAGTTTACTTCACCAATGTAAGTCTTTGATGGTTCATTTAAAGCAATATATGCGTCTAAAGCAGCTTTAGCAGCATTTTCTGCATTTGTTTTCTGTGTCTCATCAGCATCTTTTTCTTCAATACCAAGACCTTCATAGTATGCTTTTTTTGCATTCTCTTTAATCTTTAATCTTGAATCAACAGCATTTGTGTTAGCTTTTTTACCTTCATCACCATTTAAGAAGAAGAAACTATCTTTGTTATTTACTAAAGATAATCTTGCTGAGAATCCACCTGCAGAGAAATCAACTGCAATACCCCAGTTATCATAATTGATAAGGCGGTTTGTCCAGTCGATAGAATCGTTGTTCATAGATTTATCGATTGTACCAAGGTTTACCTTAATTGCTTCTGCTGGTTTGAACCAGATAGCCCATTTACCAGTTTTCATTGTGTCTCCAGATTCATCTGTCCACTTCCATGTAGCTCCTACATTGTCTGTAGAAACAGAGAAAGTAACCGGTGAATGCCAGAACATGTTTTCGTTTTTAAGTTTTAATGCATCTGCTTCTTTCTTTTCACCGTTGTAGTTGAATAAATCTCCACTAAGACGGATAGCACCAGAAACTTCAGCACCGAATACAGAAGCAGCCATTGCTACTGCTGCAATAATTCCTACGATTTTTTTCATTTGAAAAAATCCTCGATTTAAAATGGAGAAAATAATGTTTGAAATTGTGAAAAAATTATGTAAAAAAATCTTGAATATGTGAAATTTTATTATAATAAAATCTTGATTTCGTGAAAAAACACATATATAATTAGCTTGAAAAGGTGCAAAAACTATGAAAAGAAAAATATATGATGAACTTTTAAAATGGAAGAATGAGAGTGCCAGGGATTGTGCATTAATGATTGATGGTGCCAGACGTGTTGGAAAAAGTTATATTGTCGAAGAATTTGCCAAGAAAGAATATGAATCTTATATTTTAATCGACTTTAATCTTGGAAATACTTATGTTGAATCTCTATTCGAAAATTATCTTTCGGACCTCGATACTTTTTTTATGATGCTCAGTACAATTTACAGAAAAAAACTTGTAGAACATAAATCACTGATTATTTTTGATGAAGTGCAGAGGTTTCCAAAAGCCAGGGCTGCGATTAAATATCTTGTTAAGGATAATCGTTATGATTACATCGAAACGGGTTCTCTTGTTTCAATCAAAAAGAATGTAAAAGATATTCAGATTCCTTCGGAAGAAAGGCACATCAGGATGAATCCAATGGATTTTGAAGAATTCTGCTGGGCTATGGGGGATGAAACAACCGTTCCTTTCATTAAAAAAATGTTTACTGAACGTAAAGAATTCGGGCCGGTCTACAGGCAGATTAATACTCTCTTCCGTCAGTACATTATTGTAGGGGGAATGCCAAAGGCAGTTTTAACTTTTGTAAATACTCGTGATTTTGAAAAGACTGATGCCATCAAAAGGGACATTCTCACTTTATACAGAAATGATATTCAAAAATATGCAGAAAAAGATGTTGAAAAAGTAACTGCTATTTTTGATGAAATTCCTTCACAGTTACAGCATCACGACAGGACATTTAAATTATCAGATCTTGATGAAGATGCGCGTTTTCGTGGATATGAAAATGCTTTTTTCTGGCTTAAGGATGCGGGTATTATAACTCCATGTTACAACACGACAGAACCATCTCTTGGATTAAAGATGAATAAAGACCGAACAACAATGAAATGTTTTATGGCTGATACAGGATTATTAATCAGTCATACCTTTGATGGAAATGGAATTGTTCAACAGGAAATCTATAAAAAACTGATGCTCGATAAGCTTTCTGTAAACTTTGGAAACATCATGGAAAACATTGTAGCCCAAATGCTCACGGCAAATAATCATTCATTATATTTTTATACAAACAGCAGCAGGGATGATAGTGAATCAAGAATGGAAATTGATTTTCTTGTTCAGAAAACTACCGTTACAAATAAACACAATATTTATCCCTTGGAAATAAAAACTGGTAAGAATTATACAATTACTTCGCTTAATAAGTTTAAGAAAAAATATGATGCTCAGCTTTGCGAACCTTTCGTCTTTCACGAAGGAGAATACAAACAGGAGAATGGAATCACATTCATGCCTTTATTCATGGTGATGTGTTTGTAAGTTTGTGTGATTAAAATTTTTTAAACTTTTTTCCCAAAAACGCTCCTTTTTTCGACAAACTTTGTCTATATATAGGTGTGAAGTTTATAAACAAAGGAGATTTACTATGGATGAAAAAACTTTGTCCCTTGAAGAAAAATGGGAGAACATCACTCTTGCAAACAACTTTATCTTTTACAAGGTAATGCACACCCACCCGGATGCCTGTAAGCATCTTCTCGAACTTTTATTACACATCAAAATCGAAAATATGGAGATGACAAACGAAGACACACTGATTATCGATCATGATGCAAAAGCAATCAGGCTTGATGTTTATGTAAAAGATTCAGATCACGTTTATGACGTAGAAGTACAAGTTGTAAATACGCATGATCTTCCGGAGCGTGTACGATATTATCAGAGTGTGATGGATGTAGATATGTTAAAGCCGGGGCAGACGTATGATGAATTAAAAGATTCATATGTCATTTTTATATGCATGGATGACATTTTCGAGATGGGACTTCCATTGTATACATTCAAATATCTTTGTAAGGAAGATAAAAAAATAGAACTTAAAGACCGCACATTTAAACTCTTTTTTATTGCACCACTGTGTGCTAAAATGATTAAGGATGAAAAAGCAAAGAACTTTTTTAACTTTTTTATCTCAAACAGAACTGGTGATGATTATACTTGTTAATTATAACAACGACTTAGAAATATGTTTTAAAATAAAAAGAGCTTTCCAAAAGGAAAGCTCTTTTTATTTGTTTAGGAATTAATTGCCTAAATTAGAAGCTAAGGCGTACCCAGAATGGAACTGCGAAAGCTTTTGATCCAGTGTTGTAGTTAGCTGCAACATTGTATGCAATAGCACCTAAGTTTCCATCGTATCCAAGTTCGATTTCAGCAGCGAATGAATCTGCTTTGATGTTGTCATCGAGGAACTTGAGGTATACTGTACCAGCATCCAAAGCGTAAGCTCCCTTGAAGTATACAGGGATTTTCAATGTATCACTGAAGTTAGAAATGTTATCAGCCTTTACAGCACCATAGATTTCTGCAGTGATTCCATCTGCACTGTATTTGTAGTCTACGTCGAATCCAAGAGCATTAGCAGCATCAGCCTTTGTGAACAATACATCTGTGAATACAGTTGAAGAACCGAATGATCCTTTGTATCCAGCACCGAACTTCAATGTCTTGAATGTATTTGTTGCATCAAAGATAACACTGATGTTACCGAAGTCAGCATTGTATCCGAACTTCAAAGCCATTTCAGCAAGAGCTGCTTTAGCATCATCACGAGCAGCAACAGCAGCGGCAGTAGCTGAAAGTTTTTCAGCATCTGTTGGATCATCAGGATTTGCAGCATTGTCTTTAATCCATTTTGCATAAGCTGCATCATAAGCTGCTTTTCTTCCTGAATCGAACCAAGAAGCGTTCTTAGCAGATAAGAATAAAGCTACTTCAATAGCATCTTTGTTGTATGTTGCCTTGAATCCCCAGTCATCTGTACCAAAGAGTTTTCCTTTCCACCATGTGATCTGTTCACAGTTTAAACCGAAATCAGAGTTACCAAGGTCGATTTTAAATCCATCAAATGGTTTGAACCAGATGTTTAATGCCTGAGCATCGAATTCTACAGCATCATTAGCAGTTTTTCCTTCTGAAGTGAATAACTTAAGCTGTCCACCAGCTCTGTCTCCGCTTACAGAGAATACGAAAGGTTTATCATCTTTTGAGTTAGATGTGTTAAGATTTAATGCTCTTGCACCATCTGCTTCATCATACTGGAAAAGATTTCCCTTCAACTGGAATCCTGCAGTGAAGTCTACAGCGAATACAGAAGCAGCCATTGCTACTGCTGCAATAATTCCTACGATTTTTTTCATTTGAAAAAATCCTCCTTTTTTTTATAAACATGAACCAGTCAACGACTGTTAGCGTTCATATTCTTTATATAATAGTAACACGGGTATTGGGCGAAGTCAAACTTTTTTTTATATTTTTTTGCTTTTTTTGCGTTTTTTTATGACATTTTTCACGATTTTGTAATTTTCAAGATTTTATATGTAATTTTTTGTAATTTTATAGTATAATTTGACTAATCAAGGAGGTAAAATATGCCTTTATCAGATGTACAGGAAAAATTGAAAACAATTCCAGATGAATATCTTGCCGAAGTATATCACTATTTGGAACTATTACAATATAAAATTTTCTATGAACAACAAAAAAACTCTACAAAAAAGAAATTCCCTAATCGTCATCCTGGAATTCTAAAGGATCCCAATTTTTATATGTCTCCTGATTTTGATAAACCTCTGGAAGATTTTAAGGAGTATATGTGAAATATTTATTAGATACTCACACACTTCTATGGTATTTATTTGATGACTCAAATCTGTCAGAAACTGCTAAAATTTAATAAAATTACGGTTTAAGAAATTATGAACACAAAAAACAATGATTATTCTGTAATATATGCAGATGATGATTTTATTGTATTGAACAAGAGGTCGGGGCTGTTGATTGCGGCAGACAGGTATAATCCGGATGAGCCGAGGCTCGATTTGCTTGCCCAAAAGGAATTCGGGGAGCTTTATGCGGTTCACAGAATCGATAAGGATACTTCGGGGATAATCATCTATGCAAGAAATAAAGATGCTCATAAAAACCTTTCGATGCAGTTTGAAAATCGGGAGGTTCATAAAACTTACCACGCACTGGTTTACGGGCACCCTTTGTGGCAGGAGCTTGATGTAAAACTCGCCCTTAAGCCTGATGGAGATGCAAGACACCGCACTGTACCCGATAAAAAATTTGGAAAGCCATCCGAGACTTTATTCCGTCTGATTGGGACTGCAGGGCCTTATTCGTGGGTAGAAGCAAAACCTGTTACGGGAAGAACTCATCAGATTCGTGTGCACCTTGCGGCAAACGGATTCAGCATTGTGTGTGATCCTTTGTATGGCGGAAATCAGAAGCCTGTAAGATTAAGCGAAATTAAAAAGCGATGGAATGGGGATGAAAAATCAGAGCGGCCACTTCTTTCGCGCCTTGCCCTGCATGCCTATAAAATAGAATTAAAACATCCGCGAACAGGCGAAAGTGTATCTTTTACTGCCCCTTACCCTAAAGACATGGAAGCGGTAAGAAATCAGCTTTGTAAGATATTCGGAGTGGATCCGCTGGCAGATGAGATGGCTAAGACCAAAGAAGATAATCACGGGGATGGCAAATAATAATCACTATGAAAAAATTCCTTCTGCTCGTAGTTTTGATTTCTCTTTTAGGCCCTACTCCTTTTTTTGCAGAGGAGAATGGTGCTGCCGGTGAAAATAATCAAACTCCCGAAAGCACTTCCCTAAAAACTCCATCTGATTTTTCTTTTTCTGCTTCGCCAAAAGTTTCTTACAAAAGCGGGATGAATAACGAATATGTTTTTGTTTACGACGACAATAACGAGGTGCAGAAGCTCAGTGAATTAAACTGGGAGATAAAAAATCTTATAAGACTTGGCTTTGATTTTACCATGAGCTATAAGGCTTGGGATTTTAAGGCTGATTTTCTTTTTGGAATAAAAAATAAAAACGGCAGCATGCGCGATTCCGACTGGATGAATTATACATCGGCTTACAATTACATAGATCCTTCTGTTAAAACAACTTATTCAATTTCTTCGCTGGAACTTCTGGGCGACATCAAGGCGGAAATCACTGCATCATATAGTCTTAAAAGCCCTTACCTCACGTTCAGCCCGTATATAAGCTTTGATTATAACTACACTGATTATTCTTCTTTTAATACTGAAGGATGGCACGGCGAAACTGATTCAACCGGTAATCCTCCTGTTAGCTGGAGTTCTCCTGATGCAGTACACTACCCTGTTGGCACACTTGGCGATATTGATTACACAAAAGAAACTTTCTGCTTTTACCTTGGAATAAATAATTACACAAGGTTTTCACGCTTTGCATTTTCGCTTGATATAGGAATCTCTCCTTTTATTTATGTTTCTTCGCTTGATTTACATAAATACCCTGGAGGTGCCCCGGCAAGTTATTATCTTGATAAGATGTACGGATTTTTTTCTGCATTTAAAATCAACTTTGGGGGGGAATTATTCATTACAGAAAATTCTTCCTTTTATATTTCGTTTCTTGGAAACCTTCAGAATCAGATAAGCGGAAAAACTCTGGCGTCGACAAATAAAGAAAACTGGTATAACGTCTCCTCAAGCTTTCCAAAATGCAGCGGCGAATATTTTGAAGCAGTCTTTGGCTGGCGCTACAGATTTTAATCAGATTTAATCAGCCTAAGTTCGGGCGGATTTTTCACAAGAGCATAATCAGCTTAATTTAATCTTAACAAGGATAATCCGTCTCTGCGAAACATCTTCCACCGTGTACAAAACCTTATCCTTTACAATTACCATGCCGCTCGAAGGAAGGGAGCCGAATTGCTCTAAAAGCCATCCGCCAAGGGTGTTCATATCTTCTGATTCAAGATTGAGTTTTAAAATTGCATTTAAATCATCAATATTTACATCGCCTGGAACAAGGAAGGTATCCGGACTTATGATTTTTATTCTGTCTTCTGCCGGAAGATTATTCACTGAATTTTCATCGGTCATACGGCCAAAAACAACGCGGAGGATATCTTCCATAGTAACAATGCCCGCTGTGGCTCCCTGCTCATTCAACACGACTGCAAATTTATGTTCTTCTTCGCGGAACTTTTGAAGGAGCTCTAAAACAGAAAGAGTTGCCGGAACATAGGTTACCTCGTGCATTTTTTTCTGCGCATAATTTTTTCCTTCGTCTATTTTCTGCGTTTCGACTAAAATCATTTTATAATTTATGATTCCAACGACATTTTCTTTTGTATCCTTGTAAACCGTAATCGTAGAAAATCCTGATTTTAAAAATTCTTCTTTTACTTCTTTTTTTGTTGCAGTTTCCGGAACCATACTTACAAAAGAGCGGTGCTTCATTATGTCGTTTACCAAAAGGTCGTTGAATTTTATGATTTTATTTAGCATACGGCTTTCGTCTTTTTCGATTGTGCCTTCTTTTTCGCCAACATCGATCAGGGTTTTTAAATCATCCTCGGTAAAAGTCTGCGAATCTGATTTTAATAGCTTTTCGAACAGTTTTACGACAATGCCCGAAAGTTTTTCGAAGAGCCACACGACAGGGAAAAATACTGTCTGCAAAACTGAAAGCAAAACCGAAGTAAACTGAGCAATCTTGTCCGGGTGACGCACTGCAATAGTTTTTGGGATAATCTGTCCAAAGGTTGTTATAAAAAAAGCAACGGCAATTGTTTCAAAACCGACTCCACCACCACCCCAAAGCTGAATGATGAGTGCCGTAGACAAAGCCGAAATGAGTGAGTTTAAGAAATTTGTTCCGATGAGCACTGTGGTTAAAAGAAAGCCCATGTTCTGGCGGAGCTTAAACACAAGGCGCGCATTCTTTTTCTTTTCGCGGACCATTGTGCGCAGTTTAATCTTTGGAAGAGAAATAAATGCTGTCTCGGACGAAGTAAAAAATCCTACGCAGAAGATGAGGAGAACAAGGCCAGCAATTCTTAAGATTAAAGTCTGTTTATCCATTGCTTTCCTCTCCTTCTGTTTCAAGTTTTTTTATGAGCATGCGTTCAATTCTGTGTGCCTGAATTTTCCTTACTGCAAAAAGATAACCTGAGTATTCCACTGTGTCTCCGGCTTTAGGCATGCGGTTAATCTTTTCTGTAAACCATCCTCCGATTGTTTCGTTTATCTGAGATTCAAGCGGAATATTCAAATCTTTTTTAAGCTCGCGGATTAAAACTGAGCCGTTTATTTCGAACTCCTTCTGGTCTTCAACTGAATCATAATCAAAAACTTTACCTCTAAGACTGTCGTCGCCAGGGAGTGCAAAAATCTCGCGCGAAATATCTTTTTCTGTTACAATGCCGTCTGTACCCGAATACTCATCAACTACGATTGCCATGGACTGGCGGTTTTCAAAAAGCATTTCCTGAACCGACGACATTTTTTTTGTACCAAGAATGAAAATCGGTGGACGCATGACTTTCTGTGCAGAAAAACCAGAGGGACATCCCTCGAACTGCAGAAGATCTTTTAAATAAATTATTCCAACGATGTCATCAATTGACTCGCGGTAAACGGGAAAGCGGGTAAAACCAAGACGCTCGGAAAGTTCAACAAGGGCTCTGTAAGAAATATCAACGGGGACAGCCCTTATTTTTGTTCGAGGAACCATGATGTCCTGAGCTTCTAAATCTGAAAATTTAAAGACCTGGGTCATAAGGCGGTTTTCGTTTTCTTCTATAATTCCGCTTTCCCAGCTCATATCAAAAAATGTTTTAATTTCTTCTTCGGTATATGTCTTTTTTGATTTTGATTTTTTAATTCCAAAGAGCCACAAAAATGCTCCCGCAAAGCTTGTAACAACTGCAACCACGGGCCTCATTATAAAAACAATCACCGAAACAAATCCGCTTAAGCCGTATGCAATCTTATCGGGACAGCGGGTGGCAATTGACTTTGGAGTAATCTCTCCGAATATTAAAAGAAGGATTGTTGCTGTTAGTGTTGCATAACTTACGCCTGACTGTCCGAATAAAGAAAGTGCAATCGAAGTGAGAATAGAAGAAAGATAGATATTTACAAGGTCGTTCGAAATAAGAAGTGAGTTTATAAGATACTCTTTTTTGTCTAAGAGCTTTCCTACCCTAAGAGCCTTTTTTTCGCGGTTCTTTCTTTTAAGGCGAAGACGCAGTTTATTCATTCCGAGGAATGCACTTTCCGAGATCGAAAAGAGCATGGAGAGAATTATTAAAACTGCGCAGATTATGAATAAATACGAGGGAACTTCTTCCATATATTATTGTTCAACAGTTTTTACGGTATTCTGGAAATACTCTAGTCCGTTTTCCAGAAACAGTTTTAAATCATCATCAGGATTTAAAGAAAGAGCCTTATTCAGATATTCTAAAAGACGCGGATCATCAATGGAAACAAAGCGTTCAAGGATATAAGCAGCCATGTAGTAACAGTGGATTTTTTCGTCTTTAGAAAGCCAGTCACTCTCTGCTATATCAAGATATTTTTTTACTGCAGCTTCGTAATCATGACTCTGAACACAAAGCTCCGAAGCTTCTGAATCGGCAATCATATAAACATACTTTCCGATTTTACCGGTTTTGTTTTCGGGATCGAGTGTTACTGCAAGGCGGGCAAGGTCAATCAAAGAGGAATGAAACTTTACAGGCGTTGTTTCGTAAAGCGATTCTATAGAAGTAAATTTTTCTGAATCCGAAGATGCATTTTCTATGAGCTCTACAAGATGCGAACTCATCTTTGTTTCTTCGTAATAATAATCAAGGATGGCGCCGAATTTCTGTGCATCCATTTTATCTTCATCATAAGAAATTTCGTTTACGACATATCCCTGAGGAAGAATAAAAGCAAAGAACGGTGTATATTCTACGGCAAGAGTTGCAATGAGTTCAAAGCCTTCGCCAATCGCATCGGAATAAAACTGATTTTCTTCTTTCTGGGCTTTTGTTCCGTCTTCTACAATTACAGATTTCTGGAAAGTCTTCTGGGAACAATCCATCCTGTAAAGAACGAATTTATCTTTTGCCTGATTTTTAAACTCTTTTGAGGAAAGAATATTTTTAAGGAAAAAAGCACTTCCGCCGCCCTGCTCCCCTTCTTCCTGAGTTATGATTGCTAAAATCGGGAGTTTTTTCTTAAGAGCTTCTTTCTGTGCTTCCGAATAGCTTACGTAACATCCATATTCATCAATATGGTAGCCTTTTGAACATCCGGCAAAAAGGAGACAGATAATCAGTGATATTATAACGGCATAAGTCTTTTTCATTCTTTGTCCTTATTATTTAAAGTAAGAAACACCGGCAGCAAAGAGGTTTTCGCAGGTTGTTTCGTTCTGGTTTGTCAAAGGATTTCCTCCGACATTCTTGAATAAATCAAAGCTTGCTCCACCATTTTCCATGCCAACGCCACGTTCAGAGTGTCCCATCTTTCCAAGAACGTGTCCGTCCGGAGAAGTGATTCCTTCGATTGCATAAGCAGAACCGTTTGGATTGTCAGGCTCTGTGATTGCAGGCTTTCCGAACTCATTTACGTACTGTGTGAATACCTGTCCGTTTTCGAAGAGTTTTTTAGCTGTTGCTTCGTCGCAGACAAATCGTCCTTCACCATGGCTTATTGCAATAAGGTGATTTCTTTCGTCCACTACTGATGGATGCATTGCCCAAGGGCTTGTTGCAGAAACAATTCGTGTACGAACGATGCGTGAAATATGGCGTCCGATTCTGTTGTATGTAAGGGTAGGCATATCGTCTTTCATGTCTACGATTTCGCCGTACATTGCAAGACCGGTTTTTACCAAAGCCTGGAAGCCGTTACAGATTCCAAGAACAAGTCCGTTACGCTTTTTCAAAAGGTTCATAACTTCGTCGCTGATGTTTCCAGCCTTTAATACGTTTGCAATAAATTTTGCAGAACCATCCGGCTCATCACCGGCAGAGAATCCTCCGGAAAGGGCAAGAATCTGAGTATCTTTGAGTTCTTTTTCGAGCTCTAAAAGAGACTGAGCGAGCATATCAGGAGTTTTATTTCTTAATACGACAATCTTTGTATTTCCGCCAGCAAGATTGAATGCGCGTGCCATATCCATTTCGCAGTTTGTTCCAGGGAATACAGGAAGCAGTACTTTTGGATGAGATTTTGGCTGTACGAATGCAGGAGCCTTTCTTACGTCGCTCAAGGATTTATGAACGGAAGTTGCCCATTCAGGGAGTTCAGGCTGAACTTCGGCACCGCTTACGCGAGGGAATACTTTGCTTAATTTTTCTTCCCATGTATCAACACAATCATAAAGGCTGATTTCGATTTCTTTCTTTTCTATATTATTGAGTGATGCATTCTTAATGAGGATGCGCGGTTCGTCTAAGGTAAGACCAAGTTTTACAAGGGTACCTTTTTCGAACGATGCTTTTTCAAAATCAGAAACATATGCAGAAGGAACTTCTACGATGATGTTTCCGTAGGTTGGAACAAAGAGGTCGTTTACAGAGATTTCTTTAGAAAGGTCTAATCTTACACCAACAAGATTTCCCATTGCCATCTTTGTTAATGCTTCTGCAATACCACCTGCCTGAACAGGATACATAGAAGCAATCTTATTTGCTTTATTGAGTTCGTATAAAACATCTGAGTTTTTAAGGAAGGTTTCAAAGTCAGGTGCAAGAAGCTCTGAATAAGGAACCTTTACCATATAAACATTGTTTCCCGAAGTTTTAAATGAACCGCTTATTACGTTTTCTGCTTCGTCGTGACCGACTGCAAAACTTACAAGAGTGTGAGGAACATTGATGTGTTCAAATGTTCCCGACATTGAGTCCTTTCCACCAATAGAAGCACAACCTGATTCAATCTGTGCATCTACAGAACCGAGCAAAGCTGCAGCAGGATAACCCCAGGTTTTTTCGCTTACTGCACGACCAAAGAATTCCTGGAAGCTTAAACGGCTGTCGCGTGCCTTACCACCAATACAGGTGATTTTAGCAAGAGAACTCAAAACTGCTGTTTTTGCACCGTGCCATGGAGACCACTGGCCAACACGCGGATCAAAGCCGTAAGACATTAAAGAAACAGTTGAAGTTTCACGAGGGCTTACGACAGGAATCTTTGCAGACATTCCGGCTTCCGGTGTATTCTGATATTTTCCTCCGTACGGGAACAAAACAGTTGAAGCACCAATAGAACCGTCAAAGCGTTCACCAAGTCCACGCTGAGAACAGCAGGCAAGGTCGTTCATATTTGTAAGCCAGGCTTCTTTTACGTTGCGTTCTACGCAGTTTTCGCATTTTACTGTCTGACTAAGTTTTTCTTTTACAGAATCAAGAGGATTTAAAAGCGGAGATTTTTCAGGTGCGGCAGGCTGTTCAATAAGGGCAGTCGCTTCGTGATGAGCACCGGCAGCATCTAAAAATTCGCGTCCGATATTTACGATTGTTTTTCCGCGCCACTTCATTACAAGGCGGTTTGTATCTGTAACAACTGCAACAACAACTGCGTTAAGATTTTCTTTGTTTGCAGCTTCTATAAATTTATCTACATCCTTTTTGCGTACAACTACTGCCATTCTTTCCTGGCTTTCGCTGATTGCAAGCTCTGTACCGTTTAAACCTTCGTACTTCTTTGGAACCTTATCAAGGTCGATTTCAAGTCCCGGGGCAAGTTCACCGATTGCAACAGAAACACCACCGGCACCAAAGTCGTTACAGCGGCGGATCATAAGGCTTACGTCTTTATTGCGGAAAAGGCGCTGAATCTTACGCTCTTCTACGGCATTACCCTTCTGAACTTCTGCGGCTGCTGTAGTAACTGACTTTTCTGTGTGTACTTTAGAAGAACCTGTTGCACCACCAATACCATCGCGGCCAGTTCCACCACCCAAAAGAATGATGATGTCCCCTGCTTCCGGGCGTTCGCGGATTACTGTATCAACAGGAGCAGCGGCAATAACAGCACCAAGCTCCATTCTTTTTGCAAGGTAACCCGGATGGTAGATTTCTTCTACCTGACCTGTTGTAAGACCAATCTGGTTTCCGTAGCTTGAAAATCCCTGTGCTGCTTCGCGGCAGAGTTTAATCTGAGGAAGTTTTCCTTTTAATGTATCTTTTAAAGGAACTGTAGGGTCTGCAGCACCTGTAATACGCATAGACTGATATACCCATGAGCGTCCCGAAAGCGGGTCACGGATGGCACCACCAAGACAGGTTGCGGCTCCACCAAAAGGTTCAATTTCTGTAGGGTGATTGTGAGTTTCGTTTTTGAACATCAAAAGCCAGCGTTCTGTTGCACGCTTATCATCCTTTTTAAGAGGACGGCCTTTTTCGTCTGCAGTGTAATGAACATCAATATAAACAGAGCAGGCATTGTTTTCTTCGGAAACTTCCATATCCTCAAGCTTTCCGTGCTTTTTAAGATACTTCATTCCGATTACAGCCATATCCATGAGGCAGACTGGTTTATCTGTACGTCCGGCATAAAGGTCGGTACGCATATTTGTATAATTTTCAAGTGATTTTTTGAAGAGCGGTGCATAAGGTCCGTCTTCGATTTTGATGTCTTTTAATTCTGTTAAGAATGTTGTATGGCGGCAGTGATCAGACCAGTAAGTGTCGAGTACACGGATTTCTGTTTCTACAGGATCACGTCCTTCGCCCTTAAAATAATCCTGAAGGAATTTGATATCCGCAAAGTCCATCGCAAGACCCATTTTGTTGCGGTATTCTTCGAGCTTTTTATCGTTGAATCCGATAAAGCCTTTTACAACAGGGATATCATCAGGATTTTCGATCTTCATCGCAAGAGTTGCAGGCTTTTTATCGTCTGTAAGGCGTGAATCAACCGGGTTTATTACATAGTTCTGAATTTTTTCTATATCTTTTTTAGAGATTTTTCCTTTTAACAAAAGAACTTTTGCACAGCGTACAACAGGAGGCTCAGAATTAACCTTTACATTTTTAAGCCCCGCACGTAAAAGAGAAATACACTGTTCTGCACTGTCGGCTCTCTGATCATACTGTCCCGGAAGATATTCCCAGATGATTACGGTGTCCTTGTCGGGATTTGGAAGAAAATCGAAGGTAACAAAATCGCTCTGCGGCTCGGAGAAAATACGTGTGGCCGCAATCTTTGCTACTTCGTCAGAAACATTTTCTATATCATAACGATTTAAATAACGAACGCCTGTAACTCCAGGAATTCCCAAAAATCCATTAATCTGTGATAAAAAATTGCGTGCTTCGTTTTCGAACCCTGCACGTCTTTCTACGTAGAGTCTGTACATAGAAAAAAGTATAATATTTTTTTTTAGTTAGTACAATGAGGGAAAATCTTTCTGCCGGTTCTGATTAGCAATACTGATTGCCGGTCTGAATATCACTCTGATTAAATGCTTACACCGTAAACTTTATCTCGCGGCCGGTTTTCTGATACTGGTAGTAGCGGACGCCGGCGGCATTCATCAGTTTTTTGGAAACTTCTACGGATGGGGTTCCGTCGTATTTATTTTCGTCGTAAACAACTGTTTTAATTCCGGACTGGATGATTGCTTTTGCACATTCGTTGCACGGAAAGAGTGTTACATAGATTTTACAGCCTTCGAGAGAGCCACCCCTGTAATTCAGGATTGCATTTAATTCGCTGTGGCATACGTATGCATATTTTGTATCCATTGTGTCGCCTTCGCGTGCCCACGGAAATTCATCATCGGAACAGCCGAGCGGAAATCCGTTGTATCCCATTGAACGGATTTTATTATCAGGCCCAACGATGCACGCTCCAACCTGAGAGTTTGGATCCTTTGAACGTAAGGAAGAAAGACGCGCTACTCCCATAAAATATTCATCCCAAGAAATATAATCTGCTCTTTTTGGTACACCTGTTCCCATTTTTTTCTCCTATAAAATAATCATCATAAAATTATCAGATAATCTATTTAATTTTTTACAAATTACTGTACTGAGATTTCTCCCTGGAAGAGGCACGAAACTCCTCCGGTAAGACTCACTCCATCATCAGTGTATTTAACTGTAAGCACACCACCCGGAAGTTCAACCGAAATCTCCTGATTTTTTTTGCAGTAACCGTTTATTACAGAAGCAATTACTGCAGCTACAGCTCCCGACGGAGATGACTGAACTTCGCCTGTTCCCATCTGCCAGCTTCGCATCTTTATTTTATTCGGAGATTCAACCTTTACAAACTGGATATCGGCTCCATCGGGGAAGGCTTCGTTTCGTTCGAACACAGGACCATTCTTTTCTACATCGACCATATCAACATAATTAGAAAAAAGTACACAATTATCTCTTTCGAATAAAACTTTAACGGCGTTATAATTTAATCCTTCTGCGCAGACTGTGATATTCTGTGGGGCAGATTCCGGAAGATGCATAAAAAGTTCTACGCTCGAAACTTTATTGTTGTTTTTATAAAGAGTCACATTCTGAACTCCGGCCTTTGTTTCTATAGAAACCGTTCTTGTGTTCTGCGAAGAAAGAAGATTATTATCGTTTACATATTTTGCTACGGCACGGATTTCGTTTCCATACTGAGTCTGAAGTTCACCTTTTGATGAATAAACTTCCATAGAAAAATCAGCGGTTTTAGCTTTTTTTACGATGATTAATTTTTCGGCTCCGATCGAAGTCTTTCTGTTACAAAGCTTAACTGCAAACGCACAGGGGTTATAAATATTATAATCATCCGCATTAAGAATGATATAATCGTCGCCTGTACAATCGTATTTTTCGAAGTGCATTTTCTGCTCGGAGTCGAACAGATTTCTGATGTTTATAAGCTGTGTATTTTCAGGCGAAAAACCAAGAAGCAGACAGTCGGCGACTGAATCAGCAATGTCGAAAGATGTGATGCACGGAATCTTTTTATCTATTGAATAAGATTTAAATCCGGTTGCACTCGAAGTGATTATATAATCAAGCTTTTCTTCAAAATTTCCAGATGTGAATGTTCCCGCTTTAATTCCGAATTCATTTAAGACAGGAATGTTTTCTTCGGACGCATAAAGATTAAATCCAAGGCTTTCGAATTTTTTTGCAACAGGTGGAAGCTTTTGAATATCGCTCTTCTGGATATTAAAAAGGATATTTCCCTTAGAGCTCATCGTATTGCCGGAAGCTATAAGACCTTTATAAATTGCTTCTTTTTTGATAGAAGAAAGTCCAAGCACCTGCCCGTGATTCTGCCTTTTATAATCATAAACCGGATACTTAACTGCAAAATATGGCGGAACTGAATGAATCTGAGTTTTAATGCCAACTTCTTCGAGGCTCTGACCAAGCATAACTCTTGAAGCAAGAGAAACAACAGGAAGCCCCGTAATTTTAGAAATGAACGGAATATTTGCAGAAACAACGGCGCTCACTTCTTTTACGTAAAGATCGTTATTGTAATTTATAAATCTGATTGTCAAAAGACCGCGTACTTCGAGCTTTAATGCAATCTCTGATGATTTTTTTATCATCATCTCGCGGAGCACGTCGCTCAAATTCATTACAGGATAAACTTCTACAACATCTTTTTCTTCGGAAACAAAGCGTTCCATTATGCCCGGAATGAATGTGTTTCTTGTGTCGCTTATGAGGTTTACTTCGAATTCCGGTCCGTCCATAAAGCTCTGTGTTGTAACAAGGTTTTTGGAAATAAAGGTTGCTTCTGCGTTTGCACCAAGAATCTTTACATCCTGCTGTTCCAGGAATTTTGTAAGCTTTATAGAATCTTCTCCGCCAAAAGCTGTAACTACGCCTACCGGCTTTTCCATGTAAATAACATTCATCACGTCTTCGGCAGTTACCGGTTCTATGTAAAGACGGTCTGCATAGCCGAAGTCGGAAGCAACGTCTATAGGGCTGTTGTTCATTATTACAACTTCGTAACCCATCTGGCGGTAAGTCTTGGCGCAAAGGATAGAAGCATAATCAGTTTCGCAAGATTGTCCGTAAAGGTTACTGCCCGAATCTATAATCAGGATTGTTCCCTTCTGAGATCTTTGTGCAATGGAAGAAAGATAAGGTTCTGCTTCGTCCATTGTGTCGTATGCGCAGTAAAAATATGGATGATAATTTTCGAAATGAGGCTCTGAATAAGAAACCCTTTTATAAACTGAATTAACGTGTGCAAGTTTTCTGCTCTTTGTTAAAGAAAGCGCATCCTGGCTCTGTGCCTTTACGCCGTTTGCCCCGATTATCGAAAGGCTTGTGATTGCTTGAATAAGATCATCACTATAACCGAATTTCTTTAAATCTACATAAAGGTCTATAGAAAGTGTACCTATTCCTTTCTTTACATCTTCGAGCTTCTTTTCTAAATCTGCAATATTCTGAATGTGATCTAAGAACCACCAGTCTACCTTTGTTTCGCGGTAGATTTCTTCGTGCGACATGATGTTTCTTTTAATTGCTTCGAAGATTGCATAAACCTTGAGTGCTTTTTCTTCCTGAACGTGCTTACGGATATCGTCGTTTGTTTCGCCTTCGTAATCCTTGAGTCTTAAACCTAAAGTGCCATCGGTATTTGTTCTTAAAGCCTTCATCAAAGCTTCTTCGAAGGTTCGTCCGAAAGCCATTGAAGGATTTTTTATATTGCATGAAACACAGATGCTGTCCGGCTTTGGAGAAAAACAGGTTCTGTCGTCGTTTACTTTTGAAACTTCCGGAAGTGAATATCCTATGGCTAAAAGACCTGCAACGCGTGGAATCGGGTAACCTGTTGCTTTTGTAACAAAAGGAGTGAACTCACAGGCGCGGGGATTTACTTCTATTACAACGTATTCTTTTGAATTAGGTTTTAATCCGAATTTGATGTTACATTCACCGGTGATTCCAAATGCATTTGTAATCCTTATGGCCGCACTCTGTAAAATCTGCATTTCATCTTCGCTTAAAGAAACTGCAGGGCTTACGCTTATAAACCTTCCGTCCGAAGTGCCCACAGGATCAAAATTTTCTACAGAACCGGCTGTTATGCAGTGACCGTATTCATCGCGCATTAAGATAAAATCAATTTCTTTCCAGCCCGCAATACATTTTTCTACGAGCACCTGGTGAAGAGGTGATTTTTTTAAAAGCTGAGTTACAGTTTCTATCATCTCTTCCTGATTATTTACAATGCGACCGGGAGCACGTCCGAATAAAACTGCAGGGCGCACAGTTACAGGATAACCGATTGAACTTTCCGCAAATAAAACTGCATCTTTAAGAGACGCTGCCATTTTGGACGGAATGCACGGTTCATTCATCTTGAGCATTACATCTTTGAATGCCTGGAATTCCTGTGAATTATTTATAGACTGAGTAGTTACGCCAAGAAGAGTAACATTATTATTCGAAAGAAATGTAGAAACAGAAAGCTGGAGCGCAAGTGTTAATCCGCTCTGACCTGCCAAAACCGGAAAGAGGGAATCGACCTTTTCTTTTATTATGATTCTTTTTACGGTTTCTAAAGTTAAAGGTTCAATATAAATCTGAGCAACCAGACACTTATCTGTAATTATTGAATTTGGATTTGGGGAAATTAAAACAACTTCAAGTCCTTTTTCGTGAAAAACCCTGCAAGCCTGAGCAACGGCAAAATCATTTTCAGAGATATGATTTTCGTTTAAGGATGAGGCTCCGAACACTAAGACTTTTTTTAAAGAAACATTCTGAGGCATATTTTCTTTATAAAACGATTAGACAATAAAGTCAATCTTTTGTTATGAGCCTTTTACAAAAGTCTAAAAAAAAGTATTCTTATGGAATGAAAAATTTTTATAAGCTTATTATTTTGTTACTACCCCTCTTTCTTTTTGTTTCCTGCGGAAAAAGGATTTACGAAATCTCCATGGATGATAAACTTTTTGAACAGTTTAAGGAAAAAGGCTTTTTTGAAGGAAAGATTACATTTAAAAAATATCCCGAAGGAAAAGCTTACGAAATCATAGAAATGAAAAAGTTCCGTATAGAACTTGTTTCTTCTGAACTTGAAAAATTAGAAAAACCGGTTTATAAAAAAGCAATTAAAGGCGGAACAATAAAAAAAGTTACCATAAAAAATCCCGATAAAACCTGGTTCTCTTTTAATGTTCCGTTAGAAAGACGAACACTTTATCCATGCATTCCTTTTACAGAGGACTGTCCCGCTAGTATTAATATAGAAGAAATTAACGAAGATTCACTTTATACAATCGAAAATATTCCTCAGAACTACATCGCACTTCCCGTAAAAATTAATTCAGGCAAAGAAGATGAAAAAATCCTTTATTCTGAAGATGAAGGCTATCCTCTTTTCGAAGCTGATTTTGCAAAGACAGATTCTCCTGATGTATTTGACCCACTTAAAAAAGAAAACAAAACTGATGACACTGATCTTGTAGCATTTATGCTTATGCAAAGCTGGATATATGCATTCGATTATAATCCAGGCTATGATCGTGAGCAGCATAATGCTTTACTGGTAACAGACTATATTTTCTCCAAACCCGAAAAAGAAGAAATCACCTTTGTTTCTGCCGTAGGAGACATGATGCTTGGTCGCGGTGTTCAGGATTCCATGTTTGCTACAAAAAAAGCGGAAACTGTTTTTACAGACACAATGCCAATCCTTAAAGAAAGTGATTACACAATCGGAAACCTTGAATGCGTTGTTACAGAGCGTAACCTTAAGACGCCGAAAACCTATAATTTTAAAGTTTCTAAAGAAAGCCTAAAGTATCTTAGCGAAGCCGGTTTTGATTATCTTATGATGACAAATAATCACTCCTATGATTACGGGGAAGAAGGATTTAAAGACACCCTTAAAGCAGTAGCCGAGGCGGGTTTTGCAACTTCGGGTGCCGGCTATACCAAAGAAGAAGCAATGAAGTTTTACCGCACAATTATAAACGGTCAACATTATTCCATTCTTTCTGTGGGTGCCTACCCTGTTGAAAATTCAGGCTTTAACGGAGAAAAACAGGCAACCGCTACGGACACAAGAGCGGGTGTTATCTGGAAAAGTCCCGAAGTAATTGAACTTGTAAAAGAAGAAAAAAAGACCGGAGCTGTAATCATCATAAACGTGCATGCGGGCTCGGAATACGTTAAAAAACCGAATGCAGTGCAACAGAGTTTTTATAAAGAGCTTTGCGATGCCGGTGCCGATGTAATTTTTGGCTCACATCCGCACATCCTTCAGCCGGTAGAAATGTATAACGGAAGCCTTATTGTGTGGTCGCTTGGAAACTACATCTTTCCTGGAATGGATGGAATGGCTGGCGCTACAGACACAATGATTATTCGTGCAGGTTTTAACAAAAATAAGCTTATTTATTACAGAAAATTCCCAGCCCGGATTGATAACACTAAGGTGCGCTTAAAAAAATAAGTGCAAAATCCCTAAAGTCTTGTATAAAAAAGAGTTGATATTGGGCGAAAGTCTGTTAAAATTAATATAATGTCCAGATTCGAAAAAGGCATATTATTTACCAACGACAACTGTATTGGCTGTAACAAATGTATTTCTCAGTGCTCGATTATCGGGGCCAACATTTCCGTTCTTTCGAATGGAAAGAGACGTATTCATATAGACGCCAATAAATGTAATCACTGCGGTAAATGTATAATCCAGTGCTCTCACAACGCAAGAGACTATACCGACGATGCCGGCAAATTCCTTTCGGATCTTAAAAAAGGCAAAAAGATCTCGCTCATCGTTTCTTCATCATTCTTTACACTTTACCGCGAAAAAGCCCCGAATATTCTTGGGTACTTAAAATCGCTTGGTGTAGAAAAAATTTACGATTCATCTTTTGGTAGCGAGATTTCTGTCTGGGCTCATACAAACTATATTTTAAAACACTATGATGATCCGCCGGAAGAAAAAGCATTCATTGCACAGCTCTGCCCGGCTCTTGTAAATACAATTGAACTTTATCATCCGGCCCTTTTGAATAAAATAATTCCGGTTCAGTCGCCTTCTTCGTGCGTTGCAATCTATGCAAAAAAATATCTTAACGACACAAACGACTTTGCATACCTTTGTTCCTGCATCGCAAAAAAAGACGAAATCGACTCGCCTGATTCATTCAAAATCTTCCAGTACAGCATCACTTTTGATCACCTTTTCCGCGAGCTTCCGGAAGCAGAAAATTTCAAAAAAACTGCAATCCCTGAATTACGTGCTGTAGGACTTGGAAGACTCATCACAACCTGCGGTGGATTTAAAGAAGCTGTAAGTTACTTCCTTCCTCACGGTGAATATCTTCTTTCTATGGAAGGAATGACTGAATATAACCTTAAGACTCTGGAAGATTACACAACAAAGGATTACTCTTCTTCGCAGCCTCTTATGGTAGATATTCATGCCTGCATCCATGGATGTATTGAAGGCCCTGGTATTGAACGTAAGAAATTTAATTCTTCGGACATCCACAAAAAAATTGCAGAGATTCACAAGGGCTCTGTTTTCTCGGTTGCAAAATACGACGACCACGAAAAAAACCTTGAATCATTAAACGAACTATTTTCCAAGCTCGACATAAACGATTTTCACAGAAACTTTACCGACCGCTACAAACAGCCTATGCATATACCGGATTCAACTTTCAACGAGATTTTTGAATCGATGTATAAAAACACTCTGGAAAAACGAAACATAAACTGCAGTTCCTGCGGATATAAAACCTGCTGGCAGATGGTAAGCGCAATTGCCTACGGCTACAACAAAAAAGAAAACTGCATCAACTACATGAACGAAGAGCTTGAACGCCGCCTCTACCTTGATTCCCAGGTTGATTTAAGGAACAAACAGGCTTACATAAGAGACACCGCAGAATTAATAAACAATAATCCTGGAGTTGATTATCTTATTGGCTCGGGCGACATAAACCGATTTAAAATCATCAACGACTTATACGGAAACATAACGGGAGACTTAGTTCTTAAAAGAGTTGCCGATGTCTTAAAACAAACCATTGAATCTGAAGGAATTGTTGCAAGATTGAACGGCGGCCAGTTTGCATTCTGTGTTGAACATACGGTAGAAAATCTTGAGCGGCTCAGAAGCGTACAAGCTTTTGACTGTTCAGACCTTGGCGTTTCCTTCCCTGTTACCATGAGGTGGGGTCTTTACGTTACAGAACATATTCCCGAAGAACAGGTAATCATGTTCATGATAAACTGCGCAAACCTCGCAATGGATAAGACAAATTCACCTTTTAAAAATACCTACACGGTATTCACAAAGGATTTACGCGAGCAGCTTAAGCAGGAAACAATCATCTCGACTCAGTTAAAACCGGCTCTGGAAAACAACGAATTTAAGCTTTACTTCCAGCCGCAATATTCAACTGCTACCGGAGAGCTTGCAGGAACAGAAACCTTGTGCCGTTGGATTAAACCAGACGGAGAAATAATCACACCGGGAGTTTTCATTCCTATTGCAGAAAAAAACGGCTTTATAAGAAATTTAGACGAAGCAATCTGGAAGATGGCATTCCAGACTATGCGTAAATGGCTCGACAAGGGTTATTCTCCGGTTCCTCTTTCTGTAAATATTTCGCGCATAAGCTTAACAACAGACGCACTCATCTATTACATTGCAAGATTAAAGAGCGAATTCAACATGCCTACCGAATTAATCCACTTTGAAGTAACCGAAAGTGCATATATGTCGGAACAGACTGAGCTTGTAGAACGAATACAAAAAATCCGTGAGCTTGGTTTCCAGGTTGCAATGGACGACTTTGGTTCGGGCTATTCTTCTTTAAACAGCTTAAAAGACATTCCTATAGATATCTTAAAGCTCGATATGGGCTTTTTACGCTCGAGCCAGAATCTTGAACGAGGCGGCTGTATTCTTAATTCCATAATCAAAATGGCACAGGCGCTCGAATTCATAACGATTGCAGAAGGTGTAGAAACAGAAAGTCAGGCAAATTTCCTTAAGAGTCTTGGCTGCGACATCATTCAGGGATTTTTATATGCCCGCCCTATGCCCGAAAAGGATTACGAAAAACTGATTATTTCTAAAGAAAAGCATTTTGTGGTACAGCGCCCGAGTGTTCATGGAAAAATCAGTGCAGAGCATTTTAACGACCCTGATTCTGTAGAAAACCTGATGTTCGAACATTATTCAGGCCCATCGCTTTTTATCCAGTACGACGAAAGTTCAGAAAAATTCTCTGTATTAAAAATCAACGAAAAATTCATCAACTTACTGGAAAAGCAGAATCTTTCTGTAAATAAAATCCATCATCAGATAGAAAATCTTTTAAACTCAAAGGCACGAAAGGAACTTCAGACTACACTTAAAGAAACTCTTTCAAGCGCAAACGAACAGACGCTAGTCTTCCCTATCAGAACCGAAAAAACACGAAAAACCATCTGGCTTAAAAATCACATCTGGCACATAAGTTCAATCGGAAACATTCATACCCTTTTTGTTTTGAGTGATGATGTTACAAAAGAGCAGACTTCCAACGATATTGTTTCTTTAACGAACAAGCAGATTATGCTTTTACTCCACCTGCCTCACGTTGGAATGACTTTAACTCATATTTCTTTTGATCCTTCAAGAATTTTTGATTCTGTAAGAGCCGATGTCCTTCAGGTAAACGACGCCTTCTGTGAATATTCGGGTTACAGCCGCGAAGAAATTTTAAGCATGGAAGGAAGAAAGTTTATAGAGATTATGCATCCGCTTGATATTCCAAAATTCCTTACAAAGGGATGGCAGCTTATAAAATCGGGATTAAAAGATCCTCTTACCTTAATCTACCGCG
Organism: Treponema sp.; assembly: GCA_016286365.1. Lineage (GTDB taxonomy): Bacteria > Spirochaetota > Spirochaetia > Treponematales > Treponemataceae > Treponema_D. Next base: position 40,730 of record JAEESN010000006.1, read on the forward strand.
CTAAAAACGGAAAAGGCAAATACGTAAAAGTTAAGATGATAAGCGTTGGCGAAAAGCTTGCAGACGGCTCGTACCTCTTTGTAACAAATTACTACTACCCGGAAGCCATAACAGAAGTTGCCCCTGAAGAAGTTTAATCCCCCGGACAATCAGTAAAATCATCCGGGAAACTGCAGAAGTCCCTTCATCCTTATTTCATTTTATCGTAGAAATTGTAATCGTAACCGTTATCGCTTGAAAGAGGTGCCTCTTTTAATTCAAAATAAATTACGGCATTCTTTTTTGCGCTAAGGTTTATCAAGCCATTTTCTTTTGCCTTAATCCTCTGGGACTGAATAAGAGGTTTTCCACTCATCCTTAAAACTTCAATCTGTTCTTTGTCGGGGTGGGCAGGTTCTCCCATGTCGTGCCAGATTTTAAGAGGATTTGTGGTTTCTTCATCTACTGTTTTTGTAAGAAGAAGATAATCATTCTGTGCCTTAGCACTAAGCGGAAGTTCAAAACTGTAAGAAAGACTATTCTTTTTTGTTTCGAGTGTAAGATTCCAGAGAATGCCCTTATATTCACCGCCTTTTGTCTTTACTATTACACAGTTTTTGTCGCGGTAAACACATTTTTCTTCGTCCTGTTTTAAATCTTTAAAGAATTTAAATGTCCAGTAAGTAGGTTTTTGAATAAGACCGTTTGCCACAAGACCAAATCCACCGTAGAAAGGAGTAAAAGGAACACCGCCTTCTTCGAATACATCGCCAAAAGTCCAGTAAGAATAGCCTGTCACATAATCTCCAATTTCGCTTAAAGTTCTGGCAATATATGCGGCATTCAAATTTGTGTCGTGCAGAGGACAGTTTGGAATGTATGATGTATTAAATTCTGTGATATAAAATGGAAGCTTTTTATAATCAGGATATTTTTCGATAATCTTCCGGCAGTTTTTGAGTGTGTCTAAGGTGTAATCAAGATTCATAAGCTTTGCATAACCGTAATGACCTTTGTACTCAGGTAATTCTGTCGTGTAGTGATGGCGTGAAATAAAATCGATTGGAGGCTTGTTCTTTTTACAGAATTCCATAAAACCTTTCATCCATTTTTCATCAGCTCCACCACAGATTGCAGGACCGCCGACCATAAAAGCCTTATTCACTTTTTTAATAGCCTTTGCTGTTTTTTCGTAGAGTTTAAAATATTCTTCCATGTCTGCATCTTTCCAAAATCCCGGAAGATTAGGTTCGTTCCACACTTCGATCGGCCAGCTAAGAACTTCGTCTCCATAGCGTTCAAGAAGGTGACGCAAAGTAGCCTGAACTAAATCACACCATTTATTATAATCAGCTGGTGGAGTTGTATTTCCTTTCCAGTAGAAGATGGTCTGTTCGCCCGAAGCAAGTTTATAAGGCATAAATCCAAGCTCTAAGAAAGGACGGATATTCAGAGAGATATAATCATCAACTACCCTGTCTAAATATGTAAAATTATATTCAATTTTCTGAGGTGCATTTTTCTTTACAAAATCCCAGTATTCTTTATAAGACGGAAAATCTTTGGAAGTCTTTTTTAATTTTGATGTATCGTAAAAAACCTGATAGATGGACATATCATCGCAGAAAAGCCCGTGTCCTCTTATAAATTTAAAACCGATATCTTTCTGTACAAGGGCAAGCTCATCAAGATATTCTTTTGTAAGGGCAAGACCCATTCTTCCGGTTCCAACACAAAAATCAACATTATTATTGAACTGAACTTTTTCGTTTCCTTTTAATTTTACGCTGTAATCCATATGAATTCCTCTTTTATATAATACAGAATAAACCCTTTTGCCACATTTTAACATAATCAAAATACGAAAAAATTGTATATTTTTATTAGTTTTTATTATTCTATTAACAACGGGGACAGCCCTCATTAAAGTAATTCTTTAAAACCAGGCCTTTTTATTGACAGTTTTATTTTTCCATAATAACTTAAAACTTATGAACAAATTAAATTTAGGACATTACATTAAGAAGTACTCTTTATTCTATGTGATTGCAATTATTACTGTATGTGCAAGTATCCTCTTAGATATGATTGCGCCTAAAGCAGTTCAGCATATTATTGATGATGTTATTATAGAAAAAAACATAGACGTCTTAAAAATATGGCTCTTAGTAATTCTTGGAATCGGAGTTGGACGCTGTATCTTTCAGTATACAAAAGAATTTGCGTGTGATTATGCGGGAAGTAAAATTGCTTCGGAAGTAAGAATCAATCTCTTTCAGAAAATTCAGAGCCTTTCTGCAAATTTCTTTGACGGGATAAATTCCGGAGAACTGATGTCTCGCGTAAAGGATGATGTAGACAGAATCTGGGATATTGCCGCTTTTATGGGAATTTTGATGATTGAAGTAATCGTTCGAACCATAAGCGCCATGTATTTTATGATAAGAATCAACTGGCAGCTTTCTCTGATTCCTATAATCGGGATGTCGATTACCGCAGTGATTGCAATCCTTATGGAAAAAAAGCTCGATGTTTTATTCGGAAACCTGGCTCAGAAAAACTCCGAATTGAACAACACAGCCGCAGAAAACCTTGCCGGAATAAGAACTGTAAAAGCTTTTGCAAGGGAAAAATACGAAATAAACAAATTTCATAAGCACAATCAGAAGTATTACGAGATAAACATCGATTTAAGCCGTGTTTTTGTAAAATATAATCCGATTATCCAGATTATTACACGCCTTATTTCGATTGCAACCCTCTTTCTTGGCGGACTTGTGGTTATAAAAGGTAATCCATTTAATGGAGGAAAACCTCTTTCTCTTGGTGAACTTGTTGCCCTTACCCAGTATTGTGGAGGAATTGTATGGCCAATGGAAATGCTCGGCTGGCTTACAAACGGATTTTCGAGTGCAAAGGCAAGTGTTAAACGCCTGGAAAAGATTTACAGCGAGATGCCGGACATCAACGATGAATCTTCACTTTCGGAAAACCTTGAAGACAGGGACATGGCCGAAAATATTTCTTCCAAGCTTTTTACTCCGGACGACATAAGCGGGGAAATAAGTTTTGAAAACGTAAGTTATAAGGCCGGCGGGAAATACATTCTTAAGGATGTGAGCTTTGATATTAAAGCCGGCCAGACGCTTGGTATTATGGGCGCCACAGGGTCTGGTAAAACAACTATAATCAACCTGTTAAAGCGTATGTATAATGTCACAGGCGGAAGTATAAAAATCGATGGTGTTGATATAAAAGATCTACCTCTTCCAACACTTCGCCGCTCAATCTCGTGTGTTATGCAGGATATCTTCTTATTCAGCGACACAATCGACGGAAACGTGCGTCTTGGAGAAAGAGAGACAATGACTACGGTACAGGTAAGATCGGCACTGGAACAGTCGCTTGCCTCTGAATTTGTAGACAAGATGGAAGAAAAAGAACAGACGGTAATCGGTGAACGCGGCGTTGGATTAAGTGGAGGCCAGAAGCAGCGTATTACGATTGCCCGAGCCCTTGCGCGAAGAACACCGATTCTTGTACTGGACGATTCAACTTCGGCGCTCGACACAGAAACCGAGCAGGATATACAGAAGGTTTTGGCAAATCTTAAGGGTATGACTAAAATCATCATCGCACACAGAATAAGTGCAGTAAGAAAGGCCGATAAAATCATCGTTTTGGATAAGGGAAAAGTATGCGAATGCGGAACCCACAATGAACTTATTAAAAAGGGTGGATTGTATAAAGAAACTTACGATTCACAGTATTCATAATTTGATGTGAGGAAAGAATGAACAGTTATAAAATTGATGAGGCACAGGTAAACAGCTCAAAATTTAAGACAATGCCCCGTCTTTTTAAATATCTTTTAAAATATAAAAAACGAATTCTCCTTGTTTTTCTTCTTATGGGAATTGGAACTGCGGTAGACCTTATTAATCCGCTTTTGATTAAATCTTCCATAGATAATTATATTTCAATAAAAGATATTCAGGGACTAATCAAGCTTACAATTATCGGGCTTGTTATAAACATTGTTGCCGTTATTGCAATCAAACTCCGAATGTATCTTATGGCTAAAACAAGTAACAAGGTAATTCAGGAGCTCAGACAACAGTTGTACGATCACATTCAGACTCTGGACCTTGCATTTTTTGATTCACGTCCAAGCGGAAAAATTCTTGCCCGCCTTATTGGTGATACAAACTCGCTTAAAGACATCATCGAAAATGCCGTTACAACCTTAATTCCAAACCTGGTTTCCGTAATCGCCGTTATGATTATCATGTTCATAATGAACTGGAAGCTTGCTCTTGCGGCCCTCTGTTCCCTTCCATTCTTAATCGCCGGTGTCTTCCTCATCTCGATTAAGGCAGAAAAACACTGGAAAGCTAAAAGGCAGAAATCTTCGAACATGAATGCATTCATAAACGAAGACCTTTCCGGAATTAAAATCATCCAAAGCTTTAGAGCCGAAGACGAAACAGATAAAACCTTCCAGAGCCTTGTATGGGATGACCGAAAAGAATTTATTAAGGCTGTCCGCTGGTGCGATGCATTTGGTTCCTGGATTGATTTATGCTGGAGCGTAGGCACAATGTGTCTTTACCTCGTAGGTATATGGATTTTGGGAATAGATACTGTTTCCATTGGTACATACATCGCTTTTGGTTCTTACGTTGGAATGTTCTGGCAGCCGATTATGAACTTAAGTAACTTTTACAATCAGTTTATAAATGCTGCAAGCGGTGCCGAGCGTATTTTCGAAATCATCGATAACAAGGCTTCAATCGTAAGTAAACCTGATGCTCCTCTTATGCCTGCCATAAACGGTAAAGTTGATTTTAAAAAGGTAACTTTCGGATATACCGGCGAAACAAAGATCTTAAAAAAGGTTGATTTTTCTGTAAAGGAAGGAGAAACCATTGCTCTTGTAGGACCAACGGGTGCCGGAAAATCTACAATCGTAAACCTTATAAGCAGATTTTACGATGTTGATGATGGTTCAATTCTTATAGATGGTCAGGATATCCGCGATGTAGAACTGGAAAGCCTGAGAACCCAGATGGGTATAATGACTCAGGATAACTACATATTCAGCGGTACAATACGCGAAAATATTATGTACGGAAAACTTGACGCAACCGAAGAAGAAATGCTTAAGGCTGCAAAAGCTGTTCACGCTGATGATTTTATCCGCTTACTAGAAAAAGGCTACGACACAAAACTCACAGCCCGCGGTGGAGAACTTTCGAACGGACAGAGGCAGCTTGTGGCTTTTGCAAGGACTATGCTTTCGAATCCACGAATCCTTATTCTGGACGAAGCAACCAGCAGCATCGATACAAAAACTGAGCTTCAGGTACAGGCCGGCATTGCAAACCTTCTTAAAGGAAGAACAAGTTTTGTAATTGCGCACAGGCTTTCTACCATTCAGAACGCAGACAGAATTTTTGTAATCGATAAGGGTGGAATTGTCGAAAGCGGAAGCCCTGCAGAGCTCATGAAGAAAAAAGGTGAATACTATAAATTACGCCAGGCCCAGTTTGCATAATCACAGTGCATTCGGGGAGAGCATTTGGCGGCATGCATTTTTGGGTTTAAACAGCCTGATTCAGTTTTGAGCGGAGTTCGTAACACTTATCCCGCAGGCGTCGGACTTCGCTAAGACTGTTCATTATTTTTGCAGTTACATAAACATCGATTATACCGCTGTCAAAAAAGAAATCAGCAAAAGTAAGAAAACCGCCAACGTTCATGCTGTAATCCTGCGGCATGGTAATCCCACCAAGAACATTCTTAAGCTCACGTAAATAATAATTCACATTTTCCATTGAACCCGCTGCATCATTCAGTTTTGAATGCTTGATTAAATCTGTTATAAGGCCACCGCCAAGAACATCAACAATTCCCCAGTTTCGTGCGGAGGAAAGCTTTTTTTCTGCCTCATCGAGCGTAGAAATAAGCTGATGTGTAAGACTGAGCGCGCGATTTATCTGTGTCTGATCATTCATATTAAAACCTCCGGGGGAAATTAATGTGGAATCATTGTCCCTGTCGTTTTAAAATATAACACCTTTTATAGTGAAATTAAATAAAAATATGATAAAATATAAATATGAATTACGATGAATTGATTAAAACTGCCATGATGATGACGGAAAAATCTTATGCGCCTTACTCGCACTTTCATGTGGGGGCTGCCCTTTTAGACAAAAACGGGAAAATCTGGAGCGGATGCAATGTGGAAAATGCTGCATACGGACCTAGTAACTGTGCCGAACGAACTGCCGTATTCAAAGCCGTGAGCGAAGGGGTTAAAGAATTCCAGGCGATTGCGATTGCAGGTGGACCGGAAGATTCAAACGGAAAAGTCGTGATTCAGGATTTCTGCCCGCCTTGTGGAGTATGCCGCCAGGTTTTGAGTGAATTCTGTACAAAGGATTTTAAAATAATTTTAGTAAATGGAAAATCAGAGACAAAAGAATTTACACTTGGAGAATTATTGCCGGAAAGCTTTTCGCTAAAGGATTAAGATAGCAGCCTCGGAAATCAATGGTATTTCGGAGAAAAAAAGCCCTACCCCAGAATAATTAAAATCTCTTACACAAAAGTAAAAGGCCTTCGAGCAGTGCTTCGTGTTCGTGCGGTGCAATTCTTGCATAAAGAGTTTCGGGGGTGTCGCCTTCCATAACGGGAACTTTTTTCTGTAAAAGGATTTCGCCGCCGTCGCAAACTTCGTTTACAAGATGAACGGTACAACCGCTTTCTTTTTCTTTATTTGCTAAAACCGCTTCGTGAACGTGATGTCCCCACATTCCAACCCCACCGTATTTTGGTAAGAGAGCCGGATGCAAGTTTATGATTTTATCTTTATATTCGTTTAAGATTTCGCCTGCAAGGACAGTAAGGCATCCGGCTTCTACAATCACCTGAACGCCCTTCTCCTTACAATCTTTGAGCATTGCGTTACTTACTGCTGTTCGTTTTTCGTCTCTGGAAGAATCTTGTGCTACCTCTTTTCCCATTACTGCATAGGGACTTCTAACTGTTGCAGGAATCCCCGCTTTCCCCGCACGCTCTAAGGCAAAGGCATCTTTATGATCACTTATTACAAGGACAATCTCGTAAGGACAGTCTTCTTTATGCTCCTTTTCGTAATCAATAAGAGCCTGAAGGTTTGTTCCTCCACCCGAAACTAAAACAGCAGTCTTTACGCGCATCGCTCTTAGTCCTCAAAAACAAGGTTATCTTTCTGAGTTTTTACTTCGTCTTTTGCGTATGCAACTTTACCGATTTTATAAGCCTTCATTTCCGGAATATCTTCCTTGGCATATTTATAGGCATTGTTATTGAACATCTTTAAGATTGCATCTGCATCTGCTTCTTTTACAGCAAGAACAAATCCGATTCCCATGTTGAATGTATTATAAATAGTAGAAACATCGGCACCGCGGCGGATAAGTTCCCCGAATACAGGAGGGATGTCCCAGCTGTCTCTTTTAATTACAGAGATGAGCTGCTTTTTACCAGGCTTTGCTTTTGGATACATTCTAGGAATATTTTCGTAGAATCCGCCGCCTGTTACGTGTACCATACCGTGTACCGACTTTCTGAATTTTTTGAGGACTTCCATGACAGGGCGCACATAGATGCGTGTTGGTGTTAAAAGAACTTCACCGATTGTCTTTCCTGTCTTTTTCCCGCTGATGATGAAAGGATCATCAAAATTAGTAACGAGTTTTCTTACAAGGCTGAATCCATTTGAATGAACACCTGTAGAGCTTAAACCAATAAGAACATCACCTTCGGAAATTTTATCTCCTGTAATCATGTCTTTCTTTTCGCCAACGCCTACACCAAAGCCTGCAAGATCATATTTTCCTTTATCGTAAAAACCAGGCATTTCTGCAGTTTCACCACCAAGGAGCGCACAACCTGTATCAACACAACCGTCTGCAACACCTTTAACAAGTTCTGCTGCAACACCTGCTTCGAGTTTTCCACATGCAATATAATCAAGGAAGAATAATGGCTGAACACCCGAACAAAGAATGTCGTTTACGCTCATAGCAACACAGTCAATTCCAACTGTATCGTATTTTTTCATCTGGAAAGCGATGTCTAATTTTGTTCCAACACCGTCTGTTCCACTTACCATTACAGGATTCTTATATCCCTTTGGAACTTCGAACATTCCGTTAAAGCTTCCAAGACCTGTTAAAAGACCAGGAATTGCAGTTCTTCTTGCATGTTCCTTGTATTTATTAACAGCGCGATAACCTTCTTCAACGTCAACACCAGATTCTTTATAAGATGCCATATTTTTCTCCTTTAAAATGATGGAAAATATACAAAAGAATATATCATAATGATATTTTTTTTTCTATAAAATTAATTTCAAAAACCCGGGAATCAATATCCCGGATATTAAATTAATCACTGAATCCTGAATAAGTCTGATTCAATTCGTAAAGAGAAAGAAGTAATGCTGCTGCAAAATCAGTTTCTTCCTGTGTAAGTTCTTTATTGAATTTGTTATTCATAAGGATTGTCGGAGTTTCGCTGATGTAATCAACTACTGCATAATCCTGACCATAAAGATTGATTTTTACACCGGCATTTGCATTTGCAAGCATGTTATAAACTTTTCCATCTCTGAGCATCTGATTAATCGGAGTAACTTTTACAGGCATATAAGAATTATCCGAGATGATTACAGATTCTGTAGAAGGATTTACCTTGAGCTTTGTCTTGTCGATTACGATATAATTTTCCGAAGCATTTTTTACGATGTTATCCTTACTGAGCTTTTTTGTACCGCTTAAGAAAACAACTTCGTAAATCAGCTTTTTAGATTTTTTAAAATCAGAAATAAAACCGCTCTTGCTGTCGTAGTCTGCCATTCCGTATTTAGAAAAATCAATTTTCTTTTCTTTTGTCTGACTGTCGCTTACAAGTTTATAATCGCCCCATGTAAATGTATAAACATCCCAGTCAATTTCTGATTTAAAAGTTGTTGATGTATATTTATTTACATCCTTAAGATAAACAGTTCCGGTTGCACAGGAAACAACCCCACAAATTAAAACCACGGCTATAATCAAGCCTTTAAAAAATGTATTTCTTTTCATACTAAAGAGTATATTTTTTATAAGTTTTTTTGTAAATAACTAGCGTGTTTTTCTGAATCTGTTTGTAAGAATGCAGAGGATTGTGAGGATGAGTCCGCAGGCACAGGCAGTGTTGAATTTATAGCTTCCCGCAAGATTATAAGTATAAAGCGCCAGAGTCGGAAAATCTCTGATAGAAAGAACTAATGGAAGAGATGCATCTCCAAGGCTTACTGCAAAACAATAAAAAAATGCTGAACGTAAAACCTTTTTGCACGAAGGAAGATAAAGCCTTAAAAGCATGTCGAATTTATTTTTTGAAAGAAGCTTTGCTGCATTTTCTGTTTCCGGTAAAATCTGATTGATCCCGTTCTGAATCTGTCGGTATGCGATGGGCCAGTATAAAAGAAACTCCAAAAAAACTAAAAGTGATGCTGATGTATTATGGAAGATGAGCGAGAAAACCCACGAAATTACAACAGAAGAAATTGCCATCGGGATAAATGGAATTACAGAAAAAATTAATCTTCCCTGCTTTTTAAAAACACGTACTAAATATGAATATAAAAATGCCACCACACTGCATAAAAGAGAGGTCACTACCGCAACAGTGAGTGAGTTTTTAAGGGCTGCAAGGAATTTTTTAGAAGAAAAAAGAGTTGAAAAATTATAAAAAGAAAAAATCCTTTCCCCCGCTGCCTTTTTTGTAAATGACGAAATCGCGATAGAAAAAGCAGGCCCCATAAAAAAGAGCAAAATTAAAAGTGCAAGGATTATAAAACCGATAACTTCCGGACCTTTTTTTATGGAAGATTTCTTTCGCTCAGGGAAGAAAATGCCCGGTGTATATATCTGACTTTTTTTAGAAACAAAGCCGTATAAAACTACAAAGAGTAAAGCTGCAATTGTTTCTATAACCGCAAGTTTGACGGCAGAAGAAGTTTCCAGCGTTGTTCTTATGGAATGATAGATTTCTACTTCCAGAGTTGATTTTCCAACCGGAGAAAACAAAAGAACAATCATAAAGCTGAAAAAACAGAAAAGGAAAACCGGAATACATGCCGCCCCGATTGCCCCGCTGAGCTGTCTTAAAGTGATTGTAAAAAAAATGCGTCCTTCGCCCGCTCCCAATAGACGAGCCGCATTTTCATTTTCCTTTGGAAGCTGTTCCCAGGCATCGTGCACAATTCCTGTTACAAGGGGGAAATTATAAAATCCCTGTGCAAGAACAAGCCCTGTTGTAGAATACAGGAATGTGAGGGAAGTATTTAAGGCAGTATTGACCGTACCGTTTATACCAAAAAAACTTACGTATCCTAAAGCAACAATGAGCGGTGGTACACAAAGGGGAACAGCCGAAAGAGATAATAAAAATTTCCGTCCTGCAAATTTTCTATGGGAGGTATAATATGCCGCTCCTACACCGATTATAGAAGCGACAAGGGTTGATAAAAAAGCAGTTTCTAAGGTATAGACGAAAACTTCCATCAGCTCTTTCACGGATTTTTAGTTTAATGTTTTAGAAGGAATAGGAGCAGCTTTGTGATAGCTTACAGGCAAGTCGACCCTCTTATTTACCGGGAACATCCACTGAGTTAAAGGAATTACGTTCTGAGCCTCTTCGCTTACTAAAAAGTCGATTAAAAGCTCTGCAGCCTTTTTATTTTTTGCGCCCTTAACAATTCCGGCTCCTTCTACCTGCATTACGTGTCCATCTGTAAACAAAAGCGCATGGTTTTCGTCGCCTTCGTCGTATTCAACGTGATATGCAGGACTTGTTGTATAACTTATTACAAGCGGTGCTTCTCCGTCTGTGAACATTCCGTATCCTACAGACCAGCTTGGTGCAACTGTGAGTAATGATGGTTCAAGACGCTTCATATAGTCATCAGCTTTGTCTCCATAAACTTTGTCTACCCATGTTTTAAAACCAAGACCCGGTGTACTTGTTCGTGGATCCATGATGATGATTTTTTTTGCATAAACCGGAAGAGTTAAATCTTCAAGACAGGTTGGAGCAGGTAAATCTGATTTTGTATTAAAGATGAATGCAAAGTGGCTGTAATCATAAGGAGTTAAAATGATTTTTGCCTTTTTTACATCTTCTTCGCTCTGAATCTTCTGTTCCGGATTTAAGTCTCCATAGAATTTATAGTCAATATCTTTGTAAGAAGACGGAACATAAGGAGTTAAAACGCCGCTTTCGTAAGCCTGAACAGCAAGGTTATTATCAAGACCAATGATAACATCTGCATAAGGGTCATCTTTTTCTAAAATAGCTTTAGGAAGAATCTGACCGCTATCCGGACATTCAGCGTATTCAACTTTGATGCCGTATTTTGCTTCGAAGAGCTCTGCAATTTTCGGGCCTGCACCCCATTCATCAGAGAATGAATGATACGTGTAGACAACAACTTTCTTTGCACGCTCAGAATCAGTTTTTTTACAGCCAAAAAGACTGCAAACCAGTAATAATGAAATGATTAAAAATCGGACAGACTTTGCCCGCTTAAGGTATGTGTTATTCATGCCTTCCTCCGCCGGTACTAACCGGATCAGGTTCTAGGGTATAATCTCAGCAAATTACTGTGCCAACGGCCGTAAAATGCACCCCTGCAATTTTTTGAGTAAAAAAAATCACACGAAAGAAATCTTCCGTGTGATTAGTTATAGACTAAAATCTAAACTTTGTCTATCGATTAGAAGAATTTAAATTCAAGTCCGATTCCGGCATAGAATGAGTTACGCTGGAACTCGATTGTTGGATAGTCGATTCCACCAATTGGTGTACCAGTATCATAAGTTGCTGTCTTCTTCTGGAAGTCGATAATCCATCTTGCATCAAGAACAAGACCAATGTGGTTTGTAAGATAGAACTTAAAGTCAGCTCCACAAACAAATCCCATCTTGAACACATTGTCTTTTACAAGTGACTTTGTCTGTTCATAAACTTCACTAAGGTTTCCTGCATTAAGGTCGAAAGCAAAGTTTACACCGGCACCAAATCCTACTGTGAATTTCCAGAGGTCAAGGTTGAGCCATGCCATTACAGGTACATCCAAAAGCCATGTATCGTAATCATAAGTTGTGTAATCTGGATTCATAGAAGCGTTATTGAACTGAATCTTACTCTTTGTAAGGTTTAATTCAGCCTGTACACCAAGTCCGCCGAGTAATGCGAAGTTAGCATATGCTCCAAATCCGAATTCAAATGGAGTTTCCATTGTAGTGTCAGCAATTTGTGACCATGTAGAATCCATGTCAGTAGACAGGTTGCGTCCGAAGTTTCCTCTTGCACCAACTTCAAAATCGAGTGCGAAAGTTGCGCTTACCATACAAACTGTCATTACAATTGCAGCAATAATCTTTTTCATGATAATTTTCTCCTTTAATAAGAAAAATTTATACATACAACAACGTTGCATAAAATGTATATGTAATTATAAACTTTTTTTACTGGAATGTCTTAAAAAATATCATAAGATATTTCTTATTATTGCTAACCTTAATTATTTACTACTTTTTTGATGGCGTCAAGCAATTCCGAATACTCAGTAAAAGCCGGGTATTCGGGGTAATCCTTTATAATCTGAGGAGTTGAGCGGAACAAAAATCCGGCTTTAGAAGCCTTAATCATGCCAAGGTCGTTAAAGCTGTCGCCTGATGCAATTGTCTCAAATCCGCATGACTGAAGTGCTTTTACGGTAGTTAATTTACTGTTTTCGCACCTCATTTTATAACCTGTGATTTCTCCGTCCGGTGAAACAATCAGTTCGTTACAGAAAATTGCAGGATAGCCGAGCTTTGCCATAAGAGGAGATGCAAACTGGCTGAAGGTGTCGCTCAAGATGATTACCTGACCAAAAGCCCTTAATTCATCTAAGAATTCTTTTGCGCCCGGAAGAGGATCTATCTTTTTAATTGTATCCTGGATTTCTTTAAGACCAAGCTTATGCTCTTTTAAAATATTGATGCGGTATTTCATCAATTTATCATAATCCGGTTCATCGCGTGTTGTGCGTCTTAATTCCGGAATACCAACTGTATCTGCGAATGCAATCCAGATTTCTGGTACAAGTACGCCTTCTAAATCTAAACAAGTAATATACATAATCAATAAAATAGTACATTTCTTGAAAACTGTCAAAGAAAACAATAAAATAAGGATGTTATGGCAAGAAAAAGAAAAGTCAATATTTCAAAGGGAAAGGCGTTTTTCCTCGTGCTTGTGATTACGGCATTCTGCGGAGCCCTCCTTTATTTTATGAATAAACCTTCAGGCGAAAAAACAAAAACAAAGGATAATCTTCCTTCGATTGCACAAAGGTTCGAAGACGAAAATCCCGCTGCTTCACAAAACCCTTCTGTAAAACCGGATAAACCTTCTTCGGTAAAGCCTTCCAGAACAGAAAAACCATCAGACTCTTCGGGGGTAAGCAGAACATCATCAGACTCTTCATCATCACAAAATACAAAACCACAGGAAAACACTGTTACAAATCCTGCAAACACAACACAAAATACACCCGCTCCTGCAACACAAAATACAACCACATCAAATTTCAATTTCCCGAAAGCACAGAATAAGGCACAGCTCATCTTTGTTTTTGACGACGGCGGACAAAACCTTAATCAGCTACAGAAATTCTTAGAGCTTCCTTTCCCTATTACAGTTGCAGTTTTACCGGGGCTTTCACACTCAAAGGAAAGTGCACAGAAAATCCGTAAATCAGGAAACGAAGTAATGCTCCATCAGCCGATGCAGGCAGTTTCTAAAACAAATCTGGGGCCCGGAGCAATCACATCGGATATGACAGATGATCAGATTCTTTCGACCCTTTTTACAAATATTACAGAGATTGGTCCTGTTGCCGGAATCAATAATCACGAAGGTTCTTTAATCACAGCTGACGAAAACAAGATGGCTTTAATCCTTAAATTTACTTCCGAAAACGAACTTTTCTTTTTAGACTCACGCACTAACGTCGAGACAAAGGTTCCGTACGTAGCACAGGAAATGGGATTTTCTTATTACGAGCGAAACATCTTTTTGGACAATGTAAAGACAAAGGAAAATGCCCTGGCTGAACTTAAAAAAGGCCTTGCTCTTGCCAATAAAAATGGAACAGTTATAATGATAGGACATATCTGGAGTGCCGATTTTCTTCCCGCTTTTCTTAAAGAAGTTTATCCCGAACTCAAAAAACAGGGATACCGATTCAGCGTGGTAAGTAAATCTGATGCATTAAAGTATTGATTTTGAGGTAAACGAATGAAGGTTTTAGGAATAGAATCCAGCTGCGACGAAACTGCCTGCGCAATAGTTGAAGACGGAAAAAAGATTTTAAGCAATGTTGTTGCAACTCAGATTCCTTTTCATAAGGTTTACAAGGGTGTTGTTCCCGAAATTGCAAGCCGTAAACATGCAGAATGGATTTTACCGGTAGTAAGACAGGCACTCAAAGAAGCTGATTTAAAAATGGATGATATAGACGCCATTGCTGCCACAAACAGACCGGGACTCATGGGCTCCCTTTTAGTTGGATTTACCTTTGGAAAAACTCTTGCATGGGCTACCGGAAAACCTTTTATCGCAATAAATCACATGCTGGGGCACCTCTATGCAGCACACCTCGAAAACGATATTCCTTATCCATATATGGGACTTTTAGTTTCGGGCGGACACAGCATCATCTGTAAGGTTTCTGATTTTGACCAGCTTGAAATTCTTGGAACAACAGTTGATGATTCAGTTGGCGAAGCTTTTGATAAGGTTGCAAAATTCTACGGACTTGGATACCCGGGCGGTGTAATAATCGATAAGCTTGCAAAGGAAGGAGATGCAAAAGCAGCAGCCTTCCCTATCCCAAAGCTCGACGAAAAAGAACACCGCTACGACGTTTCTTTTTCAGGTTTAAAAACTGCAGTAATCCACCAGTGCGACACTTTCTGGAAAGAAGGATACGAACATTCAAAAGAAAACATGTGTGCGGCATTCCAGGAAGCTGCTGTAGGCTCTCTTGTAAAAAAACTCTTACTCGCATGCGACGACACAGGCTTAAAAACAGTTGTAGCGGGTGGCGGTGTTGCGGCAAACTCAAGATTAAGACAGATGCTTTCCGAAAGAAAAGATTTAAACTGCATCTTCCCTCCTTTAAAACTCTGCGGAGACAACGGGGCAATGATTGCGGGCGTAGCATATCACTTTTTAAAACGCGGCGA
Organism: Treponema sp.; assembly: GCA_016286365.1. GTDB lineage: Bacteria > Spirochaetota > Spirochaetia > Treponematales > Treponemataceae > Treponema_D. The sequence continues at coordinate 56,047 of JAEESN010000006.1, forward strand.
CAGAGACGGCTGGAACACGGTAACATGTGCCAGAATCCCTCAGTTTAAAAGGGGCCTTGCACAGGTACAGAAAAAATAATGTTTTTTGAAGCAAAAAATATCCATAAAACATGGGATTCGGTAACAGTTGATTTTTCTCTTGAATGCGAAAAAAATACAATGACCTGTCTTTTAGGTCCGAGCGGAAGCGGAAAATCAACAATTTTAAACATAATCGCCGGGCTCGAAGAAAACGACAAAGACTTTCAGGATCAATTAAAAATCACACTGGACGGAAACGACATAACAAAGCTTCCTCCCGCAAAAAGACAGATTGGTTTCGTGTTCCAAAGCGGAGCGCTTTTTAATCACCTTAATGTTGTGGACAATGTTGCTTACGGTCTTATTACAGCAGGAATGAAAAAAAAGGATGCAAGAATAAAAGCATCTGAATATCTTAATAAATTTGACCTTGGTGGTTTTGACAAACGCATGCCGCAGACACTTTCGGGTGGAGAAAAACAGAGAGTTGCGCTTGCAAGAACACTGATTATTAATCCAAAACTGATTTTACTTGATGAACCGCTTTCTGCCTTGGATGCAGATTTAAGAAAAAAGATGGCAACACAGCTTAAAAACTGGCAGAAGGAATTTGGTTTTACGGCTATTATGGTAACTCATGACTTAGTCGAAGCTGAAGCCGTTGGTGATGTAATTATAAAACTGAATTGAAAGCGCTGAATAATTCCACATAGAACCCTTTGCGTTTGTTCCGTTAGGAAAGGCCTTTACCTTTGCAATCTGCTCTAAATCATCTATTGAATAAGAAAGCCCTGCGTTGTAAGCGGTAGAAAGAATCTTAAGCTGAAACTCCGGCTCCTTTTCCGAAAGATTATATCTTTTTACAGCATAATCGATGAATGCACTCAAATACTGAATCTGATAGTCTATTGTCTTAAGCCTTTTGATTCTGTCGCGCCTCTGGTCAAAGGTAAAATCTTTTCCTTCCTGATTGAGCATTCCGTAACGTTCTTCTAAATCGGGGTAATTTTTTACACAGCGTTCAATGTGGCTTGCAAAATTGGGCTTCATCTGCATGTAACCTATGGAACAGATAAGGCTGTCTGAACCGCAGGAATACATTACAGAAGTAACACGGGTTTCTATTTCGTCACGGAAAGCAGAATAACGCATCATCTCGGGGAAAACTATAGAAAGCATAAAAACTGCCTTGATATCTTTTTCATCTTCTTCGAGTAAGACTGCTTTTTTATCTTTAGCTCTAAGCTGCTTTTTCCGTTCGGCAATGATTTTATTAAGCGAGCACACAGGATAGCATTCTGATTTTTTTAGAAGCATTTTTGTCTGATTATAATAATCCATGGCAGACACAAAATCTGAATTATGCATGGTTGCAAAATCTTTTAAAGTTAAATCTCTTTCTGATTCTGTTTCACCGCCTTCTAAAAGAAAATCATCTTCCGCTTCCAAAGGTAAATCATCAGCATTTACTTCCCCGGATTCTTCCCCAAGCCCCTCAGCTTTATCTTTCTTCCCAAGCGGAAAGCTTAAAACAAAAGAGAAAATACAGATTATAAAACAGAGGGCTTTTTTTAAGCGCATGGCAATTTAATTCCGGATGATTAATCAGTTTTGAGTAAGATCCTAATAAATCATAGTTCCGATACCGCGGTCGGAGAACATTTCGATTAAGAGGGAATGTGGTACTCTGCCGTCGATAATATGAGTGCGTGGGACACCGCCTGTAAGAGCGATTTCGCAGCAGTCAATTTTTGGAATCATACCGCCCGAGATTATTCCGGTTGCTTTTAATGAGCCGATTGCAGTGCGTTCAATGCGTTTAATCAAAGTAGAAGGATCATCTATGTTTCTGAGGATTCCTGCAACGTTTGTAAGCTGAACGAATTTTTCTGCCTTTAATGCAACGGCTATTTTTGCAGCAGCAGTATCGGCATTAATATTATAACGGGCATCATCACCCTGTTCTCCAAGAGCAACAGTAGAAACTACAGGAATAAAGCCTTCGTCCAAAAGCGATGTAAGAATTTCAGGATGTACCTCTGTTACTTCTCCTACAAAACCAAGGTCCTTTTCTGTTTTCTTGGCGCGGATTAAACCAGAGTCTACACCCGAAAGTCCAACAGCTCTTCCGCCCTTCTGCAAAAGAATACCAACAATGTCCTTATTCAATTTACCGGTTAAAACCATCTGAACAATTTCCATTGTTTCGCCGTCTGTGTAGCGAAGTCCGTCTACAAATTTACTTTCCTTTCCAACCTTGTCGAGCATCTTATTGATTTCCGGGCCACCACCGTGCACCAGAACAACCTTAATACCGATTGTGTTCAAAAGAACAATGTCTTCCATTACGGCCTGTTTTAATTCTTCGTTGAGCATGGCATTTCCACCGTACTTAACAACAACAATTTTACCAACCCATTTTTTAAAATAAGGAAGCGCTTCTACAAGTACGTTTGACCAGGCTTCTGTAGGAAGATTTTCTTTTGTATCCTTTGTATTTTCCATATATAACTCCGTTAGTAATCTTCTGTCTGATTATTGATCGCAGAACTTTGCTAGGTTCTGTAATCCCCGTTGATTTTTACATAATCATATGTCAAATCACATCCCCAGGCAGTTCCGCTTGATTTTCCATCCTTACATTCAATTAAGATTTCTATTGCAGATTCACTCAAAATCTTTTTAGCCTTATCTTCGTCGATTGTAACAGGAACGCCGTTATCGTAAACCTGAATGCTCTGTTCTCCGTGTACAGTTGAATCCTTGGTTGGATCAAAGTAGCGGTCAAAGCCTTTTTTAGAAGTAAACCAGATGCTTGTTGTATCAGGATTAAATTCAATTCCAGAATAACCCATGGCACACAAGAAGCGTCCAAAGTTAGCATCGGCACCAAAAATAGCGGCCTTAGATAAAGAAGAACAGATGATTGCTTTTGCAAGTCCGCGTGCAGCTTCTACAGATTTAGCACCGTTTACATTACATTCAATCAAACGTGTAGCGCCTTCGCCGTCTGCAGCAATCTTCATAGCCATAATTCTGTTCATTTTATTCAATGCTTCGAGGAAGATGTCGTAATCCTTTCCGGCCTTTTTGATTTCCTTGTTTTTTGCAAGACCATTTGCCATGATTGTTAATGTGTCGTTTGTAGAAGTATCGCCGTCTACAGAAACACAGTTGTATGTTCCGGCAATTGATTCATGCAAAGCCTTAGAAAGCATTTTTGAAGAGATTGCACAGTCTGTTGTGATAAAGCTGAGCATAGTTCCCATGTTGATATGAATCATTCCAGAGCCCTTACACATAGTTCCCATGCGGCAGATTTTTCCGTCGATTTCAAATTCAACGGCGCATTCTTTGTAGTGAGTATCTGTAGTCATGATTGCAACACGTGCTTCTTCGTGACCTTTTTTTGAAAGTCCGTTTTTGAGGGCATCAATATTATTTTCAACCTTTGTTACATCAAACTGAGCTCCGATTACACCGGTTGAATAAACCATAACATCTTCTGTTTTAATTCCAAGTGCTTTAGATGCAGCCTTAGCCATTCTTAAAGCATTTTCTGCACCCTGAGGACCTGTACATGTATTTGCATTACCGCTGATTTCAATTGCAGCCTGAGCCTTTCCGTTCTTAAGAAAGCTTTGAGTAAGTTTTACACTTTCTGATTTTACCCTGTTCTGAGTAAAAACACCTGCAGCAGTACAAGGCACTTCTGAATAAACAAGAGCCAGGTCGTTGATTTTTCGGCTTTCCTTAATTCCGACCCTCATTCCATTTGCAGTAAAACCCTGTGGAGCACAAACCCCGCCTTCAATAAATTTAATCTCACTCATAAAAACTCCCAAGCCTCCTTTGTTGTATATATATGCAATTATTATGAATATTTATGCATATTATACTCAAAGCCGAGACGGATTACAAGAGAAAGTATACCTCAAAATAAAAAAAACACATCACCCGAAAATGGATGATGTGTTTGGTTATTCTGATTATTTACCGCAAGGCTTTATTTCATCTGGGCTGTTTCCAGGTGACCACGGGTACCAACACGGGTTGCATAAGCCATTACAGGGTTTGCAGTGCCGTTTCCGTAAGTTTTGGAAGTGTTTTCCTGTCCAAGACCGGCCTTATTGCTATAAGCTACGTCTATTCCACTCATAACCTTAGCCTTACCTGTTGTTTCATCCTTATATAAACCGATATTTACATAACTATATGCATAGTTATCGGCATATCGACTTATTGTAGGCACAATAGAAGATTCCCAGTTTCCAGTTACAGCTTCAGACTCATCTACTCCCTGTTTAACTGTTACGTCTTCTCTTATTGATTTTGTTGTAGAAGAAGAAATAACACCAGGAAGATATGCCATCTTAGGTCTCTGTGTAGAGCTCATATAGTAACCGATGTAAGGAACAATATATTTTCCATCATCAGATACTACAGTATCGAGTCTTATATTAGTACCTGTGAAGGCATAAGAATCTACCGTTACAACCTGTGGAGTTGTATCATCATAGCTTGAAAGATATGCATAAACTAAATCTGCGTTTGTGCTGTCATAAGAAGCAATATGAATACCACCAACCTTATCTACAGCTATCTGACAGCTTTCTCCAGCATTTGCCTTTAATTCAATAGGCTTTCTCCAGTTTCCGGCAGTTGGTGTTGCAGAAGGTTCTGCTGCCATGTCATTATCATTACATGGATTTACTTTATAACTGTAATACCATTTGCTTGTTGAAGCATCATACCATGTAGCGACTATAACATCACCTGCAGCAGTATCACCCTTAATTACATCTATAGACAGATAGTTTCCGGCTTTTGCTGTCTGATCAGGCCCTGCTATTACACTGAAATATTCCGTTTTATTGTTTGAATCATATGCTGTATGAGCTTTTTGTCCAACACCGTACTTCATTTGATCTGCAAACTGTTCAAAACTAATGCCTATATTTCCAGTTGGATTAGTGTTGATAGTAGAGCTTGTACCAACAGTTGTCTTTGACAAATTTCCATACTTAAAGCGTATCTGACCGTTCAAATCATCATAGTAAGCAAGATATACGTAAGTATCAGAACCATGTACCGCAGTTGTAAGAGAAGGAGAAGCAAATCTATCTTCAATAAATACATAACCGCTGAATGTAATGCCATTATAGGTATTTGGAGGAGCACCTATGTTATCTATTCTGGATGAATTATATCCTTCATAGTTACCTTTTGTATCAAGCTGACTTCTTCCCCATTTACTGTTGAAATACTGTAAACGTCCGGCACTATTATTGCCATCTCCAGGGTTTGTATCCAAACCTACTGTAATACCATGTGTTACACCGTTTTCATCAACAGTAAATCCACATGTAGAGAAGCGGGCAAAATTACCAACCCATGTTGTATAAGAAGTTTGTTTATTAGCAGCAGCATTAAAACCGTTTGCCATACAGAAGTTTGCGGGACCTGAGTTGAAGGCAAAGTTTAACATACCACTCTTAGGATTTACCTTCATGATTGGTTCTGTAATATAACCGGAAGTCTGCGAAATGCCGGCATCCTTGAACTGCCAGATGTCGAGTACTACATCGTCTGTAAGGAGGTTATTGTTATCTCCGTTTGGCTGGCGGTTATAGTAGTTTTCGTATATAGACTTAACGCCTGTTGGATTTGTTGTAAGGTTTACAGTCTTGTTGTAAGAACCCTTTGCATCGTTTGCGTTAGTGTTATTAAGAGAATCAATACTGTTTACGCTAATGCTTACTTTTCCAGACTTAGCATCGGAAGGAATCTTATATCCTCCAACTCCAGATCCAGTTCCGCCTGCATCTGCATCATAGCTTGCACTTGTAGTCGCAGTATCTGATTTTGTAAACTTAACCGTACCGCCCTCAATATTAAATCCTTCAAAGTTCAAAACTTCGTCTACGTGTACAGGATAGTGACCCTTTGCACTTCTTGCGTAAACAGAAGGGTTATTTGACTTAAGGCTCTTAAGATTTGTGATTACCTTTGTAATATAAGGAACAATATCTACCCTGTAGCAGCCTGTAAGAGCTCCGGTCTTTGTGCTTGTACTTCCAGGAGTAGATGGTCTTGCATTTGTATAAGAAACTCTCTTATTAGTTCCATCATTATCTGGATCGGTATTATCATCAACTAAAATTGGAGATCCCTTATCCATTGCAGTAAACTGGATGGAAACATTTAACGCAGCCTTTGTAGAAATCTGTTCTGTGTCAAAGTGGAATCTGAAGGTTACAATATTCTTACCGTCTGCATCATATTCATCGCTTATAAGCTGGAATACCCAAGGCTTAGCACTAGCTCCTGTGAGGAGAGAATCACCACCTGTTACAGGGTTACCTTCTTCATCCTCGTAGTACATATTTGTAGAAGTCCAGCCCGCAGTTGTTGTAGCGCTTGAATCTCTCTGTGCTATAACAAATTCGTTTCCGCTGTTATAACCAGGGATCTTAGCCTTAATCTTTTCTACAATTACGTTATCTGTAGCAACTCCATCAAAACTGATTTTTCCTGAAACTTTAGCATCACGGTCGCCAGCTCCGGAACCGTTAGTCGTAAATGATGAAGGAAGCTCATTTTCGAGTTCTATGTGTCCGTTCTTCGGATTATTCTGATAAATCGAGTTATCATCAGCATTCTTCCAGTAGAATGGAGAAACAACAGCTGTTGGAGCCGCACTGTCTGCAATAATGATGTTTACAGGAAGTGTGATTTCTGCCTTTGCGCTGCCGGAAGTTTCATCACCTAAAGTTGAACCATCGGTCTTATCCCAGATTGTAAACTTAAGGTTCTGATTTCCTTCACCAATATTGATTGCAAGGAAATTCTTAAGAGAAATATTTATAGAAAGATCCGAAGTTCGTACAGAGCCGTCGTTAGAATGTCCTACTCCCGCATAAGTTGTTACTGCCGTAGACTGAGTAGCCCCTGTCTTTGTCTTATAAGTATACTGCCAGCCGAGCGCTGTATTACCACCGACAATCATCGGCTTAAGTTTTACTGCACCCTTAACGGTGATAGATTCCGGAATTGTGTATTCTGTAATCCATTCGCCGTCTGTATTCTGACCGTTATAGTATAAACCATCCTTTACGTTGACTACGTTTGTAAAGGCAGCAGAGTATGTTTCTGTCATTTCGTTTACGGCAATAGAACCGTCGAGGTCTATATCTGTACCAAAGCTTACACCCGCAATTCTTGGAGCGTTGTTAGAAATCTTTTGTGCAATTGAACATTCTGTATAGTTTCCGGCAGCATCGTAACCCACAAAGCTCATAGTTACGTTACCATCGAGCATATTAGAAGAGTCGATAGAAGCGTTCCAGCTGTATTCACCGCCAGAGAACTGAACACCTTCAATCATACAGTCACCGTCTCCGTTAGTGATTACATCTGTGTTAGAGTAAACAACAGTCTTACCACTTTCCTGAGAGAGGTTATCGATTATCTGTGCATAAGCAAAGTAAACAGGTTTTGCAGTGCCAAAGTCCGGAATAGTTCCATCGAGGATAACATTATTACCTGAGATACGTGTAATGCGGTACATTACGTTATCAATCATACATAAGCCGCCTGCACGGATAGTCTTATTTGTGATGTAAGTATTATCTGTAAGAGTAAGCTCGTTAGAGTTTTCAAGTGTTCCGTTTACCATACGCCAGTATAAGCCGTTTGCCTTACTTACATTTGTTTCGTATGTAATAGCACCTCCGTTACCAATGCTTCCAAGCTTGATAAAGTTAGAAGTTCCGTCGGCACCTGAGTCAATCATTGAATCTATGAGGTAAAGTCCTTTTACACCGCTTACAGTTCTTTCGCGTGTATAGAACATTGCAATTCGCTTGAATCCGCTCTGGTTATTTGTACCATTACTTGCTTCTGCGAATGTACCCTGTACAGTGTATGCACCGTTAGACTGATAGATTCTTCCACCTGCTACAAGGTCTTTACCGTTACCCTTCTTTACTTCGAATTCCGGAGCCTTGTTATCGTAGTAGATTGTAAACTTTCGCATGTTTCCTGCCTGAGAATCAGAACCATCAGTTACAGAAATTTCGTAATCTATCTTTCCAAAGCTGTCTGCAGTTGTATTTCCTACAGGAATTCTAAGCATATAGTTTTTAAATTTAGAACCTGTGCTAGGACTAGAGTTTTGTTTTATAGCACGGCCAGTTCCGTCATCGTGTACTACTTCTGAATCGCCTGTACCTGTTGTCCATACGATGTTGTGATCATCCAGAGTAATCTGACGGATACCACTGTCATCTTCTACAGAACCAACAACATACCACTGCCCTGTTAAGTAAACTCCGTCTTCGAATGCACGGCTTGCTGATTCTGTAGAGTAGGTATTGTCTGTGTACTGAACGAATCGCCATTGTTCTTCCTGACCGAATGTTGGTGCATCAGGGTCGATTTCACAGACACAAACTTCAGATTTAGAAACCTTACCTGTAGAGCTTACAGCAAATACCCTGATACCAAGCTTACGGTTAGTTCCGCCAACTTTTTCGTTGAGTTCCTTGTTACCGTTTATGATGAGGTACCAGTTTAATTTAGAGTTTCCAAGAGATGGAATACCCTTTCCTATTTCTGTTCCAAGGTTAGTTGTAGTTCCTTCTACGATTACACCTGTAAGATCTTTAATTTCATAAGAAGTAACACCCTTGGCATTCATCAAAGTCTGTAATTCACTTGCCCATCCAGATTCATTAAAGCCAGTAGCAGGGTCATAAGAAGGGTCAATCTGGAGGTAAACATCTTTTACGCTTGCAGAAACGTCCTGAATATCTGTTGTACCTGTAATACGGATTGTACCACCGACGCTTGCATTGTTAGATGGATAAGTGATATCGATAGCAGGTTTATCTCCGTTTGGAATTACATCAAAGTAGAAGAGATCCGACATTGTTCCGCAGTTTCCAAGTTCATCTGTAGCACGGAGCCATACATAAACCTTTTCTGTCTGATCGTATCCTGCCTGGTCACCTTCGTCTACTTCGTAGAGAGTGAATAATGATTTTCTTAAAAGCTCTGCGTGATAGCTTGATGAGTCCGGAGTTGTAGTCTTATCGTCATATACAATCTGCCATCCAAGCTTACTTGTATAGGTTACGTTTGATTCATCTGTAATATCGCGCCAGCCGCCCGAAGGTCCATGAGGAGCATCGGAAGCATCCCTTGTAAGCGCATATTCAACCTTAGAAATCTTATTGCTGTCCGAAGTAGCACCACGGAGAGTTACGGCAGATGAACCGTAAACCTGTGAACCGCTTGTGTGGTTAGAGATGATGATATCCGGAGCTGTGTTATCTACGATTACTTCATAAACCTTATTTATACCTGTAGAGCCACTGCTTGCTGCAGCATTATCCTTGATGTTGAACTGGATTTTTGTATTTCCTGATTCAACTGAGTGGATGTCGAAGGCAGAGATGCTCTCTAAATAACGGGTATCTGAATTACTGATTCCGTAAGTATGAGTTGGTGTCTCGCTTCCAAATGTAGGTGTTACAAAAGCAACTCCGTTTGTATCGAATGCCTTGTACTTAAAGTAAACGTAACGGTTAGTACCACCAAATTTGTCGGTGATGAGGTTTGATTCAACCTGCTTCCATGAACCAGAGCTGATTGCCAGAATCTGTGTTTCTGAAAGCTGTTCGGCCGATGTATAGTAATATAATTTTTCAAGGTCCGGAGCGATTGTATCTACCTTAAGGTAAACAATATCATCTACAGTGCTGCCTGCATCTGAATAACCGAATTTAACAAGATTAACATCTGTAATTTTTGGACCATAAGTATTGAAGGTTGTACTGTTCACATTCGAAGTAAAGATTTTACCTGTTCTTCCGTCCTTATCTGCTTCTTTTACGCGGAAATATACCTTTTTAGGACCATCACTACTGAATGAGAATGACCAGATTCCATTTGCATATTTATTCGGAGCAGAAGACCACTGGCTTTCTGTCGGAACAGAATTGTCTGTAATATCTTTTGCAATAACCTTAAGGTATTCGATAGCACCATCGTCGTCAGTTACTGTACCTGTAAGATCACTTCTGTTTAACCATACCGGTGTGGCAAGTGCCATTTTCTGTGTCTGACTGTGTTCATCAACATAAGTCAAAGCAAGGTTAGAGAAGTTGATTACAGGACGATCTGTATCCTGATTTATGATTAAAGGTTTTGCAGCAGAATAACCGATGTTACCGGCCTTATCCTTTACACCGACTGTAAAGCATACCTTTGTACCATCAGCGATTATATCTGTACCGTTGAGTTTTTGTGTATTTATATTCTTAAACTTCCAGTTAGTTGTACCGCTCTGTGTAGCACTTACCTTATACCATCCGTTTAATCCAGAGTCTGGAATTACTGTGTTTGCGGCAGGTACGGCAGGGAGTGCACTTGTTGTATAAACCTTGTAGTAAAGACCTGTAACAGAATCAATTCCATTTTCATCATCAGATGTTCCCGAGAGTGTTATGATTCCGTTTACCTGAATTCCGTCTACAGAAGAATCTGCATCTGAAGGGATTTCTGAATCCATTTCTACAACTGGAGCCTGGCGGTCTACTGTAATTGTTGCAACTACGCTTGGAGTTGTATTACCGGTTCCTGCAGCATCCTTTGCAGTTGCAGAAAGAGAAATTGTCTTACTTTCCGAAGGAAGAAGGCTTGTTACATCTGCTTCCCAGATTCTTAAAGTTTCATCCAGAGCGGCAAGAGCCCTTACGTCCGCAGGATCGCTTGATGTTACCTCGCGCAGATTTGCATAGATTACTGTATCCACTCCGTCGCGTGTAAGGGTGAATGTATCTATTCCGGCAGCAGCGGCATCTGTAGATTTATCCGATACAGTACCCCAGAGAAGAGGCATGTCGTCACCGTTTGTATAGATAATACCTGTTGAAGTTCTGTTTATGATATCAGAAGGTGGAGTAACGTCAATGTTGATTGAGTAATTTACAAACGGCTGAACAAGTCCTTCAAATTCTACATCACTTACAACAACCTCTGCATTTCCAACATTATCTTCTACAACAAGAACAAGGTAGTTATTTCCTTCTTTAAGACCTGTAATTGTGTCCTTAAATGTTGATGTAACTGTTTTATAGTATTTATAGTAACCTTTTGAATTAGGTGTACTTGTAAACTTAGTACTATCAGGGAAAATGTGTTCATCATTAGGAACAGAAGGGATTACATAATTTCCATTAATATCTTTCTTTCGTTCTACATTATAGAATACACGCTTATCTTCCTTTTCGGCCAGAGGTGTTATAATTCCTGTAGGTTCTGACATAACCTGATTCTTTAAATTTTCATAGAACGCAGTTCTTTCTGATTCATTTGAAGGAACAAGATGTTCATCAGGATAAACCTTGTAATAAATCTTTGCTAAGCCTGAACCTATTTTCATTTCATCTTCATCATCATTTTCAAAATCTTCAATGTCACCACGGATCTGAATTGTTGTTGTATTACCAAAAGTACCAAATCCGTATTTACCACCAACATCGCGGTCTAAATCATTACTCCAAAGAGGATCAGAAGGTGTAATATCATCGTTATTAGCAGAACCTATTCTTATCCTTAAATTCTTTGCACTGGCATCTATTTCGTCGTTTGATTTAGGAGCCACTTTATCCGAAACGATAATCATAGTGCTCTGGATTTTGTTTCCGGCATAGTCTGTTGCAGTAATTGTTACAGTTACTTCTCCGCTGATACCACTTAAATTAAGATCCGAGAACTTAAAGCGACTATCATTTTCAAAAACGACAGGCGATAATCCTGGAATATCAAGAACTACGCTTTCTATACCGGTATCATCAGTTGCAATACCACTTATTTCGTATCTGACATCGCTGGTATTTCTGATGTAATACTTGTTATTCAAGTAAACATCCTTCAATACAACTTCCGAATTTATAATTTCTTTTCGCTTAAAGAGAATATTCGAAATGCTTGGTTTATCTGAGTCATATTTAAGATTAATTTTTGCGGTTGTAGAAACAATATCTCCGCTCTTCTTCATTCTGTAAGAAATTGAATCAGGGAATCCAAGTGAGCTTAATTTAGAATAAGTAAATTCTTCTGTTGCTACCCAGCTTCCTGCAGTCTGTGTGTTTACAGTTATTGGAGTTGTTTCACTGTCTCTGTAAATATAATAAGGAGGCTCTCCGCCATTCCATACTAATTCTGCATTAAATTTGGCGTGAGTTCCCTGCCATGCTTCTGAATCCTGAGAAATATATTCAGGAACACCCTGTCCGGAAAGTTCAATTTTTTCGTTAGTTGCAATGAGTTTAAAAGAATAGTTACCGGCTTCTTCGATTGAGTTTCCAGTTGTATCTCTTCCGTCTACAACAACTCTGTAATAACGGCCTGTATTTAAATCTGTATAATTGTTCTTACCAACCTGTTTTGCAGTTTTAAATTTATATGAAGTACCAGTTTTAGTTATCTTTACATCAGGATAACTTCCGGCTTCTTCATGACCTTCGCTTATAAGATAGATAACAGGAGAACCTGCAATGAATTCACCTACAGAGTTACATTCTCTTAATCCTACAGCAACAGTGCTTACCTTAATCGGCTTTTTATCAAGACCAGGGCTAACTTCTACTTCAAGATAGCTGTTTCCGTTAGTAACCTGGAAATCAGGATCATCAAGACTTGTATAAGGTGAAGCAAAAGCATTTCTTGAGTTTACAATGAATGTTGGATTATTCTTTGGGTTTACAGAGAATTTTCCTGTTTCTTCTTTATTTTCAAGTCCATCCAGAATTACAGGATCAGATGTTTCCAGCGTACCATTTTGAATATGATAAAGATTTGTAATTTTCTTTGCGGCAACTAAAGCTTCTGCAATTCCATCATCAGTATAATAATAATCAGCACAGTTACCCTTATCATCATCTTCTAAAGCATCGCTGTCGTTAACAGGGAATCTTTCTGCACCATCATAAACTTTAATTTTAAAATAGCGGTTAGCTGTACCATTGGCATCTTTTTCTGCTAAATCAGCCTGAACATATACTTTATCATACTGATTGACTCCTTCGCTATCGACTACACCATATTCAGCAGCATCAGTTTCTACTGTTAATGGAACATTTTTAAGAGTGTATGTATGGAGGAAATCTTCATCGTTACATTCCGGTGTTTTATAAACACTTAATTCAATAAGACCTACGTCGTTATCATCTGTAGCCTTACCTTCAAGAGTGATTTTTCTTCCGTAAGAATCAAAATCAGTTGAATTGATTGTTGTTCCCGGTCTTGAAAGAATAAGGATTGGAGGAGTATTATCTATTGTAAATGATGTACTCTGTGTGATTTTGTGGCCGTTGTTATCTTTAATATGAACAATAGCCTGGTAAGGACCATCAACAAGGCCTTTTGCAACAGGATCTATGATTGCTCTCCAGTCACCATTCTGAATATCATTCTCGTCATAATCCCAGGTAACATCCGAGCCCGAAATTTCCCATGAGCCGGAAACTCCATCAGTTCTTTTGAGGGTTACCCAGATAGAAGCGATAGAACCATCATCACCCCATCGACCTTTGAGGGCAAATTTATCTCGTATAATAGAAGCAACTCCAGGGCTTTCTATTGTAATATTCGGTGCTTCGGTATCGACTGTCGATCCAAGTCCTACTTCACAGGAAAAGATAAAAAATATAAATAATAAAAACCATGAAAGTTTAACTGTGGCTGCGCGTTTTGTATGCATCCGTTTCATAATAATCTCCTGTCCCCTGAATACCCACCATCAAAACCTTTCCAACGTTAAACTTATTTAAATAATTTAAACTACCTCAACTCATTTTATCGGCATAAAAGGCCTATTTCTTTACTATAAGACAATTTACAAAATTTAAAGGGATGACTTTTTAATGAAACTTTGAACGAAATGTATATTTTTAAATGAAAAACAGGCAATAAAGCGTTGGTTACACAATAAGGGCAATCCTACACTCTAAACCCATACAAATTTATATCGAGTTTAAAGAAAAATCAAGAAAATTCATGAAAAATTCATATAAATTCATGTTATCTTTGTAAAAAATCGCGAATTTTTGCAGTAAATTCGGCAAATTCTTCTGGTTTTGTCTGAAAAGCGGCGTTATAGAGGTCCGGGAGTGCCCCTGATTTAGTTCCGGCAGCCCAATATCGCACATCATCGGCCTGTTTGTCAAAAGAACGGGCTCTTGAATTGGCCGGAGCAAGCTGAGTATTATCGGAAAGTGTTTCCTGTGCCTGTTTTGAAAGAAGTGTTTCCAGATAACGGGAAGCATTACTGTTTTTAGAAAAGAGCATTGCACAGACAGAAGGACAGATTAATCCTGTTTCCACGGTACTAACAAAAGGCGGAATAAGGTATGATTCATAATCATCCATAACCTTCCACGGATAAGTTCTATGCACGCTCAAAAATGTAAAAGCAACGGCAGTCTGTTTTTCTTCTATAAAATAAGACATATCGGCAGCAGAAAGATTGTACCAGCCTTTAAAAAGAAGTCCGGTTTTAGTCCAGTCTTTTAAAAGCTCTAAAGTTGATTTTAATGTCACGTTATTTCCAAGGGGAGTTCCTAAAAGACTTTCAAAATCAGTTCCCTTTCGTAATTCTGCAATAAGCTTTTTGTATGCCTCTGAGCCACCTGTTTTTTCTACAAGGTTTCCGACAAAAGCAGTAAGGATTCTGTCGTCTCCGCCATTTAAAACCATCGGTGTAACAAGCTCGCCTTTAGAAGATTCAAGATACTGTACAAAGCCGTTAAAATCTGAAGGAAGCTCTCCACCCTGTTTAATTGCAGATTTTTTATTATACAAAAGCTCACAGGAATCGAGGAGAAGAGGAAGGCATTTTTTATTCTGAAGAGTTTCGGGAACAAGAGAAACAGCTTTATAAGAAATTAAGGTTGCAGAAACTTCCAGGGCATCTGTTACTTCGCCTTTCCAGCTAAAAAGAAGATCATATTTTTTTGAAATTGATTTTACATTAACATCATCTTTAAGGCTTACAAACTCAAGGTTTACATTTTCTTGGGCAGGGATTAATTCTTTAATATAATTTTCGTACTGCTCGGTAAGACCGTAAAAAGCAATGCGTACGTTTTTGTCGGAATGCTTTTTTACAAAGAAAACCGCCGGCAAAAGCAGCAGTAAAAACAAAATGCCACCGCCAATTCCAGCCAGAATTTTTGGATTAATCTTTGATGTATTTAGTCTGTCTGTTTTTTTCTGCTGCTCTTTTGATTTCATAACCTATTCCTTTTCTGCCGAAAGCTCCTGAATCTGAGATAGAGTAAGCCCTGTAGCTTGAGCAATCTGCTCTTTACTACAAAAATTCATCTTAAGAAGATTTTTAGCAGTTTCAATCTGGTTTTCTCTTTTACCTTTTTCAATTCCTTTTTCAAGTCCCTTTTCAATACCTTTTTCAATTCCTTTTTCAAGTCCCTCTGCAATGCCCTGTTCAAAACCTTCTTTTCGTCCTAATTCCAATCCTACTTTTTTCCCTTCCCTTATGGCGGCATTTTTCATAGTTAATTCATCTGAAACATGCATCCAATAACGAGATTCATGGTACCAGTTAAGTTCATCCTGACTTATGTTTTTTAATACAGTGAATGCCATTTTAATGCCTCCATTAATTTTGATTAATTCCTGAATAAATTCTTTTTTTTCCGGGACAGATGCATATAAAAAGAATTTACCCCACATTTGTGCTTTCGTCAACTTTTGAACATTATCTTCCAGGGTTGCAATTTTGGGAAGTTCCATGAATATGACATTCAGAGATTTAGAAATTGTTTTTCCCTCATCATTTTTTAAAACATAATGACTGATGCTTTTTTTTGTTGCTTTGTCAAAAACAAAGTTCATAACCGAAATTTGAAAAACATCTGGGATTTTATCCCAATCAGTTCCTTTTGGAGTATAATGATTCAAAAGGTGCGCAACATGGTATTCTGCCCGCTTCCCATAATCATTACAATGATTTTCACCCTGCATCTCTATATTTGCAATTTTCCCATCAATTTTGCAGTTAATATCAAATTCTGACTGCTTGTCTGTGATGCATTCTCCAGAAAGCTCATTAGGCTGCAAAACGACATCTGTTACATTACGCTCAAGAATATCACACAAAAAACAAGTTAACGCTTCATGAGCTTGCCTTGATTCATCTGTAAACAGAATTTTGAAAATCGGATCTGCACATGGATTTAATAATGCTTTAGAATTTGGCCGGAAATTTGTTTGTACCATAAAATACTTCCTTTTAGTTTGGATAAAGACACAATATAGTGCCTTAGTCCAACTGCCAGTTTCAGAAGACTTATGGTAAATAACGTGCAGCCCGAAAAAAAACAAAAACTAAAATAACTGGGCTAATAACAAGGACTGCAACCTTTACAAGAAAAAACTAGTGAAAAATTGAAAAAAAATCAAGTCAAACTTGCTTTTTTATAAGCAGGTGATTAAGATTTAAAAAAAGCTGGGAAAATAAAAAGGAACTCTTTTACATAAATGCTGATTCGGGAAACATTAAAAAACGGATATACAATCTTTCAGGATAAAAAGACTTTCTGCTTTGGGGTGGATGCTGTGCTCCTTGCTGATTTTGCATGCAAAAACATCCGCCTCTCAAAAAGTCTTTCTGTAATGGACCTCTGCACAGGAACCGGAATCATTCCGCTTTTAATGACCTCGGAAATAAAAAACGCAAAGTTTTCTGCCCTGGAGATTCAGGAAAAATCCTGCGATATGGCACAAAAAAGTGTAAACGAAAACGGACTTGAGGAAAGGATTAAAATCTTCCAAGGAGATCTTAAAAATGTGGGAAACCTTTTTACAAAGGCATCTTTTAATGCGGTAACCTGTAATCCACCCTACATGCCTTTTTCTCACGGAAAATCAAGCCCTACTGATGCAAAAGCGATTGCACGCCACGAAGTTTTATGCAATATAAATGATGTAATTTCTTCTATAGATTATCTTTTACACACGCACGGCCAGTTTTTTATGATTCATAAACCGGAACGACTTCAGGAAATTTTTACTGTTATGAGCGAACATCATCTTGAAGCAAAAAGAATCAGATTCATTCATCCATTTGCAGACGAAGCGCCGAATCTTGTTTTAATCGAAGGGAGAAAAAATGCAGAAAAAGAATTTGTGATTGAACCGCCTCTTGTTATCCGCGAAAAGAATCTTGAGTATACGGATGAGGTCAAATCAATTTACGAAAATTAAAAATAGAACAAATCTATCACCCAAATAATAGTCAACGAATTCCCCAAAACTTAAATCTATTCATGACGCACAAAAAGCATTATAATAGAAGATATGATTACAATTTTTGATTCGACAGATAAATATCCTTTACAGAAAATCGGAAAAATGGCAGGTGTTTGCTGGAACAGTCCTGTTGATGATGCAGAAAAAAATATCAAGCGCGCAAAAGAATGTATTTTGAGCGGTCATGGCAGAGTTTTGGAATATGTTGATATTGAACTTTGCATAGAAAAATATTCTGCACGTGCCATCCGCGAATACTACACACACATTGCAGGCGGACCAACAAGACTTCAGGAAAGTACACGCTATGTAAACTGCGAAAATTTTGATTACTATCTTCCTGTAACTGTAAAAAAATCAGAAGAATCAGAAAAAATTTATAATCAGACAATGGAATTCATTCGCGAACAATACGGAAAACTGATGGACGCCGGTGTTTCAAAGGAAGACGCTGCAAATATTCTTCCGCTTGGTATGATGACTAAAATCGTAGACAAGAGAAATCTCCGCAACATGATAAGCCTTATGAATCAGAGACTTTGTACAAGGGCTTATGTAGAAATCAGAAATATGGCAAACGAAATTAAGACTGCACTCTGTGAATACTCAGAAGAATGGAAATGGATTAGCGACAATCTTTTTGTTCCTAAGTGTGATGTTTCTGGCTTTTGTATAGAAAAAAAATGCTGCGGAAGACGTCCTCAAAAACAGAACTAATCTCCTGCAGCATCCATATCTTATCAACTTCTTTATAAAACTATTTCTACCCTTCCTGTGGCCAGACATTTCCCTTTAACTGGTGATTAGCGATTGTCCACAACGAATTCGGAATATTTTTATCTACACCGCATTTTTCAAAAAGGTCCGGGAGATTTACAAAAGTATATCCCTGTCTCTGGAGCTCCGGAATAAGGCGGTCTGTTGCTTCGAGTGTCGGTTTATTTCCTTCGAGTACGTGCAGAAGATAGATCGTTCCGTTGTCTGCATCCTTTATCATCTGATTGTAGCGGAAATCAGCATCTTTATCGGGTTCCCAGTCAGAGCAGCCGCGGCCGCAGATAAACGGAACAGGAATTACATCATACATCTCGGGCTTTACGTCGATATAAGGCGGACGGAAAAATTCTGCTTTCTTTCCGGTGATTGCAACAATCGCATCATCACATTTTTTGTATTCTTCCTTTATTTCTTCTACAGAAAGCTTTGTCATAAAAGGATGTGTCCAGCTGTGATTTTGAATATCGCATCCAAGCTCTACGGCACGTTTGATAACCTTTGTGTTTTCCGGTGTGATTTTATTTCCGATTAAAAAGAAAGATGCCGGCACCTTATATTTTTCGAGGATATCGAGCATATCGTTCATGGTTGTATCGCCTGGGGCAATATTTGGACCATCATCAAAAGAAAGACAAACATATTTCATAAAAACTCCTTTTCCCCCCGGATTTATGCGCCGGAAGCCGCCTTTATTCTGTAATTTCTATAACCCCGTCTCCGCTTTCGCATTCAAAGAAGGCGCCGTTATATCCAGTTACCCTTGTATAAAGAGCCTGGACATTCTGCATAAAACTTTCGGTTTTATCTTTGTGAACAAGTGCAATTGCACAGCCACCAAATCCAGCCCCTGTCATTCGAGCTCCGATACATCCATCCTGCTTTGAGGCTGCAAGAACAAGGGTGTCGAGTTCAATACCTGTGCTTTCGTAATCGTCGCGAAGAGATGCGTGCGAAGCGTATAAAAGGTTTCCAAGCTCTGTAAGATTGTTCTGTTTAAGAGCCTCTACAGAGCGCACTACCCTGTCCATCTCTGTAACACAATGGCGCACTCTTTTTAATATAACTTCATCTTTTATACGATGCTTACATTCTTCAAAAGCTTCGGGAGTGAGTGAGCAGAGGTTTTTAAGTTCACTTGTATTTTTGACAGCTCCGCCTGCTTTTAACGGGAGCTTTGCTGCCTGTAAGATTGCAAGACCTTTTTCGCATTCGCTTCGTCTTTCGTTATATTTTGATTCACTGAGCTTTCTCTGCTTTTTTGTGTTCATGACTACAAAACGATAATCGCCAAGCTGTAAAGGAATATATTCGTGTTCAACAAGGGCACAGTCTAAAAGCTCGGCTGTATCTTTTTTTGCAGTGGCAATTATATACTGATCCATAATTCCGCAGTTTACATTCATAAACTCGTGTTCGGACTGCTGGCCCATAAGAGCAATTTCTTTTCGGGAAAGATTAAAGCCAAAGGTTTCGTTTATAGCCCACGCAAAGCCACATTCAAGTGCAGACGAAGAACTGATTCCACCGGCACTCGGAACATTGCTTGCGATTAAAACTTCAAAACCGCACGGAAATTTTAATCCCTTTTTCTTCATGCAGGAAAGAATACCGTTCAGATAGTTTGCGTAATCATTTTCTTTTTTGAATACAAAATCATCTTCTGTAGAAAATTCAAAGGTGCCTGGGAAAAATAAATCGTTATAGATGATTTTTTTATCATCACGCTTACGAACGGCGCAGTAAAGATATTTATCTATGGCAGCAGGAAAAACCTTACCGCCATTGTAATCAATGTGCTCGCCTATTATATTGATTCTTGCAGGAGATTTAAAAAGACGAACATCCTTTGAGCTTTCGCCATAAACCTTATAAAAATTTTCTTTGAGCAAAGCCGGTGTTACTGTAAATTTTTCCATAAGCAACTCACCTCTTCTATAAATTAACTGATAATCAACCTGTTGATTTTGTACCTATCTTATAAGTTCGCCTTCTTTACGCTTAATGCGCTCGGCATAATCAAAAACATCCTTGAGCGGAGTTTCGAATGCCATTCCGCCTAGAGGAAGTTTTCCCGGAGCATCAGGGATAAAGTTTACAGAATGAATGTCCGAACCGCTTGTTACAGGAAAATCATATTTTTGTGCATAAAGTTCTGCAAGCTCATTTTCCGAAGGCTTATTTCCTCCGTTGTAGATTTCTACTCCATGAACCTCGCGCGGATGAAGGTGAATTGACTGAATGTAATCGCGGAGGCGGAAAGGATGTGCCTGAATCATAAGGCCGCCAACTTTATTCACCTCGGAGAAAACTTCCTTGTGCCTCATGATTTCTATCTCGGGATGTTCCAAAAGCCATTTTTTATCAAACCCGTAGATAAGATAATCATCACCTTTAAATGTCTGTTCAATTCCAAAGAATACCCTGAACTCTTTTTCGGTGCCAAGAAGACCATTTTCTTTATTAAACTTCTGGGCTTCGGCAAAAGCATCCTCATATCCGCTGCAGTAAACATTTACCTTTGTTTCCCAGTCAGCTTCGCGGGGAGCGGCAGTATTTCCTCCAAAAAAATGATCAGTTACAAATATTCCTGAATATCCTATATCGTAAAAAGCTTTTATATAATCTTTTCCGGCCGTAGATGCGCAGGCGCTGGCCTGTGATGTGTGCAAGTGAGTCTCATATTTAAACAAATTCATAATAAGTTATTATATACCACTAACACACAATTTACAATTTGAAGTTGATTAAATATCTTAGATCCATAATCGGAATTTAAAAAATAATCAGCCTTAAAACACGGGCTTTCTTCCCACTAATCAAAAATAACTGTATTATAAGGATATGGAAAAGACAGTATATATTATTGGACATAAAAATCCTGACACAGATGCCGTAGTTTCTGCAGTCGGATACGCAAGACTTAAAAACCTCCTTGGATTTGATGAATATAAGGCGGCAAGAGCGGGACATTTGAATCCTCAGACAAGATATATTTTTGAAAAATTCGGAATCGCGAAACCTGAATACATCCCTGACCTTCTGCCAAAAGTAAAATATTTTATGCAGGATAATATTGAAACAGTAGAAGAAAATGTTTCTGTATGGGAAGCAATCGGCAGGATGGAAAAAACAGAAAACCGAGTTATGCCTGTTGTCGACAAAGACGGAAAATATCTTTCGCTCCTTCATTATTCAGGATTTGCAAAGGGTGTACTTTCCATACTCAATCCGGAAAAAAAGCATAAATTTACTACAAGCATAAAGCTCATACAAAAGACTTTGAACGCTCAGCCGATTATCGTACACGAGGATGAAGACAAAATCTTTAAAGCTTCGATTCATGTTGGTTCTTCTTCGGATGCAACTTTTATAAAAAGGCTCGAAGCACATGCAAGCGAAGACATTGTAGTAATCGCTTCTGACCGCGAAGACATCCATAAAATCTGTATTGAACATAAGGTAAAACTTTTAATCACTACAAGTGGATGTGTAATCAATAAGGAACTTCGTGAGCTTGCAGAAAAAAACGGCGTGAGTGTAATCGTAAGCCCATATTCAACTTCTCCTACTTCCATGCTCATCGCTTATTCCATGCCGGTTAGCGCTATGGGAGACACAGAAATTCACACTGTTCACATAAACGATACTGTTGCAAAAATCAAGGACATTCTTAAGGATGCTCACTGTAAATATCTTCCTGTTATAGACGAAGAAAACAAGGTTATAGGAATGATTTCGGAACATGACCTTTTAAAAGAGCCGAACATCGAAGTTATCCTTGTAGACCACAATGAACTTTCGCAGGCTGTGGAAGGAATTGAACATTACACCATCCGCGAAGTAATCGATCATCACAGAATCGGAGCAATACCTACTAAAAATCCGATTACATTTATTAACCGCCCGGTTGGTTCAACCTCTACTCAAATTGCAGTTTTATATAAAGAATATAAAATCCCTATTCCAAAGGATATTGCTTCGCTTCTTTTGTGCGGAATCCTTTCTGATACACTTATTCTTCAGTCGGGAACTACTACAGATGTAGACCGCGAAATTGCAGAATATCTTTCGGACATAACTGATTTAGACATCAAGGAACTTGGAAACGAGATTTTACTTGCCGGAAGCAACATCAGCGGAAGAAACGCCGGAGAATTAATCCGCCAGGATATGAAGGAATATACCGAAGGAAAGATTTCTTACACCGCAAGCCAGATCGAAGTTGGTAACCCTAAAGAAATCCTTGAACGCAAAGCTGATTTTATGGCAGAACTCGAAATCGAAAGACGAAGCCACAAAGCACTATTTTCTTGCCTTCTTGTTACGGACATCACAAAGCTTTCGAGCGTTTTACTCATGGACTGCGATCCAAAATTTACGGAATTCATTACATTCCCAAAACAGGAAGAAAACGTTTATTACCTGCAGGGCGTTGTTTCAAGAAAGAAGCAGCTTATCCCGCTTTTGACAGAACAGGTTTTGAGTTATAACAAATAAAACTTTTCGCGCAATGTCCGACCGTTCACGTGGTGTTACGCTAAAACCCTGGGGCTACTCCCAGCCGAATGTTGCAGGCGGTTTGTTTGTTGCATCAAAATAGAGGGCGTCTACAAAAGGAAGCACAGAAATTTTCTGAACGATTTCTCCAAGCACTTCTTTAGGAAGCATTGCAAAACGCGCAGTCATTACGTCTTCCGAGCATACCGGACGAAGAACAAAACCCGCAGTTTCTTTAGAAGCAGCAAATGGAAGATCGATTGTTAAGTGCTGGAAGATTTTTGAATACCATCCTGTTTTGTGGAGCTCTTTTAAAACGATGTCATCAACTTCGCGAAGCTGATCAAGACGGCGGCGGTCACAGTAACCTTCCTGGATTTTTAAATCTCCATCTTTAAAACCAGGCTTCTGGTAAAGCTTGATTAAAGTTCTGTTTATATACTTTGCGGCATTTGTGATTGTAGAAGAAGCTTCTTCGATTTTTTCACGCTTGCCGGGGAAATGACACATTCCGTTTGTAAGTGCAGCTTTTCCGCATGGCCATTCATCTTCGTGTGCAGGACCAAAATCAAGAACGGCAGGGAATCTGTAAGTTCTGAAATCCCCCTGAACACCAACCGAGCGAACAGGCAAAACATTTCTTGTAAGATTTGCAGTACAATTCTGGCAGAACATGTTGAGTTCAATTTCGTTTAATTCTTTTTTTGCACCTTCAAATTCTTTTGTATCTTTTTCTGTCCACGATTTTCCATCATTACATAAAACGTTGATTGAAAGACCAGGACCCGGGAACGGATGGCGCATGACAAGTTCATCGGAAAGACCAAGCTTTTTACCGATTGTGCGAACTTCGTCCTTATACAGATCTTTTACAGGTTCAATAATCAGACCTTTTGCAATTAAATCCTGGATTCCCTGTACGCGGTTATGATGAGTTTTTATAGTATTCGAATTTTTTGTTCCACCCGACTCGATGATATCAGGATAAAGAGTTCCCTGTGCGAGCATCCATTTATCTTCATCAAGATGCTGCTTTGCAACAACCTCGTTTCGCACGGTAATAAAATTTTCACCTACGGCCATACGTTTTTTCTGAGGATCTGTGAGCCCTTTGATTGCTCCAAGGAAGCTCTCCGAAGCATCTTCTACGATAAAATTATTAAAGCCGAATTTGTGGTAGGCATCGCTAACATTTTTAGATTCATTTTTTCTCATAAAACCGTTATCGATGTGAAGACCTAAAACCCTTTCCTGTCCCAAAGCCTTATTCAAAAGCGCAAAAGTAATTGTAGAATCTACACCGCCGCTTAAAAAGAGAAGAACATTTTTTCCTTCCGCTTCTTTTTTAATATTTTCGATGATTAAGTTTAATACAGTATCCTGATCCCAGTTTTTTTCCATTCCGCAGTAACGTGCAAAATTTTCAAAAATCTGATTACCGCATGGAGTATCTTTTACTTCGCAGTGGCACTGAAGGCTGAATCTCTTTTTAGAAAGATTCTGTGTTGCAGCATAAGGACAATCCTTTGTAGAACCGACAACTTCAAATCCATCACCCATCTGTAACACTCCATCCTGATGGCTCATCCATACCTGCTGAACAGGTTCAATTCCTTCGAAAAGTGGAGACTTTACATCCGGGTTAAGATTAAGAGTAGCAAAGCCGAATTCACCAACAGGAGCCTTATCAACCTTGCCGTTATATCCAAGCTGAACAATGTAGTGGCCGTAGCAGAGACCTAAAATCGGGATATCAAGATTTAGAATTTCAGAATTAAATTCGGGAACCTTTTCGTCATAAACAGAAGAAGGACCCCCCGAAAAAACAATTCCCTTACAGTCTTCAAAAGAAGATAAATCTGCAGAAGGGAGTGCAATTTCTGAATAATATCCGAGCATACGGAAACGTTTTGCAATCAGATGTGCATACTGACTTCCAAAATCCAATACTACAATTTTTGTTCGTGCCATCTTTTTTCCTTATTTATTTTCTTTTTTTGTAAACATATCAAGTGAAAATTTATCGAGCAAGTGAACCTTTCGTTTTTCCTGCTCAACGTGATAAAGCTCTTCGGTGTATAAAGAAACTTTAGAAATAGCCTTTGAAGAAGCCTTAGGATTTTTCTGTAAAAGCTCAAGGAACTCTCTCGAAGCAATGATTGTAATCTCGCAGTTAGTCTGAGCTATTGTTGTATTTGTTCTGTTCTGATTTAAGATACAGTGCATTTCACCAAAGAACGAACCTTCCTTTAAAAGAGTAACAGAATCATTGTCGGACATACGGCATACAGAACCGTGGCAGATATAATAAACGCAGTCGGCCGCATCACCTTTTGAATAAATTTTCTCTCCCGCTTTAAATTTTCTAATAGGATATTTTGTCTGAATTACAGCCGGCTTTCTGAATAAGTTTCGTTTGATTGTTGCCCACTTTGATGAATCGTCTACATCGGGGAGCATGTACAAAAGTGCGAACGAAAGCATATCAAGATATTCGGTGGCAAAAAGCATCTGCGCAAAAAATAAAAAGATATTAAAGAAGAACCAGACCTGCATCATCAAAATCAAAAGGGAACTGATGGCCCCGTAAATCAGGTTGTAGTTAGAAGGATTAAAGAAAAGATGAATCAGTTTTGCAGTTTCGTAGAATACAAAGGTTGAACAGAGTGCATAGAAAAAGCATAAGCCCCATCTTGGTTTTACCGCAGAACCGATTCTGTAAAGAACAACGGTAAAAAGATAGATGATAAAATACATGATGATGGAAGCATTGGAACTGAGCTGACCAAGAATGTCTACCGGTAAATCGTCCATTGCATCGCGGAGGGCCGGAAGTTCTACGATTCTGTTTAAAACAAAGATGAAAAGCATGGCTGCGGCAATCAAAACTACAAGAAGAAATTCTACAAGAAAACTGAAAAGCTGATTTATGAGGGTTTTTCTTCTTGCGATGTTTTTGAATATTTTATTTACGGAACCCAGAACCGAAGAAAATAATTTTCTTGCCATCCAGATTACCCAGAATGCAAGTACAACTTCTAAAAACGAAACCGATTTAATTCCCAAAACCTGATTCACGATTGAGCTTATATCTACAACACTGCTTATGCGGTCGATATATCCCATAATGAAATTTGAAACTCCAGGGCTTGATCTTAAGAGACCTACAAGGAGAGTCAGGATGATTAAGGTTAATGGGATAAAAGAAAAGATAAATCCGAAGGCACAGGAATTGGCACTTTCGAAAAGATTGTTCTCAAAAAAATTTACGCCTGTTAAATAAACAAGCTGTCCGATTTTTCGGATGCGAATCTTAAACCATTTTTTTAAACTGATAAAAGATGTGGCAATTCTGCCACATCTTTTTTTATTATTTTCCATTTTTTTTATTAGAAATCTGCCAGTTTTGGAGCTCTTGGATATGGAATTACATCGCGGATATTTTCCATACCTGTTATGTAGCGCATAAGACGTTCAAAACCAAGTCCGAATCCTGAGTGAGGAACAGTACCAAAGCGGCGGAGATCCAGATACCACTCATAATTCTTCATATCCATATTGCGTTCTTTACATGCTGCTAAAAGCTTATCGTAGTTTTCTTCACGTTCAGAACCACCAATCAATTCACCAATGCCAGGAACAAGAACATCAACAGCCTTTACTGTTTTTCCGTCCTCGTTGAGCTTCATGTAGAATGATTTTATCTCTTTAGGATAATTATAAACCATTACAGGGCATCCGTAAATTTTTTCTGTAAGATAGCGTTCGTGTTCAGTTGCAATGTCGCATCCCCAGTAAGGTTTGAATTCGAATTTAGCACCGTTATTCATAGCTTCTTCAAGTTTTGCAATTGCATCTGTATAACTTACTCGTACGAATTTAGCATTTGCTACTTTTGTAAGACTTTCGATAAGGCCTGGCTGAATGCGCTTGTCGAAGAATTCGAGGTCTTCGCGGCACTTTGTTAAAGCCCAGTTCAAAAGATATTTTACGAATTCTTCCTGAATATCCATGTCGTCTTCGAGGTCGTAAAAAGCCATTTCCGGTTCACACATCCAGAATTCTGCAAGATGACGAGGTGTGTTTGAGTTTTCTGCGCGGAATGTTGGTCCGAATGTATATACGCGTGAAAGACATGTTGCCAAAGTTTCTGCTTCGAGCTGACCCGATACAGTAAGGTTTGCCTTTTTACCGAAGAAGTCCTTTGAATAATCTACGATTTTGTGAGCATCTTCGATTTTCATTCCACCGATTCCGGCTTTTACACCAAGCTCTGCAATCTTTTCCATGCTGAGTGTTGTTACCTGGAACATTTCTCCAGCGCCTTCACAGTCAGAACATGTGATTTCCGGAGCGTTGATATACTGGAAACCTCTTTCCTGGAAGAATGAGTGGATTGCATAAGCCATCTGGTTACGAACACGGTAAACTGCACCAAAGGTGTTTGTACGTCCGCGAAGATGTGCAACATCACGAAGATATTCCATAGACATCTTGTTTTTCTGAAGAGGATATTCGTCCGGATTACAAAGACCAAGACATTCGAGGTCTTCGAGGATAACTTCTACAGCCTGACCACTTGCAGGAGATTCAGTTAATTTTCCTGTAGCACGAACAGATGCACCTGTGTTGAGTTTTTTGAGTTCTTCTTCTATCTGATTTACATTTGCATTATTAGAAGGATTAGAGCGGTCAAAAGTGAGCTGGATATTTGCAAAGCAGCTTCCATCATTAACCTGAATAAAAACAAGACCCTTTGAGTCACGAACAGAACGAACCCAGCCGCATACCTTTACCTCACGGCCGTCCGGTTTTGATGATAATAATTCTTTGATTAAAACTGGTACCATAGTACCCTCCTTAAATAATGCAATGTTGAGTCAGTTTACAACTTTTTTAAGAATTATAAAAGTATATCCCCAAAATAAAACTGGTGTACGCTCCTAAATCTGTCAAAGTCAAGAGGGCTAAGGGTAGCGCCGCTTGAAGCGTAAGCTCGCCCAAACCTTAGATTGACTTTGCCATCTTTATCCGCTACCACCAGTTTTATTTTGGGATATTTTATATTCTTAAAAACTGAGGACGAATAAGAAGTATTAAAAATGCTCCCACAAAGAACAGGGTTTTTAATCATCACTTTTATATTATCTTACTATTTTTTTTATAAGACAATTTGTATGAGGAAATCAATTTTTATTTATAGAGATGATGTAAAAATCGCGGAAGGCGCCTTGTGGATTTCAAAAACACTCTACAGTGCTGCCGCTCTGGCGGCAAAGTGTATAATTACACCGCACTGTAGCGTGTAGCGCACTAGTGCGCGGTTTTGATAATTCATAAGGCAACTGGGAGCGATTTTTAATATTTTGTACTATTTATAAAAATTGATTTCCTTTTCAAACAGACTTTCTTGACAATTTTTTTTATATTCATTAATGTGGGGATATATGAAACACAACTTCTACAATGCGTATTATTACTATTATTATTCTCACGCAAATTGCAGAGCGGCTGCCTAGGACGGGTGGTTGGTGTTTCGCTGAATCAGTGAATTATTGAGGCTCTGCAAAAAATGCAGGGCCTTTTTTTATTTCAAAGGGGTTTTTTATGATTATTACTTTAAAGAAAAACATTTCGGAACAACAGATTAACGAATTCTGCGAAGACTGGAAACAGAAGGGATTCGGTATTCATCTTTCTAAAGGACAGAATCTTACTATTCTTGGTCTTTTAGGTGATACAAGTACACTTTCTGCAGAACAGGTGAGCGCTAATCCGCTTGTAGATTCTGTTCAGCGCGTTTCGGCACCATATAAAATGGCAAACCGTTCATTCCATCCGGAAAACACAATCATAAAGGTTGGAAAAACATCATTCGGTGGAGAACAGATCCCGGTAATTGCAGGACCTTGTTCGGTAGAAACAGAAGAACAGGTTATTTCAATTGCAAAAGATGTTCAGAAAGCAGGAGCAACCTTACTCAGAGGCGGTGCTTTTAAGCCAAGAACTTCTCCTTACAGCTTCCAGGGGCTTGGAAAACAGGGACTTGAATTCCTTAAAACTGCAAAAAAAGAAACAGGACTTCCAATCGTTACAGAATTGATGGATATCCGTCAGCTTAAATATTTTGATGATGTTGATGTGATTCAGATTGGAGCAAGAAACATGCAGAACTTTGACCTTCTTAAAGAAATGGGAAAAGTTCAAAAACCAATCCTTTTAAAAAGAGGTATGGCTGCAACCGTAAAAGAATTCCTTATGTCTGCCGAATACATCATGGCAAGCGGAAACGAAAATGTAATCCTTTGTGAACGCGGAGTGCGCACTTTCGATAACTACACAAGAAACTGTCTTGATGTAAGCATCATTCCATACCTGCATAAAGTTTCACACCTTCCAATCATCGTAGACCCAAGTCATGCGTGTGGACAAAGATGGATGGTAAGTGATCTGGCAAAAGCGGCTGTTGCATGTAATACAGACGGACTTATAATCGAAGTTCACAACAATCCCGAAAAAGCATTGTGCGATGGTGAACAGAGTCTTCATCCGACGGAATTTGCAAGCCTCATGAAAACTCTTTCTAAGGTTGCTGTAATCAACGAAAGAAAAATTTAAATCATAAAATAATCATAAGGGAAAAAGATGAGTTTTACATACGGAATCACAGGACTTGGAATAATGGGTGGCTCGATTGCAAAAGCCCTTAAAAAAAATGTCGTAAAAAATGATGAAAAAATTTTTGCACTCGATAAAAACCCGGACTCGCTCAAGGCTGCCCTTGATCAAAAAATAATCGACAGGGCATTTAATCCTGAAGAAACTAAAGAATTTCTTTCATCCTGTGATTTTTTATTCATCTGCCTTTATCCGCATACGACAGTTGAATTTCTTAAAGAACACAAAAATGATTTTAAAACCTCTTCAATCATCACAGATATAAGCGGTGTAAAAAGCATCTACCTTAATGATTATGATTCGCTCTGCCCGTGTGGTGCCGATTTTATTCTTGGTCACCCCATGGCCGGAGGCGAAAAAGAAGGCTACACAAACTCAAACGGAGATTATTTTAAAAATCACAATTACATCATCATAGAAGATAAAAACATAAAACTTCCCCGGGGCATTACGGAAGAAGAACACAAAAAGAACATCAGCTTTTTCCAAGACCTTATTACAAAAATGGGCTTTAATAAAATCACGATTACAGACTGCAGCACACACGACAATAAAATCGGATTTACTTCACAGCTCTGCCACGTTGTTGCTTCTGCAATGGTAGAAAGCGCCGAAGACAGGGAAATCACTTCTTTTGGTGGTGGAAGCTTTGAAGACCTTACACGAATCGCAATGATTAATTCACCGCTTTGGACAGAACTTTTTTTGAGCAATAAGGAAAAGCTTCTTTCGCACATAGAAAATTTTAAAAATCAGATTACAAAAATCGAAGAGCTTATAAAAGAAGAAAAAAGCGCAGAGCTTGAAGACTTACTGAACGACGTCCGAAAAAAGAGAATCGATATGCAAAAATAAGGTTTAAAGCCTAAAAGACGAATTTAATTCCAAGAGAAATAATCATACCGTTCAAACTGAATTTAGTAAAAAGCGGTCCAAGCGGAATGAATAAAGAAAACTCCGGTCCAACCTGAATATCATCTGTAATCTGGAAAAGCCAGTCGGCACCGAGTGTAAGATAGATGAATCTTCCGCCACCCCAGAACCATTTGTTTATTTCGCCAAGGTCCCCGCCGGCAGTTCCTGTATCACCATAATCAGAATCATTTACATCAGGGGCAAGTCCTGCAAAACGGAATAAAAAGCCGAGTCCCGCAGAAAGACTTAAATCAGATACATTCAGAATGTTCATCTTAAACGAAACGGGAATATTAAAGAAAAATGAATATGCAAGGGCCGTTCTGTTTTCTATCTCGGCAGGATAGACGTGTCCATCCTTTATATAAAAATATCCTGTAAAAAATCTGAGCGAAGGCTGAATCGAAAAATAATAATCCTTTGGCCACAAAAATCCAAAATAGACGGGGTATATTACCGGAGAAACTGCACTGTCTGTCTGAGCTCCCGTACTTATATAAACCGCAGGCCCTACCCCACAAAAGAAATCTGTGTTCTGCCAGAAAGGTTCATCAAAAGGATTTTTAGAAGAAGCTGATTCTGCATTTGCATCGTTTGCAGCAGGCTGTTCAGCAGATGCAGTCTGGGCATACATATTAATAGAAAGAAAGAGTAAAAAAACTGCCGTAAAAATTTTTATGAGTTTCATTTTTTCTTTCCCCTGTTATTAACTTTTTCGTTTTCTTCAAACTGACCATAAAGTGTATTTTCTAAATCGATTGCAAGAAATCCGCTTTTTGTTGTTTCGTAAAATGATGTTTCTTCCCACGATGCATATAAAGTCGGACCAGAGATTACAAAATCCTGGTAGCAGTAACCAGAAGGAAGTTTTGGAAGCCTTAAAGCAATACAGTTACCATCGTTTAAGACACGCTTTGAATCCATTGCTCCCTTAAAATAGAAAGTTCCATCGCGGAATAAAACGGCACACCAGTTTTCGCAGATTGTTGCTTTTCCCTTAAGTTCATTCTTTGCCTGATTTATATTATTCGAATAAACCTCGGGGCTTGGACCGCCTGCTTCTTTTACTTCGACTGTAACGGCATTCTTTCCTGTAAAGCCTCCAAGAAGCTGCTGAATTTCTAAAGGTGCATCATCAAAATTCTTAAGGGCTTCGGTCTGGCGAAATTCATCCTGACTGATTGAAGTTGTAACAATTTTCTTTCCTGCATTCGAAGGTGTAATCGAAAGAACTGATGCTGTAGGACGGATTGTAAGATACTGATACAGGAATTTCCCCCTCTCCATATTTTTAAGACAGCAGTTCCAGAGCTCGCCATTCCAGTTAAAATCAACTACTTCTACTTCAAGATCTTCTGTAAGATTATTGCAGTTCAAAAGAGGATATGTGATTTTTGCCCTCTCATCAAACTGAAGCAGAAAGAGGTGATCATCCATCTTCTTTTTATATTCATCATTATTTATAGAATCATTAAAAAATGCACTTTTATAAACTGAAAAAACCGGAACACCTTCTACAAAAACAAGATTATCGGCGGTGCGAAGCGGAAAGAGTTTGACATCTTTTGCAAGAGAAACTTTTGAACCGTCAAAACACAATACACCAAGACGATTTACAAGGGCAAAAGCTTTTTTAGAATTTTTATATGATGCGTTATTTGCAGAAGAAATTCTTATAGCTTCGGTCCAAGGGGCTTTTGTATATCCTGGCGCATAATTCGGTCCCTGAACTGCGGTAAAACCATCTTCCGAAAAATAATACCATTGAATATTTGCACTATCTATTTTTGCAGAAACAGTATCTGATGCTTTAAAAACATAATCGTTATCATCTTTCGAACAGGAAATCAGAATCATTAAGACAAGCGGAAATAGAAGTTGCAAAAGTTTTTTCATACTCTTCAATGTATAACGGTAAAGAAATATACTCAATAGCTAATCCTTGAACCGAATCTCCTTTTATTATTATTCCATTTAAATTATAATCCGAAAATACATTTACTTCACTTTTTTTTATCAGAATTTCCGATTTTTTTTGAATATTTTTATTTTCCGGTACGTATGATGATAGAATTTCGTTATTTTCCCCTGCATCGATTGTAAATACGTTTTTCATATTAAGAAGATTTGCCTTAAATGAACCAAAAGCTATCCCGTTGAGCACTTCTTTTACATCACAAAGCCAGGGATTATAAAAATTTTCCGTATCTGATTGTTTTTCTTCTATATAATTGATTAGTTTATCCCAGTTAAAGCGCGAAATATAATCCCTTAGTTCAAACGAAGTATACGAAAGTTTTTTCCCGTTTCTGAAAAGCGACTGCATCAGATAAGCCGTAAACCCATTTTCCCAGGTGAGCTCAAGATGATTATTTTTCCCATAAACAGCATTTTGATTATGATTTTCAAACTGATTATGGACGCTAAAAGGATAGACTGTTCCGGCGCATTTAAAAAACAAAACTTTTTTACCATCCGAATTAAAACAGACGGGCGTTGCCGTGACACAGAGAGGTTCATTTTTTAAAACTTCGAATATAAGACTTTCCGCCGAAGGACATTCATATTGCCCCGTAAATGACGGAGTATGAACTTCCACAATCCAGAAAGAAAGCTTTGGATATGCAGCCCCTATTCCTCCATCCACAGGCGGCCACGAAGGTAGCTTTACGCACACCGAAGTCTTATCTTCAAAAAAAAGAAAATCCGGAAATCCCGAATTTTCACACGACATGAGTAAAAGACATAAAATACAGATTATCATCTGAAAACTTAAATATTTCATGCCTATATATACGAAATTACTTTAAAAAAAAGGAGCGAATTTAGAAAATTTTTTGATTTTTTTTATTCCAGCATATCCCACGAAGCTTTTGAATCCCCGGTTATAGGGATTTTTTCGCCAAGGTAAGTTGGTTTTGCATTAAACATCACAAGGAAAAAGCTTTTTACCCTTGCAAAATATTCACGGATATCCCAGCTTGTACGGGTTCTCTCTGCATATTTAACAAGTTCAGGCGCTTCGTAAGCTACAACATCAAGACCAAGCTTTCGGGCAATATAAACACATCTTACTGTATGAAACTTCTGCGTTACGACAATGGCATTATCAACACAAAAAATATCTCTGGCGCGGTACATCGTTTCGTAAGTAGAAAAACCGGCGTGATCCATAAAGACAATATCATCATCAACATTATAATATTTCTGGGCATAACGGCGGATCTGATTTACTTCATCATACTTTTTGCGACCGTGATCTCCCGAAATCAAAATTCTTTCTGCTTTCTTCTGAACAATGCAGTTCACAGCCCCATCGATTCTGTCGCGTACAACATGAGAAACGTTATTTTCGTAAACTCTGGCACCGGGAATAATCACTGTATACTTTTGCGGAAGCTCATCAAGATTTTTATAAATGAATTTTTTTGAATACATCGTCATGTAAAGATTTATAAAAACCGTCAAAAAAAAGAAGGCTAAAACGATGAGCCCCGGAATTATAAAAAACAATTTTGATTTTTTCATTTTGACTCCCAAGTCTATTATACACCAGAGGAGAAAATAATTGAATAAATAGTGATAAAATCATCTATATCAGTGTCAGTAAAAATTTTGTGATCTAATTTTCTTTTTAATACAGCTTCATATTCCAAAATAAGTGGAACTGAAATAGCAACATCAAAAGATTATCACCAATTTTTGAAATCAACTCAAATGACTTTCCTTTATTGCTTTGAAAAGCTGAGAGAATAACATTTGTTGCAAAGTAAATAAATTTTATTTTAAAAGGGACTGGACTTCTTCAAGCTTTGGTGGATTTAAAGGAAGTGGAAATCTTGAAATAGCAATTGCCGAGCAGGCTGATGCAAAGCGGACAAGTTCATCATCACTCATGTTGTGTAAAAGTCCGTATACACAGCCAGCTTTAAAGGTGTCTCCCGCTCCAAGTGTACTTTTTACCTGGACAGAAAAAGGCTTCATCCGTTTTATCTCGCTGCCTTTTCGGGCATAAAGCATTTCTCCCCCACCCTGAGTTATGATTGTAAGACCGCCAGTTTCGTTCTGCATAAGGCGGAGGATTTCTTCTGCCTTCATACCTTTATAATACTGTCCGGTACATTCTTTTGAAACAACGTTTACTGTTGCCATCTTGTGTAATGGGGAGTCGTGCGGAGAATCGATTGTGACAAACGGGATTTTATTTTTCTGACAAAGCTCTGCAGCGCGCAAAGTTTCTTCGCCAAAAAACGGATCTATGACCGCAACCTTACAGTCTGCAATATCTTCTTCCTGCGGCACATTCCACCATCGCTTTCCGGAAGAAAAAAGCGTCTGAAAACGTCCCATAGGAGAGCGCACAAGTCCCGCAATCACAACGTAATCCATTACGCCTGGTTCTTCGGTATAATGAAGCAGCAACAAATCCACGTTTTTATTTTTATAAAAATCTTTGAGCATTGGAGCAACTTCGGTTCCAATCCAGGTTCCGTCCATTTTTACACTAACGCCAAGGGAATCCAGGACTGTTGCCGCTGTTCCAGTTTCGCCGCCTGGGAGAAAATACTGCTCTTTAATTTCTGAATACTCATCGGGCTGTAAAAATCCATCCTTAAGTAAAAATGAATGAGTTCCAAGAATCTGTCCGAATAAATAAACTTCTGCGGGTTTGTTCATATTATTTCCTTCCTTCCTGCTTCTGATTTTTACAGGATTTAATTAAATCCTTTTATTTTTCGTGGCTTCGTAAAATTGTACAGACCTTTACGGCTTCAAAAAAATCTTCTTCGGAAATATCGAGGGCCTGTACATCCGGCCAGACTGCGGCTTTGTAAAATCCCACTGCGTCTTTTGCAAACTCATCAAAAATTACGTATGTGCGTGCGTAGTCAAAAACTGGTGGTGCAAGGCGGACGTTCATCCAGTCGATGATTGTGTAATTGATTTTATCTGCTACAAGCGGCGTGTCTGGCGGTAGCATGATGTTCAAAAAATGCATGTCCAGGTGGCAGATGCAGGATTTATATTTTTGCGAAAGGCGTTCAATTATTGGAAGCACTTGAGTTTTTTCTTCTTCTGTAAGAGTAAGAGCTGCAGTTGCAAAAAGAGGCGGGATTGTTGTATTTCCTGCATCGGCATTGTGCACAAAACGGAAAGCCCTGGCAAGAAGTTTGAATCCCTCTTCCGGTGCGGCTGGAACTGATTTTTCAAGCTGGTCTCCTTCGACTAAATCCATTTTGATTATGTGAGGGTCATCAATGTCGTAATATTTTACCGTGCAAAGACCGGCCTTATTTACAGCCTTCTGCTGCTCTTTTTCAAAAGAAATCCACTCCGCCGGGTAAGTCTGATTATAAACCTTATATGCAAACCCTTTGTAAAGATAAACCTTTGCCTGAGCACCAGTTCCGATTAATTTTTCTGTACCGTCAAATGTCATGATTTTCTCCTTTACACTACCTGACAATTCAAAAACGAAAATCTATTCCAGTTAAAAGTCCGGCCATCTTCCAGCCAAAGCGCTGTTTGTTAAAGCTTTCTTCTGCCGGCTGGAATCCAAGCTCATTATAGATTTTACAGGCAAGCCAGGTATTTGTCTGCGTATGGATTTTAATCTTACCATATCCCAGTGCTTTCATTTTTTCCAGAGTATGCGTAATGAGAGGCTTTGACAAGCCTTTTCCCTGAGCTTCTTTTTTAATTGCAACCCAATGCAGCTGTCCGTTGTCAGGTGAATCGCCGGTATGAATATCATAAAAAGCGGTGGCTGTTGCAATTTTGTTGCCGGATTTGTCTTCTATAAAAAACATGCGATCGGGCAACTCTACTTCTTTGCTGCCATAATAACGATTCCAGCATTCCTGACCATGTTCCAGGCTCAAGACTTCTCCTGCAGAAAGCTCAATGTCAATCCAGTTTGCTTTATCGCCAGGCTTATAATTTACAAAGCTAAAGCCTTCGGGAAGCTCATAATGAGGGATGACGTCCAGGCCGCCTTCAAAGGTCAAATCAATATAACACAAAGAATCATCATGGGTTTTATAGTTTTTTGCTTCTGGTGGTGGAAGAGCCTCGAGCACGCTTCGGACTTCGTCCTCTATTGAACGAAGATATTTAATTCTGTTGATTGTATTGATGGCTTCGGTCCGGCCAAGCTGGATTTCTTCCTCTGTCATGCCTTCTAAGCCTTGCGCGCGCTTTAGATTATATTCAAGCCATTCAAGCCAGGTATAGGCAATCCCGAATAATTCATCGTAGGAACGGAAGCCGTTATCATAGGCGGACAAATAGCCATTAAAAAAAGCGGTAAGATTCTCTTTGTTGAATTTCTGGTTTACAGTGCCCGACCACTGTAGTGCGAGATTTAGACAGGATTCAATCGGATTACTGTAGTCGAGGCACTCCAGGTCAATTACATGCGGTTCCCCGTTTTGCCACATTATATTCTTTGGATCCATATCATCATTGCTGATTGCTTTCATAGGTGGAAGCATTTTTCGGGCCTGGTTAAGTTTTATTTGGGCGTATTCAAGAAGTTCAAGATTTTCGTCGCCGGGACTCAGATAATCGCTGAAATTTATGTTTGAAACTTCTGGCTCAGCGGCATCAACATTCTGCGACTTCAAAGCGTGAATCCGTCCGAGAATTTCACCCGCCTTAAAACATTGTTCCTTTGAAATATTTTCCGGATCTGTTATGTGACCCTCCTGCCAGGCAAAAATGTAAAAATACCTGCCGTCTGATTCCAGCATTTTTTTTCCGTCAAAGGCCAGCGCGGGAACTATGGGTAGCCCGTTTTCTTCGAGGATTTTTTCCAAAGCTTCGGCGCGCGCATAGTTTTCAAAAACATCAGGCCGCTTCATAATCTGAGGATTAAGACATTTTACTGCGTAGCTTCCACGTGCCGTCTGCACCTTATACATTTTGTGCATCAAGCCACCGGAAACAGGAATAATATCACTTGAAAGCTCTCCAAGATGACATTGCTTAAATAAATTATAAATGATATTTGTCATTCAACTTTACCTTATAAGCTCTAATATTTCCTGTGTATTTGTGATTGTAAAATCCTGACCTAGTTCCTGAGCCTGGTTTTGCTCTGACCTGCATTTACGTTTAATCAGAATTGAACGACAGCCGATATTTTTAGCCGCATTTACATCACGCGAAGTGTCGCCAATCATAACCATATTTTCCGGCGCAATTCCAAGCTGCTCAGATATTTCGCGCAGACCTTTTGGATTCGGTTTTTTATATCCGCAGGAAAGGGACGAAACATATAAATCAAAATAAGGAAGAAGAGGTTTTACATAATTTTTGTGCATGAGGTCAGGCATCCCGGTTGCAACATCGGTCATTGCAGCAATTTTATATCCTGCTTTTTTAAGGCGCTCAAGTGTTGGAATTGAATCATCATAAATTACAGGCTCAAGCTTAAGCGATTCAAAAAACACATCGATGATTTTCGTAACAGGAATCGTAGTATTCCAACCTTTTATGACATCCCCAAAAATGATTTCTGGCTCAATCTCCTTTTCACGCGTTTTCACCGCCGGATTATAATTACAAAAAATCTTTACAGAGTCATCAATCTGCTGGTCGGAAAGTTCAAGCTCCAGCTGAGTGTTTACATACTCAAAGGCACTCTTGTAATAACCAGTCCAGCTCAGGTGCATACCCTTATATTCCATAAGAGTTCCGCCGAGATCAAACACAAACAACTTTATATTATCTAACTTCATTTACACTACCTGACAATTCAAAAAAGAGATTTCCACCGAATCATCCGGCTTAATTACAAAGCGGCTTACGCTACCAGAACGGCCGAATACATTGCGCTTTCGTCTGTCTTCGAAAGTATCACCCATAATCATCGAAATCAAAAATGACAGAGCGCCACCGTGTGACACTATAATGGTTTTCTCGTCATTGCTGGTAATCATCTGCTCGTAAAACTTGTAAAGACGATTCCATAAATCTCTGTCACTTTCGGCGTCTGGGAAAGAACGAAAGTCTGGATTATAAACCTCTGGCGCTTTTGCAACATGTTCATTGTACCAGTCACGTGGTTTGCCGTTTCCTTCTCCAAGATTGATTTCCCGAAGCAGTTCTGTCTTTATCATTGATGAGTCCGGTGTTTTAAGGACCTTTTGAATTTCATCTGCAGTTTGTGATGCTCGGTTTAAATCGGAAACGTACATTTTAAATGTGCCGTCGCAACCTTCGTGACTGGATAGCCATTCCCCTATTTTGTGGGCCTGCTCTTTTCCAAGATCTGTCAGATTCCAGTTTCCCCAGGCACCAACATAACCGTTCACATGATGCTCAGATTGAGTGTGCTGAACTGTGTAAATTATTTTCATAGAGCCCCTTCTTTTGCAATCCTAAAAATCATATCCGGAATTATGATGCTACGGGTATAATGATACTTATCCTGCGCTTCTCCAACACGTCCTAATAATGGAACTCCTGTTGCAGAATTATCAGAAACTGCAAGCAAAGCAATATAAGGGACTTCGAATAATGGAGCAAGAGTGTGAAAAGTTCCAGTCTCCATTTCTATCAGTTCTGCACCGGTTTCTTTTATCTGATTTAGATGTGAATATTCCATTGCTATTGAATCTGTACAAAAGACCTTTACAGCCTTTAAGTTATATCCATTGTTTTTTGCAAGTTCA
The DNA here is from genome assembly GCA_016286365.1 of Treponema sp. GTDB lineage: Bacteria > Spirochaetota > Spirochaetia > Treponematales > Treponemataceae > Treponema_D. The sequence goes on from JAEESN010000006.1 coordinate 94,953, forward strand.
ATTACGTTTTTTGAGAATTCAAGATTAGGATAGATTTTTTCAAAAGGACGAAAATCAGAAAGCCTTTCCTGCAGATACTGATTCGCATAAACTGCCGATATATTTACTTCAGGAGTACAAAAGTCTCCAATTTCAAAATCTTTGGAAAGTCCACCCACTGCTCCTGCAAAAATCAAATTGCGGAACTTCATCTCTGCACAGATAATCATATTATCAATCAAGTTTCCGCCGCCAGAAGCAACCTGAGCCCAGGCAACTTTGAGACCATCTTTTTCAACAAGATAACCTGACTGATAAGAATGAACGGCAAGCTCTGTCACTTTATATGCTGGATTTCGTAAGATTTTTGTAGGTTTCCAGCCTGGGGCAATCACAAGCGCATCATATCCTGTTTCCGGATCAAATCCAAAAACCTCCTGGAACATAATTCCAGCGTTGTATTTTTTCATATTGGAAAGAATCTTTTTTAACTTTTCGTTCATAGATTTTTTAATTTTCCTTAGATATTTTTTGCAAACAACTGATCTGTTGTTCCATAAATTGTAGCATAGTCTCCTAATTTCTCAAAACCATATTTTTCGTAAAGGCCGACTTCTCCACTCATGATATACACGTTAGAGAAACCCTGCTCTTTTGCTATGCCACAGGCAGCATTAATCAGTTTGCCCGACAAGCGGTGGCCATATTTCATTATTTCTATCATTCTTTATTTCCTGATTAATTTCACCAAAAATTCACTAGTTCCCTCTTCTGGAATCTTCTCATTAGTACATATAAAACCATGGCGTTTATAGAACTCAATGGCCCTGGTATTTTTTTCTAATGCCCATAAATGATCAACTTCAAATGTTTCTATAGCAAATTCTAACAGAGATGTTCCTATACCAGATGAAGTCAATAATGGCTCTACATATAAGGTTTTAATTTCTTTTCCTTCAATTTCAATAAGCCCCTTTACAAATTCATCATCATACACCCAGGTGTGAGATAATTTTTCCAAATCCTCCTCATATTCTTTCATTACATTCACAACCTGTAATTCCCCAAAAGAATATTCATCATTATGGAAGATAGGACGGTAATTTAGGCGCTTAGAAAATACTAATATTTCAGCTATGCGGCATAGATCTTTTGCTTCTACTTTTCTTATAATTTCCATTGTACTTTCACCTTTATAAATTAAACATCTTTTCTACAAGTTTAAGTGTACCTTGTATCCCAAGTTTTTCATCTCTATGATTTACAGGGAAGCCGCAATTCAAGAATGCGTTATAGTTTTCTTTTGAATTAATGCGTTCCAGACAGTGGCGAAAATTTTCAAGGGCTGTCTCTGAATCTTTTTCTTCGAGCATCAGCTTATACAAAAACTGTTTTTCTTTATCTGGCCTTTCAAAGAAACGATTCACAGAAATCTGCGTATCAGCAAGCATGATCATAACATGGTGCTCATCAGAAATCTTATGAAGAGTCTCTGGACAGATATTAGTATCAACAAAGATTTTCTTTTCTGGAGATTTTTTGATTAAATCATCAAGGATTCGAAGTTCAAGAATTTCACATTCTTTAGTTACTCCATTTATCCATCGCTCATATTCATCTGGACTTCTGCGAATAAAATCATGCCAGTCTTCCAGATCACGCGTATAAGTGAGACAAGGAAACTCCGCCTTATCCAGCTCGGGCAGTAGTGTATCATGATAGTTTTCTTCACAGGCAATGCCATCGTATTTTTGTGCCAGCAACTTTACCATTGTTGATTTACCGGCATAAGCAGTGCCATTGAAAAAGTATACGTTTTTAAATTTTGGATCCATTTTTATTTCCTCCATGCTTCTGCAATTATCATAACAACTTTTACCGTAAATCTTTCCGGCTGCACATAATCTCACATCCACGCACTGATAAACTTTTTTGTAATCATCATCTTGCCGGATTCGGTGGTTATCGGGTAGGCGTCGCCGAAGTCCAGGGATTTTCCGGTGTTGTCAAAAACCTTGCGGTCTTTTACGATCAAAGGCTTTTTGCTCAAGCTGCCGTTATCATCGATTTCCATAATCAAAAAAGAAGTACCTTCCGGACCTGGCTTTTCTAAGAGCCGAACTTTAAGACCATTTTTCATATCTATCCAGATGTTCAAGATTATATTTTCCATTATTTAGCGAAATCCTTTTTCTCATCTGGCTGAGATTCTGCTTCTACCCACAAAGGCCTGAATCCACATTCTAAAGCTGTTTTCCAGGATGCAAGGTTTGAAAGGCTTGTACCATAATAAGGAATTGCACCACGGCGGAAGGTTTCGTTTTTCAAAAGAGTCACAAGAGTTTTTGCAACGCCACGGCCTCGATATTCAGGAAGAACATCAATTCCAATCTGCCATAACTGGGGAGTATCTGCTGAGCAGCCGGCCATTCCCATAATTTTATCTCCGTCCATGGCAACTACGCAAAGCACATCAGGACGTTCGGGTTTGAACTTGTCGCAGATTGCATTCGGGAAATTCTCGTTTCCGTAAAATGGAGCAATATCTTTTTGTTCAAGCCATTTAATATTATAACCCGATTCTACAAAAGACATTGCTTGCTTCTCCACATCTGATCTTGCCTCTACACAAGAGATTGGCACCGGCATGAACATATGATGAGTCAGTGCCATTTTATAACCGTGCTTTCTAAGCTCACATTCAAGCTCAAAATAGTTGTGCTGTTCAAAAAGCCACATTCCCTGTTTACCCTTTACCCATTCAGTAAGCCAGGGGTGAATTGATTCATCTGCAGAAATAACAGTGCCCTTTCCAAAGGTAGCCATCTGCAAGAAAAAGGACTTATCAGAAAACTTTCTACGCTTCTCGTTCAGGCAGGCAGCGGTTATCACATTTTCAGTTTTGTCAAAATCTTCCGGCGAACAGTTAAACTCAAGTGCAATCTGCGCTTTTATTTTATCTTCAATTTCTTTTTTACTTAGATTTAAAATCACTTTCTTCCTCCGTTGATTCCCCAAAGGCGGATTTCGTCAAGCTGTTTGACAGTCAAGGTTCCCGCTTCATACAGGCGAAGATATTCCTGCTCTATCGTGCTGTTAAAAATCAGAAGGTCATCAGTATTGATTGTAACAGGCACTTCGTTTTCTACAAGAATTTTTATTGGATAATCCTCGTAAGTGTTAGCGTAATCTAACATAATGTTGCTTGTAGGACAGAGGTTCAAAGTGATTTTCCTTTCGGCAAGAAACTTCATAACAGCTGGTGAAGTTGCAGCATGTATTCCGTGATGAACTTCATCAAGACCAAGAATTTCAACAGCTGCCTGAACATCTTCTGCCGTACCTGATTCCCCAACATGCATTCTCTTTAGCACATGATTTTTTTCTGCAATTTTATAAAGCGGGATGTAGGCTTCGAACGGCTGGTAGCCTTCACCACAGCACACATCAATCGAATGAAAAAATCCGGATGCAAAATATTCTTCTGCCATAGGGATTTCCGCCTGAACATCGCCATAAGACGGGAACGCAAGCTCAGGTTCAAAAAGAGCCTTGGGACAATATTTTTGATGCATGGCATTCCAGTAATTCATAAACTCTTTCATACCGCCACACTCATCAATATCTTCGACTGCAAAACCAGGCGCAAATCTTACAAGATGATTACGCCTGGCTTCGACAAAACATCCTTCACGACGTAAACCAGTAGCATCATGGTCACGGCAGTAATCACGGATTTCGTTTACATACCAGTTCTGCATCCCCATAAGCCCGTCAAATTTTGCAGGTGGGTCAGAAAACTTATGATTTAATTTCTCAGAAAGCCAAGCTTTACGACAGCCCCTCCCAATGTGATTATGTAAATCACTCTTTGGAATAGAAAGAAGAGTCTCGCTATCATGATTTTCCAGAGCCTTTATAAACTGTTCGCTGAATTCATCTGCCATAAATAAATTATATCAATTATTGCCGTAAGTGTCGTCGCTTGATTACGGAGTTTTATAAACCTTTTTTGCTGAGAGTCTCTGTAAAAGGCTCAATATACTTCTGGATAAAATCAACCCTGTCAAAAACTGTTGGCTTAAAATACGAAGCTACCGCAACAACAAGCTGCTTCTGCGGATTAATGTAAATCACGTTTCCGCTGTTACCGATGGCGGCGTAGATGTTTTTCTTGCGGGAAATAATCCACCAGAGATATCCGTACTCCATTCCCCGAAAATGATTTCCTTCAACGGCGCGTGGCACTGTCATCTCGCGAATCCAGGAAGCCGAAACAATCTGCTTGCCGTCAAACTCCCCTTTGTTCAGACACAACTGTCCTATCTTCGCCATATCGCTCGCAGTCATGCAAAGACCGTATCCCGGAGTTCCAAGGTCCTGAGGGTCACTAAACCACACAGCCTTTTTAGGAAGCTTACTTATTGTAAACTCCTTGTGCTCTTGGGCAGACTTTGCATAATAGTTTTTATGTGTCGGGATTCCAAGCGGTTCAAACAGATACTTATTCGCATAGTCTACAGTAATCATGCCTGTAGCTTTATACAAAATTCCCGTCAGAATATGAAGGCATACCGATGAATACTTAAACTCATCAGTGAGTCCCTTGCGCCCGCCAAGAAAATCAAGCGAAGTGTAAGTCCAGTTTTCGCTTGAACAAACTTTACTCCACGGGTCGCCCTTAGTTTTATAAGGAGCCCGCATCGTAAGCAGGTGCTTAATCGTCACATCATAAATCGTCTTCTCACCACGCTTTACCTTATACTCAGGAAAATAATCCAGAACCTTGTCATTCACACTTTTAATCTGCCCCTTATCTATGGCAATCCCTACCAAGAGAGCCATAATACTCTTTGTTACAGACATAACGTGAACGCAGTCATCGCTCTTATAATTATTCCAGGTGTCGCTGTAAACAGTCTGCCCGCCCTTAATCACCTCTAGCTGGCAGATATTCGACTGTTCCTGCTCAATCAATTTGTACAGTTCTTCTTTAGTCATAAAAACCTCTTTCTTATGTAAGTTTCACGCGCCTATAAGAAAGATTAAGGTGATTAAAAATGTTTTTCAAGAAAAATCTTAAAATTTTTTTTGATTAATTTGGGCGTATCCGCTTGCCTTTGGCAATCGGTCGGGCGTTACACATGGCGGAGATTTCAAGCCTGACTTTAAATCTCCGCCATGTCAATAAAACCTAACATATCCTTTTCAAAATTGCTGCCTGCACCTTTAACTTTTTATGCTACTAATTTATCAAACTCTGCATATGGTTCAAGTATCTGAAGCATGAACTCATATGGAGTTACGACTTTCAAATCGCCTGAAACAACGCTTGCAAAGATGTTTGCAGAAGCACCACTTACAAGCTTTACTCCTTTCTCGTTCTGAGTTACCGGTAGATGAGTATCACGTGACTCAACGTTCCAGAATATGATTTCAGGAAGTTCATAGCCAGCCTCTTCAAACTCCTCTTTATAGAAGTCAAAGGATGAAATACCTTCTGCGCAGTAATCAAATTCCATATCAGAAATAATTAAAATTCGTTCAATCATTTCCTCTTTTGGAACATTACTGTTCTTTGCCACACCAAGGATAAGTTCGTATACCTTTCCAATATCTGTATTTGCCACATCATTAAACTTATGAATATAATTCAGTTTCTTTTTAAGAGTGTCACAGTTTTCAGGAATCTGAATAAGTTGTGGATTCTCACTAAAAGTGATGAAACTATTCTTATATGGTCCAGTAAGCTGCTCAGCAAAAAATAAAGCCAATGATGTTGCAATACTGATTGGTGCCGATTCACCGTCTCCTCGATACATAGAACCTGAGCCATCACGAACAACAATTGTCTGTGAATCAAAACTTCCTCGGTCTAATGCCTTCCAACTTGCTTCAAGTGATAACACCTGACTTTCATCCATTTGATTGCTTCCATATTTCATAAAAGGACCAACAATCTGATAAGGATAAAGTGTCTTAGTATTAAGCTTTACCTTTTCCTCTTCAGGAATCTCTTCACCACGAGCAAGTTTTTCGGCCTGTTCTACAACTTTATTCAGAAAAGACTTATAGCGTTCCTCATCGTTACGTATAAAGGCCTTCTTGTAACGAAGCATTGCCTGGCTAGGCTGCTTTGAATAATCAAAGGTATAATCCTTACGACGAAGGTTATCTTCAAGGATCTTGATTTCCTTACGAAGCGCAGAACACAACTTGCGGTACTCCACAGCCTTCATGCCAAGAGCTGCCATTACAATCTTTGCTCTGGCAACACTTTCTTTTGAAGAAGTGTTGATAGAAGGAAGCCACTTACCAAGAAGACTTACTTCTTCACCCTTCTCCATTGCTTTCTTATCCTTTTCAATCTGATTCTTAATCAAAGCGATAGCATCATCCTTTACTGGTGTATCAAGCAGAACAAGAAGATCATCCCAGCGGCCATATTCAGGAACTGCGTAGACAATCTGTTTTGCCATTTCTGGATAGAACTGTGCCAATTCTTTCAAGAGCACGCGGAAACTATTGCGTTCACCAAGACCTCCGCGAATATTTCGCATGTAGAAGAGAATCTTAATTGCAACTACAGGATTCTCTGCATAAGCCTTTGCAAAAATGCGTCTAATCTGCTGAGCATTGCTCAGTTTCCTATTAGGAGGGAGCAATGGGGACTCCGCTTGAGCCCCAATTATGAAATTTTTATAATCTTCTGAAGAAACTCTCATACCGCCGCACAAAGAAAAGAAATCCAGACAAGCAGAACCTGTAGACTTATAAGCCAAATCACCATTCTCAGTGCGAGCCACGTTTAACTGCATTTTCATTGCCTGTAATGCGTTCATGTTTATCTCCTTGAGGGGAGAGGTCTCTCCCCTACGCCGCACTTCGTTGCGTCGTACCCCTCACAGCGGGGACACCCCGCAACGCCCCGCTGTACGTATCCGGAAAAATCACAGATTTTTCCGAGACTCACTAAAAACAGTCCACTGGACTGTTTTTGCCCTGCTACGCAGTGCCGTTCCCTATCTGCCAAAACAAGATGTGTGTTCTTTCGAACATAACTAGACCACGGCTCTTCAATTTGAACTACGGTCACCATGTAAAACATGCAGTACACATCTTTTACGGAGTTACCGAGAATTGAACTCGGACCTTCAGCGTGACAGGCTAACGTGATAACCATTTCACTATAACTCCAAACTAAAACAAGACATGCATATGTTTTTGAAACAGCCTGAGCCTAAACATACAAAACGAACTCAGACCAATAGGAGCGGATAAGCTTCCGCAAACATGTTGCTGTACATGTCTTTAACAACAAGGCACCTTCACACCCTTTCAGGCCATTGCTCTACCAATTGAGCTACTCCCGCACGAAGAGCGGGAGATGGGAATCGAACCCACGACAGATGTAGTCTTTTGCTGTGCGTGCCTCTATGTTTTTAATTTACCATACTCATTTCGCACAATCACGGAAAATTTAGTGCGAAAAAATATTTTACTCCGCTGCTTTGAAGTTATAAATTGGTTTTATAACATTCACGATATCAGCAGTTGGACCAATATTTGCAACAATATCATCCATGGTTTTATAGGCCATTGGAGCTTCATCAAGAGTTTCTTTCGTAACAGTAGTAGAATAGATTCCAGACATTTCTGCCTTGAATTCTTCCATACTCAACTCTTTCTTAGCTTTATTTCGACTCATAACGCGACCTGCCCCATGTGGAGCAGAACAGTTCCAGTCTTCATTGCCCTTTCCAATGCAAATAAGAGAACCATCTCTCATATTGATAGGAATCAGAAGTTTTTCACCTTTCTGTGCACTTACTGCACCCTTACGAAGAATCATATTCTCAGTATCGATGTAGTTATGAATTGTAGTAAACTGCTCAATAATATCTGCTTCCTTGATATGAAGACCAATGGAAATTGACTGAATCATTGCCTTTCGGTTCAACATCGCAAAGTGCTGCATGATTCTCATATCATTGATATAGTCGTCAAACAGTTGGCCACTTACATAGGCCAAATCTTTTGGAATACTTGTAGACACCTGAGCTTTTAATTCAGTAAGTTTGTCCTGAATCTCATTCTCTCTGCCTTCAGATTTCAACTGGTCAATCAGACGTCTATAGTCTGCATCACAGTTTCCGTTTATCTGTCTCCATGCCTGTTCCTGATAGTAATCAGCTATTTCAAGTCCTGCATGGCGGCTGCCAGAATGAACAACAATATACAAATTACCTTCATCATCACGGTCAGCTTCAATAAAATGGTTTCCACCCCCAAGAGTTCCAAGACTTAACCAGGCTCTCTTTTTGTTGTAATTACCTTTGATATTGTCCCATTCAACCTGTTCAACAAAAGCATGTGGAAACTTTCGGATGCTGAATCCTGAAGGAATATTCTTTCGAATAATCTTATCCAGTTCTGCACCATTGAAAATCTGACTCACTTCAGAATCAGCTTTGATACACAAGGTTTCCATTCCACAGCCGATATCTACACCAACAAGGTTTGGAACAATCTTATCTTTGATAGTCATTGTGGTTCCGATCGTACAACCAGCTCCAGCATGAACATCAGGCATCAAACGGACCTTTGCTCCAGAAGTAAATTCCTGATCACAGAGAGTCTTAATCTGCTGAAGTGATTTTTCATCGACTACATCAGTGTAGACTTTTGCTGTGTTATGTTTTCCTTCGACCAACTGCATAATTTACCTCCTGCATAACGGCTCAAAACTCTCCTCGAGAGTTTTGCCGGCTACGCCGTCGCTCCCTACCTCCATAAAACAAGGTTCGATTTACCAACACCTTTCGGCACGATAAAAGTTATCGTTACTTCTATAATTAAATTGCTGTATGAACCTTTATGGCTTTACTATAGCAGAGTCAAATTCAATTATCACGGAAAATTTAGTGCGAAAAGTATAAAGATACTTATTTTCTTTTCATTAATTCGATTTGATTTGAGATACGTTCCTGTATAAGATTTCTAAATCCTTCCGGTTCCAGAACCTTTACCATAGGACCAAAACTTAAAACGCGGACAACAAGTTCTGTTTCATCGAAGCTGTCATAATTTAGAGTTAGCTGATAAACATCATCACTTATCTGAACAGCACTTTTTTCAAAATGAGCAAATGCAAGCATTACACGTTCCATCGCTTTTCGCTCATCATAGATTTCCAAAGTTACGCTGGTACGTCTGTTATCTGGTAAATCTTCTTCAGAAAGGTCATCAGTCTTTGAAGTTTCTGTCAGTTCACAGGAATCGATTCTTGCAACATTCAATATTGAGTGACGATTTTTCACTTTTGAGATAATGCGAAATTTATCATCTTTTTCAGAGTATTCAATTTTATAAGGTTCACAAACGAATCTTTTTTGCTGTCCAAAACGACCGGTATATTCCAAACTGATTTTCTTATTTTGATGAATAGCTTTTATAACAGTCCTGAAGTTTTTAATGTATTCAGCATCTTCATATGGATCCCCATCGGAATATTTATCATAAAGATAATAATCATTTTCAGTAAAAAGCGGTTCTACATCTTTAAGATGACTTTTAAGTTTTGCGAGTACTTCATCATCAACAAACAAACGAATCCTTTTATCATTACAAAGCGCTTTTAGCCATCTCTTCTGCAACATTGAAAGAGGCATTGTCGGGATATTCTTTATGTTTGTACTATAATCCTTTTTAATAAGAGGCCATTTCCCGCTTTCTAATGCACTTCCAATCGTCATAAAGCTTTCGGGAAAAGCAGATTTTTTTACAATTTCATAGAGAATATCTGAATCCAGTTTTCCTTTCTGACTGCAAGAAATAATAGAGGCAACGGTATTATAGTAGGCGCTGTAGATTTCACTGAATAACATCATCGTCAGCCTCCTCTTCAGTCTTTTCTTCTACCAGATACATACGGTTCATTTTACGGATATCACCATAGAAACGGCGGGCAATGTATTTATCTGAACAATCAAAAAAAGTAATACGGCAGATAAAAGTTCTGGCCCAGGGAATGATTTCCTGAGGATCAAATACATCAGCATCAAACTGAGCATTGTTATCATCCAACAGTGTTACTGTACCGCAGCGTTTTTCTCTCAAAAGACGCTGATAAATGAATTTCTCTTCTTCAGAAAAAGTAATTCTAAAAGTTACATGAACTGTTGATGTATCATTATGTTTTTTGTTCTGCTTTAATGCGACACCCCAGATATGATTTCGTAATTCCTCAAACTCTGCCCTCTTTTGTTCAAATCCGGCATACTCATCACCTATCGTCATACCAATTATATAATCAAATCTAAGAGCCAGAAAATATTTGCCTCGCGGACGATAGGCCATAAGATACATACGTCCGCCCTGAGTGCTCTGGTAAATCATGAGGGGTATAACCTCATTTGGAAAAGTTTGGATATCTTCTGCCCGCTTCTGTTCAATCGTCAGAAAACGATGCTCACGGATAGCTTCAAAAGTCCGCTCAACAAAATCGGATTCAATCGAAGAGGTAATATAATGATGTTTGAATTGGAATACTTCACTTTCCCTTTGAAGATCAGAAGGAAGCTTGTCGAATAAAAAACTACCTGTTACTCCACATGGAGCAATCTCCGAGAAAAAAGATAAAGCATCTCCCAGTCCCTCTAAATCAGACATCGGATTGCGGAAATAAAGCATTGTCTTTCCATCTTTTTCTGATGAGATTAAACCTAATTCTTCGTATTCTTTCAGTTTCTTTCTGAGACTGGATTCTTCTGGCAATATTTCAGACGAGAAATCTTTAAGATAGATATCGTTTATCTCATCAAGCAGCTGATTTAAAGTTTTCTTTGAACCGTCTGCTAGAATATCCATCAGCATAAAGTGAAGGGAAATATCCATTGCTGTAAAGGACTTAGCTTTGAAGATTTTATACAAAGGATTATGTATAGTATGGCGGCTATCGATCGAAAGAAAAGTTACTTTACCGTTTTCATCCGGGCGGAAGGCCATGTAGCCATCAAGATAGTTTTCAAGCCGACGTTTTTCATCATCGTAAGTACGCATACTTTTGCCAAAAAACTTATCCCGGGTTTTAAATCCATAAATATAAAACGAACGGATATAAGTTCTGAGAGTATCTAGATTTTTAATCAGCTCCGAGTATGCCATACTTTATTATACCACCAAAATCACTCAAAATCCCCTTTATTCACAACAACCGGATAACTGTCATACTGACGACATCCTGGGGTTGGAAGCAAAGCTGACCGTTTTACAATGTTATTACCGTTATAAGTTTTGTGGCTTGAATCATTTGCAACAAACTCATCAACGTATTCAGCGAGTAAAAATCCTTTGGCTTCTGCTTCATCGGTCACTGCCTTCAAAAAAGTGTTAGGATTAAAAGTAAGACACTCCTTTCTGACTAAAGTATGAAAACCACCGCTGGTTTTGATAATTGCAAAGTTTCCAAGTCCAAAAAGATTCTCACCTGCACTATGTAATACAAAATACGCCTCTTCAAATACCTTTGAACTCCGGCTCTCTTTCTTGATATCCATATCAAAATCCAGCCAGATGCGGCGACTTGTGTGAGATGCATGGCAGCTTTTCATATGCTCAAATACCTTTGGCATCTTTACCAGATGATCCTGAATACCAGGCTGAGAACCACGCAAGATTGCTGAAGTCAGATTCTTTCGTTCATTATTATAATGCTCAAAGGTATCTTCGATGCAGTCAATTTCGTTTGTCGGATTTACAACAGAATAAACCACCATTGCATGCTCAGGATAAGGCACACCCGTAGTAGTCAAAAGTGAACGCTTGTCGCAGTTATAAGTATAGAAAGCCTGCCTATATATATCAAAGTTCCATTCCTGCTTAAGCCCACCCTTACAACGAATCAGTTCTTCCCTCATCATTTCACCACGGGCACCAACCTTTGTATATTCTCGTTCTTCATCAGTCAGCTTCTTACCGCGGCAAGCCAGCATAATCATATAAGACTCATAAGCAAGAGGTTTCTCAATGATATGATTAAAGAACCACCGAAGCTCATCTTCATCTAGTATCATATTGTAATATTCAGCCATTATTTCCTCCCGCAATTTCTAGAAATAATTGATCCAATTCTTCATAATCCGATTGATTATCTTTCCAATCAGCAATTCCATCTCTTATAATTGCAATGCGGTTAGCAAAGAAGATTTCATGAGCCATAATTCTTTTACCCTTTGTACGTTCATTCTGAGTTCTTTTCTTTTCGCATATATCATTTTCTATCTCTGACTGACACATATCATCATTAATCTCTTCAAAGAATTCTTCATCCTCAGGATTTATTTCCGCAGCAGCAAGCTTTGAATATTCAGTTGGAGCTGGGCTTTTCTGATAGAAAACATATGAGGCAGCAAGAACAGCCCGGTAAACATAGGTATATTTTTTATAAACAATCTCAGTACCAACAAAATCCCGTTTTATTATGCTTTCAGCCAATCCAATATAATGATGAATCATGGCTTTAAGCTTTACATAATCATTCATCACTGCCCTAACCTTTTCCCAATCCTCTGAAGTCCTGTAAACTATCGGGGAATCAGCCCATTCAAAAATCACTGGATTCGATTTATAAAGCTGCTTACAAAACTTCTTCAAATCCCAGCCGTTGATGTCGTATATTTCATTAAGTTCAGCATCTATAAAGTCTGGAAGTTCTTTAACGCGTAAATAATCCTGTACCGGACGAACAAAAATAAAACGTACATCATAATCAGAATCAGGACTCTCAAAGCCCCATGCCCGGCTTCCACTTTCGCAGGCATAAATAATGCGGATATTCTCGCGTGCTTCAATTTGAGAAAGTTTTTCTTTTATAGATTGAGTGATTTCCTTTTCGTCCATTTTCACCTCACATCAACTATAGCTTCAGTCATTCAAAAAAGCATTAAAGTTATACTTGAATTTATCAGCAGAACAATGAGGAATCACGGAAAATTTAGTGCGAAAAATAATAAGAATGAATATTGCCGACTACCAGTTATCACAGGTTTCCATAAAAAGGTCCGTAGGAGAGTCGAACTCCTGTTGGCTGGATGAAAACCAGCTGTCCTAACCGTTAGACGAACGGACCATATAGCGGAGAGAGAGGGATTTGAACCCCCGATAGCGTTACCGCTATAACAGCTTAGCATGCTGCCGCATTCGGCCTCTCTGCCATCTCTCCATAAAGGTGGGCGTACCAGATTCGAACTGGTGAACTCTTGATCCACAATCAAGCGCGTTAGACCTCTCCGCCAACGTCCACATGTATAAGAGAACTGGATGGGATTCGAACCCACGACTAGTAGTTTTGCAGACTACCCCCTTTGGCCTCTTGGGTACCAGTTCTATCACGCGCATTAGGCTTCGAACCTAAAACCTTCGGTTTTGGAGACCGATGCTCTACCAACTGAGCTATACGCGTATTAGTTTCATGCGCTAAGTACTTCCACACCCTCCGAATCATCAATCTCTACAGACACCATATGGGTTACGACAATATCATCCATTGTGACGCCAAGCACTTGAGCAAGCACAACAAGGTTATCGAGCGTAGGCATGTTTTTCGCCGCAAACCAGTTGTATATTGTCTGCACATACGGAAAATCGAGAAGAATCTGCAGCTGACGAGGCGTAATACCCCGCTGCTTCATAAGTGTTTTGATTTTTGCACCTGTTGCCTCTAAATCGAGCACAGGTTTAAGATATGTTGTTTTCACGTTGAATAACCCCTTTATTTCGAAGTCTCAACGCCTTAAGGATGGATTACGCCAAAACTCCGCTTACAAAAATTGACTTGCAGTTCGACGAACTGTTTTCACACCAGCGTTCATCTCTGAACCTCCTTTAAGTGTAAGCCGACTCAAGTCAACTTTTACGTTGTTCCAACGCTTTGTGATTTTAATATATCATCTGAAAAAACTTTTGTCATTAAAGATGTTCTATAATTTTAAACAATTCTTCCTCTTCTTTTAATTGAAGAGTTGCCTGGATGATGATATATTCAATTTAAAGGAGTTCTTATGATTATTTTATTAGGCGGGTCGAGTCATGTGGGGAAGACTTTGATTGCGCAGAAGCTGATGGAAAAAACTATGATTCCTTACGTGAGCCTTGATCACCTTAAGATGGCATTTATCAGAACCGGGCAGACAGATTTGACTACTGAAGATGATTATAAAATGCGATACTTTCTCTGGCCGTTTGCAGCCGAAATGATAAAAACTGCGATCGAAAATAATCAGAATATGATAGTTGAAGGATGCTATATCCCAGGCGAATGGAAGGATTCCTTTACTGATGATTATCTTTCAAAAATTTACTGCACCTTCATCACCATGAGCGAAGAATACCTCCGGAAAAATATAAGTGCAGTAATTGAAAAAGCCTGTGTGATTGAAAACCGAATTGATGACGAAGTTGATTTAGAAAGGCTTATTATGTGCAGTAAAGAATTCAAAGCTGACTGCCAGAAATACGATATTCCGAATCTTGAAATTACCCTGGAGACAAAATACGATGCCGACCGCTTTGCTGATCAGATTTTATCGGAGGCCAGAGCTGGCATTCAAACTTGTTAATGCTGTGTATTCACAAAAGTACATATTTTGTAAAAAACCGTTTAAGATGTATAATCATATATGAACACAAAACCAAGAGAGGTCCAGAGTCATGAAGAAAAAAATCTTTTTAATCATTTTGTTTATAAGTTTTATTTCGATTTTAGGAGCTGATACTTCGGAAAAACTTGACTGGTATAAAAATCTTGGAACTTTCCAGATTTTTACTAATGATGAAAAACCTGCTACGGTTAGAGTGGAAATCTATCTTGGCTACAAAAAAGGTGATAAAGACTGCCTGACAGAAATTACAAACAGACAGGTAGAAATAAAACAATTTATACGCATGTATTTTAGAAAGAAAACTGCGGCAGAGCTCAAAAACCCCGCCAATCACGGACTATTTATCCTCGAAATTAAAGAAGCAATCAATCAAAATATTTTGACCAATTCATTTATCAGATCTGTAAAATTTAATCAGTTTGATGTCGTCGAGCAAAAATAAATTTCTTTATCATTAATCTGCACATCTCTAAATCTCATACACTGATAAAATCATTCATCCTCTAGATTCCAACCAACGTAAATCTGACTTTCATAATCATTCTCTAATCTAAAAGCCACTAAATCTGGCCAGCCTCATAATCATTCTCAAATTTCTAAATCCCCAGTAGTGTAAATCTGACTGCGTCGACAATTCCGTGGCTTATCATGGCGGAGGTGATGTCGCGCTTTGTTTGAAGGAGGGCGAATGGGAGACCAAAAAGAACACAGAGCATGAGGGTCGGAGTAAGATCATAGCCGTGGATAACAGTGTGCGGAACAATCATCATAAAATACATGGTGATGATGTCGAAGAGGTTCATCTTTTTTGAATCACCGGTGGCTGCATCCGCGTTGTTATTCTGAGGCTTGCTTTCCACACTCACACAATAAACACAGAAGGCCATGAAAATTGCACGGCAGGCCATCTCTTCGTATATGGCGGGATTAAAGCAGATCAAAAGCTTTAGAAGGCTGAATTGAAAGTTCACCTGCTGACGGGAAATCAGTATGTTTATGACAGAAAGGATTGCGCCGGACAAAATTGCAATCAGAATGCTGATTAAAGGTGACATCCTTGTCTGGCGCGAAAGAAGTTTATAATCCTTGTGTTTTTGCATGACAGAGAAAACTGCAAAAGATGAAAGAAGTGTCGGGATCCCGGCTCTGAGCCCGTAAATCAGGATGAAAGGATTTTGCTGATAGCCGAAGTATGCGACCATCGAAAGGACTGCAAAAATCACAGAGATGATTACGTATTTTCTGGACGGAAGCCCATTTTTAATAAGCAGAAAAATTGAGAGAGCCAAAGTGATGAGCGCAAGGCCGAGCCAGTAAGGAGAATTGTCACCTTTTACCACAAGCCTGAATGCCAGAAGGATAATAAAGCAGATCCATAAAACGATGTTGTGTTTTTTCATTTTCGTACCTCTTGAAGTAATTGTAACATAGAAATGCAGATGTGTGGGAGATAATAGATGGATTTACGGTGTTTTACATGTTATCTGGGGGGATTTTACATAAATTCCTGGCGCCGGAAGGGCAAAATTTATGTAATTCTACAGAAATCCGGCGCAAAAATGGCTGCAAATTGTTCGATTTACATAAATTCTTCGCGCCGAGAGGGAGAAATTTATGTAATTCTGCGGGGATTAAGCCGGCGCGATGGCAGGATGAATGGGGATTTTACATAAATTCCCGGCGCCGGAGGGGTGAAATTTATGTAATTCTGCGGGGATTAGCCGGCGCAATGGCAGGACGAAGTGGGATTTTACATAAATTCTACGCGCCTTGAGGGAGGAATTTATGTAATCCTAGTCTACCACACCCGTGCGATTGCTCTTACAAAAGAATAGTCCATCTGAGGCGTGGTATCCGGAATTCCTGTCATATAATCAAAGGAAAATCTCTTGGTCCATAAAGTCATCAAGCTTAGTACCTTCCCAGCGTTTTGAATCTTTATTCGCTTCTTTGAGTTTTCCGATCAAAGCACGAGATATATCATCTTTAAGAAGTTCACCTGAATGACCACCGTGCCATTTGATAAAGATATCCTTTTCAAAATTTTCTGCGCGCATATTTTTTTCTTTAGAAAGATCATAGGCGTCGAAAATCATCATGTCTGCATAATGATATTTTTTCCCATCTTTGCGCCAGCTTTCATCTTCATATGCTTCGGAAATAAATTTACCGACCATGGCAACGCCGTCATTATCAGTTCCTACCTGAAGGAGGATGAACATGTCGTTTGGCTTGAGCTCTTCCCATTCATAAACTGACCAGTCAAAGTTGCTAGGATACTGCTCTTTCTTTACATGTTTTACAATGTCGAGATGTTCCTTCATCTTATAAGATGATATTGCCGGATTCCAGCGTAAGATATAAACATTCATTTTTTCACCTCCTTCTAAAATCTTTTTCATGCTGTCGGTAAAATATTCTGCGGGTTCAACATAATCCAATCCCATCAGCTATACCTCCAGTTCGACAACAATCTGATTGTCGCAAAGGCTGATTAATTTTCCGCCGAAGTTCATCTTCTTGGGTTTTGCTTCGCGAATGATGGCTGCAGCAAGGGCCCTAAGGTGACCGGCTTTTTCAAGACCTGGATTTCCGGAAATTTTCGACATAGGATTTTCGATGCACACAATAATGGAATTCTTATCGTACTGATTATACGGCTCGGCCTGTACAACAGTTTTAAGACTTTCGTAAAAATCCTGTCTTACTTTGCGGATTTTTTCTATGCCGTCCAGAAAATCTTCTGCTTTAATTCTATCACAGAGTTTTCTGAAAGTCGAAGGAGAAGAAAAAGCTTCCCAGCTGTAAAAATTTGTTCCCACAAGAGGGAGCGTAATCTTTACAGAATTCTTTTTAAGCCAGCGTGTGAATGCCTGCTCAATAGTCTCTTTTGATGAATCAAAATCAAGCTTTTCCACAACACTTTCGTAAACATAATCAAGCTCCCATGGCTCACACACATCCATGCGACCGTAACAGAGAGAAAAAACTATTTCTACACAAAGAGGTTCAAGAATAAACTGACTAAGCTGCGCATATTTGTCAAAAACTATCCTTCGTCGTAAAAAAAGTTCTCCTGCAAGAAGACTGTTTTTTGTTTCCATTGCAGCCAGAATCGGACCGATGTGAACAAGGTAATCAAAAGTATCTTTGTCTGAAACATCAACATCAGGGGCAACGTAAACAACCGGATTAAAATTCAGCTTTGAATCGATAAAAACATAATAGCTTGGGGTAAAATATGTGCTCGAAGTAAACACCTGTGCATCCTTAATATCCGGGAGTGCATTCTTGTCCCATTTTCCGGCAAAATCAAGCTGACCCGTCTTACTCTTTGTAAATTCATACCAGTCATTGGCAGTTTTGATTAAAATCTGTGAATTCATATATACCTCCTTATGGTAAAGCTAAAAATTACATTCGCAATTTTTTAACGCTTTGCTATACAACACCGGCCGCCAGCGGCCTTACACACCTCATCATCAACTTAATTATAAATCAAGGGGTGTTTCAAGAAGTGCGACAGGGTAAAAAAAATGTGATATAATTTTAAATAATTTTTGGAGGTGAAAAATGCCGGAAAAACCACAAAAAGAGCCTCAGAGAAATCCAACCCACATCCTCGGTTACCTGATGAAAATCGATCAGTCAATAAGAAACGGCGAATATCCAAACGTAAACAAGCTGAATAAAAAATATGGATGGAAATTCAGCAGAAGCACAATCTGGCGTTACATAGAAATCCTTAGAAGTGATTATTCAGCACCGATTGAATTCGACTATCAGAAAAACGGCTACTACTACACTGACCCGACTTTTTACCTCCAGAGAGTCATGCTGAACGAAGGCGAACTTTTGACACTTTCTACAATCCTTCCGCTTCTGGAACAGTACAAAAATACACCGCTCGAAAAAACTTACCGCGACCTGATTAATAAACTTGTAAAAATGCTCCCCGAAAACATCACCGTAGATTCTGCCTTAATCAATAACGAAGTTCATTTTATCTCTGACCCTATTACAAAGCTTGAACCGGGCGTTTTCGAAAATATACTCAAAGCAACAAAGCTTCATCAGACATTAAAGCTGGAATACAAAACCGCACAGAACACCGATTACGAAGAACGCCTTTTTGACCCCTACCACATGATCTGTCAGAAAGGAAGCTGGTACGTCTTAGGATTTTCTCATTCGTCAAAAGCCATCCGTTTATGGGCAATGCCGCGAATCAAAAACTGCAACATGATTGAAACCCGATTTACAATTCCAGATGATTTTCGACTGGAAGACCACATCGACATCCAGATGGGGGCCTGGGGCAATGACGGAGAAAAACACAAGGTCGAAATTGAATTTGTAAAGGGATTAAAAACTTATGTGATGGAAAGAACCTGGCATTCAGGTCAGACACTCAAGGAAAATAAAGACGGCTCTGTTTATCTTTCGTTCGAGACAAATCAACTTAGTCAGACGGCGGCGTGGGTGATGTCGTTTACGGGAGGCGCAAAAGTTTTAAATCCGCCGGAATTAAGGAATATGGTAAAAGACGCAGCGCGCGAGATTTTAGGAAAGTGCTGATTTTTTTTTGGAGCGACGAAAGAGCATTAATTATTCCCCGCCAGAGTCCTAATCCTTTCGTCAATCATTTTCCAGTCAAAACAGCGGTGATAATTCGGGCCGGGGAATTCGCAATTCTTATTCCAGGGGCGGTCAAAAACCATCACTTTTAAATCCGGAAGGTGATTAAAAAATTTGAATGCCGAAGGGGAATCTTCAACTGCAAAATCAAAATGCATTTTGTAATAATCTTCGAGCTCAAGGCTGAATGTACTTCCTTTTATAAAACTGTCGCGACCATATTTATCAAGACAGTACAGGCTGGCACGCTCAAGACCATGTTCATTAAGCCACCTGCGTGAAGGTTCAAAAGCACTGAACGGACGCCCTGTGATAATTTTTACATCGTGACCACTGTCGATCCAGCTGTTTACGGTTTTTACAGCACCCGGAGTTTCGTCGTAAGACAAAAGTACTTCACTCTTATGCCCCTGAATCATCATCTGTTCGTACTGGGCGTCTGTGAGCGAAAAAGATTTCTGTAAATCAAAAAACTTAATTTTTTCGTATGGAATCTTAAGCCCGAACATGTCCGACGCAAGAGTAGAAAAATAACGCGCAGTTTCGCAGAGACAGTCATCAAAATCAACGTAAATATTCATCATTCAAATTTTGCAATTTCTTTCTGGCAGAGGGAGTCGCAGATTTCGTTGTATTCTACGCCGGAGTGACCTTTTACCCAGTTCCAGCTTACGTCCAGGGCGGAGTTTAATGAATCAAGCTGCATCCAGAGTTCCTGATTTTTTACGGGTTTTTTGTCTGCGGTTTTCCAGCCTTTTGCTTTCCAGCTGTGAATCCACTGGGTGATTCCGTTTTTTACATACTGACTGTCGATGTTTACCTGAATGTGGCGGCCTGCAAAGATAGGAGTATTTTTTACAACAGATAGGGCGGCGATTGCTGCAGAAAGTTCCATGCGATTGTTTGTTGTAAGCTTTTCGCCACCGCTGAGCTGTTTTGCTTTTCCGTCGGCTATAACGACAATTCCCCATCCACCGGGACCGGGATTACCGTGGCAGCCTCCATCTGTATAGATTATGATATCTTCCATAAGCTGATTACCTCCTGGTTTGAATATGCCGCCGGCAAAAGTATTTGCGCGCGCGGGTTTGCAGGTTATACCAGCACGCCTTTTGTAGAAGGGATTGTGCCTTTTCTTCTTTCGTCGATTTCTACTGCAGCTCTGATTGCGCGGCTTACTGCCTTAAAAGATGCTTCAATTTTATGATGATCGCTTCTTCCGCGGATTACATCGATGTGGAGATTACAGCCTGCTGCATTTACAAATCCCTGCCAGAAATCTTCAAAGCAGTCTGTCTGGAAAGACCCCTCTTCTCCGTCTTCACCGATTGAAACAAGAGGATTTCCTGTGAGTTCTGCGTTATTTACAAGGTATGGTCTTCCGCCAAAATCAACTGCGGCCTGAACCAGGGATTCGTCCATAGGATAGATAAAAAAGCCGCTTCTGTAGATTCCTGCTAAATCGCCGAGCGCTTTTTTAAAGCATTCGCCAAGAACAATTCCTGTATCTTCGATTGTGTGATGCTGGTCAACTTCCAGGTCTCCCTTGATTGTACCAGTCAGATCAAAAAGGCCGTGTTTGCAGAAAGATTTGAGCATGTGGTCAAAGAATCCGATTGGATTTTTTACATCGCACTTTCCGCTTCCATCAAGATTGAGTGTTAATTCAATCTGTGTCTCGCCGGTTGTTCTTTTTACAGTAGCTGTTCTCATAAAAATCTCCTTTTATATGGTCCCGGGGTCTTAGGGGTGGAACCCCTAGGCGAAGGGGTAGGTCGCAACGCGCTCGATAAATCTCGCGAGCCTTTCTTTCGATGAGCCTAAAAAATGCAATGCATTTTTTATAACGGCTCTTCGATTTTAGGCAAGTGCGGCCGAGGGGAAGGCTTTCCCCACCCTGTTATAACATCACCTTTCTAAGTTCATATTCTACAATGTCGCTGGCTCCAAGGCTCTGAAGTTTTGGAAGAAGGGTTGGAACCTCCGATTTTTTAACTGCAATTTTTACTGCAAATCCGTCGTCGTTGAAAAGCGGAGAAACTGTAGGGCTCTTCATTGCAGGAATACCCTTCATAAGCTTATCAAAATCTGCTTTGGAAACATTCATTTCGAGCATAACACGGTTGCGTGCATTCAAAACTGTTTCAAAAAGCATCTTTAATTCCATGATTTTCTGCTTTTTAACAGGATCCTTCATTGCTTCTTTAGAAGCATACATGCGTGTTGAGCTTTCCATCAAAGTGTCTACAATCTTTAAGCGGTTTGCACGGAGGGAAGAACCTGTTGATGTATTGTCGATTAAAATCTGTGCGATTGAATCTTCTGTGTCCTGAACAAAGCCTTCGCTGGTTCCCCAGGTTCTGAAGATTGTTCCGTCAAGTTTTTTAGCTTCTACCCATTTTTTACTCAAAGTCTGATACTCTGTTGCAATGGTAACTTTTCCTTTGATGATTTTTTCAAAATCGCGTGCTTCTGGAATTGCGGCTACAATGCGTACAGGGTCAAATCCAAGGTCCATGATTTCTTCAACCTTGTCCTGCACACCGTTTTCGTAAACCCAGTCTTTTCCGCTAAAGCCCAAATCAGCCTTGTTGTTTGCAAGAAGAAGACTTGTAATCTGTGGCTTTACAACCTGAAAAGCAAGGTCTTCCTGATTTGTTGTAGGAAAATAAGTTCTGTCTGGAAGATGAATGGAAATACCTACGTCGCTTAAAAGCTCATAAACCGATTCGTAAATTCTTCCTTTTGCCAATAATATTTTTAATTTGTCCATTTAATTCTCCTGAATAAGGCCTGTTTTACAAAGCAACATCAAGTCCGTTTGCTTTTGCATCTTCTGCAAGTTTTGCACGGAAAGCCTTTAACTTTTCCTTTATTTCCGGATATTTGATTGCAAGAATCTGTGCTGCAAGATATCCTGCGTTCTTAGCGTTCCCGATTCCAACTGTAGCAACAGGAATCTGTGGAGGCATCTGTACAATAGAAAGAAGTGCATCCATTCCGCCAAGTCCGTTAGATTTTTCGCTCACACATTCAAGCGGAACACCGATTACAGGAATTACTGTTTCTCCCGCAATAACACCCGGAAGTGCTGCAGCAAGACCTGCTCCCGCGATAATCACTTCGCAGCCGTCTTTTTCTACCTGTTCAACTGTTTCTTTTAATAAAGCCCCTGCACGATGGGCAGATAAGATATATGCTTTGTAATCAACGCCGAATTCTTTAAGAACATCGGCAGCCTTTTTCATTTTGTCTGTGTCGGATTTAGATCCAAAAAATATAGCAACTTTCATATCTTTAATAATAACAAAAAAATCGGGAAATGTCTTGCGCTTACATACAAAAACTATATAATTGCGAGTATGAGCGAAATAAAACCAAACGAAAGCGGAATCTTAAAAACTGCCGTTGTTGCAATTGTCGGTCGTCCGAGTGCAGGAAAATCAACTTTTTTGAATACTGCATGCCAGGAACCAGTAAGTATTGTTTCTCCTATTCCCCAGACTACAAGAAATGCAATCAAAGGGATTGTAAACACCTCTTATGGCCAGCTTATTTTTATTGATACTCCGGGTTACCACGATTCAGATAAAAAATTGAACCTCCGTCTTAAGGAAGTAACAGAAAGTCAGCTTGATGGAATTGATGCAGTTTTATATGTGATTGATTCAACAAGAAGCGCCGGCGAAGAAGAAGTTCATACCGCAGCACTTTTAAAAGAGATTCAGAAGCAGGTTGTTGTCGCCATAAATAAAATTGATTTACCACAGAGTAAACCCGAAGCCGTAAGAAAATTCATCAGCGAAAATCTTCCGGAAATCCCCGGAGAAAGAATCCTCGAAATCTCTGCAGAAAAAGACACGGGTATAAACGAGGTTTTAAAAGCAATCTATGATATTTCGCCCGAAGGCCAGCCGATGTATAACGAAGAACTCTACACCGACCAGAACCTTACCTTCAGAATCTGCGAAGTAATCCGCGGAGAAGCAATCAACAGGCTGAGCGATGAAATCCCTCATGCAGTTTATGTTGATGTTGCCGATGTTGAACACCGAAACGAAGGGAAAAAACTTTGGATCCGCGCCTTTTTGTGTGTAGAACGCGACAGCCAGAAGGGAATCGTAATCGGAAAAGGGGCTCAGAAAATTAAGGAAATAAGGCTTGCCGCAACAAAGCAGCTTAATAAAATTTATCTTCAGAAAATCGACCTTGATTTACAGGTTAAAGTCGACAAAAACTGGAGACAGAAAGATCACACTTTGAATAAGCTCATTCCTTCAAACTGATGAGACTTCCAAAACAAGTTATGATTTTATAAACATAAGCCGAAAAAAAAATATGGGTACAAAAAAGGATATTATAAAAAGTCCAAAAAACATCATCGCTCCCGGCTCTCTGATCCATCTTATAAGCCGCATGCTCTACAACATGAACAGCACAATCGTTACCCATAACATGCGCACAACTTTTATAGCCTTAAATCTTGTTAAGCATTATAAACTTAATCCAAGATGTTCAATCCAGAATCTTTTTATCTTAAGTTATTTCCACACAATCGGATTTTTCCGCGAAGACATCGCTTTTAAATATTCACCCTATGAATCAGATATTTCGTTTTTTTCAAGCAATAAATCAATAGAAAGTAAATACATCTTCGGCTGCTATTATCTTGCCTACATGACTCCGCTCAAACAGGAAGCCTTAGCCTTAGAAAATTTTAACGAGCCTTTTAATAAGGATTTAAAACAGTTCATCTACCAGCAGGATTATAAATCAATCATATATTTTAGCGCGCGCCTTAGTGATTATCTTTACAGAAACCCCGAGCGCACAATCCCTGATGATTTAGATTCCATTGCACCGGGCATGTTCGACCCCGAAGTTGTAGAAGCTTTTAAACTTGCAAATAAAGACAATCAGATTATACGGCGCATAGTTGATTATGATTATGCCGATGAGTTAAACGATTTTCTAAACGGCATAAAGCTCACAGAAGAAGAACAGACAGAATATTTAAAGCTGATTATCTATCTTCTGGACTTTAAAAGTACATCCACTTTAAAACATTCTATAAATACCTCCTGCTATGCTCTTGCCCTTGCCCAGAGGCTCGGACTTTCAGAGGATGATAAGGATAATCTTTTTACAAGCAGCTTCTTACACGATATCGGAAAAATCTGTACACCGCAGAGAATCTTAGAAGCACCGGGTAAACTCACTCCCGAAGACATGGGAATTATGAAGCACCACGTAAACCATTCAAAACGACTTTTAAAAGACCTTGTCCCGGATGATATTTTAGAGACGATTTACCGACATCACGAAAAATTAAACGGAACAGGTTATCCAAAAAAACTTGATGCAAATGACCTTACACAGATTCAGCGTATTTTAACCGTAGCAGACATCACAAGCGCATTGTTCGACAGCAGAAGCTACAAGGGACAATTCTCCAAAGAACAGACTTTAGGAATCATAAAAGAGATGACAGATAAGGGAGAGCTGGACCCGGAAATTACAGAAATCCTTTTTAGTGAGTTTGATTCTATTCAGAAAGAACTTCCGTCGTTACAGTCAATACTCACTGTAGACTATTCAAGCGTAATCCGCGAATTCAATAATTATATCTTCAGCGACACAAGCTCCATTTTGAACACTTTAACCGGAGAAGACATAGAAGAGATCGAAGAACTCGAAGAGCTCAAAGACGCATGATTTTTATTCTTTAAGTTTAATGTATAAAATCCAGTTTTCTTAAAACCATCTGCAGTACGGTACTTTTGTCAGTAATAATTCTTGCCTCGGCTGTAATACCCGGTAGTAACCGTGCACATTGTCCTTGTTTTGTATACAAATATGGAGATTCGATTTCTGCTTCAACAATAAAAACAGTATCTCCGGTTTTTGTTAAAGTTACATCAGGTGGTACAAGAGAAACTTTTGTTTCTACCATTCCATATCGGCTCGGAGCAAGACCTGGAAATTTTATTCTTACACTGTCTCCTACTTTAACACGAGCTACGTATAAAGGATCTACATATATATCTGCCTTCAGACTTTCTTCATCAACAGGAACAATTTTTAATATCTCTTCTCCAGCCAACACATAATCCCCCAGGTTCAATTTACTGGTTTCACTGATGCGTCCAGACACAGGTGCATATATTTTAGAATTCTTTATTGTTCTTTCAATTTCACTGATTCTAGTTTGTATATTATTTTTTTCTGACTCCAAAGATGACAGCATATCTTTAGTTTGAATTATCTGATTATTAAGCCAAGTTTCATATGAAAGTTTTGTCTGGATATATTGATTTTCCAAATCATTAATAGTTTGTTGAACCCTTAAGCCTTCGGGTGCATTCTTTTCTCTAATGTATCTTACCCTGGCATCTTCAAGTATTTTTTCATAACGGGATTTTTCTAAAAGATATGAATTAGACTTTAAATAAGCCTCTGAATTTTTTTCAACATTTTCAATTTTACCTTTTTGTATTGTAGAAAAAAGAATCTGATAAATAAAATAATCATCAGTATTTTTTCCCTGTTTCAATTTATATGATTCCAGTTCTGTTTCTAATGCAGTCGTATCCAGCGAAAAAAGCAAATCACCTTGATTTACTTTATCATCATTTACATAATTTTTTATATATAATTCGCCGCTTGTTACACACCTTATCGAAGAAACAGCAGAGCCTGGACGAAGCATTACGCCAGCCTTTACAACATCATCCATGGGTGCAAAAAACGCCCAGCACAGAATAACCAGGAGTAAAATACAGACAGTAACAATAAAATAATATACAGCATTCACAGGCTTAAGCATAAAAAATACTGAGGTTTTCTTCATGTCCTCAAAGGTTCGTAAATACATTATATTTTTTTCTGACATTACATTACCTCACGCCACATCTGACTATAAAAACCTTTATTCTTCATTAAAGTCTTATGATTACCTTCTTCTATAATTTTCCCGTCTTTCATAACAAAAATTTTATCACAGGAAGTTACTGTCGTGAGACGGTGTGCTATTAGAATTACAGAAATGTTTTCTGTTTTAAGATTTTTTAAAACCTTATGAATTTCTGTTTCACTGACAGTATCAAGACTGCTGGTAGCTTCATCTAAAATCAATAATGAAGGATTTCCGAGAATTGCCCGTGCAAGAGCAAGACGTTGTTTTTCGCCTCCACTAAGCCCTCCCCCATGTTCACCCAAAACAGTTTCATAACGCTTAGGAAGTTTTTCGATAAACTCATGGGCCCCTGCTTTTTTTGCAGCTTCTATAATTTCTGAAAGACTTGCATCTGGATTATGTAAAGCTATATTTTCCCTTACAGTCCCGCTGAATAAAAATATTTCCTGAGGAACATATCCGATTTTAGTTCTCAAATAGGAAATATCTATATCCCGTATATCATTTCCATCAAGAAGTATACGCCCCTTATTTACCTCATAAAATTTTAATATAAGCTTTACAAAAGTTGATTTACCAGACCCGCTGGGACCTACAAATGCAATCCATTTTCCGCCTTGAATTTCAAGATTTAAATCTTCATAAATAGGCCGCCGGCTTCCATATGCAAATGTAACGTTTTCAAACTGAATATGCCCTTTAATTTCTTTTGGCTTCATATAAAAAACCTTCTCATCTTTTTCTTTCTCAAGTTCAAGAATTTCTCCAACGCGTTCTGCTGCAACTAAAGCTTCCTGTACCTGATTTTGAATATTAATCAGTCTAAAAAGTGGGCCCGTAAAATACCCCAGAAGAGCATTGAACGTAATAAGTGTTCCAAAACTCATCGTTCCGCTTATAATGGAAGAACAGCCAATCCAGTAAACAAGAATCCCGCTTATACCGTTTATAAGGCCGCTGAAAAACCCCTGGGAAATTCCATACCTGTTTACTTTCCACGCAGTATCTATTGACGTCATTTTCTTTTTTTCATATTCAAGATTTACAAGTTTTTCTGCATTCAAAGCTTTTACCGTGGAAACACCGTTTAATGATTCATAAAGATATGACTGTACCTCTGCATTCTGGCTCATCTGTTTTGCATAAAAACTCCTGTAAATTCGCGCATAGACCACAGAAATAATTGCACCAAGAATCACGGTTATAATTGAAATTCCAAAAAGAGTTTTATTTATTGATAATAAAATTGGAGCACTAACAATAAGCATTACTGTATCCATAATTCCGCTTAATGCTGTTGAAGAAATTGTCTGTTTAATTTTATCAAGGTCCCCAAGACGGGAAAGAATTTCTCCTGACTTACGGCTTTCAAAAAAAGATACCGGCAGGTCAAAAATATGCTCCAGATATGAAAAATTTAACTGAAGGTCTGTCTTAAAGGAAAAGTGGGAAAGTAAAATGCTTCTAATCGTTCCAACTATTACCTGGATTATTGTAACAAGAAGAATTCCAAGAGTTAATGAATGAAGTGAAAAAATCGATTTTGAATATATTACTTCATCAAAAATATATTTATAATAAAATGAAATGATTATACCAAAAATTAATAAAATAATTGATGATAAAAATGTATAAATTAAAGTCTTTATATGTGGTAAAAAAACAGGAATAAATTTTAATAATAGACTTTCTTTTTTAGTTTTTTTAAAAGTAATATCTGGTTCAAAAAAAACAGCATAACCTGTCCACATTTCAAGAAATTTTTTGATAGAAATCTTTTTTTTTCTTTCAAGAGGATTGGGATCCCATATTTGTATTCTTTTCTGTGAAATCTTACTAACAACAACATAATGATCTATCCAATCTGTTTTATTAATCTTTTTATGTAAATGAACAATAAAAGGACATTCCAACTCTGAATTAATAGATTGAGGATTCCCTTTTACTGCAATTCCCTTTAAACCATATTTTTTGCCAGCAATTAAAAGTCCATTTAAATTCGTGCCTAGAACATCTGTTCCTGCCTTTTTTCTTATTTCGGCAATATTAAGAATTTTACCAAAATGAGAGGCAATTATTCCTATACAAGCTGCTCCACAATCAGTTTCATCTAACTGTTGAAAATAAGTCATCAAAGAACTCCATCTTTCTGTGTATTATTAACTTGAAAAAATAAAACTATTTATTTTTCCAATTAAAATAGTCCTCTTGCGTTAGTTCATATAAGTATACATCACTTATCTCGCCATCATACCCCATTTGTCCATAATGCTTTTTCCCTATTCTATGTCCACAATACTTTTTAATGAATTTTTCATATAACCGAAATGCATGTATATTTTTCTCTGCTACAATCCAAAAAAATGATTTGGCCCCTCTTATTACAAATAAATAATCAAGATATTGAAAAAAAGCTTTTGTCGCATCTATTGTTTTAGATTTATCAAATAATATAAATCTAAAACCATTAATAGTTTTTAAGAATTTATTCCATGGTGCTTCAAAATAAGCGACAATATGACTATCACAAATAACAACAAAATTTTCACAGTTAGCAGTATTACCACATAAATCTAATTGTGTTTCAGAAGAAAATAATCCATCTGTAAAAAACCATTTATTTTCTGGTTCAGTACCGGCTTTTATAATTAACCTAGATAGTTCATTTTTTACAGTAAAAGCAGGTTCAATAGAATAACTCATTTCTAACTCCTCAATTATTATTTAAGTTTTACTTTCTTAACTCTTATTTCTTTGACCTTACCACTTCTTTTTTTATATTGAATTGTTATTTCATCGGGTAACTCAAACTCATTTACTTTCTCCACAGGAATTCCATTAATTGAAATTATCATATCTCCTGTCTCAAGTTCTTTAATCATTTCTTTTTCATTTAAAAAAGCTTTCTGATTTACTCGTCCATTCAATGCTGAGAACTTGAATCCATAAGTACTTGAATGAAAATAATAAGAGTTATCATTTTCTTCTCTAAAAGATTCATAGTCCTTTTCGTCTACTGGAGATAAATATATTTTTTGAACAACATTTGTTTTTTCTTTATCAAAATAAATATCAAAGGCTCCAAGTATCTGATTACCAAAGCTCTTTATTAACTCAGGAGTATAACCGGCACATACAGATAATTCACTAAATTGCTTTCCTAAGTAATCAGCATCTTTTATAAGACAAAAGCCTGTCTTTGTTTCAATTTCTGTTTTATAAAAAATCGCAGGATAATTATGTTTCTTTACCTGATAGAATAAATCTAATAAACTTGTTGCAATGTAATAAGTCCCGGTATCTATGTAATATCTTGATTTTGAATTATCAGGTGAATTAAAAAATCCAAATACCGGTACATCATTTTCATCACTTTTAAAATAATCATCCTGAATATAAATAGTATATTGATAACAATCCAGGGTTCCACGCTTAGAATGAATTCTGTCTAATAAAGGAACAATTACTTTATCTTTATTTGAAAATTCAAATCCCTCAATCCATTTAAAATATCCTTTTGTAATCGAAAGGAAAAAAGATTTATTCATTAAAACATCATTACCAAGAATTCCAAAAAACGGAGTATCCGAAAATATTTGTTTTAGTTCTTTTGCACTTGAAGTATTTTTATATAAATAAAGATTATTAACATGAAAGCTTTCAAATTCAACATTACACAGACAATAATCTATTCCATCTATCACATAATTAAAATAATCCTGATATTCCTGTGTTCCATCATAAATAAGAGAAGAAGTAGCACTTCCTGTATCAATTAAAAAAACAATTGGAATTGAAATATTTTTCTCAATTTTTATTTTCCCTTTAAGGAACAGCATCCCGTTTGCTTTAATAAATTTATGCTCCTGCCTGGCTTTCTTTTCAACAATAACCGGATTCGAAAGACTTTTTTCTATTGTCTTTTCTTTTGCAGTCAAAAATGAACATAAACAGAATAGAAATATGAATAATACTTTTTTCATTTTTAATCCTATGCATGAAGATTAAATAATTAATCTTCATGCGAATTGTTAAAAATTAAGATTTTCCACCAGAACTAGATCCACTACTACCTCCGGACGGAGAAGATGTTGACGACGACGATGATGACGATGATGATGATGATGATGATGAATTATTTTCTATTTTTCCTGTTGAGGGATTATAATTCACTGTTTCTTTTTTTGCACCACTAACATCCATACAATAACCATCACTAAATTTTTTTTCGCTTCCATTTGCATAATAATGTTTTGTTTCAAAACTACCATTATTTGAAACAACCATATACGAACCATCATCGAACGTATATTTAGTGGCATTTCCAGATCCACCGTTAATTGTAAATAATTCTTCTGCTGTAATAACAGAAAATCCATTTTCATGTTTGCTATTTGTTAATAACATAACACACCTCACCTTTGTTTCTTTTATCAATAGAAACATTTTAATTTTTCTGATAGTATCTAAAAACAGATTCTAGTATCTTTTAGATACATATCTATTGGGATTCAACTGGTAAGAGTTGAATCCCTTTTTTTCCTTCAACGAAAGAATTATTTATATTACATATAACTTTTTTAAGAGTAAATCCTTTTAACAAAAAAAGAACCAAGGTTCTTGAAGAACCTTGGTTCTTTTTAAAATTTATCTATTGACAAATAAGGTTTTCTTAGTTCATATTAGTCAGATAATAAGAATTGTTTATATTTTAAAGTATTAGGATTTAATAAATGAAAAAATTTGATACTCTCTTCTGGCAAAGAGTCATTCCTTTTATTTGTTCTTTAATCTTTTTGTTCTTTTTCTTTATTTTTTTTAAAGATCTAAATTATAATTTTCTATCTATCCTCGTAATTGTTTCTTTAGGTGTTTCTGTTATTCTTTCAATTTTCCTTTCATTTTTTCCCAAACATTTTAGAATTTATGGGATAACTGCCTTTATATATTCTTTCCTTTTTAGTCTTTTTGAGCAGTATTCTGTTTTTATGATTTTTAGCTTTGTAGTTACTGTTGTTTTTTTATGGCATCAAGGCTTTTTTGCTATCAAAAAAAATCTTAAACTTTTATCTGCAATTTTATACTTTTCCATTTTAATGACAATAAGAATAATTAAATTTCCTGATTCTTTCATTGACCATGTTGTTCAATTCTTGCCTTATATTATCTTTTCATTAGTTATTACTCTTTTTGTAATTAATTCTTATACATTAAAAGTTGGTAGAAAGAAAAAAAGCATTATCAACGTTAATGATTTAGAATTAACCGAAAATCAAAAAAATCTTATGTTGCTCATCCTCTCAAATAAACCTTATAAAGAATTTGCTATAGATAACAATATGTCTGTCTCGGTTGTAAAAAAAGAAGCCCTGATTATCTTCAAATATTTTAATCTCTGCTCAAAAAATGCCTTTATTGCGAAATTCTCTCATTTCACCTTTATTTACAATAATAAGACATATACTTTTGCAAAATAATTCATTTTTTCCGTATTATTGAAGAACTCCCCGAAATTCAATATTATAGAAAAAAATATAAAAGGATTATTTATGCAGGTTACTTTTAAACCAAGCGGTGTTTGCGCACAAAAGATTACATTCGAAAAAAATGATGACGGAACAATCTCGGACATCAAATTTACAGGCGGATGCAACGGAAACCTTAAGGCTATTGCAAAACTCTGCGAAGGAATGAAGGCAGAAGAAATTGCAGAAAAGCTCAAGGGAAACACCTGCGGTTTTAAAAGCACAAGCTGTGCAGATCAGCTGGCAAAAGCAGTAACTCAGGCATAAATTTTTTATAGAGGTTAATTATGGCACTTGAATGCGGTATTGTCGGATTACCAAACGTTGGTAAATCTACTATTTTTTCGGCTCTTACAGCGGCTCCTGCTGCGGCAGAGAATTTCCCTTTCTGTACAATCGATCCAAACATCGGTATTGTAGATTTACCGGATGAACGCCTTGATTTTCTGGCTTCCATCCATAACCCAAAAAAGAAGACACCTGCAGCAGTAAAATTTGTTGATATTGCGGGTCTTATTAAAGGTGCAAGCCAGGGCGAAGGTCTTGGAAATAAATTCCTTGCAAACATCCGTGAATGTTCTGTAATCGCACATGTTGTACGCTGTTTTGATAACCCTGATATCATGCACGTACGCGACAATGCAAACGAAGCAGCCCCTATTGATCCGGAAAGCGACATTCTTACAATCAACTGGGAATTGTGCCAGGCAGATTTGGATACAATTGCTAAGCGCGAAGAAAAAAATATTAAGACAGTTCGTGCTCTTGGAAAAGAAGCAGAAAAACAGCTTGCTCCGTTTAATTCAGCCGTTGCAAAAATCAAGCCTTTATTGCAGGACGGAAAATGTGCCCGCACAGCAGATTTAACCGACGATGAAAAAGCTGCAATTTATGATATGTTCCTTCTTTCTATGAAGCCAACTCTTTATGTTGCAAACGTTGATGAAAACACAATCGCAGACGGAACAAACAAATATGTTGATATAGTAAAAAAATATGCCGACGAAGAAAAATCAGAAGTTGTAGTTATCTGCGGAAAGTTCGAAGCAGACCTTGCAGAAATTACCGACCCTGCAGACAAAAAAGACTTTATGGAAAGCGTTGGCTTAAAGGAAAGCGGCCTTGCAGTTTTAGCAAGAAAAGCATATCACCTTATGGGATTAAGAACCTTCTTTACCGGAGGACCAGATGAATGCCGCGCTTGGACAATCCACGCAGGAGATAAAGCACCTCGTGCCGCAGGCGTTATCCACACAGACTTTGAAAAAGGATTTATTCGTGCCGAAGCCTACACAATTGACGACCTTCGCCAGTATAAAGACGAAGCCGCAATCAAGGCAGCCGGAAAATACCGCCAGGAAGGAAAAGAATACGAGGTTCAGGACGGAGACGTTCTCTTCTTCAAGTTTAATGTATAAAGCCTGATTTATTAATCATAAATCTGAACGACTCAACCTACTTCCCCTTGTACTCAAACATGGCAACTGCTTTGTCGCCGGTGAGGTATTCAAGGGT
>JAEESN010000020.1 GCA_016286365.1 Treponema sp.
CCCGCTTGAAAATAAAGAAGGTCAGAGAGTTTTACTTGCCGGATCCCTTCAGAGTTTCTTTAAGGCAGGCCGTGAACGATATACAAATGCCGGTCAGTATTATTTCCCTTATGACGAAGTAAATATTGATGATGCTTCTTCTTATGCCGTAGAACTTTCTTCGCGTGCTTCGGGTTATGATGTTGTGGTTGTCTGTGTTTCTAATGCAAAACATGCACGTATTGCGGAAGGCTTAAAGCGTTCAAAAAAGAAAGTAATCATCTTTTCTACTATGGCTCCGACTTTTGCAGAAAAATTAACCTGGGCAGATACAATTCTTCTTGGATACAGCTGGCGTTGTGATTACACAATGGAAGCAATGATTGCAGCCCTCGCAGGAGACTTTGTTCCATCTGCAGTAAAGCCGTATGATTAATCATCGCGCGTCCCGGTTAATATTAAAGATTAAATCTATTCCCGTCGTGGTTAAGATTTTCTCATATCCGCTTAAAAGTCAGGGACTTCTTTGAGCCTATTGTATTTTGCATCGTAGCTGTGGGAGTTTGGCCTTATTCCTAAAATGCGTTCGTTTTCGGCCGTAAGCTGAAGCTTAATCATCTCTTTAAAAACTGTCATCAGAGGTTCAGGTTCAATCGACTTATCTACAAAATCAATTTCCTGTAATTCTTTTATAAGATAATAGCAGCATTCAATGGTCGAAATGTATTCTGGTTTTGGTTCTCTTTTAAAAGTAAAAATTGATGAGTAAGTTTTGTAAAAAGAAAAGCGTGGAAGCTCGAGTAAAAATGGGTTATGTTCAATCATCTTTTTAGAGCAGAACCAGGTTGCATCCAAAATTATTACAAGGAGTTTTTTATTTCCGACGGCTTCTTTAAATCCTTCTTTTCTGGCTGTCCATGCATTTTCGCCCGGATACATCATCACGGGAAAATATGAAGGGTCGTGAATCAACTGTTGGAAGCGGATGTTTTTTGAAAAATCAAGACCGACGAGGATCTCTGAATCTTTAAGCGAAATATGAGAAAGATTACCTGTTCCCGTTCTCTGTCTTTTTGCTTCTTTTGGATGCATCAGAAAAACGAATTTGATTCCGGTGTCGAGTTCTTTTGTGTATTTACAAAGGCAGCTGTTGGTTGGTTTAAAACAGCGCATGCAGCGTTCACTCATAAAAAAGAATATATCATAAAAAAAAATATGATGTAACAGGTGTTTATTAATCTGCAATTATGCTTTATATTTTTATATAGATGAAAAACTGTTCCAGAGTGTTATTAATTTTATTATCACTTTCTCTTTTATGTACTGCCTGTTCTGTAAAAAGCGAGGAAACTGTTCGCGCAGAAGATACTAATCCTGAGTTTGTTTTTACCGATTTAGTTTATACAAAATATGAAGATAAAAAAGTTTCCGTGCAGCTTGCGGCAGATAAAATGGAACGCTATAAATCTAATCAGACTATTTATGCACAGAACGTTACTTTCGACGCTTATGATGAAAATAACGAAATAAAGACTTCGGGCTCATGCGGTTATATGTACGCAAATCCGGATGCAGAACTTTATAAGCTTTTTGATGATATTAAAATTTCGAGCAAGGATTATAAGGCTGATTTTTCTGCAAATTCTTTGGAATATAACGGAAACACGGAACAGCTCGTTGGTTCAAAAACAGATACTGTAAAAATCGAAAAGGATGATACAATCATTTATGGAACAGGATTTTCTGCAAGTTCTTTGAGCGATAGTTTTTCTTTTGCGGGAACTGTAACAGGCGAAATCCAGACCGAAGAAGGTGGCTCAGAGTGATGAGGGCATTTGTATTAACAAAAAAATCAATCTGTTCTCTTTTATTTTTTACACTGATTAGTTTTTCACTTCATGCCGAAAAAATCTTCTTCTCTGCAGCAAGCATGACGGGGCAGACGGGCGAAGGAAAAAGAAACGTAACAAAACTCATTGGCCAGGCTTATGTAAAAACAGACACAATGGAAATTTATGCCGATTCGATTGAACTTTCGGGCGAAGATTACAGAAAGATTGTTGCAGAAGGAAACATCACCGGAAAGAACATAGAAGCAAAGATGGATTTTACCTGCTCTTATCTTGAATACGACAGAAAAACAAAGATTGCAATTCTTAAAGGTGATGTATCTTTAACCGACTTAGAAAACGATGTAAAGGCTCAGGCGCAGATTATTGAATATAATCAGGATACCGAAATTGCAGTTCTTCAGGTTCAGATTAAGCTTTTGCAGAAAAACAACACATGTACTGGCGCTTATGCAATCTATCAGAAAAAAGCACAGCTATTGGATATTTCCGGGAATGCACAGGTACGCCAGGGGGATGATTTATTCCGTGCTCAGTCAATCTCGCTTAATCTTGATACCCAGGAAATAGAACTTACGGGAAATGTTCAGGGAACGGTTACCCAGAAAAATGAGGAAGAAAAAAAGAGCGAAGGGGAAGAATGATGGGAATCTTTACGGACGAATTACGCATTTCCAGTTTATATAAAACTTTCGGCAGAAAGGAAGTTGTAAAGGGGATTGATTTTTCCATGCATACCGGAGAAGTCTTAGGGCTTTTAGGACCAAACGGAGCGGGCAAGACGACAACTTTTTATATGGTGGTTGGGTTTTATAAGCCTACTGCCGGCGAAGTTTTTTTGAATAACGAATGCATCACAAAGCTTCCGATGTATCAGAGGGCGCAGAAGGGAATCTCTTATCTTCCACAGGAGCCATCGGTTTTCCGAAAATTTACGGTAGAAGAAAATATCTGGTCTATTCTGGAAAACCGGAAAGATTTAACGCTCGAGCAGAAAAAGCGCCGTCTGGAAGAGCTCATAGAAGAATTTTCAATCGGAAGAATACGCAAGCAGTATGCATATACACTTTCGGGTGGAGAAAGACGCCGAACAGAAATTGCACGCTCTCTTGCCATGGAACCAAAATTCCTTCTTCTTGATGAACCTTTTGCCGGAATCGACCCGATTGCAGTTGCCGACATCAAATCTGTCATAAAGCTTCTTGCAAAGCGCGGAATCGGAATCCTGATTACAGATCACAACGTACGCGATACCCTCGAAATTACCGACAGAGCCATAATCATAAATACCGGAACAATTATGATTCAGGGTAAAAAAGAAGAAATTTTAAAGAGTAAGCTTGCGCGTGAGATTTATCTTGGTAAAAACTTTTCGATGTAGTTAAAAAATTCCGGGATATATTTTCCCCCGGTTGCCTTTTTTTTACCCGGATGCATGTTTTTTTATCTGATAATTAATCAAGACTTACATAACCTGTTTCTTCTACAATCTGCTGTCCTTTTTTTGAAAGTGCAAAATCAATCACTTTTTTGATGTCTTTTTTTTCTGCATCCGATGCACGATAGATTGCGTAAAAATTTGAAAAAACAGGATAAGTTTTATTTCTGATGTTTTCTTTTGTAGGTTTAACCCCTTCGAGCGAAAGAAGTTTGATGTTTGAATCGCCCACAATTCCAGAAATATAATAGCGGAATGAATAACCTATGGCTCTTCCTGTAAATATATTTTTAGAAGGTGCAAATGGAGTATCCTGCATAAAAGAAATCATCGCTGTCTGGCTTCCGCTTCCTTCTGCCCTTATTAAAGCTGCAATTTTTGAATCATCTCCGCCAACTTCGCTCCATCTTTCATATTTACCAGAATATATGTCTTTAATCTGCTGAACGCTTAAATTCTCAACAGGATTATCTTTATTCACAATAAAAACAAAGGCTTCGTAACCGATTGGCACCATCACAAATTCAAGGCCTTTTTCTTTTGCATATTCAAGCTGTTTTTTAGAAGGTTTTGCACAAAAGATTATGTCGGCTTTATTTTCTGCAAGCGCTTTAAAAGCTCCCGCTGTATTTCTTTTTTGAAGAAGGCTTTCTGCTCCAAAATCTTTCCCGTCAAAGCTGCAGGTGTTTTCGGGGTAGAGTGAATTGAAGAAAGCTGAATAAACGGGGAGAAGGGCTGTGGCTCCATCTAAAACAGGCATTGCTTCTCCTTCTGTAAATTTTTCTTCGTTCGAGGCCGGGATTTTTACAATTTTTGAATCATCCTTAAACGGAAGATAATCAGCTATTTTAATTGATTTTTCCTGCATGGTTTTCCCGTAAGGATTTATTAGTCGTCTTGTAAATGTATTATAAATGCCCAGGTTTAAAATGATAAAAAGGGCAGCCGCTGCAAAGATGATGATAAATTGAAAGAGGGGGCGTTCGTAAAATGATTTATCACTTTTTTTCATAAGTAGTCCTCGAAAATATTTAGAATTTTTCTGTAGAAATAAATGCTGTGATTGAGCTGTGTTTTTTCTGATAAAAGGTGTAGCCCATTAAAACTAACGAAGAAATCATTCCGATTGCGATGATTATGCTTAATGTGATTATAAAGTGTTTTGTTTTCATTTTATTCAGTTTACATTCCTATTGTGCCGGTAGAAAAACCAATAATGAGTGCGATTATAAGAATTACGAAAGCCAGAGTTACAAGTAAAAAAGGCAGAGTTACAAGAGCATAGATTAAATATTTTTTACGGGTATCTTTTTCCTCTTTTGGGGTTTTGAAAAAAATTACGAATGAAGTGATAGAAAAAATAGAAGCAATAAAAAAGAGAACTATTCCCAAATAGATTAATAAATCCATACTTTTTTTCTCCTTTAACAAAATCCCCGGAGAGCTTTCACAATCCGGGGTTTCTTAAGATATATTTAATAAATAGCGTTTTTAAATTTTAATTCATTTGTTAGTCTTTAAGGTTGAACATTACACCAAGAACTAATACGTGGTATGCAAGATTCCAGAGCCATGTCAAGAAATCAGGCTTGAAGATACCACCGATAAAGTCAGCAAGAACGATTGCAACTATCCATACGATGATGATTATAAGCATCAGGATATTGTCAATCTTACCGAAGATATCGCCCATAAAGAGCTCGAGGATTAAGAATACACCAGCGAGGAGTTCGATTACACCAAAGACGATTACACAGATTTTTCCAACTGTTCCGTTTAATAAACCGCCGATAGCTTTTGCACCAAAGTCACCGCCGCCCATAAGAGCCCAGATTCCTGCGATTGCAAGCATTGCTCCTAAAGCGATCTGCATCAGAAGCCTTCCAAATGAATAAGATTTTTTTGCCATTTTTTCCTCCTAAGAAAAATTGCTTTTATATATTTATTAAAATAAATATATTATCTGTAAACAACCCTGAAGGTCTGGAACACAAGCTTAATATCCGGTGTAAACTCAAAACCGACTACTGCGCCTTCATCTTCAAGGTACTCTCTCTGTTTTTCCCTCCAGGCTTCCAGATTTTCATCTTCGCCTTCGAGGCTGGCCATTTGCCATGTAACTTCATTATAAGGCACAATCTGTACATTATCAAATTCTATTACACAAATAGGCTCATTTTTTTTATTTACAACAAGATAAAGTTCCCCGGCAAGAGGAAGCGGTTCACCATCAATGGCAAAGGTGGAATAGCTTGTAAAAATAGCGGTTTTTCTGCCCGAAAGTACGAGCGACAGGAGTTCTGCTTCTACAAATCCTTTTGATTCAAAAAATAAATCTCCGGCACAGCGGTCTTCACTGTCGCGACCGGTATCTTTAAGGAATTTTTCCCAGTACTCATCAAGTTCTGTCATTTTTGTTCCTAGCGTTTTGCCAATTTAATTATAAATGCAGCTATGAAAAAGAGGCTTGGAACTACGGCAAAGATTAAAGCAGGAAGGGGAATTCCGAAAACAAGAAGACCAGAGGCTGCAAAAACACCAAGTTCAATCAGTAAGTCGTAGACTAAGGCTGCATATGAGCTTAAAAATCCTGCAACCATCATCATCCATTCAGGATTTCTTGTTTTAGACATGATGAGGATGGAAAGAAAGGCTGCAAGACCTCCTAGAATCAGTTTGATGATAAATAATAAAATCTGTGGGTTCATTTATTTCTCCTGCCAGTTTAACTTAAAATTCAAAAGGATTATTTTTTAATGCCGTAAAAACACCTTTGTCTGCACCGTAAGGAATAATCGAGTTATGTCCTGCTTCCGGGTGGATTACAATACCATTATCAAGGCAGTGAAGCACAAAGTCATCGTATTTATCTTCCGGAACTTTAGGCTCAAGGTAAGGACCACGGCGTGTAAAATATGTGGTTAAAACCTGGTCGTAAATAAACCAGTTTTTTTCTTCGCGTAATGGTATTTCTTTTATGAGGTTATAGATTGCCCTTGTGATTGCAGCCTGTAATGCAAATGGTACTTTACACTGTGAATAGATTACAGGTGGAAGTTCTACGTCTTTTTTTACTGCAAGAATGTAGATTGTTTTTGTCCATGGAAGGGGAGGTTCGAGTATAACGCAGTCTACCTTTGACCAGTCCATGTCGTAAGAAAGCCACGGTGTATAAACGCTTGTGTTCTGCATGGAAACAGAGATTGCGGCTTTTGTCACGTGTTCCTGGGTCGAAAAAAAGAAAATGTTTCGTTCGCTGTTTAAGAGTTTAGAAACGGCTTTTTCCAGACGGCTTACATCCTCGCAGATAAAGCTTCCGGTCTGTCCGCGGCTTAAGACGTTTTTTAAGAAGGTAAATGCATTTCCGCCTTCCCATCCTAAAATTGCCCTTCCGTCTTCCTGATAGAGATCTGTAAGGCGTTTACCTTTTTTTGTGTAAAGAAAACATCCTCTTGCTCTTGTAACAGGTCCGTAGCGATTATATATTTCACAGGATAATTCATTAACCGTCATAATATTGATTATAACAGATAAGGGGCTTTAAGTTAATTGTTTAACTAAGATAAAAACCATTGTCCGCGGGATAAAGCTGTATAAATAAAAAATGCAAAAAAAACGGTGGCAGCCTGGCGAGCTGCCACCGAAAAATCATGGTACAATTTTTTTTTGGTTAGAGTATTTTTATTTAGAGGACTTTTTTTTCTTTGAAAGGATATCGAAAAGTACAGCGGCAAGGAGGACTGTTCCCTTTACTACACGCTGCCAGTTCATATCAACACCAAGAATAGACATACCGTTGTTCAATACACCCATGAAGATAGCACCGACTACGGCTCCGGCTACAGTACCTGTTCCACCATAAGCAGAAGCACCACCGATGAAGCAGGAAGCAATAGCATCCATTTCGTAGTTAGTACCTGCTGTAGGCTGTGCAGAGTCAAGACGAGCAATTGTAACTAAAGCTGCAACTGCAGAGATGAATCCCATATTTGTGTAAGCAAAGAACATAACTTTTTTAGTATCTACACCAGAAAGGCGTGCTGCTTTTTCGTTACCACCGATAGCGTAAAGGTAGCGGCCTGGAACGGTGTTCTGTGTAAAGTATGAGTATGCTGCAACAATTACTGCAAGGATTACGAGTACGATTGGGAAACCGCGGTCGCGTCCAAGGAACTGTCCTATGATAAGAAGTACTACAGAAAGACCAACAAGTTTTGCAATAAAGAATCCTGTAGAAGGTACAGTGTAATTCTTTCTTATCTTGTTTCTGCGTTTTACGATTTCTGTGATGATGAATGCAAGAACACAGAGAACTGTGATAACTGCAGTAATCATAAGTGTGTATGCATCTACCCATGAACCGAATAAATCAATTTCGCCGAACTTTTCGGAAATAGCTTCGCTCGGATTAGGAATAAAGCTTTCGAAGAGTCTTAAGTATGGCTGTGGGAATGGAGCAATTGGCTGTCCGTTAAGGATGAGTGTTGCAGCACCACGCCATAAGAGCATTCCGGCTAATGTTGTAATAAACGGAGGAATGTGCAGATATGCGATTACAAAACCATGGAAGGCACCAATCAGTGTTCCGGTTATAAGACAAATCAGAATTGCTATTGCAATAAGGCCCGGTGTGTTCATCTTGCAGTTTACTACAAGAACGCCGGCTATAGCACCAACGAGAGCAACAACAGAACCAATAGACAAATCGATGTTACCACCGGTAAGAATACAACAGAGCATACCGGTTGCAAGAATAGCTACGTAAGCATTCTGGCGGATAATGTTTGTGATATTTGCAGGTGCAAATAAAGATCCCTTATTAAAAACCCGAATCAAAATTTCGAATAAGACCATTACACCAAAAAGAACGAACATCATGGTGTTGCCTTTCAAAATATTCAAAACGGAGCTTTTTGCAGACTTTAATTTTGTTTCTTCCATTTTTATTCTCCTAAGTTATCATTCTTTCCGGAATTAATAATTTCCGTCATAATTTTTTCCTGAGTTGCAGTTTTTCCATCCATTTCTGCAATCATACGGCCTTCGTTCATAACATAGATTCTGTCGCACATACCAAGAATTTCAGGCATTTCCGAAGAAATCATGATTACAGATTTTCCCTCTGCGACCATACGGTTGATGATGCAGTAGATTTCGTATTTTGCTCCAACATCAATACCTCTGGTTGGTTCATCAAGAATAAGGATATCAGGTTCTGCAAAGAGCCATTTTCCAAGAAGGACCTTCTGCATGTTACCGCCCGAAAGGTTTCCTACATCTTCCATAACCGATGAACATTTTGTGTGAATGTCTCTGGCCATGTCTTCCGAGTATTTTCTCTCCTTATCGAAGTCTAAAATACCGTGCTTAGAAATTTTTTCGGGTTTTGCCGCAGTAGTATTTTTACAGATGGATTCGGTAAGAATAAGACCGTTTCCTTTTCTGTCTTCTGTTACATAGGCAAGTCCTGCTTTAATTGCAGATTTTACAGTAGGGAAGAAAACTTCTTTCCCGTTCATATATATATGTCCACGGATGTTTGTACCATATGAATGTCCGAAGATACTCATAGAAAGTTCTGTACGGCCGGCACCCATAAGACCAGAAATACCAAGTACTTCACCACGGCGTAAATTAAAGTTGATATTGTCGCAAACTTTAATTCCGTCAAAGATAGGGTGATCTACACACCAGTCTTTAACTTCGAAAATAACTTCGCCAACATGAGATTCTCGTTTAGGGAATCGGTCTGTTAAGCTTCGTCCTACCATGGCAGAGATGATGGCATCTTCTGAAAAGTTATCTTTCTTTTTATCTATAGTGCAGATTGAGCTACCATCACGGATAACGGTAATTTTGTCTGCTACATAAGAAACTTCATTCAATTTATGAGAAATGATGATAGAAGTCATTCCCTGTTTTTTAAATTCAAGAAGCAGGTCGAGTAAGTGTTTAGCTTCTGTATCATTTAAAGAAGCAGTAGGTTCATCAAGAATAAGAAGCCTTACGTTTTTTCCTAAAGCTTTTGCAATTTCAACCAGCTGCTGTTTTCCAACACCAATATCTTTTATTAATGTTTTAGATGAATCTTTAAGTCCAACCATATGTAAAAGCTCATCAGCCTTATCATAGGTTTCTGACCAGTTAATTTTTGCTTTAGTTCCTCTTTCATTTCCAAGGAACATGTTTTCTCCGATTGACAGAAGAGGAACAAGTGCTAATTCCTGGTGGATGATTACAATACCTCTTGATTCGCTGTCTCGGATTGTCTGAAACTGACAGATTTTTCCGTCGTAAAGAATATCTCCTTCGTATGTTCCATATGGGTAAATACCACTAAGAACGTTCATCAAGGTTGATTTTCCGGCACCGTTTTCACCACAGATTGCGTGAATTTCGCCTTGTTCTACCGTAAGATTAACGTTATCGAGCGCTTTTACACCAGGAAATACCTTGGTAATATTTTTCATTTCCAATAATGTTTTAGCCATTGGAACCCCTCTTTCTAAAAGAAAAATGATTAAAAAAAGAGCCTGACTCCAAATTGAATCAGGCTCTTATTATTTTTCAGCCTATTTCAAGTCTGCTTCTGTGTAGTATCCAGAATCAAGTAACAATTCTTTGTAGTTGTCGATAGATCCGTAAACTGGTTCACAAAGGAATGAAGGAATGATTCCTGTTCCGTTGTTGTATGTTGTTGTATCATTTACAGGAGCATCTTTACCCTGCATGATAGCGTCTACCATTTTTACAGTCTGTGCAGCAAGTGTACGTGTATCTTTGAAGATAGACATAGCCTGAGTTCCCTTAATCATGTTCTTTACAGAAACTTTATCACAGTCCTGGCCAGTGATGAGTGGGAAGTTAGAAGCATCGTATCCAGCCTGTACAAGAGCGTTTGTAATACCGTTTGCACAAGAGTCGTTTGAAGAGTAAACAGCATCAAGTTTTGTTCCTTTTGGACCATAACCATTAGATGTGATGAGGTTTTCCATTCTCTTCTGAGCTTCTTCTGTAGACCAGTTCAATGTAGCACACTGATCTCTTGAAGTCTGTCCTGAACGACATACGATTACACCTGAATCAAGGTAAGGTTTAAGAACATCCATAGCTCCTCCGAAGAAGAAGTTGATGTTGTTGTCACCTGGGTCACCTGTGAAGAATTCCATGTAAGCTGGATCATCTTTTGAACGATTCTTGAGGTTCAATTTGTCTACAAGGTATTCACCCTGGATTGTACCTACTTTGTAGTTATCGAATGTTGCATAGTAAGTAACAGCCTTTGTGTTCATGATAAGGCGGTCATAAGCGATTACATCAATCTTCTTTTTTCTAGCCTGTTCAAGAACGTTTGTAAGAGCGTTACCATCGATAGATGCGATTACGAGTACTTTACATCCGCTTGTAATCATGTTTTCAAGCTGTGATACCTGTGTTGGGATATCGTTAGCAGCATACTGTAAGTCTACTGTGTAACCAGCTTTTTCGAGCTGAGCTTTCATGTTAGCTCCGTCCTGATTCCAGCGCTGTAAGTCCTTTGTAGGCATAGATACACCTACTTTTGTAGAAGAACTTTTTCCACCGCAGCTTACTAAACTTAAAGCAAGTGCAGCTAAAACAACTGTTAAAAGTTTTTTCATTTGTAAAACTCCTTTTTTTTGGTTATGAGGATTTATAATCCCCTTTATGTAAATTATAAGGTTAATCGTTTTTTTATATAAAAATTTATCTTACTTTTTTTGCTATTTTCTGTTATTTTTCCGAATTTTAAGGTCTCTGGAGCTCCTCTGATTAGTATTTTTTTGTCATAAAAAAAGTGCTAAATTTAGACCCCTGATTTTTAATAATATGTTGGAAACATCGGGAATTTGTGGTATATTTAAACTTATGAGTGAAAACATGGAGCCGTACACAAATCTTAACAGCGGTATGGCGGAGAATACGACAATAGAACTTCCTCCAGAGCGCAATGTAGTTTTTTATAACGATGACTACACCACAATGGAATTTGTTGTGGATGTTCTTTGTTCTGTTTTTAATTACTCAAAAGAAGAATCAGAACAGCTTATGAGAACTGTTCATGAGCTTGGCTCTGCTGTTGTTGGAACTTACACATACGATATCGCCGTTTCAAGAGTTATTTTAACAAGAAGTATTGCAAAGAAGAACGGATTTCCACTGAGGGTAGAAGTTGAGTAATACTGAACAGAGCCCTAAAGGAAACGTAAGGCAGATGAAGGTGAGCCCCATGCTCACTAAAATCTTAAACGAATCCTTCAACGAGGCGAAAAATGCACATCACGAATTTTTCACTCCGGAGCATGTCTTAAAAGTTGCCCTTCAGAACGATTTTGTAAATCATCTTCTTTTAGAATGCGGAAGCGATAACGATGCCCTGCGTTCAAATCTTTCTGATTTTCTTTCTACAAAAGTT
This sequence comes from Treponema sp., assembly GCA_016286365.1. GTDB lineage: Bacteria > Spirochaetota > Spirochaetia > Treponematales > Treponemataceae > Treponema_D. The sequence goes on from JAEESN010000020.1 coordinate 11,702, forward strand.
CCCTGCATAAGCGAAGAAGCAAATCCCGAATTCATTAAAAATCCGATGGAATCTGCGGGCTTTCAGGCCATTATGAACAGGGCGGTTTTTCACTGCGTTTCCAGTGAATCAGATATGATAGACATTACAGACGTCCTTGTGAGCATGTTCGAAGAAAAACGAAATTACTGTTCTTATTACATGCGCTCAAGCGGTCTGGACAGATATAAACTTTTAGAAGTAATCACAAGAATCAAGGGTGTTCACGGAAGTCAGAAAAAAAATGCAACTCAGACTCCGCCACCTGGGATGGAAGGTCTTACAACAAACAATTCAGGCGGATTAAACCGCTTTGCAGTAGATCTTACAAAAATGGCGAGCGAAAATCTTTTTGATGATTTAATCGGCCGCCAGGAAGAAATTGAACGAACAATCCAGATTCTCTGCAGGCGCACAAAGAATAATCCTCTTCACGTAGGAGATGCCGGAGTAGGAAAGACAGCCATAACATACGGTCTTGCAAAACGAATTGTAGACGGCAAAGTTCCTCAGGCTCTTAAGGGCTACACAATCTACAGCCTTGATTTAGGACTTCTTCTTGCCGGTTCAAAATTCCGCGGTGACTTTGAAGAAAGACTCCATTCTGTAATCGATGAGTTAAAAGAAAAGAAAAAGGCAATCTTATTTATAGACGAAATCCACATGCTCATGGGAGCGGGAACAAACGGAAGCTCGCAGATGGATGCGGCTAACCTTTTAAAACCTGTTCTTGCTACGGGCGAAGTAAAATTTATAGGATCTACAACATTCGAAGAATATGCGGCTCATTTTGAAAAAGACAGGGCGCTTTCAAGACGTTTCCAGAAAATCGATATAAACGAGCCTACAAGAGAAGAAACTGTAAAAATACTTCAGGGGCTTCAGAAAAAATACGAAGATTTCCATCACGTAAAATATTCACATTCTTCAATAGAAGATGCAGTTGATTATTCCATTCAGTATCTGCCGGACAGACGCCTTCCCGATAAGGCAATCGATATAATGGACGAAGCGGGAGCATATCTTTTTATTTCAAAAACAGGCGGATTCGACGGGCTTTCAAAATCAAAAGTCCTTGTTGCATCTCCTTCTAGGGCAGCAATTCCGACTGTTACATCATCAGTTATAAAAACTGTTGTTTCTAAAATGGCAAAGGTTCCGCTCGATGTGGTTGAATCAGACGAAAAAGAAAGCCTTAGGAATATTGAACCATTCTTACAGAAAGAAATATTCGGTCAGGACAGGGCAATCTCCATGCTTGCAAAAGCAGTTAAGAGAAGCAGAGCCGGATTCAGAAATCCTGATAAGCCCGAAGCATGTTATCTTTTTGTTGGTCCGACAGGCTGTGGAAAAACAGAACTTGCAAAAGCGCTTGCAAAATTATTAAAAGAACCTCTTCTTCGTTACGATATGAGTGAGTATCAGGAAAAGCATTCTGTAAGCCGTTTAGTCGGTTCTCCTCCGGGCTACGTTGGTTTTGAAGAAGGCGGCCAGCTTACAAAGGATGTGCGAAAAAATCCAAACGCTGTCATCCTCTTTGACGAAATTGAAAAGGCACACGAAGATATATATAACATTTTACTTCAGGTAATGGATTACGGTATCCTTACAGATAATCAGGGAAGAAAATCTGACTTCCGTTCCTGCATGATTATCATGACAAGTAATGCAGGTGCGCGCGATATGGAAAAACCCGGCATAGGCTTTGGAACAGACAGCGCTGATTCTTCGGAAGCAATTTTGAACGAAGCTGTAAATAAAGAATTCTCTCCTGAATTCCGTAACCGCCTTGATTCAGTCATTCCGTTTAATCATCTTACAAGGGAAGTTGTTCGTCTTGTTGCATGCAAGGAAGTTTCTAAGCTTGCCCAGAGGATGAAGAATAAAAAGGTAGAACTTACGGTTACAGATTCGTGCATAGATTATCTTACAGAAGAAGGTTTCTCTAAAGAGTTTGGAGCAAGAAATATGAGCCGCACGGTAGAAGATCTTCTTGCAAATGCCCTTGTTGATGAGGTTCTGTTTGGAAGTCTTGAAAAAGGCGGAAAGGTAAAAGCAGATTATAAAAACGGAAAAATTAAGTTTACCTATGATAAGTAAAAAAAATAAGGTATATATTTTAAGCTCTGTTGTTTTTATATTTCTTATCCTCTGCTGCATTTTCTTTTTTGTATTTATAGAAAAATCATTTTCCACATCGAATAAATCTGAATTGGAAGAAGACACAAGTAATACAAAACACCTTGTGATGATAGGACGCTACGAAAACGAAGCCTTTTTAAAAAAAATCTACGAAGGTGCTTTGAACTGGAAAAAGGATTTTGACTTTGAGCTCGACTTTTATGTTCCAAAATCACAGGCCGAAGAGGTGTCGCTCCAGAATCTTTTTGATTATGCTTCTTTTGTGAATGCAGACGGAATCATCGCATATATAGATTCAACAGATGAAAAAATTACAGTAAAGGAAGACGTAGACCGTAATCAGATACCGCTTATTACGACGGGAGTTTATAATCCGGATATGCAGCAGGTGTCTTACATCGGTTACAGTTACTGGGAACTTGGAAAAAAAATCTCGGACGAAGCGTGTTCACTTTTGCCCGAAGGCGGTCAGATTTATCTTTTAAAAAAGGATGATTCTTATTCATTAAACTTTGCAAACTTTATAAACAGCTTTGAAAATGCAATGGAAAATCACAAGAATATTTCCTACAAAATAGTTGATGACCTTGAGTACAGAGACCTTGTTTTTCAGAGTCAGAAGGAAAGTGGAATTAAAAATCTTATCATCAGCCTTTCCGAAGAAGATACTACCCGGATTGCACAGAAAATGCTCGAAAACAGTTTTGACAATTCAAAAGACTTCTGGATTATCGGATTTGGTGCAAACGAAGCATGCCAGCTTTATCTGAATAACGGTGTTGTTTATGAACTCATCTCTCTGGACGGAGAAAAAATCGGGGAACTTTTAATCAAGGAATTTTTTGAATATTTTAACAGCGGATATGCAAACAGTTATATTGCGGCAGACGTAAGCATTAAGAGGAGTTCTGATGAAAATAGATAAAAAATACATCAGACATTTTAAAAGCTTACGGGGCCGAATCATGAGCTCGGTATTGATTTCTCTTTCTGTCATGCTGGTTCTTCTTGTTTTTGCAATGCGCATGAACACACACGTTATAAACACACTTGGCGATGTCTATCAGTCGAATACGGAATTGAACGACTTTTCGCAGGCACTCGCAGAAACAGAAAAATCGATGGAGATTTATATTGCTTACCACACCTTCGAAAGTATCGACTCATTTTATACGGCCAGAACAAAGATGGAAAAATTTATGGATAAGCTTCGTAAGGAGCCGTCGGCAACGGAAGTTTTTCAGAAGGAATACATTGTTTATGAGCTTTCCAGGAGTTTCATTTTTTACAGCAATAAATCCATAAACGCAAGACGTGCAAACAATATGAGCGAAGTTCAGACAAGCTATGAATGCACCACAAGCTGTTACAATCTTTTACTTTCAGAAATTCTTGAATTGAACAGACTTTTGCTCCAGCGAAACGGAAAAAACTATATCGCCAGTAAGGAAAAAATTTCTTTTACAACAAGGATTATTTTTATCATCTTTATAGCCTTTTCGTTCCTGCTTTTCTTTGTTCTTTACTTTATGATTACAAACCTTACAAAACCGCTTGTAGAAATTTCCGATGTTGCATACAGGGTTTCTGTCCGCGATTTTGATGTTCCCCTTTTTAATAACGACACTGATGATGAAATTGGAAATATATGCCGCGCTTTTGACAGAATGATCGTAAGCATCCGCGAATATATAGATACTATCTGGGAGCAGGCACGTACAGAGAATGCTTTAAAAGAAAAAGAGATGGAAATGCAGGCCCTCTATACCGATGCGCAGTTAAGGGCTCTTCAGAATCAGATTAATCCGCACTTTCTGTTTAATACGCTGAATACGGGAGCCCAGCTTTCCATGCTCGAGGGGGCCGACAAAACCTGTAGTTTTCTGGAGCAGGTTGCAGACTTCTTTAGATACAATATCCAGAGACAGGATAAATTTGTTACAGTAGATCAGGAGCTTGGCCTTGTAGATAATTACGTTTACATCATGAAGGTGCGTTTTGGAAACCGTCTTGAATTTATTAAAGACATTCCGGCCTATACTTTTAAAGAGCTTATCCCTGTGATGACTCTTCAGCCACTGGTAGAAAACTGCATCAAGCACGGCTTAAAAAACGAAAAGGGAAAAGTAATTTTAAAGATTGAGTTATCTGAAAAACATATTATCATTTCTGTAGCGGATAATGGTAACGGAATGAGTGATGAAATTAAAGAAGCCGTTTTTAATGCGGTAGAAAATGGAATCACAAAATTGCCCGATGCCGTCCAGAAGCTTACGGAAAAATCTCTGGAAGATGAGTCTGGTAAAAATGGTGGAACAGGTTTAATAAACGTTTTCCTCCGTTTGAAGATGACTTATCAGGGTAAAGATATTTTTGATATTGTTTCGGGAGAGGAAGGCAAAGGAACTAAATTTATAATCAGGATACCGCGCGATGTATAATATTTTATTAACAGATGATGAACAGATAGTTTTAGATTCTCTTTCTTTTATTATAGATAAAAACTTTACGGGGCAGGTTAATGTTTTAAAAGCTCTCTCCGGGACAGAAGCTTTAAAAATTGTTTCCGAAAAAGATATCGACATCATTTTTATGGACATTAACATGCCGGGCTTAAACGGACTTGAAACAATCAGCTGCATAAAAAAACTTAAGCCCGAGACAATCATCATAATTTTAAGTGCGTTCGACAGCTTTCAGTATGCGCAGGAAGCGATGAACCTTGGTGCTTCAAAATATATCACAAAACCGGTAAACAGAAACATCGTAATCCAGACAATCAGAAATTCCATGGATTTTATAGATTTAAACCGCGGACGACAGAGCGAAGACATGGAGCTTCATAAAAAGCTTGATTTAGTTTCTCCGATGGTCGAAAACGATTTTATTTATTCACTGATTTTTAATCACGAAAACAAATTCGATTTAAAATCATACCGCGAATATTTTAACCTCACCGGAAATAAATTCTGCATTATCTGTCTGGAGCTTCCGAATGTTAATTCTCAGAATCAATACGATAATTACATAAAAATCCGCGACGGAATAAACGAAATTAAAAAATGTCTTGTAAGCTCGTTTATGATGAATCGTCTTGTGGTTCTGTTCCCGCTGGAAAAAGAAGATAATTTTGAAGATTTTAAAGGGATAATCACAAAGCTTTATGTAAACTTAAAATATAAAATCAGCGCCGGAATTAAAATCGGTGTAAGTCAGTTTTTTTCTTCGCTTGATGATTCAAAACTTTCTTATACTCAGGCGGTTTCGTGTCTGGCTCACTGCGAAAGTACTGGTGAAATAGTTTTTGCCGAAGAGCGAAAGGGCTTTTTAAAAATCACAAAGATTGATGAAACAAAGGAACTTAAAGAACAGATTTTATTTAAATTAAAAAATGCGGACATCAACGGGCTTGAATCAATCTTAGAAATTTACGCGCTCAACTCATTTAATTCCGAAAAGGATTTGAACATCATAAAAAATTCATTCTTTGAACTGATTGTAATGGCAAAGGATATTGTAAATAAAAATCTTTCGTCTTATGAATCGGCTTCGTTCAACAATGCATTTTCTGTTTTAAGCGGCGAAAACGACAGCGGCATGCTCAAGGATTATTTAACAAAAACAATTTTAGAATATGCTTCTGTGATTGCGGATTCTAAAAAGCAGAAAGGAAATCCTATTGTTAAAAAAGTTTATGATTACATCAGCGAAAATCTTTCGGAAGATATTTCACTTGAACAGATGGCAGATATGGTGAATGTGAGTTCATTTTATTTGAGTAAACTTTTCCGCGAAGAAAAAGGATGTACCTTTGTAAATTTTCTGTCCGATAAGAGGCTCGAAAAGGCAAGGGATTTATTAAAAAATTCATCAATGTCTATTAAAGAGATTACGAGGGAGGTTGGATATAATGATCAGAATTATTTCAGCCGCCTTTTTAAGAGTAAATACGGTGTTACACCTTCGGAATATAGAAGTATTTAAGAAAAGGGGTTTATATGAAAAGAAGTTTTTTAGGATTATTGATTTTAAGTATTCTTCTCTGTCTTGCATCCTGCACAGGTAAGGAAAATAAGGGAGAAACAGGAAAGAAAAGTGAGGACAGTTCAAAAACAATAATTGGATTTTCTATTGATACTCTGGCAATTGAACGCTGGCAGAGAGACCTTGATATTTTTATTAATAAGGCAAAGGAACTTGGAGCCGATGTAATTGTTCAGAATGCGGGAAATAATCTTGAAGAACAGATAAGGCAGATCCGTTATCTTATAGAAAAAAAAGTAAGTGCTCTGGTAATTCTTCCAAAGGATGCAAAGGGGCTTTCCGAAGTTGTTGATGAAGCAAAACTCAAAGGGATTCCTGTTATTTCTTATGACCGTCTTATGCTCAATACTTCTGTTGATTTATACGTTACCATTAACAGTCAGAAGGTTGGAGAATATATGGCAAACGGATTTCTTACAAAAACACCGGCCAGAAAATTCTTTGCCATCCTTGGTGCAGAAGAAGATTTTAATATGGCTCTTGTAAAAGAAGGAATTGTCCAGAAGCTTACAAAGGCAGGAAAAAAGCTTGATTATATTTATTATACTTCCGGATGGAACTATGACCTTGCAAATAATCAGATGATAAACCTCATAAACGAAAATAAAATTCCTGATGCGATTTTCTGCGGAAATGATGCGATTGCAGACAGCGTAATCCAGGCATTAAAGCTTTTTAATCTTGATGGAAAGGTGATGGTCTGCGGTCAGGATGCCGATATAGCGGCGTGCCAGAATATAATTCAGGGGAAACAGCTTTTTACAATTTATAAGCCAATTACAGAACTCGCAGATTTAGCTGCTGAATGTGCGGTTGGGCTTGCAAGGGAAGAAAAAATCATCTCTTCTAAATATAAGATAGAAAAAATCAACAATGGAATTACTTATGTTTCTGTAATATGGCTCGACCCGATTTTAGTTGACAAAAATAATCTTGATAGTGTTATAATTGATTCAGGATTTCACCGTCGAAGCGAAGTCTACAGGGAGTAAAAATGCCAAAAAGAAAAATAAACCTCAAATTTGTGTATGATGCGCCGGTAACATTATCGTTTATCATTATTGCGCTGTTGTTTTTTATAATATCACTTATTGCGCCTAAGGCCGGTATCCAGGAATTGCTCGTAGCGCCATCTGCTTCGGGGGCTGCAAAGTTCAGTTTTACAAATATCAAAAGCATACTGGGGCTTTTTCTTTATATCTTTAATGGCAAAGAAAGGCTTCTTCTTTTTACAAACCTTCTTTTTGTTGCATTGATTGGACCTTCCATGGAAGAGCGTTATGGTTCTTTTATCATAGGGATTATGATGTTTGTTTCGGGGATTTTTGCAGGAGTATTAAACGCATGTTTCTGTAAAGACCCGATGTACGGATGCAGTTCGATTGTATTCATGCTGGTTCTTTTGAATGCCCTTATGAATTTTTCTAAAAATAAAATCACGGGGACAGCTCTTTCCATGCTCATTCTGTTTATCTTGCGTGAAGTTTTTATAGAAAATCATCCGAATAAGGCTCTTGGAGTTATAATCGTCTTAGCAGGCGGTCTTTGCGGCAGCCTCTTCGCCTTCCTCACTTCTCCCAAAGCCCGCTCCGAACGTAAAACCGGCGTAACTGTAGAACCATATAAAAAGCCAAAATCAAAGAGCTCAAAATCTACATACAAGAGTCGTGAAGATCGCATCATGGAAAAAAACAAAAAGGCTCCGGCCAGAAAACCTGCTGCTTCTCATGACGACGATGCAACAGTTGTCGGCACTTTAAAATTCTAATCTTTTACGAAAACTATGCTCACTGCAGGGGAATTTTATAAATCTCTTTTTGGAACTAAAACCTACAAAATCACTTTAGATGCCGGATGCACATGTCCAAACCGCGATGGAAAGCTTGGAACAGGAGGCTGTCTTTTTTGCGGTAGCCGAGGTAGCGGTGAATTTACGGCAGATAAAAATCTTGGAATAAGCGAACAGGTCCAAGCTGCCAAAAAACTTGTCGACCAGAAATTTTCAAGAAAATATGAGAAAAAATACATAGCCTATTTTCAGAATTTTACGAACACATACGGGAACCTGAATGAGCTTTCAAAAAAATGGGAAGAAGCTTTGTGCTGCGACGGGGTAGTGGGGCTTGCACTTGGAACCCGCCCGGATTGTATAAGCGATGAATGTCTTTGTGTCCTTTCCGGGATTTTGGAGAAGGGATATTTTGTCCAGCTGGAACTTGGCTTTCAGACAGTGTGCGAAGAGACTGCAGAATTTTTCCACCGCGGTTATAAAAATGAAGTTTATTTTGATGTAGTAAATCGTATTCATAAAGCGAACTCAAAAATACACGTAGTAACGCATGTCATGTTCGGACTTCCATGTCCTTCCAGTGATGATTCCGGGGTCCTGGAAATTGAATCAGAAGAGCAGATGATGGAATCTGTCCGTGCCGTCGTTAAAGCCGGAAGCGATGGAATTAAGATTATGAATCTTTATATCCTTAAAGGTACCCCGTTCGAAAAGCTTTTCCGTGAAGGTAAGTTCCGCTCTCTTGAGTATGAAGAATATCTTGGTCTTGTGCGTTCTGCTTTGGAATTACTTCCGCCCGGTATGATAGTTCATCGTCTGAGCGGAGATCCTCCCCGTGCAGATGTTGTTGCTCCCCCCTGGTCCACAGACAAAAAGCACCTTGTAAATGATTTGAAAAAGCTTTTCGAATAAAAAAATTAAAGAATTTTTGGAAAAGTTTGCCTAAAATCGTAAAACTAAAACTATATTATATGTGAGGAATTTTTATGTTGCACGTAGAATCAGCAAAATATCAGAGTGAATACAAAATTATTGTAACTTTTAATGATGGAAGTTCTCACCTTGTGGATTTTGAGAAAACGATTTTTGGGGATTCTCGTGCAATTGTTTCTGCTCTTCGGGACTTGAATGTATTCAAAGATTTTTCAATTAAGAATCATACAATTTCCTGGGCAAACGGTTTAGATTTTGCACCGGAGTTTATAAAAGATTGTTCGATAAAAGCTTTGAATGAAACTGTATAAATAAATTGAGATTCACCGACCTTTTTTCTGTTTCCTACGACTACCATTATATACGAGAAAAATGGTAGACTAGAAAAATGAACGAAATGCACTTATTTGATTATGGCGAATATCTTCTGAAACTTGCTCTTAGTAAAACAAATAACTTTGAGCAGGCCGAGGATCTTGTTTCGGAGACTCTGATAAGTGCTATCGTTGCGTTGAAAAACGGGACGAAAATTGGAAATCCAAAGACTTATCTTTCTGGCATTTTGAATCATAAGTTTTATGATTTTCTGCGTTCAAAATATTCAAAGCCTGTAATTTCTTATGGTGTGATTCCGGATTTTGAAATTGCCGGCAGGGAAGAAGAGTCAGAATCTGCGCTGGAAAAAATCATCAGAAAAGAAGATGAAGAAAATATCCGCCGCATAATTACTCAACTTTCCAAAAATTATCGTGAAGTTTTAGTTCGTCATTTCATCCATGGCCAGGATGTGCAGTCAATTGCAGATGAACTGGACGTAAATACAAACACGGTAAAATCCCGCCTGAACACCGCTCGTATGAATGTTAAAGCCAAACTGGAGAATGAAATGGAAAAGTACGAAAAACAGAGTTATGAGCCGGAATGTCTTGATATCTGGATGTGTGGTGAAATGGACAATGATTGTTCTGCCTTTTATACCAATAACTGGACTCGCCGCATTCATCAGAATATTTTGATTATGGCCTATAAAAAGCCTTTGACAATTACAGAACTTTCGCAGGGACTTGGAATTTCTGCGGCATATATTGAGCCTATTGTTGAAGAACTGATTTCTTATGATTTTATGATGCGTAAGGGAGATAAGGTTTTCACAAGCTTTATTATCTTTACTCAGGAAGAAAAAGACAGAGCCTATGATCATGATAAAGCCGTTGCGGAAAAGTATGCGAAGGCTATGTGGGTTGAACTTGAAAAATATCTTGAGCGAATCCGTCAGTTAGATTGTTATAAGAAAATGAGTGAAAGACAGAAGGCAAGTTTACTGCAGTTTTCCGTGATTTTCATTATTCAAGAAGCAACCCGCGAAGTAAGCTTTAAGATAAACTCAAAACCGAATGTAATGGAAATTGAGCATAAGGCAAAGTGGCAGGGGTATGCTTATGGTTTTAAAAGTCCTTTAGATTTTAAACCTGACTGGGATTATGTTACAGGACATAGTCTTTGTAAACTAAACGGCTGTCATAGTGTGTCTACAGGAGCTTATAAAAATCGTGAGGAAATCAGGTTTTATGCTTATGATGTTGTTGCAGGCTTTACTTTCAGTCAGTTCTGGCCGCTTGATCATCTGCAGTTTTTGAAAATTTGTTATGCCCTTTATGAGGGAGAAGAATCTGATATTCCTTTGATAGATCCAAGATTCTTTGACAAGGAAGCTATTGAAAGATATGAAAAATACAATCTGCTTGGAAAAGAAGGTTCTGTTGAAGTTTTGAATATTCCGGTATTGTCTTGTGAAGATTCAGAATTCCTTTTCAAAACAATTTTCCATGAAGCAATCCTTGATTTCAGTCAAAAGTTTAATTCAGAGCTGGAGGAGCTTTTTGTAAATCCTGTTGAACCGCCAAAACATTTAAAAGATGTAGTTCCCGAATTCTTAAAATATCAGCTTTGTGCCGATGCCTTTGTAATGGCACTTGTCTATCAGGGAGCCTGGAACCGCTGGTATAAGAATGAGTTTGCCCGCAATAATGAGCCTGTTCCGGCAATGGTAATTTGTCTTGGAAAAGAGCAGAAATAGAGTTGAGCTTTCTGCTATGAAAAACTCGTCATATTTCAAATTGATTCCATAGTGGGTCTGGACTATACTAAATGTAGTTCCGGGACAAAACGGCTCGCAAAAAAAAGCGGGCGGCTCACAAAATGTGAGTGGCTCACATAAAGTGAGCAAGGAGAATCACTATGGAAAAAAATTATTATAATATCAATGAACTGGCGGTTATTTCTGGTTTTACAACCCGTTCCCTCAGAAACTTTATTTCTATGGGACATCTTAAGGGTGAAAAAATTGATGGAATCTGGCAGTTTACACCTGAAGAAATTGATGAGTTTCTTTCAAATCCAAATGTTGCCCCGGGAATAAAATCAAAGGCAAATGCTGTCGTTTATGATTTTATGGCAGATACAGAAAAGAAAACAAATAAAATCTGTTCTGTTCTAGATTACGTAATGGAAGATGAAGAAGCATCAGAACTTTCTAAGTATTATTGTAAGGCCATGAATAATTGCGCAGACGCTACCTTAAAATTCGAAAAACACGGAAAGAATGTCCGGGTCATCATCTCTGGATCAGAGGATTTTGTTCTGGATGCGATCAACGGCTGGTATAAGAATTAGGATTTTGAAAAATAAAAAACAGCAGAGTCTTATGATTCTGCTGTTTTTTTTAACGTATTTGTTATTTTAGGCGTTCGATAAATCTCGCGGGCTAACCAAAAATTGGACGAACGCGATTTACTGTATCACATGCTGAAAGCTTTGCGATGATGTCGTCTGTTACTACACCGTCTACGTCGATGATGTTGTATGCTACGTCGCCGCGTGCCTGATTGATGAAAGATGAAATGTTCAACTTTGCTTCTCCAAGAATTGTTGTGAACTTAGAGATTGTATCAGGGATGTTTTTATGGCTGATGCAGAGGCGTGTTCCACCGGCAGGAATAGGGTTATCTGTAACAGTTTTTGGGAAGTTTACAGAGTTTACGATATTTCCTTTTTCGAGGAAGTCTTTAAGCTGTGCTGATGCCATAATTGCACAGTTGTCTTCTGCTTCCGGAGTAGATGCTCCAAGGTGAGGCATACAAACAACCTTTGGATGATTCAAAAGTTCTTCTGCTGCAAAGTCTGTAATAAGGCAGCTTACTTTTCCTGAATCAAGGGCAGCAAGAATATCTGCATTGTTTACAAGACCACCGCGTGCAATATTGATGATTCTTACTCCATCCTTCATATTTTTGATAGAAGAAGCGTTGATCATTCCCTTTGTATCGTTTGTCTGTGGAACGTGGATTGTAATGTAATCACATTTTGCATAAAGTGAATCAAGAGTTTCTGCAATCTTTACGTTCTTGTCGAGCTTGAGCGCTGCGTTTACAGAAAGGAATGGATCGTAACCGTAAACTTCCATACCAAAGTGGCGAGCAAGGTTGGCAACCATAGCACCGATTGCACCAAGACCGATTACACCGAGTGTCTTTCCCATCAGTTCTGGGCCAACAAACTGGCTCTTTCCTTTTTCTGCAAGGTCAGGGATTTCGTCACCTTTTCCGGCTAAACCGTTAGCCCATTTGTTTGCTTCGATTACAGGGCGGCTTGAAAGTAAAAGTGCGAGCATTACAAGTTCTTTTACGGCGTTAGCATTTGCACCAGGAGTGTTGAATACAACTACACCTTTTTCTGTGAGTTCCGGAATAGGAATATTGTTTGTTCCGGCTCCGGCACGTGCTACAGCCTTTACGTTGTCAGAAAGCTGCATTTCGTGCATATCTGCAGAGCGTACAAGGATTGCATCCGGATTATTGATTTCTGATGCAATTTCGTAATTGTCGCGGTCTAACTGGTTTAATCCCACAGCCGCAATTTTATTTAAAGTCTGAATTTTAAAGCTCATATTTTACTCCTATGCATTTTCTTTTGCGAACTTCTTCATAAATTCTACAAGAGCTTTTACACCATCGAGTGTCATGGCATTGTAGATTGAAGCGCGCATACCACCAACAAGGCGGTGACCTTTGAGGTTTACGAGGCCTGCAGCTGCGGCTTCTTTTACGAACTTGTCGTTGATTTCCTTTTCTTTTGCGAGTGCAGCTTTTTCTGCATCTGTGCGGTCAGCTTCGTCTTTTTTACCGGCTGCGGCAGTTTCTGCAGTTGAGTATTTTGTAAGGAATGGAACGTTCATCAAAGAGCGGCTTCCTACTTCTGTTGTTGCATGGTAGAAGTTTCCTTCGTTGTTATCAAGGTAGTTGTAAAGGTAATCAGCTTTTTCCTTGTTGCGTTTGAGCATTCCTTCTGCTCCACCATTCTTTTCGATCCAGTGCAAAACCTTTCCAAGAACGTAGATTGTATAGCATGGAGGTGTGTTGTACATAGAATCGTTGTCTGCGTGTGTCTTATAAGCGAGCATAGTTGGTGTACCAGGACGGCAATCTTCGAGTTCAGGAATCAAGTCTTCGCGGATGATTACAAGAGTAACACCGGCTGGAGCAAGGTTCTTCTGAGCACCGGCAAAAAGCAGACCGAACTTAGATACATCAAGAGGTTCACTCAAAACGCAGGAAGAAATATCTGCAACAAGAGGAATATCCCCTGTATCTGGAATATATTCATAGTGAGTTCCCATGATTGTGTTGTTAAAACAGATGTAAGCGTAATCGTAGTCGCCTTCAATTTTTTCAACTTTTGGGATGTATGAATAGTTTTTATCTTTACTTGAAGCAATTACATCAACTTCCACACCAAGGTGTTTTGCTTCTGCTGCAGCTTTTTTTGCCCAAACACCAGTTTCGATGTAAGCTGCCTTTCCTTTTTTATTTCCAAGGTTTTCTGCTACCATTGCGAACTGAGTAGAACCACCACCCTGAACAAAAAGGATTTTGTAGTTTGATGGAACATTCATCAATTTACGAACCATTGCTTGGGCATCCTGGATGATTGGTTCATAAGCCTTAGAACGATGGCTCATTTCCATAACAGACTGACCTGTTGTTCCATATTCAAGCATTTCTGCTGCACATTCTTTTAATACATCTTCCGGTAAACAAGATGGACCTGCACTAAAATTGTAAACACGACTCATAGTGTACTCCTTATATTTTAATTTTAAATAACCATATTAAGGGCATTCATGATTGAAAGATTCTGGATTTTGATACCATCGGGAACCTTTAATACGAGGTCTGTCATATTCACGATTCCTTTTATTCCTGAATCAATCAGTTTGTCTGCCATCTGCTGTGCGGATTCATTTTTTACAGTGAGGATTGCGTATTCAATTCCGAGTTCTTTTATGACCCTTTTCATTTCTGATGCAGGGTAGAGTGGAAAGGTGGAACGCAACACTTCTACGCGGTAAAGGTTTGAATCAAAGCCAGCCTTTATTTTGAATAAAGAACCTTCTGTGATCTGGTCATCCAGTAAAGCAGCCCCAAGGCGCCCTAAACCTACAATACAGCAGTTACGTCCACCATTGGAAACTTCTTCTGATTCTTTATCTGTTTCAATTCCGAGTGCCAGACTGATTGCTTTTTGCAATTCGTCTCTGCGGTACCCGTTTGAAACTCCCTTGTTGAAACCTAGTAACCACAGATCATGCCTTATAAGTGAATCTTTCCATCCAGTGGAACCGCTTATGGCAGCTGAAGTGATTTTGTCTCCTGGCCAGGTCTTTAATAACTGGTAAAGTCCCGCCATCCTTTTCCTGGTTACTTCCGGTATTTCAATCTCCTGCATTATATCCTCCGTCAATTCACGAATTCAATAAAATTTCCTAAAAAATTCATCCCTTCCCGTCCAAAATACCCCAAATTCTCTCAAATTTCAACATTACTGTTAAATTTTTAACAATAAACGCCTTCTAGGCTGGAAGAAATCAGGTTCTTTGCGAAAGGGTGGGATTTTTTAAATTGATATATTTTTTTAGTTGGAAGAAAGCGTGTTCTTTTTATGAGTAACGATATAATTATTTTGATTTTTTAGAAATAATTTTTTTTCTGTGGTGAGAAATCGCTTGTATATTAAAAATCTTATTTTAGCGGAACTATCTGTGTTTCGTAGAAGATAACAACCTGATCCGTAAATAAATCATCCAGTTGATTCTGGTAAGAAATGATTTTTCCGATGTAGTTGAGTGTTGTCTGAGGTGTTTTGTTTGAGCTTACGCGGCCCATTCCGGCATTATACATTGCAAGTGCGCTTACAGAATTTCCTGCAGACCTCAGGCACTGTTTAAGATGCTGCATTCCGTATTTTGCGCTTGTGTATGGGTCAAAGAATTCTTCTTCTGTAAGATTAGGGAAAGAATTGCTGTTCAACTGGAATAGTCCTCTGTCTACAGTTCCATTTGTATTGTATCCAACGGCTTCTACCTTGTACTTACTTTCTGTGTATGCAAGTGCAAAAGCGAGGGAAAGTGGAATATCATTTTTTTCGGCTTCGGTGAGGATTGCTTTTGTAATATCCTTATCGCCTGTGATTTTATTATAAAACCATTCAACAGAACTTTTAGACATTGACTGCCTGTAGAGTGTGAGCCCCTTGTCTTTTACCTTATCAAGATTCTGGAAATTTACATCGGAAACGTAATCAGTTATGTAATCGGAAATATCAACATCGTCCGAAACTGGATCCTGAATCACCTGGGGAGTTTTAACTGCATAAGAGGAAAAATCAACTGAATCTGAGTCTGGAATAAACTGAAAAATGCAGAAAGCAGAAAGGGCGAAGAAAGCCGCAAGAATTGCATAAGCCAGACATTTTGAGGAATATGCTTTGTTGTCTTCTTTCTTCTCCATCGTTTTTCCTGTTTATTTAATTAAATTAAAACCAAAGATGCAAAGAAAATCGCTTCGTTTAAGTTGTATTTCTTTTCGGATTTTTCCGGTACAAAATAAACATACTGTGCGTGTTTAATTGCAAGGGTTTCCATAAAGGCTGCTGCAGGCGAATCTCCGTCGATTCCTTTTTCTAAAAGCTCATCAGGAAGTAAAAATCCTGCAACACATGTACAGTCTTTGATTCTTCTTGCAGTGTGATTCATTGCATTTATAAAAGCTTCTGTCTCTTCAGGTGTTTCAAATTTTCTGTCTACAACAGGACAGAGAATTACAAACTGATTCTGTGTATCGAGCGGTTTTAATTCTTCGCGCAAGGCAGCCAGAAATTCTTCGTTGTACGATTCATCTTCAATTTCTACCTTTGCCCAGGAAATCTCCACCTGTTTAAAGGTTTTTGGATCTACCGGCGAGTTGTCTGATATTTTTGTTAATTTATTTCCCTGTATAGAAAAGAGGGGTTCAAGTTTCATCTGAATTTCCTACCCATATATAATTTATAAAAAAAAGGGGGAAGATTCAAGTATAAAACTTATCTTCCCCATTCGTGTTTGATTGTCTTTAACAATAAACTCATGAAATCATTTTTTAATTATTAGAATAGTAAACTATTCTGTTAATATTCGAATAACTTCAGCTTTGTCCTGAGTGTCAAGAATTTCCTGACGTTTTTCTGGACTCTTGAAAAGTAAACTTACTTCAGCAAGGAACTGAAGATGTGGACCTGTCTTGTTTACCGGTGAAAGTGTCATAATGAAAATACGGCATGGTTCCTGATCAAGAGAATCAAAATCAACCGGATTATCAGAAATACCAATACATGCTACTAAGTCCGATACTGTATCTGTTTTTCCATGAGGAATAGCGATTCCATGTTTCATACCTGTAGACATTTTTCGTTCACGGTCCAATACACATTCGCGTGCTGTAGCCTTGTCTGTTACCTTTCCGGCTTTATAGAGCACATCGAGCATTTCATCTACAATTTCTTCTTTTGTAGTTCCTTTCAAGTGAAGGTTTACTGTGTCTGTTGTTAATACTGTTCTCAAATCCATAGTACTTTAATTTTAGTGCAGATACAAAAATTGTCAAGGTTTTAGAGGCTTAAATGAAGAAAATTGATGAATATTTTTTCCTCTTTTTTCATGCCTGTGGTATTATTTTAGTGAGGTATTTTATGGCTTTTTATGATAAGAACGAAGCAGCTCCTTTTCCTCCAATGGGATGGAACAGTTATGATTATTACAACACTCTTGTAAACGAAAAACAGGTTCGTGCAAATGCAAATTATATGTCAAAACATCTTAAACAATACGGATGGGAATATGTGGTAATAGATATCCAGTGGTCGGATCCGGATGCAGGAGACAGAAACGATGAACATATCCAGTATATTCCGTTCAGTCAGTTCTGCTTAGATAAGTTTTCACGTCAGATTCCAGCTCCTAACCGCTTTCCTTCTTCTGGCGGAGGAAAAGGTTTTAAACCTCTTGCAGATTACATTCATTCGCTTGGTCTTAAATTCGGAATACACATCATGAGGGGAATTCCACGCTATGCGGCACACAATCACCTTGCAATAAAAACTCACGACGGTAAAAAAATCACTGCAGACATGATTGCAAATCCTTATTCAATAAGCCGCTGGAACCCGGATATGTACGGAGTGGATGCTTCTAAAAAATATGCACAGGATTATTATGATTCAATCTTTGAGCTTTATGCCGCCTGGGGTGTAGATTTTGTAAAGGTTGATGATATCTGTAATACAAACATGTATCCATCGAATCCGTATTCAGCAGAAAAAGAAATAGAGATGATTTCCAAAGCCATAGAAAATTCCGGAAGAAAAATGGTTTTAAGCTTAAGCCCCGGCCCAGCAGTAATAGAAAAAGCTCATCACTATAAAACCTTTGCAAACATGTGGAGGATTACGGATGATTTTTGGGATGACTGGAAGCTTTTAAAAGCGATGTTCGAACGTTGCGAAGTGTGGGAAACTCATACAGGGGGCGGTAACTGGCCAGACTGCGACATGCTTCCTTTGAATGTGCTTGGTTATGGATGGGGTAAAAAAGGCGATAAAAACAATAAGGGCTGGAAGAGTAAATTCACACTCGAAGAAACCCGCACCATGATTACCCTCTGGAGTATCTTCCGCTCTCCACTCATGATTGGAACAGATCTCCCAAAGCTTGATGAAAAAAATCTGAAGCTCATCACAAACCAAGAAATCCTTGCGATGAATAAACTTCCGTCTCAGGCTTATCAGGATACATCCTCTTCGAACCAGAATATTGTTGTGTGGGTAAACGGAGCAGAAGATGAATCATCATATTATGAATGTTATTTTAATTTGAGCGAAGAAGTTCAGACAGTAAAGCTTAAACTTAGCGTAGGAAAAAATGATAATATCCGGGATCTCTGGGAACATAAAAATCACGGAAGTGAATGGACATTCACTCTTAAACCACACAGCTGCAAAGCGATTAAGTGTACGGTGGAACAGGAGCAGTAAGCCGGGAAGAGTGTTTTTCGTCTTATGATTCTGATTGTATCTATCGGGGAAATGTACTATAATCACCCTAAACCAGCGCCGGGCGTTATTCATCGCACGTATATGCTGATTAATTTTTAAATCTGATGGAGTCAAAAAATGGTTACATGGTCAAATGCCGATACTCTTTCTTCATGGAAAAAGTTGATGTCGTTAAAAGGCATGGTTAGTATAAAGGATGAACTTTCCGGTAAAAATGCTGCAAAAAGAATTTCTGATTATTCTGTAAAAATGGGCGGCGGATTAACTTATAATTATGCTGCAAAACAGGTAAACGAACAGATTCTTAAAACTCTTTCTGAACTTGCAAAGGAACAGCAGCTTATAGAAAAGTATCAGGAGCTTTTGGATGGAGCTGTAATCAACACCGGCGAAAAACGCATGGTTCTTCATCAGCTTACACGCGGTCAGCTCGGAAAAGACGTTAAAGCCGACGGAGTAAACAAACGTGATTTTTATAAAAACGAAGTAAAACGCATTGCAGAGTTTGCAGACAGCGTTCACTCTGGAAAGCTTTTAAACGAAAAGGGCGAAAAATATACAACAGTTTGTCAGATTGGTATTGGTGGTTCGGATCTTGGTCCACGCGCTATGTACCTTGCACTTGAAAATTGGGCTAAGAAAAACAATACATTCAAAATGGAAGCACACTTCATCTCTAACGTAGACCCTGATGATGCTTCAAGCGTTGTAAAATCACTCGATATTTCTAAGACAATTTTTATCCTTGTTTCTAAATCTGGAACTACACTCGAAACATTAACAAACGAAAGCTTTGTAAAAGACTTTATCAAAAAAGCAGGATGCGATGCAAGTAAGCACATGATTGCAGTTACATCTGAAACATCCCCTCTTGCTCACAACCCTGATTATATGGCTGCCTTTTACATGGATGATTACATCGGCGGACGTTATTCATCAACTTCGGGAGTAGGTGGAGCAGTTTTGAGTCTTGCATTCGGACCAAAAGTTTTCCAGGAATTCTTAGACGGTGCTACAGAAGAAGACAAGCTTGCATTGAACAAAGATATCACAAAGAATGCTGCTTTAATGGACGCACTCATCGGTGTATACGAAAGAAACGTTCAGGGCTATCCTGCAACAGCAATCCTTCCATACAGCCAGGCATTAAGCCGTTTCCCTGCTCACCTTCAGCAGCTTGATATGGAATCAAACGGTAAATCTGTAAACCGCGACGGAGCTCCGTTAAATTATCTTACAGGCCCTGTAATTTTTGGTGAACCTGGAACTAACGGTCAGCATTCATTCTATCAGCTTTTACACCAGGGGACAGACATCATTCCTCTTCAGTTCATCGCTTTTGCAGAAAACCAGACTGGTGATGATGTTGTAATCGAAGATTCTACAAGCCAGGTAAAACTATGCGCTAACGTAACTGCACAGATTGTTGCATTTGCATGCGGAAAAGAAGATGAAAATCCAAACAAGGCATTTGCAGGAAACAGACCTTCGAGCCTCATCTACGGAAAGCAGCTTACACCAAAATCACTCGGAGCACTTCTAGCACACTACGAAAATAAAGTTATGTTCCAGGGCTTTGTATGGAATGTAAACTCTTTCGATCAGGAAGGGGTACAGCTTGGTAAGAAGCTTGCAAAAACTGTTTTAAGTGGCCAGATGGAGGGTGCTCTTAAGGCATACGCTGGATTATTGATTAAATAAAATAATCAGATGGCTTAAATCATTTTTTATATAAAACAAAGGGATTATGGTTCTTTTTGGAACTGTAATCCTTTTTTTTACCCGAAATCCCTGAAAATCATTAAAGGGCCTCAAAAATCTGCAGAAAAAATTAAAAACCTGCAGAATTCTTCAAAAATCCCCAAAAATCTTTAAAAATATGAAAATTCTTAAATTTCGTCGTTATATAGAAAAAAAACTATCTTTTTAAAATAAATGATTTATACTTATTGTGCAGAAATGGGAGGTTTTTGTCGAAAATTTATAAGTAAAAGTATCTTTATAGAGGTGTTATATGAAGAAAAAAGTTCGTTGGAGTTTATTTAGTCTTTTTTCAGGCCTTTTATTAATTTTCTCTTCCTGTACGATTGGTATGGGCGAAGAGGTTGACCTTGAAGCTCCTGTTTTGACTATTACCTCACCTCAGAAATTTTCTTACCAGAAGAATCTTTCGTTTACGCTCGAAGGAACCTGTACCGATAACAAGGGTATTACCAGTGTTGTAATCAGCAATAAGGAAACCGGTAAAATTTATGGTAATGCTGATGTTGTAGGCGACAACTGGTCTTTTAATGTTACCCTTGAAAAAGAAGAAGAGGGTGAAGTTACATTCCTGTGTTCTGCCAACGATGCGTTCCAGAATTCTTCTACAAAGTCGGCACGTACAATCACTCTTTTAGTCGACGAACATGCACCGGAAGGACTTGCCTGGTATCTTGACCGCGGAAACCATATTCAGACTCCGCTCAAAGAAAAGGAAGAACTCGAAAATCTTGATTATACTCTTGCAGTAAATAAGGATGTTCCTCAGAATCAGCAGTTTACTCTGTACGGAAGTTTCTACGATGCCATGAGCATTTACGAAATTACCGTAAGCCTTTATGACGATACAATTTCTCCGGATACTCCTGTTATTTCAAAGACACTTCGTTCAGATCCATCTGATGTAAGCCATTATATCGGAGACGGTAATTCAATTTACTCTCCGGGCTTTACTTTTACTCACAGCGAACTTGCTGGAACAAAACCAGCTTTAGCAAGCGGAAAACATTATCTGCGTGTAAAGTATTATTCTAAAGACAATAACACCGCTACAAACTTTAACGAAGCTACTGTAGATACAGAATTATATATTTTATGGTGGCCGGAAAGCGATAAGCCTGGTATTCAGCAGACTCAGATTGAAAACGACAGAATCAGCGTTAGCGTCGGAAGTTCCCTTCCTGTAGATTTCTTTGATGATGATGCTATACAGGAAGCTTACTGGGCAATCAAGAGTACAATACCAAGTGCGATTTCTACTTTCGAAGCAAACCTTATTAGTACTCCTTCTGTCAGAACTACAGCTTTCCCGGCAAATCCAGGACAGAATGAATCAGTTCAACACAAGGTATTCTCGAATACTACAACAAGAGATTTCCCTACAACCATAACCGCTCCTGATATTCCGGCTCAGATGTATCTTGTAACCTGTGCACAGGATATCGGTGGAAAATGGAATGCGCGTGTAATTCCTCTTGAAGTAACTGATAGTCAGAAGCCTATGCTCTTTATTGAATCTCCTGTAGAAAACACAATCCCTACAATGGTTGATTCATCAAACTTCCAGATTAAAGGATACAGCCTTGATACAAAAGGCTCAGACTATATAAAGATTGTTTATGTACCGGACAGCTCCGGTTCAACCTCTGCAGAAAAAGAAGCAAGGGCAAAACAGCTCTTAGAAACATACGCTTCGGATAAATCTGCAAAGAAGGTAATTTCGGGTACAAATGAAGTTATCTGGTATCAGAAATTCACAGGCGAAGATTTTTCTAGCGGCTGGAACAAACAGCAGTTTACAATCTCTATGAATCTTTTGCAGGATTTTAAGAATTCATCAGGTCAGACTACTGCAAAGGCTTCTAAATTCTTCGAAATCCTTACGGTAGATACAGACGGAAACCAGGTATTCAAACCTTATATCCTTGGTTCCGATGTTGTAGTTCCTTATATCACTTTTGTAACACCTAATAAGGATCTTGCGGTACACGACTATTCTAAGAATGAACTTGTATTCAAGTTTAAGGGAGAAAAATCTTCCGGACTTACAATGGATACATCAAAATACAAGGTAACAACTAAGATTGGTAATACAACTTATGAATATACAACAAGCAGTAATCCAAAAATCACAGTAAGTGACGGATATGCAAACCTTACAATTCCAAAGGCAACTCTTGCAACCTGGGCACAGACTGAACCTCAGCCAACCTTTACTTTCTATGCAACTGACGTTCTTGGAAACGGTGGAGCTGGAGAAGGTCAGCGTTCTGTAATCTTTGGTGAAAATCCTTACATCACAGGTATCACAATCGATAAGAACAGTGGTACTTACAAAAAAGGTGATGTCCTTAAGTTTAAGGTTTCTTTCAACAAGCAGGTAAAAGTAATTGGTTCACCTCGTCTTCTTATAAAGTTTGCCTCTGGTGATACAACATCTAAACCTGCTCCATATGCAAGTGGTTCCGGCTCTAACGCACTTTTCTTTAAGTATACAGTTGGAGAAGGGGACAGCTCTCAGGGAATCATCTGTACAGGATTCGATATTGCTTCTGAAAATGTTTTAGCAAACAGTGCAAGAATCTGTGCAACAGAACTTGGTGAAGGAGATATCTATACAACACTCGCAAATGCAACTGCTACAACAGGTGGTGGTGTATTAAAAGATAAGACAATCAAACTTGATGGTGTTCTTCCACGCATTTCAAACATCACTATTACTCCTGACGACGGAATTGCTGCATGTACAAAAGACAAGCAGATTAATGCAGAAGTTGTTGTTTCAGAAAATGTTCTTGTTTCTGGTAGCCCTGAGCTTCTTGTAAAAGTAAATAATCAGAATGTTAAGTTTACCTTCCAGAAGATGGTAGATAACAAAATTACATTCATTCACACAGTAACTAATTCTGATCCTGAAGGAGGAGCCAGTGCAATCGACAGTTCAAGCTTTACTTCGGCACATGCGGCATACATAACCGATAATGCCGGAAACGCATTGGCTTTACCTGCATCGGGAAGTGCTCATACTTATAATTCTTCTGTAGTAATTGACTATACTCCTCCGGCAACTGCTCCAACTACAAATCTTACAGCAAGTCTTTACAACGAAGCTAAGACTGTAGAATTGAGCGGTTACGAAACAGGAGATACATCATATTATTCTAAAGACGGTGGAGTTTCGTGGACAACTTATAATCCTTCCGATAAGGAAACTTTAGGTGATGGAACATATTATATTGCCACATACCGCGAAGATGCTGCAGGAAACAGATCTTCATCTTCTGCCGTAAACACTGTAATTATTAAAGGAAACTTTGCAGAGGTAACTAACTTCAGTGTTGATGCTGCGGATGGTTATTATGCTGCCGGTTCTAATGTTACATTCACACTCGACTATGCAGAAGACGTTAAGATTGGCGCTGCAACTGCTGCAAAACTCACATTCGAAGATATAAACGACAGCACAAAGACTAAGACTGTAAATGTAACGGTTCCATCTGGTGGACAGACTTCTTCGTTGAAGTTTAATTACACCGTTGGAACTACAGACGAATTCAAGGGAATTAAGGTAACTAAGATTGTATTTGATTCAACTGTAGAAGATACTTATGGAAATAAGCCTTCTTATTCAGGAACTGCAAATACCCTTACTCCTACAAACTGTACATATCTTAATGCAACAGACGGAGGTAAACGAAGCGGAATCAACCTTGATGGTGTTGCTCCGGTAATCTCTACTTATGTACCTGCAAACGGTGGTATAAGTTCTATTACAGATAACTCTTCGGGAAGCTTTAAGATTACTTTGACCTTCTCTGAAAACGTATTCAAGGAAACAGGATATATCATCCTCCAGCGTAAGGGCGACTGGGCTATTCCTGCTGTATTGGAGAATAACGAATTCTTAAAGTATTACAACAAGATGTCTGCTGCTAATAAGGCAATTGTGCGTCGTATGGGTTCTGATGGAGATGACTTAAAGCACGGAAGAACCGGTATGGAAGTTGGTCCTTACAGAAGAACAACTCATGGTCTTATAAAAGACGGTTCATATTATATCCCGGATACAAGCACAAAATTTGTTCTTGCATACGATCTTGGACTTTATGAAGGTTCTGCCGCTTTGAACGACGGAACAGAAACAGGAACATTTACTGTAACTGTAGCACAGATTCGTGCAGCTCTGGAAAGTGTAGGCTACCATCAGCATAAAGTTGATGTTGCTTCTGAATACGTAAAGATTACAGGCAACAAGGTAGAAATTACATTCTCCGAAAAGATAGAAGACGGACGTGAATGGGAACTCATTATTCCTGACACAGCTTTCCGTGATGATGCAGAAAACTTCTATAAAGGTATGAACATCACAGGAAGCACAGATACATATTCTATGTGGAGTAATAATGTTGCTCAGCCTGTTATTCGTGTAGACCGCTATACTCACGGTTGGGGTGCAAAAGAACCTAATTCAGACGGATCATTTACAACTATTACCGTAAACCAGGGTAAATATAATAATGCTAACCCGGCAAATAATACAGCGGCAAAGATTGCTCCTACAGGATATGCTCGTGCAAGAATTGACTGTGAAACTCCGGGTGCAGCAATCAAGTATTCTAAGCTTGGAATAAACGGTACTGCATGGACAACCACTGCTCCTGCGGGTGTTGCATATAATGCTACGGGCGGAACAAGCTACACATTTAATAATGATGGTATAGCTGTAACTACTGGAAATAACAATAACAAATATACAAGACAGGTCTTGGATGATATTACAACTACTGCAATTAATAAACGAGGTGCACAATCTTATACACAAGGAGCAGATATAATCATTGGAGACGGTAACTATACTGCAGCCAGAAAGGATTATATCACCGCTTACGCTACAAAGTCCGGATATACAGATTCTGTAAACGGTTATGAAGGTGTATTTAAGACAATTGTTTATTATACAGCTGGGTCTCAAACAAGAATCATAAATGTAGAAGGTGGTACGGCTCCTGGAGGTCAGGCTTGTGTATTCGGCTTCCCACTTAAGGATGCTACTGACGAAAATGATCCTACAAATGCGGGTAGGTATTCTAAGAACTGTTATGCAGTAAACGGAAACACAAGAACACAATGGGCATTCGTTTCTTACGAAATTATGTCTAAGGACTGGGCGATTTTGCTTTGTAACGGCAACCACTCACGTATCTATCCTCTGAACAGTTATGGTGGGGCGACCTACATAACGGCGATGAATTATTGGTAATAGGAGGTAAGGTATGAAAGGAATTAAGATTATGAAAAACTTAGTAAAAACAATGATTGTATCCGGAATCCTCGCTGTCCTTGCTTCCTGCTCTGTAGGTCTTGGAAATGCCGTAGATATGCAGCCTCCGACTGTAAATGTAATTTCTCCGGAAAGATCCGGATATATCCTTCAGGACTTTTTGATTAAGGGAACTGCAAGAGATAATATTGGGGTTTCAGAATTAACGGTAACAATTGAGCCACTCGATAATCCAACAGAGTCTAATTCTTTCTTCTATAGAATTAAAAATCACAAATGGGAAGTGATGGATGTTACTTCTCATACCTGGAGTGATTACAACAGTACTTATTCAACAATCAACGGACCGGCTTCGAATTTTGAATGGAATCTTTCTATGCAGGTAGATTCGTCTGTCGTTTCTGGTACAGAATTTAATATCATAACTCAGGTTTACGATTCAAATAATAACGAAAGCAAGAACTCTAAGGATGAGCGTGCGGTAACAATCGATACTGTTGTACCTGTTGTAACAGTTACAGCTCCATCCCTTCGTTCTTATTCTGCAGAAACAGGTGCAAATGCATCTTATACTTTAAAAGATAACAGTGTACTCGATAACCTTATGAACGGTACATTTAAGATTAAGGGTTCACAGAAAGAAGATGCACGCCTGGACAGCATGTACATCTATCTTGATACAGAAACTACAACAAGTCTTACAAATATCGAAAGTACCTGCCTTCTTAAAAAGAAAATCGAAGGTGTAAACTTACGTAACTGGGAAGTTGATGTAAATCTTTCTACAATTTCCGGTTTTGAGCACAACAAAAAGACTGTCCGCCTTATTACAGAAAGCCACGACCAGGCAGGAAACGTAGAAACAAAATGTCAGGGCTGGTTTACTTACTGGAACGATGCAGATATTCCTTGGGTTACTGCAAGCTTTGGTGGCGACTCTTATTCTGATGATGTAGGAGTTTATCCAAGCTGTGCATTACAGGGTCAGTCTTATGATGATGACGGTATTAAAAAGCTCGAAGTTCGCATTTATAAATATAACGAAACAACTCCTGTAAAAACACAAGTTTATGATCTTGCAGACGAAAATTATCCTCGTTATAAGGCATGGTCTGTAAATGCTCTTGGTGAAAACTGTCAGTTCAGGGTAGAAGCAACCTGTACAGATGTAAACGGAAAAGTATCTGAAACTGTAAAAAGATATATGACAGTAACAGATACAAACCCTCCTGCAATTACAATCACTACAGATACAACTGTTCCTATGACAGGTGATGCATCTGGAAACGTAACAATCAGCGGTTTTGCAACTGATGATGGTGGCGTTTCTAAGGTAAAACTTTTGCGCGTAAAGACAGGAACCAATTCAACAACATTAGTTCAGTATTATAACAACGGATATTCTGAATGGAATAAGGCAACTGCAAACGGATACGTTGATGTAAACGGAAATAAAATCTGGGATCTTACATCAATCTTATCTGCAGAAGTAAGCGGAGATACTACACATAAACGTACCTTCTCTAAGACATTCAATATCTTCACTGATTTTGGAATCAACGGAAGTACAGAAAAACTTACTACTCAGAATTTCATCATCTTTGCAAGCGATACAGGTAACTGTGCAAAAGTTGACTCGTTTACATTTGCGGGTGACTCAGAAGTTCCTACACTTCATATCACAGAAGTTCATGTAAAGAAGAGTAACGGTTCAGAAAAAGAAAGCATTAATTTTGCTTCCGGTCAGACTCATAAGCTTACTCCATATAACCGCGATTCAAACGGAAACATCACAGATAAGATTGTTATTCAGGGAACCTGGTCAGATAACTCTACCAACGACTGGAACGATAAATCACGCCACGGAAACGTAACAATCAATCTTGAAGGTTCTCCTACAACAATCAGCGTAACTGTAAAAAATGACGGAACCTGGATCAGTAATCAGATTACACCGGCCGATACAACAACTGCCGTAATTTATGCAGAATTTGCTGATTATGCGGGAAACATTACAAAGACAAACGAAAACTTCTTTGTAAACAGTACGGATCCTGAATTCTTAAGAATCAGTTCTAACAATACAGACGGCTCTTATAAGGCTGGGGACAGAATCGTAATCACCCTCGAGTTTAATAAAGCTGTTCAGTATTCTGGTGGCGGAACTCCAATGCTTACATTGAATGTTCCTACAACCGGTACAAGCCGTACAATCTCATGTACAACAAACTCTAACACTCCACAGTTCACACATGAATTTGAATATATTCCAGCAGTAGGTGAAGATATAGCAGCCCTTGATGTAACTGCAATCGACTTAAAGAACAATAAATATACTGCAGACGGTACCGAAGTTAAAAATATTGCAATTCCAAGTGGGGCAAATGCAATCAATAAATTAAGCGGTACAAGAACTATCTGTATCGATACTAAGGAACCGAAGATCAGTAAGATTACTGCAATTTCTCCTTCGGGTTATTACAGAGCCGGAAAAGATATCTTTATCTCCCTTGAGTTTACAGAAGACGTAACTATTAAAGATCCTACATGTCTTAAACTTCACCTAAGTAACGGTGCTGTAGTTACAAATCCTAAGGTAACAAGTCCTAAGACTGTACTCTTTACCTATGCGATTGGAATCTCAGATGCAAGTACAACAACATTAAAAGTTACTACAGTTGATTCAGAACCAGCTAATGCTGCAAACAAAATTGTAGACATTGCGGGAAATGCTTTGGTAAATACAGGATTTACAAAGGATTTAAGCGGACTTATTATTGACACTTTAACACCGGCTACACCTGTAATCAGTGGTATTACAGAAGGCGAAATGGTTTACGATAATTCCGGTAAATCTTTCTCTATAAACTGGGGCACAAACTCTGATGCTGTAATCAAAAAATATTCTGTTGATGGTGGAAAATCATGGACAGACTATACAGGCTCTTCTGTTACACTTTCGAATAACGGGGATTACACTGTAACAGCTTATCAGCAGGATGCAGCGGGTAACAGATCTGAGAACGCAACTGTAAAGCATTTCTCTATTGATGCAGGTGCAATCCTTACTTCTGTAACTGCGGGAGTTCCAACCGGTACTTATACAACAGGTAAGGCAATCCCGATTTATTTGAACTTCAGAAAGGATGTTACAATCACATCTGGAACTCTTACTCTGAGTAACGGAAAAACTGCAACCTATACATCGGGCTCTGGCACAAAGCAGGCTGTATTCACATATACGGTAGCAGAAGGAGATTCAAGCTCTGCCTTAAATGTTACAACTATCAACGGAACTTATAAGGATTCTAAAGGAAACAATGTCGATAACTATGTAAAGTCAATTCCTTCCGGAAAGAATCTTTCGGACAGTCGTATCATCCAGATTGTAACAGGAAAACCTGTAATCCAGAGCATGGCATTGTCTAAGCTCAATGGTAACGATGTTCTTACAATCACATTCTCCAGCACAGTTAAAAAAGGTTCTGGAAATATTACACTGGAACACGGAACAGGCTTTAAGGCTCCAAGTGTAATTTCCGAAGAGACCTTTACAAAATGGCTTGCTAAGGAAGACACCCTTGATGATTACTATACTCTTGGAACAAACGGTTCTGATGCAAACGGAAACTCAGATCTTACAGAAAAGTATGTCCTTGATTACGATATAGAAACAAATAATACGAGCCTCATCTCTGCACTTAAGAATGCGGATGCAGATAAGGTAATCATTTCTGTAAACAACAGTAACGTTGCCGTAAGCGGTAATAAAGTTGCAATCACTTTGAGCGACACTTATTCCGTTCCGGTTAAGGGTGCTTCTTATTCTGTAATCGTTGATGCAGGTATCGTAAAAGATACTCAGAGCCATTCAAATGAGTTATCTAATACTTATACTGTTACACACAGCGGTCTTGAAGCTCCTGTTGTTCGTGTAAATAAAAAGCGCGAAACTACAGGTACAACTGTTACTCAGCCTGTACAGACAGGTGTAAAAGCAGACTGTCAGACTCCTGGTGCAACTGTAACCTGTGTAGTATATAGACAGCAGGTTGCAAAAGAAACAATTACCCAGAAAAATACTAAATCTACAAAACGAGATTTGAATTTATCACAGAATTCTACACAGACAACATATCCATTTAATATTGGTGCCACAGATACTGATTATGGATATATCTACAGAATTAATGCTACTGCAAAGAAGTCTGGTGAAACAGATGTAACTGCATACGAATTTGCTTACAGAAGTGTATTCACACTCACAAATCTTCCTACGGGAAATGTTGGTGGAAACGCTGATTACAAGCAGCTCTGGGTTCGTGGTTCAGATTTACCAAATGGTGGTGTAAGTATTTCTTCATATCCTGTTTCCTGGGATACTGCAAATTTTGATAAAGTTCGTGCAATGTCTAATACTACAGGTACTACATGGGTATGGGTTTCATGGGAAATCAACAAGGCAGCACACTTACAGCCTTTACGCGGAGATATGCCTTCAGATGCAGCAACAAAAGGTCCAAGCGTATGGTGCTGGGGTATGCAGAGTTATGTTCCTGGTATTCCAAAGGGCTTAACACCTCTTTATCCTGGACACAGTCTTGCAATCAATGCCGATTCCAACTTTTATTTTGGTCGTATGTCATTCTACGAAAAGCACTGTGAATACCGAAATGGAAATAAAGTTATAAAAGAGATGAAATAATCATCCCTAAAACTTATAAAAGTGTATTCTTGGAACCTCAAGATGCGGGGACCGGAATACACTTTTTTTATTTTACAGAGCATAATCAGCCTCGGGTATTTGTATTAAATCCTTAAATGTTGTATATTTACTGTATATTTATGCATTTTTAGAGGGGATATGAAAGAACGTCAGTCTCGCCTTAAGGCTATCAAAAATCTTATAAAAAATAACACAATCGAAAGTCAGGATGATTTACTCGATCTTCTTCTTAAAGAAGGTTTTGATGTTACACAGGCAACTCTCAGCCGCGATTTAAAGCTTTTAAAGGTTGGTAAAGTTCCGGATGGAAAGGGCGGCTATATGTACGCTTTTCCGGGCGATGACGAAAATGCCGAATCCCAGGCTATTTATGTTCAGGATTTTTTACGCGGATATATCAGTATAGATTTTAGCGGAAACATTGTAGTTATTAAAACCTTCCCGGGCCACGCAAATACTGTATGTAATGCAATCGATAACTTAAATCTTGATGAAGTTCTTGGAACTGTCGCAGGCGATAACTGTATGTTCGCATGCCTTCGAGAAGGTGTAACAGGCGATATGTTCATGGAGACCTTAAAAAAACACATACCGGGAATTGAAGACTAAGTGTATTTTTGTTAAAATCAGTCAATGCAATTTACAAGTACAAGAAATCGTGATTTATCAGTAAAATTTTCTCAGGCAGTAAGAAGCTGCATTCCTTCCGATGGTG
>JAEESN010000007.1 GCA_016286365.1 Treponema sp.
GATTTGGTTGAATATATTACATATTACAACACAGAGCGTATTAAAATGGGATTAAACGGCCTGAGCCCTATTGAATTTAGAGCTCAATATGCCGCATAATTTTGTCTATAAAAAAGGGTTCAGTTCACCCTGTGGCTTCATTCTTCTCATAAGCAATCACCTTTGGAACAGGAAGCTTACCTTCCAGCCAGCGCATCATCACAACTGTTTCATCATTTTTTCCAGAGGCCTTTTCTATCTTAAGAACACAGTCATCAAACATCAAAACCTTTGCCTGCGACTTTCCCATATCATCAAAAGTGTACTTTTTGCCCGAAACCAGTGCTTTGATTTTTTCTGGAAGATTGAGATTTTCTGACATTTCTAACCTCTTTACGAATCCAATAAATCGGCCAGTGTATCTGATGTCTCTACTGGCTCCCAGTGACCTTCCACACAGGTTTCAGGATTAAGCGCTTTGATTTTATCTAACATATCCAAGGTTAGGGCGGTCTCTTTCTGATTCATAAGGCATAATCCAGATATGTTCAGATATTTTTTTAAGTTCCATAGTTTTATCTTCATTGTCTTTTTATGCTAAGTATAACTTCTCCTTATCTCATCCGTCATTGCGAAGGCGCAGCCCGTGGCAATCCACTTATCTGTATTTATGGATAGCTTCGGCTTCTGCTCACAATGACGTATTTTTAAACATTCCATCCTTGATAGCGGTTTTTCTGGTACTCTCTTGTAAACTTAGCAATCTGCATCATCTTGGCTTTGCCCCATTCATTTTCCTGATGAAGCTGCTGATACGTTGCCCATCGCTCTTCACTCAGAGTGCCGTCTGCCAAAGCCGCAAGAACTGCGCAGCCCGGTTCATTTGTATGAGAGCAGTCGTTGAACTTGCACTGGTCAAAGAGCTCAACTACATCAGAAAAAGTTTCATCAATTCCTTCTTCCATGTCTAGCACGCCGATTTCACGCAGGCCCGGAGTGTCCATAATCCAAGCTCCGTTCTGCAGCTGGAACAACTGTCGGTAGGTTGTGGTATGTCGCCCCTTGTCGTCTGAATCGCGGATGTGATTTACCTTCATCAGTTCACCGCCATTCAGAGTATTGAGCAGGGTGGACTTACCAACTCCCGAAGAACCAACAAGCGCAATTGTTTTATCCTTCTGCATGTAAGGTTCAAGCTTTTCAATGCCGTATCCAGTCAGCGAACTGATTGCAATAACATCTGCCTTGTCGCAGACTGCCTGAGTGATTTCTACCTTAAGGTCAACATCATCACACAAATCTGCTTTAGACAAAATTACAACAGGCTTGGCCCCGGTGTTCAATGTAATAGAAACATAACGCGCAATTCTGTTTTCACTGTAATCCTGATTAAGCGAAGTAACAATAAAAACATAATCAAAGTTTGCAACGATAGTTTCTTCCAAAAGATTTTTTACAAACCCTTCTGCATGACCGCTTCTGTTAGGGCGTTTGAATACGGTGTTACGAGGCAGCACTTGGTCAATCAGCGCGTCGCCATATTCATTTGTAATAACCTTAACATAGTCACCGACAACAGGCGGTTCAAGCCCAAGATTGTAAATTTTTCCTTTAAGCTTTCCAAGAAGCTCAGTGTCTGCATTTACACTTTTATCTTCTCCACACGGCAAAAGTGTAAAAAGATTTTTCTGTACGCATGATACACGCGCAATAATTGTATTATTTGTTTTCAATTTTAAGATTCCTAAAAGCAAGAGTTAATATCCATGGGTGGATATCCAGTACAACTCCGCTCTCAGGAGCCTAAAATAGAGAATCCGTTAAAAAACGAGCCGATAGGGTCGTTTTAGGATTATCGAAAGAATGGCTCAGAGGCAAGCTATGCTTGCCGACTTGTTATATATAAAAGCGGAGGTCGAAGAACTAATAAAACGCGAATCAATCATAAATCTTTCTCAACCTCCTTTTGTATAAGTTATTCAAAGAGTATCAAAAAGTTTGCTATAAATCAAGACAGAAAAAAATGATTTGCAAATCTTTTAAAATTATTACTCTTTTAAGGTAAATAGAAAATTGACATAAAATGTAAATAATAAATTGACTTTAAAACTTTTCCCTTTTATACTAAAACCATGAAAGAATTACTTCGTTCATTACGAAATAAAAATAATTATTCTCAAAGTGCCGTGGCTGACTATCTTGAAATTTCAAGACAGATGTATAACAAATATGAAAACGGCACAGCAGAACCCTCGCTTAAGAACATAAAAAAATTATGCGAATTATATAAGGTTTCGGCTGATTTATTTTTAGGCAATATAACGAACGATGAGAAAAAATCTGCCTATTCATATGATTCAAAATATTCTTCCGGAATGAATATTGCATCTCCGGCAGCTCCTTATGGCAAATCACAAACAAAGCCAAATTCAAAAAGCTTGCTTGCAGAATTAATCAAACTCATACCATTATTGCGTTTAAGCGAACAGATTTCTTTAATGTCCAGGCTTGCCGCAATTATTGAAAATCAAACTTGTGTTCCTGAACCCCCAGTTATCAAAACAAAGAAAATGAAAAAGATTCCGGACGCTGCGTATAATCAGTATTTAAATTCCGCCGAATCAAAAAAAATACGCAATAGCAGTCTGGCTTCTATAAGGGAGATTTTAAAAAATGATGAATGGTGAAATCTGGTGGGTAGATTTCCAGGAACCCCGAGGCAGCACACCTGCATTTATAAGACCTGGAATTGTTGTTCAGAATAATGAATTGAATAACAGTGAACTGAATTCTACAATCGTAATTCCTATAACAACAAACTGCAGATTAGCCGACTACAAAGGAAATGTCTTTCTTAATAAATCTGATTCAAAACTCTCAAAAGATTCTGTTGCTTTGTGTTCTCAGATTACAACAGTAGATAAGCAGTCATTGCTCGAAAAAAAATCCCGATTATCGTCAGATTTGTTAGAAGAAATATACGAAGAAATTTCCTGGGTATTGGAAAACTGAATTCCCCCACGGAAACGATGTCTCCGCAGGGAATTGATTTTATTCTGGCAGACGGTCGCTGAACATCAAAAGGTTGGCGGCAATTTTTTCGGCGGTGGTTAGTGGGCGGAAAACTTTGCTTTCGTAAAGAATGTCCAAAACCATCATGGCAACTGTTGAGCCTATTGCAAAATGCATCACGTCTACAATCACCCGGTCCTGGATCTGCGGCGGATACTGTCTGGCCATAACCATTGCCTGTTCCAGAGCGTAGTTTGCAAATTCTTTTAAAAGGCTTTCATCTGGCTTTGGAATGAGGTTTGCAAATTCATCCCAGGATTTTTTTACAATCATGATGTTCACTTTTCCGTCTTTTGAAAGATAACCGCGGTCACGAAGGCGTTTAAACTTTTCGGCTGTAGCTTTGGATTCTGTGATTGCACCGGTGATAATTTCGTAAAGGCTTTCGTAATCAGAGTTCAGGTTGTTTTCCCACGCACCCTTTCTTGAATCAAATCTTGTGTCACACGACCATGAATACAAACACGGGTACTTTTCTGAATCCCTTGTCATTTCTCCGCAGCACCAGAAATCCTGGCTTTTATATTTAGAGATTTCATCATCACTTTTAAAATCCGGATCAAGAATTTTAGTCTCTGTTTCCACGCTTACAAAATAATCTGCACCATCTAGAGTTTTGATTCTGTGTTTTGATAAATCCTTTTCAACCGGCAAGGCACATTTTGAATCGATGGCATAAAAGATTGCGGCTGCTTCCAAAAGTTCACGGTTACCGCCGGGGATGTAAACATCAGTATCCTTTAATTTTTCAACTGCGGCCCTTACCTTTGGAACATATTTTTCTGCAAGAATCTTTGCAACCTTATACTGCATCAAAACATTGTTGTGCTCGGCTTCCAAAGACCATTGTTTTGGTGAAAATTTTACGTAAGTTGTATAGCGATTGCCCTTTGTTTCAACTAAAAATCCGTTTGCGGCAAGAAGATTGATTTTATCTTCGAGGTAAACAGGTGTCATTCCCAGGTCTTCGGCAATTTCTGCAACAGTTTTTGGCTCTTCGTACACGCTGTACACAATATTTAAGTTGATTTTGTCACTAAGGTAATATTCAGGCCCGCCGTTTTTTCCAGGTCTGCCGTTGTGACTAAATCCCAATGCCTTAACAGGCGAAAGTCCTAAGCTTCCAATTTTTCTTTCCATAGTAAATCCTTCCTTTAAATCATTACGAGCTTTGTTCAAGTGCCACTTGACGGTACCAGCGGGAAGAGCTTTTTCCTTTGCAATTTGTGCAATGCTCTTTCCTTCGTAATAAAAGGAATACACTATTTCGCGCCGACTCGAAGATAAAAATCCGATTTCCTTACGGAGCTTTTTGATTTCCTCTTCTGCTTCTCCTAAATCATACTCATCATAAAAAGAAGGTTCATAGCCATCCATGCCGTCAAGCGAAACACCGCCTTTCATCTTGATTTGATTCACATATTTTGCATAAACATGTTCACAAATTCGCCAGATATAGCCTTCAACATTCACAATGTCACCGGCACTCAGCATGGAAAGATAAACTTCCTTAAGCATTTCACCAGAAAGTTCTTCGGCTTCGTCATAAGAAAAAGCCTTTTTCACGGCAAAACCATAAATCTTAGAAGAGTATTTTACGATTAACTTATCAGCCTTTTGTTTTTCCATCTTATTACATCATACTTAAAACTATAGTTTTTTGGTACCCGCATATATAGTGCAGTGATTTGGAAAAAGGTTGGTAAATTTATGGAATAATTTTAGTCTTTATCCAGAAAACCCATTTTTTGAAGTTCTTCTTTATGGCTTGGACTGTTTGGATAGAGATCCTTGTATTCTTGCAGATAATATGTTCGTTTTTGGTTGTAAATGCGCCCTCGGTTTTTTAATTCATTTATTCTCTGCTGATTGTTTTGTTTGTAAAGATTTAATTGTTCTGTCCTTTGGAACTGAATTTTAAAAAAAAATTTGAGATTTAGCCAATATTGGCCGATAATATATGCGGTGGAGTTTACTCAAGGTTTTAAAGAGGTTTTTATGATGAAAAACAGAAAACTTTTATGTGTTTTAGGATTTATTTGTCTTAGTGCACTCCAGTTGTTTGCTCATGGTAAGAAAGATGTCGAAGAGATATCGGTTGATAACCTTCAGAGCTGGCAGGCAAAGGTAGATCTTGAAAGTCGTACCAAGAAAAAGGCCACAAAGTACAATATTATGATTACGGCTACTGACCTTGGTGGAAATACGACTGTAGAGGGACCATTTAACATTTACGTAGACCCTGAATCTGATAAGCCAATTGTCGGTATTACAAACCCTTACGTAGATATGAGGGTTGTAGGTAACCTTAACATTGTAGGTACCTGTGTTGATGATGATGGTGTAAGTAAAGTTGTGCTTATCCTCGATGAAGGCAAGGTGAACCAGGCCGGGGAAAGCATCGAAAAAACCGTTCAGGCAAAAGGACAGGAATTCTGGTCATACTACCTCGACACAAACGATCTTGATGAAGGTCCACATACAATCAAAGTCATCGGATACGATATTAACGGACTCGAAAGTGATCCTTATGTCCTTAGATGGCAGCTTGACCGTAAACAGCCTGTAACAGAGGTTCAGAACCTTGGAATGGGACAGCTTGTATGCGGTAACGTTTCTTTTAAAGGACAGGTTGGAGACGGAAACGGTATTAAAGAGCTTTATTATTCAACAGATAATGGAGAATTCTTTAGTCCGGTAAGCGTTTCTTCATCAAAAGAAAATAAAACAAAGACTAAAAATGCCCTCTGTAACTTCAGTTTTTCTGTAGATACAAAGAAATTCCCTGACGGACCATCTGTAATCTGGTTTAAAGCCGTAGACGAAGCGGGTTCTGTGGGATATTATTCATTCCTTTACTTTATAGATAATACAAAACCTGATGTTCAGATTATTTATCCGGAAGACGGACAGGTTGTAAACGGAAAATTCTGTGCAGCCGGATTTGCTAAAGATTCAATGGGAATTTCTTCACTTTCATGGCAGTTTGGTGATCAGAAAGGTGAATTTGAACTTGTTCCTGGAAACCCATACTGGTCTTTGGAAATCGATGCAGTAAATTCTAAGAGTAAATCAGGAAAGCTTGTAATTCGTTCTGTTGATAAGGCAGGAAACGTTGTAGAAGCTTCTAAAAATATTTCTATTGACCCTGACAGCGATAAACCTGTAGCAACAATTGCAGATCCACAGCCTGGAAAATTATATGCAGGCGACAGTGAACCGGTTTATGTCCGCGGTTTTGTAAAAGATGATGATAGAGTTGGCAAGGTTGTTGTTCAGCTTGATTCAAATACTCCTGTTGAATACGAAACAAACGGTGCTTACAGCTATACTTTCTGTAAAGCTTCTGAACTTTCGGCAGGAAGCCATAAAATCACTGTAACTCCTTACGACGAAAACGGAGTAGCAGGTAATTCTGTTTCTGTAACTGTTGAATCAAAGGGTGTTGCTCCAACATTCAGCGGCGCTGTGATGAGCGGAACTGCCTTTAAAAACGGTATGGAAATCCATCCGGAAACAAACGGTGTATTCGAAGTAAATGTTTCTGCAGGACTTGGATTAACTTCTGTTGAAACAAAACTCACAGGAGCCGGTATTTCCGAAGAAAAATCAGTTGAATTAAAGAATGCAGGTTCATATAAAGTTTCTATTCCGGTAACTGCAACCGGCGGAAGAGGTATGATGAACATTGATATTAAGGCAACAGACTCAATCGGTCGTGTTTCCATGTATCGTGCTTTCTTCCATATAACAGAAACTTCTAAAATTAAGAGCGATACACTCCAGCTTGTATTAGACGACAGTGTATTTGTAGAATCAGACGGAATTTTACGCGTTCAGAACAATCCTGAAATTCCTGTAAGCGGTTATGTAATCGGTGGAAATGCTACAGCAGTAGAAATTTCTCCATCAACTCCGTTTGCAAGAGCTAAACTCGTAGGAAATTCAGTTGTAATCGAAGCCGGAAGGGCAGTTGGTTCTTCTGAGCCGGTTAAGATTCGTGTAAGAACAGACAGAAACGGTCGTGTTGTTGAATCAAAACCAATCATATTCGTAAACGATTCAGCTCTTCCAACTTTCTCTTCTGTAAGGGCAAATAACGCTCGTGTAGAAGGAAAAGTAGTCGATGGAAAGAGCGGATCAGTAAGAATTACCGGTAATGTTGCCTGCGAAACAGGACTTTTAAAGGTTTCTTACAGACTTTTACGCATTATGGCAACAGTAGATCCAAAAACAAACGTTGTTACAAAGATTACTCAGTCAGTTGATCCAGAATACAAGGCTGCAACTCTTGCAGGCGGTTCATTCGGAATCAATCTTGACACTCAGGATCTTGGAACAGGTTATTTTGTTGTAGAAATCCTTGCAGAAAGCAGAGCCGGAAACAAAACTTCTGCTGCTGTTGTAGTTTCTACACTTCCAGACATTGCAGAAAACGAAGAAGGTGCAAAAATTGCAGCTCCAAAACTGTTTAATGCATGGTTCGAAAGCCACGATTTATTTGGTGTAGCAGTTTACCAGGGCGAAATCGACAAAAACGTAGAAATCTTCCCTCGTTCTTCTATGAAAGTAGGAGCAAACTCATTCCAGATGACAGTTAATGCAGGCGGAGCTTCTTCTACATTCAAATCACCTTCTGTAAATAAACAGGCAGAACTTCAGGCACGCTTCTCTAATTTTGATGATGGTACTTACTACAGCGGTATGGCTGTAACTTTACCAAAGGATTCAAATAAGACAGAAAAGCACACTTTAAGAATGTTCATCAGTACAGGAGCTTCTGTTGGTTCTGTATCTTACGAAATCTACGGAGATTCAGTTCCTGGCGGTGATGCAAAACAGTCTGGTTCAGCAAAAGTAAGTAAAGATGGTGATGGAAGATATTATGCAGATATTCCTGTTGGAAATCTTCCTGCACGTATAAATCATGTTAAGGCAGTTGTAAAAGCAGCTGGTCTTGCAGATACAGTTGTAACAGGTACATTCCTTGTTGTTCGTCCAAAGACAGACAATAGTGATGATGCCGAAAAAGTTTACAACTACATGGATTCATTCAGTCAGTATGACTCACAGGATGGAAACTATGTAATGCCAAGCGGCTCTAAAGTTTTCTACTATGTAAATATTCCTACAACATTTAAGGCAGAACTCAGCACTCCAACAGCAGGATTAAAAGTAGAAACAGAAGGAAATGTAGTAATCCTTACAGCAGAAAAAGACGGAAACTACCGTGGTGTAAGGGTTAGAATTACAGATCCATACGGCCGTGTTGTTGAATCAAGGGCAATCAATATTCTTGCAGACTCAGAAGGTCCAAATCTTGTAATTCAGTCACAGGATGGACGTTCTTGGGTTAGAAACAATCTTTCTATTAAAGGTACTGCACAGGATGCTCTTGGTGTAAGA
Source organism: Treponema sp. (assembly GCA_016286365.1). Lineage (GTDB taxonomy): Bacteria > Spirochaetota > Spirochaetia > Treponematales > Treponemataceae > Treponema_D. The sequence goes on from JAEESN010000007.1 coordinate 8,458, forward strand.
AGCGTTGAATACTCTGTAGATAACGGTGCAAACTGGAGAAGATTCCAGATTGAAAGCGGAAGAGGTGTTACATTCAGCCGCGATATTGATGTATCGGGAATGGAAGACGGACTTGTTCAGGTAGACATTCGTGCTACAGATAACGCAGGTCACGTTGCATATTCTAATCTTGCAGTATTTAAAGATACAACAGCTCCGGAAGCAAGGGTAATTGCTCCTTTAGCCGGAGATATTGTAAACGGTGATAACCTCATCATCTTCGAAGTAGAAGATATTGGTGCAGTAGGAAAAGCATATTATTCTTACGGTGGAACAAGAAATGAACTCACACCGGGTCCTCTTGTTACAACTCACGTAGGAACAAAAACTCAGCCTATTGATGCACGTATGAGCTTTACTTTCGTGGACGAAGCAGGTAACTCAAAATCAATCAACTCATGGGATTTCAAGGTAGATAACAGATCGGATTTACCGGTTGCAGAAATTCATATTCCAAACGAAGAAGAAGTTCTTACAAGAAACTTCACAATTTCGGGTGTAGTTTATGATGATGATGGTGATTCGAAGATTTATTATAAGATTGATAACGGTCAGTACAGACAGGTTTCTAAAGACGAAGTTTATGGTCAGTCAAACCCGGATGCTGAATACGAGCTTTCTTCTAACTACGAAATCTTTGTTCCTATAGAAGAAATGACAGATAACGAACACACAGTAACAGTATATGCTGTTGATCAGAATGGTGTTCGCGGTGAAGAAGTAAGAAGAAAGTTCAGAATCTCTCTTGAAGAGCCAAAGGGTTCTGTAGAAAAACCAACAATCGATACATCTGTTCGTGACGTAATCGAAATTTCGGGTGTTGCTTCGGATAAAAACGGTATTGAAAAGGTAGAAATCTCTCTTGATAACGGTAACAGCTATAACGACGCAACCGGAAGAGAAAGATGGTCTTACAAAGTAGATACTCGTGCAATCCCGGGTGGAACTCAGGTAGTATTCTTGAGGGTAACAGATAAATACGGAATCACAGGTCTTTATTCGAGCCTTATCAACATCGATAACAACGCGCCTAACATCACACTCGAATATCCTCTTGATGATTCAACTTCTACCGGAACACTCTTCTTCTCGGGCTATGCATACGATAACGTAGAAATTACAAAGATGTATGTAACAATCCGCAACATGGATAGATCTGGTTCTACAGTAGTAAGAAATCTTAAGATAGACAGAATTATTGGTGAAACTCTTGATATTTCAAGCTTACCAAACGGCTTCTATAACGTTGAACTTACCGGAGAAGATAAGGCCGGAAACAAGACAAATGTAAGCCGCAATATCCACATCGACAAGAATAAGCCGACTGCTACAGTTGATATTCTTTATCCTTTGAACGGTGAACATAAAAACGGATACTTCAACATCTATGGTCAGACAGAAGTTCAGCCGGATACAGAAGTAGAAACATTAAGACTTTACGTAGATAACAAGGTTGTAAAAGAAACAACATTAACAGATTCAGGCTTCTTCAAGTTCGAAATCACTCCTCCTGTAACAGAAGATTCCGGAGAAGTTGATGAAAACGGAGAATCAATCAAGAGAAATCGTGTAGATATTACCGATGGTACTCATACTTATAAGGTAGAAGCTGTTCTTAAAAACGGAAGAAGGGTAACTTCCCGTGAACAGACAATCACTTACAGCCAGAGCGGACCATGGATCACACTCGACAACTTTGTATACGGTGACTTTGCAACAGATCGTCCATACTTAAAAGGTAAGGCAGGATGTATCCTTTCTGATGCAGAAAAAGAAAAGCTTGATTCAAAAGAAACAAACAAAGAACAGAAGGCTGCGCTCAATGCAAAGAAGACAATTAAGAGCATCGAAATCAGTCTTGATAACGGAAAGACATTCACTACTCTTTCTACAAAGAATAAGTGGGAATATCGTATAGAAAACCAGGATCTTTCGGAAGGTTATCACTTTATCCTTGTAAGAGCCACAATGATGAGCGGAGACAAGGCTATTGAACGAACAATTGTTCAGATTGATAACACAAGTCCTAAGATTAAGCTCATATCTCCTGGAAAGGGCGGACGCTATAATCAGGTTCTTGATGTAAGCGGACTTTCGAGCGATGATGTTGCTCTTGAAGATGTAACTGTAACACTCCGTAAGGGTGATAAGTCTGCATACGAAGTTCCATCATTCATCCAGGGATTGTACTTAGACTTCCACTTCTGGGGTGCTACACTCTACGAAATTGGTGCAGGTCTTACCTTCTTTGATGACAACGTTAAGGTTCAGTTCCAGTGGGGTCAGTTCACACAGAGTCAGCGTGATATGGCCAACAACCTCTTAGGAAAAGATCCTTCTGTAATGCGTTACGGTGGAGACAATGTATTCGGATTCAAGCTCCTTGCAAACATCTCTCAGATTCCATTCAGTTACTTCTGGGGTCACGATTGGGACTGGTTGTATGCTAACTTTGCAGTAGGTGCTCAGTTCTCACGCTTTAATGAGACTGGTTCAGGAAAACCACAGTGGCTTTCTGCAATCGAATTCCAGATGGAATTCCCAAGAATTGTACGTAAGAAGGCATCGATGTTCAGTTCGTTCTCGTTCTACACCGAAGCTTCACTCTGGTTCATTCCATCCGATGTAGCCGGCGAAGCCATCAACAGTATGGTATTCCAGATTGCATTCGGTTTAAGAACTAACGTATTCTAGGATTAAACTGGAAGAGAAAAAAACAAAAACGTAAAACTTATATAAAAGATATTGGTAAAAGCAGCCGATAATAATAGTATGTTAGTCTTTCTATTGGTATTATCATTACTATTTATTACACCGGCTGCTTTTTCTCAGGAAATCAAACCTTTATATAATCTCCCGGAAAAAAAAGTTACAGCTAAAGAAGTTTCAATGGAGTCGGATGCCTATTTAATAGGTTCCGACGAAGGTCTTTTTAAAGTTTCATCAAAAAGCTATGCAGTTCCACTGTGGACTAAGGCTCGCGTAGATCAGATTGTAAAAATTCATCCTGATTCACAAAATCCTAAAAAAACCGCTTTTTTACTCAGAACTCAGAAAGGAATTTTCTATACGGAAGACCTTTTAAATTACGAAGAACGCGATAATGGACTTCCATTTTTAACCATAAAAAAATACGACGGAAAAACCACAACCCTGGATTTACAGATTCAGTCGCTTAAAGACCTTTGTGTAAATCCGGTAAATAATCAGGAAATGGTAACCGCAACAAAAGATGCAGTTTATTATTCAAAAGACTGCGGTCTTTCGTGGAGGTCTCTTGGTTCAATGGGGCCAAATACATCGGGAAATAAAGCCGTAGCAATTTTAACAATTGATGACGAAGCTGTTGTCTTTATGTCTCATCCTCTTTTTGGCTTTTCTTATATTTTCCCTAACAGAAAAAATGCACACTGGAATGATATTTCTGCAGGCTTTGAGATTATGAAGTCTCTTTCTTCGCCAGATGAAATGTCCGATCTTTTACCGGTAGTGCGTACAATGGAAGACGGAACAAAACAGGCTGAATTATATGTTTCCCAGTCTTATATTCCTCGCATTTACAAATTCAACTGGTATACAAAACGTGCAGAACTTCTTTATAAGGGGGAAGAACCTGTAGAAACAATAGACGGACTATATCTTCTTGATAATGTAATCCTTTATACAAAACTCGAAGGATTCGGCTCACTCAATCTGGAAACTAATCAGTCTAACGGGGTGCCTAAAAAAGCAGATGCATGGGAAAAAGCATTTTCTTCTGTGCCGGGAACCGTAAACACCGCATATATTCCGGGTTCTAAGAGTGGATTTGGAAAAGAAGTCATCTTAAATGAATTGTGGGAGCTTTATCCGGGTTCAATCAACACAAGATATGCAAAAACAGCATTGGACAAAAAGAGTATTTATGCTTCTGCCTATCAGTGTCGCCTTCAGTCTGGAATAGATAAATATAAAAAGCTTTTAAAAGATAAAAAAATGAACAGTATTGTAATCGACATGAAAGATGATGCCGGTTATTTAAGATACGATAGTAAAGATCCAATCGTAAAGGCAAAGGGAAAAGTTTCTTCTTACAAGATGGACCTTGATAAATTTGTTTCTGAATTTAAAAAGGATGATATTTATCTTGTTGCAAGAATTGTAGTATTTAAAGACCCTGTTTTAGCATCATACGGCGGTGGAAAATATGCTGTGTGGGATAAAACAACAAATGCAGCCTGGAAGGGGACCAGAACAATGGCCGACGGAACTATTGGTTATTATGATGAAGTCTGGGTAGACCCTTATTGTCAGGAAGTGTGGGAATATGATGTTGCCATTGCAAAAGAACTTGTAGAACGCGGATTTGATGAAATACAGTTTGATTATATCAGATTCCCTACAGACGGACGAAACCTTTATAACGCACAGTACAGATGGCAGGATAAGGGAATGGATAAGGAAAGCGCCCTCATTTCGTTCCTTTCTTATGCACGCGAAAATATTAAAGCTCCTTTAGGAATTGATATTTACGGGGCTAACGGCTGGTACAGATGTGGTTCAAAGACTGGTCAGGATGTAGAAATGCTCTGTGAATATGTTGATGTGATTGGTCCTATGTTCTATCCAAGCCATTTTGAACAGAAATTCCTTAATTATGAGCCTTTTGCAGACAGAACTTACAGAATTTATTATTACGGTTCATACAGAAACACAGTGATGGCAAGAAACCGTGCAATAGTCCGACCATGGGTTCAGTGTTTTTATCTGAATGTTTCTTACGATAACGCTTATTACGATACAAATTATATCAAAAAAGAATTTTTTGGTGTGCGCGATGCCTTAAACAGAGGTTATATGTGCTGGAATAATTCAGGTGATTATTCAAAAACTCCGGAAGATGTAAAAGACACAGAAGCCTTTATTGGAACCGCACCGGAAGCATCGTATAAAAAGAAACCTGCAATCGGAAAAAGACAGCGCGAGTATAATGATCAGAAATCTGTAGATCTTGCTATCTTAAATCTTTTACGTGGTGCAGATTCTCCGGAAAATACCATTGAACAGTCAGGATATAAACCATATTTATTAACTCCACTTGTAAATGTCGGCGGAAATTAATAAACTTTAATTCATGAATCCTTCTGTTTATACACCCGAAGAACCTATTTCCTCAATTGCAACGGCACTTTCGCCTGCAGCATTGGGGATAGTCAGGGTTTCGGGCAAAAATTCAATTGAACTCGTATCTAAAGTTTTCTCTCGTCCAAAGGCTTTATTAGAAACAGCCGGTAATACACTGGTGTACGGATGGATTTTGACTCAAGGCAAAGAAAAAATTGACGAAGTGATGTGCGCAGTCTACCGTTCTCCAAAATCGTTTACGGGCGAAGACATGGTAGAAATTTTCTGCCACGGAGGACCATCTGTTGTTACTGCAATCCAGAACCTCATGCTTAAAAACGGATTCCGTCAGGCAAACAGGGGAGAATACACATTCCGCGCTTATATAAACGGAAAAACTGATTTAACAAAAGCAGAAGCCGTAAAAGAGATAATTGATTCACATACGGATGTTTCACGCTCACATGCTGCCGGAAGACTTTCGGGTGCACTTTTTGAAGAAATTGATTCAATCAAAAAACTGATTATAGATACGTTAGCGGCAATCGAAGTAGAAATTGAATATCCCGAAGACGAGGAAACAATCGCAGACACCTTTGACCGTGCTGATATAGAAACTGCCATAAAACGCCTTACTTCTCTTGCAGACTCGTGGAAGAGCGAAAAACTTTATCAGGATGGAGCGAGGGTTGTTCTTGCGGGGCGTACGAATGCGGGAAAATCATCACTCTTTAATGCAATTCTTAAGGAAGAGCGTGCAATCGTAAGCGATATAGAAGGAACTACCCGTGACTGGCTCGAAAGCTGGGCAAGCGTGAACGGTATTCCTGTGCGTCTTTTTGATACAGCGGGTTTACGCCAGACTGATGATGTAATAGAAGCGCAGGGAGTTGAACTTACAAAAAATCTTACAAAAGATGCGGATGTAGTTTTATACCTTGTTGATAGTGCGGGCGGTTTGAACGAAGAAGATAAGGCATTTATTCAGAACTGTACCGAGCCGCTTATTTTGGTTTATACGAAGATTGATAAGAGTGATACGAAGGACGTGCATTCAGAGGCTGAAGATAACGTGCTTTCTGGGGGTGCGGAAGATATTCTCGTACATTCAGGGGGGCCATCATCAGTCGGAAAATCTTACCCTGTGGTAAAAATCTCTTCTAAAACAGGCGATGGTTTAAAAAATCTTTACGACGATATAACAAAAATACTTACATCCGGACTTTCTACAGAACGTGAGCAGGCAGGGCTTGGTTCTGCAAGACAAAAGGAAGCCGTTTTAGAAGCCCTGGAATGTGTAAAACACGCACTTGTGAGCGCAGACGACAATTATACCCTCGATGCAGTTGTCCAGGACCTTGAAGATGCACTGGATAGCCTTGGAGAAGTCACCGGAGACGTTACCCCGGATGATGTTCTTGGAAGTATTTTTGAAAATTTCTGCGTAGGAAAGTAAAAACTAAATCAGAACTCTTCAGTCTTCAGACAGTTTATTTTATATCGCAGAGTTTTTCGAGGTCTTCTTTAGGAAGCGCACCAAAGGCAGAATCAATAACTTTTCCGTCCTTCATAACGGCAATAGTCGGGATACTCATAATTCCAAACTGCGAAGCAAGAGCCTGCTGTTCATCAACATTTACCTTACCGACTTTAATTTCCGGATGTTCTTCTGCAAATTCAGCCAGGGTTGGCGCAAAAGCCTTACAAGGTCCACACCAAGCCGCCCAGAAATCAAGAACAACAGTCTTATCCGATTCAATCACTTCTTTCTGAAAGTTTTCTTCTGTGATAGTAATTTCTGCCATATCATGCCTCCGTCTTGTTTAATTCTATTATAAAGATACTATAAAAAAAAGGAGATGTGGAGGAATTTTTTAAAATAAAAAACTCGCTCCGATTTCTCAGAACGAGTTTTATTGATTAAATTGATTTATTAATCAGGCTGATTATTTAGCTGTGAAGTAACCTGGACTTGTGCTACCGCCGTCGATTTTGGCACGGGAAACACTGCCTCCGGCTACTGAACTATCATATGTTGTTCCTTGACTGCCTTTAAGTTTATTACATCCGCTGAAAGGTGCTTCTGCATTTGATTCTGACCAGGTCTTGGTTCCCCAGTTAGTACCTGATTTTGCATAGATTGTTGTAAGGTTTGTACATCTTACAAACATCCATCTTATGTTGGTAACATTAGTCATATCAAACATCGAAAGGTCAAGGGTTGTAAGATCCCCACATTCAAAGAAGAGCGCTTCCATTGTTGTAACATTTGATGTATTCCAGCCAGAAGTATTTACTGATGTTAATTTATAACAATCATAGAACATACAATGCATATCTGTACAGGCAGAAGTTACGAATCCGCTTTGATCAAATTTTGTAAGATTTTCACACTGCATGAATATTTCACGCATAGTTGTAACTTTAGATGTATCTAGTTTACCAAATTTTACAGTTTTTAAAGCAGTACATTTATTAAACATATAAGACATATTTGTTACATTAGAAAGGTCAAAACCAGACAAATCTATTTCCTGTAAATTTTTACATTCTGTAAACATATATCTGCAGTCAGTGTAAGGTAAAGTTGGATAACCTTCTTTATTAGAAGCATTACCACATTCTGCATAATATTTAATTACAGGAGTAACTCCATCCATTTCAACCCAGGCATAGGCTTTTGCCTCTGCACGAGTATTATAATTTGGTGGTAAATAGTCTGTTGATATTTGCATTACTTGAGAAGCCGAAACTGAAGATGGTTTTGGAGTTGCAGAAGGAATAAATTTTACGGCTGATTCATCTGCACCTAATTCTCTTAAATAGTAAGACAGATTATTACCATGATCCTGGTCACAAATATAGATTGTAGGAAGACGCCATTTTATAGTCCAACTTGTGTTATCAAAATCGGCTTTGGCTTTTTTTGGATAATTATCTGAATCAAGATTTGAAGAGTCATTATAACCGCTTGGTTTTTGAACAGAACTGAATTTATAACCTTTAGCCTTAAGATAGTAGTTATAAGTGAGTTTGCTTAAATCTGCTCCACACTTTGCAGCAATTATGACAGTCGGGATAGTAGTGTCTGCTAAAGTTTTCATTGTTACACTTTTTATTCCCGGAAGCTTTTTTATGTCTGAGGCATAGGAATTATCAAACTGAAGCATTGTTCCATTTGTTGTCGTTGTCGTTGCTTTAAAAATCAATCTACAAACTTTTCTGGCATATTTAAGTTCAATAGTTGTATTATCATTTATTGTCTGTGCAGACACTGTTGGAGTTGTAAAATCTTCATAACTTTTTGCGGTTGGTGTAAAACTTGTGCCAGGTGCAAAACCAAATTCTTCCTGCTCCACAAGGGAATAGTTTGAATCAGCAAGATTTTCCTGCATGTGCTTTACTGTTACCTTATAACCGTCTTTTACAGTTACTGTGTAGCTTGCAGTTTTTGTAACACCATCTTTTGTATAACTTACAGTTACTTCTTTTTGACCGGTTGTAGAAAAGTCGTATGAAGTTTCGTAGCCCGCTACAACAGTGGTTGTTGATTCTGTTCCATATGAATCCTTAAAATGTGCTGTAATGGAAAGGCCTGTTGTGTCTAGAGTTGTTCCCTTAAAATATTCTTTTTTAACATTAGTTGTATCAAGTTCAATTCTCTGAAGCACACCTTTTGTTTTTACATCAGTAAAATATCCTTTTTCGATTCCATTTAAACCGGCAATGCGGGCGTTTGTTATATCTCTGGAACCGTTATATGAATAATTATTGCCTCCTTTAAGCGAATTACAGTAATAGAACATATTTTTTGAATTTGTAACATTAGCAGATATATTCCAGTCTGTTCCGGCTTTTACATAAATACGTTCAAGCGTATCATTACTGGCAAACATATTTTCAGTATTAGTTAAACTTTTTACATTAAAGCTCGAAAGATCAAGTGTTTTTATATCCATAGCGCAGAACATGTAAGACATGTCTGTAACTTTAGCAGTATTAAAACCAGAAAGATCCAGAGTTTCAACAGAAGAAAGCCTATAGAACATTCTGCTCATATTGGTAACATTGCTTGTATCAAATCCACTTAAATCAAGATGGGTGAGCGGAATATAACTTTCAGCATCAAACATCTTGCTTGAATCAGGATTAAGAGGAATCTTATTGCCTTTATCTGTATAACCGTTTGCAAAATAATAGATTGTATCACCATCTTTCCAGGCAATACAAACGGATGGTTTTTCGCCAGCTAAAAGCTTATCAATGTATTCATCGACAGTACAGTTTTCTGAAAGAACTACAATATTATTAGTATTTGATAGGATAGAAAAAGAAGGACCTGTTTTAGATGCTTCAAACGAAGTTGCTGTTTTATACCCAATCTTCTGCAGCTCGGTTTGGATTTCCGGGCCGGTTTTCATTTCGATTGCAGGAAGGGGGACTGAAGAAGAAGCTTCTCCGGAACATCCTGCAAAAAAGGCTGCGCCAAAAAGGAGAGAAGAGGCTAAAAATATTGAAGTAAGTTTTTTAACCCTGCTACTCTTAAGGTTTAATTTGAACATATAGTTCTCCTTGTATGAATTTTTCAAAGAAAGATTGGTAAATCTCTCTATTACATAGAAATATATATCAGAGACGCCATTTGTTCAATTAAAAAATTAATTAGAAAAGAAAAAAAAGGAATAAAGATAAAAAAAGTCCATTCTGCTAACGCAAAATGGACTTTGGGCCATACGTCGCATTCGCGCCGTTTGGCTATAGGAAGTGATTGAACTATATTTGCTCACTTCGTTACGCAAATATGGGCCATCTTGGACTTGAACCCGCCTAAAATAGCAGAACCGTTAAAAAATGGGCTGCGGGAGCGGGCCATTTTAGGTTCTACGCTCGTTCTGGCGCCCGAACAGGCTGTGCCTGTGAGGTTATATATAAATAAAAAAACTCCGCGTAAGAACGGAGTTTTTTAATGGGCCATCTTGGACTTGAACCAAGGACCAAAGGGTTATGAGTCCTCTGCTCTAACCAACTGAGCTAATGGCCCGATTTTTTTTCGTTGCTTTGCTACGAAAAAAACTTGTTAATAATTTCCTTAAGCCAAACCGAATACTTGGAGGTATGGCCCGTTTTTTTCCGTGGCTTCGCTACAAAATGAATATATCAGAAAAAACAGGTTATTTCAACGGGGTTTCGCACAAATCGGCGATGGTCATGCCGTCGAAGAAATCGTTTATGAGTCTGTCGAGTTTAACCCACATCTTGAGTGTACGGCATTCATTTTTTTTAGGGCAGGGAGCAACACCCTGTTCAAGGCAGGCAACCGGAGCAAGAGTTCCTTCGGTTATCTTAAGGATGTCGCTTATTTTATATTCTTCTGGTTTTCTGTTGAGCTTGTAGCCGCCACCTTTTCCGTGTACGGCATCTACAAGATTGTGTTTTGAGAGGAGAGACATGATAGATTCTATGTATTTCTGAGAAATCGACTGGCGTTCTGCAATCTCTTTCAAAGGAATTCGACTGGTGGTGCTGTGTTCTGCTAAATCAACCATGACACGCAAAGCGTAGCGGCCTTTTGTAGAAACTATCATAACTCTTTTTCTTACCCCTGAAGTACAGTTTAAAGTGTTTTTTTAGAAAATGGAAGTATTATTTTTCCATACCATCCATCTTAATGATGTTACCTTTATCGTCGAACTTCAATTCGCGGAATTTAACGTTACGTTTCTGGTTTACACCGTTTGAACGTTCACAGTCGTGGTAGAATAAGTACCATTTTCCGTTGAATTCGAGGATAGAGTGATGAGTTGTCCATCCAAGAACTGGAGTAAGGATTGTTCCACCGTATGTGTAAGGTCCGTAAACGTTTTTAGAAGTAGCCCATGCTAAAAGATGAGTTGTTCCTGTTGAATATGTAAAATAGTATGTATCACCTTTTTTAAAGAGCCAAGGATCTTCAAAGTAACGGCGTTCTTCATCATCACCCTGGAGAGGTTTTCCCTCTTTATCTGTGATTACAAGGTCGCGGAGATCTTCTGCAAGTTCCTTCATATTGTCTTTAAGAAGAGCAATTTTTGGAGTACATGCATCTTCACCGGCGCGAGGTTCTTTATTTGCTTCGCTCCATTTGTTGTTTCTGTACTGATCAAGCTGACCACCCCAGAGACCACCCATTGTAAGGAAGTATTTTCCATCTGTATCTTTAAAACAGCATGGGTCAATGGAATAAGTTCCCTGGATATAATCATCTTCCGGAGTAAAAGGACCTTCCGGTTTTGTTCCAACAGCAACACCTACACGGAACATTCCGTTTTTATCGCGAGCAGGGAAGTAGAAATAATATTTTCCATCCTTTTCCTGACAGTCAGGTGCCCAAAGCTGTTTGCTTGCCCATTTTACATCATCAAGTGTGAAAACACATCCACAGTCTCTCGGATAGTTTTCTGTATCGCTCATTTCGTAAACGTGATAGTCTTTCATATCATACTGATCACCGTTATCGTTATTTTCAACATCTATATCTTCATCGTGTGAAGGATAAATATAAATTTTACCATTAAATACATGTGCAGAAGGGTCTGCTGTATATAAATCATTTACAAGGGGTTTTTTCTCGATACTCATAGCATTCTCCAGTTACGTATATTATTAATTAATTTTCTTATAAAATTAAGTAAAATACAATAAGCGATATTACCTAAACTAAGGTTTTTATTCTATACTTCCAGGAATTTCTGATTCTGCATTTTTTGCCGCACACCAGGTTCCTTTTTTTAATGCCAGGGAAAAGTCACCTGATTTAAGATATTCGTAAAGGAAGCCTGAATTAAAGCTGTCGCCGCAGGCTGTTGTGTTTACAGGATTTACTTTGATAATCGGGCATTCTTCGAATTTTCCCTTGTCTGCTCCAAAAGTTGACTCAGTTCCTCTTGTGACAACGACAATATTGTTTAATTTACGGCTCAATTCTGTTATGGCGTCTTTAAGTTCGTCGGCAGAAACATTTTTTCCATCTGATGATTTTTGTTCTGCCGTGTTATGAATATTTTTTTCTCTGTTAGAAGGGGCGCCTTTATCATCGGAATTATAATCACCCATAAAAGTCTGGATAAATTCATCATCATTAATTTTGATGATATCGGGTGTTACTGATTTTAAAGTGAGTTTTAAATCTTCGCCGATGTAATCAGCTAAAAAAAGCTTTCCCTTATCTTTTGCCATACCGGCAATGGCGGCATAAAGATCATTACTCCAGATTTTAGGTCTGCTTCCGGAAAGAAGAACAGCGTCTGCACTATCCAGAGCTTCGTGTATGAATTTTAAAAGTTTGATTTCTGCTGCTTCCACAGGCAATGCTCCATCGGGGGCAATTTTTTCATCATCCTCTGTAATTTCTTTTTCGCCCACAACGAGTTCTGTTGTAGAAGAGTCTGATTTATCTAAAAGAGTCCAGCAGATTCTTGTGTTTCCCGGGATGAGTACATATGAAAGCTCGAGTTCATCGTTTTTGGCAAGATTTAAAAAATAATCAGCGTTGTTGATTCCAAGAGGGCAGATTGCAGTAACGCACCCTTTTTCGAGCTGATTCAAAACTCTTGCAGAATTGATTGCCTTTCCGCTTGCGTGCTCCACATAAGACAAAGAACGATTCACTTCTTTTTTGATTAAGTTTTTAAAGTTTACGGTGCGCTGAATTGTAGAACTTAAACAGATACAGAGAATATGTTTCATTTTTTTCCTTTAAGGTGATTATATGCAAAATATAAAAAATACTCTATAATGGAAGGATATACTACAAAAAAGTTTAGGAGTAAATAATGCCTGTAACATTAAAAGATAAATATGTTCAGTTTTTTGCAGATTTACAGAAAGTTTCTCATGCCGCTGCAAAGATCGATGAAAACTGTATTTATCAGGAAGCAAATCTTGAAGCAAGAAAATATATGAATCTTCTTCTGGAAGAAAATGCGCTGGAGGGTTCAGGTTTAGGCAATATAGAATATTTTAAAGCTTTTTACGATGCTGTTGTAAAAGAGGGAAAGACTGGTGTTGTTATGATGGAACACTATTCTAACCTCGATTTACCATTCTTTTTATATCTTCTTGAAAAAAGTAATACCGACTGGGGAAAAGATTTTGCAAACCGCGTTGTAGCAGTAGCCGGAATGAAGCTCAACGAAGCAAGCGCCGGAGTACGTGCATTTACAGAAGGTTTTACACGCGTTGTAATTTATCCTACCCGCAGTCTTGATTCATTAAAGGCAAAGGGCTGGACAGACGAACAGATCGAAGAAGAAGAAAAAAGAGCAAGAAAAATAAACTTTGCTGCAATGAGGGCAATGGATGGCTGTAAAAAACGCGGTCAGGTGATTTTAGTATTCCCAAGCGGAACACGCTACAGACCAGGTCAGCCTGAAACAAAAAGAGGTTTGAGGGAAATAGACAGTTACCTTCGCCTTTTTGATATAATGCTCCCGATTTCCATAAACGGTTCATGTCTAAGAATCAATCCGGAAAGTCCCGAAGACATGCTTTCTGATTTAGTGGAAAAGGATGTAGTTACAATGACTGCAAGTCCAATCGTGGAATGTAAGAAATTCAGAAACGCCATCTTAGAAAAAGTTCCAGCCGATGACCCCGACCCTAAACAGAAGACAGTTGATGCAGTAATGCAGATACTCGAAAAAACACACGACGAAGTAGAAAAGACAAGATAGGAGAATATGATGAAGATTGTTGATTTAAAAACTGAATTAAAGAGTACAACTTATCCTGGAAGAGGAATAATTGCGGGTCTTAGTAAGGACGGAAAATATGCAGTTTCTGCTTACTGGACAATGGGAAGAAGTGCCGGAAGCCGTAACAGAATTTTTGTTACAGAAAACGAAGATGGCAGCGAAGTAATCAGAACTAAAGCTTTTGATCCATCTTTAATCGCTGGTGACCCAAGCCTTATTATTTATGCAGCTGTACGTCAGTATAAAAATCATACAATCGTAACAAACGGAGATCAGACAGATACAATCTTCGAAGGATTAAAAGAAGGAAAAACTTTTGAACAGTCTCTCCGCTCACGCAAATACGAACACGACGCTCCAAACTATACACCACGCATCTCATCACTCCTTACAATTGACGGCGGAAAATACGAATATGCACTTTCTATCTTAAAGAGTGATGATGGAAATCCTGATAACACACTCCGCTTTACTTATACTTATGATTTACCTCAGAAGGGACAGGGACATTACATCCACACATACATGGGAGACGGAAATCCTTTACCAAGCTTCGAAGGAGAACCTGTAAAAGTAAACATCGATGGCGACATCAACAGCTTTACAGATACAATCTGGTCTTCTTTGAACGAAGATAACAAGGTTTCTTTATTTGTTCGCTTTATTGATTTACAGAGCGGAAAATACGAAACAAAAATCATCAATAAAAATATGTAAAACAAGAGGCTCACGGGGATGCACACACAGCCCTTTAATCAAAGTTATGAAACACGAAGCAGATAAGCCCTTATTAAAAGTTATAAACGTTCTTGGCATAAATATTTTATGGTTTTTCTTTAGCCTGCCGGTAATTACAATCGGACCTGCAACCTGCGCGGCTTTTTATTTAATCATCAAAATCTGCAACAATAAAGAAGTTTCTACCTTTAAGATGTTTGTAAAAGGATTTAAGGAAAATTTTAAGCAGGGCATGATTATGACTTTAATCACCGCTGTGTCTGGTGTAATCCTCTGGGGCGTCTGGTATTTAATCCGCGAAAACGAATGGTATAATATTTTTGCACTTGGTGTTGCTCTTGTGATTTTTATGACTGTGATTAATTCGAATGTATTTTTTTATGCATTCATCGGCCGCTACGAAAACACCTTTATAAATATATTCAAAAACGTGATTGTAAGACAGCTTCAGTTTTTTAAATTCGCAGTGATTATTTTTCTGATAGTCGCAGTCGAAGGTGGAATTCTTTTATATCTTTTTTATCTGAACATCATCGGCGGTGTGCTTGGGCTTTTAATCTGGCCTGGATTCATCGTTTATTCTGTGTGTCTTGTAACAAAAGAAATATTCCGTCAGATTGAAGAAAATCAGTAATTATTCTATTATGTCCTCATGAAAGAATTAGAATTAAAATACGGATGTAATCCGAATCAGAAACCTGCAAGGGTTTATATGGAAAGTGGCGATCTGCCAATCACAGTTTTAAACGGCAGACCAGGATATATCAATTTATTAGATGCATTAAACGGATGGCAGCTTGTAAAAGAATTAAAAGAAGCTACAGGTTTACCTGCTGCAACTTCGTTCAAACATGTTTCTCCAGCCGGTGCTGCTGTAGGACTTCCTTTATCTGAAACCCTTAAACAGATTTATTTTACAGGTGATGTTGAATTAACACCATTGGCTTGTGCTTATGCAAGAGCGCGCGGTGCAGACCGTATGTCTTCTTTTGGAGATTTTATTTCGCTTTCTGATGAATGTGATGAATCAACTGCACTTCTTATTAAAAAGGAAGTTTCTGATGGTGTAATCGCTCCTTCTTATTCAGATAAAGCATTAGAAATTTTAAAGGCAAAGAAAAACGGAAATTATTGTGTTATCCAGATTGATCCATCTTATGTTCCTGCAGAAATCGAAAAGAAACAGGTATTCGGTGTAACATTCGAACAGGGACACAACTTCCTTAAGATTGATGAACAGTCTGCCTTGAGCAACATCGTTACTAAAAACAAGACATTATCAGAAGACGACAAACGAAACCTCATCATTTCGCTCATCGTTCTTAAATATACTCAGTCTAACTCTGTATGCTTTGTAAAAGACGGACAGGCAATCGGTATTGGTGCCGGACAGCAGAGCCGCGTTCACTGTACACGTCTTGCAGGACAGAAGGCAGATAACTGGTGGCTCAGACAGTGTCCGAAAGTTTTGAACCTTCAGTTTGTTGATGGAATTAAACGTGCCGACCGCGACAATGCAATCGATGTTTATATCGGAAATGAATACATGGACGTTCTTGCAGACGGAAAATGGCAGAATATCTTTAAGGTAAAACCGGAAGTATTCACACAGGCAGAAAAAGAAGAATGGATTTCTAAGAACACAGATGTTGCTCTTGGTTCAGATGCATTCTTCCCATTCGGCGACAACATCGACCGCGCAAAAAAATCAGGTGTAACAGTAATCGCCCAGCCAGGTGGCTCCGTAAGAGACGACCTTGTTATTGCCGCCGCCGATGGTTACAACATGACCATGTGCTTTAATGGAATAAGATTGTTTCATCACTAACGTGCCATACACGGTTATTTCAAACAACAATCTATTAAGGCACGTTTACAGTTTTCGTGAAACACGAAAACTGTTACACCTCGTTCAGAATGCATGACAACAGTTTTTGTGGACTCACAAAAACTGTAAGTGCGCCTTGCTTATGGGTATGTAAAATACGTGTTTGAATGCATGACAACAGTTTTTGGTTTATCCAAAAACTGTAAATGTGCCCGAAACCATTTTTTCTTCATAATTATTACTTGAATGCATGACAACAGTTTTTGGAACAAAAACTGTAAGTGCGCCTTGCTTACGGGAACATTATAAACGCTTTTTTGGCGCACTATGTGACCATTTATGACCCAATATGCTCTTTTATGACCTATGAATCATTAAAAAAATGCCATAAAATATAATCATAAGTTGATAAATGTATCTTTACTAACATATATGGCATTTTAGGACTGAAGAGAGTATTAGAAGAGAGGATACATTTCAAAAAGTTTACAGCATAATTACTGTACTAGATCAGAAAGCCGGTTTTATCGCCAACTTCGAATTTTGCCGAAGATGACCTTAAACCGGTTTTTTACTTAACATGCTTTATCACAAAAAGCTTATGGTATAATCGCTGTATTTGTTCAGAAAGCCGATTTTGTCGCCGACTTCTAGGGTGTCGAAAATTACTTTAAAGCGGTTTTTTACAGAACCAAGGTTCATGTGGTAATCAATCGCAATAGCTTCGTATTTTTCATTATTCAAAATTGCATTAAGCCATTCGCTGTCTCTTTTTGTTAATCCTTCGTAATTAGAAAGATTAAGGGATTTTTCTATTGGAACATTCTGAACAACGAGCGAGAAGAAAAAGAGAATTGCTCCCGAAGCAAGCGTGAAAGAAAGATTCTGTACAATCGATTTACAGAAGGTAAACCATCCGTAGCGAAGAGGTAAAAGCACAAAGAATAAATATACTGCAAAGAAAATCACTGCCCTGAGCTTTTTATGCCTGTAAAGAATCCCTCGGGCAAGAAAAATTGTAGCACTAAGCAGGAAGAGGAAAAGCGGGATGCCCGAAACAGGTTCTGTAATTTCTATCCATACGCTGTAGTAAAGAACTGTTACGCCAAAAATTTCAAATTTTGTGGGGAATAAAACAACAATAAAGAAAAGCACAATGCTTATAAAATTTAAGATGATGCCTACAGTGGACCTTGTTCTGTGATAGTCATCTGTAAATGTAAAAAGATTGTTGTATTCAAAGATATTCGCAATAAGAAAAACGAAGATTCCGAACGCACTTATGATTTTTATGAGCAGCTGATTCTTTTTTGAATAAATATTTATAGGCATTTTTTAATTTTATTATGTTTTCCCCATAATTTCCATCATAGATTTCCTTGATATTTAAATTTTGTTAATTTTTCTTTGATGTGATAAAATTAAAGAGTCAATTACATAAAAAAAATTAATAATTCGGGGTGTATTTATGATTAAAAAAAGCCTTTTTATTCTTTCTGTTTTGATTTTATTTTTTTCGTGTAGCTTCCGAGATTTTGAAAAAAAGTTAATTCCGGAAAAAGAATCAGGAATTGCAAAAGATATTGCAGAAGCTTTCAGACAGAATGATTTTGATTATATTTATCAAAACGCACATCCTGACTTGCTTCCTCATCTTACGAAAGAATCTTTCGAAGAAATACAAAAAAATATTCCCGAAGAAAAAGTAAAAAGCATCGAAGTAGCAGGTTCAAGAACTAATGTAATAAACGGGCACTGGACTGGTAATTTTACCTTTGAATATGAATTTGAAAATAACAAATGGATGCTTTGTATAGTCGGGCTTGATAATATAAATGAACATTATTACATAACCGATTTGTTCATCCAGAATATTCCAGAATCATTACTTGTTACAAACCGCTTTACCTTCCAGAATAAAGGCTTTAAGCATTATTTCTTTTTTATCATGATGATTTTGATGACAGCTTTTTCTATTACAACCCTTGTTTTCTGCATCAAAACTCCTATGAAAACAAAAAAGAGGAAGGTTTTGTGGTGTATTTTTGTTTTAGTGGGATTTATAACCTTTAGGCTTAACTGGACAACAGGTGCTTGGGATGTAGTACCTGTTTCTTTACTTTTATTCTCTGCTGGATTTTTAAAGTCTGGAACTTATGCCCAGTGGATTATGAAATTTGCAATTCCTGTTGGAGCTATTACTTTCTGGATTATTAAGATTATAAAATCTCATATTAAATCACATCATAAAGAGGAAGACCCATCTTCTGTTCAAACAGAGTCTTGAGTTCGAAGTTGCGGGCCCATTTTACGAGGGGGTAGCTGCCGTAGCGTCTTTTTACGTCGTTCATCCGCGCTTCCATGTTTTTGGTTCCGTCGGCGCTGCAGGTTGCATCCAAAAGCTGGATTAAAAAATCATAATCAGTGTAGACGGCATTGTGCAAAAGTGTTTTGAGCTCTTCCAGCTGTGGCGCTTCCACATCTTTTTCTCCTATATAAAAACTTAGTTCCGGGAACTGGAATGAATGAGTAAGACAAATCTGGGCAAGATCTTTATAACCCATGTCGTTTAAATAATTGTATCCATCCCAGACGTGCTTTAATCCCGAAACTCCGTACCTTCTTCCTACGTCGTGTAAAAGTCCCATGATGTATGCTTTTTCTGGGCTGATTGAAGAATTTTCTTTTATTGTACCATCTTCGTTCAGTTCTCCGTTGTGTCTTAAAATCTGAACGGCAATTTTTTCTGCACATTCTGCCACAAGAAGTGAATGCTGCCCCCAAGGCCCCGGGTTCATTTTTACACTCTGATCAAAAATGAATTTTGCAAATCGTCTGGAAGGTTCAGGCTCAAGTCCTGCAAGCTTTTGTAGAACTCTTGTGTCGCGTTCAATCATCACTATAGAAAAATAATCTTCGTCTAAAGAAAGTTTATTCGCACGAATGGCATCTTTAATGGAAACAAGAGAAAGCTCAAATCCCGCTTCGGCTTCGTACGGGTCAAGATTCTGAGGAGAAATAAGGAGGTCAAGATTTTCGTTACATTCAACCTTGCAAAAATAATAAAAAGAATCCTGGTCGAACACTGTATTTGCAAAAAGTTTTGTACACTGAAGCCTTTTTGTAACTCCGTATTCGGTGATTGATTCGGGGATTACTTTAAGACCCACTTCTTCCTGAACTTCGCGTACAAGGGCATCTTCGTTTTTTTCTTTATCTTTTATACCGCCGCCCGGGAATTTATAATAATCAAATTTTGTACTGTGGACTAAAACAATTCTGTCGTCAGGAGAAAATGTAGTACTGGCAGAATAATCAAGCTGATTACCTTCGCTGTCGAAGAGGATGATGGCACGGCTCGAAGGTCTTTTTGAATGAGGCCAGTCTTCGTCGTAATCTTTTATGTCCAGAGTAAAAAGTGTTTCCATAATTAAATTATCGGCAAAAAAGCCTTTTTTCTAGATTGTAGGCGCCCTCCAAATTCGCTATAATGTAAGGTCGGATGAAAACTGATAACCCGTTGATTGTTCAGGGAGACCGTTCTCTCTTACTCGATGTTCACGCACCTCTTGCAGAAGAATGCAGGAATGCGCTCATTCCGTTTGCAGAACTCGAAAAATCGCCTGAACATTTACACACATACAGACTTACTCCTCTTTCTTTGTGGAACGCGGCAAGTGCAGGCTTTAGTGCTGATGATGCAGTTCAAACCTTAGAAAAATATGCGCGCTACGATGTTCCTGCGTCTGTAGAGATGTGGATTAGGGATATTTCTGAACGTTTTGGTAAAATCCGCCTTATAACAGGTCCTGAGCGGATGGTTGAAAATATAAAAGAACAGTTTTTGTATCTTTTGTGCCAGACTCAGGCAATTTATAAAGAAATTAAAGCTAATCCTGCATTAAAAAAATATATCTGCCCTGATTCAGAAGAGCAGCCCGAAAGCAGTTTTTTAATCAGACTTACAGACAGAGGCATAATCAAACAGCTTTTACTCGAAAACGGATGGCCTGTTAAAGATGAAGTTCCATTGAAAGATGGAGAACCGCTTAAAATCAATCTTAAAAAACAGACACTCAAAGGGCAGGAGCTTGTAATCAGAAACTATCAGACTGCTTCTGCAAAAGCTCTTGTTGGAGATAAGGGGCCTGGAACCGGGTTTGGAACAATTGTTCTTCCATGTGGAGCGGGTAAAACAATCGTTGGAATGACGATTATGGATATGCTCAAAACTTCTACGCTGATTATCACAACAAATATTTCGGCAGTTCATCAGTGGATAGAAGAATTGTTAGATAAAACAAACCTCACAAAAGACCAGATTGCAGAATACACAGGCGAAAATAAAGAAATAAAACCGGTAACCGTAGCAACCTATCAGATTTTAACCTGGCGCCCTGATAAAACAGGTCCTTATCCTCATTTTTCGATTTTCCATGAACGACCGTGGGGATTAATTATTTATGATGAAGTTCACATGCTTCCGGCTCCTGTTTTTCGTGTTGTTGCAGAATTGCAGGCAGTCCGTCGCGTTGGTCTTACAGCAACTTTAGTACGCGAAGATGGATGCGAAGGTCATGTATTCAGTCTTGTTGGTCCAAAGCGTTATGATGTTCCGTGGAAAGAGCTCGAAAAAGATAAGTGGATTGCAAAGGCCGAATGCATAGAAGTTAAAGTTGATTTACCTTTAAATAAAGAAATTGAATATGCGGTTGCAAGCTCTCGCGAAAAACACCGTATAGCAAGCGAAAATAAAGATAAGATAGAAGTTGTCCAGAAGATAATCAGTAAGTATGGCGAAGATAAGATTCTTGTAATAGGGCAGTACATTAATCAGCTTGTAGAAATTGCACAGCTTTTAAATGCGCCGATTATCACGGGGAAAACTCCGAACCTTGAACGCGACAGAATTTATGATGAATTCAGAAATGGAAAAATCAGAGTGCTTGTTGTTTCAAAGGTTGCAAATTTTGCGATTGATTTACCCGATGCTTCTCTTGCAATTCAGGTGAGTGGAACCTTTGGAAGCAGACAGGAAGAAGCGCAGAGGCTTGGACGTATTTTAAGACCAAAGGAAAGAACCTCAAGATTTTTTACACTCATCACAAGAAATTCGGTGGAAGAAGAATTTGGTTCTAACAGACAGAAGTTTCTTGCAGAACAGGGCTACTCCTACAGACTTGTAAGATACACGGGAGAAAGTGATGAACTGTAAGAGCACAATAAACGACTGGCAGGAATCGATTTCTTCTTTAGCTGATGATAAATTTTTTGACATCATAAGAATGTATCTTGGGGAAATTAAAACTCCGTACAATAAACAGCGCCTTATTGAACAGCTTGCGGGCTTTATAAAAGACGAAAAAAATTCCGAAAACCTTATTTCCCTCCTGGACGAATTCGACGTGCGTGTTCTTACGGCAATCTGCTATATCCATAATCCTACAAAACAGAATCTTTCTGATTTTTTTACAGGCGATTACACAATGGCAGAGCTTTATACTGAACTTTCGAATCTTGTTCAAAGGCTCATCCTTTTTATAAAAAAAGACCCGTATTCGGGCAGGGAACTTTATTATGTAAATCCGTTCCTCTGGGAAAAAATTGAACCCTATCTTGGCATTCAGAATATTTTAAAAGAAGGCGAACTTTCCAAAAAAAATACAAAGGATGTTTTTTCCATAAATCCGGGTTTTCTTGCCGCCTTTATTTCTTATATGAATATTTACGGTTGTTCGTGCAAGGCCGACGGTACAATAAAAAAGAACAATCAGACAAGATTGGACTCTGTGTTCCCGGGGGATTTTAAAAGAATTCAGGGACTCGTGAGCGCTTTTATTAATTTGAATCTTGCGGGCGAAAAGCAGAACCGCTGGGAGCTCGACTACAAGCGCCTGGAGCTTTTCGCCGAAATGCCCTCGGAATTTCAATACGCGTTTATATGCGCGGCTTCTTGTTCCAGGTTCGGCAGGGAGGGCTTAAAAAAAGAGGCTCAGCTCTTTCTGGACTGCATTCATTCAATACCGCCCGCAGGTTACACCGCAAAGACAATCATCAAGCTTGCTTTTCTGGCCGGAACATTTACTTTTGGAACAGAAGGGCACACAACTTCAAGGTTTTCAAAGATTCTGCAGTCGGCAAGGCAGGAAAGCGATGAACTTTTTTCCGAGCAGGCCGGAACCTTAATTGAACGAATGCTCGACTCCGCCATAAACCTTGGAATGCTCGAGCTCCTTGGAACCGATAAAAACGGCGAAGAACTTTTTGTCCCTTCAAAAGCATTTTTGGAAACTTCAGAAGAAAATAATCACAAGGTTTTGAACATAGATTCTGCGTTCACTGTGAGCCTGCTTCCGGGCTTGAATCTTAAAGAGCTTCTTCCATTAACAAGATTTTTGAGCATAAGGCGATACTCAGTTGTAAGTGAATTTGAAATTAACAGGGCGGGTGCGTCTGCTTCGTTTGATTCAGGCTTTAATCCCGAAAAAATAATCAGCCTGTTAGAAGCGTATACACCTTATGAACTTCCGCAGAACCTTTTATTGAGCATTCAGGATTGGTACAACACATATTCTTCTGCAATCCTCTACCACGGATACGTTTTAAAAGTTTCTGAATCTAACGTGGCTTTTGTAGAAAATAATCCGCGGATTAAAATGCACATAAAAGAAAAGCTTAGCAAAGGAATTTATCTTCTGGACATTCCGGTTAATTCTTCGGCACAAGAGTTCATAGAAGAAAGCGGCCTTGATTTTATGGGCAAGGTAAAAACTTCGTTCAGCGATGCAGAAAAAATCAGTTTCCCGGTTTTAAGAAAAGGAAGCACAATCAGTTTTGAAAAGCCCGAAATCAAAAAAATACAGTTTAATCAGGCGGCGGCTTACATCACAAAATTAAAAGAAAAATTAAAGGGCCTTGATGTTGACCCGGTTCAGATTACAACCCTTCAGGCAAAGATTAATCAGCGGCTTATTATAAACGAAGATCAGCTTTCTTTGAGTCATATACGGTCCGAGATTTTAGAAGTAAGCGGAACAAATTATGCCGGGAAAGTTCATCTTATAGAAGCTGCGATTAAGGCAGAAGAAGAGATGGAAATTACAATTCCTCAGTTTAATAAAGAAAATGAATATTTTACCCTTGTTGGAAAACCGCTCGGACTTTCAAAACAGACGGCTGATTCAATTGTGAGGGTCGAAATAATTCCAGATCACAATATAGAAAATTTTGTAGTGAGCAGAATCACTCATTTAAGAAGGCTTAGATTTTAATGGAACTTTACATAGTAAGACACGGACAGACCGACTGGAATAAAATGTGTAGATTTCAGGGGCGGACAAACACAGAACTCAACGAAAACGGAATAAGCGCCGCAGTGGAACTTGGAAAAAAACTTGCAGGCGAAAATATTCGTTTTGAAAGAATTTATTCTTCGCCGCTCAACAGGGCTTTTACAACGGCAGACCTGATCTGTAAAGAAATTTATAAAGATGAAGATTATAAAATTATAAAAGATGAACGGCTCATAGAAATTTCTTTTGGAACTGCAGAAGGAATTGAATATAAAGAATGGTATAATACCGATAACCCAAGAAAAAATTTTTTTGATAATCCCGGCCAGTACGTTCCTCCAGAGGGTGGTGAATCTTTCCCCCAGATTTGCGCACGGACAAAAGCCTTCTGCATAAACGAAATTGAACCTCTTTATAAAGATTTAGCTGATGGCCGCATCCTTATTGTTGCCCACGGTGCCTGCCTTGCTTCTTTGATGTGTTATTTAGAAAACCGCCCGGTAGAAAAATTCTGGGGAAATGGATTAAAGGGAAACTGCGAAGAAACAGTTTATATTTTTGATGGAAAAAGCTGGAAGTTAAAATGATTATAAAAAAAGAAGACCCCGAATCGGGAAAGCTTACAGTAGAAATTCTCAAAAAAGGCGGAGTTGTGATTATTCCGACCGACACAGTTTATGGATTCAGCGGGATTTCGAGTCTTGGTGCCGGTCTTGATTTTAGTGATGAGGGTGCTTCAAATAATCCTGATTATAAAATAAGGGCAATTAAGGGGCGGGCAGAGACAAAGCCTTTTATACAGCTCATTTCTTCCCCGGAGGATTTAGCGCTTTATACCGACGATAAAATTCCTTCTTATCTTTTAAATAAATGGCCGGGCGCTTTAACAATCATCGTGCATTTAAAACCTTCTTTTCCTCTTTCCAAAACCTTACCGACAGTGGCCTTCAGGTGCCCCGGTGATTTATGGCTCAGACAGATTATTAAAGAATGCGGCTCCCCGGTTTACAGCACAAGCGTGAATAAAAGCGGAGAACCTGTTTTAGACAGAGTTGAAGATATAGAGAAAGTTTTCGGTACCCGGGTTGATTTAATCGTAGACGATGGCGATAAAAAAGGAGCCCTTCCTTCGACATTAGTTTCCCTGGAAAACGGAGAAATTAAAGTTTTAAGACAGGGCTCTGTTAAGGTTGATTAGCTTACGTGGACGCGAATGCATTTTCGGAAGCTTTGTTTTAAGTCAGGCATGCATTCACGGGGCTTTCGTGCATTTATCCGGCCCCGTTATTTTTAGCCTCAAGATGCAGTCCTGTTGTGTTATTTTCCAAGAAGCTCCAGATTTTTTTTGATTAATTCACACCTCTGTTTTACACAGTCAGGCGAGCGGTGAGGGTCAGATGGTGTATTGAATGTGTAATCAATCAGTTTTTCCATTGTGGTTGTTGCAACGTGCATTCTTGTGTCGCTCGAAGCATAGTAGATGTAGATTTTTCCATCCTTTTCGATTGCACCGTTTGTAAACACGACATTAGAAACATCACCGGTTCTTTCTTTTCCAAGAGGGACAAGGAAAACTCCGGAAGGTTCTGCAATCACTTTGGAAGGATCTTCTAGCGATGTAGCGTAAACATAAAGAACATAGCGAAGACCATCTGCAGTATTTCTGACTCCGTGGCTTATGTGAATCCATCCGCGTGGAGTTTTGATTGGTGTAGCACCCGCTCCATTTTTTGCTTCTGTGATTGTGTGGTAAACGCGCTTAGAAATGATTTTTTCTTCCTGGATTACAGCGTGAGTGATATCCTTGCATAATCCAAATCCGATTCCGCCACCGCTTCCTGTGTTTATAAAATCATCCATAGGGCGAGTGTAGAATGCGTACTGTCCGTTTACAAATTCCGGATGAAGGCAGACATTTCTCTGCTGTGGGGACTTTTTTGTTACAAGATTTGGAAGGCGTTCCCAGGTTTCAAGATCTTTTGTACGTACAATTCCGGCCTGTGCAACTGCGGCACTAAGGTCAGGATTTTTTGTATCTTTACTTTCCGAACAAAAAACACCGTAAATCCATCCGTCTTCGTGTTGTGTAAGGCGCATGTCGTAAACGTTTGTTTCTTCTGCGCATGTGTCCGGGAGCAAGACAGGGTAATCGCGGAAGCGGAAATTATCTATGCCGTTAGGACTTTCTGCAACTGCAAAAAAAGATTTTCTGTCGTTTCCTTCTACACGGCACACAAGACAGAACTTTCCGTTTAAGTAAATTGCTCCGGAGTTCATGATTGCGTTTATTCCAAGGCGTTCCATAAAAAACGGATTTGTTTCCTTACAGATGTCGTATTTCCATGTAAGAGGAATGGAATCGCGGGTGAGGATAGGGTTTACATAGCGGTCGTAGATTCCGTTATAAAAAGATTTATCGATTTTATTTTTTCTTGAAATAAACTTGTTGTATTCCTTGAGTTTCCTGGTGTAGAGTTCGTGAATCATAGAAGACCTCTTAAAAAAGTATTATTTAACTTAATTTAATACATTTTTAACTTAAAAACAAGTTAAATTTTACCCCGGAGGATGATTCTTTACCCCCGAGGATAAATTTTTACCCCGAAGGTTGATTTTTTAAATAAAAAAATAATATGTGGGGATGATTTTTTACCCCGGAGGATGAATTTTTCACTTTGGAGATGATTATTTTCACAAAAAAAGATTTTCCCGCGGTGAGCCGGCCTATTTCCTTCTGACTTTAAACTCTATTCCCCGCGACTTCCCGGCCTTCTCGTACTTCTTTTTATATTTTTTATACAAATCAAGTTGGGCGGAACACTTTTCGTCGCTCTTATAGCGCTCCACATCTTTCCATTCTCCGCCCTGTGTCAGATAGCTTGCGTTCACGTTATCTTTAAAATATGTGTCTAAAATTGATTTTACTTCGTCGAATGTGTTTTTGCCTAAAATTGGGAACATGAGTTCAATTCGGCGGTCAAGGTTTCTGTTCATCCAGTCGGCGCTTGAGCAGTAAAGCTCTGGAGAGTTTCCGTTCTGAAAGTAAAAAATGCGCGAATGCTCAAGGTATCTGTCTACAATGGATATTACCTGGATATTTTCGCTCAAGCCTTTTACTCCCGGTACAAGCATACAGATTCCGCGCACGTTGAGTAAGATTTTTACACCAGCACGGCTTGCTTTATAAAGAGCAGAAATCACTTCGGTGTGGGTAAGGTTATTCATTTTAGCCATGATTAATCCCGGGTGGGCAGGCGTACTTCTTTCTGCTTCTCGTTCAATCATCGAGATGAGGTTTGATTTAAGATTTACAGGCGCCATTCCAAAAAGATTCATCTTCTGGAGCGTTGAATATCCGGTTACAAGATTAAAAAACTGTGTTGCGTCGTTTGCAATTTCGGGGTTAGCCGTAAAAAGCGAAATATCTGAATAAAGCCTTGCTGTTTTTGTGTTGTAATTTCCGGTAGAAAGATGAACATAACGGCGGATGGAATCAGATTCCCGGCGGATTACCATAAGGATTTTTGCATGAACCTTTAAGTTTACAAGACCGTAGATAACAGTTGCGCCTGCATTTTCAAGTTCGGTTGCCCATGCAATATTTCGCTCTTCGTCAAAACGGGCTTTAAGCTCAACTAAAACAACAACCTGCTTACCGTTTTGTACTGCCCGTTCAAGCGCTTGAACAATAGGAGAGTCGCGGCCGGTTCTGTAAAGAGTCATTTTTATGGCAAGAACATTTTCGTCCTTGGCTGCATCGTTTAAAAATTTTACTACCGGGTCGTAAGATTCATACGGCACATGAAGGATTTTATCCTGCAATCTTAGCGTATCCCAGAAAGGTTCATCTTCGGGTAAATCGCCAGGATAAAAGTGCTCCCATTTTTCAAAGGTGAGTTTTTCTGTTCCTTCTGCATCGCGTAATTCGGTCAACTTTGAAATACTTATGATTCCATTAACTTCGTAAACATCATCTTCTTCGAGCTCAAGTTTTTCCTGTAAAAAATTAAGGATTTTTGTACTCTTTCCTGAATACAAAAGCTGAACGGGGAACGAAGACTTTCGCTGAATCAGGACATTTTCCATTGCATTAATAAAATCAGGGCCGGCATCTTCATCAACGGCAAAATCAGCATCGCGAACTACTTTAAATAAAAGATTTTCTTCGACAGTAAAACCCGGGAACAGAAGGCGGCCAAAACACTGAACAACATCATCAATCAGAGTAAACTGCCTTACAGCCTGATTTTCTGTCGGAAGCCAGATAAGATTATTCACTTTACCGGGAATTTCTACAAATGCAATGCGCGGAGAATCATCATCACCCTTAAGAATTTCCGAAGAAGTTTTAATTCCCGAAATTGGTTTTAAAAGAAAAGCCGCATAAAGGTTTAAATTGATTATGTGCGGAAAAGTCTGGGTGTCTGTTCTGAGCGGAGTTAAAAGCGGAAAAACAACAGATTTAAAATAAGTCTGAAGAAAATCCTTTTGCAGCGTAGAGTAATCTTCCATCCTTAGATATTCAAGCCCTTCTTTTTTTAATTCAGGAAGAATTTCGTTTATAAGACAATCCTGCTGTTTTTTTAAAAGTTCATGGCAGCGTTCAGAAATACCCGAAAGAACAGCAAGAGGAGTAAGACCCGAAACATCTTTAGTATCTGGATTAGTTTCTAAAAGTCTTTTTGTTGCGGCAACACGTACCTGGAAAAATTCATCAAAATTGCTCGAAACAATCGAAAGAAAAGTAAGTCTTTCTAAAAGAGGAATTTCTTTTTTTAGCGCCTGTTTTAAAACCCTGGCATTAAATTCAATCCAGCTAAGTTCTCTGTTAAAAAACTGTTCAGCCATCAATTCCTCCTTTTAAACTAAGATTACTTTATAACCGAATACATCTTCGAACATGCTTGATTTTTCTGCAATTGCAATTTTTTCGAGTACTGTATTTTTTGTTTTTTTGGTTCTGATGTAAAATGAGTTTTCGTGAATTTTAATTGAAAGATCCGAATATTTTTGAAGGTGACCGCGGTCCAGGGCGTCTGCAATTCTTAAAATCGCTGTAAGTTTTAAAATAGTCATTCTGTCGGAGCGGGGGAGCATGCGGAAAGATTCTTCGTCCTGAGGCATAACTGAACCCCTGTGGTATTTTGCAATCAGCGAGATGATTGTGATGTCGTCGCGCGAAAGACCGAATATTTCTGAGTTTTTGATTATATAGCTTGAATGAATATTGTGATTATCGTAGCGGATAAATACGCCAATATCGTGGAGGATTGCCGCAGTCTCTAAAAGAATTCGTGCGTGTTCCCCAAGCTGTACTTCTTCTTTAAGCTGATCATAAATTTTGAGCGAAATCATCTTTACACATTCAGCATGATTAACGTCTCCGCGGTATTTTAAAAGAAGGTTTCTTGCGCTGGCTGTAATCTGCGAGTCAAATTCCTTCTGTAATTCCTGATTAAGTGTAGAAGAGCGGGAAAGAAGAACACCGTTACGGATATTTGTTTCGGGTACAATGATTTTTTCTACGTTTGTAAGGCTTATAAAAAGAGCATAAATCATAAGGCTTACATGCAGGGTTTCTGCTTCGTTATAAGAGATTTTAAAACGCGCAACACATTCATCAACAGAATAAGCCTGAATGTCGTGAACAAAGGCAGAAAAATCAACAGCATCCATTTCCCAGAGGAAGGTAGAAATAGGACGTCCTGTGTAAATTGCCGCCATGGAAACATCCCTTCCTACAGCAATAAACTGTTTTACCTTTGAAAGATCAAGTTCGTTGTCTAAAGAACCCTTGGTATTCTGAATGCTTTCCTGAACAAAGCGCTGGATGTCGTCGTAAGAGCTTGTTTGAGCCTTCATGTGCTGTTCAATTCTTACAGTTCCAAGCTGAAGACAGTGCGCTCCGGCCATCTTACCGTTTCTTAAAAGCATGAGCTGCGTAGTACTTCCGCCAACTTCCAGGATTACAGTATCAAGGCTTTTGATGAATTTTTGTTCATCTTTAAGACAGTCCGCAATTGCAAGATACATCAGTTTGATTTCTTCGATTCCGTCTACAATGTGAACGCGAAAGCCTGTCTGTACTAATATTCGGTCCATAACAGGGTCGCGGTTATTAGCGTCGCGGAATGCACTTAAGGCAATGCAGTTTGCTTCTTCGGGTTTTATGCCCCATCCTGCAAGCTGTTCCTTATAGCGCAGTAATACCTGAATTAATTCGTTCTGTGTCTCCTGCCTGATTGAACCTGTCGTAAATACATCGCGACCAAGTGCTAAAGGCCTGTCTGAACGGTCGAGGATATTCTGCTTTCTGTCTGCTGCTAGTTCGGATACAAGGAGACGGACCCCTGTTGACCCGATTTCAATGACAGATTCCGGGACTGGCATGTCATCTCCTTACTCCCTGTTAGAGTTTATCTATAAGCATAGAACATTTACCGCTTGGAATTGGTAAAGTCTTCTTCTTCTGGTCGATGATGTTGATTGTAAAGTAATACAGTTTTTCGCTTTCCATCTGGATTTCCCATCCACGGCTGCTCTTGTTGCTCAAAATTGTGATGAGGTTTCGTTTGAGCGAAAGATTTTCAATACCCATTATCTCGAGGTTTGGAATAATCCAGTCTACAGTTTTACGAGGAAGGCTGATTGAAAGTCCGATAACGTTTTCTATCATGAGCGCGATAGTAGAAAGCCCGGCAGTTAAGACATAACGTTTGCGCGGGAATGCAGAATTTTTCTTCATGGAAGCTTTGCCTTCTTTGTTTGGAAGATATGCTTCCCATAAGTCTCCCGGTTCTTTATCTTCGTTCGGCATTAAACCTTCGAGCACAAAGTAAAGGTGTCTTATGGCACATTCGCGTGCAAGTTCGTAGTGACCGTATTTTTCTAAGCCCTTGATTACCATAAAGTTAAAGGCAGGCATAACACTACCACAGTATCCGTTTCCGTCTTCGCTAAAGTGTGAATCATCAGCACTTAAAGTTGGGAAAGGATGTTCTGTACCAAAGGTTTTAGGGTCGTTTAAGTAGTTTACAAGAGAATCAGCCTTATCTGCATTAGGAATTTCTGCAAGCATAGTCCAGAATGCAGCGATTGTTTTTACAGAAAGGCGGTTTTCGTTTTTATCAAGATCGTAATAAAATCCCGAATCAGGATCCCACATAAGAGAGTTGATTCTGGTTTTTATAGAAAAGTACATTTTTTTGTACTGGAAGCTTAAATCCTTGTCGTTCAAAATGTCGCCAAGTGCAGACATGTAAGAAGCGTTGATTGCCATACAGGCGTTAAAATCAATAGGATAAACACATTCCTTTCTTGGAGAGTTAGCCATAGTACTAACGGCAGCCGGAACAGCATAAAGTCCGTTGTCTTTTTTAAAATTAGCGTCTATCCATTCAACATATTTCTGTAAGAATGGCATTACTTCTTTAATACGTCTTTTATTGGCAGATTTATGATAGAGGTTGAATTCTGCCCATGCAAAAAGAGGAAGAGCGAGTCCTTCCGGATTGTCCGAAGAAAGAACAGGCTGATTGTTAGAAACGTCGTATTTAGCTCTGATTGCACCGTTTTTTTCCTGACGTGCATAGAAATAGTCTATATTTTTACAGGCATCGAAATTCCTGTTGGAATATACTAAGAAGAAAGAAGAGAAAATTGATTCAAACTGACTGATGATCATTTTCTGGTTTTCCGGGTAAATAAAAAGCCCTTCGTTGTCCTGTTCTTTTGTTTCTGGATTGAACCAGTAGGCCGAAACCCATGACCATGTCTTATTATAAATATCTACAAAATCCTGATCATAAAAATGGATTTGTGGAAAATCGTGCTTATTCACAAGTACTCCTGAAACTATTATTAAATTTTTTAATTGGTTCTATTAGTATAGCATAAAAAAAGCAAAAAAGTTTAAAATTTTTAAAAAATTTTTCACTTTTTTGCTTTTCAACAGTAGACTTTTTTTTAAGAATTCGGGTTAGTTAGGGCTGTAATTGAATACTCCACAACCCATTATTCCGAAATCATCTGTTCTTTCCACATTCCATGTAATATTGTTTAATTTTTGTATGTTTGTAATTGAAAAAGAATCAAGATCTATTGTTATTGCTCTGTTTGAGTTTTTATAATTATATGTATCACCATAAAGCCATTCATAAACAAAGCCATCATCAGAAACGATAAGTTTCTTTGGTTTAATAGCTATAAATCTTTGAGGTGCAATAAGAATCTTGCTTTTATCGTCTGAAAGATATCCTTTTCCCAAACCAAAATCATAGTAATTTAAATTAGAATATTTTGAATCTGTATTATTTTTATTACTTATATTATTTTGTCCAATAATAGATACTTTTTTAGTAGAAAGATCTAATTTTGCTATAAAACCAAAATACTGTAAATCACTTTTTTGTGAAGGAACATTACACAATACGTACAGATTATTTTGATAACAAATAGCATCCTGAACATTAAAACTTATAAATGTTGAGCCATCATATGAGAATGGATATTTTATGGTAAATAATTTATATGTCTCATCATAAGAATCATTAATAGTATGACCTGTCGAATTAGCAATGATATTATGTTTAAATGCAAGAATATCAATATAGTTGTATTGTCCAGTTTCTTCCATATTTGTATATGTGTAATCATATATAAGATAAGCTGCTTTATCCCATGCAGCTACATTCATTAAAGTATTACCAAAATCAGATGGATAAATCCAATTAAAGTTTTTTGTTTCTAAGTCAAAGATTCCAACTTGATCTGAAGTTGCCTGAGCTATAATAAGATTTGATTTAATATCACTACTTAGATTAAAGATTGTCTTTCCACCTGAATTACCAATTGCAGAAGATGTTATGTTATTCTTGTAAATACTTGTTCCGTTTGTGCTGTAAAAATTCATGTCACTATCCCAGCAGAAATCATAGAAATTACTTGAGGAGTCAGTAAAATCAGGTTCTAAAGAAGTTGTATCCTGAATTGAATCCATAAGCCAGACTTTTCTACCGGATGTGTTATCGTAAATTACATAATTAGTATCTATCTTGTTAGATCTAAGTTTAACAGTGTGGTATGTTGTAGCAAACAAATGTGAATTAGGATTTGTTTTTCTACAAGCTACAATATAATCTCCTTCTTCTTTGAATGTATAAGTAAAATCATAACGTATAAATGTGTTTCCATCTGGATCTGGAGAAGAGTCAACTTTCAGTGGTACATCTAAATTTATTTGTTTACCATTATGTAATATATAAAAATCAAAGATACATGTATCTACTTCTTCATATTCGCCTGTTTGAAAGTTTATCACAGCCTGGTTAGTAACTTTATATTTGTCTTCATCTATTGTGACTATATAGTTTCCATTAGAATCTTGATTTGAAGGAGGATAGCAACGGAAGTCAGGTTCAAATATATCTGGGGCTTCCTGAACATAAAGATCTACATGTTCTCTTGTCGGTCCGAATCTATTTAATACAAAAGGTTCTGGTGAACCAAAAGCTACAGATTTTCCTCCATGAACAACATAAACATATAAATTATATGTTTCTCTGTAAGTTACTCCTGTAAAAGTTAATTGTGAAGAAAAGTTATCTTCGGAGTTCATGAAACTGCTCTCTGGCCATGTAAAAAAAGCTGTTTTTTCGTATATGGTTCCTTCTGAGCCTATTAAACGAGCATAAAGATAGGCATCTTTATAATTAGTAGAGTCTGCGGCTCGGTTGTTATTAAAAATCGATTTAATTGCTTCGGCGTCAATATTGATTGTAACTGTATTTCCTTCCGCATGCGGGTCGCACGAGAAAAAGAGGATGGCACTGGTAAATAAAGTTAAAAATAATACAAATAATTTTTTCATTACTGTCTCCATATCATATAATTATAGATAATATATTATTATATCATTCTTTTTTTGAATGATTCAATGAATTTTTGATTAAATTTACAAAAGATTCGCCCCAGAACTCATTCAGGATTTTCATCGCTTCGTCTTTTATGGAAGGATCGCAGAGGGCCTCTAAATGTGTGTAATTGCTGTATAAATGTGTGATGGCATCTTCCCTTATTTCATCAACTTCTTTGGGACTAAGGGCCGAGGGATTTTCGTCTATCCAGGTTTTTATAATCGTAAAGACTGATGATGCTGTAGAGAGTTTTACGCAGGATTCTAAATCTGTGATTTTTTTTGTTGAAGTAAGGCCTTCGGTGTTTATGTAATAATATACTTCATCTTCTATGCCGGAATAAGAATGTGCGTTAAGGCTTGCAAAAAAGAGGATTAAATAATCTTCGGCGGTAATACAGTAAGTAAAAGGAATTGATTCAAACGCATCTATGAGGAGCTTTGTTTTAATCAGCTTTGAACAGAGAATCATGGCATCCTGTTTTTCTATAAAAGTTTTTGTAAAAATGTCGTGATCAGAAAGCTGTCCTATATAAGTTTTGTTTAAGCGCTGTTTTTCGCCCTTTGTGATTTTTCCGTCTTCATAAGAGCCCGAAATAAGTGTCCCGTGGATTATATCGGCATCTGTTTTTACTGCTTCCTTATATAAAACAGAGAGTGCATTCGGTGGAATAATATCGTCGGAATCAAGAAAAAAGATGAATTCGCCCTTTGCTTCGTATGTGAGCGTTCGGCGGACTTCCAGAGTGCCAAGATTGTGCGCATTTTCTAAATAATTTACCGGGATTTTTGTGGTTTTTTTGAATTTTTTTATGATTTTACTGCAGCTCCAGTTTTTTTCGTTTTTGCCGGGGCTGCAGTCGTTTACGAGGACAATTTCGAATGAGTCAAAATCCTGTTTTGCAAGACTTTCAAGGCATCTTTCTAAGACCTTTTCGGTGTTGTAAACAGGAATGCAGACAGAAATCATCATACTTTTTCGAGTGCCTGTTTTAAGTCGGCAATTATGTCTTCTACGTTTTCAAGTCCTACAGAAACACGAACCATTCCGCCGTCAATTCCGGCTGCTACAAGCTGTTCGTCTGTAAGCTGGCGGTGTGTTGCGCTTGCAGGGTGTAAAACGCATGTACGGATATCTGCAACGTGAACTTCGTCTATGGCAAGCTTGAGTGCATCCATAAATCTAACTGCGGCAGAACGTCCACCCTTAATACTGATGGAAATTACACCACAGGTACCGTTTGGCATGTATTTTTGGGCAAGTTTATAATATGGATCTCCTTCGAGGCCCGGATATGTTACTTTTGCAATCTTATCGCTTGTTTTAAAGAACTGGGCAACCTTTGTGGCGTTCTGAACATAGCGTTCCATTCTGATTGGAAGAGTTTCGAGTCCCATATTAAGGTAGAAAGCGCTTTGTGCGGCAGGATAGCATCCAAAATCCCTCATAAGCTGAGTTCTTGCCTTTACGATGTATGCAGCTTTTCCAAAATTTCCAACATAAGTGAGTCCGTGGTAGCTTTCATCAGGTTCAATCATATCTGCAAACTTTCCTGTTGCCTTGTAGGCTTTTTCCCAGTCAAAATTTCCTGAATCTACAATACATCCGCCACCCTGTACGGCATGTCCATCCATATATTTTGTTGTTGAATGAACTACGATGTCTGCTCCCCATTCAAAAGGACGGCAGTTTACGGGAGTTGCAAAGGTATTGTCTACGATGAGCGGAAGATTGTTGTCGTGTGCGGCTTTTGCCCAGGTTTCAAAATCAAAAACTGTGAGGGCAGGGTTTGCGATTGTTTCTCCAAAAATACATTTTGTATTTGGTTTGATGGCTTTTACAATCTCATCATAAGAAGCGTTTACATCAACCCAGATACATTCAATTCCGAGTTTTTTAAGGGTAAATCCAAAAAGGTTGATTGTTCCGCCATAAATCGAAGAAGAAGCAATAAAGCTGTCCCCGGATGAGCAGAGATTTAAAACAGAAAGTAAACTTGCTGCCTGACCGCTCGAAGTAAGCATACATCCAACTCCGCCTTCCAGTTCTGCAATCTTTTTTTCTACAGCATCGCAGGTTGGGTTTGCAAAGCGTGAATACATAAATTCTGTAGGTTTGTCAAAAAGAGCGGCAACGTGGTCGCAGGAATCAAAACGGTAGGTTGTACTCTGTACGATCGGAATTGTTCCAGGTCCTCCGTTTTCCGGTTTATAGCCTGAATGTAAAACTTTTGTTTCTAATTTCATTTTAAATCTCCTAAAAATCTATTTTCTGAATTATTTTGTTATTTTTTCTTTGAGTTTAAAGCTGATTGATTTTAACTTCAAGCCGTTGCATCCCACAAAAAGGCGCGAAATCTGGAATCTTTCCCAGCATAAAAGCTCTTTTGTAATGGAAACATCCTTTCCGCCGCTTCCCGTAAAGATAAAACTTGCTTCGGGTATTCCCATCTTAAAGAAAGTACAAGGCAACTGTGCAACTTCGTTTAATTCCGAGCTTGCAGTAAGTGTTACATAATAATAGCCCACCTGCTTTACGTCCAGCGACCATACAAAGCTTGTGTTCATCTTTGCTTCTTTTTTCGAAAGGTCGATTGTAAGCTCGTTATCCAAGACGATTGTTTCTATATTCTTTAAATCTACATCATCAGGATTTGCCGGCCTGTTTGTGATGATGATTTCCGGGGCTTTTTTAATCAGCCGTTTGAATGCTAAAGTTCCCATTGCGTGTTCACAGATGTTTAAAGCGCACCTCTGGGCTTCTGCTCGGTTTAAGCTTCCGTTTTTGAGCGATTCCAGGGTGTTATCTCCTGCTGCATTGGTCTTTCCGTCCGGGCAAACCATGTATAAATCATTCTGAGCTCTGATCATAGCTGCAAAATTCTTTTTATCGGGCTCTTTTCCCCTTTCGTTGATGTTTGCCCACCAGTCAGTCATCACAATGCCTTTAAATCCCCAGTCTTTTCGTAAAATTGTGGTATTTAAGTCATAAGATGATGATGTATAAAGTCCGTTTACAATTCCGTAAGTGGTCATAACAGAATCTGCACCGTTTACTACCGCTTTTTCGAATCCTTTAAGATAGATTTCGCGGAGAGCACGCTCAGAAACAACAGAATCTATAAAATGACGGCGTGTTTCCTGGTTATTTGCACAGAAATGTTTTATTGTTCCGGTTACTCCTGCATTTTTAAGACCTTTGAGCATTGCAGTTCCCATAAGTCCTGTTAAAAGCGGATCTTCCGAAAAATATTCAAAATTTCGTCCGTTCAAAGGATGGCGGTGGATGTTCATTCCAGGTCCCAAAAGATTTTCTACCTTGTTGGCAGCCATTTCCCAGCCGGTGTATGTGTAAAGTTTTGTTACAAGGTCAGTGTTGAATGTACATGCAAGGCTTGTTCCGTTTGGAAGAGAAAATGCCTTAATTCCTGAATCAAGCCTCATTCCAGAAGGTCCGTCGTCGCAGCAAACAGAAGGAAGTCCGAAATCATTTATGAGCTTTGGTGAAACTCCCGCAAAAGCCGCTGCAGTTCCCGGTGTTACAAGAGCACTTCCCATTCCTTCTCCGCGCACGATGCAGGCTAAATCTTCGTCTGTAAACTGTGCAACAAAGTCGTTAAGGCTCGCTTTTTTGTTATAAACATCGCAAAGTTTTATGCCTTTATATTCTGTCTGTTTGATTTCCTTCGGAAGGCGTTCTTTTCTGCGCTTGTCCATGTCTACTGTAGAAACGGTGACCGGTTTTTTAGTGAGTTTTCCGTTTTCGTTATAAAAAATATCAAAGTTTTCTACCGGTGCGAGCGCTTCTTCGCATTGTCGTAAAACAGTATCGTTTTCTAATGTAAAGCAATAGATTTCCCTGGCAGAACGCACGTCTGTTCCCGCAAAAACCTTATATTCACCGCTTTCGAGCACAAAACACGATTTATTTCCCGTAATTCCACTGTCATCATAAGAAGCAAAGTCGATTGCAGACGAAGTGATTAAAAGAGTCTGGGATTTTCCCTTAGAAAGTGTCTTTGTTTTTGCAAATCCACTTAGTACGCGAGCTGGTTTTCCAAGTTTTCCGCATGGAGCCTGAACATAAATCTGAACAACTTCTTTTCCTGCGCAGTTTCCTGTGTTTTTTACAGTGATTTTTGTCTGAATTTCCCAGTTTTTAAGGTTGATTTTTGATTTTGCACCCGAAAGTTCGAATTTTGTGTAGCTTAATCCAAATCCAAACGGATAAACTACCTTTTGTGGGGCAAAGGTTTCAAAATACCTGTATCCTACGTAAATATCTTCTGTGTAATAATTTTTGTTATGGTCGCCAAAGTACGGATCAGAAGGATAATCTTTTATGGAAGAAGCGATTGTATCTGTAAGCTTTCCACATGGAGTTATTTCGCCTGTTAATGCCTTAGCTGTACCAAGACCTCCAAGCATACCGCCCTGCCATACGTACATTACTGAATCAGGATTGTATTTTTGAACAAAAGACATATCGATGATGTTTCCGGTATTCAAAAGCACGACAACTTTTTTAAAAATTTTTCGCACTTTTAAAAGCATATCTTCTTCGGCGTCCGTGAGTTTATATGAACCCTTTTCGTCTCCGTTGTCTTTATCTTCTCCGGCAGTTCGCCCGATTATGATGATTGCAGTATCTGATTCATCTTGAGCATCGCGGACAATTTCGTCTGTTAAAGGCATCTCTTCCTGCGACCATTTTTCCTGACCCCATCCAAAACCTTCGTCAAAAGGATTTTCTTTTTCCCATTCTTCGTAGATTTTGCAAAGATTTTTATTCAGGATGATACCTTGGGTTTCGAGCCCTTCGGGGATACCGTAAACTTTTGCAACATTTACCTTTCCGCCCGAGCCCGTTCCGCTTTTGTAATAATTTGTCTGAATACGTCCGAAAACAGAAACTTTTTCGCCTTTTTTAAGCGGCAGTACCTGATTATCATTTTTGAGTAAAACACAACCCTCTGCAATTGCCTCTACGGCAGTTTTTGAATATTCATTCCAGTCAAGAACATGCTTCATTTCTGTTTCCTAATTTAATGCAAGATCGCCTTCGTTTATCCAGCCGATTTTCCTGAATAATTTTCCAAGGGCCCAGCAGATTACAGCCGGTAAAACAAAACAGATTAAAATAAGACCAAGCCAGTCCATAAATCCCGGAGTGATTGCAGTTGCTCCATGCTTTAAAGCGGCTTCCGAAGGTTCATACCAGCCCGAAATCACACCAATCTGTCCGACGAGACCGCATGTTCCCATTCCTGAGCTTACGGCAGCACCATTCATTTCCATTTTGAAAACACAGGTTGCAATAGGACCAGTGATGATGGATGCGATGATTGGCGGAATCCATATTTTCGGATTTTTGATGATATTAGGCATCTGAAGCATACTTGTCCCAAGCCCCTGAGAAAGAATTCCACCCCAGTGGTTTTCCTGGAAAGAAAGAACAGCAAATCCGACCATCTGTGCACAACATCCTGCAACAGCCGCTCCACCCGCAAGTCCAACAAGACCAAATGCCGCACAGATTGCAGCAGAACTTATAGGAAGTGTTAAAGCAATACCGATAACGGCAGAAACAATCATTCCCATTACAAACGGATGAAGTTTTGTTGTCCATACGATGAATGTTCCGACTGAGTTTGCCGCAATTCCAATATATTTTGCAGTTAAAACCGTAAGAAGTGCGCCCGTTAAGATTGTAACAAGCGGAGTTACGATGATATCGACTTTAGTTTTTTTGCTTACAAGATTACCCATTTCGGCTGCGATGATTGCAATAATCAAAACAGCAAGAGGACCGCCGGCTCCACCCGTAACGTTTGCAGCAGACCCAACAGCCGCCAAAGAAAAGAGAACGAGCGCTCCCGACTGCATCATATAACCGATTCCGATTGCCATTGCAGCACCGACTACGTGAGGATCGATTGCAAAGTTTCCCGCATCTACAAAGAACTGGAAAACAGGATTTACAGACAGTCTGAGTAACTGCTGACCAAGAGTTTTAATAATTGTCCCGATAAGAAGGGAAGCAAAAAGACCCTGCGCCATGCCGCTCATGGCATCAACAAGGTATCGTTTAACATATTTATTCATAATATGCAGATTATATAAAATAAATAGAATTTTCAATCTGTTTTTTTGACATTGCTATAAGTGTGCATATTAAAAATGCTCCCACAAAGAACCGGGGTTTACTCCGCCTGAGAAGCCGTCCGCTTCGCTCACCCGGTAATTAAGGCGCAAGACGCAATCGGCACAGTCGGCTTCAACGCTACGTAAAACCCGAACCTTTGTTCCGCATTTTTAATATGACGGGTATAGAGATTTCCCCTCCTCAGATTGTATTTTTTAGTATCAATGCGTATTTGAATAAATATGTTGTCCTTTCACCGCGTGAGGAGGGGAGAAATTAACAATGCTCCCACAAAGAACCGGGGAGAAGAAATGTGTTATTTTTCTTGTACTGTCCAGCCGGATGGGATGCCGTCTTTTCCTGTTGGCCAGTCAACACCAGAGGCTTTTATGAATATTCCGTCTGATGCAACTCCATCAAGCCATTGGTCTGTAAACCATTGGGCAGAAATATCTGTTGCAAGGCATTCAACTTTTTTAAGAGATGAACAGTTACGGAACATTGAAGAGTAACAACTCATAGTCAAAGTAGTAGCAGGGAGAGCTGGTGCTTCTGTAAGTG
The DNA here is from genome assembly GCA_016286365.1 of Treponema sp. GTDB lineage: Bacteria > Spirochaetota > Spirochaetia > Treponematales > Treponemataceae > Treponema_D. The sequence continues at coordinate 48,809 of JAEESN010000007.1, forward strand.
AAGTACAGCCCCAGAACATGTAGCCATAGCAGAAGTTTTTTAAACAAGTTGCAGGGAGTTCTGGAGCTTTAGTAATAGAAGTACAACTTTCGAACATGCAGCCATAGCAACCATCTTCTAGATTAGTTGCAGGGAGATCTGGTGCTTCTGTAAGTGAAGAACAGCCAATGAACATGTTATAGTAGCAGGATGGTTCTAGAGAAGTAGCAGGAAGATTTGGCGCCTTAGTAAGCGAAGAACAGCCGTAGAACATTCCGTTATAACAATCATTTGCCAAAGTAGTAGCAGGTAGAACTGGTGCTTCTGTAAGTAAAGTACATCTGTTGAACATAGAATAGTAGCACCCCTCTTTAAGAGTAGTAGCAGGTAGAACAATGTTTTTTTCTGAATGATTTTTGATGTGTATATTTTTATAAAATAAAAAAGCAAAAGCATAACTTTGTGTTATTGTTGTTTCGTTTTGGAAATTATCTGTTAGAAGGCTCATAATATTTCCATATACGTAACAATCTGATGAGCAGTCTATTCCAAACCTTGGGTGAGAATCTGTATTAGAAGTGCCCTTTGCAAAGAGAGTTATAACATCACCAGCAGAAACAGATATAGATTTTGAACCGGATGTTTCTGTAATCTCGACAGAATTATTGTCATTTATTATATATTTAAGTCCGCCTATTTTATCAAGGTTGTTAAAAGTAATTTCACCATCTTCAATAACTTCCAAAGTTAACGGTATTTTCTTCTCCGGTGGATTGTATTCTCCCCCACTGCTAACAGAGTTTTTACAACCAGCAAAAAAGAATGAAAGTGTAAGAAGTGCGCAAAGCACTGCGGTAGATAAGACTTTTTTCATGATATACATCTCCTTATAACAATGTTTAAATGTCTATAAAATTTATTGTAAGCCAGGATTCATCATAAGTAAAGAATTTAAAAAAATGCGCGAGTGGAGCAGGACGACAAAGGCAATCTAAGGTTTGAGCGAGCCCCCGCCTCAAGCGGCGCTACCCTTAGCCCTGTTTGCCTTTGGCATCCTGTGCAACGGAAGCATTTTTTTATATGTAGAGCCGATGTTAATCTTCATCAATTTTTATATTTTCAATTACTGTGTTTCCTTCTTTCCCTACGGAAAAAAAAGTATTATATTTTAAAGATATAAAAAATCTGGAGGCTCATAATGATTGACGTTTCCCACGTTTCCCGCAACTTCGGCGATTTTCGTGCGGTAAATGATATCAGCTTTTCAATTCCAACCGGACAGATTGTCGGTCTTCTTGGCCCGAATGGAGCTGGTAAAACAACCACAATGCGAATGATAACAGGTTTTCTCTCGCCATCAGAGGGAAAAATCTTAATAGACGGACAGGATGTAACAGAATTTCCTGTTGATGTAAAGAAAAAAATCGGATATATGCCGGAATCTGCACCACTTTATGGCGATATGATAGTCGAAGATTATCTTATCTACATCGCACAGATGCAGAATCAGAACGCAGAAGAAAGAATCCCTGTCCTTTGTGACGAATGCGGCTTAAAAGAAATCATGAGTAAAAAGATTTCCGAGCTTTCACGCGGTAACAGACAGAGGGTTGCTCTTGCACACGCCTTAATGAGTGATCCCGAAATCCTTATTCTGGACGAACCAACATCAGGTCTGGACCCTAATCAGGTAGAAGACGTAAGAAGCATAATCCGCGAGCTTGGAAAAACACGCACGGTAATCGTTTCTACACATATTTTGAGTGAAGTAGAAACTCTCTGTAGTCGTGTAATCATCATCTCGGGCGGAAACCTTGTTGCAGACAGCTCAATCACAGAGTTAAAAGAACGATTCGGCCACGATATTTCAATCAAAATTACTGCAGGCGGCGATTTTGCAAAGGTTTCTAAGGTATTGGGCGGAATCAAAAAGATAGAAAATATCACAGAAACACAGGTGCAGGAAGAAAATCTTAAAAAATGCACCAGTCTTCTTGTTTCAATCAAGGATAATTCAGAAATCAGGCCGGAAATTGCAAAAAAACTTGCAGAAAATAAAATCGACCTTTACGAAATGATTATCCAGAAGAATTCTTTGGAAGATGTATTCCACGCACTTACAAACGAAAACGAGGAGGTAAAAAATGTCTGAAAAAACTTCTGAAAAATCAAAAAACAAAGCTTTTGCAATCATCATGAAGAGGGAACTCAAAAGCTATTTTACTTCCCCAGTTGCATACATCGTTATGGTGATTTTCCTTGTTATTGCAGGCCTTTTATTCTTCCCGTTCTTCTTCCTCGAAGGTGTTGCAAATTTAAGACAGTTTTTCTCTTATCTTCCTTTATATATCTCCTGCTTTGTACCCGCTTTAACCATGCGCGTTTATGCAGAAGAAAAAAGAGTCGGCTCCTTCGAAACACTGATGACTCTTCCGGTAACAGAATACGATGTTGTGCTTGGAAAAAACCTTGCATCGCTCATCTCTACCTTAATCATGATTGCGCCAACTATTCTTTATGTAATCACAATCGAAATTTTTGGAAATCCTGAATATGGTCCAATAATCGGAGGATACATCGGAGCAATTTTCCTCTGCGCTGCTTTTGTTTCAATCGGATGTTTTGCTTCCAGCGTGACTAATAATCAGATTGTTGCATTCTTCCTTGGTTTGATAATCTGCCTTGTCCTTACTTTTATAGATACTCTGATGATTATCATGCCGGCCGGAGTTGTAAAGTTTGTTTCATATTTTTCTTCAAGAACACATTTTAATTCAATTGCAAAGGGAATCATCGACACTCGCGACATCATCTATTTTCTTTCCCTCACAGCTTTGTTTTATGTGCTCACATTAAAAGTTGTTAAAAAGGCAAGGGATTAAAAGAGGTAAAAAATGAAAAAGATTTTGGATTGGATAAAAAGCCCTAAATCGGACATTGTTCTGTTCATCATAGGACTTGTTCTGTTAAATTTTGTAGGTTATAAATCCTTTAAAAGGATTGATTTAACTTCTTCGAATAATTATTCGCTTTCTAAGGCAAGTAAGGAAGTTGTTAAGAATTTAAAAGACCCTTTAATCGTAAATGTTTTCTTTGATGAAGATCTTCCCGCAAATTATTCGCAGGTTTATAAATATTTAAAAGATCTCCTCGAAGAATACAAAAGTGCCGGTAATAAAAACTTTATTGTAAATTATATGGACATGTCTAAAAGCGAAAACATTGATTCTGCTACAAAATTCGGAATCAGAAAGGTGCAGGACAGCGTTTATAATAACAATGGAGTTTCTGTAAAGCTTGATTACCGTGGAATTGCAATCACTTTTGGAAACGATGTAGAAATCATAGATCCGATTGAATCAACAGGCGGGCTTGAATACACATTGACTTCTACTTTTAACCGCATGATTTCTTCTGTAGATATGCTTTCTTCACTTAAAGCGGGAGAAAAAATCAAAGTTGCAATTTATATGTCAGAATCTCTCTATAAAATCGACGAAAAAAGCTGTGATGCAGAGTTTCAGTCGTTCAAAGAGCTCTTTTCTTCCGTAAACACAAAGATGGAAGACCGTCTTGAATACGAAGAAAAGATAATTCCTGATTCTGATTCTGCAGCCATGGCCGAAAAATACGGTTTTTATCTTAAAACAACAAGAAATAACGATAAACACTTTGTGGGAGCTGTAGTTTCGCTTGGAGATAACTTCAGGACTCTCCCTGTTTATCACATAGAAACAGGTTCTTCTATTATACTGCCCGATTTTAACGACGATGAATCACTTATAATCCAGGGAATTCAGTCGCTTTTGAACACGACTACAAAAATCGGATATGTAACAGGCCACAACGAACCTCCTTCAAAAGATGTTTCTTCCATGCAGGGGCAGCAGGCAGCCTATACTGTTTTTGGAGCGCTTGCAGGAGAATCTTACACAGTTAATGATATAGATCTTTCAAAAGAAGAAATCCCAATGGATATGAATTCCATCATCATCTGTGAACCTCAAACTGATTATTCAGAAGAAGAATTATATAAAATCGACCAGTTTGTTATGCGCGGCGGTAATTTAATCGTATTCAAAGATTCACTCAGCCAGAATCCTTATGCGCAGTATACAAACGGACCATATTTTGTAGAAGCAGAAAGCAATATCGACACACTTTTGAATGCTTACGGAATTGAACGAAAGCAAAATGTTGTTCTTGATGAAGAATGTCTTATAGATTATCAGAATAATAATCACTATTACTGGCAGTTCGAAATTCCAAAAGAAAGAGCATCTAAGAATAATCCTGTTACAAAGAATTTCGGAAACTTTACGATGTTCCTCACAGGTTCTCTTTCTGTAGAAAAAGCAAAGGAAATGGGATTAAAAACCACTGTTCTTGCACGCTCTTCTGATTCAAGCTGGGCAGAAACTGCTTCATCATTCAGTCCTACAACCCAGAAGATGAGTCCTTCGGAAAATGCAGAAAAAGGTCCTTTTGATCTTCTTGTTCTTGCAGAAGGTAATTTTAAGAGCGCATTTACAAAAACTCCAGATTCGTTATTAAAAACTGATGATGATGGCGAAGTTCAGGCAAGCAATTTCCTTGTTTCTTCAAAGCAGCCTGGAAAAGTAATGGTGTGCGGTAACTCAAAAATCATTCTTTCGAACTACTTAAATCCTAATAATCCGGGAGCTTCGGGTCTTTTAATCGCAAATATCCTTGATTACATGAATGGTAACGAAGATTTGTGCGAAATGAGGACTAAGGGTACTGTTTACGATGTTTTGAACGTAAAATCAAAGGTTTTAGCTAAATTCATGCAGTATTTTAATGAATTCGGCCTTCCTTTATTCGTAATAATTGCCGGAGTTATAGTTTACGTGTGCAGAAAGAACAGGCGTAAGCTTATAAATGAGCGCTATAATCCGGATGACCAGCGCACAATCAAAAAGTAAGGGAGGAAAAAGATGAAAAAACGAAAGATTATTTTAATAGCATTAGATTTAGTTCTTCTTGCAGTTCTGATTGTTCAGATTGCAGTTTCTTCTGTTGACCCAAGAAAGACATTCCTGCTTTCGGAAAAACCTGACGAAGTTCATATTTATAATAACGGAAAGCAGATTGACCTTTATTCTTCTGACAATGGGGAAACCTGGGTGATTGGCGAGCATAAATATCCTGCAAATTCTGTTTTTGTCCAGGATTTAATCGAAAAATTTTCAAAACTTAATGCCATAAACAAGGTTGGAAGCGTTAAAAACGAAGCTTCTATTGACCGATTCGGGCTTAATGAGTTCAATTGCATCAGTGTTTCAGCAAAAAAAGGCGGAAATGTGATTCGTTCGCTCCAGATTGGTAAATCTCCGGCCGGTGTTCAGCAGGTTTATGCAACTGTAGACGGCGAAAAAGATATTTATCTTATAGAAGGAAACTTGCGAAATTCGTTTGATTACGAAGAAGATTACCTTAGAGACAAGAGAATTTACGAAATTCCAGCCGAATCTATTAAATCTGTTGAATATACAGACGAAAACGGCAAGGTTTTCCAGGTTCCCGAAGATAAAATCTCTTCTTACGCGTATTTTACAACCGATACCTTTGTTATTCCAGAAGATTTGTCCCAGGCTGAGAAAAAATACAGCGTAACAATAAATGCAGATAAAACCATTACAATGGACATCTACGAGCTTCTGAAATCGGAAAATGAGTACACTTATATAGGAATTTGCAGCGAAAGTCCTTATAAATTCAGCGTTCCGTCTTATACAATCGAAAAATTTGCTGCAAAAACAGAAGAAACGGATAAAAAATGATTGAATTAGTCGCTTTTTTAGGAAATTATGGCCGCGAATACGAAAAAACACGCCATAATGTTGCCTGGTATTTCGAAGATTCCCTCCCTTTTGCCAAAAATTTGAGCTGGCAGAGTAAATTTAAAGGAGAAATTTCTTCTTTAACGCCCCAGGAGCTTTCAAAATGGGCCTGTGACACAAAAATCTGCTCTACAAAGGAAGGTTTACCCGTAAAAGTGCCGGAAGAAGCACCTGCACACATTTATTTTCTAAAACCACTCACTTATATGAATCTTTCGGGTCAGAGCATCATAGAAGCTGCGAATTTTTATAAAATTAAACCCGAAAACATCCTTATTATCCACGATGAGCTTGAACTTCTGCCTGGATTTGTGAGTTTTAAGTGGTCAGGCGGGCTTGGAGGGCATAACGGCCTTAGATCTACAAAAGAAGTGCTTGGTACAGCCGATTTCTGGAGGCTCAGGTTTGGAATAGGACGTCCGGATAACCCGAATATGAGTGTTGCAGACTATGTTCTGGGACATTTTTCCAAAGAAGAGCAGGAATTTATGCAGAATGTGTTCAGTCAGACCAATCTTCTGTTCGTAAAAGCCCTTCTTTCTGCAAATCCGGATCGGCTTTTGGGTGAATGGGGCAAAAAAAAGCTTGTTTAAGAGCCGGAAAACTATTGTTTAATCACAACTTAATCAAAACGTCACAATTATTCAGGAATTTTAATTTGTTTTTTTGAACTTCTGGTCTTATACTTAAGGTAAGCCAAGGCTTAAAATAATACTACTTAAAAGGAGACAACTATGGAAAAAGCAATCAGCGCAGTAGGATTTTCAATGAATGCAAAGCAGTCAGGAATGATTGAATCAAAACTTAAACGTATAGCATATGCAGAAGATAAAATAGTCACACTTACAATGAAAGTTAAACACGACAAGGAATTTATTTTTGATACAACAGTAAATTTCCGCTGGGGTACTCAGGCTCATGTAAAAAGCAACGATTTTGATTTTGGAGCAGCCCTGAATAAGACAATGGACCTTCTTGATAATAAAATCATAAAGGAAAAAGATAAAGTTCAGGAAAAATAGCCTGTTTATAGCCTCTTTTTTGCCGGTTTATTGAAAAAATATCGGTCAATGTGTATAGTATATCTATGGCAGATAAAAAATTCACTGTTCTAGATTTGCTCGATTTGGATTTATCGGGACACGATGCATTACACTTAAAATGTATTGCGGGACGTCGTGGATTACCTCGTGCTATAACAAATCCGGAAATTAACCGTCCGGGGCTTGCGCTTTCGGGTTTTTACGAGAACTATGCCGGTGACCGTATGCAGGTATTCGGTCGGGGAGAGGCTGCCTACCTTACAAAACTTCATAACGAAAAATCATCAGATTCTATAAAAAACTTTTTCCGTCCGGAAATGCCCTGTTGTGTTTTTACCTATAACCTTGAACCTTCAGAGGAATTCCGCCAGATGGCAGAAGATTACTGCTGTCCTATACTCCAGACAGATTTAACATCTACAGAATTTTCAACCCGAATCATCCGTGTTTGTTCAAACATCTTCGCCCCTCATAAAACGCTTCACGGTGTACTTGTAGAAGTTTACGGTATTGGTATTTTATTAAACGGTCATTCTGGTGTTGGAAAAAGTGAAACCGCTTTGGAACTTGTAGAACGCGGTCACCGTCTTGTTGCCGACGACATCATCGAAATCAGATGTGTAAACGGAAATACTCTTTTAGGCCGTGGTGCAAACACAATGATCAGCCACCACATGGAAATCCGCGGTCTTGGTATTATAAATATTTCAAAACTGTATGGAGTAGGTGCAATCCGTAATCAGAAGGAAGTTCAGCTCATTGTTCAGCTCGAAGAGTGGGATTCTTCCAAAGCTTACGACCGCCTGGGTACAGAACAGAATTACAAGGAGTTACTTGGTGTAAAGGTTCCGCTTATAGAAATTCCTGTTCGCCCTGGACGAAACCTCCCGATCATCATCGAAGCAGCCGCAATGAACGAGCGTCTTAAGGATATGGGTTATAACTCTGCAAAAGAATTTAATCAGAATGTCCTTAAATGGATCGAAACCGGTGATGCTAAAGCCGCATTATATGGAAACGATAACGCATATTGATATATACTAGTTTAAAAGGAAAAACAAATGGTTGAAAAAATCTTAACTGTACAGAACCGTGCCGGCATTCATGCCCGCCCTGCTGCAATCATAGCTCAGACTTCCAACAAGTTTGAAAGCGAAATCACACTTACCCGCGACGATGCAACCGTAAATGCAAAATCCATCATGGGTGTTATTGCAATGGGCGCCGGATACAATACTCAGCTTGTTCTTAATGTAGAAGGACCAGATGAATCCGAGGCTGCTTCTGTAATCGAAGAATTGTTTAACAGTAAATTCGAAGAGGAATAATTTTTAATGAAAGTAATTACGGAAAGACAGAAAGAAGTATTAGAATTTATCTCTAATTATGCAGAAGAAAATTCTTTTCCTCCAACTGTGCGCGAAATAAGCGAGCATTTTCATGTTTCTATCCGTGCAATCCAGGATCACATTTCTGCGTTACAAAAGAAGGGCTTTATTACCCAGGGGCAGAATCGTTCCCGTTCAATCCGTGTACTTTCAGACATAAGGGAAAAAGAACCAAAGGTTTTTATGGGTACGGTTCCTATTCTTGGAACAGTTGCTGCCGGAAAACCTCTTTTATCCGAAGAAAATTTAGACGGCTATGTGAATCTTACAGAACCGTTTGTGCGACCCGGTAAAAATTATTTTGCTTTGCGCGTAAGAGGCCAGAGCATGATAAATGCCGGAATCCTTGACGGAGACCTTGCAATCATTGAGCAGACCAGCACAGCCCACAACGGACAGATAATCGTAGCCGTTATAGACGAAGCAATTACCTTAAAACGTTATTATAAAGAAGCCGAAAGGGTAAGGCTCCAGCCGGAAAATCCCGAATTCAAGGCTATATACTGTCAGGATGTAAGAATTGTAGGCATCCTTTCCAATATTGTCCGGACATATTAATTTATGGAAGCACCAGTTTATCTTTTTACAGGACCTGAGTTTGGAAAACGCAACGAAGAGATTTCTTCTATAAAATCAGCGTTAACAAAAAAACTCGGAACCATCGACGAACATCTTTTTTATCTTCTCGAAACACCGTTCAGCCAGGTGATGACAATCGTACAAAGCGGTACTTTATTTTCTAACGGCGTATGTGTGGTGTGTAAGAACGCGGAGCTGTTAAAAAAGAAAGAAGAACTCGAGATGCTTGAGCAGTGGATAGGGGACGCACAGAGTTCTTCGGTATTAATCCTTGTTTCGGACGAAATTTCTGTAGATGCAAAGCTCGAAAAACTGATTCCCCCTGCAAATAAGAAAAAATTCTGGGAGATGTTTGAATCAGAAAAGCTTCCGTGGGTCATGAATTTCTTTGGGAAAAACGGCTATAAAATAGAAGAAGATGCTGCAAACCTCATCTTAGACATGGTTCAGAACAATACCCAGGAACTCAAAAATGAATGTTCAAGATTCTTTTTATGCTTTCCAAAAGACCACGAAATCACAAGCGACGATGTAGAATCTGTTCTGGCTCACACACGCGAAGAAAATGCATTTACGCTTTTTAATACAATCAGCGATACCCGCGACAACGACACAAAAAGATTTGAAAACGGCGTTTCTATCCTGCAGGAAATAAGGCTTTCTAAAGATAATTCATCAGTTATGATAATTGCGGGGCTTGCTTCCTGCTTTCGAAAGCTTGTTTTATGGCACGAAATATGCAGAGGCGGCTACGAACCCGACGAAAATACACTAAAATCAAACGGTTTTGGCGCAAAAATGATGCGAAAACAGTATAAAAATGCTTCAAAAATCTGGACAATAGGTCAGGCAACTGCAATTCTGGCTGTTTTAGCTTCTATAGATATGGAAATCCGTTCAGGCGGCTCGCTTATGGAAGACGTTCTGCTTCAGAAAATGCTTTACGAGATTATTGTAAAAAAAGGAGCTTCTTCTGCCCGGGTTTCTACTCAAGAGTGGTAGAGTTTAAAAGATTTTTAAGGGATTCAAGTTCTTCTTTTGTGAATGTAATACCTTTTCCCATCTTCTGATTATCAGGCGACCAGCTTCTTATATCATATTTTGCCGGACGACCGCCCCAGGAAACAAGATTTAATTCAACATTCCATCCGCCTTTACCTTCGGAAACTGTACCGATTTTTTTAACAATTTCGAAAGAAAAATCATCAGCCATTTCTAAACTCCTTAAAAAATTTGAATTTTCAGCATTTGTTCTATATAATATAATTATCGTTGTAAGATTATGATTTATATAGTAAAATATAAATAATAAAGTAAAGTGAGGATTATTATGAAGAAATTTTTACTAAGTGTTCTTTCAGTCTTATTGATCCTGTCTTTTGTATCCTGCGGTTCGGACCCGGAAAATGAAGGAGATGATCCTGTTACTCCGGCTGTAGAAGAACAGTATGACAATGACAGTATTCTTGATGCGATTGATGAAGCACGTGACCTTGCCATCGAAGCAGATGCAGAAAATCTTGCTCCTTCAACTCTCGAAGCACTCGACGAAAAGTATGATGAACTTTATGAACGTGCCGAAGCAGAAGAAAACATTGTAAAAGAAGGAAAAGAACTCGCAGATGCTTATCTTGCACTTGCAACATATCTTCAGGCAGTTGAAGCTAAAGAATTGATCGAAGAAACAGAGATGCAGAATGTTGCAGCAGATTTGTATAAGCAGGGTTGTGAAGCTCTGGACGAATTGGAAGAGATGTATGATGACGGCAATGCTACATCGGCACAGCTTTTAGCTAAAGCAACAACAGCTAAATCTTGCTTTGATGCAGTTTTAAATACAATCTACAAAAAACTTTCAACTCAGGCCAGACAGACTGCATTAGAAGCTAAAAAAGATGCAGACAGTGTAAAAGCTGGTGTTGCAATGAAGTCTGAATATAATAAAGCAGTAGAAACTTTCAAAAAAGGTGATGCTTATTATACAAGACAGCAGAGCTATGATGCATATAAGTGCTACCAGAATGCCGCAGATGCTTTCTCTGATCTTTATGATGAAGTTTCAGAAAAACGTGAAGCAGCAGAAAGAGCAATTGAAGAAGCTAAACAGAAAGTTCGTGAAAGTTCAGAATTTGCAGAAGAAGCAGATGAACAGGCTCCTATTACAGAAGCAATGGACGGTATCGAAGAAGAAGATGCTGTATTGCTCGAAGAAGAAGAATATGGTGATCCTGAAGATGCAGAAGCAGACTTACCTGAAACTGTAGCAGAACCGGGAACTGTAGATATAGGAGATGCAAAATGATGAAAAGATTTGTAATGATAATTGCTGTTGCATTATTAGCAGCTTCGGTATTTGCAGCTACATACAGCTATAAAAACAATACTTATCAGAAACTTGCTGACGAATATACAAAGAAAGCTCAGCAGGCTATGGATGCAGGTTATTATGATGATGCAGTTGAATATTCTTTAAAAGCAGAAGAAAATGCCGCATTATCTAAAGCTTATATCGAAAACATGATGGTTCGCGGAGAAGCAGAAGAAACTCTTAAGCTTGCTAAAAACAAGCTCGCTTGGGCAGAAAAGATTGATGCTCAGAACACATTCCCAATGGCTTATTCTTCGGCAAAAGAAAATCTTGCAAATGCAGAATATGCATTCGACGAAGAAGAATACAAGGATGCTACTGAATATGCAAAACTTGTAATCGCTGCATTGGAAGGTGTAAGAGAAGTAACTCCTCTTCCTGAATTCTACATTGTTCGCCCATGGGCAGAAACAAGAGACTGTTACTGGAACATTTCAGGACGTCCTTATATCTACAATAACCCATTATTATGGGAAAACCTTTATCAGGCTAACAAAGACAATATGCCTCGTCCGGGAGATCCAAACCTTATCCTCCCTGGTATGAAGATGAAGGTTCCAAGCCTTACAGGTGAATATCGCTCTGGAACATACGATCCTAAAAAATCATATGAACCATACGGAAGCGAAAACTATAAAATCAACAGATAATTTATCGTAAGATAGAATATCCAAAGATGAAAACCATAACAGGCCCGCCTGTTATGGTTTTTTTATTGTTTAGATTTCATATAAAACGCGAGGGCTGTCCCCATTAATCCGTGTGAAAAATGCTCTGTTCCAAGTAAATCAAGGACTTCGGGCATTGTTAATTCAACTGTATTTATAAATTCATCCTTATCAAGGTGCTGGACCCCGGTTTTTATAATATCTTTTGCAAGAAAAATGTGTAAATGATTTGAAAAAAGGGCAGGATTGGGATTAATTTTACCAAGTTTTATAAGTTTCTGCGCCTTACAGCCTGTTTCTTCTTCGAGTTCACGCAGGGCTGCCTTTTCGGGCTCTTCATTTTTATCTATTACACCGCCTGGAAACTCTATGCTAAGATTTTGTTCACCATGGCGCCACTGCTTTACCATCACAAGCTTATCATCAACTTCGGGAACTACTATAACCCAGTCGTTTGCTTTTAAAACAATATAATCACCCTCTATGCCATTATGGGAAACATTGTGATTTTTTGTTACATCAAATACGACTGTGTTTAAAATAGTCTTGGAATCAGTGGTTTTCCAGCACAAATTTTCATCATCCTTAGTAAAAATCTCTTTCATAATCAAAAAATCCCTTTGCTTTCTTAAAATTTTGACATATTCTGAATATCGATTTAATATAAATATACATGAAAAGAGATTTTTTACAATATAAAGTGTAAAAATTCATCTAAAGAACGGATTTTTTAAGGATTAAACTTCTATCAGTTATTCAGGAGGAATTATGGCTATCATTACTTTATCAAGACAGGTTGCAGCTCACGGGGACGAAATTGCTCAGGCTCTTGCAAAAAAACTCAATTATAAATTCGTCCGAAGAACAGATATCGAAGAAAGAATCATAGAACTTGGTTTTCCAAAGGATAAAATGCCTAAATACGATGAACGAAAGCCCGGTTTTTTTGCTTCTCTTGCAAAGGATCGCGATGCATACATCAATCTTACCCAATATGCACTTTTGGAAGCTGCTGCCAAAAAAGATGTAATTGTAATCGGGCGTGGTGCGTTTGCCGTATTAAAAAATGCTCCTAACGAAATTGCTGTCCGTTTTATTGCAGACGAAAAGACAAGAATTCAGCGCCTTATGAAGGAATTTGACTGGGACGAAAAGCAGGCAAAACAGAGAATTACCGAAAGTGATTTAAACCGCGACGGATTTCATAAAAATTTCTATAACGTAGAGGTTGCAAATCCGGATAATTACGATATGGTTTTAAACACTTCCATTATAAATGATGATTTAGCCGCACAGATTATCAGTGATTATGTTTCTGCAAAAGTAACACCGGAAATCGAAAAACAGGGAAATCTTTATATCTCGCAGATGCTCAAGGCTCAGGAAATCGTAAATAAATTGATATTCGAGCAGAAAATCAACATCGAATTCCTGCACGCAGATATAGAAGACGGTGTTTTTGTGCTTTACGGTGTTACGGATTCGGCTGTTACAATCGAGCAGGCAATTTCAACAATTAAAAAGGAAATGCCGGAGTTCGAAGTAAAATCATCAGTAAGCGTAGTTCACGACTTTAAGGCATTCCAGTAGTGCTCCTTATTGACTTTTAGATTTTTTCGGACTAACTTATACATATGAAACTTTCTAACACATTTACTTTTATACGCATCATTTATGCGCCGGTTTTCCTTCTTTTGTATTTTATTCCAATCTGGACAGGAAAATTCGCAGAACTTTCAATGTATATTTCAATTCCGCTCTTAATTTTTGCAGAATTTACGGATTATCTTGACGGTCATTATGCCAGGAAAAGAAACGAAGTAAGCGATTTTGGAAAAATGTTCGACCCGTTTGCCGATGTTTTCCTTCATCTTTCAACTTTTGTCTGCTATATGTATTCTTTTGGAAGCCAGGGCGGTTACATGCTGCCGGTTTTATTCATCCTCATCATGTGGCGCGAAATTTCCCAGAATTTCTTAAGGATGGTTGCCGCAAAACAGGGAACAGCGATTGCCGCAAGAAAGGGTGGAAAATTCAAGACAGTAATGTACATTGCATCAGGCTTTTATGCTTTATTCCTTGAACTTTTAGTTCGCCTGGATATGGTACCTGAATGCTTTGGCACACTCAAAATTGTTTCGACAGTCCTTTTTGTAATCTGTGTAATCTTGAGTTACGCTTCTTTCATCGATTATCTTATCCACTTTGGAAAGGTGCTCAAGTCGTAAAAAAACGCGCACGTTAAGATGTATACTAAAAAAAACGACGCACGTTAAGATGTTCAATATCTGAATAAATTAAAAAACCGGCTCCCGGGAAAAATTAATCATCCCAAAAGCCGGTTTTCTTTTTAACCTAAAGACAGGGCATCGCAGAATGCACATTCAGTTTAGCATGCTTCGATTGCAATGCGTTTTGGTTCTGCAAGAGCCTTCTTTTTCATGCTGATTGTAAGTACACCGTTTTTAAAGCTTGCGTTGATTGATTCAGCATCAACATCAGAAGGGAGTGAAAAGCGTCGTGTGAAGCTTGAAGTCTTTCTTTCTTTAAGAATGTATTTTTCACCGTCTTTTCCGTCTTTATTGTCTTTTTTCTCTTCTTTCTTTTCTTCTTTTACAGATGCAATTGTCAGGTTGTCGTGATCAAGCTCAATGTCTACATCTTTTTCGGTGCGGCCAGGCAATTCCATTTCCAGAGTATAAGCGTTTTTATTTTCCTTTACATCAACTTTTGGTGCGGAAAATCCAGAATGATACAAAACTGGTGCGCAGTCAGTTCCCATTACATCATTAAAAAATGAATCTAAAAATGAAAGTTCGTTCATAATTACACCTCGTATATATTTAATTTTATTCGGTAAGCCCGGATTTATTCGTACAAACTGTACACTTTATATTATGCAATTTCCGTGCCAAGTGATTAGTTATCTTAGGGCGCCTGCATTTTTCGTTAAAAATTGCTATAAATTACCTTTTTCGGCACAAAAACCGGTGTTTCAGGGCTTGGTACCCGCGGTCTTCACTGCGTTCAGACGGCCATTCTGGCCCCCTTACACCCCGGGCCCCGCGGTAACTGTGTAAAATTTCTTCAAAATATACGGGATTTTAAGAGAATTTGAGTCAAAAAGTCTCAAAATTATGAGTTTTTAAAGGTTTTTACAAGGCTTTTTATGTCAGAAAGTGGTTTTGCACCCTGTTCAGAGCATCCCGGAGGGCAGAAAATATCAGAAAATCCGGAATTCCAGGCAGCTTTTACCCTCTGTTTTTCCTTATTTATAGGTCTTATTTCTCCTGCAAGCGATAATTCACCAAAGAAAACGGCTTTTTTACTGCACGGAATATCGGTTCTGGCAGAAAAAAGGGCTGCAGCAAGGGCTAAATCTATTGAACTTTCGTTTAATCTTACCCCGCCGGCAACATTTACATAAATATCCTGATCACAGAATTTTAATCCGCAGTGTTTTTCTATAACGGCTGCAATACGCGAAACCCTTCCTGAATCGATTCTTTCGCTGTAAACACGCGAAATACTTGCCTTTGCAGGGACTGTTAATGCCTGAATTTCTACTAAAAATACCCTTGTTCCTTCAAAAACAGGTGTACAGGCAACTCCCGCCGGAATAGTTTCTCCTCTTTCTGTAATAAAAAGAGAAGAAGGATCTAAAACAGGCTCAAGACCTTTTTCTGTCATCGAAAAGATTCCAAGCTCATCAACTGAGCCAAAACGGTTTTTCTGTGCGTGTAAAAACCTTAAATCTTCGTTGTTCCGTTCAAAAGAGATGACTGTATCTACCATGTGTTCAAGCGATTTAGGACCTGCAATGTTTCCGTCCTTTGTAACATGGGCTGTCATAATAAGAACTGAATCATGCTCTTTAACCCACTGAATGAATTCCTGAGAGCAGTATTTAAGCTGGTTTACGGTCCCGGGCACAAGGCCTGCATCAACAGAATATATTGTCTGAATAGAATCGATTATTATAAAAGCTGGATTTAGTGAATCTAAGGCGTCTAAAGAATCTTCGAGCCTTGATGTACACAAAAGATTTATGCCTTCTGTATTAAGATTAAGCCTTAAGGCGCGTTCTTTTATCTGTTCTGCAGACTCTTCCCCGCTTATATATAGGATATTTTTTCCGTTTATGCTTTCTTTTATGGATGCGGCAGTCTGTAAAAGAAGGGTAGATTTACCAATTCCTGGTTCTCCGCCGAGCAAAATCACAGATTTTTTAGTTGCTCCACCGCCTAAAACACGGTCAAATTCCTTAATACCGGTAATAATTCTTGTATTATCCTTGGAAACTACGCTTTCCAGGCTCACAGGTTTTGCTTTTTCCTGCTTTTCTGTTCCACGACCGGCTGCAGTAATCTTATTATTATCTATTATTATTTCTTCTAAAGTATTCCATTCGTTACATTCGGGGCAGCGACCAAGCCAGCGCGGCTGAGAGTACCCGCAGTTTGAACATTTATACATTATGGAACCGTTCTTTTTTGCCATTAAAAAACTCCAGTTTTTATTAAATCTTGTATATATTATAGACAAATATTGCCAAAAAAAGGAATATTTTTAAAAAAATTTTAAAAAAAATATTGACATTTAAACGTGTAGAGAGTATATTATAGTTAGCTTGTAAATAAGCTGATAAACTCTCTCCGATGTCCAGCAATGCTGGGCGGCAAGGTTCCCTTTATTACTTTTTTGGGAACCTTGTTTTTTTTTTAACGCATAATAAATTACGCCCGCCGCAGGCGGCGGGCGTATCCCAATATTCAAATCAAAAAAATAATCAGTCGGATAATCTAATTAGAATTAAATTGTAATAGTCGATTCAGGTGCAACAGAAGAGGTAATCCATGAGTTACCGCCAATTGTACTGTTGTGGCCAATAACGGTTTCTCCACCAAGGATTGTAGCGTTTGCATAGATTGTTACATCATCTTCTATAGTAGGGTGTCTTTTCTTGTTCTGAAGGTTTTTCTTTACGCTCAAAGCTCCAAGTGTTACTCCCTGGTAAATCTTTACATTATTTCCTATTATACATGTTTCTCCGATTACAACACCGGTTCCGTGATCAATAAAGAATGATTCCCCGATTGTAGCTCCCGGATGAATATCAATTCCGGTTTTTCCGTGAACGTGTTCTGTCATAATTCTTGGTATAATCGGGATTCCGTTTTTAAAGAGGAAGTGTGCAATTCTGTAAACCAATATTGCTTCAAGACCAGGGTAAGAAAGAATTACTTCTTCTGTACTTTTAGCAGCAGGATCTCCCGAAAAAGCTGCCTGGGTATCAAGCTGGATTTTTCTTCTTAATTCCGGGATTTCTTCTAAAAGCGCAATCGCAGTATTTTTTGCAAGCTTAAAGCAATGTGAATCGGTCAGGTTTTTAACATCACCTGTTGTCTGCGAAATTGTATAAATCAAAGCTTTCTGAATTTCTTTTGTAAGGCTTGCAATTATATGGTTTACTTTCTGCCCTGTAATATAGCGGATATTGTCTGGATCTATATCTTCTGCGGCTTTAAATCCGGGTAAAACAAGGGACTGAATATCAGAAAGAACTGCTACAACATTCTGGCGGTTAGGGAAATTTTCTGCATTACTTCTATTAATTAACCCAAGTTCATCATATGAGTCCAGGATATCATCAATGATTTTGTCAGTTTTATCTGTATTCATTTTTACCTCACAAAAAAGCAGATATTTTTTATCTGAATTTTAATTAAGCCTGAATCATACTAGCATAAAAAAAATATAATATCTATTATAAGTATTATATAACTATTGTATAAAAATGAAGAAATTTTGGAATTTATGGGGTAAATTTATTGACATAAATCCTATCTTTGACTATATTTCTAGAACGCACGTTTTTATTCGTTGTGTAGACAGATTGCTGCCCCTGTAGCTCAGTTGGTAGAGCACCACATCGGTAATGTGGAGGTCTGCAGTTCGATTCTGCACATGGGCTTAAAAACATTTATGGTATTCATTTAGGAGTTAAAATATGGGAAGCAAGAAAAAGGGTTCTGTAGAAATCATCGCATTACAGTGTACAGAATGCAAAAGAAAGAATTATACTACCTACAAGAACCGCAAAAATATTACAGGCAAACTTGAAAAGAACAAGTATTGTCCATGGTGTAAGAAGAGTGTTCTTCACAAAGAAACAAAAGCAAAATAATTTAGGTATTTGATTACCGGATTTCCGGTGATTTTATATAATAGGGCAGTAGTTCAGCTGGTAGAGCAGCGGTCTCCAAAACCGCCTGTCGTGGGTTCAAATCCTGCCTGCCCTGAGATTTTAAGAGGAATTAAAAGTTATGGCTAAAGTATTTCAGTTCTTCCGTGAAAGTAAAGCAGAATTAAAGAAGGTTGTATGGCCTTCTGGTCAGGATGCATTATCGTCTTTAAAAGTGGTTTTAATCTCAACTATTATTATAGCTGCGATTCTCGGTTTGTTTGACTGGGGCTTTACTGAATTATTCCGTTTAATAATGAAATAGGCGGACTCAGATGTCAAGATGCTGGTATATTCTTCATACTTACACAGGTTATGAAGGAAAAATTGAACGTTCAATCAGGACTCTTATAGAAAAGAAAGAAATCGATTCTAACGTTGTACTCGATGTTCGTGTTCCTGTTGAAGAAATCGTAGAAATCAAAGATGGTAAAAAGAAGGTAAGAAACAATAAATTTCTTCCCGGATATATCATGCTCGAGATGGACCTCCCTGAAATCGGATGGAAGGAAACCTGTCTTAAGCTGTACCGCATCCAGGGTGTAACAGGCTTTGTTGGAAACGTAAGCAGAAACAATCGCCCGTTCCCAATCACTACAGACGAAGCTAAAAATCTTCTTATGAAATCTGGTGCCATTAAGGGCGAAAAGCAGGTTCATGTACGTCAGTCATTCAATGTTGGAGATCAGGTAAAAATTACAGACGGACCTTTTGCTTCCTTTACAGGTACTATTAAAGAAATCAACGTTGAAAAAGAAAAACTTAGTGTTGAGGTTCAGATTTTCGGACGCCCAACCCCTGTAGAATTAAGTTATCTTCAGGCCGAAAAGGTTTAATACTTATATATTGTACATAATTAATATTTGTCAAAATCAGGTATTTGTATTCCCAAGTACAAATAATTAATCCTGTTTTTGGGAGAAGTACATGTCCGTTGGACAAAGGTATTTCGTTAGTAAGAAATCTTTATGATTCTTACACACCAACTTTAGGAGAAAAAAAATGGCAACTAAGAAAGTTTCTGCTATTATCAAATTGCAGTGTCCTGCAGGAGCAGCAACTCCAGCCCCACCAATTGGCCCGGCTCTCGGACCTCACGGTGTAAGTGCTCCAAAATTTGTTCAGGAATTTAACGACAGAACAAAGACAATGGAACGCGGTCTTGTTATCCCGGTAGTAATTACTGTATATCAGGACAAATCTTACACATTCATCCTTAAAACTCCTCCAGCAGCAGTTCTTATTAAGAAAGCTTGCAAAATCGAAAAGGGTGCAGGAAACCCTCTCCTCGATAAAGTAGCTAAATTGTCTGCAAAAGATCTGGAAGAGATTGCAAAAACAAAGATGCCAGATATCAATGCTAATGATATCGAAGCAGCTAAAAAAATCATCGCCGGTACTGCACGCAGTATGGGTGTAGAGGTGGAGCAGTAATATGAAACATGGAAAGAAATATAATGCAGCTGCTGCAAAATATGATCTTACTAAAAAGTATGACGTTGCTTCAGCTTGTAAAATGGTTCAGGACATGAAGTACACAAAATTCGATGAAACAATCGAAGCACATGTAGCTCTTCGTCTTGAAAAGAACGCTACTGTTCGCGATACACTTGTATTCCCAAATCAGTTCCGTGGCGAAAAGAAAGTACTCGTATTCTGTAAGGGCGACAAAGTAAAAGAAGCTTTAGATGCAGGTGCTGCATTCGCTGGTGAAGAATACATCGACAAAGTAAAGGATGGCTGGTTAGACTTCGATGTCTGTGTAGCTACTCCAGATATGATGAAAGATGTAGGTCGTCTTGGTATGGTTTTAGGACGCAAAGGTTTAATGCCTAACCCTAAGACTGGTACTGTAACACCGGATGTTGCAAACGCAGTTGCAGAACTTAAAAAAGGTCGTACAGAATTCCGTGCAGATAAAGCAGGTATCGTACATATCGCTGTTGGTAAGAGCTCAATGGATGCTTCTAAAATCGAAGCTAACATCAATACTCTTCTTGCAGAAGTGGCTAAGAGAAAGCCTGTTACAACAACAACAGGATTCATTCAGTCAGTTTCTGTATGTTCATCAATGGGTCCAGGCGTATGGATTGATTATAAGGAAGGCGAGTAATGGCAATCAGAGCAAAGAAAATTCAGCCGGCTAAAACCGAAGCTATTGAAAACGCAAAAAAGACATTTGCTGATTACAGCGACTTCATTTTCGCTGACTATCGCGGTCTTACAGTAGAGCAGATTTCTGCTTTACGTGATAAACTTCGTGAAAAAAATGCTGTTCTTAAAGTAGTAAAAAACAACTTTGCACGTATCGCTTTTGAAGATATGAAGGTAGAAAACGTATCTGACTATCTCAAAGGTCCTACAGTTGTTGCTATGGCTAAAGAAGAGTCAAACGAAGTTGCAAAAGTTCTTTATGACTTTGCAAAAGATACTCCAGCCCTCAGCTTAAAGGGTGCAAGTATCGCTAACGAAATCTATGATGTTGCTAAACTCGAAGCATATTCAAAGGTTCCAGGAAAGAAACAGCTTTACGCTATGCTTATGTCTGCAATGAACGGTCCAGTTCAGAAGCTTGCAGCTACATTAAAAGCATATGCAGACAAAAAAGCTGCAGAAGGTGGAAACTAATAGTTCGGAAGAATGAACTTTCCACATTCAAATATCAAATTAAACACGCTTCAGGCTTCATAGCTGTCGACTGTTGCGTGTAAAAAGAGCAGCACAAACTCAGTTGAGTTTAATCTGCCGCCACTAAAAGGTTTCCTTTAAGTGGAATATAACTTATTAAATAGAGGAGAAGACAATATGGCAGCTCTCACAAATGATCAGATTCTTGATGCAATCGCATCTATGTCAGTTCTTGAAGTATCAGAACTCGTAAAAGCAATGGAAGAAAAATTCGGTGTTACAGCCGCAGTAGCAGTAGCAGCAGGTCCTGCAGCAGCAGGCGGAGCAGCAGCTGGTGGTGATGAACAGACAGAATTCACTGTAACTCTCGAATCATTCGATGCAGCTAAAAAGATCCCTGTTATCAAAGCAGTACGTGAAATCACAGGTCTCGGACTTGGTGAAGCTAAAGCTTTGGTTGAAGGTGCTCCAAAAGCCCTCAAAGAAGGTGTTTCTAAAGCTGATGCTGACGAATTCATTAAGAAGATCGAAGAAGCTGGTGGTAAGGCTTCAAAGAAATAATTTAGTTTCTGCATAATCAGAAGCTAATAACAGGGGATGTCTGGACGTTAAAATCCGGATATCCCCTTTAGTCGTATTTAGTACAAAAAAAAGTCCGTCTTAAAAACGGTTTTTATATCAGAATTTTCTGTGCTGGGCAGAGTTTCTAGCCTGTAGCAGAAAAAGTTTCTGAACACATTATCAGGGGGAACTGATGTTCGCAAAGACCCGAACTATCAACCACACATACATCGGTAAAGACATTCAGAACTTTATGGATGTACCAAACTTAATCGCAGTCCAGACATCGTCGTACGAGAGTTTTCTTCAGGGAGAGGCTCTTAAAAACAAAAAGCCATTATTAAACCAGGGACTCCAGGATGTATTCACATCTACATTCCCGATCGAAAGTCCTAATGGTGACATGACTCTGGAATATGATTTTTATGAACTTGATTGGGATAATATCAAGTTTTCCGAAATTGAATGTAAACAGAAGGGATTAACTTATTCTGTACCTTTAAAAGCCAGAATCAGTTTGAACTTTCAGGAAACTGGAGCAATCCTCCAGAAAGATATATATATGGGCGACATTCCGCTCATGACAGACAGAGGAACATTCGTAATCAACGGTGCAGAACGCGTTGTTGTTTCTCAGATTCACCGTTCACCTGGTGTAATTTTCTGTCACGACAAGGGTGTTTACTCATCACGCATCATTCCGTACCGTGGATCTTGGCTCGAATTCGAAATTGACCAGAAAAAAGGATACATTTTTGCAAAAATCGACCGCAAAAAGAAAATTCTTGGAACTTTGTTCCTCCGCGCGCTCGGATACAGCACTCGTGAAGAAATCATCCGCTGCTTCTACGATGTAGAAGATATTGCAGTAAAGAAAGACAATGCTTCCCGCGAATCTTTAATCGGAAAAGTTCTTGCTTCTGCAGTAATCATTAAGGATGAAAACGGCGAAGACAAGAGATTGTTCAATGCCGGAACAAAATTACAGACTCACATCATCGATTCTTTAGTTACAAACGGAATCGACAAAATCTGTGTAATCAAATTCAACTCAAGCACAAGCGAAGATGAAAAGAATACATCACTTGATTCAGAAATCATCATCAACTGTTTCGAACGCGAAGAGATGAAATATGTAGAAGACGGATCTTTGGATTCTGAACCTACAAAAGCTAAATGTCTTGATGTAATTTACGACATCCTTCAGCCTGGTGAACCAATGACTGTTGAACAGGCAGAAAAAGACTTGAACTCTATGTTCTTCTCTGAACGCCGCTACGATCTTGGTCGTGTTGGTCGTTACAAGCTCAACATGAAGTTTGATTATAAAGAAGATGTAAAAGATTTTACTCTCGTAAAAGAAGATATCATCAATACAATGAAGTTCCTCATCAAGGTAGAAGCCGGAGAAGAACAGCTCGACGATATTGACCATCTTGGTAACCGCCGTGTTCGTTCTGTTGGCGAATTGATGACTATTCAGCTCAAATCTGCCTTTACAAGAATGGAACGCATTGCAAAAGAAAGAATGAGCCTTAAAGAAACAGATACAATGAAGCCACAGGATTTAATTTCTATTAAACCAATCGTTGCTTCTATTAAAGAATTCTTTGGTTCATCACAGCTTTCTCAGTTCATGGATCAGGTAAACCCTCTTGCAGAACTTACTCACAAACGTCGTCTTAATGCTCTTGGTCCTGGTGGTCTTTCTCGTGACCGTGCCGGATTCGAAGTTCGTGACGTACACTATTCACACTACGGCCGCATGTGCCCTATTGAAACTCCTGAAGGTCCAAACATTGGTCTTATTGTTTCAATGGCTATGTTCACACGCATTAACGATTACGGTTTCCTCGAAGCTCCATATCGTAAAGTTGTAAACGGTAAGGTAACAAACGAAGTTGAATACCTTACTGCTATGGAAGAAGATAAATACTTCATTGGTCAGATTGTCGAAGGTCTTAAAAAGGATGGTTCTTTCCCTACAGAAACAATTCCTTGTCGTCGTCACGGAGATTATACTCAGCGTTCTCCAAAGGATGTTCAGTATATCGACGTTTCACCACGCCAGGTAATTTCTGTTTCTGCATCATTGATTCCGTTCCTTGAACACGACGATGCTAACCGTGCCCTCATGGGTTGTAACATGCAGCGTCAGGCTGTTCCACTTTTATTCCCGGAACCACCACACGTTGGAACCGGTATGGAAAAGAAATGTGCTTACGATTCAGGTGTTCTTGTTAAAGCAAAACACGATGGTGAAGTAATCTATGTTTCAAGCCAGTATATTAAGGTTAAGGTTGATGGTTCTAAAGATGTTGATGAATATACACTTCTTAAGTACCAGAGAACTAACCAGGATACATGTTATCATCAGCGTCCTACTGTTGCAGTTGGCGAAAAGGTTAAAGCAGGAGACGTTCTTGCAGACGGACCAGCAACATTCAACGGAGAACTTGCTCTTGGTAGAAACATTCTTGTAGGATTCGTTCCTTGGAATGGTTATAACTACGAGGATGCTGTATTGATTTCTCAGCGTGTTGTTCGCGAAGATATGTATACTTCTATCCATATCAAGGAATACTCAATCGAAGTTCGTGAAACAAAACTCGGACCAGAAAAGATTACACGTGATATCCCAAATACTTCGGAAAAAGCACTTGCTAACCTCGATTCAAACGGTATCATCCGAATCGGTTCTAAAGTTCACTATAACGATATTCTTGTTGGTAAAGTTACTCCAAAATCCGAAACTGAAACAACACCGGAATACAAACTTTTGAACTCTATCTTCGGTGAAAAAGCAAAGGATGTTAGAGACAGCTCTCTTACAGTTCCTCACGGAATCGAAGGTATTGTAATTGATATTCAGGAATTGAGCCGCTTAAACGGTGACGATTTGAATCCTGGTGTAGATAAGGTTGTTAAAGTTCTTATTGCCAACAAACGTAAGTTACGCGAAGGTGATAAGATGGCAGGACGCCACGGAAACAAGGGTGTTGTTTCTAGAATCCTCCCAATCGAAGATATGCCTTACCTCGAAGACGGTACTCCACTTGATGTTTGTTTGAACCCTCTTGGTGTACCTTCCCGAATGAACATCGGTCAGATTCTTGAATCTGAACTTGGTATTGCAGGTAAATACCTTAATCAGTTCTTCGAAGCACCTGTATTCCAGTCTCCTAGTCAGGAACAGATTGCAGACAAACTCGAAGAAGCAGGATTACCAAGAAGTTGTACTCAGATTGTACACGACGGACGTACAGGTGAACCTTTTGTAAACCCAATCTTCGTCGGTGTTATTTACTATATGAAGCTTCATCACCTTGTTGATGATAAAATGCACGCACGTTCAACAGGACCTTATTCTCTTGTTACTCAGCAGCCTCTTGGAGGTAAAGCTCAGTTTGGTGGACAGCGTCTTGGAGAAATGGAAGTATGGGCACTCGAAGCTTATGGTGCTGCAAACTGTCTCCAGGAAATGATGACAATCAAATCAGATGATATGAACGGTCGTTCAAAAGCTTATGAATCAATTGTAAAAGGAGATCCTTCTTCTTCTATCGGTATTCCAGAATCATTCAACGTTCTGGTACAGGAAATGAGGGGACTTGCTCTTGATTTCACAATTTACGATGCAAAGGGTAAACAGATTGCTCTTACAGAAAGAGATCAGGAATTGATCGATAAAGCAGCTTCCGGTTTTGATAAGGAGGATAAAAATGCGTGATGTACAGGATTTTGACAGCTTAAAAATAAAGCTTGCTTCTCCAGAAACTATCCGTTCATGGTCTTATGGTGAAGTTAAAAAGCCTGAAACTATAAACTACAGAACTCTTCGTCCGGAGAAAGACGGTTTGTTCTGCGAAAGAATATTCGGTACTACTAAGGAATGGGAATGTTACTGCGGTAAGTTCAAGTCTATCCGTTATAAGGGTGTAATCTGTGACCGCTGTGGTGTAGAAGTTACTCATTTTAAAGTACGCCGTGAAAGAACAGGACACATTGAACTCGCAGCTCCAGTAAGCCACATCTGGTATTACCGCTCGGTTCCAAGCCGCATGGGTCTTTTACTCGACCTCCAGGTTGCAGCTTTACGTTCTGTTTTGTATTACGAAAAATATATCGTTATTGATCCGGGTGACACAGACCTTAAGAAAATGGATCTTCTTACAGAAGAAGAATACCAGACAGCTGTTGAACACTACGGTAATGCATTTACTGCAGATATGGGTGCAGAAGCAATCAAAACTTTACTCGAAGGATTGGATCTTGACGCTCTTGCAGCAGAACTTCGTGCAAAGATGATTGAAAAGGGTGCAAAATCAGACAAGAGACTTTTAAGAAGAATCGAAATCGTAGAAAACTTCCGCTCTTCGGGCAACAAAGTTTCATGGATGATTCTTGATGTAATCCCTGTAATTCCTCCTGAGCTTCGTCCTATGGTTCAGCTTGATGGTGGACGTTTTGCTACATCAGATTTGAACGACTTATATCGCCGTGTAATCAACAGAAATACACGTCTTAAGAGATTACAGCAGCTTTCTGCTCCGGACATCATCGTTCGTAACGAAAAACGTATGCTCCAGGAAGCAGTTGATGCTTTATTCGATAACACTAAACGTAAGAGAGCCGTAAAAGGTGCTTCTAACCGTCCGTTAAAATCACTTTCTGACCTTCTTAAAGGTAAGCAGGGTCGTTTCCGTTTGAACCTTCTTGGTAAACGTGTTGACTACTCTGGACGTTCTGTAATCGTAGTTGGACCTGAATTAAAGCTCTGGCAGTGTGGTCTTCCTACAAAAATGGCTTTGGAATTGTTCAAGCCATTCCTTATGAAAAAGCTCGTAGACAAGGGAGTTGTATTCAATGTAACAAGAGCTAAAAAGCTTGTTGAATCAGAATCTCCTGAAGTATTTGCTATTCTTGATGAAGTTGTAAAAGAACATCCTGTAATGCTTAACCGTGCTCCTACATTGCACCGTCTTGGTATTCAGGCATTCGAACCTGTACTTGTAGAAGGAAAGGCTCTTAAACTTCATCCTCTTGCTTGTAAAGCTTTCAACGCCGACTTCGATGGTGACCAGATGGCTATCCACGTACCTTTAACACAGGCTGCACAGATGGAATGCTGGACTTTGATGCTCTCTGCAAGAAACCTTCTTGACCCTGCAAACGGTAAGACAATCGTTGCTCCTTCTCAGGACATGGTACTTGGTATTTACTACATGACTGCAATCAAAACAACAGAAGCTGATGCAGAAAATAAAGATAAAAAGCTTAAACGATTCAGTTCTCCAGACGAAGTTCGCATGGCAGCAGAAACTGGTGCTATCGGATGGCAGGAATTGATTCAGGTTCCAGCTCCAAAAGATTCTTTCGATTCAAAATCACTCAAGGTTAAGGGTGACGAAGGATTCGTTCAGGGAACTCAGGACTTTAAGAAAGGCGATATCATCGAAACTTCTGCCGGACGTCTTGCTTTCAACGAAGCTATGCCGGAAGAAATTGATTATGTAAACCGCCAGATGTTCGACAAGTCATTAAAGAACATGATCGAACATGTATATAGAACAAAAGGTCCATGGATTACAATCAAGATGCATGATGCAATCAAGGATGTTGGTTATAAGAACGCTACATTCTACGGTGCAACACTCTGTATGGACGATATCCGTGTACCAAATGTTAAGAAAGAAATGGTAGAAAAGGCTAACAAAGAAGTTGAAGATATCATTTCTCAGGCAAGTAAGGGTATTATCACAACTGATGAACGTTATAACCGTGTCTGCAGCATCTGGGCTCGTACAAACGATCAGCTTACAAAAATCATGATGGATGAACTTGAACAGCATAAACGCGGATTCAACACAATCTACATGATGGCTAAGTCTGGTGCCCGTGGTTCTCGTGGTCAGATTTCTCAGCTTGCTGCTATGCGTGGTTTGATGACAAAACCTAATGGAGAAATCATCGAACTTCCAATTAAGGCAAACTTCAAGGAAGGACTTTCGGTTATCGAATACTTCATTTCTACAAACGCAGCCCGCAAGGGTCTTTCGGATACAGCTCTTAAGACAGCCGATGCCGGTTACATGACACGTCGTCTTGTTGATGTTGCTCAGGATGTAGTAATCAACGAAGAAGACTGCTGTACAATCAACGGTATTGATTATGCTGCAATTAAAGAAGGAGATGAAATTAAAGTTCATCTTAGAGATCGTATCGAAGGTCACTATACAATCGAACGTGTAGTTCATCCTATTACAGGTGAACTCCTCTGCGATGTAAACGAATATATCGACAGAGAGCTTGCACAGAAGATTGAAGATGCAGATGTTAAGAAGGTAAAGGTAAGAACTGTACTTACATGTGAAGCAAAACATGGTATCTGTGTTAAGTGTTATGGTAAAAACCTCGCACGCGACAAGAAAGTTGAAATTGGTGAAGCAGTTGGAATTATCGCTGCTCAGTCAATCGGTCAGCCTGGTACACAGCTTACACTTCGTACATTCCACTCGGGTGGTACTGCCGAAATGTCTACAGAAGATAACCACATCGTATTAAAGTTCAATGCTTTGATGAAGGATATCTCCGGTACACACGTTGTTAAAAACGGAAAATGGCTCTTTACTCGTAAGGGTAGCATGACAGTAATCAGAATTCTTGATGAAGTTAAGATTGCTGCAGATGATGAAATCCTTGTTAAGAATGGTGATAAAGTAATGCGCGGAAATCCAATCCTCAAACACAAAGGAAAGGAAGTTGCATCTACTGTAAACGGAACTGTTCTTCTTAAGGACAAAACATTGTGCATCACAAGCGAAGAGCAGAAAATTGAAATTTCAAACGGTTCTACAATCTATGTAAAAGCCGGTGATTATGTTAAGAAGGGTGAACCAATCGGTGAATTCGAACAGTATATTGAACCAATCATCGCCGAAAACGACGGTTATATCCACTTCGAAGATGTTATTGTAGGTTCTACACTTGAAGAAAGACACGACAACGATACAGGTCTTGTTGAATCTGTAATCACTGACCTTCACCTTGATGTAAAACAGCCTCGTATCCTTATTACAGATGAAGCTGGAAATGAAAAAGGTACATACTATCTTCCAGCCGGAGCTATCTTAAGTGTTAAAGATAAGGGTAAGGTAAAAGCAGGTGATATGCTTGCTAAGATTCCTAAGGAAGCTGTTAAGACAAACGATATTACCGGTGGTCTTCCACGTGTATCTGAACTTTTCGAAGCACGTAAGCCAAAGAATCCTTGTGTACTCGCACAGATTTCCGGTCTTGTTAAATTCAAGGGAATTACTAAAGGTAAGAGAATTGTTACTATAGAAGATGAATTCGGAAAAGTATTTGAACACCTTGTACCAATCACAAAACGTATGATTGTTCGTGATGGTGACCGTGTTGAAGCAGGTGAACAGCTTTGTGCAGGTTCTCCAAATCCACAGGATATTCTTGCAATCCTTGGTGAAAATGCTCTTCAGAATTATCTTATGGACGAAATTCAGGACGTTTACCGTGCACAGGGTGTAGACATCAATGATAAGCACATTGGTATTATCGTTCGTCAGATGCTCCGCAAGGTAGAAATCGTTTCTGTAGGTGATACAAGATTCATCTTCGGACAGCAGGTAGATAAATACAAGTTCCACGAAGAAAATCAGAGGGTAATTGCAGAAGGTGGTCAGCCTGCAATCGGACGCCCGATGTTCCAGGGAATTACAAAGGCATCTTTAGGTGTAGATTCATTCATCTCGGCTGCCTCATTCCAGGAAACAACTCGCGTTCTTACAAATGCTGCAATTTCCGGAGCAACTGATGGTCTTCACGGTATTAAGGAAAACGTTGCAATCGGTCATATGATTCCTGCCGGAACTGGTATTAAGAACTACAAGGATATCAAACTTTTTGATGACGGAGATAAGGACCTGGATGTTCAGATGAACGAAATCCTTGAACGCCGTCGTCTTGAAGAAGAAGCCGAAGAAGAAATCGAGGAACCAACCTACGATACAGAGGATCAGGACTGATGGCGAACAAAACGCTGGTTTGAAAACTAATACGGTAACCAGTTCGCCTGGAGTTTTGCGGGAGCAAAACTCCACCAGGGTTCTAAAAAAACGCTTGAATTCATTTTTAGAATTCATTAATATATGTAAACCTATCTCTTTTTCCGTTGGGGGAAGGAGATGGGGTTTGATTTGCTAAATCTTCCGGGGTGCTGACCGGAATAAAATAGGAGTATAGGCGATGCCTACAATAAATCAATTAATCCGTCAGGGTCGTAAATCAATTGCGAACAGAACCAAGTCTCCCGCACTTGAATCATGTCCGCAGAAACGCGGTGTTTGTACACGTGTTATGACTCAGACACCTAAAAAACCAAACTCAGCTCTTCGTAAGATTGCTCGTGTTCGTTTATCAAATGGTATTGAAGTAACTGCATACATTCCTGGTATTGGTCACAACCTTCAGGAACACTCTGTAGTTTTAGTTCGTGGTGGTCGTGTTAAGGATCTTCCTGGTGTACGTTATCACATCATCCGTGGTACAAAAGATACTCTCGGTGTAGAAGACAGAAAACGCGGTCGTTCTAAATACGGTGCTAAAAAACCTAAGGCATAATGGAGGACTAAGATGGGAAGACATAAGAAATCAATCGATCGTCCGCTTTTGCCGGATGTTAAGTACAACTCAAAGGTTATTTCTAAATTCGTTAACCGCATGATGCTCGATGGTAAGAAAGAAACTTGCCAGAAAATCATCTATCAGGCAATGGATAACCTTAAGGCTAAAACAGAAAAAGATCCATTAGAGGTTCTTTTAAAGGCTTTAGACAACGTAAAACCAATGGTAGAAGTTAAGTCACGCCGTGTCGGTGGTGCTACATACCAGGTTCCAATGGAAATCCGTGAATCACGCCGCGAAGCACTTGCAATGAGATGGATAATCGAAGCAGCAAGAAACAGAAGCGGTCATGGTATGGCTGATACATTAGCTTCTGAACTTTTGGATGCATACAACAATACTGGTACAGCATTCAAGAAGCGCGAAGATGTACATAAGATGGCAGAAGCAAACAAAGCTTTTGCACACTACCGCTGGTAGTTTTTACATCAGATTTTATAATCTGTATAGAAGAAAGCTGTCCGTCTGGTTTAAAATCAGAATCACGGGCAGCTTTTTTATTTTTCAGGGCTTTTTTACCCTCGGATTTTGTGTTTTTTTCCCGGAATCACATGTTTTTTTATTTCAAAAAAAATTCGCAAATTTCCATTCCTACCTATTGCCTAAAGTTTCAAAAAAATATATAAATATAATACTGCACTCTTTTATAAGGGTGTATTGTCTGCATTTTTGCAGAATTGGGTTCTTTGAGAAGACAGGCGGATTTAATCCGGTGCGACCGTAAAGTTAATCAGTAATGATTTTCAGGGAGGCGGCCCATTATTAAAGTAAATTGTTACCGTTGGTAATGATTATAGATAAACTTGATTTTGGGTTTCTGTCAGCCGTAAAGGTAAAACTCGAAATACCAAACCAGGTTGTCAAAGTGTTATAGATGACGATAGGTGGTACGGGTTTGCATCATCCCGAATATTATGGGATGAATCAACAATGTCTTATCTGTTTCCCAACCTTATTGTCTTTAATAACCGCAAATATTGTGTCTGCGAATGTAGTATTTCTTAGTCAAGACGTATTGCATTCTGGCTTAAAGTGCAGCACATAAAAAATATTTATGTCGGATATGGGAAATAATAATCCGGCAAGGAGAAAAACATGGCAAAGGAGAAGTTCGAAAGAACCAAACCTCACATGAACGTTGGTACTATTGGTCACGTAGACCATGGTAAGACAACTCTTTCAGCTGCTATCACATCTTATTGTGCAAACAAATTTGGTGATAAAGCTCTTAAGTATGACGAAATTGATAACGCTCCAGAGGAAAAGGAACGTGGTATTACAATCAATACTCGTCACTTGGAATATCAGTCAGACAAAAGACACTATGCTCATATCGACTGTCCAGGACATGCTGACTATATTAAGAACATGATTACTGGTGCTGCTCAGATGGATGGTTCTATCCTCGTAGTATCTGCTCCAGACTCAGTTATGCCTCAGACACGTGAACACTTGCTTCTCGCTCGTCAGGTAGGTGTACCAAAGATCATCGTATTCTTGAACAAAGTTGATCAGGTTGATGATCCAGATCTTCTCGAACTCGTAGTAGAAGAAGTAAAAGATACTCTTAAGGAATATGGTTTCTCTGAAGACACACCAATCATTAAGGGATCTGCTTTCAAAGCTTTAAACGAAGCTTCAAATCCAGAAAATACAAAATGTATCGAAGAACTCCTTCAGGCTATGGATACATGGTTTGATGATCCAGTTCGTGACGATGCAAAACCATTCTTAATGCCAATCGAAGATATCTTCACTATTTCTGGTCGTGGTACTGTAGTAACAGGAAAGATCGAACGTGGTGTTATCAACATGAACGATGAAGTAGAAATCGTTGGTATCCGCCCAACTGCTAAATCAACAGTA
Organism: Treponema sp.; assembly: GCA_016286365.1. Taxonomy (GTDB): domain Bacteria; phylum Spirochaetota; class Spirochaetia; order Treponematales; family Treponemataceae; genus Treponema_D. Next base: position 80,700 of record JAEESN010000007.1, read on the forward strand.
ACTGGTATCGAAATGTTCCAGAAGACTCTTGATCAGGGTATGGCTGGTGATAACGTTGGTATCCTTCTCCGTGGTGTTGAAAAGAAAGATGTTGTACGTGGACAGGTTCTTGCAAAGCCAGGAAGCATCACTCCTCATACAAAATTCGAAGCTCAGCTCTACGTTCTTTCAAAGGAAGAAGGTGGACGTCACTCTCCATTCTTTACTGGATATCGCCCACAGTTCTACTTCAGAACTACAGATATCACAGGTACTATCGAACTCGAAGCTGGTACAGACATGGTTAAACCAGGTGACAACGCTAAGGTTATCGGTGAACTCATCCACCCAATCGCTATGGATGAAGGTCTTAAACTTGCTATCCGTGAAGGCGGTCACACAATCGCTTCTGGACAGGTAGTAAAAATTATTCAGTAGTTGAAGTTTTACTCAAAAGGGTTGATGTCGTTAATCAACCCTTTTGATGTAAATAGTTAGGAGTATATTAAAATGGCTAATGGAAAGATTCGTGTCAGACTTCGTGCATTTGATGTAGAACTGATCGATCAGAGTGCTAAAGCCATCGTGCAGAATGTTCAGAAAGCAGGTGCTAAGGTTTCAGGACCTATACCTCTTCCAACAAGAATTAATAAGATTACAGTTTTGCGTTCACCACACGTTAATAAAAAATCACGTGAACAGTTTGAAATGCGCACTCATAAACGTCTTATTGATATTATTAATCCATCACAGGCTGTAATGGATTCTTTGATGAAGCTTGAACTTCCTGCCGGTGTTGATGTAGTTATTACACAATAGTTTGATATCACGCATGAGCGTGATTTCACACAGCAGTGAAACAATAAGTTCTTTTTAGTTGAACTTAAATAATGAAACAAAGGTACGGTCCCCTTGGATCTGGGATGGCGGCCTAAAAAAAATAGAATCGGAACAAAGTTTCCCAATGCTTAGTTCCAAATAGGAGATATCAGAATGAAAGGTCTGATTGCTAAAAAAGTTGGAATGACACAGATTTTTGACGAAAGCGGTAATCTTACACCAGTAACCGTGATCCAGGTCGAACCAAATGTTGTCGTTGCCAAAAAAACAAAGGAAAATTGCGGTTATGATGCAGTTGTTCTTGGTTTGGATGACATGAAAGCAAACAAAGCAAGCAAAGCATATGCCGGACAATTCCCAGAAAACATCACTCCAAAGCGCCACTTGAAAGAGTTCCGCAACTTTGAAAAAGAAGTAAATGTTGGTGATGTTGTTGGTCTTGAACTTTTTGAAAACAGCCGTTTCTTAGACGTAACAGCTACTTCTAAGGGAAAGGGTTTCCAGGGTGTAATGAAAAGATGGGGATTCCATGGTGGACGTGCTACCCATGGTTCTAAATTCCATCGTGAGCCGGGTGGTACAGGAGAATGTACAACTCCAGGACACAGTTTCAAGAATATTAAATTACCTGGACATATGGGTTTCAAAAGGGTTACTATTCAGAATTTGAAGATCGTTAAAGTTGATCCAGAACTCAAAGTAATCATGGTTCGCGGTGCTGTTCCTGGTAACAAGGACTGTACACTCATCGTTAAGTCCGCAGTAAAGAAATAAGCAGGAGATAGGATATGGAAAAGAAAGTATATTCAACTTCTGGTAAGGAACTGCGTACAATCACACTTGATGATAAAGTATTCGGTCTTCCAGTAAATGACGACGTAATCTATTACGCAATTACAAATGAATTAGCTAATAAACGTGTTGGTACTGCCTGCACAAAAACTCGTTCTGAAGTACATGGTTCAAATGCAAAACCTTACAAACAGAAGGGTACAGGTAACGCACGTCGTGGTGATAAGAAATCTCCAATCACAGTAGGTGGTGGTACAATTTTCGGACCAAAACCAAGAGATTTCAGTTACTCAATTCCAAAACAGGAAAAGAGACTCGCAATGAAATCTATCTTGAGTGCACACGCTCAGGGTGACAGACTTACAGTTGTAGAAGATTTTACTGTAGAAAGCGGTAAAACAAAGGATTTAGTAAAGATTCTTAATAATTTTGCTAAAAACGAAAGAACTGTATTAATTCTTAAAGATGATGATGCAAAAATCAAGCAGGCTGCACGTAACATCAAAAATGTTACATTCCTCGCATATAACCGTCTTGAAGCACATGATTTGTACTACGGAAGAAAGGTAATCATCCTTGAATCTGCAGTAAAGAATTTGTCTGATTTCTATGCAGATAAAAAGGAGGCTAAATAATGAATTACGAAAATATTCTTATTAAGCCTGTTGTTTCAGAAAAGGCAAGCGCATTACGTGAACAGAATAAATATGTATTCATCGTTCATCCTGATGCAACAAAAACACAGATTAAAGAAGCTGTAACACGCTTATTTAAAGTAAAGGTAGTTGACTGCACAACAATGAATGTGCTTGGAAAAATGAAACGACTTCGTGGAAAACCAGGTCGTACTGCATCTTTCAAAAAAGCTATTGTACGTATCGCTGAAGGCGAAACAATCTCGGCTTTTGAAGGTGTTTAAGACTGGTAGAAATTAAGGGGATAGAAAATGGCTCTTAAAGTATTTAAGCCTATGACACCTGGTACACGTGGACGTGTAGACTTGTGTCGTGATGAACTGACAGCTGATAGACCCGAGAAAACATTAGTGTCAGGGAAAAAGTCTAAAGCTGGACGCGGTGCTGGTGGACGTATTTCTGTACGTCATCAGGGTGGCGGACACAAAAGACGTTATCGTGATATAGATTTCAAGCGTGATAAGCATGGAATTCCTGGAACAGTCAAAACAATTGAATATGATCCAAACAGAAGTGCTAACATCGCTTTAATTTATTATGCAGACGGTGATAAACGTTATATCATCGCACCAAAAGGTTTACAGGTAGGACAGAAAATCATGTCTGGTGACAATGCAGTTCCAACTGTTGGAAACGCACTTCCACTCAACAAGATTCCTGTAGGTTTTACAATTCATAACATTGAATTAACACTTGGTCAGGGTGGACAGCTTGTTCGTTCTGCTGGTGCTGGTGCTATGATTGCCGGTTCAGAAGGAGAATACGTAATCGTAAGACTTCCTTCAAGCGAAATGAGAAAAATCAACGGAAAATGCTATGCAACAATCGGTGTTGTAGGAAACGAAGAACACATGAATGTTAAGCTTGGTAAAGCCGGACACAGAAGATGGATGGGTGTTCGCCCAACTGTTCGTGGTATGGCTATGAACCCTGTTGATCACCCGCTTGGTGGTGGTGAAGGTGCCGGAAAAGGACGTAACCCAGTTACTCCTTGGGGTCAGCCTTGTAAAGGTTACAAGACTCGTAATAAGAGAAAGACTTCTGACAAGTTCATTGTTAGCCGTCGTAAGAAATAGTTGCAGAGGAGATAATCGTGTCAAGATCTGTTAAAAAAGGACCATTTGTAGAAAAATCACTCTACAAAAAGGTTCAGCTTATGAATAAAGAAGCAGACAAGAAAATGATTAAAACATATTCTCGCTGCTCTACAATCATCCCAGAAATGGTTGGTAATACTATTTCTGTTTATAATGGTAAATCATGGATTCCTGTATACATTACAGAAAACCTGGTTGGTCACAAGCTTGGTGAATTTGCACCAACTCGTACTTTCCATGGCCATGGTGGTTCAGACAAAACAGCCGGAAAGGCTTAATTATAGGTGGATATTATGGCTGAAAAGAAAGGTTATGTAGCCACTACAAAATTCCTTATTGCATCACCAACAAAGGTTCGCCCAGTTGCTAATGTAATTAAAAGAAAGTCCTATTCGGAAGCTATGGCAATTCTTGCTAATATGCCACAGAAGGGAGCTGACTTGATCAGTGCTACTTTAAAGTCTGCTGCATCAAACGCTCTTAACCAGAATAGCAAGTTAGATGAAGATATGCTTTACGTTAAAGAAATCAGAATTGATGAAGGTCCAAGATTAAGAAGAATCTGGTTCCGCGCACGTGGTCGTGCTGATCAGTTGCTTAAACGTATGTGCCATATTACCGTTGTCGTTGACGAAAAGGCGGGGGAATAAAAAGTGGGACAGAAAGTTAATCCTATTGGTTTACGCTTAGGTGTAAACAAGACATGGCAGTCACGCTGGTATGCAGATCCACGTGAATATGCAGATTTAGTTCTGGAAGATATCAAAATCCGTAAGATGGTTTCTGAACTCCCAGAGTGTAAAAATGCTGATATAGCTGAGATTGAAATTGTACGCCATCCACAGCGCGTTACAATTGTAATTCACACAGCTCGCCCAGGTGTTATTATTGGTGTAAAAGGTGCATCAATCGAAAAGATTAGTGCTGATATTCAGAAGCAGCTTACAAAGAAAGTTCAGATCAAGATTAAGGAAATCAAACGCGCAGATTTAAATGCAACTTTGATCGCACAGAATATTGGTCGTCAGCTTGTAGGTCGTGGATCATTCCGCAAGGCTATGAAACAGGCTGTAAGTAATGCTATGAGAGCAGGTGCACAGGGTGTTAAGGTTCGTCTTAGTGGACGTCTTGGTGGAGCAGATATGTCTCGTACCGAAGAACACAAGGAAGGACGAGTACCTCTTCATACTCTCCGTGCTGATATCGACTATGGTACATATGCAGCTTTAACTACATATGGAAAAATCGGTATTAAAGTTTGGGTATACAATGGTATGAACTATGGTATTGAACACAACGAAGATGCTGGTCAGCTTGTAAAGAAGCCAAGACGCACAGTTCGTCAGGCTGCTGAAAAGACTGATGGTGCTGAACCTGCTAAAAAGGCAAGGAGCTAGTATATGCCATTAAGTCCAAAAAGAGTTATTCACCGTAAGGTGCAGCGTGGTCGCGAAAAAGGTTTCGCAACTCGTGATAATAAAATTGACTTCGGCGACATTGCATTAGTTGCATTGGAACCAACTTGGTTAGACGCTAAAGTAATTGAAGCAGCCCGTGTTGCTATCAACCGTACTTTGGATCGTAAAGGTAATGTTTGGATTCGTATTTTCCCAGACAAGCCTATTACAAAGAAACCAGCCGAAGTTCGTATGGGTAAGGGTAAAGGTGCTCCAGATCATTGGGCAGCTGTTATCAAACCTGGAATGATTTTGTTTGAAGTTGGTGGAGTAGATATCAACCTTGCTAAACAGGCTCTCGAGCTTGCAGGAGATAAACTCCCGGTTTTAACAAAAGTAGCTTATAAGCCAACACACGACTAGGAGGAAATAAGATGGCTGATTCAAAGAAAAAGAATGACAAAGAACTGTCTTATAAAGAACTCGTAGCTAAGCGTGACGAGCTTAACAAGGAATACATGGATCTCCGTTTTAAGATGGTAGTTTCACATGTAGATAACCCAATGCAGAAACGTACAATGCGCCGCGAAATCGCACGCTTGAATACGTTCATCAGCCAGAAAGAAAAAGCTGGCGAGAATAAGTAGGAGCTGAACTGTGGAAAACAAAGCTGCTCAGACTGTAAAGAGTGCTAAACGTTCATTTGTTGGTCTTGTAACTTCAGAAAAGATGGACAAGACAGTAGTTGTAGAAATCACAACTAAAAAAATGGATCGTCTTTACAAGAAATATGTAACAAGAACAAAGAAATACATGGCTCATGATGAAAAGAATGATGCTCATGTAGGTGATACTGTTCGTATCGTTGAATGCAGACCGCTCAGCAAAAATAAGTGCTGGCGCCTTGCAGAAATCATCGAACGCGCTAAATAATTTTTAAGGAGTTGTAGAATTATGATTCAGATGCAATCTTGTATGACAGTTGCTGATAACTCCGGAGCAAAACTTGTTCAGTGTATTAAAGTTATCGGTGGTTCACATCGCAGATACGCAGGTATCGGTGATATCGTGGTTGTAGCAGTAAAGGATGCAATCCCTACTTCTACTATTAAAAAAGGTGCTATTGAAAAAGCTGTTATCGTTCGTCAGGCTAAAGAATACCGTCGTCCAGATGGAACTTATATCCGTTTTGATGACAACGCTTGTGTTCTTGTTGATGACAGCAAGAATCCAAAAGGTAAGCGTATTTTTGGACCTGTAGCTCGTGAGCTCCGTGATATGGACTTTATGAAGATCGTATCTTTAGCTCCAGAGGTTCTTTAAGGAGTAATGAAATGTTAACAAAATCAAAAATCCGTAAAGATGACACAGTACAGGTACTTGCCGGCAAAGACAAAGGAAAACGCGGAACAGTTGTTCGTGTAATCCTTAAGAAAGATGCAGTAATAGTATCTGGTGTAAACATTGTTAAAAAAGCAATGAGAAAGAAGAGTCAGCAGGATCAGGGCGGTATTGCCGAGATCGAAGCTCCTCTTAATATTTCGAATGTAGCAATCGTATGTAAAAAATGCGGTCCTACAAGAATTGGTTATAAAATCGACGGCGACAAAAAAGTTCGCGTCTGCCGTAAATGTGGAGAAGCATTGTAATGGCAAATTACGTACCTCGGCTTAAGAAAGTCTATAAAGACGAAATCGCCCCTGCTCTTATGAAAGAGTTTAACTACAAATCAGTAATGCAGATTCCTGCAATTAAAAAGATTGTAGTAAGTATGGGTGTTGGTGAAGCTCTCACAAATAAGAAACTCCTTGATGCCGCAGTAGCTGACTTAACTCAGATTACAGGTCAGAAAGCTGTAAAAACAAAGGCTAAAAAGAGTATTGCTAACTTTAAGTTACGTGAGGGCAATGAAGTTGGTGCAATGGTAACATTGCGTGGAGACATCATGTATGAATTCCTTGATCGTCTTATCAATGTTGCATTCCCACGTATTAAGGATTTCCGTGGAATCAAAGCAACTGGTTTTGACGGACATGGAAATTTCTCAGTTGGTATTACTGAACAGTTGATTTTCCCAGAAATCGATTTTGACAAAGTTGTTAAAATTGCTGGTATGAATATCACATTCGTAACAAGTGCCCCTACAGATGCAGAATCTAAAGCACTTCTTACTAAGTTCAACATGCCTTTCCGTAAGTAGGTGAAGTATGGCAAAGAAATCAATGATTATAAAACAGGCCCGCAAACAGAAGTATCCTACACGCGAATATAATCGCTGTCAGATTTGCGGACGTCCACATGGATATTTACGTAAGTTTAAGATGTGTCGTCTTTGCTTCCGTAAATTAGCAAGCGAAGGCCAGCTTCCTGGCATCACAAAATCTAGTTGGTAGGGGGATAAAATGAGTGCATCAGATCCAGTAGCAGATATGCTTACAAAGGTTCGTAATGCGGCTATGGCCCGCCACGAAAAAGTAGATGTTCCTTCATCAAAATTAAAGTTGGAAATCGTTAAGATTTTAAAAACAGAAGGATACATCAAGAACTTTAAAAAGGTTCAGGAAGATGGAAAAAACACACTTCGCATTTTCTTGAAGTATGATGATGATAATAATCCGGTAATCCACGGTGTTAAGAAAATTTCTACACCAGGTCGCCGTGTTTATTCTGGCTACAAAGATTTGCCACGCGTTTATAACGGTTATGGTACAGTCATTGTTTCAACTTCTTCTGGTGTAACAACTGGTAAGAAAGCAACTGAAAAAATGGTTGGTGGCGAATTAGTTTGCACAATCTGGTAATAGGGGGCGGAAAGTATGTCTAAAGTAGGTAAACTTCCTGTTGCTATTCCAGCAGGTGTAACAGTTAATGTTGCAAACGGTGTAATTTCTGTAAAGGGACCAAAAGGTGAACTCACACAGAAATTCCATGATGAAATCGACATTAAAGTAGAAGGATCAGAAGTTCTTCTTAAAACAAAGAACGATGCTAAACAGACTAATGCTTATCATGGTCTTTACAGAAGTCTTATTGCTAACATGGTAAAAGGTGTTACAGAAGGTTTCTCTAAGACATTGGTAATCACTGGTGTAGGTTATCGTGCAGAAGTTAAAGGTAAAGAACTTGTTATGAACCTTGGTTATTCAAGTGACTTTATTGCAATTATACCGGAAGGTCTTACAGTAACAGCTACTCCAGATGGTAAACTTACTATCGCTGGTATTAATAAGCAGTTAGTTGGTGAATTTAGTTCTCAGATTCGTAAGTTACGTAAACCTGAACCTTATAAAGGAAAAGGTATTCGTTATGATAATGAAGTTATCCGCCGCAAGGTTGGTAAGACTGGTGTTAAATAAGGTGAAGCTATATGTTTAGAAAAATGAACGATAAAAACAGAAAACGCTTGCACAGAAAGATTCACATCCGTAAGTCAATTTATGGAACTGCAGAAAGACCTAGAATGTCTATCACACGCAGTAACAAGAATATTTCGGTTCAGGTTATTAATGACGATGAAGGAAAGACTTTAGCTTCTATTTCAACAATGGAAAAAGAATTTGCAAGCATCAAACCTAATACAGAAGGTGCTGCAAAACTTGGTGAAGCTTTAGGAGCACGCCTTAAGGACAAAAAAATTTCTAAGGTTGTATTCGACAGAAATGGTTACTTATACCATGGTGTTGTAAAAGCTTTCGCTGATGGTGCCCGTAAAGCCGGTATCGAATTCTAGGAGAAATTATGGAACATCAGAAAAACTTTGATAAAGAACCAAAAGAGAAAGAGTTTGTAGAAAAACTCGTAACTCTCAACAGAACAAGTAAAACTGTAAAAGGTGGTCGTCGCATGGCTTTTGCAGCACTTACTGTTGTTGGTGATCAGAAAGGTCGCGTAGGATACGGTCTTGGTAAAGCTAATGACGTATCTGAAGCTATTAAAAAGAGTATTGATAAGGCAAAGAGAAATCTTATTAATGTTCCTATGAAGAACGGTACATTACCACATGAAATCATTGGAAAATATAAGAGTTCCGAAGTATTGCTCAAGCCAGCTTGTTCCGGTACAGGAATCATCGCCGGTGGTACAGTTCGTGCCATCATGGAAGCTGCCGGAGCTACAGACATTCAGTCTAAATCTTTGGGATCAAGCTCTGCCGTAAATGTTGTTCGCGCTACATTTGACGCTATTTCTAAATTAATGGATGCAAAGAAGGTAGCTGCAAACAGAGGTAAAACTCTTGATGAGTTGTGGGGTTAATGTATGGCTAAAGCAAAACAGGTTAAAGTTACATTAATTAGAAGTATAATTGGTCAGAAACCAGCTAAGGTTGCAACTGTTCGCAGTCTTGGACTTAAGAAGATTAATTCTTCTAACGTTCTTCCTGCTAACGACGCTGTTCTTGGTATGGTAGCTGCTGTATCTCATTTAGTAAAAGTTGAGGAGATCTAAAATGGCAGAATATAATCCAATTCTTAGCGCTCCTCAGGGTGCTAATAAAAAACCTAAGCGTGTTGGTCGTGGTTCATCTTCTGGACTTGGTACAACAGCTGGTAAAGGTAACAAAGGTCAGCAGTCAAGATCTGGTAAGGCTGGTCCTTACGTAGGTTTTGAAGGTGGACAGATGCCTCTTTACAGACGTATCGCACATAAAGGTTTCTCAAACTATCCTTTCAAAAAAGAATATGTTTGTATTAATCTTGTTCAGCTCGAAGCAAAATATAATGACGGCGAAACAGTAGATAAAGAATCTTTAATCGCTAAAGGATTTATCACAAAGAAATCAGATTCACTTGTAAAAATCCTTGGTGATGGAGATCTTAAAAAGAAACTCAACGTTGTTGTTGATAAGGTTTCTGCCTCTGCTCAGAAGAAAATCGAAAAAGCAGGTGGTTCAGTAAAACTTATCGAAGCAAAAACAGCTGAAGGTAACAAATAGAAGCGGAGTAGACCATGGCAGGTGCAATTGTAAATATGTTTAAAGTAAAGGAACTCAGAGACCGTCTCTTCTATACACTCATCATTCTTGCAGTGTACAGACTCGGATGTGTTATCACAGTTCCAGGAATTGATGCTAATGCAGTATTCCAGTACTTCCAGGAAAGAATGAGTCAGCAGAACAACTCTTTCGCAAGTTATATGGACTTCTTTGTTGGTGGAGCGTTCTCTAAATTCTCAATTTTCATGTTAGGAGTAATGCCTTACATCTCTATGCAGATTATCATGCAGCTTGCTGTGATCATTTTCCCTTCTCTTAAACGCATTTCCCAGGAAGACGGTGGTCAGAGAAAAATCGCTTCTTATATCCGTATAGGAACAATTTTTGTTTGTATCGTTCAGTCTTTGGGAATGACAGTTTGGGCAGATAATATTCCTGGATGTCAGTTGATTGCTAATCCATATTTGTTCAAAGCATTGTTTATTCTTACAACAACAACTGGTTCTATGATTACTATCTGGTTTGGAGATCAGATTACAGCACGTGGTATTGGAAACGGAATTTCGGTAATGATCTTTGCAGGTATCGTTGCTCGTTTACCGTCAGCAATTTCTGAACTCTATCAGAAAGTTTCTGGCAACGGTGAACCAACACTGATTTCTGTAGTAATCGTATTTATCGTTCTTCTTGCACTTATCGTATTAGTTATTTTTGAAGAATCAGGACAGAGAAAGATTCCTGTTCATTATGCTAAACGTGTAGTTGGAAGAAAGATGTACGGTGGTCAGTCTACTTACATCCCGTTCAAAATTAACCCTTCAAGCGTTATACCACTTATCTTTGCTAATGCACTTCTTGGTTTACCGGTAACACTTATTTCGACATTTGCCGAAGGTGCTAACTCAAAACCTTGGATGGTAAAGCTTAGCAGTATTTTAGTTCCAAATGGTCTTTGGTATACAGTTTTGCAGGTTATTCTTATTATCTTCTTTGCATACTTCTACACTCAGGTAACCCTGAACCCTACAGAAATTGCAAGAAACATCCGTGAAAACGGCGGCTCCATTCCGGGTGTACGTACAGATAAGACAGAAGAATATCTTACAAAAATATTAAATAGACTTATATTACCTGGTTCATTGTTCCTGGCATTCATCGCTGTAGTTCCTACAATCCTTATCCGTTTCGTAGGATTCCCTGCAGAAATCGCAATGCTCATGGGCGGAACTTCATTAATCATCTTGGTTGGTGTAGATCTTGATACAATGAGTCAAGTTGAAGCTCTCCTTAAAATGCATCATCATGAAGGACTTACAAAGAAGGGCAAAATCAGATCACGAAGTTTGTAAAATTTCGCGAATTAGCAGTAGAAAAGAAATGGGAATATGTGATATATTATCTTTTACCGAATTGTCTCTCATTGCGAGGTGCTAAAGATTCGGTAAATATTCTCATGGGGGCTTTTTATGAAAGTACGAACCAGTGTAAAACCTATCTGTGATAAATGTAAGGTTATAAAAAGAAATGGTATCATCCGTATCATTTGTACAAACCCAAAACATAAGCAGAGACAGGGCTAAGGCTTAAGGAGAAACAGATGGCTCGAATTGTGGGAGTTGATATCCCAAATAAACATGTTGATACCGCATTAACATATATTTATGGTATCGGCCGTTCATCAGCAAAAAAGATTTGTGAAGAATGTAAGATTGATCCATTAAAGATGGCTAACGACCTTACACAGGATGAATTGGCAAAAATTCGTGAGATTATCGACAAAGAGTATAAGGTTGAAGGACGTCTTCGTTCAGAAATCGGTCTTAACCTTAAACGTCTTATGGATATTGGTTGTTATCGTGGTCTTCGCCACAAGAAAGGTCTTCCTGTACGCGGTCAGAGAACTCGTACAAACTCTCGTACTCGTAAGGGTAAGAAGAAGACTGTAGCTAATAAGAAAAAGGCATAAGGCGGAGGTTAGATAATGGCTGTCGTTAAAAAGCGAAAGGAAAAAAAGAGTGTTTACGAAGGTAACATCTATATTCAGGCTACTTTCAACAACACTATTGTTACTGTTACAGACATGAAAGGAAACGCTCTTTCATGGGCTTCTTCTGGAGGTCTTGGCTTCCGTGGAGCAAAAAAATCTACTCCATTTGCAGCTCAGTCTGTAGCTGAAACCGCTGTACAGAAAGCACAGAGTTATGGTTTACGTGAAGTACACGTATATATTAAGGGACCTGGAATGGGACGCGAAAGCGCAATCCGTTCTTTAGGCGCCATGGGACTCAAAGTAAAATCAATTTCAGATGTTACTCCAATTCCACACAATGGATGCCGTCCACGTAAAACACGTAGAATGTAACAGGGAGATTCATAAATGGGTAAAAGCGAAACACCTTTATTGAAGAGATGCAAAGCCTTGGGAATTAATCCTCTTGTTATGGGTTATGCCAAGGAATCAAAGCGCAATCAGAAAGAAGTTCGTCGTGGAAAAAAATCTGAATACGGTATTCAGCTTCAGGAAAAGCAGAAGCTCCGTTTCATTTATGGCGTTCTTGAAAAACAGTTTAAAAAATACTATGTGATGGCTTCAAAAAAATCTGGAGTAACAGGTGAAGTTCTTCTTCAGCTGCTTGAATCAAGATTGGATAATGTTTTGTTCCGCATGAATTTTGCAAAAACAAGGAACGAAGCAAAACAGCTTATCAGCCATGGACACATCTGTGTAAATGGTCAGAAAGTTGATATTCCTTCATATCTTGTGAAGGTAGGCGATGTTATTTCTGTAAAAGAAGGAAGTCGTGCTAAATCGGGAGTTAAGTTAATTCTTACAAGAAATCCTGAAAAGGCAATTCCTTCATGGCTTGAAGTAAACAGTGATAACTTTACTGGAAAGGTAACTGCGGTTGCTGCAAGAAGTGATATTGATTATCAGGTTAAAGAACAGCTCGTAGTTGAGTATTATTCTAAATAAAAATAAGGAGTTCAGATGGCTCGTAAAAACTTGCTTAAAGGCTTTAAGAAACCTAAAGGCATTACATTTGAACATATTAGTACAAATCCGAACTACGGTAAGTTCACAGCGTATCCATTCGAACCGGGATTTGGTACAACAGTCGGAAATACTTTAAGAAGAGTATTGTTGTCATCAATTCAGGGATATGCAGTTTCTTCTATAAGAATTACTTCTTATGATAAGAACGGCATTTCTCATGTAATTTCCAGTGAATTCGAAGCTATACCAGATGTAGCAGAAGATACTCTCGAAATTATAAACAGTTTAAAACAGATACGTTTGAGATTGCCTAATAATCTTGAACAAGATACAATTTTGTACGAATTCAAGGGTCCAGGTGTAGTTAAGAGTGATGACTTTGCAAAAGAAGGTCAGCTTGAAATTATGACAAAAGATATGCTCGTTTTCACAATGATGAACGATGCACATCTTGATATTGAAATCCAGATCGACCTTGGAAGAGGTTATGTACCTGCAGAAGTAAATGAACATTACATTGAAGTTGTAGGAACAATTCCAATGGATGCAATATTCACACCTGTTCCAAAGGTAAAGTATTCTATTGAACCATGCCGCGTTGGTCAGAGAAATGACTACGACAAACTGGTTCTTGAAATCTGGACTGATGGTACAATTGCACCGGAAGATGCACTTGCAGAAGCTGCAAAAATCGCAAAAGATCATTTTGCTATCTTTGTAAACTTCAACGACAAGGATGTAATCGGTTCTGATGACAATGATGATGGTGACGAAAGTATTCAGAAATTATTGAATACTCCGGTTGAAGAACTGGAACTTTCTGTTCGTTCATCAAATTGTTTAAAGAATGCAAATATTCGTACAATAGGCGAATTAACTAAGAAAACTGAAGATGACATTGCAAAGACAAGAAACTTTGGAAAGAAGAGTCTTGCCGAAATTAAGGAAAAACTCCTTGAATGGAACCTTACTCTTGGTATGACAGATTACAGTCATCTGAAGAATGCTGCAAACTTAAATAAGCAGAAGGAAGAAACAGATGAATCATAGAAATGGTTTTAATCCGCTTTCACGTACAACGGCACATCGTCGTGCTATGTCACGCAATATGGTAACTTCACTCTTTAGATATGAGCGTATTACTACTACTAAATCAAAAGCTCTTGAAGTAAGAAAATCAGCTGAAAAGTTGATCACAAGAGCTAAAGAAGATACAGTACACAACCGTCGTGAAGCTGCAAAATTTATCCAGGATGAAAAAATCTTGAATAAACTGTTCACAGAGATTGGACCACGCATGAAAGAAAGAAATGGTGGTTATACTCGTGTCCTTAAATTAGGATACCGTCAGGGTGATGCAGCAGATGTAGTAATTTTAGAGCTTGTTGATTATAAGCTTGATACAGAAAAGGCAGAAAAAGCTGAAAAGGCAGAAACAAAACCTGCAAAGAAAGCTCCTGCTAAAGCACCTGCAAAAGCTGAATCAGCAAAGGCACCAAAAACTGCTAGCAAGTCAAAAGAAGCTGTAGAAAAGAAACCAGCTTCTAAAAAGGCTTCTGAAAAGAAGGAAGAATCCAAAGCTGAATAAGCCTGGATTTTAATAAGGAGTCTATATGTCAAAGAATCACCGTGGATCAGGTATCAGATCTCTTCCGAAACATGGTAGAGGAACTTGTGCAATTTGTGGAAAGACAAATATCAAGGTTCTCTGGGAAAAGGAAGTAAATGGTCAGACAGTAAATATTTGTAAATATTGTAACGCTAACCTTAAGAATAAGGCTAAAAATGAACCGGCACCAGCACCAGCTGCAGAAGCTCCAGCAGAAGCTCCAGTAGAAGCAGCAGCAACTGAAGCCCCAGCAGCAGAAGCTCCTGCAACAGAAGAAGCACCTGCAGCAGAAGCTCCAGCTGAAGAAGCACCGGCTACAGAAGCATAAGTAAAATATTTACTACTTCAAACCGTCAGATATAACTCTGGCGGTTTTTTTTATATTAGAACAAATTATGACTAAAATATGGTTGAATGGAATAGAATATTAGGTTAAAATTAAGGATATGGCAGTTTCAATGGCGCAACAGATTTCCCGCTATTACGATTTTTTTCGCGATAAGGAAATTGTTTTTACAAAAGCAAACATAATGGCTCTAAGACTTGATCCAAGGCAGATCTATTTAAAATGCAATGGGGGTCAGTGGCCATGCCTTATTAACTCATCTTCATTCTTGTGTGCCAGGGTTGTAATCGGTACTGGGGGTGGTGCGTATAATACGATGACAAAATCGCGCACTGCAACCGTGAGCTTAAGATACTGCTTCCTTAATCAGAATAATCAGCCGGTACAATTCTTTGTAAACTGTTCAATCGAAGATATTCAGCCATATAAAAATTCTCAGGAGCTTGCTTTAGTCACTTTGAATTTTACCCAGCGTCCGCCTGATGAACTTATCTGGCGTATAGGCGAATTTATAGAAGCGAGCGAAAACTTTGTAAACCGAAAAGAAGAACGTATCATCGTTACAAAAGATACTTTAAGAAAACTTGGAATAGAAAAAGACGAAGCAATTGTTTATATAGATAACGTTCCGCGTCGTTGTATTTTAAAGGATTTATCTTTTGGCGGAATTAAAATGATGCTGGTTGGAATCCCGAAGTTTTTGATTGGGAAACCGGTTTCCATTTCGCTTGATTTTGTTGAATTGAATAAACCGCTTCTTCTAAAAGGCCGTATTCATAATGCAGACTTCCTTGAAGGTCGTAAGGATATTTCTGTTGTAAACGTTGCCTTTGATTTAGACACAATCCCTATGGATTATAAAATCAGGGTAAATAACTTTATCACAACTTATCAGAAAGCAATTTTGAGTTCGAACAAGGTTGACACACAGGCTCAAAATACGAATAATGAAAATCCTGTAAATTCAGAAAATTAAAATTTAAGGATCTAAAAAAATGAAAACTAAAAATCCTCTTGAATCAATATATTTTATTACACTTCCCGAAGATTATAAATTTTCCGACAAGGCGATGAAAATCGATACAACAATCGAAATCCCTGTTCAGGAAAAAACAAACGACGCACCTGGAAGCTTTAATCCAAAAGAAATCACAGAAGAACAGATTCTTGCAGGACTTTTAACTGTTTTAGCATACGATAAAAAAAATCCTCATCTTGATTATTACCGTGCATTTGTAAAGGCCGCAAAACCAAATATTAAGACAGAACTTTGCGAAGCTGCAATCTTAAAAACTAAAAACGAAGATTATGAACTTGCAGAAGAAATTTTCCTTGCTCTTTTAGGATATGATCCCGAAGACCCTGCTGTTATCCTTAATATGGCTTTATTCCTTGATCAGAGGGCAGAAAGTTACCGCCGCCAGGGCTTATATGATGATGCAGATGCCTACGATAACGATGCAAATAATTACTACGAACAGGCAATGAATACAGATCCTGAAATCCCCGAAGCATTTTTTAATGCAGGCTTTTTCTATTTAAAACAGCACCGCTACAGAGACGCAAAAGACGCATTCGATAATTATCTTGCATTAACCTGCGATCTTACAGATGAAGAACTTGGTGAAAACGGATTATATAAAAAAGAACGCGCTCAGGAAATTGTGAATAATATCGTGAGTCAGAATATGGATGATGAGCGATTTAAAGCAGCCTACGATTTGATTGCAAGCGGTCAGGAAGAAAAGGGCTTAGAGCAGATAAGGCTTTTTATTCAGAATAATCAGAAGGTGTGGAACGCGTGGTTCATGCTCGGCTGGGGATTAAGAAAGCTTGGCCGCTACGAGGATGCAAAAAAAGCCTTTTTAGAAGCAATTGAATGCGGTGGAGATTCGAACGCAGACACCTTTAATGAACTTTCGCTTTGCTACATGGAATCTAAAGAATTTGATAAGGCAGAAGATGCATTAAAAAAGGCTTTTGCTCTTGAACCTGAAAGCATTAAAATTATTTCTAATCTTGGCTATTTATGTCTTGCTCAGGGTAAAAAGCAGGAAGCAAGAAATTATTTTACAGCAGTACTTGAATACGACCCGAACGATAAGATTGCGGCTTCGGAATTATTGAAGCTGGAGCAGGGTGAGTAATAAAGGTTCACGGCTACGTGAATGCATTTGGTGCATGGGGAATGCATATTATTTTTGACAATGCATGCAAGCCCGGCGCAAATTGATTATTTAAGCACAGACACATCTAACATGTCGCCGGGCTTAATGTTGTTTTTTGCAAACCAGCCCTGTGGAACTTCCAGTGCATAGCGGCAGTAAACCTGGCTTGTAACAGGATCCAGACAGAAAGGCTTCATGTCGTGGAGTTCGCGGATTTTTCCTGTGCTGTCTATATATGCAATCGAAAGCGGGTGCGGTGTGTTTTTCATCCAGAAAGACATCTTTTCGTCGTGTTCATAAACAAAAATCATACCTGTCCCGTCCGGGATTTTTTCTCTTTCCATAAAGCCGAACATTTTTTCTTCTTCTGTTTTGGCTATTTCTGTATCAACTATAATTGTGGAATTATCGCTTCTTGTGATTGTAAGCTTTTGTGTATTAAGTTTTTTTGTGCATGAAGAAACAAAGCCTGGAATAAGCAGGCATAATCCGCAGAGCATAAGGCCTTTATTCATTAAAATTCCTCCAGGAACATTTCTCTTGTCCATTCTTCACCAGAGATTTCGATGTTAGAAAGTTCCAGAATATTCTTATAAACCTGTGTATCGATGTATTTTACAGAAAGTGGTTTTTCTAAAATCATTGTAACAGAATCGCTTTCCCATACAGCTTTTTCTGGATTAATTTCATCCGGTTCGCCGTATTTTTCTGTAAAGTTTTTGAACATTGTGTAGTAATCCATCTTCTGTGTGTTTATATTCATTGTGATTATATAAAGCTTTTCGTTATAAAACTGAAACCAGCACTGTGTGTAAAAAATTGAACCTAATCCTTTTGTTGCATCAGTTTCGATTATGTATTGTGCATCTCCTGGTGTTAAAGAAACGTCTCTGTCTCCTGTGTAGCCGAATTCAGGTTCGTTTATGAGCTGATTTTTTGTTTCTTCAAGACTCATGCCAAGTTTGATGCTTTTTGGGCCGTTTGGAAGAGGTTTAGTCTGTTTTACGGTTTCTGTTTTTTTTGTTTCGTCTTTTTCTGCACAGAAACTCGAAATATTCATAATTGAGGCTGATATCAAAATAAAAAAGATAAATTTCTTCATATGTAGATTATCGGAAGAAAAAAAAATTAATTAATTAAGAATTTATATAAATTTTGATTTTGTCCTGGGGGGATGATCGTATTTTAATATAAGGTGAGTGTCCGGGATTTTTATCTGATTACTGTACAGTTGCTTCCTGGCGCTGCTTTCTGTAGAAGGCTGCCTGTTTTACAAGCTCCGGCACATCTTTGATGTAAATCTTTCCGTCCACAATCTTAACGTGCGAAGAAGTAGAGAAATCATAGATTGCACGAGGCTGCTGTTCGTTTGGAATACCGCACATATTTGCAAGATCTTTTGGTGTAAGCTGAGTCTGCTGGGCCTTTGTTGTCATCTTATCGATATCTATTCTCTGCTTTTCGATCTGGAGCGAAAGCATATCGAGCATCTTCTGGAATGGATCCTGGAGAGTTGCATTATCAAGCTGACGGTACATAGACCACAGGCGTTCTGCAAGTGTTGTTGTAAGGCGAGAGATAAGCTGTGGCTGTGTAGATACCATTTGATTAAAGTTGGCGTGGTTTACAACCATAAGGCGGCAGTCTGAATGTGCAATTGCATTTGCCGAGCGAGGTTTATTTTCAAGAAGTGCCATTTCGCCGAACATATCACCTTTGTGCAATACGGCTAATGTTACTTCGTTTCCATCTACAACCTTTGTAATAGAAACATCACCGTTCTGGATGATAAACATATCTGAACCGCTCTGAGCTTCCGAGAAAATCATTGTATCTTTTGGATAAGTTCTGGACATCTCTTCGGTTGGTTCATAATAAACTGCGTGAGTTCTCTGTTTTAATCCAACGAACTTCTGTTTTGCGATTTCTGCATTAGGACCAACAGGTCTTGTCTTTAAATACTGATAGTAAGCAAAAACAGCAACATCAAGTCGCATAGCTTTTTCGTAATATTCTGCTACACGGAAAATCTGATCAGAAGTGTCCGATACAACAGAATTGAGTGTTGCTTTAGTAAGCATTTCGTTCATCTGGCGCATTCGGCTTGCAAATGTACGGATAATCTTTAAAGCAACTGGTGTATTGTTTACGATTAAATCCGGGTATTGTTCTTTTCTTACGGAAATTGCAACTACGTCTGTCTGAGCAATTGCTGTTTCAATCTGAAGGTGGCTTGCCATACAAGGTACTACACCTACGAAGTCTCCAGGTCCGAATAAAACAGGTTTTACTCCGCTTCCAGAAGATTTAAAGCACTGAACGTTTCCCTTCTGAATGATAAAAAATCGGTCGTTGTCTTCCTTTCCTTCGACAACCATGTATGAGCCCTGTTTGAAATTGGAAATCTGTAACTGTAACACCGTAAAAACCTACCGAAATTAATATTTAAAGTATAAAAGTAGTAGAATTATTTGTCAATAAAACACTATTTTACTTTTTATCGACAAAAATTATCTCTGGCTCAAGTAAAAAATTATACTTGTTCTGCACTTCTTTCTGCACATGCTGTACCAGATTTTTTACATCCTGAGTCTTTGCCTTATCTACATTTATAATGAAATTTCCGTGAAAATCAGCAACTTTAGCTCCGCCGATTGTGTATCCGCGTAAGCCTGCTTCGTCGATAATCTGTCCGGAAGGTTTTCCAAAAGCCCTGTTGTTCTTAAATACTGAACCTGCGCTCGGATATTTAAAATGGCCTTTTGAAACACGTTCTGTTATATATTTTTTACATTCTAATTCAATATGCGGTCTTTCTTTTTCTGATTTCTGTTCTAAAAGGAAGGTCGCTGTAGTTATGAATTTATTCTGATTCTGGAAGGGTGATTTTTTATAATCCCAGTCCGACGGATTAAAGCGGTCGTGATGAAGAGTGATTTTTGGATCAGATAAATCCATGTGTGTTGTATAGAAGATGATGTCGGAAATAGACTTATCAAAGCAGCGTGCATTCATGTAAAGAGCGCCGCCAACAGAACCCGGAAGTCCTGCAAACTGTTCAACTCCGCTAATGCTGTGTTCGGTGCAGTAATTTACGAGGCTTGCCATAGGGGTCCCCGAAAAGCAAGTAATCAAAACCTGATTTTTTTCTAAAGTAACTTTGCCAAAATCTAAAGGACATTCATCAACCTTTAAACGGTCAACGTTCGAAAAGGCCTGGGTAGAAAGTACAACGTATTCCAAATCCTCATCAGGAAAAACAATATTGCTTCCGCCGCCTAAAATAAAAAATTTAATTTTTCTTGAAATAAGTTCCCGTAAAGCAATCTGGAAAGAATAGAAATTTTCCGGCGCAATAAAAAGCTCTGCACGCCCACCGATTTTAAAAGTCGTCTTCTGTGCAAGCGGTTCATCCTTTTTTATATCCCCGAGAAAAGCATCATAATTTGTAAGCGCCTGAATCAATTCGTCGTATTTTTCCACCCTTACAGTATACCATTTTAAAACCCCATGGGGAATACACTTTTTTTCCCTCTTATTGTTTAAGAACTGTTAAAATTATATAATATTCTCCAAGAGGTAGTGTATGGCATTAAAATTATTTAACACAATGGGACGAAAGTTAGAAGAGTTTAAACCGCTTACAGAAGGTTATTGTGGTTTTTACGGATGTGGTCCTACAGTTTACAACTATGCGCATATCGGAAATCTTCGTGCATATGTATTCCTTGACATTTTAGACCGTACTCTCTGTTACCTCGGCTATAAGAAAAAGCATGTAATGAACATCACAGACATTGGACACCTTACAGGCGATGCTGATGACGGTGAAGATAAAATGGTAAAACAGGCTAAAGAAAGAAAACAGTCTGTACTCGAAATTGCCGACTTTTATACAAAAGCATTCTTTAATGATATTGACCGTCTTAACATCAAACGCCCGGATATTGTCTGCCGTGCTACAGAACATGTTCAGGAAATGATTGACCTTATCAAACAGATAGAAGCAAATGGTCATACATACATGGCTGGCGGAAACCTTTATTACGACGTTACAACTTATCCTGATTACGGAAAGCTTGCAAACCTGAATCTTGATGAACTTAAAGCAGGAGCAGGAAAGCGTGATATAGTTGTTGTTGACGAAAATAAACGCAATCCTTATGACTTTGTTCTCTGGTTCACAAAATCAAAATTCGAAGATCAGGCATTAACCTGGGATTCTCCATGGGGAAGAGGTTATCCTGGCTGGCATATTGAATGTTCTGCAATGAGCATGAAGTATCTTGGCCGCCATTTTGATATTCATACCGGCGGAATTGATCATATTCCAATCCATCATACAAACGAAATTGCACAATCGGAAGGTGCTTTCTCCGAAGAAGATAAAAAACAGGGACCTTGGGTAAATTACTGGCTTCATAATGAATTCCTTGTAATTCAGAAGGATAAAGCTTCGGCAGGTGATTCTGGTGAAGAGACAGACAAGATGTCTAAGTCTACAGGTAACTTTTTGACTCTGCAGGTGTTAATTGATAAAGGGTATGATCCACTGGATTATCGTTATTTCCTTTTGGGTGCACATTACAGAAGTCAGGCTAAGTTCAGCTGGAATTCTATGGATTCTGCAAAAAACAGCCGTAAAGCTCTGGTAAAACGTGCGGCAGCGGTATTTAATCAGTCCAATGGTAAAGATGTGGCAGATGAATCATTATCTGCAAAAGCAAAGGATTATCTTTCGAAGTTCCAGTCAGCAATCGAAAATGATCTTGCAACTCCTCAGGCTTTAGCCGTTATGCAAAGCTGTATTAAAGATACAGAGCTTAAGGCAGAAGAAACTGTTACTCTTATTAAAAAGATGGACAGCGTTCTTGGTCTTAACCTCGAAAAGTCTTGCGAAGAATATAATAAATCTGCTTCTGGTTCTGGAGCAAGCGTTCAGTCAAGTGATGACCACAAGGATGATCCTCAGGCTGCAGAAATAGAAGATCTTCTTAAACAGAGGGCAGAAGCTAAAAAGGCAAAGGATTTTGCTAAGGCAGATGAAATCAGAAATAAGATTACATCACTTGGTATTACGATTATAGATACACCAGCGGGTACTACCTGGAAAAGAAATTAAGCAGAAAAATAAGAATATTCTTATTTTTTCAGTAACTTTTAGGATATTATTGTGTTTGTTAATAGTGAAGAGAATCAAGAGGGATTAACTGTTACTCTTAATGCAGCAAACCCTGTTGATTTCAGGACGATTTATAATGCTACAATGCAGATGCTCTTTAAAATCTCTTACAGAATTGTAAATGATGAAGAAGCAGCGGAAGATTTAGCACATGATTCGCTTATAAAGGCTAACGAAAAAGGACTTGTTTTTCCTTCCGTAAACGACGCTAAATACTGGTTGATCAGGGTTGTAAAAAATGCATCCCTCAACTATATCAAGCGAAAGGAAAGGGAAAGAAAGGCTTACGAAAAAGTTCTTTATGAGGATCACAGAAAATCGGAATCTGGAGAAACAGATCTTCTTAAGAAAACTTCTATGGAAAAAGCCCGTGAAGCTCTTAAAAAGCTTCCAAAGAATCTTCAGGAAGTTTTGATGCTCCGTGAGTATGGAGATCTGAATTATAAGGAAATTGGAAAGGTCCTTGGTATTACAGAGGGAAATGTAAAGGTAAGGGTGTTCAGAGCCAGGGAACAATTATTAAAACTTATAGGAGAAGAAGATGTCTATCTGTCCAAGTAAAGATATCCACTCAATTTATCTCGACAACGAACTGCCAGAAATTTATAAGGCTGAATACGAAGCTCATTTAAAGACTTGTCCTGCATGTCAGAAGGAGCTCGAAAAATTAAAAAAGATTCACGAGATGTTTTCTTCTGATTCAAAGGATGTTACTCCTGATTCACATTATCTTGACCAGAGTTATGAACGCCTTATGGTTAAGATGAAGTATTCAAGAAATGCTGAATACGCTAAGACTGGTGAATCAAAAGTTAAATATTATATTCCTTCTTTTGCTGCAGCTGCTGCCGCTTTAATTCTTGCAGTTACTCTTCCTTTATCATTAAGGTCAGGAAAGCAGAATACTCAGAATGTTGCTGAACTTTTTAATTTTGACACTCAGCATACTTCAATAGAAGAACAGCAGAATACTTTAATCAGTTTACAGAAATCAAACAGCTTGAAAAGAGCAAATAACATACAGAATATCTCTTCTAATGTAAATAATGTTGCATTTACCAGTGGAAGAAGTATGCCGGTTTCGGGTACAATAAGTAAACCAATGTTTGGTATGCCGGAATCGGGTTCTGTTAATAAATCTAAGGTTATTAACGCAAACGATAATGAATTCATCGATTATGATGTATTCCGCCCAAATTTTGGTGAAGATAAAATTTCTATAAGGATTACCGTTCCGGGCGTTGATACTCTTCCAGTTTCTACTGAAATAGAATTGCCGCTCGACGTAATTACAGGTCAGCGCTAGTGGAATCTTCGGGCAAATTAAGTTATTTTTTCAGAAAGCATTTTTTATTAAGGGTTGCGGCTCTTTTATCTTTTGTTGGTATTGTCTTCCTCATCATCTTTATGATTGGTCATAAGACCGAGGAAGTCCCTGTAATCGATTCTCTTGTTCCTCCGGTTGGAGCTCCGGGCGAAATCATTCAGATTAATGGAAAGAATTTTGGCGATGAAAGGGATATGAGTTATGTTTCTTTTTCGGGGCTTAAATTAACTTCGAGCTCTTATCTTTACTGGAGCGACACGATGATTAAGATTATCCTTCCGGGTAACGTTCAGGATGGTCTTGTTGTTGTCGGGACAAAATCGGCACAGTCGAATCCGGCTCTTTTTGCAAACGAAATTGATATCCCGGTTTTAGCGCCTTCTGTTTATAATGTTGTGCGTCCGGTAATCACAGAGCTTTCTGTTACAAAGGCAGCAATCGGCGATTTAATCACAATTTACGGTTCTAACTTTGGCGAAAACAGAAACAATTCACGCGTTCTTTTTACAATCGATTATAACCGCAAGATTAAAGATTCTCAGTATATGAATAAGCGAATTGTAACAGAGAATTTTATAGAAGTTTCTAATCTTGAAAACGGATATGAATACTGGAGCAATACGGAAATCCAGGTGCGTGTTCCTGACGGGGCCTGCTCGGGTGTTGTTATAGTAGAAAACGAAAGAGATAAATCTGAGCCTTTTGATTTTGAAGTTTCCGACAGTGCAATTTCCAAAGAGTTTGTTTCTAAAAAGATTTTTATTGTTCAGTACAGTGCAGATATAAAAGACATCGATACAAACGATGTTTCTACAATTACAATGCGCTGTCCGATTCCATGTAAAATGCCTTCTCAGTCAGAGGTGGATACAACAGAAATTTCTCCGGTTCCTCTTTTCCAGAATTATCAGGGATGTAATATCCAGCAGATTACAAAATATAAAAACGGTGTTTCAAAAAATACATTCAGTCAGACTTTTGTTCTTCCGGTTTATGAAGTTCGTACAAATGTAAATGCAGATAAGATTGGCTCCATGAAAAATCTTAATCAGGCTTTTTACGAAAAGACAACAAAGCGTGATGCGATTGTTCCGTGCGACGACGAAGAAGTTTTAAAGCTTTATAAAAAGATTGTAGATAAAGAAAAGAATTCATATAAGCGTGCAAAAATGATTTACGATTATATGTGCGAAGAATATAAAATCCAAGATAAGAACAGAAGAAACGATGCCGATCCTCTTGATTTGATTTTTAAGAAAAAAGGGGATGCCTATGACTTTGCTGTTATTTATGCGGCTTTGCTCAGGGCTGCCGGAATTCCTTGTCTTGTTGACTGTGGTGTTTTAGTTGAACAGGATTTAAAAACAAGGGTTCACTGGTGGTGTGAATTCTATCTTCCCGGCTGCGGATGGATTCCTGTTGATCCAGCTTTAGGATGTGGTCTTGATTACGAAAAATGGCCCGAGAAAATTGAAGAAAGGACATATTATTTTGGAAACCTTGACTCTCATCATATTACATTCTCGCGCGGATATAACGAGATGAAGCCGTTTGCACCTGACAATAAAACAGTTCAGTATCCTAAGAGCTTTGCATTGCAGTCAATCTGGGAAGAAGCTTCGCAGAGTACAAATAAATACAGCTCGTTCTGGTCTGTCCCATTTATAAGTGGTGTATATTAATTTAGTTTTATAATATCTGGAGGTCGTTATGACTAAAGTTTTGAGTGTTGGCGGATCTATTATCGTTCCGGAAAAACCCGACACAGAATTTCTTTCTAAATTTATTTCTATGGTAACAAAGTGGCTGGATGAAGATAAAAGTCGTCGTCTGATTTTAGTTGCAGGCGGTGGTGCTCCGGCACGCGTTTATCAGAATGCATATAAGGATGTTGCATCTACAACAGGGCTTTCTTCTAAGGATGATGCTGCAGATTGGATTGGAATTATGGCTACAAGAATCAATGCGCAGTTATTAAAGGCATGCTTTGGTGACTACTGTAAAAATGATGTAGTTTATAATCCTACTCTTGAAGACATCGCTTTTGACGGACAGATTTTAGTTGCAAGTGGATGGAAGCCGGGTTTTTCTACAGATACAGATGCTGTTTATCTTGGAGAAAAATTTGGTGCACAGACTGTTGTAAATCTTTCTAACATCGAAAAAGTTTATACAGACGATCCACGTAAAAATCCTGATGCAAAACCTCTTGATACAATTTCCTGGGAAGACTTTAGAAAGATGGTAGGCGACGAATGGACTCCTGGAAAGAATTGTCCTTTTGATCCTATTGCATCTAAAAAAGCAAGCGAGCTTGGCATGAAGGTTATCTGTGCCGGTGCCAAAAACATCGACAATATCCGCGCAATCCTTGACGACAAAGAGTTTGTTGGAACTGTAATCGGCTAAGCTCGGGCGAATAGAAGTTTTTTATAAGTGATTATGCTGTCTGGGGAGCCCGCGTTGTGGTTTCTAAAATCACCTGTTATAAAATTCTTCGATTTTTTGAATCAGGTTTTCGAGCTTTTCGGAATATTTTGGGTCTGTGGCCCAGTTTCCGGCAAGCCCGCTTATATCTGTAATATATTTTGATTTATGAGGCCAGTCGTATCTTGGATCTATAACAGGATTGTTGAGCTTCTGGTCTTCTTTTGTGGCGTATGCCTGTAAGTGCTGTATGTGCGCCCTTACTCCTTCCTGCATTGTGGCAAACGAAACGCCCGGATTATCCTTATCTATTGAACCAAGTCCGCAGTAATTATGCATTTCTTTTGTAACAAGGTTTCCGAATTTAAGATAACCTGTTTCAAGGCACATCTGGGCAAAAGCAACTGTATAATTCACTCCTTCCTGTAAGCCTTCGTAAACATAATAAAATGCAAGCTCCTGGACTTCTTCTTCGTCTGCACCCGGGTTCTGGCTTAAAAAGAACTGTGCAAGCTCATAAGATGTAAAAAATCCCGGCGCCATGAGGTTTCTGGAAATTTTTACTTCGTATTTGGATTTTGAAAAAAGCGCATTCACAGAAACGCAGGAAAAGCATGAAAGGCAAAAGAGCATAATCAGTGTGAATAAAACAGAAGTTTTTATGTTTTTGTGGCAGCATTTTTTTATGTGATGTAAAGTCATTTAAGGCTCTCCAGAAAAAAGTTAGAAAAAGAAAAAAAAGTTCAAATTTTTTTTATGAAAATGGTCTTTTTTTACAAGTTATTTCTATTATTATATACGTGGATATACAAAAAGAAAAGCCGGGGATTCGGGAAAGAGCGCTTTCGCACGGGATGGAATATCCTGATGATGTTGAACTTGTGATGCTGATTCTTGGAACCGGTACTAAAAAGATGCCTATTTCTACTATGGCAAAAAAAATTGTAGAAACATTAGATTCCTCTAATTCCGATAAGCTTGTGGATAATCTTCTTTCATTACCGGGCGTGGGTGAAGGTAAGGCTTTAGCTGTTGCTGCTGCCCTCGAGCTTGGGCGCAGGCGTTTTTCTTATCGTGGTGCTCATGTTAATACTCCCGAAAGCATAATCCCGTATGTAAGAAATTATGCAATCTGCAGTAAGGAGCACTTTCTTGTAATCACGCTGAATGGAAGTCATGATATTATTCAGATTCATGTTGTGTCGGTTGGAACGGTGAACAGAACACTTATTCATCCAAGGGAAGTTTTTACAGAAGCGATTAAAGAAAATGCAGCGGCCATCATCCTGTGCCATAATCATCCTTCGGGAAGAACTACACCGTCGGAAGAAGATATCATGACAACAGAAAAACTGATTCAGGCGTCTAAAATAATGGGAATTCCGATTCTTGATCATCTTATTATTGACTGCTCAAGTTATTTTAGTTTTATGGAGCATGATTTGTTGTTCAGCCGTGAAGAATGAGTTATTATATTAGATATGAAATGCAATATTAAAAGATTTTTGATGTGCGTGTTTTTGTTATGCGCGGCAGTTTTTTTTATTTATCCTCAGATTGAAACAAAAGAATATTCTGATATTAAAGAATGCGAAGACGGAAAGGAAACTATAGTTATAAAATCGAATGTAAGAAATGCAGTAGTAACGCTGAACGGGGAGTATCAGGGAAGGACAACGCTTGTAATCGAAAATCTTTTTCCAAATTATTACAACATCATAGTTTCTAAGTCAGGCTATGTGAGCGAAGAGGCTCTGGTGGAAGTAAAAAAAGGCTATACAATCGAATACTATTTTGATTTAAAGAAAGAATAAATTACTTGTCTTATTTATTGTGATTTATTAAATTATAAGTATGAAATTATATACTAAAAGACATATTGTCATCTCATCTATCATCAGTTTTGTTTTAACGGCGGGAATTTTTACTGCAGTTTTTGTTTCATGCGTAAAAAAGAATTCGGAAGAAAATAAAGAAAATAATCAGTCTTCTTCTGTGAGCGGGGTACAGGCAGAAACTGTTTCTTCTTCGCAGGATGATATTTTTGAATTTCAGGAAAATCCATCTTCTGTGGTTCCGGTAAGTAATTCTTCGGATTACACTCAGGACGAGCAGCAGAATATTAATGTTTATAATCAGTGTAACGAAGCTGTTGTAAACATCAATACTCAGGTTGTGGCATACGACTGGTTTTTGGAGCCTTATGTTCAGGATGGTGGAAGCGGAAGTGGTTCTATAATCGACAAGCGCGGATACATCCTTACAAACGTTCATGTAATCCAGGATGCTACAAAAATCTATGTTTCTTTATACGACGGAACTCAGTACGAAGCTAAGGTTGTTGGTCAGGATTTAGACAGCGACCTTGCAGTTATAAAATTTGATCCACCTGCTGGAATGGATTTAAAGACAATTGCATTCGGAAGTTCTTCGGCTCTTAAGGTTGGACAGAAGGTAATTGCAATCGGTAATCCTTTTGGTATGGAGCGAACCATGACTACCGGTATTGTTTCGGGGCTTGGACGACCTATTCAGAATTCAAACAAGAGAATCATCAGAAATATGATTCAGACTGATACTGCAATCAACCCTGGAAACTCTGGCGGACCTTTACTGGATACAAAAGGAAGAATGGTAGGAATCAACACTATGATTATGTCGAGCTCTGGAAGTTCTGCCGGTGTTGGATTTGCCGTTCCTTCGGAGACTGCAATCCGTGTTGTTTCTGATTTAATCAAATATGGAAAGGTTCAGCGCGGAACAATTGATGCAACTATGATTCAGCTTAATGCAAGTATTGCACAGTATGCGGGTCTTGATGTAAGTTCTGGTATTCTTATTTCGGAAATTGAAAAAGGTGGAAATGCAGAAAAGGCCGGACTCAAGGGTGGAACAAAAGCCGCTTATTACGGAAGCAGAAGAAGCATCATCTATCTTGGCGGAGACGTAATTACAAAAATAGATAACATCAAAATTGAATCTTTAGCTGATTATTATTCGGCACTGGAAAGTAAAAAGCCTGGTGAACAGGTTACTGTTGTTGTAAGACGCAACAAAAAGGATGTTACTATAAAATTGACTTTGAGCGAGTAGAGTGAGAAAATTCGAGGTTGTATCGGCCTTTGAACCAAGCGGGGATCAGGGGCAGGCTATAGAAAAACTTTCTCAGGGCTTTTTAAACGGCAATAAGTTTCAGACATTAAAGGGTGTTACAGGCTCTGGTAAAACTTTTACAATGGCAAAAATCATTGAAAAGGTTCAGCGCCCTACTTTAATCATCAGTCATAATAAAACTCTTTCGGCCCAGCTCTACCGCGAATTTAAAACCTTTTTTCCGAATAATGCAGTTGAATATTTTGTCTCTTATTACGATTACTATCAGCCGGAAGCTTATGTAGCAGCGCGCGACCTTTATATAGAAAAAGACTGCGACATCAACCGCGAAATTGACCAGCTTCGTCTTAAGGCAACTTACAGTCTTATGGAAAGGCGCGATGTAATTGTTGTTGCAACTGTTTCGTGCATCTATGGTCTTGGTATGCCTGATTTGTACAAGGAGATGCGCGTTCATGTGGAAAAGGGGCAGAATCTTAATCCCAAAAAACTTGCTGCCGCTTTAACAAACCTTCAGTACACAAGAAACGATGTGGTTTTGGACAGGGGAAATTTCAGAATCCACGGGGATGTTATAGAAGTTTTTCCGCCGTACATGGAAACAGACGAAGCATACAGAATTGAGCTTGATTTTGATGAGGTTGTAAGAATCAGGCGCTTTAATGTTTTGAACATGAGCACAACCGGGGAGCTGGACGAGACGGTTTTTTATCCTGCAAAACACTTTGTTGTGCCTCACGAAAGACTTGTTGATACTACCGAAGTAATCAGAAAAGAGATGGAAGAGCGTGTGGAAGAATTGCGGGGCATGGGAAAGATGCTCGAAGCAGAAAGATTAAAGACACGCACAACTTACGATATAGAAATGCTTAAAGAGATGGGAACCTGCCCGGGTATAGAAAATTACTCTGCGCCGATTGCGGGTCGAAAACCGGGCGAGCCTCCTGCAACACTTCTGCATTATTTTCCTGATGATTTTTTGTGCATGATTGACGAAGCGCATGTTACAGTTCCGCAGATTGGAGCAATGTACGAAGGAGACAGAAGCCGTAAGCAGAGCCTTATTGATTTTGGATTCCGCCTTCCTTCTGCACTTGATAATCGTCCTCTAAAAAAGGCGGAGTTTGATGCAAAGATGAATCAGGTTATTTTTGTAACTGCAACTCCTCGTCCCGAAGAAATCAAGCAGAGTTCGCAGATTGTAGAACAGCTTATCCGTCCGACTGGCCTTTTAGACCCTGTTGTAGAAGTGCGTCCGAGCGAAGGTCAGATGGAAGATATTTATAAGGAAGTTCGCGAAAGAATTGACCGCCATGAACGAAGCCTTATCCTTACGCTCACAAAAAAGATGGCTGAAGATTTAACTGATTATCTTTTGGGCTTAAATCTTAAGGTAAAATACATCCATTCAGAAATAGATACCTTTGAACGTGTAGAGATTTTAAAGTCGCTCAGGCTCGGAGAAATTGATGTTCTTATAGGAATCAACCTTTTGCGCGAAGGAATTGACCTTCCTGAGGTTTCTTTTATTGCCATTCTTGATGCTGATAAAATCGGCTTTTTGCGTTCGGCTACATCTCTTATTCAGATAATCGGGCGTGCGGCAAGAAACTCGGAGGGAAAGGTAGTGATGTATGCAGACCACATGAGTGCTGCAATGGAAGATTCAATCAAGGAAACAAAGCACCGTCGCGAAGTTCAGGAGGCTTATAATAAAGAGCATGGAATTACACCAACAACAATCAGTAAGGCTGTAGAAGATATTCTTGAGCACGAAAAAGAAGAAGCGCGAGAAGAAGCTCAGATGGATCTGGAAGTTCTTAAACAGGGATTAAATCTCTTCCGTGCCGCCGACCGCAAAAAACTCATCAAACGCCTTACTGAAGAAATGTCTGCCTGTGCCGAACGCATGGAGTATGAACAGGCCGCCGTCTACCGCGACCAGATAAAAGAAATCGAAAATCAGTTTGGGAAATAATGAGTTTTAGTTTATAATAGGTGTAAGAAGTAATTAAAAAGCAGTGGGTTTATGAAATTATCAAAAGTTTATATTGTCTTAATTTTTCTTTCTCTTATTTTTTCTTCCTGTAAATCCAAAAATGATTCTCCGTTTACCGCCAAACCTGTAGAGATGGAGGTTGGGAAAATTAAACTTGTTGTTGATCCCAATGTAGAAATGATGATGATTTTGGGTAGGCTTTCCGGGGCATATCCTTATAATTTTGAAAACGAATGGGAAATACCCTATATAGACGATATAGATAAATATTTTAATGATTTTAAGAATGAACCAGTAATTTTGCAGACCAGAAAGAATAATCTGAATCATGCTAAGTTTCCAGAGTTCGGAATTTATTTGAATCAGGATATTAGCGGGTACAAACTCGATATAGACAATAAGAATTTTATTGTACAAACAGCAGCAAATGTTCAGGCTAAAAAGATTCCTTATTATGCGGGACAGGAATATATAAATAGCGTGAAAGATTTCAGGATAAAATCAAATTTTGATGATTTTTTTGTAAAACACAAGCAGGACTATGAAAGGTTAATTCATGATAACATAAAACTTTTGAAGGATTATAATTATTCAAAATGGCTGGAATTTTTTTATGGAACTAAGACAAAAGAATCTTTGGTTATTCATCTAACTTATCTTACGAATGGTGGAAACTTTAGTATTACGACAAAGAATAAAAAAGGTAATGATGAATTTCATGCTGTGATAGTCGCAGGTAGTGATAAGAATTTATTTTTGTGGGAGATGTCTCATGAATATTCTCATTGTTTTACTATAAAAATATCTGAACAATTATATAAGAATAAAAAAATCGAGAAACAGTTTAATAAGCTCTTTAATACATATAACAGTATTTACAGAAAGCGTGGATATGATTCTGCTTTTCTAATTTTAAATGAAACTATAACACAGGCCTGTGCTAATAAGTATCTTGAAACTATTCTTTCTCCTTCTGAGATGGAAGAAATCAATATGGAAATAATTGATGATCAGAAATGGATTTACACCCCACAAATTGCAGAGTTCCTGGACAATTACGAAAACAACAGAAAAAAATATAAAACACTGGATGATTTTGTTCCGGAATTAGAAAAGTTTATTGAAGGTCTGAATAAATGAAATTTAAAATATTAATATTCATAAGTTTTATAATCAGTCTCTTATCGTGTTCAAATGGAAAATCAAACTGGATGAATACGAACATCGATGGAAATCTTCTGGCAGAAAAACCGTCGTTTAAAGATGATTTTTATCAGGCTGTAAATTATGATGATTTAAAAAATTTACCTCTTGGAGAAGTTCTTCCTTTTTCGGGTGATCGCGAGGATTATTATAAGACAATTAGTGATCAGATATCTTCTATGGTTGCCGATTCAGATAAAGGTGTGAAAAATCCTGAAAAAATTGAAAAACAAAAGTTTGTACAATTATATAAAAAATCTCTGGATTGGGAAAAAAGAAATAGAGAGGGATTAAATCCTATAATACCGGTCTTTAATAAAATACAGAAAATAAAATCTGTTTCTGAATTAAACAATCTATTACAAAATGATGAAGATTTCAGGTTGTTTTTTCCTGTACAGGTGTCTTTAAGGAATAATAATAATCTTTTCTATACCCCCGGAATATATTTAACCCTTATGTTTGACAGATATCCTCAAGAATATTCTGATTTTTATGAATCGATGTTAGTAAGAATGGGACTGGATAATTCCGATGCAAAAAGGCTTATTCAGTCTGCTTATGAGTTTGAAAAAAACTATAATTTTGCTTTATACGAAGAAAAAAGCAGAAAGGGAAAATTGGCGAGTTGGAATAATCTTGATAAAGAAATTAAGAATTTTCCAGTCAGGATTTTTTTAGAGAGTTGTGGGGTTCCGTTACTTCAGTATGGTATTTGTCCGGAAGCCCTTGTTTTTGATTCATTGTATCTGGAAGAAAATCTTGAAGCCATAAAAACATTATGTGTCTGCAGGTTGATTCAGTTTTCTTCGAATCTTTTAGATATGGAAAGTTTTAATAGTTTAAAACAATTGAATGAAAAGCTAAACGGCAAAGAATTAACTTATACGGATGAACAGATATCTTTTAAAATTTTGAATGATAGCGTCCCTCTTTTTCTGGGAAAAATCTGGTGTGAAGAATGTTGTTCAAAAGAATTATTCAAAGATGTAGAAAATCTTTCTTATACAATTCTGGAAAAGTATAAAGAAATCAGTTATTCATGGAACTGGCTGAATATTGGTACAAGATATAATCTTTCTCAAATGCTTGGTAATACAAAAATAATTGTTGGAAATTCTTCTTCGTTTGATTATTCAGAACTCAACCTGGCAGACAGCTTTTTTGATTCTATTATGAATGTGCTCAGATATGAAACAAAAATTCAGGCAAAGCAATGTTATTCAGATTTAGATAGATATGCATGGGGTTTTTCTCCTCAGACATATAATGCGTTTTATAATGCGACAAATAACAGTGTAAATATATGTGCCGGATATATTTATGGAACAAATTATGATGAAAAACTTTCTGTTGAAAAAAAATATGCTACTCTTGGATTTGTTATTTCACATGAAATAAGTCATTTATTCAGCATGAAAAATCCAGATGGAAATATATATCAGTTATTTAATTCAAAAGATCACGCAGAACTTGAAAGAAGAATAAATTCAATGGCTGATTCTTTTAGTAGTTTTACTGTTTATGAAGATTTAAAGTGTAGGGGTGATTATTGTAAGGCAGAAATCGGGGCGGACACATTTGGTCTGGCAATTATTCTGGAAATTGTAAAAGATATAAAAGATTTCGATTATAAAGCTTTTTTTGAATTTTATGCTAAACAGTGGTTTTTAAAAGAAACAAAAGAAATATTTTTGAAATACTACGAAACAGATACTCACCCACCGTGTTATTTACGCACTAATGCAATAGTTCAGCAGTTTGATGAGTTTTATAAAGTGTTCGATATAAAACCCGGAGATGGAATGTATCTGGCTTCCAAAAAAAGATTCAGGTTTTAAGCAGATTAGATTTAATAAATGTAATTCTGTTCCCCAATCCTCATCTTAAAATCCCTGAAAATCACCTTTCCGCCGGTTTTGATTGTTGAGTAATAAAACAGGGCAAAGCGGACGCCGACGAACTGGTCCAGGGTGTAGCGGAGAGGGGCGGGGGTGCCGAACGGGGTAAATGGGTTTGCTGATGGGATTAGTAGGGCTTCGGCTGTCGAGGCTGATTTGGTGTTTTGATTTTTTGATGAATCATCTGCGAGCGAATAAAAAAACTGGACCTGCTCTTTCTGGTGTTCAAGGGAAAAAACTGCTTTTAGAAAAAGGCGTGGAGTCTGGATTTCCTTTTCTTCTTTAATTTCCGGCTGGGTGTCGTCGAAAACAGACATGGTCCAGGGGCTGTATGGGATTTTGTGTTCGGCTTTTATAAGATAAAGTTTTCCGCTTTTTTTTGTGATTCCTATAAAACTGTATTCACCTTCGAGTGCGCAAAGTCCTGCAACATCGCCATCGTTTATATTTGAGGCATCCAGGAAAACTTCTCCCGTACAGTGTTCTGTAAATGTCCTTTGTGTGAGTGTGTTCTGGGCCTGAACAGGATTTATGCAAAGCTTTCCTGTTTTTATGCTGTATGTGTTTTTTGTAATTTCTATGAGTGATTTATCCGGGATATGATTCCACTGCCAGACCGGGTTTGTAAAATCATCTGAATAAAGCGGGGCATATTCATAACCTGGTTTTAAGTCTGTGACAGCTACTTTTTCCGGAGCTTTTCCATCTTTTCCAAAAACGGGGAAATCTTTTGAAAAATCTACGGGCACTAAAACAGGGATTCTTCCCAAAGCACCGTGATCCTGGAACACTACAGAAAACCATGAACCGTCCGGAGTCTGGACAATTCCGCCCTGAGCTGTGCCACTGTTCCATCCGCATAAATCGGAGCAAAGAACATCGCCGCCTTTGTACGGACCTTCTATCTTATCTGAATAAAAGCAGGCTTGAGTCCTCATCTTTCCCTTTGGCATGTGGATGAAAAATATATAATACTTTCCGTTTATTTTATAAAAGTGGCTTCCTTCGTATCCAAGTATTATTTTTTCTGCATCATCCTGAACGATTATCTTATGGATTCCGCCTTCCTTTGGACCCGATAAATCTTCTTTAAATTCTGTGAGCCATATGTCTTTATTTCCGCTTACACAGAAAACACGCCCGTCGTCGTCGAATAAGAGCGACATGTCGTGATAGAATCCCTGGATTTCTGATCTTTTCCAAGGCCCTTCGATTTTGTCCGAAGTAAAAAGATAGGTTTTATGTGTATCGTTTGCAACAAAGCTGATGTAAAATTTATTGTTGTGATAGCGTAAGCAGGCTGCCCACATCCCTTTTCCATAAACACCTTTGTTATCGCTCAAAGTTTGTCCCGGAGTTTGTTCAAGCTCATCGTAAACGTATGCGGCATGTTCCCAGTCTGTAAGATTATGTGAACGCAGGATTACGCAGCCCGGCATAAAGTGCATTGTAGTACTAACCATGTAGTAAGTGTCGTTCACCCGGATGATGTCCGGATCTGGAAAATCAGCAGGTATTATGTAAGCGGATGAAGTTTTCATGTTTTAAGTATTACATTTTTTTTGAGGAAAGAACAAGCCGGGCGTTGCGGGGTGGCGACTGAACCCCGCTTGGTGGGTAGCGGACAAGACCGGAGCCGGGCGAGGACTTGGGAGCGCAGGGAGGGGCTCCTCCCTCTTTTAACCATTGACTTTTGGAATAAATATGATATATTTGGGCAAGCCATCCGATAAAAGTTCGTTACTCTGAATTGGGTTTCGAGGTAGACTTGAGGTTGGCTCTTTTTTTTAACCATTGACTTTTTTTTTGATTTCTTATATATTTTCAAAACTATCTGAATTTTTGTTTGAATTTTTGTAGATATTATAAGGAAGGAAATAAAAATGTCTAGAATGTGTGATATTTGCGGTAAGGCTCCGATGTCAGGAAACAAGGTTAGTAAATCTTACAATCATACACGCAGAACATGGAGACCAAATCTTCTTAAGATTAAAGCTCAGTTCGGTGGTACAACAAGAACTATTAACGTATGTACACGTTGTCTCAAAGCTG
>JAEESN010000021.1 GCA_016286365.1 Treponema sp.
CAAAAAAGCATACAATGAGAATGAATAAAACAATTCCTAAAACAATGTATAAAGCTGTCATAAAATACCTCTATAAAGAAGTATATACTATATTTTTAATTTTGCGAGTTAATTCCCACGTTCCTGAATCAGTTCTTTGCATGAGCATTACAATCGAAAGATGATTTTTTAAATCAACGGACATGTAAGGACCAAGCCATCCGTCCCAGCCGAATTCTCCGTTTTCTGTTATTGTCCTTGAAGCTCCCTTGTCTATTGCAACCCTCATGTAATTGCAGTAAGTATAACCCGGAAGATGAGGCATGCGCTCGTCGAATTTTTTCTGTAATGAAGGAATCAGTCTTGCAGAAGAAAGATATTCAACAGTTGAAGAAAGAAGGATTCTTTTTCCGTCGAACTCTCCGCGGTTACAAAGCATCTGTGTAAATTTCATATAGTCATCAATCGAAGAACAAAGGCCTGCCCCACCGCTTTCAAAAGAAGGAGCGTGATCCATAAACGGCTGGATTCCAAGGTTCGGGTTTTCAAAAAGCTCAAGGCCATTTCCCGTGTCCTTATAAACGCACGAAAGCCTGTTCTGTTTATCTTCCGGAACATAAAAATCAGTATCATTCATGCCTAGCGGTTCAAAAATCTTTTTCTTTAAAAAGTCACTGAACTTCATTCCGCTGATTACTTCGATAACTGCTCCCATGATATCGGCAGAAAGTCCGTAGTTATAATCTGTGCCCGGTTCAAAGTTTACAGGGATTGAAGCAAGGCGTTTTGCAACTTCCCTTGTTGTGATTTTGCAGGGGCCAAGACAGTCTTTGTTTAATTCTTCAATCAAGGCTGTTGTAAGTTTTTCGCCCGGTGTACTTTCTGGAAGATTTGCCCCGTACCCGTAACCGCTTGTCATGTTAAGTAAATCCTGGATTAAAAGAGGACGACTTACCTTGCGTGGTTTTGCATCTTTAGCGGATGTTTCACAGACAGTTAGATTTTTATACTCCGGAAGATATTTTGAAACCTCTTCGCCAAGATCAAGCTTT
The DNA here is from genome assembly GCA_016286365.1 of Treponema sp. Taxonomy (GTDB): domain Bacteria; phylum Spirochaetota; class Spirochaetia; order Treponematales; family Treponemataceae; genus Treponema_D. Next base: position 1,032 of record JAEESN010000021.1, read on the forward strand.
CCATCCTGGAGCAAAATCATAGCAGCAACACCCGTTACAGGTTTAGACATTGAATAAAGCCTGCAGATTGTATCCCGTGTAAATGACTTTTTATTTTTTATATCGCGGAAACCACTTTCAAAATATGCTGTTTCGTTATTGTCTTTACAGATTAATAAATTAAGTCCGGCAACGCTTTTTGCCGCAACGGCATCGTCCATCACCTTCTGGATTTTCTGCAGATGAGAGTTATTCATTTTTGTTTCCTTTGTTATTTTGTTTTTGTTTTGAGTGTACGACAGATTCTAAAGCCCATATAGTTGTAGCATTCATTCGGATCGTAGCTGTATCTTATACCTGTGTAATTAAAAGGAGTATAATCAGACCAGCTTCCACCCCTGCTTACTCTTTCGTTTCCAACTTTAGGGCCATATTTTTCATCTTCATCATAGTTACTGAGCCAGTCCCAGCAATATTCCAGAACGTTTCCGCTCATATCATAAAGTCCTGCCTGATTAGCATTCCCCGTTCCGCTCTGAGAAACTACATTCGGATTAAAATGAAGGCCTGCTGTTCCAACAACTCTTGTACCGGTTGCATTTTTAGAAGTCCAGGCATATCTTAATCCGTCTGATTCTTTATTTGTTGTCTGACCGCTTATCTTATCGCTCGGGGTAATTCCACCTTTTTTATAACGGGCAGCATATTCCCATTCTGCTTCGGAAGGAAGTCTATAGCCTGTTGCTTTCCAGTCGCATACGGCAAGGTCGCACGCAGCGGTATCTGTAGAATCTTTTAAAACCTTTCCCTTGTATTTATAGCATGGAGTTTCTTTATAGATTTCGCTTAAGGCATTGAGCCATACAATTACATCGTACCAGGTAACATTTGTAACAGGCTGGAAGGAATTAAAATCATCTGCTTCTACTCCCCTCTTTCCGCCAGAGCCAGGCTGTCCCGGATTCTGGAAAACATACCCCATAGACTCTGCCTTGATTCTTACTTCGTACCAGAGCCCGTAGGTTGTTTCGTATTTATTCATTGCAAAGGCATCGATTTTGCGTGTTACAGGAAAGGATTCTGTGTCTTCACCCTGAACGTATTCACCTTTAGGAAGCTGTACAAAATCAAGAGGTTTAAAAGTTTCTTCTGCAAAAACCGCAAACATCATAAGAAAAAATAAAACACATGAACAAAGTCTTTTCATCTCATTCCTCCATTGCAAATCCATCCGATAAATCAATTTTCGTCCGATAAACTGATTCAAAACTGATTTTACTTTCCAAGCTCTTTTAATTCAGGTTCGGCTACTTTCCAGTTTCCGTCTTTGTCTTTTTCTACGTTGAGCCATGCGTAATAACCTTCTGCAAGAGCGCCCGGATTTATTACATAAGTTTCGCCCATCTTTTCTACACCGCGTCCTTCGTGAATGTGTCCGCAGATAACGGCAAGCGGCTGATTTTTGTTTATATAATCAGTAAACTCAGAACTTCCAGGATGAAGCTCATCATTTACTCTGTCTACGATACTTCCTTTTGGCGGGTTATGACTTATGAGGATTAAGTTTTTCCATAAAGATGAATCGCCACTCTGTTCAACAGAAGTCTTGATTATATCAAAATCGCTCATAAGTTCTTCTCTTGTGCGTTCAAACTCAGTTTTACCGGTAAAATATTCTCCGCCGCCACTTCCACAGAATGCAAGTCCTTCGTGGAAAACAAGTGATTTTTCTATGCTGATGTCGTTTTCTTCCATTACTTCGAGGAAATCTTCGGGATCGCAGTTACCGAGTACGGAAAAAATTGTATCGTGCTTTTCGCAGAGTTTTTTAAGGCTTTCAAGACCAGTTTCGGGCTTAAAGCATTCTGCAAAATCTCCGCCAAAAAGAACTGCGTCTGCCTTTTTAAATTCATCATCAAGAAGATCCAAATTTTTATCTGCTGCGTGCAGGTCGCTTATTACAAGTAACTTCATATTTACCCCTGTATTTTTATATCCTAATCATTATATCACTGTTTTAAGGATAGCCTTTTTTAAAGCTTCCATCTGTTCTTTTGTACCAATTGTTATGCGCACAAAGTCCTGAATTCCCGGTGTATTAAAATGCCTTATAAGGATTCCTTCGCCCTTAATGCGCTTGTAAAAATCATCGCCCGAAAGCCCCTCTTTTTTAACAAAAATAAAGTTTGTCTGGCTTCTCAATACATAAAAACCATTTTGAACCAAAAAGTTATAGAATTTTTCCCTTTCTTCAACAACTTTTTTTGAACATTCAACATAGTACTGAACGTTTTCGCAGGCTGCTTTTCCGCTCACCTGTGCAAGTGCATCAATCGGAAAGTGATTAACGCTGTTTTTTACAGTTGTAACAATATCAATAAGCTCTTTAGAAGCAACAATATAACCAAGTCTCTGACCGGCCCCGCAAAGACTCTTACTGAAGGTTCGGACAATCACAAGATTATTAAATTCTTTAAGAAGAGGGATGCACGATTCACCGCCAAAATCAACATAGGCTTCGTCAACAATAAAGATTTCGTCCTTATCGGCCTGTAAAAGCATGTTTCTTACTTCTTCCCTTTTAAGTCCAAGACCTGTAGGAGCATTCGGATTTGCAAAAATGATTCCGCCTGTATTCTTTTTTGCATGTTCGAGCATTGTTTTTGTGTCGAGCGTCCAGTCCCTGTTCAAAGGAATATTATCCATAGGAATATCGTAAAAGCCTGCATAAACAGGATAAAAGCTGTATGTAAATTCGGGCATTACAAACTTTTTGCCTGAATCAAAAAATGCATAGAAAACAAAGGAGAGAACCTCGTCGCTTCCGTTCCCTGTATAAATCATATCGGGTGTTACGGTGAACGGGATTTTATCACTTTCGTCCGGAGTAACGTTTTTGCCATTTACCTTTGCACGGCACAGAACTCCGCCTGTTTTATTGAGCATGTCTGCAATCTTTTCGTGTAATTCAAGTGAATCAGGATCCGGATATAAAGCCATTTTTATAGGGGTCTTCTTCACAAAATTCAATACAGCCTTTCTTACTGCAGGGCTTGGTGCATACGGATTTTCATTCGCATTTAACTTGATGTAAACGCGGTCTTTTGGCTGCTCTCCCGGTACATATGGGTGCAGATTTTTAATACGATTAGAAATTAACATATTTTTTATAATATCACTTGACAGATTAACAATCTAGTATTATATTTTACTACGTCAGACGTAGTACGGCTAACGTAGTACGATAAACGTAGCAACGACAGATGGAGGAAGCTATGCAGGAAATCAGCAGTGATGTTATACGCGGGTATAACGATACAATGATTTTGTATCTGCTCCTGGAAAATCCTTCATACGGTTATGAAATTTCTAAGCAGATTAAAAAGCTGACCGACGAAAAATACGTCATAAAAGAAACAACCCTTTATTCAGCTTTTACCCGCATGGAAAACAACGGCTATGTTGAATCCTTTTCTCAGGACGCTGAAAACGGGAAGAGACGAACCTATTACAGAATAACCGGTAAAGGAAAAGAGTATTACCAGGAAAAATGCGATGAATGGTTTTTGACAAAAGATGTTGTAGAAGCCTTCATCATTAAAAACCAGAATAAGGAGAACTAATTATGGAAACAATTAAAAACTATCTTGAATCAATGTTCAGAGACTTACCAAATACACCGGAAATCTTAAAGGCAAAAAAAGAGCTTTTTCAGATGATGGAAGACAAATACTCTGAACTCATCAGAGAAGGAAAATCAGAAAACGAAGCAGTTGGAACTGTAATTTCTGAATTCGGAAATCTTGATGAAGTAGCACAGACACTTGGAATCGACAAGATTTTAAACAACAACCAGCACAACAACGTAAAAAAACTCAGCCTTGAAGAAGTCAAAGAATACATTCGCTCTAAAAAACTTTGCATCATCTTAAGAGCAATAAGCGTATTCTTCTTTATTACATGTTGTGTACCACCAATTATGGCTCATGCAGTTGGCTTTAATCCAAGACTCGGTGCATGCGGATTATTCATAAACATTGCAATCGGAATCATCTTACAGGTAACTGCTTCTCACGTTGTTGAATCAGCAAGGCAGCTTGAATACGAACCATGTTCAATCAGCGAAGAAACAACAAAATACGTTTCTAACGAAAGAAAAGCTTTCAATCTCCCTTACAGCATTCTTAAGCCGGTTGGAATTGCACTGATTGTTCTCTGCGTAGTTCCTGCAATAATCCTCGATAAACCAGACTTCCGGGAAGAATTTTCGGGCGCATTACTTTTCATCTTTGTTGGACTTGGTGTAGGGTTAATCATCTTCTCTAAAAGAACTATGCTTATGTATCAGAGAATCCTTTCTTTGAACGGAACAAATACAATCGGTGGAAGCTACAATAAAGACTACTTTAGAAAACCGCCTGTATACAAAAATAAAGCTCAGAGAACAATCATGGAAGTATACTGGCCTACAGTTACATGTATCTACCTCATCATCAGCTTTTTGACTTTCTCTTGGGGAATCACATGGATTATCTGGCCGATTGCAGGAGTTATCAATTCTACTTTAAGAAATGTTTTTTCTGATGAAGCAGAAGAGTAATCAGCAGAAATAAATCAGGAGGCAATGATATGAAAAAGACAGTTTATTTTATTCTGCTTGGCGTAATCACAGTCGCTGCCATCATCTTTGGAGTTTACAGAAATGTCGGTTTTACACGTCCTGCAAGCTTTTTTGGCAGAGTTATAACTTATCCTTTCTTTGATGATGAAGATAAAGATGCAAAAAGAGAAAGCAAGTTTTTTGGTAAATACGGAACTTATAAGGATGAACAGACTTTTGACGATATCGATGAAATTAAAATTCATGCAGATGTTATGAGCCTTACAATAACAGGCGGCACCGAAAATAAAATCTCTTATGAATGCAATAACGACGGCTTTATTCCGGATATAAATGTAAAAAATGGAAAGCTCGTTGTAAATCAAAAGGGAATAAGGGTAAATTTCGGAGCTTCAACCTATAAATGTAAGCTTTGCATAACACTCAAGGATACTTCTAAAATTGATTATCTTGATATAAATAGTGATGTGGGAGATATCTTTATTGAAGGTGTTAGTCTTACTAAACTCAATATAAATCAGGATGTGGGAAACCTTATTCTTTCCGGTCTTGATCTTGAAAGAGGTAAGGTTAATACAGATGTCGGAAATATCGAAATAAGAAATCTTAAAGAGATTGACGCTTTTGACATGGATGTTTCCTGCAGCATCGGAAGTGTTTCGTATAAGGGTAAAAGAACTAAGAAAAATTTCCATCAGAAGGGAAATGACATAAGATCTCTTACCATAAACTGCGATGTAGGTGATATTGACATCGATTAAAATACTTAAAATTTTCGCTGGTAGTTATGGTTAAAGTAGTGGTTAAAATTGAATTTATGGTGTAAAATTATTTAATATGACTACCAGTGCAAATTTAAGTTCAATTATCAGATTCTATGCCGAAAAGCAGAAATCTCCTTTTATTGATTTAAGAGAGTTTTGTCAATTTATAAAAAAATATGCAGAACATCACGTTGAAGAGACCGCTGAGCTGGTAAAATATCTTGGCGATCCTACCAACACTGTAAATGCAGAATTGGCAGGGCTTGAACAGAAGCATCTGGCAGCACTTATTCCAAACGGCAACAAAAAGATGATTGTTTCCGTTACCTACTTTGCAGTTAAATATGCAAACCAGTATAAGGAACTGATTAAAAACGAAGCGATTCCTTATCCTATTGAACACGATCTTCCAAAAAAATTCCCGACACACGTAATCGAGCGAAAGCAGGCAGAACAGTACATCATCGATTGTCTTGATAAACAGGATTTAAAAACTCCTTATCTTTATGTACTTGTTTTTTCAAAAGAACTTCCTTCCCTGCTCCTCCCTTCCTGTGTGCCTATTAAACTTCTTTTGGAATCTTCGCAGAAAAAAATAATCAGGCTTTGTAAAAAAGATGAATATCATGATTACTTTTTAAAAAAGCTTCGTACCTCTAATCCTTCTAAAGAAATCACGATTAAAAATTTCTACAGCCACTTTATTGACACACCGCACGAAGGTTTTATTGATGTAACAGAGGGTGATGATTACTATATGTGGAATCAGCTCTGCTATTACATCCGCCAGGATTTTGAAAAGATTCAGGACAGGACAGGCGAAGATACAAACGTTCTTCAGGCTATTCAGATAAGCGAGATTCACAGTACATACTTAAAGCAGAAATTCCAGACTAACAAAAAACGAGAGGATGCACTTAAAGAACTTCGTAATCAGCTTGGAAGATCTCCATACTTCTTCTCGATGAATCAGATTTTAAAATTCCACGACAACAATGGAAAGCTTTTATATGGTCAGTACAGCGAAGATGATTTGAAAAACACACTTCAGAAACTTTCTTCGAACGGCAAAAACAATGAACTTCCTGAGCTTGTTGTATTTAAAGTTGCTTCGGGAACAAGATATTATGTTTATAAAAAGAATGCGCTTCCTCTTGTTGTACGCCTTTGTAACGAAGCACACGATTCAATCGAAGAAACCCTTGTAAGAAAATGGTACAATGCCCTTCTTGATTATGATAAGCTTCCCGAAATGACCGACGATGCAAAATTCGAAAAGAGCCTTGAAGATCAGGTAGAAAAAAATTCTCCTGTTTTATATGCAATGCTCAATGCGAATTTTATGATGATGCTTTCGCTCGAAAAGAACGAGGATCTTTCGGTTGCAGGATTCCAGCCATTCTACGACGGACAGTTGCGTCCATACAGTGAGCTTTTAATACTCACAAGAGATTCTGTAATGTCTAAGGCTAAGATGGATTTACCTTTCATCTATACAATTCCAATCATCTCTTGGATTATTGCTCTCTTTAAGTCAAAGAAGAAAATCAAGAGCCAGAGTTCACAGCAGTCGCAGCCGGTAATCCAGCCTGAAGCTGAAGAAAAAACTGTAAAACATCACAAAACACGAGAAGAAGCACTAGCAGAACAGGCAAGAAACCTTGCAGAAGATTTTATTCCGGAAGGTTCAACACTGGACCGCGAATTAAACTTCCTTGTTAAACAGTGGAATAAATTAATCACAAAGGATGCAAACCTTGCACTCACAGAAGACGTAAACTCGCTCATCCGTGATTATACAAGACGTGTATGCCGCACTCTTTCTGCACAGTCGTTTACAAAAGACCGCGTACAAAACCTCGCAGAAGCTTTGGTAAAAACACCTAACATGCAGAAAATCGGCGAAGAAAAAGCACTTACAGAATACGTTGAGCTTTACATAATCCGCCTTGTAAGTAACGTATAACAATTTTTATTCGTACATTTTTCACATCAGTTTTCTCTTGATTCAACATATGTTTTCTCCCGGTTTCACATATGTTTTCTCTCGATTTCAAACATTTTCCCCGTTTTTTTTCAAAAAAAGCTAAAAATTCTGCATTTTTTTAAACTTTTTTTTAAAAAAATGGTCTTTTTTTCAAAAAAAAATCTATTAACTATGTGTAAGGATTTTATCTTTACAGCGTGTTCGGCCGGGCACAAAAAAATTTTTTAAATAATAGGGGTCTTGTATGAATCAGTTGAACTCGATCATTCTTGAAGGTAATGTCGTTCGCCAGGGCGAACTTTCGGAACCTGCGAAGGGTTTTAAGGTATGCAAATTTCCTTTGGCCGTGAACAGATTTACTAAAAGTTCTAATGGGGACTATTCTGAGGAAGTTTCATTCTTTGATGTTGAAGCTTATGGAAAAATGGCTGAGATCTGTGAGAAAAATACTCTCAAAGGTCGTGGTATTCGCGTTGTTGGTCGGTTGAAGCAGAACAGATGGAAGGATAATGACGGTAAAAATCAAAGTAGAATTGTTGTTGTTGCCGAACACTGTGAGTATAAACCAAAAGCCGCTAATTCTGATGATGCGTCTAAGGCTGAATCGGAATCTGAATTGAAAACAGATGCTGCAGATGAATCTAAGATTGTAAACGAGGAATCTAAGCCTGTTAGCGACACTACCGGCAGTGATGATGAAAATGCCCTGAATGAGGGTGCTGAAAAAGAAGAATCGGTTTTCTGATAATACAGATTCCTGTTAATTCTTCTTGCCGCGGCCGGGACGTTTTGTTCTTGGCATATTTCCTTTGTTTCTGGCCGCGGCTCTTTCATTCGCTGCTTTATATTCTTCCATCTTTTGTGGAGAATAAAAACCGTCTTTCCAGTTGAATCTGGAAATATCGGGAAGCGGCTGACCTTTTGCCATGGAAGTACTTATTGCTTTTATTTGACTTCGTGTAACTTTAGTCTTAGAAAAATCAATGAGTATACGCTTAAAACCTGAAGAAGTTATAAAGCGGACTTTATCTGCTATACAGAATGGTTTTTCGGGCATAACAAAAGAGCCGTCCTTTGTTGAGTTTACCTTGAATACTTCTTCTTCCTTGTCTTCGAAATAGGTAAAATCATAATCTTGTGGAAGTTTAAAACGCATTCTGAATAAAGCAGGATATGCAAAAACCGGAACAAGGACACGGGCGCGTACATTTTCGTCGTATGTTTCTTCGAGATTCTTTCTTGAGTTTTCGTATGGCATTATAAATGAACCGATGTTCTGATTTTCGAGCCATGAAACTGCCCATCTGTTGAATGTATAAAGATAAGGGCCTGCAATCATGCGGACATCCTTCTTTTTAAGCATCTGAATGTGTGCAAGGTTATTTACAACAAACTGCGAATAACCGTCTTCGATGAGCTTTAATAACTGGGCATTAAGTTCGTCTTCCTGCATTGGTGTACAGAATGGATCTAAAGAAATGTAAATCTGTTTTTTAGAAAAAGGAAGAACGGTTTTATGATTCAAAAGGTCGTAAGATGTTTCTGAATTATACTCAATGATTATGCGGACAGGATTAAGCCCCTGTACTGCAAAAACATCGGGGATAGAGGAAACCTGGGCATAAACACCTTCTGGAAAATAAGAAAGCTCTTTATTTCCGACAGGAGTGATGTCCATTATCGGAAGGAGTTCATCCTTAGGCTGTTTACGGTATTTTCCAAGATCGCCGGGGAGTATATGCTGATATCTTTTTGAACCGGCCTTTATCTGTAAGAGATAGACATTGTCACCGTTGGTAAATCCACCGGGGATATCAATCCATCTTCTTTCATCGTCTTCTACTTCTACAGAGCGTACTTTATGGCTTACACGCCCTGAATCATCTTTTTTATGAAGCCTGATTGAATCACCCGGATCGGGATCGTAAGAACCGCCTTTTAAATATGCAAGCTGAACTGTTTTATTCTGGGCATCTTCATCTGAATTATTTTTTCTATATGCTTCGATAAGTTCTTTAGGAGCTGGCTTTGTTGCAGCAATTTTTCCAAGATAGATTCCTGTTCCACCAGCCTGATCAGGGTTTAAAATTTTTGAAGCAGCCCCGTCCACACCTTCGGAAAGATTTTCAAAGCCATACCAGTAAGTAGTCTTGGTGCGTGCAAAATCAGAAGAAAGGATTCTCTTTCCGGTAGCGATTGCTCCTTTTTTATCTTCTTTATAATGGTCGATTACGTATCTGTAAGCTGCGACAACGCTTCCGACATACTCTGCACTCTTCATTCGACCTTCGATTTTAAATGAATCGACTCCAGCTTCTATAAGGTCTGGAATCTGATCTATAAGCTGTAAATCGCAGGGAGAAAAATAATATCCCTGTTTAATTCCACCAGGAACTTCCGCAGTATAAAAACGACGGCATGCCTGGGCACACATTCCACGGTTAGCTGATTTTCCTCCAAGGAAGCTCGAAAAAAGACATAAGCCTGATTCACTTACGCACAAAGCACCGTGAACAAATACTTCGAGTTCTGCTCCTGTTTCGTTTTTAATTTTCCGGATTTCTGAGAGACCAAGCTCGCGGGCAAGCACCATTCTTTTTACACCGTTATTCTGTAAAAGACGAACAGCGTTTGTGCTTTCCACATTCATCTGGGTTGAAGCATGTAATTCAAGTTCCGGGAAAAATTCCTGAGCCATACGCATGATGGCATAGTCCTGAACAATAAGACCATCAGGTTTTACTTCGTTGAGATAAGATAAAAATCTGTAAAGGCGTTCGGTTTCCCTTTCTTCGCAGACAGTATTTACAGTTACATAAATCCTCTTGTTAAGACGATGCAGGGACTCAACGGCAGCTTCAAATTGATTCCACGCAAAATTAGTAGTGCGCATTCTCGCATTAAAGCTTTTGAGTCCCAGGTAAACTGCGTCTGCACCTTCACCGATTGCAGCATCTATTGATTCGACATTTCCGGCAGGAGCTAATAATTCAACCATACAGGAAATGTAACACAAAAAGCGTAAGTTTTAAAGGGTTCCAGGATTAGCAGCTGAAATATTCCAGTTATCTTTTCCCATAACTACAGGTCCTTCAAAAATAAACCCATTCTGCACCTTCAATAAAAGCTCTTTTGCATCAAGACGATTAAGAGTTTTAGTAGCCGTCATTCCATCCGTTTTACCAATAAACTCGTCGTCATCAGAAGAATAAATCCCGCTTTCATAGCATTCTTCAACAAGTCCAAGATATTTTTCGTTCCATTCAGTAAGCTTCGATTCCCTGTACATAAGACAATCAATCACCGAACCGTTAAACGAATTCCTCAGAACCAGAACATCTGTTTTGTTTCCCAACGCCGTTTCTTCGGTAATAACCCATAAATCACGGACATCTTTAGAACAATACGAACTTGAAGCAAGGTTCAAATCATCACCTGACTCGGAAAAACAACCTTCGCCACGTTTTCTTAAATGCAGCACGAAGATTTCTCCCTTGTGTACCTCAATCGCAGGAAATTTAAACTTTCGTTCAATTCCATCATAAGCACTCTCAAATTCCAGTCCCGACAGATTTCCATCACTCAAAACAAGAAACTCAACAAATTCATTCCTCCAGAAATTACCAGCCTTTTCAGCGGCATTCTGACTAGAAACCGATTCCGTCTGAACTTCCGTCATCACCATCAAAGGCACCCGTGAATTAAACCCTACAAAAGGAACCAGAAAAGTCGTCGTATTCCCAGTCTCATCCTTTACAGTACCAATAATCTCATAATCAGTTCCAACATGCATTTGATCTTCGAAACGAACATCAACAGTAGTATCGGTCTGTTCTTCACAGTTCGAATAACAAACATCAACACCAACTTCAAAAGAATCTTTGTTAAAATCCCCAACCATAAAAACCCTGGCACTCATGGAAACTTTCTTCGAAAAAATCAGTCGCAAGGTTGATTCATCAAATACAATTACTTCTTCCAGTTTAGGAGGAGAATAATCCCCGCCAAGCACATGAATACCAGTCTCGTTAATCCTGCAAGACACAGGCAGAACAGTAAAAACCGTCACACCGGTAATCAGCAGAGTTTCGAGCACAGTAATCAAAATTTCTTTAATCTTCTTCTGCATACATAACCTCCAGTACAAACAGAAAATAGTCTACACTGGGGTTAAAAACAAAAACCGGACCCACAGAGCCCGGTTCTTTATTTATTTTTTTTATATATTATACGAAAAGTTATCCAAAAAAAGGAGCATTTTTCAAAAAAAAATTTATTTTTTTTAAAAAACTACTGTACCTTAGCAGCTTCGACCATATATCTGATTGAAATGCCTGTATCGTCTTCCTGTGTTTTTTCTACGACGAAAATCATGTTCTGTTCAGATTCGTCGCACATAATCTTTACGATTTTATAACCGCTGATCAATTTGCGCTGGATATCAGGATTTCCAACCTTAGTTCTGTAAACGATGTTTCCGCCTGCATCCTTCTTTTCTACCATGATATAAAAAGATGATTTTAATTCCTTTCCGCTCTTAATCACAGTCTGAACAAGCTGAACAGAATAAGTATAAGCCGAATCCTTGTTACCTGTTCTAAAGTCTTTGAAAACAATCTTATCGGAACCGGATTTAGCCGGATCATCACAGATATAAAGTACGTGCTCAGGATTAGCAGGCTTTACAGGAATCTTTTTCAAGTAGTAGTAGCTTTTAGCCTCTAAAGATTCATAAACTTCCTGACCAGATTTATCTACAGTAGAAGCGCTTGGTTTAGTCTTAAAAATTCCACCGTCAACATAATCATTAGAAGCAATATCTACCTGATAGATTTCTGCCCATCCCTGATATTTTTTATCTGTACGTCCGTACTGTCCGAATACATAATACTTTCCGTCTTCAGAAAAACCTTTATCTACAAAGGTTGCAACATCACCGGCAATAAGTCCAGTAATAACAAAAAGAGAAACCGCTATGCCTAAAAATACCTTCTTCATTTCGTCCTCCCGAAATACATGAAGTAAAAACAATTATCTTTATTAATTTTCGGTATTTTTTTTTAAGTCTTTACTATTATTTGTTCTAAGGTTAATATTAACTTATGACATTAAGATTCCGTAACAGATTAAACCTCATCATCTCGTGCATCGCTTTTATTTGCCTTCTGGTCAATTCACTGCTGCTCGTTTATTCAATCTGGAACGGAACTTTTATGGAGAATGATTATCTTGGTCTTTTAAACGAAGGAAGAATACTTACAAAAAATATTCCGCTCTGTGTGATTATCTCTCTTTTGTTTAAAGATTTATATGTTGGTGTGATTACAATCGTGATTTACAGAAGCTTTGTAAAAACCCAGGCCACAGATATAATCTTCTTTACACTCTTTTTAGTTTCGCTTCTTGTTGATTCAGCCAGAATCTATATTCCCCTTTTAAATCTTAGTCATACATATTCACAGCTTTATATTTTCTGCGGAAATGCCGGAGTTTTTGCACGCCTTTTAGGACCAATTGCTCTTCTTTTTACAGTCATCATGGGATTTACAGAGCAGTGGCAGAACCTCGAAAAAAACATCCTGATTCTTCTTATAGTCTCTTTCTTTATTGCAGAATTTCTTCCTTTAAACACAGCCGTTACAAATGATAATTTTACAGTTGATCATAATTACAGAAAAATCCTGACGGCGTATGCAGTAATCACAGCGATAGTCACACTCATCCTTCAGTTCATAAATAATAAAAACAGATTTTTCTCTCAGATGACGACGGTAGGACTTGGTCTTTTATTCCTTGGAAACGCTTTTATATACTACGGAACAAATATCTTAAAGCTCAGCATAGGAATTATTCTTTTAACAACAGGAACAATCATCTTTATCCAGAGACTCCATAATCAGTATCTCTGGCTTGATTAAAAATCACAAAGGCTGATTATCATCTTGAAAAATAATCAATTTAAAAAAAAGGAAAACCGCTTATATACCCGTAGAAAAGGCCTGTGCAGATTGGAATCAAAAGGTTATCAAAATCAAAAAGAGGAAGAACTTCAATCAGCATGGTGAGTAAGGCTGTAAGAAGACTTAAAAGAGGTCTGTGAGAAACGGCAAGGGTTGTAAGAAAAACCGCAGTAAAACATCCAAGGCATCCTTCTAAAGTTTTTCCACCCATGTGAGGTATTTTTACACGACCAATCATTTTACCAACAAGACTCGCACATCCATCTCCAAAAGCAAGTGCAAAAATTCCAACCTCTGCATGTTCAAAAGGCAGATAAAGGGCTGCAATAAGAATACCAAGAGCAAGCGTTACAGGACCAAGGACAAAGCGGTCTTCATCCCTTTTTCTGGCAGCAGTTTCTGTAATAACAGAGATAAGAGGAACAACGTGACCCTTAAGACGTAAGAATTCACAGATTGAATAAAAAATGATTGCACAGATTAAAAGGATGATTGTAGGCCAGAATGCATAAAACAGAAGCAGAGGAACAAAGCCGCTGCAAAGATGAATGGATTTTCTGAAGATTTCTTTTATTAACGAAATTCTTACTTTCATTGCATCTGTTCTTTATCTGTTAATGTTTTTGGAATATCGATGTAAATTGAAGGTTCAAATTCAGAAACCGGATGAGTAATATATTTGATATTTTCTTCTGCAAGGTTACTTCCGCCAAGTCTTACGAGTGTAGCCTGATTTCTTGTCAATGAATCCCATGCCCTTAAAGATTCCTGAAGCTGCACAATAGCCTTTGCATTTCTTGAACTGTCGCCTGTTCTCTTTGCAAGCTTATAAAGAATTACACCGTAATTATTTGTAGCATAAAGATAATCAGTGATGAGGTCATATTCTCTCTTATCTGACTGAGGATAGATTGCTCCGGCCTTTTCAAGAATCTTTTCGTCGAGGCTCTGAACAAGCTGTTCGTAATATCCTTCTGCAGCATAATCATCATTGCGGAGTGCTAAAGTATTTCCAAGGGCTAAGAGGAGATTTCTTTCTTTTTCTACACCTTCGCCCGATTTGATGAATGAACCAAGAGCCTTTAAATAATCCTTGTTCTGATACTGGATGTATCCGAGTCTGTAGCGGATTTTTGCATTATCAAAACCGTAATCAACCGCAATCTGATAGTTTGTTTCTGCAGCAGGATAATCAGCGGCTATAAAGTAGTTGATATCTGCAAGGTCAGCATAAAGATTTCCGACCTGAGTATTTCCTTCAAAGCCTGCATTTTCCTTTTCTTTTGTAAAGAGTGTGATACCGTCTGTATATTTTTCCTGAGCCTGGAGGTAATTCTGAGTCTTGGCAAAATTTTCTCCAAGGAGTCTGTAGGTGTCTATGAACTTATAGATTTCGCGGTTCTTAAGATGAGGAGCATCGTTGAATTTTTCGATGGCAGTTTCGAGGCTTGGCTGAACGCGTGTAGTTTCGTTTGTTGTTACATAATACTTACCAAGGTTATACCATGCATTTGGATTTTCCGGAGCAAGGATAACAGAACGCTGAAGGAGTTCACGAACATCTTCAATCTGATTTCTTAAATATTCATCAGAAGGAGAAAGCTCACCATAGAGTTTTTCAAGAAGGTAACCGCTTAATTCAGTCCAGTCTTCGCCGCTCAAAGATTTTTCTTTAGGTTCGAATTCTTCTTTGTAATATAAAACCTGTTTGAGCTGATCTGTACGGATAAAGTAACGCATGAGTCTTGAATCATAAAGCGGGCTTTCACCATAAAGCTGACGTAAATCAGAGTACTGTTTATATGCATCTTCGAACTTGGTTGGATCTTTTTCTGTAGCCCATTCAAGGAAGATGTCTCCGAGCATGAGGATTCCGTCTTTATCGTTGATATGGTAATCAAGAATTTCTCGCCTTACAACTTCCTCTGCCCTTTCGTAGTTTGCAAGATCATTAAGCTGCATGTCGGCAAGTTCAAGACCGGCTTCTTTAGAGTGATCAAAATATTTAAGAGTATAGAGGTAAATCTTTTCTGCCCTCTGATACTGCTTCTTCTGTCTGTAACCGCGTGCAAACTTAAAGAACCATTTTTTCATCATCTTGGTTTCTGCGGCTTTATTAAATGTTTCTTCTGACTGAGGATATTCCTCTGCTTCTAAGAGTGCGTATCCCTGTTTATAAAGACCGTTTGCCTTAACAGGAATGTAGATGCAGTATTTTCCAAAATTAAAGAGACCCCAGCCAACAAGAAGAAGGAGGATACCCATGAGGGCTCCCGGAATAATCTTATTCTTAAGCTGATAGCTGAGTGATTTTTTATATGCTTCGTATTCTTCTGCAGTTCTGTGTTCAAAGTCGCGGGGAACAGGAATTGATGTATCGAGCATCTTTTCGAGTAAACTTGCAACCTGACGTGCCGGAGCCTTGTTCAAAATCTTTTCGATAATTTCGAATTCGGCGTCGTCTGTAAATTCATCCTGAACGATGAGGTTTTCGAATGCAAGGCGCACGTTGAGCGGATAATCGTTCAAATTAGAAAGGAAGCGCTTGTACTGTGCGTCGCTTAATGTATTTGGAGGAAGATCTTCTTCCTTTTCTTTAATCTTTGGCTGACCCTGTTTTGGAGTCTGAGAAGCAGCTTTTGCAGCAGGCTTTTTACCGGTTACATCTTTTGCAGTTTCTACATCAGAGAAGCCAGGGATTTCAAAATCTCCACCGCCTAAATCAAAATCGTCTGATGCATTGTTGAGCTGAGAATCTGTTTCCTGAATTCCAAAGTCGATGTCATCATCCATTCCGGTTGTGTCAAAGACTTCTACAGGACCTTCGCCTTCTGGATTATCTGAACCTTCGAAATCTCCTGAATCAGGGAAATCTGCATCGCCAAAGCCTGAATCAAGTCCGGCAGAATCCATGTCGCCGGAATCTGATAATCCTTCTGAAGCAGCCGCAGAGCCAATGTTATCTAAGTCAGAGAGTCCTTCAGAAGCAGCTGATGTACCGATGTTATCGAGGTCCGAAAGACCTCCGCTGGCTGCAGCTGTTCCGATGTTGTCCAGGTCGGAAAGGCCGTCTGCGGCGGCTGCCGTGCCGATGTTGTCTAAGTCAGAGAGTCCCTCCGAGGCAGCCGCAGTCCCAATGTTATCCATATCGGAAAGCCCGCTACCTGTATCCCCGTCAAGGTTCAAATCAGGCAAGTCTCCCGAGCCGGCAGCAAAGCTGTCCATATCGCTTAAGTCCGGCATTTCTTCTGATTCAGTCATCTGGCTGTAATCAGGAGCAGGTCCAACATCAGGTATATCGCTCATATCAGGCATTTCAAAATCGCCCGAAGAAGCTATGTCGTCTAAAGAATTTAATCCACCCGCATCAGGAGTGTCAAAAGAAGACATGTCGGCAGGTGCAGGTTCATCAAAGGAAGGAACATCTTCTACTGGAGCCGGCTCGTCAAAGGAAGGCATTTCTTCTGCAGGAACTGCATCTTCAAAAGAAGGAATCTCGGAAAGGGCTGCAGGCTCATCAAAAGAAGGAACTTCCGGAATTGCATCTGGAGCCGAAGGGGCTTCTGGTTCAGGGTTTAATAAGGAATCTATTGGAAGAGCATCACCTGTAGAAGATGGAGCTGCAGGTTCACCCATAGGGATATCTGCTAAAGACTCCGGTTCTGCCGGTGTTGGCTCTGGTTCATCTATAGTGTAAAAATCGCTTTCAGGTTCTGTGCTTACTTCCTGCTTTTCTTCTCCGGTTCCTTCTGTTCCATCAAAGCCTGCACCACTAAGTAAGTCTTCAAAACTCATGTCGGCTACAGAAACTTCTTCTGGCACCTGTTCTTCTTCTACAACTTCCTCTTCAGGTTTATCCATGAACATAGAAAGGTCTGGCATTGCACCAGCATCTGAAGAACCTGCATCTGGAATTACCGGATTTAAAATGGAAGAAAGGTCTGGAGCTTCGAACGAAGGAGCTTCCTGTTCTGTTTTAGAAGAAGAGCTCGAAGAAGAAGCGCCTATTCCTGTAATATCTGAAAGATCATCATCAACACTTGTGTCCTCTACCGGAGCAACAACTTCGGGCATACCAAGAACAAAGTCTTCTGTATCATCTCTGTTTTCAACTGTTTTTGGGATTGGAACGCGGACAGGCTTTTCACTACGACTTGCACGAATTGTTAATTCATCACCAAGAGACAATATATCGTTATTAAATTTCTTAAGTTGGTTTAAGCCTGGCATACTATATTAATTTTACCCCTTTTTACCCATTAATTACAAGTATACTATACCTTCTTAATATACGGTAAAAAAAAGGTTCAACTTTATAAGAAATTTTTATAAAAACTTTGTATAAACTAATCATTCTGAATGCCGATAAAAGTTAGTATGAAAAAGAATAAATTTTTATTAGTTCTCTCTTTTCTCCTCACGCTTTGTACAGGCTTTAATTATCTTTTTGCGGAAGAGGAAGTTAAATACAATCCTTATGAACTCGATAAATTACTGCACGAAATAGAAAAACCGGGTGCTCCTGTAATCACAGAAGACTACATCATTTTTACAGCTGATCCAAAAAGCCGCTACGTTGGAATTGCATTTGATTTTGAAAACTACCAGATTGTTCATCCATATACACTTTTGACGGTCACTGATGAAGACGGAAATGTTTCTGCACGTCATCTTTTTTACTGCTACGAAAGAAAACATAAGATTAAAGAAATAAGATATCGCCTTGTAATAGACGGATTATGGACTGCAGATCCCCTGAATCCCGAAAAAGTTTATGATGATAACGTAAATCTTTATTTTTCAAAGGTATCTGCTCCAGGCTATGTAAAAAGAGCAACAGAAGTAAACGAAAACAATGTAATTCATTTTATCTATAAAGGAGAATCTGGTCAGGAAGTGCGCCTTGCAGGTAATTTTTCTAACTGGGATTCCTGGATTTATGAATTAAGGGAAACAGAACCGGGCATCTACGAGCTTGACCTGCCACTTCCCGACGGAACATATTATTACAATTATTATATTGGACTTAGAACTTTAACCGACAACACAAATCCTGATGTTGTATTCACAAAAGATGGAAGGGAAGTTTCTAAAATTGTAGTCCATTAATAAAGGCAATAAATGGTGAATTTGTATGAGCGCAATTAAGTTTTACCCCGAAGAAGTAATTTTCGCACCAACAGGTATTTGTAATCTCAAATGCCCGCATTGCTTTGTAAAAAAATCAAAACGCAATCTTAAAGTTTCGGACGCAATAAAATTTCTTGAAAGCTGCAAGGGAACTACCGTAAGAAAGGTAAGTTTTTCGGGCGGCGGAGAACCATTTTTAAATATTGATTTTCTTGTAGAAGTAATAAAATACTGTGTGGACAATGCCTATAATTTTGGCAGAATCACGACGAACGGAATATGGTGGAGTTCAAAAGAAGAGCTTACAGAAAAACTCAAGATGATTCGTGAGGCAGGCTTCGACGGGAAAATCGGCTTAAGCTACGATTCATTCCACGGACAAAAGCTCAGCGAAGTAAGACAGTTCTGCCGCGAAGTATTTAAAATTTTTGATGGAACAACAATAGAAATCCAGTCGGTAATCTCGCAGTTCCAGTTTGATGTAAAAAATCTTGAAATTCTTGCACAGGGCTTTGACTGTAAAACTGAACAGGATATAGATAAAACAACCGGACAGGGAACAATCTTCATAAAAGGAAAATCAATTTTTATTCCAGTGATGAGGCAGCCACAGTCATTCTTATCTAACGATACACGTGCATGGAAGAGCGACAAATGGTTTAAGGATGATTTTTGCGAAGGACCAGGCCAGGTATTATTCGTTCATCCGGATGGAAACATTGCTCCATGCTGCGGCTTTGCAAACGAAAATCCCGAACTTTTTATAGGAACAATCAAACAGGATTTTGATACAATCATGCATCAGGCATCTAAAAATCCTATGCTCAAAATCTGCTATAACGACGGCCTTTCAAAACAGATAAAAGAGTTAAAAAAGAAAGGCGTAGACATTCCCGGAAAAACCAGTGATATCTGCGCCTTCTGTGACTTTGTCTGCAAAAATCAGAATAAGTCTTAACCGCAAAAGCAGTCATTATAAATCTATTTCATGTAATAAGTCTTAATCGGTGGGAATCCGTTGAATGCAACGCTCGCATAAGTCGAAGTATATGCTCCCGTAGAAAGCCAGTAAACCCTGTCTCCTGCCTTAAGCGAAACCGGAAGATGATATTTTGCATTTTCGTACATGATATCCATACTGTCGCAGGTAGGACCAGCAATGATTACTTCGCCTTCTTTTTCTTTTGGCGAATCCTTTGTTGTAATAACCGGATACTTGATTGATTCATCAAGAGTTTCTATAAGACCGTTGAATTTTCCTGCATCAAGATAAACCCAGCGTGTGAGGGCAGTATTATTTTTTCTTGAAGTAAGAACAACCTCGCTTGTTAAAATACCGCTGTCGCCGACTAAAGAGCGTCCAGGTTCAAGGATGATTTCGGGAATATCATCACCAAAGTCTTCCTGAATATAACGAGTAATTTCAGAAGCATATTCCGAAAGGTCATTATTAGGATCTATATAAGAAGCAGGGAAACCGCCTCCCATATTAATCATTGAAAGGCGGATACCCTCCTCTTCTTCGAGAGAGGTGAAAAGATATTTAACTTTAGCAATGGCATCGTTCCACTGACCAATATCTCTCTGCTGGCTTCCAACATGAAAACTGATTCCATAAGGAGTAAGACCAAGGTCGCGTGCCTGAACTAAAAGATCATAAGCCATGTCCGGGTGACATCCGAACTTTCTTGATAAAGGCCAGTCTGCAGTGGCAGAGGTTTCTACAAGGATACGAACATAAATACGGCTTCCGGGTGCATTTTCTGCGATTGCCTTAAGGTCATCCTTACTGTCGGTGGCAAACATTCGAACCCCTTTGTCGTAAAAATATTTTATATCTCTTGGTTTTTTTATCGTGTTTCCGTAAGAAAATCTGTCCGGAGAAATATTAAATTTAGTGAGCATATCAAGCTCATAACGAGACGCAATATCAAAGCATGAGCCCATGTCGGCAAGCATCTCAAGAACAGGTTCTCCAGGATTAGCCTTCATAGCGTAATAAATACGCGCATAAGGAAAAGAATTTTTTAATTTAATAAAATTTGATTTTATTGTATTCAGATTGATTACAATATTCGGAGTCTCCAAATCTTTAGAAAAATCCAGAAAACGCTGCCAGTCTTTATCACTGACATAATCACTTCTATTAAACATCAGCCGTGCCTCGGTAAAAGATTTTTAGTGTATAAGCGTGATAATAGCAAAATACACTTTAAGAATAAACTGAAATTCACAAAAAAATGCATTTTTTTTATGAATTTTTTGAATTTTACTATACAAAATTATATCTAAATCAGGCTGGAACTACAGTCGATCCGAACGGAATAAGGGCAAGGGTTGCAAGTTTAAAATGCTGCTTTGCAAACGGAATTCCGATTATTGTGATGAATAAAAGGCAGCCGATTATAAAATGAAAAACTGCCAGCTCAATCCCGGAAACGAGAATCCAGAATATGTTTAAGAGGATGGATGTAATCTGTCCGTTAGAAACAATCTTTTTTCCAAAAGGACAGAACACAAGGCCCGCATACTTAAAAAGCTGAAACCCGAACGGAATTCCGATTATAGTGCAGCAAAGAAGAACCCCCGCAATAATCCATCCGATTCCACAAACAAACCCGCCCGCAATAAGCCAGATGATATTTCCAAGTATACTCATCAAAAATCTCCCGAAGCCCCCCTCGGCCTCTAAAAAATTTTTATTTCAGACTTTATTATTAGTACTATTAGGAGAAAAAATCAATCTTTTTTTTTGCGAGGATAAAAAAAAAGGCTTCTGTATAACAGAAGCCTTTTTGTAAAACCAATTAATTACTTAGCAGTTTTCGCTGAAGTACTTGATTGTTCTTACCCGCCGACAATCGGAAAACCGTTAAGAAAGAAAGCGCGAGCGCTTTCTTTTAGGTTTATCCATCGAAATGGCGCACAAAATCAGCTGTGCTGATTTTGTTAGGCGAGCTGAGTTTATGAAGTGAGCCGCTCGAATCGAAAGAACTATTAAGTACTTCACTCCAAAAAAAAAACGTCCGTTTACAAAAACGGACGTCCTATTACAAACTAATCAGTAACTTAGCAGTTTTCGCTGAAGTACTTGATAGTTCTTACCATCTGTGATGTATATGAGTTTTCGTTATCGTACCAAGAAACAACTTCTACCTGGTATGTATCGTCATCAATCTTAGATACCATTGTCTGTGTAGCATCAAAGAGTGAACCGTAGCGCATACCGATGATATCAGAAGATACGATTTCATCTTCATTGTATCCGAAAGATTCTGTTGCAGCAGCTTTCATAGCAGCGTTGATAGATTCTTTTGTGATATCCTTTCCTTTTACTACAGCAAAAAGAAGAGTTGTAGAACCTGTAGGTGTTGGAACACGCTGAGCAGATCCGATTAATTTTCCGTTCAATTCAGGAATTACAAGACCGATAGCCTTTGCAGCACCTGTTGAGTTAGGAACGATGTTCTGAGCACCAGCGCGTGAACGGCGGAGGTCACCCTTTCTCTGTGGACCGTCGAGGATCATCTGGTCACCAGTGTAAGCGTGGATTGTAGACATAATTCCAGACTGGATTGGGTAAGCATCATTCAAAGCTTTAGCCATAGGAGCGAGACAGTTAGTTGTACAAGAAGCTGCAGAGATGATGTTGTCGTTCTTTGTTAAAGTTTTGTGGTTTACATTGTAAACGATTGTTGGAAGATCGTTTCCAGCAGGAGCTGAAATTACAACCTTACGAGCACCAGCAGTGATGTGAGCCTGTGCCTTGTCTTTTGAAGTATAGAAACCAGTACATTCGAGTACAACGTCTACTTTGTTAGCTGCCCATGGACAGTTAGCTGCATCTTTTTCAGCATAAATCTTGATTTCTTTACCATCTACGATGATTGAATCTTCAGTTGCAGAAACTGTGTGTTTTCCTTCACCAATTTTTCCACAGAAACCACCCTGTGCTGTATCATATTTAAGAAGGTGTGCAAGCATTTTTGGGCTTGTTAAGTCGTTGATTGCAACTACTTCATATCCTTTTGCGTCAAACATCTGACGGAAAGCCAAACGACCAATACGGCCGAAACCATTAATAGCAACTCTTACATCTGCCATTGTATATCTCCTAAAAATTAGATTAGTATTAAATTACATATATAAAATAATGAATTTTATAGAAATAGTCCACTACCGAACATACATTTTATTGTCGTCATCCATTGCTTCTAGTTCGGTTGCAGTTTTATAAGATAAAACTGCACGTTGATTTGTAAAAGCCTTCCCCTGTTTCAGAAGGGGTTGCATCTAAACGCCCGGAGAAATTATTTATTACTATCAGCGCTGGTTGTGGGTTTGTGGCGGGAATCGAAGTAGCCACCATCTTCGAGGTAGCGGCGGCGGGTCATAATCAGGGTGATTAATTCCTGGTACATGTTAAAGTCGACCTGGATGGCCATTGGTAAAAGAAAGTATTCAGTTTCGTCGCAGTAGCGTTCTATAAACTCAGGGTCTGTAACATATCCAAGCGAAATCATATTCGAAATGCGGTCTGCACACTTTAAGATTTTTGCCTTCTGACTTCCTGTGTCTAAGATTCGGTGAAGGAACTGTCTTTTGTTTTCATCCTCGCGTCTTGTTACTTCTAAAACTAAATCTAAAACTTCCTGCCCTTCGCTGTCGGCATTTATAATCAGATTTGTATCAAAGCCCGGGATATCTTCTACTGTATCGTGAATAATGGATGCTTTAAGCAAAACAGAATCGATGTATCCGTAATCAATAAGAATTGCAAGGGTGTCCATCTGATGACGGAACATATTTCCACCGGCGTGTCGTGCTTTTCCAATAAGCCCTGTTGCAAGCTGCATGTAAGGTGCAAAAGACATATCCTTAAGCTGGAGCATATTTTTATCATCCATCTTAAGAGAACGCTCGGTTTTCATTTCGTAATGATTCTTAGCCATAATTTCTTGTATTATATCAAAAACGAATTTTTATTTCCATACAGGCCCTATTTTATCACTCCAAGGACAATTCCCAAAATGACGATAGAAGCGCACAAAAGCTTATATCCGATTCCTTTTTCCTTAAAGATAAAACGTCCACCGATGATTGTGACGATGCAGGCACTCTGTTTTATTAAAGTCATCATCGTGATTTTGCTTTCGGGATTTGCATTTGCAATAAAAAGTGACTTGTCTCCGATTACGAACATCACAGCTAAAATCCAGACCCATTTATTTTTTACGACAGAAATGCTGATTTTTTCTCTTTTGATTAAAACATAAATCGTGTAATAAAGGACAATAAAAAGCATGTACCAGAACTGAAGTTCGGACGAACTTATATCCTTCATCAGAATTTTATCCATAAAGCCCGAGATTGAGTTCATGATGCACGAAATAAACGCAATTACGACAAATAGCGCCAGAGGTTTTTCTTTGGCACGAGCGGCAGGGGGGACAACCCTCGATGATTTTTCGTTCAAATCATTTACAAGGGGGACAACCCTCGGTACATCATCATCATCCTGCAAGTCAACTGATTTTCCCTTCTTTTTGGGCTTAAACTTGAGCATCAAAAGACCGGTACATACAAAAATGAGGCCAAAGATTCCATAAAGATTCAGAGTTTCATGAAGAAGTAAAACACCAAGGAGGGAGCCGAAAAGAACGCGGGAAAGAGAGAGGATTCCATAAAGGCTTACGGGAAGTTTTTTTAAGGCGTAAAAGCTGCAGATCCAGGCAAGGAACATGCAGAAAGATTTGAATGCAACGGCTGGTAAAAAATGAAAGTCTATTCCAACGGCTTCTTTTGCAGAAGGAATCACTAAAACCAGGGATATGACCGTATAGGCAACAAGGACTTCCATCACGGAATTTGTGTCCATCGCCTTTTTTTTGGCAATCTCTCTGGCTCCCTTTAAAAGCCCGTAAAGTAAAACAAGAAAAATCCAGCTCATCTGAATCACTTTGTTTTTACAAAAACATCAAGAGGGTTTCCAAAGATATCAAGTCCTTTTCCATAAAAATATATTTCCGGACGGGTGAGCTGAAGGTGATAGACTCCTTCTTCGCCTTCTTTTTCTGCAATCTTTGCAACTGAATAAAAGAATTCTCCGGTATAATATTTTATGAGTTTGACTGCTTCATAATTACCGACCTTCTTTCCGCTTTCGTAACGGTTACACTCAGTAAAATTAAAAGTGATTTTTTTTGAGGAAAGCTTGTAAGTTCCCTTCCATTCAATGATGTTTGTGCTGTCTGTATATGTCACCCTGATGACAGCTGTATGATCCTGATTAAGAATCAGCTGATGATAGTATTCCTTGTTGTTGTTATTAATATCGTAATTAATCATCAGCCATTCGCTGTCGTACAGAGGACTTTCTTTTTCGTTAAAGCAGGCTGTGAATAAAAATACAAACAGTACAGATAGAGAAATCAGAAATTTTTTCATACCCTTTCCTCCCGGTTTTCTTCTATTTTAATTCAGAAATATAGCTTTCGAGTGTAGCAATCTTTTTCTGGCTTTCTGCAAGGCGGTCGCGTTCTTCCTGAATAAGATTTGCAGGAGCGTGCTGTGCAAAGTTTCCGTTGAGTTTGTTTTCGCTCATGCGTGCATAACCCTGTTCTTTTTCTAAAGCTTTCTGGAAGCGTGACAAAAGCTGTTCCTTATTGATGTTTTCGTCTACAAGGACAAATGCTTCGTAGCCGGCGCCTACAGCACCAATCGAAGAAGCTGGTTTTTCGTCAATAAAATCAACCTTTGCAACACCGCCTAAAAGCTGAATCATTTCTACCTTTTCGCGGGCAACTTCTGCTGCACTACCCTTTTCGATCTTAACTGCAATGTTAATCTTTACGGCAGGATCAATTCCGCAGTCTACCTTTGTTGCACGAACCTTACTGATCATATCTTTAAGAGATTCAAAGCGTGTTGCAATTTCGTCGTTGTCGCGTGATGCAGTAACCTCCGGATAAGGAGCATTGATGAGCATACCAACATAGTCGCTGTTGCCTGCAATATTCTGAGTTCCTGCAGCTTTTCTATTCTTTGCAATTTCTGCCAGAGGAAGCTTTGCGTAAATTTCTTCTGTAACAAAAGGAATAAACGGATGAAGAAGACGTAAACTTTCTTCGAGGATGTTCATCAAAACAGAAGCCTGTCTGTCCTTTTCTTTTTCGTCGCCGTTTTTAAAGTTTATCTTAGTTGCTTCTACGTACCAGTCGCAGAATTCATTCCAGAAGAATTCCATAAGTGCGCTTGCCGCATCGTTGTAGCGGTATGTATCGAGTGCATCGCGTGATGTTTTAACAGCGTAATTCAATCGTCCGTAAATCCATTTGTCCAGTTCTGTAAGATCTGCATCTGTAACAGGAACAAGATTACGTCCTTCAAGATTACCCAAAAGATAGCGCGAAGCATTCCATACTTTATTACAGAAGCGTGAACCAAGTTTGAATGAATCTTTATCGATTAAAACATCCTGTCCCTGAGCACACATAAACCCGAGAGTGAACTTAAGGGCATCGGCACCGTACATATCAATAATTTCAAGAGGGTCCATTCCGTTTCCAAGAGACTTAGACATCTTGCGTCCCTGCTTATCGCGAACAAGTCCGTGAATATAGATATCGTGGAAAGGAGCCTTACCTGTAAATTCAAGACCGGCCATAATCATTCTTGCTACCCAGAAGAAGATGATGTCGTAAGCTGTAACTAACGCAGTTGTAGGATAGAACAGCTTCATATCAGGAGTTTCTTCCGGCCAACCTAAAGTAGAGAAAGGCCAGAGCCATGAGCTGAACCATGTATCAAGAACGTCTTCGTCCTGCTTAAGGTCTGCGGCACCACATCCACACTTCGGACACTTATCAGGATCTGTGCGGCTAACGATTACTTCTCCACACTTCTGACAGTACCATACAGGAATACGGTGCCCCCACCAGATCTGACGGCTTACACACCAGTCGCGGATATTAACAAGCCACTGTTCGTATGTGTTTTCCCATTTCTGAGGAAAGAACTGGATTTCGCCAGCTTTCCATGCAGCTAAAGCCTTGTCTGCAAGAGGCTTCATCTTTACAAACCACTGGTCACTCAAATATGGTTCTACTACAGTCTTACAGCGGTAACAGTGACCTACAGAGTGAACCATTTTTTCTTCACCCTTAAAAAGACCAGCTGCAGTTAAATCTTCTATTACAAGAGAACGTGCCTGTTCAGGCTTGAGTCCGCGGTATTTTTCAGGAACGTTTTCGTTCATGCGTCCGTCCGGAGTAAGAAGGTTTACAACTTCAAGATTGTGTCGCAGTCCTACTTCCCAGTCGTTAGGGTCGTGGGCCGGAGTAATCTTAACCATACCGGTTCCAAACTCTTTATCTACATAATCATCAGCGATGATAGGGATTTCTTTTCCTGTAAGAGGAAGCTTGAGCATTTTTCCAACAAGCTTGGTATAGCGTTCGTCTGTAGGATTTACGGCAACAGCAGTATCACCAAAGAAAGTTTCAGGACGTGTTGTTGCAACTTCAATCTTTCCAGAGCCGTCTGCATATTCATAATAAAGGTGATACATTGCACCCTGTGTATCTTCGTGATCTACTTCGTCATCTGCCAGAGCTGTTCCACAACGAGGACACCAGTTTACAAGGCGCTTACCACGGTACATAAGGCCG
Source organism: Treponema sp. (assembly GCA_016286365.1). Lineage (GTDB taxonomy): Bacteria > Spirochaetota > Spirochaetia > Treponematales > Treponemataceae > Treponema_D. Next base: position 28,142 of record JAEESN010000021.1, read on the forward strand.
CGTTCATATAAAGTTACAAATACATCGCGAACTGCAGCGCTCAATCCTTCGTCATAAGTAAAGCGCTCACGGTCCCAGTCTGTTGAGTTACCAAGCTTTTTCTGCTGTTTTACGATTGTGTTGTGATGATCTTCTTTTACAGCCCAGGTTCGTTCAAGGAATTTTTCGCGTCCAAGGTCGTTACGTGTAAGACCTTCTTTTTTAAGCTGACGTTCAACTACGTTCTGAGTAGCAATTCCGGCATGATCTGTACCTGTTACCCAGAGGGTATTATCGCCTTTCATACGGTGATAGCGTACAACGATGTCCTGGAGAGTATTGTTCAAACCGTGTCCCATATGAAGAACGCCGGTTACGTTTGGAGGAGGAATGACGACAGAATATGTATTGGTTTTCTTGTTACAGTCTGCACACTGGCACTTGTACTGTTCGTGCACAGGAGACTTTTCATCAGACGCAGGTTTAAAATAACCTTTGCTGTCCCATTCATTATAAATTCTGTCTTCAAAAGATTTAGGCTCGTAAGCCTTTTCCAATTCAATAGCTTTCATTTTCATTCCTCATAAAGTATGAATATAATGAAGAAAATTATAATGAATTTATAAAAAATTGTCATTAATAAGAGGAAATCATATTTATGGGGCTCCATAAGAATATATTAAATACATATATGGAGCTCCGTAAAAATATTATTAAAAACATATATAGGCCTTCCATAAAAAATCATATTAAAACATATATGGAGCTCCCATAAAAATATTATTAAAAAAATATATAAGCCTCCCATAAAAAAATACCTGAGCCAACTAAAAACACGTTGACTCAGGTATTTTTTTATTCCGGCCTATATATACTTTGTTCTATGGGGGCTCCATATATAATTTATATTTATTCCGGCCTATATATAATATATATTTATTCCGCTCCATATATAATTTATATTTATTTCGGCCCATATATAATTTATATTTTGGGAAGCTCCATATATATACTCTTACATGAAGCCCATAATCATTTTCATTTTTTATAAATTCTTATAGTTCACATCATCTCATGCTTTATGAGTTATATGAAAAATCTACTCCAGGGAGATTTTATTTCCTGTGTATAAGAAATAGTATCTGCCTTTGGCGGCGATGAGCTGGTCGTGGGTGCCGCGTTCTATTATCTTTCCGTGTTCGAGAACGATGATTTCATCGGCATTTCGGACTGTGGAAAGACGGTGCGCAATCACGAATGATGTTCTTCCGGCCATCAGCTTATCAAGACCACTTTCGATTAAGGATTCAGTACGTGTATCGATCGAAGATGTAGCTTCATCCAAAACCAGTACAGGCGGATCAGCGACTGCAGCGCGCGCAATGGCTAAAAGCTGCCTCTGTCCCTGACTTAAGATTGCACCATCCCCTGTGATGACTGTATCGTAACCGTTATCAAGGTGGCGGATGAATGAATCTGCATTTGCAAGCTTTGCTGCTTCGTAAACCTGTGCATCACTTGCATCAAGATTTCCGTAGCGGATATTATCGCGGATAGTTCCCGTAAAAAGATGAGTGTTCTGCTGAACCATTCCAAGCGACTTACGAAGCGATGTTTTTGCAATCTGATTCAATGGAATACCGTCGTAGCTTATATGACCGTTTCCGTCTTCAACATCATAAAATCTTGTAAGAAGATTGATGATTGTTGTTTTTCCCGAACCGGTTGAACCTACAAGCGCAATCTTCATACCGGGTTTTGCGTGAATGCAGATATCGTGGAGGATTGTCTTTTCCGGTTTATAAGAGAAAACAACGTGATCAAAAATCACTTCGCCCTTAAGCTGCTTTAATGAATTATCAACAGGATTTTTCCATGCCCACTCCCCTGTAAATCCAAATGACTGAACAAGGCGTGGCTTTCCGTTTTTATCTTTTGCTTCGTATGCATTAACAAGAGTGTATTTTCCTTCGTCAATTTCTGGCTCTTCATCGATTACGGCAAAAATTCTTTCTGCACCCGCAAGCGCATTAAGAACAGAGTTTGCCTGCATACTCATCATAGAAATTGGCTGAGAGAACTGTCTTGTGTACTGTAAGAAAGCAGCAATAGAACCAAGACCAAGATGACCTGTAACAACGCGGAGGGCACCAACCATTGCAACAACAGCGTACTGCATGTGCGAAAGGTTATTCATAATAGGACCCATCAAACCACCATAAGTCATGGCGTCTGTTCCGGCCTTCCTTAAATTTTCATCAAGACGTAAAAACTCTTCTTCTGCTTTAGGCTCGTGGTTGAATACCTTAATAACCTTCTGCCCTTCAATCATCTCTTCTATATAACCATTAAGTTCACCAATGCTCTTCTGGTTTTCACGGAAGGCCTTTACAGATCTCTTTCCTACAGATGCAATGATGAATGTCATAAGAATCATTGTAACAATCATGATTAAAGTTAAGAGCGGACTCAAAATCAGCATCATGACAAAGACAGAAACTACAGTAAGTATGGAAGATAAAAGCTGCGGAACAGTCTGACTCATCATTTCGCGGAGGGTATCTGTATCGTTTGTAAAGCGCGACATGAGTTCCCCGTGAGTATGAGCATCGTAATATCTTATAGGAAGCTTTTCGAGCTGTTTAAAAAGATCACAGCGGATTTTGTATAAAAGGCTTGTAGAAATGTAAATCATGAGTCTTGAGTTACACCACGAAGCAGTTACACCGGCAATAAAGATTCCAAGCACGACAAAAAGAAGCTTAGCAAACTGCCAGATTGCAGGAGTCATCTGCTTCATAACATCGTCTGCGCCAAATCCCTGCTGAACTAAAGCCATGAACTGCTCTGCCATCGGCTTAATGTAATTATCGATTGCAGGTTTTATGAGGTAACTTCCCGCAACAGAAGACCCGGACGCAAGAATCGTGCAGAGGAAAACTAAAAGCCAGAGGGATTTAAATTTTCCCATGTATCCCAGAAGTCTTTTGATTGTCTTTTTAGCATTTTTTGGTTTTGCAAAACCTCTGTTTCGTGGTGGCATTATTCATCACCTCCTAAATCTGCATCTCCTGAACCCTGCTGCTGAGATTCGAATACTTCCTTATAAATCTTGTTAGATTTTAAAAGCTGAGCGTGAGTTCCGTATCCGCTGATTTTTCCGTCGTCTAAAACAAAGATTACATCAGCATCTTTTACGGAAGAAATGCGCTGGGCAATTATGATTTTTGTAGTAGAAGGAGCAAGCTTTTTTAAAGCTGTACGGATTCTTGTTTCTGTTGCCGTATCAACTGCAGATGTGCTGTCATCAAGAATAAGAATCTTTGGATTTTTTAAAAGAGCCCGGGCAATACAAAGTCTCTGCTTCTGACCACCGCTCACATTTACACCACCCTGACCAAGCTCTGTTTCGTAGCCGTCCGGGAATGATGAGATGAATGAATCTGCATCCGCTGCCTTACATGCCTGAACAATCTCTTCGTCGGTTGCGTTTTCATTACCCCATTTTAAATTCTCTTTGATTGTGCCTGTAAAAAGAACGTTCTTTTGTAATACCATACTAACACTATCACGCAGAACCTTAAGGTCATAATTTCTTACATCAACACCACCGACCTTTACATTTCCGCGGAAAGCATCGTAAAGACGAGGGATGAGGGAAACAAGGGTTGTCTTTGAAGAACCAGTTCCTCCGATAATTCCGACAACCTGACCGCTTTGAATCTTTAAATCAATATCGCTTAAGACAAGGTTACCCGCCTTTTTATTATAGCTGAACGATACGTTATCAAATTCTATAGAACCATCCTTTACTTCCATAACAGCATCGTGAGTTGGATTTTTGATTTCTGCATCTTCATCTAAAACTTCGCAGATACGTTTATTCGAAGCCTTTACCATTACAAGGGAAACAAAAACCATTCCAAGGAACATGAGCGAAGAAAGCACCTGAATTACATAAGTAAAGAAGCTGATTAAAATACCGTCTTCCATCTTTCCCATGATTACCTGATTTCCGCCGAACCACATAACGCCGAGCATGGAAAGATACATAACCATCTGCATCACAGGCATCATAAAAATAATCAGCTTTTCTGCATGAACCTGGGCATCACGGACTTCTGCGGCAGATTTACAGAATTTATCTTCTTCGTATTCGCCGCGCACATAAGCTTTAACAATTCTGATTCCAATAAGATTTTCCTGAATCCTTCCGTTCATGCTGTCGAACTTTTTCATCATCTTTTCGAAGCGTGGATGAGCCTTTGAAGCAATAAGAAGAATCGAAATAACGATGACAGGAATTGCAATAAGGAAAACAAGAGCAAGATCAGCATTCATCTGAAAAGCCATGATTGTTCCTGCAATGAGCATGACAGGAGAGCGTACACACATGTGGATGAGCATACGGAAAACATTCATTGTCATTGTAACATCAGTTGTAAGACGTGTGATAAGAGAAGCCGAACTGAATTTGTCTATATTCGAAAAAGAAAATCCCTGAATCTTATGGAAAAGCCTCTTTCTTAAATTAAAAGCAAAGCCCTGTGCCGCATAAGTAGAAAATTTTGTTCCCAGAACCCCGAAGGTGAGCGAAAGAAGGGAAAGGGCAATCATGATGCAGCCGAATTTTAAAACATAGGCTAAATCCTTATTATGTATACCAATATCAATAAGATCCTTCATGATGTAAGGAATGATAACTTCTACACAGACTTCACCAATCATCACTATTGGTGAAAAAACGGCGTTGACAACATACTTTTTTTCAAGGCCGTGCAATAGTTTTTTAGCAGTACTCATATCTTTATAAGTTATGATTTTATATGATAAAATTCAAGATTGATAACATTTTTTTATTATCTGATGATTATGCTTCCCCTCCTCTGCCCCCGGATTACAAAGCTGATTATATTTCGCCGGGCTGATTATTCTTCTGATTAATTGCCTCTTTAATTGTAATAATTCCCGTGAACTGATATTATGTTAGTCATGAAAAACAATAAAATTCCAGCCAGAAAAGATGTTCCACAAAAAGACAAATGGAACTTATCTTCAATTTATAAATCAGATGATGATTGGGAAAACGCTCTTAAAAAGCTTCCCGAATTAACAGACAAAGCAGCCTCTTTTAAAGGAAAGTTTTCAGAATCAGATAAAACTTTTTTAAATGCATTAAAAGCTTTGGAAGAAGTAAACCTTTTGATGGAGACAGTCTATCACTACGCTTCATTACAGCACGAAGCAGATGAAGATGATCCAAAAGCAACAGATCGCGAAGGCCGAGCAATGATGGCTTATACCCAGATGCAGGCAGCTTTAAGCTTTGTTGAACCGGAAATCCAGGAGATGGATGAAGCAAAACTCCGCGAATGGATTAATCTTCCTTCTTTTGCTGATTATAAAATATACATCGAAAAACTCCTTCACTTTAAAAAATATATTTTGAGCGAAAAAGAAGAACGAATCCTTTCACTCCAGATGCAGACAGCACAGACTCCAGACACAGTTTTTTCTGTTTTAACAAACGTCGATATAAACAAAACCTTTGGTACAGTAAAGATTGACGGAAAAGAGCAGCCTCTTACAGAAACAACCTGGGGCGTTATGATGCATAATCACGACAGAAAGGTTCGCGAAGAAGCATATAAAAAATTCTATGCAAAATACGAAGAGCATCAAAACTCCATTGCAGCTCTTTATGCAGGTAGCGTAAATCAGGATGTATTTAATGTACGTGCGCGCGGATACGATTCATCGCTCCAGGCAGCACTTTACGGAAACAAGGTTCCTCTTTCTGTTTATCACAATCTTATTGACTGCATTCATAAAAATCTGGACACCCTGCATGATTATTATTCTCTAAGGAAAAAGGCACTGGGATTAAAAGAACTTCGCCACTATGATGTTTATGTTCCTCTTGTAAAATCTGTGGAAACAAGAACAACCTACGAAGAATCAGTAGAAATCTGCCGTAACGCACTTGCCCCTCTTGGAAAAGAATACACAGACCGATTGTGTAACGGACTTTTAAACGGATGGGCAGACCGCTACGAAAATATAGGAAAAAGAAGCGGAGCTTTCAGTTCGGGCTCTTACATCGGAGACCCGTTCATCCTTTTAAATTACAACGAAGAAAATATCCGCGATGTATTTACAATGGCACACGAAGGTGGACACAGCATGCACAGTTGGTACTCTGTTCACAATAATCCTTTTATGTGCTACGACTACACAATCTTCGAAGCAGAGGTTGCATCAACCTTTAACGAAGAGCTCGTTTTCAAATATCTTTTGAGTCAGGCAGAACAGGGAAAGGATGCAAACGGAAAACCGTGTAAGGATGCAAAAGCTTTAAGAAAATATCTTTTAGCAATGCGTGCCGATGACATTCTTGCTACCCTCCACCGCCAGACAATGTTTGCAGAATTTGAATTAAAGGCTCACGAATTTGTTGAACAGGGAACTCCTCTTACGGCAGAGCTTCTCCGCAAAACTTACCGTGAACTTCTGGAATTATATTTTGGACCAGAAATGCATTTTGAATCAAACAGCGATATGGAGGGCTCGAGGATTCCTCACTTCTACAGCGCATTCTATGTTTATAAATATGCAACAGGAATTTCTGCGGCTCTTGCCCTTGCCCAGCGTGTTACAACCGGCGGAGAAAAAGAGCGCGAAGACTACTTTAAATTCTTAAAAAGCGGCGGCTCACGTTACCCTATCGAAAGCCTTAAGATTGCGGGAGTTGATATGGAAAGTGTAGAACCGGTACAGGCAGCATGCGATACATTTAAAAAGATTGTGGACGAGCTCAAGACTCTTTTGTAATCTTTACGGGATATTCTAACAGATTTATAAACATCTTAACCGGGCGTTTTTTTTTGGAGCATAAAATGAAATACAGACTCGCAGTTTTCGACATGGACGGAACAATTCTCAATACAATAGAAGACATTGCAGACAGTGCAAATTTCTTCTGCAAAAAATACGGCTTTCCCGAGCACACTTACGAAGAATATAAATATTTTGTAGGAAACGGACTTCCAAAGATGCTTTCACGTGCATTGCCGGAGGGGATTGAAGAATCAGAGTTTCAGAAAATCTTAAAAGAATTTCTTGATTACTATCCTTCGCACTCTGCAATTAAAACAAGAGCTTACGACGGAATTGTTGAATGCATAAAGGAACTCAAAAAAAATAACATCATCACCGCGGTGAATACAAACAAAATCGAAAACGCTGCGATTGACCTCTGCAATACATATTTCCCCGACTGCTTTGACATCATAAGCGGAGCAAGAGACGGCGTTCCACCAAAACCAGCCCCGGATGGAATCTTCGAAATTCTTTCTAAAGCGGGGATAACAGACAGAAACACAGCCTGCTATATCGGCGACTCTGATGTTGATTTACAGACCGGTCTTAATTCCTCCCTCGATTTTATAGGCGTTGACTGGGGCTTCCGCGGAAAGTCTTTTCTTTTAGAGCACGGAGCCAAAACAGTTGTTATGAATCCAGTGGAGCTTAAAAAAATCCTTTTGGGATAGATTCAATCTAAAGCGCCGCATGTATTCATGCATTCACGGATGTCATCCCCGCGCCCTTAAAATCCTGTTCTTCTTTTCACGCTCATAACTTTTTACTATAATACAACGTATTATGCCTGGTTTTTATGATTATTATGATGTAGCCGTTGTTGGTGCAGGACACGCCGGAATAGAAGCGGGACTTGCCTGTGCCAGAATGGGACTTAAAACAGTTTTGATTACTCAGACTCCCGATGCAATTGCCCGCATGAGCTGTAATCCTTCGATCGGAGGAATTGCAAAAGGAAACATAGTCCGCGAAATAGATGCCCTTGGCGGCGAAATGGCAAAACTCATCGATAATTCAATGATTCAGTTCCGAATGCTCAATAAAAGCCGTGGTCCTGCAGTTCAGGCACCAAGAAGCCAGGCCGATAAAATCACTTATTCAATGCTCGCAAGAAAAACCTGCGAAAAAACACCGAACCTCTACACCCTTATGGATACGGTTATAGATATCCTTACAACAGCAAGTTCAACTCCACTTCCACCCGATTCAGACAGTCAGGCAGAAAAAGGAACAATCCCGGGAGAAAGCCGCAATGCCGGACAGACAGAAGCCGCAAAATCAGGGATGAGGCAGAAGGTAACCGGTGTTGTAACCGAAAGAGGAAGAATAATTCCCGTACGCTCGGTCGTTTTAACAACAGGGACATTCCTTGGCGGAAGAATCTTCATCGGTGAATACGATGCTCCATGCGGAAGAGTCGGAGAACCTGCAGCTTATGGATTAACAGAAAGCCTTCACCGCCTTGGATTTACAACAGGACGATTAAAAACCGGAACACCTCCGAGAATCTTAAGAAAGACAGTTGATTTTTCAAAGCTCGAAGAACAGCCTGGAGACGAGGATGTAATTCCATTCAGTTTTGAAAATAAAGAAATAAACCGCCCGATGGTTCCTTGCCACATAGTTTTTACAAACGAAGAAACACATAAAATCATCCGCGACAACATCGGACGCTCGCCTTTATACTCAGGAAAAATCAGCGGAATAGGCCCACGCTATTGCCCTTCAATCGAAGACAAGGTAATGCGTTTTAAGGAAAGAGACCGCCATCAGATTTTTGTAGAGCCGGAAGGACTCGAAACAGACGAAATCTATTTAAACGGACTTTCTTCATCACTGCCCGAAAGCGTTCAGGATGCATTCATGCGCACAATGACAGGATTTGAAAACGCCGTACAGAGCCGACCGGGTTATGCCGTAGAATATGATTTTGTTGAACCAACCCAGCTTTATCCTTCACTCGAAACAAAACGCGTAGCAGGACTTTTTAATGCCGGACAGATAAACGGAACAAGCGGATACGAAGAAGCTGCCGGCCAGGGACTTGTAGCCGGAATGAATGCAGGTCTTTACGCACGCGAACACATAAAACTCTGCGGACCACTTTCTAAGCTTCCTTCAACTATGAACGGGGTGCCGGCAAGCATGTCGGAAGGTGCATTCAGACCAAAGGCCGATATGACCGCAGAAGAAAAACATCAGTTTGCAGAAAATTCCGCAAAGCAGACAAAAGAATTAAATGAATACATCGCAAAAATCCAGAGCGATGCAGGATATAAATCCTTCGAAAATATTCCAGAATACGAGCCTGTAATTCTTGGAAGAGACGAAGCATACATCGGAGTTTTGATCGATGACCTTGTAACTCTTGGAACAAAAGAACCATACCGAATGTTCACAGCACGTGCAGAATACCGACTGAAACTCCGCCACGACACTGCCGACAGACGACTTGCAAAATACGCCTTCCGCGCGGGACTAAAAAATCAGGCCCAGTTTGATGCAGTAAACGAAAAATATGCAAAGCTTGCCGAAATCGAAGCGCTCCTTCTTAAAAAGCCGAATGCAGAAAACCCGGGCTACCCCGAAGATGAATGGGAAGAAGCAAAAATCGAAGTTAAATATAAGTATTATATAGAAAAGCAGGACCGCCGCGTAGAAAAACTCCACCGCATGGAAAACACAAAAATCCCTGCAAACTTTGATTATTCAAAAATCCCGTCGCTTTCCGCAGAATCCCGCACAAAACTCGAAGCCATCCGCCCCGTAACCCTGGGCCAGGCCAACCGAATCAGCGGCATCCGCAACAGCGACATCATGCTGCTCATGGTTTATTTGAAAAGATAATATACAATTAATCTTATTTCATACTTTTTATAATACGTGTTCTTGCCGTATTTATAAAATCGCTCCCGCAGAGAACCACATTTTGCATGTGCTATGCGTACTTATAAAAACTCTCACGCAAAGAACCACATTTTGCTCTGCTAAAACACGCGCCGCAAAATGTGAACCTTTGCTCCGAGTTTTTATAACACGTATATATAAAATGATTTTTTTAAAGCGGTTTTATAATACGGATATTTTGACGGTTAAGGAAAAATAATCTTATGTGTTTTTATGATATACTATCTTCTTTTGCGCGGAGGGAATTTGGAAGAGAATTGTTATATTACAGATAGGATTTGGGCTTAGTCCCTCAAATCGCAATTTGTAGGAAGAAGGAAATTCCTCATAACTGTAAAGAATTATAAAAAATATTTATACGATTATCTATTTCTTTCTTTTCCTCTTGAGTCGGATTTGTGAGAATAATACATCCTTTAG
>JAEESN010000030.1 GCA_016286365.1 Treponema sp.
AGTAACAAAGGCATTAAACCTTTCTAAAAATGAGCTTGAGATGATTGAACACATCATCATCCAGATGGAAGAAGAAAGAGGACTTGACCGCTCGGCAGCGATTGCAGATATGAGGTTTTCTTTTATAAAAGAGCTTTGTAAAAAAACTGTAATCAAACCGGAAGAAAGTAAGGAACACATACGCTCTACAAAAATAGATAAAATCTTAACAGGAAAATACACTGCTATCCCAACATTTATCCTGATTATGGCTCTTATCTTCTTTTTGACTTTTAATGTTATAGGAGCATTCTTACAAAACCTTCTTGGTACAGGTATAGAAAGTCTTACAAGTGCGGTTGACACACTTTTACAAAACATAAATGTAAACCCTACCCTTCATTCGCTTATAATCGACGGTATTTTTACAGGCATAGGTTCTGTCGTAAGCTTTGTTCCTGTAATCGTTACATTATTTTTCTTCCTCTCTCTTTTAGAAGATTCTGGCTATATGGCACGCGTTGCCTTTGTGATGGATAAGCTTTTAAGAAAGATTGGACTTTCTGGAAGAAGTATTGTTCCTTTATTAATCAGTTTTGGATGTATGGTTCCGGGCGTTATGTCTACAAGAACACTTCCTTCCGAACGCGACCGAAAGATGACTGTTCTTTTAACACCATTTATGAGCTGTACTGCAAAACTTCCGATTTACGGTTTTATAACTTCTATCTTTTTCCCATTTACATCTGGGCTTATAATGACGGGCATTTATTTTTTTGGAATCATCACTGCGATTTTTATTGCACTCATTTCTAAAAACACTTTGTTCCGCGGAGAAGCTGTTCCTTTTGTAATGGAGCTTCCAAATTACAGAATGCCCGGAGCAAAGAACGTATGCCTGTTACTCTGGGAAAAAGCACGTGACTTTTTACAGCGTGCGTTTACCGTAATTTTTATTGCGACAATCATAATCTGGTTTTTACAGACCTTTGACTTTGGACTGAACGTTGTACAGGATTCTAAAGACAGTATTCTTGCTTCTGTAGCGGGCTTTATTGCTCCGATTTTTAAACCACTCGGATTTGGTGACTGGAAATTCTCTACAGCACTTATTTCGGGATTTATAGCAAAAGAAAGCGTTGTTTCTACCCTGCTTGTATTATTTAATTCAGAAGCAGCGCTCGGTTCTGTAATGACTTTCTCGAGTGCACTTGCATTCCTTACCTTCTGTCTTTTATACACACCATGTGTTGCAGCCATTGCATCTGTAAGACGCGAGCTTGGAAGAAAATGGGCGCTTGGAATTGTTGCAGGCCAGTGTATGGTTGCCTGGATTTTTGCCTTTATAATAAAGCTTATTTTTTAAAGCGGTTCAGCCTTAAGGAATTTGAAACAACACAGAAACTCGAAAGACTCATCGCAAGTGAACAAAGCATAGGGTTAAGTGTTATGCCAAACGAAGTAAATACACCTGCTGCAAGCGGGATTCCTAAAACATTGTAGATAAAAGCCCAGAAAAGGTTTTGCATGATATTTTTCTTTACTTCGCGGCTAAGATGTATAGCAGAAACTACGTCCTTAATGGAGTTTTTTACAAGCACAACCTGAGCACTGTCGATTGCTACGTCGGAACCGGCGCCTATGGCTACTCCTATATCGCTTTGGGTAAGAGCCGGAGCATCGTTTATACCATCCCCTACCATCATCACAAAGCCTTCTTTTTTAAGCTTTGCTACGATGTCGGATTTATCTTTTGGAAGAACCTGAGAATATATTTCTTCTATGCCAAGCTGTTTTCCGACCTCATGTGCAGTCTCGCGGCTGTCGCCTGTAAGCATTACAACCTTTATTCCAAGCTTTTTAAGATCTTTGATTGCGGCTGGGGAATCGGGTTTTATTTCGTCCTGAAGGAGGATTTTTCCAATGAGCTTTCCGTCTTTTTTTATTCCTATAAATGCACTTTCTTCGAATCTTCCGCATTCATATTTATGACCTTCGATTGTGCCCAAAACTCCTTTACCAGGAACTTCTGTAAAATCACTTACCGGCGAAAGTTTAATTTCTGCTTCTTCTGCTTTTTTTACAATCGCTTTTGCAAGGGGATGAAGGCTCTGTTTTTCTATACTTGCAGTAAGCCTTAATACCTGCTCTTCTTTTATTCCATCCGAAGGGATTATTTTTTTTACGACAGGCTCGCCTTTTGTTAAAGTTCCAGTTTTATCGAGTACTACGATTTTTGTCTTTCCGGTCTGTTCAAGAGAAACTGAATTTTTAAAAAGGATTCCTTTTTTTGCACCAACCCCGTTTCCAACCATTACCGCTACAGGAGTTGCAAGACCAAGCGCACAAGGACAGCTTATAACCAGAACAGAGATTGCCCTTAAAAGAGAAAACTCAAGGTCTGCATAAAATACTTTCCAGAGAACAAAAGTTATTAAAGAAAGAAGGATTACTACAGGAACAAAAACTGAGCTCACCTTATCTGCAATTTTCTGAACGGGTGCTTTAGAAGAAGCAGAGTCTGTTACAAGCTTTATAATCTGTGCAAAAGTAGTATCCTGCCCTACCTTGAGCGTACGGCACTTTATAAATCCGCTTACATTTTGTGTTGCACCGGTTACCCTGTCTGGGGATTTTTTATCAACAGGGATACTTTCTCCTGTGATGGCCGCCTCGTTTACGGATGTATTTCCTTCTATGATTTCTGCGTCCGATGGAATATTTTCGCCCGGGTGAACAATAAAAATATCACCAGGTTTTAAATCAGATACAGGAATTACGCTTTCTTTTCCGTCTTTAAGGACTGTAGCTGTTTTAGGTGCCAGATCCAAAAGAGAATTGATTGCGTTTGTGGTTTTTCCTTTTGCATGGGCTTCGAGTGTTTTACCGATAGATATGAGGGTAACAATCATTGCGGCACCTTCGAAGTAAAGATGCTCGCCCGGCATAAAAAACATTACATAAAGGCTGTATAAAAAAGATGCAGAAGAGCCGAGTGCAACAAGAGTGTCCATATTTGCACTTAAATGTAAAACAGATTTAAAGCCCGAAATAAAAAAGCGTCTGTTTATGATTAAAACAATTAAAGAAAGAAGAGCCTGGGTATAGCCGAGAATTCCTTTAGAATCCAAAAAAGCAGGCCCTTTAAGATTAAACATCATGCCGAACATCGAAAGATACATGAGTCCTGCTAAAAAAACTATGGAAGCGATGAGTCGTCTGCCAGATTCCTTCGAAGCTTCTTCTGTCTTTTTTACGACATCATCTTTTGTACCTTCGTCTACCCGGGACGCTCCATAACCAGCCTGCACTACCGCCTGAACAATTGATTCTTCTGTGGCAGTACCTTCTACCATCATGCTGTTTGTAAGAAGATTAACTGTACATGTTGTAACGCCAGGAACAGAAGATACAGCCTTTTCGACCCTTGCGGAGCAGGCCGCACATCCCATACCGGTAACCGAGTACTTTGTCATATATCACTTCCTTTTAAAATTTTTCTGTTTAATACTGGTTTTTTTGTTAGTTTTATCTAACTACATTATTATATCAGAATCCTGGAAATTGTAAAAGGAGCAGTTACATCTTCCGCCTTTTTTAACCTTGTAAAGTGCCTTATCTGCCTGTGCTTCCATTTCTTTTAAGAAACCACACGAAGAGAAAGAAACTCCAACGCTGAGCGAAACAGAAGGTAATCCGTCCGAAACGTTCTGAAGTGTTTTATTAAGAGCATCGATTTTTGCCTGAATAACCTGCTCCGGTGAGTTTCCGAATTTTGTCATTATGATTGCAAATTCATCTCCGCCAATGCGGGCTATATAATCAGTTGTTCTGAATTTATCTAAAAGAAGGAAGGCAATCTTTTTTAAAACTTCATCACCTACAAGATGACCAAAGCTGTCGTTGATTGTCTTAAAGAAGTCAATATCAAGAATAAGATATGCAATCGGCTCTGCAGAATCCATCAGAATCTTTTTAATCTGTTCAAAGGCATCGCGGTTTATGAGCCCCGTAAGTGAATCGTGTTCTGCCTTGTGTTTTAGGATTGATGTTTTGATTTCTGTTTTTTCTATAAGGCTGTTGTAGGTTGTTGCAATATATTTTGTTTCGTATGAACCGCTTACTTCCATCTTTTTTCCAAGCTCAACATTTTTAATCGACTTCTGTAAAGGCGAAAGGACAAAGAAGATAATCAGGAAGTAAATCAAAATTGTAATCACTAAGAGAAATGAAACTCCAACGATTGCAAGGAAAAAAAGATTTCTTATACTTGTGTCTCCGGTTCTTTCTGCATGAAGGTAAGAAACAACGAGTGAATTTAATGCATCCTGTGTAAAGCCCGAGATTCTTTCTTTTGAATTAATATAGTTTGAATCAAAAAGCGAAAGGCGTGCTTTATTAAGTTTTTCTTCTGCGCTGAGTTTCTGATCCGGAGGTGTAAGAAGAGTTTCGTAAATTAAAGAAGGAACCTGATCTTTTGGTAGATTTAATGATTCTGTAATCAGCTTTAAAGCATAAAGTTCTACCTGTGCCAGAGCCTGAGATTCCTTGTAAGCCATTTTTAATTTAATATCAGGTTCGTCGCCAACATGCGAAAGTTCAATAATTTCTATAGATTTTTCCCTTCGCTGGTATGATGTATATTCTTCGATGTAATTATCAATAAAAGTTTTATCGAGGTTTACAGAATAAAGTCTGGACTGATTAGAAAGATAATCAGAGGCACTTCTAAAATCGTTTATTGCCTTGCTGCATTCAGAATAATCGTGAATAGACAAAAACATTTTTGAATAATTGTTTTTTGTAAAAAAGACTGTAACTAAGAGAGAGATGCACAAAAGACTGGAACAAATCATTGCGGTGCAGTGGAGCTTTTTGATTTTAATTCCACCGCTGTTGTTTTTAGCTTTTTTTAACTTTCCCATTTTTCCCACCCATTTTTTATTTATTTATATTTCAATAATATAGTCTATTTTTTATAACTTCAAGAATGCAAATCCCCTATTGTAAAAAAGTTTTCATTTTTGCAAGTTCAAAAAGGATTTTTTTCATTAAAACAAAGGATTCTCCGCTCAAACTTTCCAAATTATCTTTCTGTGTGTGAAGAAGTGCCCATGTTTTACACTGATTATTTTTTAAAACTTCGGACACTTCATCAGAAGGAAGGAAGGTTACTGCAACTGCGGGAAAGCCATTTGCAATAAAGCCTGCATTATCTGAATATTTACACGGAAGATTAAACCACTTACCGCCCGAAGCTTTTACCAGAATTCTCTGAAGGCGTGCTTCTAAATCTGAATATTTTGATAAAAAATTTTGTGGAGCATTTTGAGGAAGCGATGCCTCGCAGATTACAGGGATAGTTCCCCTTCCCGTGCAGTCAAAAACAATTATGTCGTCGTTTACAATTTTTAATTTTTTAAAAAGGAGGGCAAGATCAAAAGCTCCCATGCTCTTTACTCCGCCTTCTGTTTCTTCTTCGCCATCTGTAAAAATCAGCCTTATATTATGAAAGCTCTGTGCATATTCTTTTTGAAGATTTACTGCCCATTCCATAAGCGAAAAAACTGATGATGAATTATCATTTGCTCCTGGACTTTGTTCTACACGGTCGTAATGAGCAAGAATGGTTTTTATTTTACACGAAGGATTATACTGGCTTTGGGGAAATTTTACGTAGATGTGATTTTTATCTTTTACCGGAAGAACTGCCGTTTTTACACCGCGCTCGTTTAAATATTGAATGATAAATTCCAGGCGGTTACAGTCAGCTTCTATAAACTTTTTAAATTCGCATGGCAGCTCGTACATAAGATGATTATATCACAAAATTTCAAACAAAACATTCATTAATTTTCTTTCAAACTGACTGAAAAACGTTCTTATGCACAAAAACAGTCTATTGAATTTAAGCTTTATTTAATGGTATTATGATTAATATTATAGAAAAAAAATTGAATTCTGGAGTATAAACTATGGCAACACCATTGGAAAACTATCTTGCCGCTTGCAACGGAAAACCAACCGCTGCAATGTGTTCTTATGTTGCAAACCTTCAGCAGGTTGCAGAAGTCGGACCTGATATCGCTGCTTCAATCGTAAACGAAATTGAAAACCAGCGCAGTCACCTTAAACTCGTAGCATCGGAAAACTACTGTTCTTTGAACGTACAGGCTGCTATGGGAAACCTTCTTACAGATAAATACGCAGAAGGTTATCCTGAACACCGTTATTACGGCGGATGTGTAAACATCGATGCTGTAGAAAACGTTGCCGCACGCGAAGCAGAAAAACTTTTTGGCGCAGATTACGCTTACGTTCAGCCACACTCGGGAGCAGATACAAACCTTGTTGCATACTGGGCTATTTTAAGTGCAAAGGTAGAAACTCCAACTTTACAGGAACTTGGTGTTAATTCATTGAACGACCTTACAGACGAACAGTTCGACATGCTTCGTAAACGCTTTGGAAACCAGAAACTTATGGGTCTTGACTATTCATGTGGCGGTCACTTAACTCACGGATATAAAATGAACGTTTCTGCACGTATGTTCGAAAGTCATCCTTACGGTGTAGATAAGGAAACTGGTCTTTTAGACTATGATGCAATCGAAAAGCAGGCAATGGAAGTAAAACCTCTTATCCTTCTTACAGGATTCTCTGCTTATCCACGTAAAATCAACTTTAAACGCTTCCGCGAAATTGCAGACAAATGCGGAGCAGTTTTAATGGTTGATATGGCTCACTTTGCTGGTCTTGTTGCCGGAAAAGTATTCACAGGTGACTTTGATCCAGTAAAATGGGCAGACATCGTAACAACAACAACACATAAAACTTTACGCGGTCCACGTGGTGCTATGATTCTTTGTAAAAAAGAATTTGCTGATTACGTAAACAAGGGTTGTCCTATGGTACTCGGTGGTCCACTCGGACACATCATGGCTGCAAAGGCAATCGCATTCAAGGAAGCTTCTACTCCGGCCTATCAGAAATGGGCAAGCCAGGTTGTAAAAAATGCACAGGCACTTGCAGAAGGATGTAAGTCTCACGGAATCCCACTCCAGACTGGCGGAACAGACAATCACCTTATGCTCTGCGATGTAACAGTTTACGGCTTAACAGGAAAACAGGCAGAAGCTGCTTTATTCCAGTGCGGTGTAACTGCAAACGCAAATGCACTTCCATATGACAAAAACGGTGCATGGTGGACTTCGGGAATCCGTATCGGTACCCCTGGTCTTACAACTCTTGGTATGGACGAAAAAGACATGAAGGAAGTTGCAGACATCATCGACTTTGTACTTAAGGGAACAAAACCTGGAGTTACAAAAGAAGGTAAACCTGCAAAGGGAAAAATCGTCTTAGACCCTGAAGTTCAGAAAGCAGCACGCGAAAGAGTTAACAAGCTTCTTAGCGCACACGTTCTTTATCCTGAACTCGACTTAGACTTCCTTAAAAAAGAATTTGTGAAATAAGTTTTATATAAATCAAACTCAAACTAAACTTATACAAAACCCGTAGAAAAAATCTACGGGTTTTATTTTTTTATATAACAAAGATGTGCAATCTGGCGGGCGGGCTCCCATAAATCAAAATTTTTACTTAATTTTTTTCTTTTTTTTTAACTTAAATTATGTTATGATTAAAAATCATGCAGAAGAAAAAAATTCGTTTATCAGATATTGCAGAACAGCTTAATGTAAGTACGGTAACCGTTTCAAAGGCACTTACAAATAAAGAAGGCGTTGGAGATTCCCTCAGAAAACAGATTAAAGACCTGGCAGAATCAATGGGTTATAAAACAAAGAAAACAGCAAGCCAGGATAAATCTAAAATCACAGGCAATATTGGAATCATAATTCCTTCACGCTATTTTAAAAACAACAATTCCTACTACTGGTATATTTTTAATCATCTTACTACTGCCCTGCTCCAGAAAAATTTTTATTCAATCATGGAGCTTGTAAACGACGACGACGAATCAGCGTTTAATCTTCCGCGCATGATTCAGGACAGTAAAATCGACGGGCTTATCATCTTAGGTCAGGTAAGTAATGAATACGTAGAAACAATCCACACTCATTTTGATAATTTTATTCTTCTTGATTTTTATACAGATGATCCTTCGCTGGACTGCGTTACAAACGATAACTTCTACTGCTCATATCTTATGACAAAACACGCAATCGCACTGGGACATAAAAATCTTACCTTCGTAGGAAATTACAAGGCAACCACTTCTATCCGCGACAGGTACATGGGATTTTTAAAGGCACTTTTGGAAGAAGGAATAAAATTAAATCCATCCGATGTATTAAACGACAGAAAAGACGACAGCGCCGAAATAGAAATCAAGCTGCCGGAAAACTTAAAGCTTCCTTCGGCTTATATCTGTAACTGTGACGAAACTGCCGCTGCTCTTATTTCTCTCCTCCAGGCACGGGGAATTAAAGTTCCACAGGATGTAAGCGTTACCGGTTTTGATAACTATGTTTCAAACACAAAGGACTCAATTCCGTTAACTACAGTTAACATAAGACCGGAAGATATAGCCGATGTTGCAAGCGAACTCATAATCAAAAAGATTTCAGGCGTTCCTTACATCAAAGGCCATCACACTGTAAGCGGAACAATTATTGAACGGGACTCTCTCCTCCCAAAATAATTCCGGTTATATTTGCAAAAGAATTTTTATCT
>JAEESN010000008.1 GCA_016286365.1 Treponema sp.
ATCTTTTTCCCATGATGTCATGATAATAATATCAGTTCCCACATCTGTTGTCGGGAATGTACCTACTGGCAATCTATAAGCATCAATCAATTTGCCTTTGGAAGCAATAATCTCTTTCTGTTTATCATTTGTTGAATTTAAAAATCCGGAAGGCACTACAAAAGCTAATAAAGAGTTTTCATCTTTAAGAGCATCCAAACCTTTTGAAATAAAGTATTCTTCATATCTATCGAATTCCTTTCCTTCCCCAAGTCCTTTGTATTTATCGTTATATGTACCATAAGGCGGATTCCCGATTACAACATCATATTGAGGCTGTATAAAATATGGATTCCTGCTGCGTTCGTTTGTATCAAAAAATTGTTTCTGATAAGCACCCTGAAAAATATTTGCTTCAGGATGAAGAATTTTATTAATTCTTGCAGAAGTTTCATCAAGCTCAAACATTGTAAATTCATTGTTCGGTCTGTTATTTGCAAACTTACCGACACCTGCAGAAGGCTCTAAAACAGTCTTTGCTTTCGGTGAATATGAATCTACAATCTGCCAAACTTTTTCTACAAGATTATTTGGTGTATAGAATTCGTTTAGAATTCCGGCATTTGTGCGGTTTACTTCGTTAAGTCCGCCAGCTCCCTCGTACTGGGCAAGAATTACTTTGTCTGCTTCTGTAATTTCTGAATCAGATTTTTTCAGAATTTCCCTACATTGTTCACGAATTACTTTAATATCTTTCTTTGAAGTAAGCTGCTCCGATTTATTAATTTGTTCTTTTAGATTTTCCGGAATTTCAATTTCATCAAGCTCAATATTTGCTCTTTTATAAATTGTTTTGATCATTTCAAAATCTGTGTTATTTAATTTTTCAAGATTTTCAGATAACCAGGCAGTAGATAAATCCTTTAAATCTTGTATTTTAAGATTTTCCTGTTTAAAAGTTTCTTCATAAAACCAGTCCATTTTAGCAGCATCTGCAAGATGACTTAAAGCATTCCATTCTTCATTTGAAACATGTATTTCTTCTTTAATTAATGGATTTTGTTCTTCAATTATTGGCTGAACTTCTTCAAGAGCTTTTATCCAGCCTGTGTATTTTTTTACATCATATTCAAATTGCTTTTTGTTATGTTCATAAGCCTGGCGGAATTCATCAACAGTCTGTGGAGTATCAAATCCAGTAGTATTTCTTGCATAGAAATCTTCCCAAGTTTCCTGACTTTTTTCTTGTGCATAAATAAGACTTTCTTTGTATTTTGCAAGATTAAGCTTAATTTCATCAGGTGTAAGTCCTTTGGATATTTCCTGCATTATCTTGTATTCTGCTTCGATTTCTTTTTCAGATATCTTTATAATCTGAATACCATTCATCAGGTCTTTCATTGGAGCTGAAAGGAAATCTCTGATTTCATCAAAAGTAATATCTGATGATTGTGTAATCGGGAAAGCAGTTACACCAAGGTCTGAAAGAAGATATTCCCAGGTTTCATTATCCCAATTGATAACTTTATCAGCAGTAATCTTTCCGTCTTGTTCTAGGATTTTATTAAGAACTTTTTCTGAAAGTTCTCCACAGATTCTTGCGTGAACTTCGCTTAAAATAAGGTCATTGTTATCTGCAATATCTGCATAATTTGGATCATTTTTTACTTCATTCCAGAAGTGAGTATTTTGGAAAATCTGTTTTCCTTTTTCCCAGAGTTCCGGATTTGTTCTCTGGATATAGTTATCCCAAAGGTGTGTATATTCGTGAATAGCAACTTCGGAATTCATTATATCTGGATTGAGGTAGATTTTGTTTTCATAAGCAAAACCATAGATAACACCATCATTTAAAATCATTTTTTGCGAATTATTTTTTTCTTTGATTGTATAGCCTTCTTCCTTGAGCCATATTCGCATTGTTTCTTTATTAATATCAGAAACATGATAATTAAAAAGTTCACTTGCTATTTTGTCAGGATTATCTTTATAAGCTATGTGCCTGTTAAAAATATTAAAATAACTATCAAAATTACTTTTAGTTATTTCAAGATTTCCTATATCAACATTATTCTGTTTTATAAAATCTTTACTTGACAAAATTTTTGTTCTATCATATTGTGGATTAAAAGGTAGGAACTTCTGTTCCGAGCTGGAAAGAAATTCTTGTATTTCTTTCACCACATGGTTATCACCGGCATTTATGCCGATCGTAACTACTCGGCTGGCTTCTTTATCCAAGTAGATAATGTCGTCAGCCGTTTTTATTTGCTTTACAAATTTTGAAATATCTTTATTATGAAGGCTCATTGCTATGTTTTCACCTTCTTTAAATACAATTACAGATTCAACTGTTTTAGTATGATTGCTACTTGTATTTATAAAAGACTTTCCGTAAACGTGAACAGGCTTGAATGATTCTGTATTTTCATCAAACGTTTCTTTTTCCAGAATCAAAGAAGGAGTTTCCAATGTCCTTCTTATGGCAAGCATTAAATTATTTCTGTTTGCAGGGCAAAGTTTTACAAATTGATTCAGGCCTATTTTTACTGTTTCAACAGGTGTTTCAATAATTCCATCCTTAAATATTTTCAGATAGTTTTCTCTTGAATAAACTGTCGGAATAAATTCTTCTGCTGTTTTTTGCAAAGAATCAGCAATAAGATTTCTTATCTCAATTGTCAGCTTAGTATCTTTATTAAAATCCGACATTTTCTGCAAAATATCCTCTTCTTCAAGAATCCTGTCAAATTCATCCTTATCAGTTACTACTTCAATACCAGCTGCAGCAAGTTTCTCAAGAACATAATTCTTTTTAATTTCTTCTTCAGATTCATCAAATAAACCTTCATTTCCTGTAAAGCCAAGTTGTTCAAATAATTCTTCTTCATATTCTTCATGTATTTCGTCATCAGTCCTTCTTACCCAGCGGCCTTCTTTATTGCGTTTAAATAAAGTATTTTCTCCATATTCATCTGAATTAGTACAGAAAAATAAACTAAATTCTTTTTCAGATTCTTTTTCATCAGGGTCATACTCAAGAAGTTCATTATCATTATGTTCTGCCAAAGCTTCATTTATAAGTTTGATATTTTCAGGATTATTAAGCCATTCTTCCGGAGTATCTGTATTTGAAAGAATATCATCAAAAGATATATGTATATTTTCCTGGCTTTCTGAATTATCAAGTCCATACTGGATCATCCAGTCAGCAAGCTCTCTTGCATAATCAATTTTATTTTCGATTATATTTGTTTTTTTAAGTGCTTTAGAAATAGCTTCAATATCATTACCAGTTTCCATAGCAATATCAAATAGAGTTTTTGTATCATTTGAAAATTCAGCATATTCAGGATACATATCAGGCTGTTCTTTATAAAGCCAGCGCTCAATTGTCATTCCTTCCGGAACATGATAATCAATTTCCATACCAGGAATACTTTTCAATTCATTTATATCAAGATATCCCCATTCGGCCATTTCATAATCACCATTTAAACATTGAAAGCCATAAGCTTCTCCATCTTCGCCGATTTCACAAACAAGTGATTCTGTTCCAGTTGGATGAAAATACCTTATTACAATAGGATGTTCTTCCATTCCATCTGTTTTACCGATTTTGGGAGCATTCATTACAGATTCAGCAGTCTGTTTAATTTTATTTTTATAAAAATCTCCTTCTTCTCCCATTGATAAATTTAAAGTTGTAACATACTGCGCAGTAGGTAAAACAGATTTTGCACATGAAAGTTCTTCCGGAGTTATCATTGTAGAATTACTTTCATTTTCTTCCAGATGTTCTTGAAAATCATTTTCAGTTTCCTGTTCTTCTTCTCTTGCAATTTCATCTGTTCTTTCCAAGAGTTCTTTTGTATTTAAAATAAAACTTCCGGAAGATAAAGGTTCATTCTGTTCTTCAATGATTTTCTGCTCTTCTTCATCTGTTAAAGTATTTTCTTTTTCCCAGGAAATTTCTTCTTCAATTTCAGCCTGTTCCTGAAGCATTTCTAATTCTTCATCTGCTTCTCTTCTTTCAGAAATATTTTCATCAACAAGGGTGGATTCAAGTATTTTAATTCTTTCAAGATCTTTTTTACGTTCCTCCTGAAGTTCATTTACGAGGTCTTTAAGGTAAGCAATTTCTTCTTCAGAATTATTGAATGGTTTATTGTTTTTGTTTTCAGCATTTTCTGTTTCAATAATTTCTGGCTGAACTGATTTTTCCGGAAAGAAAGTATTTTTAAAATCTTCAACATATTTTTTATTACGTTCAATATTTTTAGCTTCAAAAGTTGCAGGATACCAGCAGTTATTATAGTTTGACCAATGATATCCATTTGCTTTTAAATCTTTAAGCATTTCTTCAGTAGGTTTTCCGTTTATTGTACGTAAATTATAGAATCCAAATGATGATTTAAATATTTCCAATTTCATAAATAGCTCCTATCTTTCTACTTCTTCATTTTTAATGTTTTTATTAATTTGTTCTGAAAATTTATTATTCTGTTCTGAAAGCTGCTGATTTACATTGATAAGTTCTACAATTTTTGACTGCATTTCAGAAATATAGTTACCTGCTTTGTTTATAAGCTTACTGTCATCAAGAGTATTATCCAAAATATCTTCTTTAAAAAGAGTTTTATAATCTTTTATATTATTATCAGTAAGCAATTTCTGTTCAGGTGTTTCAATAATAGTTTCAATATTATTTGGTTCTTGAGATAAAGCATAATGATTTTTTATACGGTCTATTCCGTATTCCAGCTTCTTTTCGATAGAAGTGGTAAGTTCAAAAGCTTCTCGTAAATCATTGATTTCAATTTCTTTACGGTTATCCATATTTGCAATAGTTAATGCAACTTTAAGAGTACTGGCTTTCTGACGTTCACTCATATCTATATTATGCTTGTCAAAATAAAGCTTACATTCTCTGTCCAGCTGACATTTTTCTGCAATTTCCTGTGGAGTAAGATTTGAATTATAATTAGGATTTTCTCTTTGAATTTTGAAAGCATTTTCAATATGTTTTTTCATTTCTGCAACAGTAATTTTTCTTGGATCATTTTCATTTTTTTCAACATGCTGCATGATTTCAATTCTATCCAGTAATGGAGCAGAAAACTTTTTCCAGTATTGTTCAATTGATTTTGCAGAACAAAGACATATTTTGTCATGGCTGCCATAATTACCACATGGACATGGATTTACGGCCATTGCAAGCTGAAAATTAGCCGGAAAAGTTGTTGTTCTTCCAGCTCTGCTTAAAGTTATATTTTTATTTTCGAGAGGGACTCGTAACATCTGTAATACTGTACTTCTGAATTCGGCAGCTTCATCTAAAAATAAAATACCATTATGAGCTAATGAAATCTCTCCAGGTCGGCAGCTTACACCACCACCACACATACCTTCTATAGATGCAGTTTGATGTGGAATACGGAAAGGAACATCTTTTATATTTGGTTTATCAGGATGAGTAAGTCCTGCTATTGACCAGATACGTGTTGTTGATTTAGATTCTTCATCAGTAAGCTGCGGTGTAAGGGCTGGAAACAAACGCTGACTTAACATTGTTTTGCCACATCCAGGAGCGCCCTCAAGAAGAATATTATGTTTTCCGGCAATTGCAATTTCAATTGCTCGTGCAGTATCATAATAACCGTCAAGATTCATATCCATAACAGTTTTATCATAATAATCTTTAGAATTCAGAACTTCTTCATTGAATTCAATTTTAGTTTTAAGACTAGTTTCAACTGATTTTTCAATAAAAGGTTTATTATTTGATAAAGCTTCATGAAGTTCAAAAAGATTTGAAACAGGAAGAACTTTTGCACCAGGTACTTCTAAAGCTTCATTTACATTCTGTTCTGGAACAATAAAATTTGTTATACCGGAAGCAACTGCAGAAGAAACTGCGGCCTGAATTCCTCTTACAGGTCTTACTGCTCCGGAAAGTTCAAGTTCTCCCATGCAAAGAACATTTTCTCCCTGATAATTATTCTGTTCATTTAAAATTGAAAGTGCCATAGGTAAATCAAATGCAGAACCTTCTTTTTTTAAATCTGCAGGACTTAAAGATTGAAGAATTCTGTTTTCGGGGAATGGTAATCCCTGATTTCTGAATGCTGCTTTAATTCTTTCTCTTGATTCTTTTACCTGACTATCTGCCAGTCCGACAAGATCATAAGCAGGAATGCCTTTCCTTAAATCTGTCTCAACTGATACAATTGAACCTTCATAACCAAATAAACTGTAAGTATAAATTTCTCTTTTGTTTTCATTTGCCATAATAATTTCTCCTTTTTAATCTGAATATCCATTTGATTTATTTTTAAGTTGATGTCTTAATTGTTTGTTTTCTTGAATAAGCATACGGCAGTCTTTCATAAGTTCATCAATCTGTTGTACAGCTTTTATAAAACCTTCTTTCAAACCATTTTTTAATTCACGAGGAATACCATTTACAATTATTATTTCTGATTGAGAAAGAGATTCCATATTATTTTGATTTTTTACTTTTGATATTTTTTCTTCAGCTTTTATTCTGTCATACCAGGCAGTAACATTTATTACCTGATTTCGAATATTGTCATCAACAATATCTATTGTTTTTTGCCATGCTGGAAGGTTATAATTATTTTTATTAAAAACAGAAAGTAAAAACTGATTTGGAATTTCCGGATTAATTGATTTTCTATAAGTAATACACGGAACTTCATTTTCATTTATTTGTCTGTCTTTATTCTGCTCTGGAAGAAGTTCATTATAAATACCTTCTTCAGTTCTTATAGTGTATTCAATAAAACTTGTTTTATCAGAACCAAAATAAGGAACTTCACTTCTATCTATTACCTCAAGATAAAGCTGGCCGTCATTGTAATCTTCTTCATCTTCATGATAATCAGATTCATAATTTTCATAATCATTAAATAATGCAGCTTCACTCATTCCGCCATTTACCTGGCTTTCAAGATAATCATCAAGATCATCCAATTCTTCAAAATTTAGTTTATTATTTTTTGCCATATTTTCTCCTATCTTTCCCATCCGTTATAAGAAACAGTTTTTTTCATTTTTTCTTCATGAAGTTTAGATGTTTCAAGATTTAAATTTTTAGAAGTCATTGTACGCTGGTAAATTGCTGCAGAATACATTTTTTTGGTAAGGTTTTCTGCAACCATTAAAGAATTGATTTTACCTTCATCAATTTGATTGAATAAATTATTAAATGCCGTATAACATTTTTGTTTACGTTCTTCCTTAATCGGATTCTGCATTTTAGCTCCAACAGACTGATAAAGATTATGAGTATATTGAGCTTCAATTATGGATGCACAATCAACTCCGGAAAGGAAACGGTCATTACGGATTTTTTCCTGAATTTCAAGAATTATTTTTTTATTATTTTTTACATCTTTTTTTAAGTTATCCTGGAAAGTGTCATAATTTTCCTGTGTATAAGTCTGATCTAATTTATAAGCTTTTTCTGTATATTTAATTAATGCGTTTTGAGTTTCCGGAGTAAGACTGTCAAAATTATATAAGAATTGAAAATTATTTTTTGAACCGCCTTCATTAATATATAATTCCAAAGATTCAAGATGAATGGGATTTTTAAATTTAGTCATGCATAAAACAGGTTCAGCATTGGGTTTAAATTTAATTTTAATTCCTTCTCGAGAAAACTTTTCAAGGTCAGCACCATATAACCAGAGATTGGAATTATATTTATTTTTTGCGGCCACCTGTTCAAGAGCAATAAGATTTTCATCTTTAATAATTTTTCCGGATAAAAGTTCACGAGGTACTGATTTAATATCATTATTAAAAAAAGGAAGAGTTTTATTTTTTAAATTTTCTTTAATTGCGCTGATTACCTGATTGTAAAAATATTCATCTTCAGTATAACCTTTTGTAAAACTTGCGCCTGATTTCCAGTTTGAAAGAATATATGTGTAACTCATTTTTTGCTCCTTTTATAAATTAAAAAAAAGGAAGGTGATAATATTTACCACCTTCCCGAAAGACTAGAAGATAGTAATATCCTGGTCATAACTCTTTTTACGGTCATGCTGAATCTGTTTCTGAGGTGCCTGTTTCTGTTCTGCTTTGTTTTCATTACCGTAGGCTTTCTTGATGATTTCTTTAGCAGCAATATCAGCATTTACACAATAACTTCTTAAAGAAGGAATCATATTTTTGATTTCCTTTTCTTTATCATTCTTTTTTTCGAGGTTATTTGCTGCAACTGCGATAAACTCTTTTTTGAACTCTTCAATAACTTCTTTTGAAACATTAAGCTTCAAACCACTTTCACATGCTGCAAAATATGCAGGAAGATAATCAGAACCTTTTGTAACGGAGATTGTCTGGTTATTAAGCTTCTGTGGAAATTTTACTTTGAAAGATTTTTCCTGCATTTTTTCAGGTTCTTTCAAATCTTCCGGAAAGTAATATCTGGCAGTATGATATTTTTTATCATCGTCTCGCCAGACATAAGAAAGTCCTTTGTCTTTTGAAGCTGGAGCTGTCTTCAAAGACTGTAAAGTGTGATGAGTTCCAACAACATTACTTGTAATACCCATTTCTGCCTGCTTACATTTAAGCAAAAGAAGATTCATGTCATTTACGCAAATGGCGTTGTTTAAGTTGTAGATTGGATTTGTATCAATAACGCCGTTAGAGTTTGGAAGGAATGGAGCTGTGCCATTTTCTACTGCTTCTTTAAGTACTTTAACATTATGAAGCTGAATATAATATTCAGAAAATGCATTTTTTGTACTTAACTGTTCTTTCTCGGTCATATAAGACCTCCTTTTATAGCAACCTGTCAAACTTATCTGATACTTAGAACAGGAGTATTTCTTTGTATCTTTACGGGTTGATAAGTTGCCAAGTTTTACAAACGTTTCATACAGAAACGCAAATAACAGAATTGATAATGACATTTATGCAAAGCTACTGTTATTTTGTCTATATTATAAAATACTATTTTTAATTTGTCTATATTAATTGTAAAAATGTAAATTTTATTATAGAATAGAAATATGAAAGATAATCATTTTGTATATGTAGAAGTTCCTTATAATAAAGAAATAGCTTATACATTGTATGCAAGCGGATTAACAATAGATGTTCCAAAACTTGCAGAAGATAATTCAACGGTTACTTTTAAATATCCTAAAAAAACAATATTTGTTTTATTCTATGAGTTTAATACTCCACACAGATTAAAAACCAGAAGAGCTTATGTATTGACCTGTCAAAAAGACAAAAGTTCAAAAGAAGAAGTAGCTTTACCAGGTGTTAGCGATAAAGTTCAGATCATCTATCAGGCAAGAGGACATAAAGTAGATTCCTTAAAAAGATGTTTACATATTCTTTCACAAAATGAAAAATATTTAATTTATAAAATGCCTGTTTTATTCTGGTATAAAATCTGTGCAATGATTGAATATTATGACGGTAAAAGAATGGATTTTGTAAGGCTTTATAATTTGTACCGACCAAAAAATTATAAGGAACTTTCAATTTATGACAATTAGTAAAGAATTATTAGAAAACTATAAACTCATAAGTATTAATATCTGCATTTATAATAAAGATATTATGACTACTTTCTGCAGGCAGAATAATAATGAATGGACTTTTAAGCTTTCAGAAAATCTTGATAAAAAAATAAATACCATAATATTAAAATTTAATTTTGAAAATTATATAACCCAGGCAACAGTAGAAGTATTGGAAATTGGTGAAGATTATATAATTACTAAAAAAGTAATTGATTCAGAAGATGAAAAATTAAATAGTTTCATTCAAAAATTAAATGAGATAGAAAATAATAATGAAAAATACGGCAGACGAAAAGAAGAAAGAATTGATATTGGAGATAAAAATTACAGGCTTTTTGGTCTTGAAAAAATTAATCAACAGTTAATCGTACAGAGTGAAAAAATTATAACCAATTGTGTTCTTGCAGATGTTTCTTTTCATGGAGTAAAAATAATTACTCCCTATAATCAGGTAATACCAAAGCTTAATAATTTTACTTTATTTATTTCATTCAATAATCCGATAGAAAATGTTTATATTGAAGTACATAAAGTTTATATAAATTTAAATAAAATTAATGAACATACTTATGCTTCAATCTCCTGTCAGATACTTGAGCCGGTTAATTATGTATGGAAGGAAAGAATTATTAAATTAATAGAAAAAATAGAAAAATAAGTATATAATTTAATTAATGAAAGACAGAAAAATAACTTATGCCCAAGAAAAATTATTAAGATTAATAGAAGAACGACAATTAAAGAAATGGTGCTTTCAGCATAACTATGATCATACTTTAATGCACAAAATAGCCAAAGGCGAAAGAATCCCGACTTACAGATTAATGTGTGAGACCTGTGATGTAATTTCTCCTGCAGAATGGATTTATTTTACGGAAGAAGAAATCCCTTATACAGTTCAAACTGTTCCAAAATGGGATGTAAATCAGGTATGTTATTTTCTTAAAGAACATAAAGCTGACTATATGCAGATAGCAAAACAGTTTGGTCTGGAAAAAAATGATGCTTACAGTTTATTTGTAAGTTACAGATTAAGACCTAATTTAAAGCTTTTAAGATTATTTGTAAAACAGATAAATCCTATATATTTTTTTTGTGATAAAGCTGAACTATATGATAAAATTGTTTATCCGGATTCAGGCGAAGTAGTTTTATTTAATGAAAAAAAATATTTTATCATTACTTCAAAAGAAAATAATAAAAAGACAAAGACTGCCGTTGTATGTACAATGGATGAAAATGATAAAGTAAACATCCATGATATAAAAACCATTTCATTATCATTAATACCAGGTACAGTAGAAATAAAAATAAATAAAAATAAAATACTTAAAGATGTTCGTGAATATTTATCTTAAAAAAATAACGGGTACTTAAAGTACCCGTTATTTTTATGCATCCGGACTATTTTTTGAATTATATTTTAATAAATCTTTATCTGCTTCATCCTGTGTTTTTCCATTATCCTTTGGCTGAGGTTTTGCAACATAAGTACTTGCAAGTTCGGCAGTTTTTTGAGTATTAAGAAGTTTTGAATGTACTCCTCGTTCATCTCTTGTACTATATGCAGCGTATCTTCCGGCTTTTCTTGCTTCTCTATTAGCTGCATTATATTCTTTTGTTTCAGCTTTAGACATATTTTGAGGCTTACCGCTTGTATAACCTTTTGACTGCATGACATTATTATAAGCTCTGGTTCTTGCCTGTCCTGAAGCAATTTTATTACCAACTTTTTCTTTAGTCTGTTTAATTTTTCCTGCAGCTGCATTTTTAACTTTACCTGCAATTTTACCAGCTCCGATTGCAGTTCCAACTCCAGCAACAAATTCTCCCATACTGAGCTGAGCCTGACCTGTTGTAATTGTCTGTGCAATTTTAGGTGCATTTTGGGTAAGAATAAATCCAATGATTACCTGTAATAAAATACATCCGACATTATACCAGTTCATACCACCACCAGAACCAAGAATAATGGAACAGAGATTTAAATAACTCCACATTACATAAAACATACATAATGTCATTACAAGTAATTTTGTAAAAAGAGAAATATAAACAGGAATAAATTTTTTTGGAAGTTCTTTTGTAACATCAAGTAAAACCATAGGTATAAAGAAAACTGTAATTGCAGTAATGATAACAAATTCTATACATGTCATCATATATTGAATGATTGTAAATATGGAAGCAAGAATAATACCAAAACATAAAACAAAGCACATTAAATATTCTGGTAACCTTTGTACCCACATCCAGGCTTTTTTTACCGATACATTAAGACTGCCAAACATACCTTCATAATCTTCATCCGGAATACTGTTATAATCTTCCTGTAAGTTAAGATCATTTCGAAGCCAGACAACCTGTGTTACAAGTAAACCAAAACGAAAGATAGACGCACTTGAAAGAAATCCAAAACCAGAACTGTCTTTAAGATACATATTATTTGCAACATAATCAGAAGTACCATTTTTTCCGGTAGTCATTTCTTTAATTGCTTTTACAGTTTTTAAAGAAGAAGAATTTGAAAGCTTTTCATTTTCACTTCTAATTTCCTGCAATAATTTTTCTTTTTTCTTCTGGTCTTCATTTGAAGAAAGAATAGCCTGTCTTAACTGTTCGTCATATTGTTCAGCTGACATATAATGAGGGTCAAAAGGCTGAACTCTTTCAGACAAACCTTTTAATTTATTTATATTCCTCATTAATTTATCTTTTGAAGCAAGTGTTTCAAGCTGACTTAATTCTTCAATATTACCTTTAAAATCTTTTAATTCAGCTTCTACACTTATGTTTTTGCTTGCAGAAGTAGAACCTATATGATTTGCTACTTTACCGACACCATTTGCAAAAGGCTTCCAGAACGACAGTAAAAGAATAAATAAAAGCCATTTATATAAAGTATCCCACCATAATTCTTTTACATTAATTCTTGAATTTATTA
This sequence comes from Treponema sp., assembly GCA_016286365.1. GTDB lineage: Bacteria > Spirochaetota > Spirochaetia > Treponematales > Treponemataceae > Treponema_D. The sequence continues at coordinate 12,499 of JAEESN010000008.1, forward strand.
ATTTAAAAGCACTCCATCCAAGTCCTAATAAACCAAAAGCCATTCCGGTTTTTTGAATAATACCAGCAAAAGTATCCATTACACCTGTAAAATAAGTAATAGCGGTTAAAACCGGATAATCTAATGAATCAATCATATCCATATTTTATTCTCCTTATTGATAAGACGAAGCTCCGGAAAAACCTTCCATACGGTGACTGTCATATTCTCTTTGAGACTGAAAATATGCTTTTTCTTCATTTTTTTCACGTTCTTTTTCATTTAATTCCATACAATATTTTTCTGCAATTAATGCCTGTGCGTCATCCATATTCATCTGCAGTTCTGTAAGGGATTTGACAAGTAAATCCTGGTATCGTAATAAAGTTTCATTTGCAGCACCCTGTGTTGTATTACCATCTGAATCTCTTGATTTTAAAAAAACATCTAGAAGATTAGTTGAAGATGTAATGCTTTCTGCTCGTAATGTTCTTGCATTATCAGTTATTTTTCCTAAAGCATAACTTACTTTTTCTTTTACTTGTGTTAAAGACTGCTGCATGAATAAATAATTTTCAGGACTTATACCGTATTTTGACATTATTGCCTGTTTTTCTTTATCAGTTAATTCTTTTGACATTGTTTGTATCGCAGATTTCATATTACTTGTCATATAACTGTATGCGTCATTAGTGGCCGCAAGAATATTTTTTTCTGCGCCATTAATACCGCATAAATCAGCTACAGAATAAACATGGCTTCCTATATTAATATTAGGTGTAGTCAAAGAATCTTTAATTTGTTTTGAATAACTTAACAATTGATTTATTCTGCTTGTAGCATTTTTAATATCATTACGAATATCAAAATCACCGTCAAAACTAATATTTTCCCAATCAATACCTTTTGCCTGTTCAATAGTTTTTGAAATCATTTTATATTGATTTTCAATCTGGGTAATGGCATTGTTTACCATATCATAATTGGCATACAGAATATCAATAGTTTTAAGCCAGTTTTCAATATCAAAAACCATCATGCCGGCTCCAAAACCATTAAACAACATGGAAATTAAAATTCCAAAACAGATAATTTTCTTTTTCATTAATTTGCCTCCTTAAGCAATTCTTTATATTTTGAATAATCCAGAACTTCCGGATTTTTCCCAATTTCAATATATTTTTCTTTCGTTGCTTCAATTATTTCAAAAGCTAAAGGTTGTCCGGTATTTTTACCATATTTTTTTTCAACATCATCAAGTAATTTATGATCTGAAGTAATTAAAGCAAGCTGCAATTCATCCAGGTCTAATTCAAATAAACGGCAGCCATTAGGATTTTTAAATAAATAATCTCTTTTAGGTGTTGCAACGGAAAGGGTTTCAATTTCAGATTCAGTAAGTCCAAATTCCATATAACTATCTTGAAGAGTTACTGCACTTTTATCAGCCAGATATATTTTTGTAAGACATTGCTGAATAATAGTATCTTTTAGATTACTATTACAAACTGCACTTACTTCCTGTGTAGCAAATATACAGAATACTTTTTTCTTACGCAGAGTTCTAAGCCATTCCTGGATAAAATGTTCAAAAATAGGATGTTGTAAATATAACCAGGCTTCATCAAGAAAAAGAAAAGTTAATTTTTGTTTTTCACCAACAGGAACATTCCATAATTTTTCAAGATAACGGAAGATATACATTAAAGCCGGAGCAACAGCTTTTTCACTCAACCGCATTAAACTTCCCATCTCAATAGTCATTAATTTTGAAAGATTAAGATTTGTAGAATCAGAATCAAAAATATTTCCAAATTCTCCACCTTTACAATAAGGTTCTAAAGCCATTTTTAAAGTATTTGCTCCTGTAGATGGATCTGTATAATTAATGTACCCTTGAAAACTTGTTAAATCCTGTGAACGTTTATCTTTTCTTTTAGAAAGTAAAATTAAACTTTCTGTAATTGCTTTTGACATTACAGGATTTATTTCAAGTCCTTGCTGCTGAAATAAACCTTCCATAAATTGCTGACACCATAATAAAGCTTCATCATATTCTTCTTTGGTACATTCATCAGGATTTTTCAGTTCGCTTAAAGGTTGGAAAGTAATATCATCTTTTCCAGGTTCAACATAAACTCCACCGGAAGCAATCATAAAAGCTCTTGAAGAAAGCTGCTTATCTATACAGATTATATTTGCATCCGGATACTTTGTAGCCTGTGCCATTAATAAAGCAAGTAAAGTTGATTTACCCGAACCTACTGGCCCGAATATAAAAGTATTTCCTACATCACTAACATTAAGATTTAAGAAAAATGGAGTGCCATAACTTGTTGAACATATTAAATGAGGTATAGAACAGCCACATACTTCCTGTGTAAAATCATTTTCAATTTCTCCCTGCCAGGCTTCACTTAAAGGAATTATATGGCTTAAGTTTTGGGATGTAATTAAAGGTCTACGACAATTACTGTGAACATTACCAGGCATCATTCCAAGCCATGCAGAAAAATTATTAAGAGTTTCTTCTTTTACACCAAAACCACAGGACTTTATTATCTGCTGAAGAAAACGGGCTTTTTCATTTGCTTTTTTAAAGTTTTCATCCCATACAACAAAATCACATGTATAATATCCAAGAACAAGATTAGAAAGTGCAATTTCTTCAATAAGACTGTTTGCCTGTCCTTCCATAGCAATAGCTGCGCTGCTTTCATTATCAATTTCTACATCCATTGCCATTTCAGTAAATAAAGTTAAACCAGATTTTCTTGCAGAGAAAAATCTTTTCTGATATTTTTCAGCCTGTTTCATACTTGCTTCTTTAGAAAGAGGAATAAATCTTGTAGTCCATCTGTATTCAACATTTGCTCGGTTTAAAGCATCAAACATGGCAGGAAAAGTAGCATTTGGAAAATCAGTAATTGTTATTACTGGTACATAATACGGGCCGACTTTTAACGGGATGGAAGTATCTACATCATAAGCAGTTAAAAATTCATCAAGGAAAAAATAAGTTTTTTCAGGATAATGTAATTTGTACTCTTCCATTGAAGGAAAAGTTTTAAGATAAGTATATAATTCAGAATTATCAAGTTTATGATAAATTACCTGTGATAAAGAACCCATTGTTTTTTTTACTTCAGTTTCAAACTGTTCAATAAGTCTTTTAACTTCCGGAAGATTTTTCTGTTTTTTATATAATGGTTCTTTCTGATTTTTCTTATTTACAGGTTTAGAATTATTTTTTTTATACAATAAGCTATCAGTTTTACTTTCAGTATCAGGTGGAAGCTGCCATACAAATGTAATGTAATAATCGGTTATAAAATGTTCTCCGATATTTTTAAAATTATCATTACGTCTTTCATCAATAAGCCAGCCTGCAAGATTTGTAAATCTTCCTGCAGGATATTCTTTTGTTAAAGATTTTTTACAGTCAAACCAGATAGACCATCCTTCTTCTTTTGATAATCCCATTATATTCTGATTAATCATATCTGACATATATGCAATATCCTGTGCAGAAGAACTTTCTAGATCAGGATATTCAACTTTATAAGTACATAAAACAGCTGCATCTTTTAATAAACATACTCCGGGTGTAATTATAAAAGCATAAGGTAATAAACCTTTAAGCTGGTTTGGAATATCAAAACAATGGAGCTTTTTCATTTTCTTTAAATCAAATCCAGGAATTTCCATTATGCATACCACCTTTCTGGTTCAAGTATTCTTTCATAAACTATAATTAATTGAAGCGGATCTTTTTTGCAGATTTTTCGGGCAATAATAAAAAGAATTACACCAATAATGGCACACCAGAGATTAATAATATTTATTAAAATAATTGTAAAAATTAAAATAAACATAGCAGGAATTAAACCTATTCCTAAAAGTTGATTAGGTTCCTGAATTGCTTTATATACTGGTCTTGAAAAGTTAAAAACATTGTTTTCCATGACAAACTCCTTAAAATACGGGCATTAAAAATAATGCCCGTATTATTTTTAATTGGACTGGAAGCTCAAACCATCGAGGAAGTAAGAACAGATTCCGGAAGCTGATAAAAGGATAATTGTTCCGATGATCCAGGGTGCAAACTTTTTTAAGATTTCACCGCCGCCGCCGTTCCTTCCTGCAACTACTACACCAATTGCTTCAACAATTAAAGCAATTAATAAAATTGCCTTTACCCATGTAGACTGGAATAAAGACAGAACTTTATTCGACCAGGTTTCAAGCTGAGTAATTGTTTCTGCTGCAAAAGTCGGTGTAATAATTACAAAGAATAAAACCATAACCAGAATAAACTTTTTAGAACAGAAAAAACTTTTAATATTTTCATATTTCTTCTGTTCATTTAAATTAAGGGACTTCATAAATTCCTCCTTTGTCCTTTTTTTTAGATTAATCTTCCTTTAATTTCATCCAGCCATGCAGTCTGTCCAAGACTTTTTGTTTCAACAATTTCATTTACAATTTTTCCATTTGGTGTTGGAATCATGTGAATTAATAATTGTATAGACTGGCTTAAATCCGGAAGTTCGCCACCAATTACCTCTCGAAGTAAATCAGATATTCTTGATAACATTGTTGAAGCTGAATTTGCATGGATAGTCGTAACACCTCCTGTATGTCCCGAATTCCATGCCTTAAGAACTTCATTTGCAACATCTCCATATCTGAGTTCTCCGAAGATAATTCTATCTACATTACACCTTAAAGAAGTTGCAACTGCCTTAAGACAGTCTTTTCCTTCTGCCCAGATTGATACAACATCTTTTGCTTTACATTGAATTTCTGAAGCATCTTCGACAATGTAAAATCTGTCATCCGGTGTAAATTCTGACATTTTTAAAATAATCGCATTTAATAAAGTTGTTTTTCCCGAGCCTGTTTCACCTCCGATTGCAATATTGCTGCGTTTTTTAATATGCTCAACTAATAAGTCATATTTTTCTTTTGTAATAGAACCCTGTTCAAGATATTCTTCAAGTGTAAATATTTTTTCTGACGGCCGTCTTATAAAATACATTGGACTTACTGCAGCACGAGGTTTTAAAATCCCTTCAATGCGGCATTTAAGACCAGGAAGAACACCTTCAACTATAGGATTTTCAGGATTTATGGTTGTACCTAAAATTGAAGCACTGGCATAAATAATCCTGGTAATTGTGGCTTCGTCAAAATAAATATCTGTAAATATTTTGCCCATACCGATTCCTTCAACAATTAATCTGCCTTCATTACCAATTGCAATATCAGTAACATTTTTATTGTCGAGGTAAGGCTTAATCGGACTCATGTCATCCATTAAATTACGAAGCCATTTTTCTTTTTTTGCATCTTCTGCAAGTTTATTAACTGTTTCAGTCATCTATCTGTACACTTCTTTCAAATGTATCCAAAACCATTTGTTCAAGCTTGCCAGGATGTTGTCTTAAAAGATTCTGGGTACAACTTTTTTCAAATTCTTTCATTTTTTCCTGCAATATTCCGTCTGATACAACCTGTTTGTCAGGAAGATTTTTTTTCATTTCACGTACAATACTGAGGGCAATAAGACCTAATAATTCCAATTTATTGTCTGCATACTGAATTTTCTTTTTAACATCCATTAAAGACTGGTGAATAATTTCAGTATTTTCATATCTTTTATCAAGATATTCCTGGCAGGCATCTCTGATTACATCAGAGCAGGTAACATGATTTTCCAAAGCTTTACACTTAATAAGTTCAAGCTGGGTAATATTCATGCGTATATTTACCTGCTGATATTTAGTACATAAAGGATTAATTTTTTTTCCTCGTGGCATTTTTACTCCTCATTTTCAAACAAATCACAGGTAATAACCTGTGTTGGTTCGACTGCTTCTATATTTTTGATTCTTTCTTCCATTTTAATTTTCTTAAGTCTTTTAAAAGCTTTATTATTGCTTGTAAGATGTTCTATGTGATAAAAAATCTCTTTATCATCTGGAATTACTTTCCAGGCTTTTGTCTTAAATCGAGGGTCTTCGTAGTAAACTACTTTTTTACCCTTATATGGCGGCATCCCCTGATTAAAGACAATTAATCTGTTAAATTCGAGCTTCATTAATTCATCTGCAGAAATTAAAGATGTACTTGTTTCCTGTGAACTTCTTGATACGTTGTTATAACCAACCTGCCATTTATTTCCCGAAGAAGAAATATTATCGAGTAAGACAGAACGGTTTCCGATTGTTTCAGAATAAATTCTTGCGTCTTTTAATGAACCAGGAGCAAATAAAATGACAGTTTTACAATGATCCAAAAATGGATGGTTTTCTCCATATACCTCAATAATCTGATTTAAAGCCTGGCAGACAATAAAGAAGGTAACACCATATCCGGCAAGAATACCTGCATTAAGTGCAATATCTGGGAAATATCCAAGAACAGGAAATTCATCAAGTAGAAACATACAAGGGATTTTAAGCTTTACTTCATTAGCATTAGTTTCACCTGATGAGAACTTTTTAATCATGAAAGTAATAATCATACGGAAAACAGGACTAACTCGTTTAATATGATTATAAGGAACAATCAGATAAAGACTTATTCCGTTTTTACCTTCAATAAAATCATCTACCGAAAAATCAGAGTAAGCCGTAGCCTGTCTTAATAACGGGTCTTGGAATAAACTGATTTTAGAAAAAACTGTAGTATATGTAGAAGCTCTTTCTTTAGGTGTCTGCATTTCACTTCTATTTGCTGCTTTTGTAATGAGGTCATTAATCAAAGGATTTCCATGATCCGTATTTCTCATTTCATCAAGCATTTCAGCACCGGGGCCTCTATCATTTTCATCATCAGTAGAAGCGCCATCGCTTTGTGAAAAAACATCTAAAACTTTTCCAAGATTTTTTTCTTTCCAGGGAATAACACTTTCAGGAGCAAATCTGACATGAAGGACTACACCTGCAAAAATATCTCTTGCAGTATTGTTAAAATATTGAGTAGCGCCGTCTCCTGAAGCTTCTTTTGCATTATTTGCTCCAAAGAATATTTCACCGATAGAATCTGCCCATGAAAAGGCTTCCGATGGATTATCCGGTATTTCATGAATTGGATTATAATGAGCTGTATTACCATTCGGATCTAAAGGTCTGAATGGAATACATACAGAAAATAAAGAACGATAACCTGCAGTAGCTGCCCAGTTTTCTCCCTTAGGGTCAAAAACTACAACAGAACCTCTACCTGCAATAATTGTTTTTGTTTTACCTAAGAATAAAAATTTATTTTCTTTAATCTTTTTGTAGAATGGCACTCCATAATTTAAGAGTGTAGGAATAATACTTGATACACCTTTTCCGGCTCGTGTCGGAGCAATTAATAAAGTATTTGTACGACCAGAATGACAGATTAATGGAGAAGGATTTTGTGCAACATATTTATTTAATAAAGTATTTTTTCTTCCAAGATGTAAAGTTAAGGATTGTTTTTCTCTGTTTATTTTATAAGTAACATTTGCAGAAGAAAGCTCACCACAAACAACTCCATATTTTTCAAGAAGTCCATAATGTTCCAGGTCTTTTCTGTTTGCCCATCTTGCAGTTCCATGAATGTGTTGATTTTTCTGATGTCCGTTTATTAAAAGGTTTGTGATTATAAATAATATTATAGCAAGTATAAAACAGAAAAATGTAGGTGGAGCTGCTTTGAAAAAATAATATGAATAAGCATTATTAAAAGCAAATTTAAAAATACCAAGAATGAATACTAATGGATTCCAGATAGCATAACCGTTCTTAGTAATAAAGAGAGGATGACCAATGACAGATTCATCATAATTCATCATTGGTGCAAATTTTTGCGTTGAAATAATAATGCCTGCGAAGAATACAGATAAAGGAATAATCCAGTTTATAGCAATAAGCCATACGGCTTTATGACTGGAGTCGGGATCACCTCGAGAAAACTCTTCTTTATCTTTCATAACAATTCCTTACGTCTTGGGCGGATGTAATTAATTGTTATAATAATTATAAAAGATTAAAGTAAATATGTCTATATATTATTTTCTTTTGTCTATCGTTTTTAATAGTTCAATAAAAATTTCTGTCTTGCCTTAAAGTCTGTATATATTTTTCAGTATCCTCTGAATTATTATATTTAACAGGTATGACAAAAGATTCTAATTTTTTAAAATTTGAGGCATTTTCAGACCCGCCTTTTTGAGCAAAATTAAGAATTAAATGAGCTGAAGATTCAATGATATCCTGATATCTTTTGATTTCTTTTTTTGTAAAGCCGTTTATATTTTTCCAGACATATCCAGGAAGAAAACAGGAAGCACTATGAAAACAATCTTTTTCATCAGGCTTTTCAATATAAACCTCAACTGTTCCATCAGACAATAGTTCAGAATATACGATTTCAGTTTCGTCAGTTAAAGTTAAAAAGGGATATTTAATATTTTCCTCCTTTAAGTTTATTATAAATATTATACTTAATTCTATCAGATTAGAATATATACATTTTTTAATAATTAATGATATAATTTTATTTAAGAAAAAACCTTTTTCCAAAAGACTTGAAAAAAAAACTTGACAAATCAAGTGGGATGATATATCTTTTATATATAGAAAGGGTGGTTACATAAAATTCAATTTTTATGTAAGATTAATCAGAACAAAAATCCTCGTATGAGGGTTTAGAATAACAAAAAAAACACAGGAGATTTAATTTATGAAAAAATTATTGGTTTTATTAAGCAGCTTATTTATTTTTGCCGGACTTTTTACAGGATGCCCAAAAGAAGCACCACAGACAACACTTACCGAAGAAGAAGAATATACAAACTTTTATAACAAAATTGCAGCTCATACCTGGGTGGATAATAATACATATACTTATGGAGAAATTAGTATTTCAAATAATAAAATCCAGGAAGATGCACAATTTAATCTTATTAGATGGACTATGGATTATGTAGAAAATGGAGTTCCAGGAAATGGTAGCAACACAGTTTTAAAAAAAGATGATTTATCAAAAATTGAACGTTTTAATGCAAATAAATATAAATATAATTCTTCAAAAAATGTTTATTTTATAATGGAATTAAAAAACAATAAATTATACGTTGAATATCAATTTCAAGAAGCTTCTTTTAATATGGAATTTAATAAATCCAATTAAATATAAAAACAAAGGGGGCTGCATTATAGTGCAGCCCCTTTATTTTTATAAATCTTTATTACAAGCTCGTTTTTCTAAATATACAGGTATTTCAATTTTATTCTGTTCTGAGCCATTGTGATTTATAATTATCTGAATCTTACCTAAAATTTTATTTTCAATTATCGTAGTATTAGTAACAGCTTCCTTTTCTGCTTCACAATTCCATATAGTTTCAGACATAGTAACATGTGCTTCATCACAACTATGTGTAGCATAAGGTCTGTAATACCATAATATTTTTTTGAAATCTTCTTCAAGGTAAACTTTTCCAACTTCATCTGGATTATTAACTGTACTCCATTGACTACCAAAATAAGTACCAGTATATTTTTCATCACGACAGAATACACAATAATAATTGGTATTATTATGACTACTAGAAGTACTTGCTGATGTTTGACCTGATTCTGTTCTTCCACAATCAACAGAATATCTTTTAGATTTTACACAGATATAAGCATCTTGGTCGGCATCAAAAAGAGTCCAAGTTCCACTAACTTTTTTAATGTAGAATTCATTTTTCCAGTCATCAATTATAATTGGAGAACCATAAGAAACATTACCATTAGAATCACTATAAGCTGGCCGGAATACTGGCTTCACCGCACTCAAAATCCTGTACTGGTATTCCATATAATCTTCGTTATGGCTTATCTGTTTGATTTCATAACCATCACCGGAGCTGATTTCACCAATGCTTATGGAATTATCATTTGAATTATTAGGAAGCCAGCTTATAGATTTAATAGATCCATTTGCCATAGCCTCTTCAATCTCAAACTTAAGCTGCACATTTTCGCCATCGCCAATCGTAAGGATTTTTGAATCAGAATTATATCGGGAGAAGTTTCCGTCAGAGTTCACAAACGACACCTTCACATTAAGATTTGCATAATCAAACTTTGCCTTAACGATTTTTGTACCTACAACAGCATTGTTATCGTTCGGATTCTTAGCAGTCAGGATAATATCAATCTGATTATGAATCTCCTGCAGCGGCCTGATTTTGATTTCTCCTTTACCTTCGCCAGTTTCCTGAACAGTATAACTAAAGAGATTACTCTGTGTTGATTCAACGGTTATAAGGGCATCAGAAGGATTAAGATTGTAGTATTCGATAATTGCTTCCTGTCCTGGTATTCCAGAAATAACAGAAGTATTTACATTGAAAGAATAATCCCATGAACACTTGATGTTTATCTGTCCTTTAATATTATTTTCTGCAATACAATAAAGTGTTCCGCTTCCTTCCTTAATTCCAGTTACTTCTACATAACCAACACCATCTGCATTACATCCAAGATCATTGTACTCAAAATAATCATCCTGCTGATTTACTGTCCAGTTACGGTATGCATCAGGCGGACTGATTATATATTTAATTTTCTTGGTATGGAATGGCTGAACAACTTTAGAAGTATCTTCAAAAGTAATACTTTTTCCGGCTTCAACTTTTACAGTACATTTTGCAATAGACCCGTTTTTAAGCTGAGCTGAAACAGTTGTTTCTCCAACAGAAACAGGATAAACAGTTACAGTTTTTCCATTTCCCATTACACGAGCAATTTCTACACCGTTTTTAAGTTCAGCTTTCCATTCAAGATTTTCCATGTTGTAGTCATCAGAAGAAGTTGAATTTTCAATATTTGCAGTTAATGTTGTACCGCTTGAACCCTTTGTAAGTGTAAGATAAGTTTTATTGAGTGTAACAGTTTTTGCTTCTGCACCAGGAACAACAACATAGAACTGTAAACTACTTTGAGCTTTTGGATGGCTGCATGTAATAATTGCTTCACCAGGATTTACTGCAGTTATATAAATAGACTGTCCTGTTACATAACCTTCATTATTTAATCCTGTTACTTTAATAATGTCTGAATCGTTACTTGTCCATCTGAAATTATATTGGTCAGTTGATACAATATCATTACCTGTAATCATTGCAGTTAAAGTCTGACTCTTTCCTTTGTTTACAGTATAAATTGTAGAAGCTGAACTTATGTAATTTACATTTACAGGAGCTTCTTTGATATAAACCATCATTTCTGCGTTTGCAAGAACTGTTCCAGTAGATGTTGCAACAAGCTGCGCACGTACTATTGTTGTTCCAGCTCCGATTGCAGAAAGCTGCGCAATAGATTTTGTACCTACTAAAGAACATTTACTAGAATCATCTACTTTATATACAATATGTGATGATTGTTTTGTATGAGGCACCTGCATACTTAAGAAATTTACTTCACCTTTTGTTGTAGTAAAACTTTCAGATGGGAAAGCAAATGTAGTAAATTCATCAACAGTTACAATAATCTGCTGGTCATATGGACTTTTTGGGTGGGAGATAGTGATTGTAGCAGTTCCGGTCTGCTTTGGTGTAATTGTACATTGATTGCCCGAATAAATAAAATCAATCACGTCATAAACATCTAATGACCATCTAAAATTGTATTTATCTGCTGCCGTTCCATTTACTAAAGTTGCAGTAATTGTCTGGCTTGAATCAGTAGGTTTCATCTGAATAATTGATGAGCTTACACTAATTGAACAGTCTGATACTACCGGATTATCACAAACTACCAGAACTTGTGCAGTATAATTTGCTTTTGGATGAGAAACAGTAATATATGTTGTACCAGCTTTTAAAGCTTTTACTTTTCCAACACCATTTTGACCGTAAACAGTACAAACCGAAGGATCATTACTTCGCCAGTCAAAATCCCTGTTATCTTCATCAGTGCCACCGATTAATTCTGCAGTAATTGAATAATATTGGTTACTTACAGTTAATAACTGGACAGAAGATGTAAGCTGAATATATGGATTCGCAGCAGCTGCAATTGGGTCTACACATTGTGCAATAATAGTCAATCCATACTGACATTGACTATTTGTTACAGTTATCATTGCAGTTCCTATACTGTTTCCGGTAAGAACAGCCGTTGCTCCTGAATATGTTACATCAACAACACTTGGATTACTTGAAGTCCAGGTATAACCGTCTATTACAACCGATTCAGCATTTTGAACAGAAACAGATACATTTTTCCTGTTTCCTTCTCCAACTGCTACGACATTTGAACTTGTAGTAAGATATTTTATTCCGGCAAGTTCTTCTGCACTGTTTCCAACAACAATTAATACTTTTTTATCAATTTCAGATTGTGGATGGGAAATAGTTACTTCTGCCTGACCGGAAGAAACAGGTTTAATATAACAAGTTCCATTTGTAGACTGTGCAGAAATTGTAGCAATATTTGTTTTATCAATACTGAATGTAAATCCGGATGTATCCTGTCCATTATAATTCATAAGCATAGCTTTTAATGATGCAACAGGATCATCTTTAAGAAACGTCATTACATCCTGACTTGAAATATAAACAACAGGAGAAGCTGCCTGGAAAATATACTCACTTCCTATTCGTACATATATTTTTAATGTATTTTCAGATTTCGGATGACTGACGGTAATAAACGTTTCACCTTCTTTTAATCCTTTAATCTGAGCAGAAGTGCCGTTTGCATAAACAGTAGCAACAGAACTGTCATTTACAGTCCATATAATATTCGAGTATTCATTACCGCTTAAATTTACGGCACTTATGTTTACATTCTGTGTTTTACCTTTTGTATCAATAGAAACAACATTTTGAGCAGTTGTAAAATATACTGCAGGACTGATATTTATTGCTCCCTTCGGATAAATGGTAACAGTAAAAATACAGGTAGAATCTTCAACACTTGCCCTCACTTTTGTTGTTCCGGCTTTAAGTCCTTTAATTTTGCATAAAAGCGGATTATTTGTATATCTTTCAATATAGACAGTTTCCGAATTATCAACAGTCCAGTTCATTCCGGAAAAATTATATAAAGATACAATATTACCGTTTTCATCATAAGTATCAAAACCATAATAATTCAGACAAATATCAGCTTCATCATTTACTTCAAGGTTATAATATAACTTATCTGAATAAAGGACATTAAAACTTGCAAGTTCTTCCTGTGTATCGGCAGTCAAAACTAAAACTTTTTTAGGCACATCAGCTTTTGGATGTGTTAAAGTAAGCCAGGTAGTTTTTTTACCGCTTCCGTATGGTGGGGCAGTAATTATTGCAGAATTACCATTTGCATTAATCTGCAAAGAAGAATTATCTGAACTCCATGTAATTAAAGAATCATCAGAAGCTTTTTTATTTTCGCCGTTTAATTCAGCAGAATAATTATATGTCTGTCCATTAAGGATGGAAATAATTCCATTTCCACCAAAGTATAACGGCTCTTCAAGTATTGCGTTTTCATTATAAACTTTTACTAATACTTCTGTCGGATATGCAACAATAGGATTAGTTAAAGTTATTACGGCAGTACCTTCTTTTTTAGGATGAATATAAGCAATACCATCACAATATGAAGAAACTGCTGCTCTTGAAGAAGAATGAATTGCAGTACCATTTGTTGTAGAAAGTTCGATTACATTATCTGTTGAACCGTCATCTGCAGTAGAAACAACATCCCATGTAAAATTATTTACATCACCTGTACTTCCGCCTTTGAGTGATATTTTTAATTTTACAGGATCAGCACCAATTTTTGTTTTAATATAGTTCTGGTCTGTTGTAATATAACAGGAAGCATCAATTGCATTTGATAATTGTCCGTTTACAATAATCAAACATTCGCGGGAATAAGCTGCTTTTGGATGAGAAATAATTAATTTACATGAACCATTTTTAAGACCTTTAAGAACTACCTGATTACCAACAGAAGAATAAATCTGTGCAACATCATCTCTATCAAGTCTATAAGAATAATCATCAATATTATATTCACCTTCTTTAACACCAATAAGTTCAGAGGTAATTATTGCAGAACCCTGACCTTCGATTGTTGTTATAGTTGAATCAGGCTGAATATAAACGTTCTTTACGATAGAAATTACACGACAAAGAATATCCATAGGATAAATTGAATCTGGATGAGTTATTCTGATCGTGCAGCTTCCATTTGCAAGAGGTGTAATAACTGCCTGGTTATTTATAGATTCCATTCTTACAGGAGTAACCCCGTTTTCTGAATTAATAATCTGCCAGTTAAATTGGCTATCTAATGAGCCTTCTTTTCCATTTACAAGATTACAGGTAATTGTCTGTGAGCTTGAATCCACATTCATTGTAAGAACATTGTTTGGTGTAGTTATATATGGAATATTTGTTGCATCTGCAAAAACATAAACACCAATATAATACGGATACAATGATTTATTATGTGTTACTTTAATTCGGGTATAACCTGAATCTTTTGCAGTAATAAGACAATACTGTCCGGTAGGATTGATAGTAGCAACAGAAGGATTATCAATTGTCCAGCTATATCCTTCAATATCTGCTGCCGTTCCACCATATAAAGATACATAAACTCTTTCAGATACACCAGGGGAAGTAGTAAGAATAGTGGTATTAGAATAAATGTATGGTTCTACCTGTTCTTCATATCCTTGTGCATATCCTGAGACCGTAATAATACAAACTGCGTCATAACCGTTGTAAGAACATTTAAGCTGCGTTTTACCTTCTTTAAGTCCGGTTATTGATATACCCCAACAAGAACTGGTATCACAATCAATAATTGTATTATCATATTCCCAATGCAGCTTTACATTTTTCTGTTGTTCCTGTGGTTTAATGGTAACACTGATATAATCCATGCCTCCGACCTGCATATTTAATGTAGGTTTAGACAAACCAAGATAGGTGATATCAATATTATCACCTCCACTTTCTGTAAAGGATGAAATAAGACCACATGATGAAAAACATATACAGAAAATTAAAAACATTAAAGATAAGAAAAAATGTTTTTTCATATTTACCTCCATTTATCTTCTCTGATATTTTTTTGTAGCCTGCGGGACTTCACATGGTGGAAGCTGCAGGCTTGTATTTGTAATAATTTTAATTTCAGTTCCTTCATCAACAGTAATAGTTGGTTTAATATCTAAAGCTTTATCAAGCATTTTATTTTCAAGTTCTTTTGTCTGTGCATAAACATCTGTAACTGCATTTTCAACATAAGTATTATTTTTAATCTGTGTATTTTGATTTAATTCAGTTTCAAGAACAGAAAACAAAACAATTAAACCCATAGCTTTAAGAGTTTGCCAGGGATGGTTACTTACACTTCCTTCATATCCGGAAGCTCCCTGTTTATTTACACCAGGAAAATTTCCGATTTGCTGCCTGTAACCATCAGGTCTGATTAATAAATTCCAACCAACCTGTACAGAAGCCTGGCCGTAACTTACATCATAATTATATTCACCATACAAAATAGTTCCTTCCGGAATTAAAAGATAACAATGATCATAACTTGAATAAACGTTTTCACTTACACGAGCTATAACTACACCTGGGTTATCTGTATTTATTGCAGTAACTAAAATAGCAGGAATAATTGTACCATCCCATAACGAATTTAAAGGAAGCCATTCTCCGGAACTTTGAGAATTAGTATTATTTCTGAAAAAGTCGTTTTTTGTACTTCCGTTTAAAGTGTTAATGCCATTACTTACCTGATTAATTCCATTTTGAATGGTTCTATTTTTTGCGTCTTGAGAAGTATCATATCTTTTATAATTAGGGTCATTAGGGTTAGCATAAGTATCATAATAACCATTTAAAGCATTGTTTATTTTTTGAATATTACTGTTTTGATTATTATCAAGACCTTTGATACCTTCAATACTACGAGGACTTCTTGAATTTCTTGTATCAGGTTTTTCTGCTTTACTTCCTGAACTTCCGACTGGTGCAACACCAGAAGGAGCTTTATTTTGATTCTGATAACCATAAGTAGGCATTGCATATTCATCCCGGATAGTATTATCAGGATAAGCAGAAGTAATCTGATTTAATTCACTCTGGTCAGTAGTAATTTGACCATTTTCATCAAAAGAAAAACCGTCTTGAACGACAACCACAGAAGGTGGCTGCTGGAACTGGTAAGTACCTTTTGAGCCAGCTTTATCCATTTCACTTTCTTCTGTTTTTTTCTTTCCGCCTCCCATGACAATAATAAAAAGAATAACAATTATTAAAAAAATAAAAGCAAAAATTATAATATTCATAACATTTAATTGTTTGCCTTCATTTTTTTCTTTTGGTGGTGGCGGTAATTCTTCCTCTTCTTCTTTTTCTATCTGGTCTTGTAAGACTTCTTTTTCATAAAATAAATCATCTTCAGATTCAATTAATCTTTCACCTTCATCATATTCCTGATTTTCATTTAAAGAAGTTTCATCTGTTTGAGATTCAGAATAATCATTTATGTTTTCATTTTCGTTTATATCCATAAATTATTTCTCCTTATTACGTTTTTTTTCTACAATTACCTTTTCTTTTTCAATTCGTAATGAAATTTTTGTAATAAGACGAGGAATAATAAGTACATTATTTTTTACTTCATAATTGATGATTTCATTTTTTTCATTAAATATTACAGGAAGTTTTGTCTGTAAAACCTGTTCATCAAGCTGCACATAGGTAAAAGCACCATCATCATAAACTAAAGTTGGAACCCACATAGGTTTTTTCTTTTTATTATAACTGACAGTATAATCAAAGCTTAAAAAAGCCGGATTAGAAGTTTTTATGTATGTAGTATCTTCATTAATTTTTTCTTTAGGTTTTACATATTCATTCTGATAAAATTGATACTTAAATTTTACCATTGCCATATATGTGTCTGAATAAGATTTTAAATTAAAATGATAAACTCTTCTGTTCGTGATAATAATAAGAGTTGAATCAAGTTTTGAATAAGCTGGTTTTACAAAAAGATGCTGAACATCCAGGCCAGTTTCCGGATCAACACCAACGGCAGCTGCAAGCTCCCATACACTTTCATCTTCTGAAAGCATTGGTTTACCGATAATTATTTCTCCTGGTTCAAGTATAATATCTGTTAAATGTAATGGCTGCGCATATATTTCATAAACCCAGTTCTCATTAAAACTGTAAACAAAAGTTCCTGATTTATACTGTTCAGGTTTTTGAATAGCCTCTTTTAATGATTGTACTGAAGCATCTTTACCTGTAACTTTTCCTTTATCTGTTTTACTTGCTTTTGATTCAGGTACATATACAGGTCTTTCAACAATTACAATATTATCATTTGGTTCTTCATTATTTAAATTTTCAATTACTGTAAATTTTCCATTAACTTCATCATTTTGAAGAAATTCTTCAACATCTTCTGTGTTTTCATCAAATGAAAAATTTTCATCATCAAGTTTCTTTTCAAGATCTTCTGTTGTATTACAACTTATAAATAAGGTTAATATAAATAAACTAAAAATAATTTTTTTCATAATCTACTCCTTTTTGTTTTCCAAAATTTTAATATCAAAACTAATAATATAAATTCCAAGCGGATTGTCTTTTATATCTTCTTGTGGTGGATCCAGCAAACCGATTGAAGCAACAATTCTCATGTATTCTCTTTTAAGTACATTACCTTCAAGAGTTCTGGAGATAATTTGAAAATCAACCTGATAACTGTCTTTTGACAGTAAAAGTGGTTCAGTTTCAAAAACAACTTCTCTTGTTTTAGAGCCAAAATCATTATAAATATTTGTTTCTTTTACAAGCTGATTAAATTTTTGTGCAGTAGTAGGTGTTAAGAAGTGAAAGACTTTATTATAGTTTTTCTGCATAACTTTTATATCAGTTGATAAACCATAATATAATTCAACAAACTCTTTAATTTCATGAGCAATAGCAACTTCTGGAACAGAATAATTCTGATAATTTTTTCTTTGAACAGGCCCGATATATCTGGTCTCTCCAAAATCATTCATTGTTACCAGCACAGGTACTGTTTCTGGCATAGAAACTGCATAAATGGTAATACCAATTGAAAGAAAAAAAGCAAGGCAGGATACAATAACAACATATCTTAAAAGCCTGTTCTCTTTCATAACTTGACCACAGATAAAATCAAAATGGTCGAGTTGAGGATACCAATTATCTTTGGAATTACTTCCTTGCGGCAAATAATTCTTATTTGGCATAGAACCTCCATTTCTTGGGCGGATGGAAACATTCTATTCTTTAAGATTAATATTAATATTGTAATATTGTCAATAGTTAATTATGTTTGTCAAAATTTATATTTTTATTCTTCAAAGAGTTACCGGATTTCATGATAGTAATATCAGTATCTTTAATCTGTAATCCTATATTATTTTCTTTACCTTTTATTTTAATTGTTTTATCAAGTAAATCTTCTTTTTGAAGCTGATATACTGGGATATAAAACTTTTCACCTGATTTTGTTTTTATTATAACTGCGTCATTCCAGGATTCATCTTTATCAAAATTGATTACTTTTTCAACTTTACCATATATAATTCCACCTGGATAAAGTTTTAATTCATTATCTTTAAAGTATTCTTCAAGATAAGTATTATATCTTCCGCCATACATTAAAACATTCATCCAGTTATCATTAAGCTTATAAGTTTTTTTATCTAATTTTTGAGCAAGATTTAAATCAGCTAAAAAAAGAATTCTATTTTGAAGTTGAGGGGGGAGTTTAGAAAGAATAAAAGAATCTTTTTCATATTCAAGAAATTTCTGATCAAGTTCAGTAAAACGTTTTGCCGTAATCATATTTTGTTTTTCAAGTTCAATTTCTTTCCAGCTTCTTTCTCCAATTAAATCAGTACAGGTTGTTGATAAAAGCATTCTCATATGTTTTTTAATAAACATTTTATCAAAATAAACCTGTCTGCCATTACGGTCTATTCCGTTTATACATAGATGAGCATGATGATGATTCGTATTAGTATGTATGGCAGCTTCCCAATATAATTTATAACCTGTGTTATATTCTACTTTTTTGATAAAATCATATACAAGAGTTTTTAAATCTACATCCTGACTTTCAGGAGAAATAATGCATTTAAAATGAAAATCAGATTTATGTTCTTCATACTCATTTATTTCAGTACCAAATAATTCCGGTTTTTCTGTAACATCATTTTCTTCTTTTTGTACCATGTATGTATGAAGATATTTATTATGACTTTCCATAGATTTTCCAAAATGCATTTTAAACATTACTCTTTGTTTTTGAGGAAAACGTCTTTCAAAATCAGAATAAAATCTTTTTAAATTTTTTTGAATAAAACCTTTTTGAGTTTTATTTAAAGTATTTAGGAATTTTCGAAGCTGGTAATTATCATCATCATAAATAACTTTTTCCCATTTAATTTTTAATTCATCTTTTTTAATTTTATGGTTAAAAATATTATTAATATCATTCATAATTATTTACCTCTTTTTTTTCTTAATTTTGAAAAACCGATATGGTAAACACCATGAAAAGAAATAAGTTTTTTGTTATAGATTAAATTATAAAATTCTTCATCTGTATCTTTTAATAAAAAACGAAAATTATAATCATCAAGTTCATTGATATAAGTTTCAGCGATAACAGGTTTTATGAATACCTGGAAATCAGAAGTTTCTTTAGTTATAAGTAAAACCCTGAAATAATATAATCGTATTTTTTCACGAATATATGAAAGATTCAGTTTATTTGATTCTTTAATTGTTGCAAATATTTTATAGCTTAACTTATAGGTGTTCTTATCTTTCTGTTTTTCAATAACCAGCTCTTTTATAAATCCGCAAAAATATTTATAGAAAAAACAGTTTTGGTTTTTACGAACTTTATTCCAGAATAATTTGAGATTTATTAATGCATTAGGAATATCTTCATAAGAGTATTCTCCAAAAGTAAGAGTAATAACACATGATCCATTATCATTAGTTTTTGCAGCTTCCTGGAGAGAAGCTTTCATTTTTTTTGTGTATTTCATATATTTATTTTTTCCAAAAAACGTTCTGCTTCTGATACTTGTTCGTCAATCAATGGATTTGTATAATCTTCTTGATATTTGTTTATAACCTTCAATAAGTTCGATATTATTTTTTCCCCTTGTTTAAGAATTTGATTTTTTCTATCTGTTATTTCCTCTATTGCATTTATTACAGAACATTTACTTTGAGGTATACATCTTTTCTTATTTTCACATAAAGGACAAAAATTTTTAGCAACATAATTTTTTATATATTTTTTAGTCATTTTTTCACTTCACTTGTTTTTTTTAAGAATTTTTTTAATTTACTCTTTTTTTTATTACATCTTCTGCTTTTATAATATTTTTAATATTACAAGCAGAAGTTAAACAATCATTAAAATTTAACCTTATCAAATCATTGATAATTATTTTATCTGAATGACTTTTAAGGTGTAATTCCATTTCTTTTTTGTTCGTTCCAAAATCTTTATGACAAACTGGACATTTAAAACCCATAATTCTTTACTCCAATTCTTCTTTGATTCTGTGAATTATTTCTGCAAAAAATAAACCTGCCAAACCACTAAAAATCATAGCCCAGGTATATTTGCCATTACTGTAATGCCAAAAAGCCATTACCAGTTCTCCTATAAATGCAAATACATTATAGATAATTATTCCCATAATTTTTTACTCCTTTATCTTTCTTAATAATTCTAAAAAATCCGTTGTGTGTTTCAAACTCTTTTTTTTACACAAATCATTTTTATCCCCCTATATGAAAATTAATTCATACATCATCATTGTTTTTTTGTCTTTGCAAGTTTTTACCTTGCATTGAATGATACTAACTTTTTTATCGTCATATTTCGGACAGGAACTATTTAACGAATAAAAAATGTTACTTAAATAATCACAACAGATTATAAATGAACCGCAAACTGTCTTTGTCATTTATTCCCCCATTAAATTAAACAATTGGAATATAAAAATCCCAACCACAGCAACGATTGATAACACTCCGACAACAAGCTTTATATATGACATTTTGAAATTACATTTATCAGTATCGATAATCTCATAGCATGATTTGTAATTAAGTTCTCCACTTACTCGATCTTCCGTTTCTGTAAGACCACAATCATATTTTGCAACATCTTCGTAAAAATGTATTACACAATGAACACAATCTCTACAGCACTTCTTTTCTTCTTCTTTATTCATTTTCTTTTATCTCCTATCCAAAGAATTGCCAGTAGCCACAATCACAACATCCTATTATGTTTGACGGCATGCCTAAAGAAAATCTCCAAAGGCGGTCATGCTTGCATTTATGCATCTTTTCGGTTGCTTCTTCATCTTCTTTATTGTTATCAAATCCACCTAGTTTAATTTGCAATGCATCTTCCTGGGCTTGCTGTACAAGCTCATCAGATGGCACAAATTCATGTGATACACTCATGTCAAAAGGTTCATCAGATTTATGTATTATCATTGTTCCACCTCACTTACTAACTCTTCCTTGTCAATTTCTATGAACATCTTCCAAGTTTCAATTATCCCTCTAACTCCACCAACAATAAAAGTTATAGGCATAGTTATGAAATAAACAGGGAAAATAATACATTTAGTAATTATTATCTTTGTTCTTACTGTCATTTTCTTTTATCTCCTTGTGTTTACACCAGCCTTTAAATTCACCACAAATAGAACACCTGCCATCTAGCTTTTTTGCACATTCTTTACAGACAGGTTTTCCATTAATCCACCAATATTTTATAAGACAAACTCCATTTATATCTTCCAGAGATTTTCCACATATTGAACATTCTCTTGTATACATGCCCATGTTTATTCCTGAATAAAAAAATCTTTCGAGCGCAACGTTGCGCTCCATAAAAAATAATAAATGTCAACTTTTAGCAGATATAACATTTTGTATTAATTAAAATGTAAATCATTAATGTAAAATTGTCAATTTTTTATTTATAATATACAAATGTTTTATAAAAAAACAATGTGTATAACAAATAAAACAATACAATATAAACAATTACAAAATCTGTAAAACATTATTTTATCTTGCGGTACGTTAAAGGTGGCAAAGCCACCTTTATTAACTGTTTTGAAAACTGCCGGGATTTTAGTTAAAAAAAGTAATAAGTGCTAAAACTCGGCAATTATAATAAAAACTCGAGCGCAACGTTGCGCTCGAATAGAATTGACAAAATAATCTTTTTAATCTTAAAATAATTAAAGTTCCTGTCCGCCCAAGCAAGGAACAAAAATGCTTATATTAACAGAAAAGCCTAGCGTAGCAAAAGATTTTGCAAAAGCTTTAGGCTGCCATTTCTCAAAAGGGTTTTACCAATCAGAAAAAACAATTATTACAAATTGTATTGGTCATTTATTTAAACTTTATGAACCATCAGAATATGACAGTTCATATAAAGACTGGAATAAATTACCAATAATTCCGGATAAATTTCTTTATAAAATATCTGATAATGTAAAAGCTCAAGCACAATTAATAATCAGATTATTAAAAGAGCATAAAAATGATTCAATTCTCATAGCAACTGATGCTGATCGTGAAGGAGAAATAATTGCAAGAGAATGTCTTAATTATGCAGGAATCAATGATTTTAATAAGATTAAAAGATTCTGGGTTTCCCAGGCATTAACACAAGAAGTAATAATTGAGGGAATTAAAAATGCAAAATCTTTAACTTCTTATGATTTATTATCATTACAGGGATTTGCAAGACAACATTCTGACTGGCTTGTAGGAATTAATTTTTCCAGGTTTATAACGATTAATTCAAATAAAAAATTACCAGTCGGTAGAGTACAAACCGCTGTTCTTTCAGCAATAGAAAAACGATGTAATGAAGTTCAAAATTTTATTCCTGAAAAATATTATGAATATCATGGAACTTTTTCTGATAATGAAAAAACATTTACAGGAATTTTATATATAAATGATATAAATAAATTTTTCCCTGAAAAACTTGAGCGCAACGTTGCGCTCGAATTAGAAAAGATTAATAATCTTATAAATAATAAAGCTGAATTAAAAGAAACAAAAACGGAAAAGAAAACGATTCCGGCACCTCAATTATATTCATTAAATGATTTACAAAAAGAAGCTTTTAATAAATATAATTTATCAGCTGCAGAAACATTAAATATAGTTCAGAAATTATATGAAGATTACAAATGTGTTTCATATCCAAGAACTCCTTCAAAAGTAATGGGAGAACAAAACGTAGATTTATGTATAAATGTTTTTAATAAACTTATACAAAATGATTCTTCACTAAAAGAAAAATATGATAATTCTTATATAACAAGACAAAACAAAAGAGTTTTTAATGATAAGCTTTTAGAAGCACATCATGCTTTAATTCCTCTTGATATATTACCTGATATGGCAAATGAAAAAGAAAAATGGATTTATAATTTAATTAAAAATAGATTTACAATAGCTTTTCTGGAAGCTTGTATAAAAAATATAAATACATTTACTTTATCAGTAAAGGATAAAATATTTATTGTTAAAACTTCTGAAACAATACAGGAAGGGTGGAAAAAATATATACAAAAAGATTCTGAAAATACAGAAGAAGAATTCCAGGAAATAAACAATATAAACTGGAATCAAGTTATTTTGAAAGACATTCAGAAAAAAGAAAAATTTACAAAACCAAAAAAATTATTTACTGAAGCTTCAATTTTATCTTTTATGGAAAATCCAAAAGATGATATAAACCAGGAAAAATTATCAGGTCTTGGAACTCCTGCAACAAGACATACTTTTATACCAAAACTTCAAAATGCCGGATATATAAAAATCGAAAAGAAAAATATTCTAATAACTGAACTTGGTCTTACTTTACTTGAAGCAGTGCGTACATCATCTATTTCTGCCATTGCAGATATTTCAACTACAACAAATTGGGAACAAAAGTTAAATGATGATCCAAAAGAATTTATGAATAACATAAAAACTTATGTAAAAGATTCAATCAAGAACAATATTAAACTTGATATTAAATTTTCTTCCAATGGAATAGTTTGTCCTGTATGTGGTAAAGAAGTAAGAAAAGGAAAACTGAATTACTATTGTTCAGGTTATAAAGAAGGCTGCTTATTTAATATATGGCAAAAAATTTCAGGAGCAAATATAACAGAAAAAGATATAAAAGATTTATGTGAAGGGAAAAAGACTGGAATTAAACATTGTGTTAATAAAAACGGAAATAATTTTGATTGCAGATTTAAACTTGATGATAATAAAAAAATTGAGTTTATTTTTGAAAAGAAAAAATAAAGGAGATGATTATAATGAGCTATTGTAGATTTTGCGGGACAGAAATTAACTATACCAGAACTGCAAATGAAAAATGGATGCCTTATGATGTTACAGGCCAGCCACATTTTTGTAATAAAGGAAAAGATAAAAAGAATAATGGTTTAACGGTTTGTAAAAAATGTGGTAAACCTGTTTTTACAATGAATAAGAAAAAAATAGACTATACAAGTTTAAAAGAACATGAATGTTCAAAAGCTGCAATTACAAGATATCAGAAATATCTTAAAAGAAGTAAATAACATACCGAGCGCCACGTGGCGCTCAGGTTTTAGAAAAGATTAATTGTATAAATTTTCTACTGCTTCAAAAGTATTTTTCTGTGCGATTTTAAAATCTTCATAACCAAACCTTGTATAGTAATCAGTCATTTCAACTGAATTATGCCCAACTAACTGGCGAACAGTTTCAGCATCTTCTGTTCTTCTCATTCTTGTAACAAAAGTAAAACGTAATGAATGTGGACAAAGCTTGCGTTCTTTAAAATTAATTTTTGCTTTTACAAGAACATTCTTAAAAACTTTTTCCAAGTATTCCTGGGATAAAGGTTTATTATTGATTTCTTGTGTTATAAGAAAGTCAGTTTCTTTTTTTGAATGAGCTTGAATATATTCCTGTGTAAGTTTTATAACTTCATGAGAAAGGGGACAGGTTCGCCATTTCTTTTCTTTCAGAGAACCACATTTATTATAATTAGTTCTTGTACCATCTTTTTTACAAAACCCATTAATTAAAATTAAATTATCATCAAAATGAAATTGATTAATTCTTATTGCCCTGGCTTCTCCAATTCTTAAACCACAAGAAAAGATAATTTTAAAAATCAAATAATCTCTCTCATTATCCCAAAGTGTGCGGTCAAAAAATCTGTTTAATTCATCTGTACTAAAAATATCTGTTTTCTGTGAGTTTCTGGAAAATTTTGTAAAGTGAGGTTTTTCGATAGCATGTGGGCATACCCATTTAGTTTCTTCATAAATTGCACCAAAACATTCAAGATAAGAATTCTTCCAGCTGCCTGAATGAGATTTATCTTCTAAAAGTAATTTTTCAATATCTCTAACTTGAAGCTTTGAAATATCCTGATTACCAAAATCTTTAATAATCTGTTTGATATAGATTCTTTTTTCAACCAATGTTCTTTCACAAAGATTTTTTCCAAAGCTCTTTAATCTTTCCAGGTGTTCAAAATCTTCAAGATACATATTTTGAGCTATGTTCTCGATAAGGTAGGGATTAACTTTTGTTTTTAGATTTTCTAAATTTTTCATACATTCTCCTCTCTAATCCGCAAATTTCTTTTTATAAAATTCATGAATTAGATCGGTGATTAATTTCTGTTCTTTCTTGGGTAATGATACAAATTCTTTAAATACAGAAGAAATGATTGAATCTGATTTAACTATCTTATCATTTCCTGTACAAAGATATTCTGCTGAAACTCCTAAAGCTTTTGCAATTTTGCAGCCGATTTCAACATTAGGAAGAACACTTCTTTTACCGGTATAATTACAAAGACATGCATAGCTTACGCCGACTTCGGCTGCAAGCTCTTTTAAGGTTTTGTCATTATAAAATAATTCAATTTTTAAATTAGTCTTAAAACTCATATACCGATTATATAATATTTTTATGATTATATTTTAGAAAATAGATAAAAATTAAAAAATAAGAAATATAAAATATATGATTGACAAATATACAATCATAATTTATTATTATGTTAAATAAGCATAAAGTTATTGCTTAAATGTTTTTTTCGCAACAACTTTAAAACTTATCACATCGAGTAAACCTGCATTTCCTTGTTTCCAAAGAAATTGTTTGGGCAGTGAGAGGATCGAACTCCCGACATTCTGGGTGTAAACCAGACGCTCGTACCAGCTGAGCTAACTGCCCGATTAATTATTGATATATATAATTTATAACAAAAATCAAAAATTTAGTCAATAGAGTTTGATTAAGATTTTCATTATTTTTAATTTTCATGCTAATTTAAGAATTTTCTTAATAATTTTATATACCACTATCATTATTATCCATAATCTGTCATAATATAAATATAAAAAAATTTTTTCAAAAGAAGATGAATTATGAAAAAAATTTTAAAAACTTTAACTGTAGCAGCAGCTCTTTTTTCTGCCGTTACATTCAACCTTGCTGCACTTGAATCTGGATTTTCACAGGCTACTGCAGGAACAGTAACTGATGATGTTGCAGGACTTATGGACCTTACAGGATGGTCAGACATTAAATTCGACAAAGTATTCGGCTTTGTAGATATTAATTCAACAGCCAGTGGTAATCTTGCTGCTGCATTCCACGTAAACGGTTCTAACGTTCTTGGAATTGCATGGAGTGGAAACTTATGGGCAGCAACCCCATCAAACTCTTTTTCTATGCTTTATGGATGGAATACAAATGCCGTTCAGCTTAATTACACACAGATAAAAAATAATCAGTATACTATCGATGGTACTACTTATAATTTTGATGCAGAAGTAAATATTTTTTCATTTGGAGCAGGTTACGGAAAAACTGTAAATGACAAATTTGCATTCGAACTTGCACTTAATTACCTTACTATAGGTGCAAAAATTGCTACAAATGATACTAATATTTCTTTGGTAACTGCTGGAGCTATGGCTTACTATACTTTACAGAATGATGCAAAAATTAAGTCTACTCTCTCTGGTGGTTATGCAGGTATTTTCTTCAACTATGAAAATGATTTTATTGAAAATGATTATAGTGTAAACACAATTAATCTTGGATACAGTCTTGAATATAAACCTTCTTCTAGCTTTACATATGGTTTAAAAGCTGCAATGCCTGTATCATTCACTGATGGTGCTGTAAATGTTGATTTCGAACTTGATAACGGTTTCTCTTACATCATCCAGCCAGAAAAATTTATCTTTAATATGGGATTAAAGACAACACTTCCTTCAATTACTTTCCCTGATGGCGCAGATACAGTATATGGTACATTCAATAATGAATTCTCTGCAGGTCTTTCAATCTTCGCAACTCCTGCTGCAAGAATTGACCTTACTACAATTGCTGCTATTACAAGTGGAATCAGTCTTGACGAAATCTGGAACCAGAACTTCCGTATTTCTGTAAGATTGAGCTTCTAGTTAAGTAATTAAAGCTTAATACTCAAAATCATCCCGGTTAATTTAATCTTTATGATTTGATTTTCCGGGATTTTTTTTGCCCTTAAGATTTTTAATAATACTTTAATTTTAGTTTTTTTTATAATATAATATAGGTGATGAAGAAAATCTGGATATTTGGAGTGAGCCTTTTATTTTCTCTTTTTTCCTGTTCCAATAACGAGCAGAAACTTGTCATCGTCGAAACAGAAAACACAATAAGAAACGAAATCCAGAAAAAGGAAGAAACAATCAACTGGACAAACGATATAGAAGGGGAACTTCTTTTAAAAGATATAAAACAGAATGAACTTTTTCTTTCAACAGACTTTATTCAGCCAGAAGCTTATGAATCAATAAAAGATTATGTCCCTCCTGTAATTCCAGAGCTTAAAGGCTTTACTTCGCTTGACACATCTTCCATTCCTAATGATTATCTTTCTCTTGTAAAAAATGCCTGTGCTCAAATTAAATATAATCCTGAATCTAATCTTTCTTCTTTTTTTGATAGTGATTATATTTTTAATTATGTATTTTTTGTTCACGATTTAAAACAGGGCTACAAGGCTACCTTTAATGCAAAATATCCGGCGTCTGGTGTTTTTAGTGATTATAAAATAGGTAAAGCGGAAGAAAGCTTTGATTTGATGCAGATTCCGGTAAGATTTTATTGTAAATATGGATATCTTGATTTAATATTTGATATAAGTCAGAATAAAAAAGATATAAAAATTCAACAGATAGAAATTGTAAGATGGGAGGCTGAGTATGGAAAATAAAGAACACCTTTCCGGAATCGAAAGGGACTTGGTATTACAGTATCTTATGGATGGAAATGTTCCTGTTACATTAACTCCATTAGAAAAAGATAAATCATCATCGGAAAGTATTCATTCTGTTCCTTCTAAAGTTTTTCCTGTTGCAATAAAGGGTGAATCAATCAAAGTTCATAAAAACGGAAAAATCTATCTTGAAAATCCTAATCAGTCTGTAATAGGCTTTGCAAATAAAACTGTAAAAGTTGAATTTTACTTTAACCGGGTGGGCCTCTTTTTTATATCAGAAGTAAAAGAAGAAAAAAAATCACTTGTGCTTCTTCTTCCCGAAAAAATCAACAGAATAAAAGACGAAGAAGATGTTACTGAATATGATTTTTCTGCTCAGCTTTATTTTGAATGCAAGAATAAAAAAGACATAAACGAAAAATGTATTCCGTGGGAACATGAACAGCTTTTTAATCGCCCTGTATGGAAATCTATTCCGCTCGAAAATCAGAAGCTGGCAAAAGATTATCTTGAACAGTTTGTCGAAGAAGCAAAAATCGAAAAGAATGCGGGCAATGGAATCCAGCTTATTCCAATCTGTAATTATCTTACATACGAAGAAAAAAAGATGGAAGCAGTTCAGGACAGAAAAAAGCCGCTCTCTGTTTTATATGTTGATCACGAAAGAATTGTTTTGGGAAACGACGGTCAGACTGAATATACACCGGGTGATGAATACGGATTAAAGATGTGTTTTTCTATAAAAGAAAGCCCAGTACTTTCAAGAGATATTTTTGTTACCTGTCTTGTTAATAAAATCTATAAGGCAAAAAATGATAAAACCTGCATCGATTTTATTTATACAACAATTCAGGAAGAAGACATAAGATATTTATACGAAAAGGCTACAAAAAAGCACTTAATCTAAACTAGATATCAATTTAAAAGATAATCACTTAATCTAAAGTCGAAAGATTCGCAAGAGTTTTATCTTCCTCATCACTTAAGAATAGCGCAATAGGGTGAAGAAGCGGAATATTTTCGCAGATGATTTTGATGATTACTAAAATCGGTACTGCAACAATCATTCCCACAAAGCCCCAGATCCATCCGAACAAAGTCAAACCCAACACAACAATGAAAGTCGAAATACCAAGATTTGAACCTACGATTTTTGGCTCTAAAAGATTACCAATCGTACAGTTTACGGCTGTCATATAAACAAGTACAAAGATGATTTTATCCCACGAAGGAAAGAGTTGCATCAATGCAAAAGCAGAAGTAATCAGAACTGAAAAAAGTGAGCCGAAGGTCGGAATAAAGTTTAATATGAATGCAAGGAAAGCCCAGAGGATTGCAAAATCAAGACCGATAATCTTTAATCCTACAAAGACAAAAGTTCCTGTTGCAAGCGAAATAAAAAATTTTATCGAAATATAGCGGACAACTTCTTCTGCAATCCGTTTTGAAATTACAAGAACCTGAGTTTTATTTTTTCTTTGTGCCAGAAGATTGATTTTGTTTTTAAAGTGTTTTGCTTCAATCAGGATGAGGGCCAGGAAAATCAATACCAGAAAGAAGGATTTTATAAAGGTAATAATTCCGCTCGAAAGTGTGATTGCCGCATCCTGCACATAAGAAGAAATATTAAACATTTCCCAGATGTTCTGCCCGAAAGAAAGGTTTTCGTTGAAATTAAGGTGAAGAGACTCAGAGAATCTTTCAAGCACATCTTTAAACTTCTGGTCATATTTTGGATATTCTTTTGCAAAGGTCGAAGCACTTATATAAAGAAAGTAAAAAATAAATGAACAGAGGGCAATAAAGATGATTACGATAAGAATCGAAGTTACCGTCCAGTTGAGTTTTGTCTTTTGAGTGATTTTAACGATAATCGGCAAAAAAACAAAAGCAAGAAAAATTGAAAAAATTACCGGGAGTAAAAAAGCCGAAAGTAATTTTGCTACAAATAAAGATGCAACTACAGAAAGGAAGAAAAGAAGAACATATATTTTTTTTGTATAATTACTGTTATCAGCCATTTTTTACTCCTTTTAAGAATTTATTTCTTTGGCATGATTTTATCAAAGCCGCAGAATGGAACTAAAACTTCAGGGATTGTTACAGAGCCGTCTGCATTCTGATAGTTTTCAAGGATTGCAAGCATAGCGCGTCCTACGGCAATTGCAGTTCCATTCAATGTGTGAACATATTTATTCTTTCCGTCGTCATCCTTATATTTGATGTTCAGGCGGCGTGCCTGATAGTCTGTACAGTTAGAAGTTGAAGTTACTTCTCCGTATTCTCCGCCATTACGTCCAGGCATCCATGCTTCAAGGTCCCACTTTCTGTAAGCAGGTGCTCCAAGATCTCCTGTACATGTTTCTACAACGTGGAATGGAAGACCAAGGCCTGTAAAGATTTCTTCTTCTATTTCGCGGAGTTTTGCGTGGATCTCGTCTGACTGTTCCGGAGTAGAGTAGGCAAACATTTCTACCTTGTCGAACTGATGTACGCGGTAAAGTCCCTTAGAGAACTGACCGGCAGCTCCGGCTTCGCGTCTGAAGCAGTGTGAAAGTCCTCCGTATAAAAGTGGAAGAGATGCTTTATTTAAAATTTCGTCCTGGTGGTAACCGCCGAGTGTGATTTCTGCAGTAGCTACAAGACAGGTTCCTTCTTCTTCGATTGAGTATACGTTTGATTCATTTCCGCGCGGATTAAATCCGATTCCCTTAAGGATTTCTTCTTTTGCTACATCAGGAGTGATGAACATATTAAAGTTGTGCTTTCTTAAAGTGTTCAAAGCATACATGATTAAAGCCTGTTCAAGGAAAACTGCTTCGTTTTTAAGATAATAGAACTTTGGACCAGAAACCTTTGTACCGCGGTCAAAATCTATGATGTCAAGGCTTTCACCAAGCTGAACGTGATCTTTAGGTTCAAAATCGAATTTGCGTGGTGTTCCAACCTTCTTTACTTCAAGGTTTTCTGTGTCGAGTTTTCCGACAGGAACATCAGGGTGAACCATATTCGGAATCTGGCGTGCAGCTTCTTCGAGTGCGGCTTCTACTTCTTTTGTTTCTGTTTCTACAGCCGAGATTTCTTCCTTAATTTCTTTTCCGGCAGCAATCAGCTTCTGTCTTTCGTCGTTTTCGAGCTTCTGCTTCATAGCTGCCGCATTTTCGTTTCTCTTCTGCTGAAGTCCCTGAAGCTTTGTTACAAGTTCAGTGCGTTTGTCATAGAGTTCGACAACCTTGTCGGCATCTGCCTTCATGTTGCGGTCTTCGATATTCTTTTTTACTGCATCGATATTGTCTTTAATAAATTTATAATCAAGCATTTTTTACCTCGCAAGTATTTATAAATAATTTGAAAATAGAAATCTTCATGTTGCCTCCACCTGTTATCTGATTTCTATATAAAATCTTTTCAAATATATTATTCGTTTATTAGCTTCTTCATAATAATTACTTTCCGGATAATTATCCATAAGATTTTGATAAGAATTAATCGAAGCTTTAATATTTTTTACAGGACTATCCTGCTCGTAAACCTGTCCCAAAAGATATAAACCTTCGTCACGTTTTTCTGTAGAGATTTCGAAGAAGGCTTTAAGACATAATTCAGCATCCTGATACTTTTTATCTGCAATAAACTGTTTGGCTTTTTCTAAGAGTTCGCTTGCATCCTTTAATTCTGTATAAGGATTAATGTCTATTGTTGGGGTTGTTTCTTCCGGTTCTACAATATTAGGAGTGTATTCTTCTTCGCCTGTGTATTCAACAAAATCACGTTTTTCACTTGGAAGAATTTCTTCTTTTGGTTCTGCCGGTATTACAGCATTGTCAACCGGTGTTATACTGATTTCGCCAGCTGCCTCTGCTGCTTCTTTTTCTGCATTTATTCTGTCCAAAGTTCTGGAAGAGATTGCAGGAGTTTCCGGCTGTTTTGGAACAATATTTTTATATTCAGGTGCTTTTACAACTGTATATAAAGAGCCCTTGTCGCCCTGTACGTCAACTTCAATATAATCATCAATAAACTTACCGGTTAAATTATCAAGCTTATAAAAATGATGAATCTGTTTTCCGCTTTCCCTTGAAACAAGAGTAAAGATTGTTTCGTTATTTAATGTTCTCTTTCCGGTGCTTTCGAGGTTATTGTATTCAGATGTTGAACCAAGATAAATCCATCCCGAACCAGGATAGGTGATGGAAAGAGTCTCGTTAGTCTTCATCTGTACACTGCGCGATGGAACAGGTTTTTTGTCGGAACTAACTCCTGACTGTTCTGCAGGTGGCTCTTCAAATCCTTCCGGTAATACAAAAAAGTCTTCTGATTTTTTCTGAGAAGTTGCAGCATTATTTTTATTTTGTGCCGGCGTTGTTTTATTCTGAGAAGGAACTGTCTGCCTTGGAGTTCCAGGAGCAGGTGTATTTCTTTTATCTAAGGTATTTCTTGGTGCAGAAGGTGTGTTTGTCTGATTAGGAGTTGCAGTTTTTGCCTGAGCAGTATTTGCTTTATTTGCTGTAGCCTGATTCTGATTCTTTGGAGCTGTGGTATTCTGTGCAGTTTTAGAAGTTTCTTTTTTTGTCCCCGTAGATGCAGTTTCACTTTCGGAAGCTTTTGTTTCTGTGGATTTTGAATCCGTAGTTTTTACATCTTTTGAAGCGTCGTCTTTTTTTGCAGTTTTGTCGTTTGTTTTAGAAGCCCCATCTGAGTTTGCCGTTGTACCTGCATTTGCA
Source organism: Treponema sp. (assembly GCA_016286365.1). Classification (GTDB taxonomy): domain Bacteria; phylum Spirochaetota; class Spirochaetia; order Treponematales; family Treponemataceae; genus Treponema_D. The sequence continues at coordinate 45,596 of JAEESN010000008.1, forward strand.
TCTGTGTCCTGAGCCTTCTTAGTAGATTTCGGGCGCGGATTTCTTGGGCTTGTTTTTTGAGTTTCCGGGTCTAAGTCGCGTACAAGTGGTTCTTCAAAATCCTCAGGTTCCTGGAGTTTTCCGTTTTTCAAAGGGCTTTGAGTAGATTCTGCTCCATCCTGATTTTTGTCCGAAGTACAGGAAAAAACAAATAACAGAGAAATTGAAATTAATAATAAAATAATTTTTTTCATGGTGCCGCTCCTATTACATCAGAAATCATACTTTCATTTTCTTTTTCAAGCTGGTTTATCTGTTCAGTCGTTGGAATTGTGAACCATTTTTCGGTTTCTTCTTCTGACCACTTTTCTTCTGTCTGTCTTGAAATGTCATAGCTGTATTCAGTTACAAGTTCATCGGGAACAAGAAGCTCTTCTGTAAAAACAATCTGTGGGCCTTCTGCTTCTTTTTCTTCTTTTGGTCTTCCAGCTATTATGCTGATTAAAAGAATTAAAAGAATAACGATGAGTGAAGAGCAGAGCACAATTACAGCCTTTCTTGGATTTTCCTTACAAAAGCTGACTGTCTTTTTTACAAGAGAAACTGTTTTGTCTTTTAACTGTGTAAAAAAATCCTTTACATCCATTATTTATTTCTCTTTGGAGGGCGTGGAGGAAGCACAATTCCTTCTTCTTCAGGAACATCTTCTTCCTTAAACTCTTCATTCTTTTTAAAATCATCCGATTCTGCTTTAATATCCTGATCAAGTCTTAATGCAATAATCTTACTTACACCAGACTCTTCCATTGTAATACCAAGCATTGTCGAAGCTCCCATTACAGTCTTCTTGTTATGAGTGATGATTATGTACTGACTTACGTTTGCAAAGCTTTCGAGTGTTGTTACAAAGCTTGAAACGTTTTTGTCGTCAAGAGCAGCATCAATTTCGTCTAAGAGACAGAACGGACTTGGACGTACCTGATAAGTTGCAAAGAGTAGGGCAACTGCAGTCATTGTTTTTTCACCACCCGAAAGCAGCGCAATATTTTCGAGCTTTTTTCCTGGCGGCTGTGCGTAAATATCAATACCTGACTGAAGGATATTTGTTGGATCTGCAAGTTTTAATTCTGCGCGGCCACCATTAAAGAGTCGGCGGAACATGTTGTGGAAATTCTTCTTAATCTGGTTGTATGTTTCAAGGAACATTTCTGCAGATTTAGATTTGATTTCTTCGCTTACACGCACAAGATTTTCAAGAGACTTCTGTGTATCTTCAAAGTTAGTTTTCTGTCTTTCGTATCTTTCTTTTACTTCTCCGAATTCTTCCGGAGCCATAAGGTTTACGCTTCCAAGAGCACTAAAATCTTTTTTAGCCTGAGAAAGTTTTTCCCTTATATCTGCGGCCGGAGTTGTAATCTTATACATTCTTTCTTCGAATTCCATCAGGTCGTGTGAATACTGATCCTGGAAATTCTGTTTGATATTTTTGATGTCGTTATCTGCAGAGTTTAAAGTGAGTGTTAATCTTTCGTACTGTTCCTGATACTTATTCTGTTCTTCGCGCTTCTTTTCGAGCCTGTCGTTTTTACCAGAAACAGATTCATTTGCCTTTGCAATTTCCTTATCAAGATTGTTCATCTCTTCGGCAAGTTTTTTACCACGGTATTCAATTTCTGCAAGTTCATCCTGATAAGAATTAATCTGTTCGTTTATATCTTCTGCACGTTTTGTTTCAGTAAAAAGTTCTTCTTCTGTTTCGCGCAGTGTTGCCTGTTCTGTAGCAAGCTGACGGTTCAGCGTAGAAGCCTGTTCCTGTGCCGCCTTAATCTGTTCCTGCATCTGAACTTCATTTACGCGGAGCTTACTTAAAGTTTCTTTGTATTCTTCGATTTTTTTAGAAAGCTCAGAATTCTGTTTGTGAAGATCTGTAATCTGTTTGTTTATATTTTCGATTGCTGCAATATTTTCGTTGATTTTTGTATCTACAGCACGTTTTTTTGTCATTATACCCTGAGGCGAAAGGAATTCTGTGATGAACGAAGGAGAAGCCTTTAAATAATCAGAAAGGGAGTTCTGCACAACGATGAGCTGATTTTCTGCTTCGGTAAAAGCCTTGTCTGCTTCGGCAATCATGTTTTTTGCATCTTCGCCAGAGTGATTCTGTTTTGCAAAATCAGCAAAGATATTTTTTCGTCCGGTGATGAAAATCTTTAATTTATTAAGATTTGTATCGAGTTCTTCTTTAGCCTTGCGCATTGCATTTTCGCTAAAGCCTGCATCCTTTAATTTTTCATCAAGCTTACTTACGATGTCTTCTGTAATGGCAGCAAGTTCTTCCTGAAGCTTTGCACGATCTCTTTCAAGGTCGCCAATCTGTACACGTAAAGTATCTGTGTGTCTGTCGTTTTCTGTAATCTGTGAACCCGAAAGTTCAATGTTTTTGTGGAAAGAATCGATGTTAGATTTAATGTCTTCCAGCTGTTTAGTTTTTGAATGAAGGGAAGCGTTCTGTTCGTCAATTTCTTCCTGAAGATTATCTATTCGTTCCTGATTTGCATTCTTTTTAATTTCAAGGCTGCTGATTTTTTCTTTTAAGATTAAAGCCTGTGCGTTCTGCTGTTTGATGAGTTCAAGCTTACCGTTCTTTTCCTGTCCTATACCAATCAGTTCGGCCTGTTTTGAATAAAGTTCATCCTGCATGGATTTAACCTTATCCATATTCTGCGAAATAGTATTGTTTATTTCTTCAATTTCCTGTCTTACCTTATCGCGCTTTTCCTGTACGTTTTTAAGTTCTTCTTCGTGGCGTGCTTTATCCTGAACAAAGTTTTTAAGGCGTAAAAGGGTGAGGTCGAGTTCAAAATTGTAAATGTCGTCCCTCATCTTTCTGTATTTGATTGTTTTTTCCGACTGGATTTTTAAAGAATCATACTGTCTTTTAATTTCTGCAAGAGCAATTTCTATCTGCTGCATGTTGATTCTTGTTCTGTCGAGCTCGCGTTCTGCTTCTGCACATTCAGCTTTACTTCGGCTGATTCCGGCTGCTTCTTCAAAAAGATATCGTCTGTCTTCAGGTTTAGAAGAAAGAATCTGATCGATTTTTCCCTGTTCCATTACAGAGTAGGCTGCTTTACCAACACCGGTATCCATAAAAAGGCGTCGGATTTCTGTAGGTCCTGCAGGTCGTTTGTTTATAAAATATTCCTGATCACCTGAACGGTAAAGACGGCGTGTAATTGCAATTTCTGCATCATCAAGGGGAAGAAGTCCTTTTTCGTTTGAAAGTGTGAGAGTAACTTCTGCAGTGTTTAAAGCCGGACGACGTTCTGTTCCGTTAAAAATAACGTCTTCCATTTTTTCGGCACGAAGATTCTTTGAACGGTTTTCAGCCAGTACCCATTTTATTGCATCAACAACGTTACTCTTACCGCATCCGTTAGGGCCCAATAAAGCTGTAATTCCTTCTGCAAAATCAATGTGAGTCTTATCTGCAAATGACTTAAAACCGAAAATATCAAGACTTTTTAAAAACACGTGGAATCCTCTTAAACTTTAAACTTCTTCTATAATATTATACCGAGAACACGCTGAATTTACAAGGAATCGGAGGTTATTCATATATTTTTGGGGCCTGGATTTTACCGTTGTAAATCTCTTTAGGATATACAGTTATGCCGATTTTCTTTTCTAAAGCTGCAAATTGATTCATTTCATATTCATCGCCAATCACAATATTGATTCCTTTTTGGCCGGCTCTTCCTGTTCGTCCGCTTCTGTGAATAAAAAAGTCTTCGTCGGAAGGTAAATCCATTTGAATTATGTGCGAAATGTTTGGAATATCAAGCCCTCTGGTACATAAATCGCTTGTGATTAAAATTTTTGTTTTTCCGCTTCTGAACCTGTCGATCGCAGCCTTTCTGTCTTTTTTATCTGCCTTTGCGGTGAGCGTCATACAGTCAATATTTTTATAGCGGAGCTTTGTATAAATGTTCGAAACCTGGTCAATTCTGGAAGTAAAAACTAAAACCTTTGTATAATTTTCTGCATTAAGAATTTTTCGCAGGGTTTCAATTTTATCGCGTCGTTCTGCATAAAAAGCCCAGTGGGTAATATTTTTTGTAAGGATATCTTCTTTTGGCATGATTACAGTTTCTGCATCCTTAAAAAAATCTTTTACCTGTTTTGTGATTGTTGCAGAAAGTGCGATTATTCTGCAGTCTTTGTTTACGAGTTCTTTTAAAATCCTTGTGTCATCTATGAGTTCTTTTTTAATAAGCCTGTCGCATTCATCAAAAACAATTGTGTTTACATCCTGAACCTTTAATTTTTTTAATCTGATTAATTCAACGAGCCTTGCAGGATTTCCTATTACTATTTCCGGTTTTTCTTTTAGGGTTTCAATCTGCCTCTTAAGGGGAGAGCCGCCAATAAAAAGAGCAGTTTTTCTCTGAGTGATTAATTTGGCACTGGCGTTTATCTGCGATGCGAGTTCAAAGGTAGGAGCTGCAATCAGGATTTTTACCTTTGTCTTATCATCTTCTTTTTCAAGATTGTTTATGAGCGGTAAAAGATATGCGTAAGTTTTTCCCGTTCCCGTTTCTGATTCAAAAACAATGCTTTTTCCTTCGTTTATAAGCGGAATAACTTTGTCCTGTACTTTTGTGGGCTGTGTAATATTTATTTCTTTAAGTTTTGTGATTATAGAAGGAGATAGAAGATTAAAAGCGTTATCTGTTTTTGTATCCATTTTTATAATATAGCACACTCACAAAAAATCTGCTATAATGATTAAGATATGAAAATTGCAATCGATACCTTTGGCTGTGATCACGCAAAGTCAGGCTGGGGGTCTTATTTATATTATTTTATTAAAAACATACCCTCCGATTCTAAATTCAAGCACAGCTACGAACTGTTCGGAGCAGAGATTGACCGCTATACCTATACTTCAGAAGTAGAAAAAACATTTCAGTCTGTAAACATAAAGGATGACCTTAAGACAGAACAGAGATGGCACAGACACTGGGCAGATGCTTTTATAAGAAAAAACAATTACGATTTAGTAATCTATCCGGCTGTAGAAAAAGTGATTCCCGGAAGATTTTCAACTCCATCAATTGCCGTTATGAACAGCATTCTTTCTGTTGTAAAGAAAAACTCTTCGTTCAAAATCCGCCATCAGCTCCAGAAGGGGCTCGAAAATGTTCAGTGTATAATTGCTCCTTCCCAGTATATTAAAAACGACCTTATAGCAAATAAAATAGATGCAGAAAAAATCCACGTAATCTATAACGGAATTGACCACAAGCTCTTTTTCCCAAGTTCAGATATAGACACAGAATACGTAGAGATAAAACCTTTTGCAATCAAGCGTCCGTATTTTATTTATGGTTCACGACTTTCGGGCCCTGAAAAAAAGCATATTGAACTTATCCGTGCCTTCAATATCTTTAAAAAAGAAACTGACTCACCAATTCGTCTTGTTCTTGCCGGAAACGACGGAGAGTGGTCAGATAAAATAAAAAAAGAAGCATACGAATCTGATTATTCTTCTGATATTTTTATTACGGGTTATTTCCCTCACGAAAGTTTTTCAAAACTTTATGCCGGTGCTACAGCCTGTATTTTCCCGGCCGTAAACGAAGGAGTAGGGCTTCCTATTCTTGAATCAATGGCATGTGGGATTCCTGTTTTATGTTCTGATTCAGGTGCTTTACCGGAAGTTGGAGCCGATGCCCCGATTTATTTTAATTCTGATGATGTAAACGATATTGCACAGAAGATGAAGCAGATTGTCCAGGATAAAAAACTATACCAGGAAAAAGTTGATGCGGGATTAAAAAGGGCAAACCACTTTAACTGGGACAGCACTGTAATAAATACAATTTCGATTGCGGAAGAATTGTTTAAGAAAAATTAATCGATAAAAATTTAACAAAAAAAATTATCGGACCAGTGATTTATGCAGCATCTTTTAAGCTGTAATTTCTTTTGTTGAATCTGTGCTTATAAGACTTCTGATATCCTTTTTCTTTTTAAGCACGACATCTTTTGTAACAGTAAAGGATTTTTTTCCTTCGATATTCGGGATTTCGAACATAACATCCATGAGCATTTTTTCTACGATTGTTCTTAATCCACGAGCACCTGTTTTCTGTCTTATAGCTTCGCTGGCAATTTCTTCTATTGCTTCTTTTTCAAAGATAAGATTTGCTTCGTCAATTGCGAATGAAGCCTGGAACTGCTTTGTGATTGCGTTTTTAGGTTCTGTCAAGATTGAAACAAGATCATCTTTTGTGAGTTCCTTTAATGCAACAGTAATCGGCATACGTCCGATGAGTTCAGGGATAAGACCGAATTTAACAAGATCATCCGGAGTAACTTGATTCAAAAGATTCATTCTTTCTGTTTCCGAAAGCTGATCAAAGGTTGAGCCGAATCCCATTGTGTGAGCCGCAGTTCTTTCTTCGATTATCTTATCAAGGCCCACAAAGGCTCCGCCTAAGATAAAGAGGATATTTGTTGTATCAATCTGGAGCATTTCCTGATTAGGATGTTTTCTTCCACCCTGAGGAGGTACGCTTGCTACAGTTCCTTCGATAATCTTTAATAAAGCCTGCTGAACACCTTCACCGCTTACATCACGTGTAATGGAAGTGTTTTCGCTCTTTCTTGAGATTTTATCTATTTCGTCAATAAAGATGATTCCTCTCTGAGCCGCTTCGATGTTTCCGTCTGCAGCATTAATCAGTTTAAGAAGAACATTTTCTACATCTTCACCGACATATCCTGCTTCTGTGAGGGTAGTTGCATCTGCAATTGCAAAGGGGACCTTTAATTTCTGTGCAAGAGTTCTTGCCAAAAGGGTTTTTCCGCTTCCTGTAGGACCAATAAGAAGTACGTTTGATTTTTCGATTTTTACTGAATCATCCTGAAAGCCAGATTCAAAGGCAGAAGACATTCGTTTGTAATGATTGTAAACAGCAACAGATAAAACTTTTTTAGCTTCATCCTGTCCGACAACATACTGATCAAGATATTCTTTAAATTCTTTTGGAGTCGGAACTTCGTCAAGTTCAATAGGTGTTAATTCTGCGGCCTGTAAATCAAGCTTATCCTGGCAGGCAGAAATACATCTGTCGCAGATAAAAGCCCCTGTAGGACTCTGGATAAGGCGTCTGTCACGATCGGCAGGTTTTCCACAGAAGAAACAGAAACAATCATTAGTACTAGAAAATCTTTTCATACAAAATCCCTTTTAGTTGTGTTTTTTTCTTGAAGGCATAACGTGATCTACAATACCATATTCTTTAGCTTCTTCGCTCGACATAAAAAAGTCACGTTCAATGTCTTTAGATACCTGTTCAACAGATTTTTTAGTTTTTTCTGCAAGATATTCAATAGAAAGTTTTTTGAGTCTGATGATTTCTTTAGCAAGAATGGAAATATCGCTTTCCTGTCCTTCTACACCGCCTCTTGGCTGATGAATCATTACTCTTGAAGAAGGAAGGGCATATCTTTTTCCCGGAGTACCGCCTGCTAAAAGAATTGCAGCCATACTTGCAGCCTGACCCATACAGATTGTCTGAATATCGCACTTTACATACTGCATTGTGTCGTAAATAGCAAGCCCTGCAGTTACAGAACCACCCGGAGAATTGATATAGATGCTTATATCTTTTTCTGCATTTTCTGATTCAAGATACAAAATCTGAGCTACAGCTAAATCTGCAGAGGCATCGTTGATTTCTCCGTCGATAAAAATAATTCTGTCTTTTAAAAGGCGTGAAAAGAGGTCGTAACTTTTTTCACCGTTTCCAGTGCGTTCCCAGATATTAGGGACAATATTATTCATCTGTTCGTTCATAAGTAATCCTTTCTATAAATATAATGAATTTTTTCAAAAAAGCATAATGTTTTTTATAAAAAAACAGCAAAAAGTTAAAAAAAAACCGTATGGAATAATCACACGGTTTTTCTTAAAAAGGAAGATTTATTATTTCTGTTCGAATAATTCTTTGAATGAAAGTTTATCGCCCTTAGAAACTTTTACTTCTTTATAGATGATGTCGTAGAGTTTGTTTTCTTTTACATCATCAATAAGATATGATTTAGAGCGTGCATCTTCATAATGCTTTTTAACTTCATCTACAGACATTCCGCCTTCTTCTGCAATCTTAGCATATTCAGCTTCGATTTCTTCAGGTGTAACAGTGATGTTCTTTTCGCGAATTAATGAATCTACGATGATTCTTGATTTGAGCATTTTTTCACTGTCGCCAGTCCAGTCTTTGAGCATAGCTTCTTTTGTCTGACCAGATGCAGTAATCATTTTTTCGAGCTGTTCAGGGCTTGTCTGGAACTGCTGAGCCATCATATCCCATCTGCTGTTGAGTTCGGCCTGGAGCATAGATGCAGGAATATCAAACTGATTTTTTTCTACAAGCTGAGTAAGAAGTGAGTTATTCTTAAGCTCTTTGATTTTTCTGTTTTTAGCAGTTTCGAGGTTCTTTGTAAGATCTGCCTTTAAGTCTGCAAGTGTCTTATATTTGTCGCTTACATCCTGAGCAAAATCATCATCTAATGCTGGAATGTCGCGGAGTTTTACGGCAGTAACTTTTACGCTGATTTTCTTTGTCTTTCCGGCAAGTTCTTTATCTGCATCATCTTTTGCATATTTTTTAGTGATTTCTTTTGTTTCACCTTTTTTCATGCCGATGATTTCGTCGTCGATTTTATAGATGTTTTCACCAGTTCCTACAGTAAATACAAAGTCCTGGCGTTTTGAATCGCTGATTTCTTTTCCATCGTCACCAATTTCGCAGTAATTGATTGTAACAATGCTGTCTTTTGCAACAACACCGTCTTTCTTTTCAACAACCATTGCATTTCTTTCCTGAAGACCTTTTAATTCTTCTTTGATATCTGCTTCAGAAATTGTTACCTGTGGTTCTTTTACGTTAATTCCAGAGAAATCTTTTACAGATACTTTAGGGAATACGTCGTATGTTACAGAGAATGTTAAGTCTTTTGTAACGTCCATGTCCGGCATTTTTTCCATTACAGGCTGAGCGTATGGAAGAGGGCGGTTGTCGGTTTCTTTGTCAAAAATTTCGTTTAAAGAACTGTCGATTAATTCACCGATTGTATCTGCTTTTAATGAATCACCATATTTTCTTTCCAATACATTTGCAGGTACGTGACCTTTTCTGAATCCCGGAATCTGTGCATTTTTTACGTATTTATTAAGAGTTGATTTGTATGCACCTTCTACTTCGCTTTTTTCGATTGTAACAGTCAATTTAACAGCTGATTTCTCTAATTTTGTGAATTCTTTTGTAAGTTTCAATTTGAACCTCTTATCTTATATTAAAAAAAGCGATTCAGATAATTCTGAATCGCTTTTATATTTTAGAGCGGGAAACGGGAGTTGGACCCGCGACATCCACCTTGGCAAGGTGGCGCTCTACCACTGAGCTATTCCCGCAAAATCTTTGCGTTTTCAGGTCTTTTTTTTATTTTTAAATACGAGCGGGAAACGGGAGTTGGACCCGCGACATCCACCTTGGCAAGGTGGCGCTCTACCACTGAGCTATTCCCGCATAAACGTTAGTACCTTGCGAGAGGAGGGACTTGAACCCTCACGCCGAAGCACTAGATCCTAAGTCTAGCGTGTATGCCAATTTCACCACTCTCGCTAAACTTAAAAGTTTGAGCCATGCAAGGATCGAACTTGCGACCCACAGATTAAGAGTCTGTTGCTCTACCAGCTGAGCTAATGGCCCGTGTTAGTGAAACCACTGACAGTAAAGATAATATATCAAAAACAAGATTTTTTATCAATACCTTATGCATGGTTTTATTGCGACTGTGAGTAAATTATTTAAAAACGTGCTTATTAGGATTCGCCGCGACAGTCGCATACATCCTGTATGCTCCTTCTGCGGCGCCTGCGTTCGCTTCCGCTCGCATCCATGCTCGCTCTTCCTCCCTATTCGGTCGGCGCTCACTCCGTTTCGAATCCTCTCAAAAAGATACACTTTAAAACTAAAAAAGACGAATTAATTCCTTGAATTAATTCGTCTTGGGTTACCGTTGCGTCTGAGAGGATTCGAACCTCCTACCACCGGATTCGAAGTCCGGTGCTCTATCCAGATGAGCTACAGGCGCAAAAAAAACGGTGCAGGAAAAAAAACTTGCACCGTTTTTTAGGGGTGCCTAGTGGGGATCGAACCCACGACAACCAGATCCACAATCTGGCGCTCTACCGCTGAACTATAGGCACCATAGTTGTAACAAAATATATCAAAATCACAATTTATAGTCAAGGTGTATCAAAAAGAGCGAAAATCATTCTATATAATAACCAGAATCAACATATAAAAAGCCCTTAAAATCATTCTATAAATAATAAAAATCTCCCACTCAAAACCCAAAAAAAATCTTTAAAACGCATAAAAAAAAATCTAAAGTAAAATTTTCAGTCTCCGATAATCAACTGAAATCCTGTAATTATTGCGGGAAGGAGATTGCAAATGGAAAAAAATCTTACAGAATTTGAAAAGATCTTAGTAAAAGAAAACGATGTTCTTGATTCTCTTGTAGAAAAGCATTCTCAGATGAAAAAGGCTGTTATGGATAAAAACTGGGAATCTTTAACAGACGTTGTTTCAAAAATCAATGTTCTTTACGAAAATTTCCAGGATATAGATACAGAAAGAGAAGTTTTGCAGGATATGATGAAAACTTCTGAACTTAAGCCATACCTCGAAAAAATCGGTCTTCTCCGCTCAAAATTACTTAAATGCAAGATTGAAAATCAGGCATTAAATAAATATGTAAATATTACACGCGAATTCCTTCAGGGAGTTATCGAAAATGCAATTCCTCAGAGTGGAAGCAAAGTGTATTCAAAAGAAGGAAAAATCATTCAGCCACAGCCACAGAGCGTTGTTCTGAACATGAGTTTTTAATAATCGGATAATAATCAGGAGATATACAAAATGGGATCAACATTTTCTGGAATAGAACTTGGTAAACGCAGCATAATGGCAAACACAGATGCCATCACAACTGCAGGTCACAATATTTCAAATGCAAATACAGAAGGATATTCTCGTCAAAGAGTTCAAATTAAAGAGTTTGACCCTTTGTATAAGCCGGATTTAAGCCGTCCGGAACGCCCGGGACAGATTGGTCAGGGTGTTGATGTAATGAGCATTGAACGAATCCGCGATGAACTTTTGGACAAAAGAATTGTTGCTCAGGCAAATCAGGAATCATACTGGGATACAAGAAGCAAGTACTACATGATGCTTGAACAGATTTATAACGAACCATACGACGTTTCTATCAGATCTAATATGGATAAATTCTGGGAAAGCTGGCAGGAACTTTCAATGCATCCCGAAAGTCAGGCAGCAAGACAGGCAGTTGTAACACGCGGTGAAACATTAACAGATTCAATCAACGAAAGATGGGAAGCGCTCAGCGGAGTTGCAAACATCATAAACGGTGATATTGATGCTACAGTAAAACAGATTAATGATCTTACTTCCCAGATTGCAGCATTAAACGGCGAAATTGTTCGTTCACGTGCAATGGGGGACAACCCTAACGATTTACTCGACAGAAGAGACTTACTCGTAGATAAACTTTCAGCCCTCATCGATATTTCAACAGACGACAGAGACCCTGATGAATTTATGATTCATACAGGTGGAGAAATCATCGTACAGGGTAGCGTAAGAAGAGGAATTGAACTTGTTCCTCGTTATGATGATACAGGCTACAACAAAGTAGTATGGTCTGATACAGGTGAGGATGCATTCTTCCGCGGTGGTACACTTGGAGCTTTAATTGAACTTCGTGATGTAGATATCCGCCAGGAAATGCAGGACTTAAACGAAATGACTCTGAACTTTGCAGACCTTGTAAACGATGTTCACAGAAATGCAGTTGGTGCAAATAAAGTAACAGGTCTTGATTTCTTTGTTCAGCATTCATTCGTAGAAAATACAAACGGTAACTACGACAGAGACGGCGATGGTGAATTAGATACTTCATACATCTTCAGATTTACAGGTACAAACAAACTCGATTTACAGCAGCAGGTTGGTATTGAAGGAACAATCACTTTATCAGGTAAATCAGGAAACGTAGAAATTGCTTACTATCATACAGATACAGTAGAAACAGTAATTGCAAGAATCAACGACAGTCAGAGCGAAGTAAAAGCTTATCTTGACCGTGACAATCGTCTTGTATTAAAAGCAACAGCAAGCGAAAACATGGATAATCCTGATTTCGTAATCCGCCACGTTGAAGATTCAGGCTACTTCCTTGCAGGTTACTCCGGATTATTAAACGGAACTGGTCCCGAAAACGCATACGATTTTAATCAGGCAGATGCAGTTAATGCTTTAGTTCAGGGCACACAGTTTGCAGTTTCTCCGGTATATAATCCTTCTGCTTACATCAGTGTTAATACAGAAATCCAGAAGGATGTAATGAGTGTTGCAGCAGGTTACCGCGATGCTTCAGGTTCTGTTGCAGTAGGAGACGGTCGTGCCGCTGTAGAAATTGCTTCTATCAGAAATACTTCGATTATGGTAGGAAGTATGAAGACCTTTGATGATTATTTTGCAGATTCTGTAACAAAGGTCGGATTAAAAGGTCAGCAGGCAGAAACAAATCTTTTGAGCCAGAATGCAATTATGGATGATTTAAGAAATACAAGAGATTCAATCAGTGGTGTAAACATTGATGAAGAACTTGCAGAAATAATGAAGTTCCAGCACGGATACAATGCAGCAGCTAAGTTTATTACAGTCTGGGACAACTTAATCGATACAGTAATCAATAAACTTGGAGTATAAGGATAAGTTCAAGGAGGATAGGCTATTATGCAGAGAATCAGCAGTCAGATGAATAATACAAATACTCAGAAAAACCTGAGGATGCAGGAATCGAGGTTGAATAAGGTAAACAACCAGATTGGCTCACAGCAGAAGATTCAGCAGCTTCGTGATGATCCTCTTGCAGCAGGTCACCTTGTTCGCTACGAATCATATCTTGGAAGAGTAAATAATTTTGAGAAAAATGCACTTGCTCTTTCCGATCAGTTTACTCTCCGCGAAGGATATATGACAGATTCTCTTGAAATCATGCAGAGAATCCGCGAGCTTGCAGTTACAGGTGCAAACGGAATCTACAACGAAGACGATTTACACAATATGGCAAGCGAAGTAGATGAACTTCTTAAACAGCTTATCCAGAATGCAAACGCAGTAAGCGCAGACGGAAACGCACTTTTTGCAGGAACAAATACAAAATCTACAGCTTTTGATGTAGAAATGGGAAATGTAGAAGGTTCGGGCGTTCCACTTATTCAGAATGTACGTTACAACGGAAATATTGATTCAAACCTCATCGAAGTTGATGAACACAAATATCTTGTAAACGACAATGCCGGAAATAAAACATTCTGGGCCGAACACCAGCAGATTTTCAGCATGAGGGATGCTTCTGAATGGCATGCAACTCAAGACAGTGTTATCTTAATCGACGGAGTAGAAGTTGAAGTAACACGCGGCGACAATATCTATGCACTCGTAAGTAAGATTAATAACTCTGACGCAGCAGTTAAAGCTTCAATAGATCCTGTACGAAACAGCCTTAACCTTGCAACTACAGATGCACGCCAGCTCTGGCTTCAGGATAAAACAGGAACAACTTTATTCGATCTTGGTGTAATTAAAGATTCAACACAACAGCCTCCATATAACTACAATGACAGCGTTCGTGTAGCAGGTGGTTCAATGTTTGATGCAGTAATCGCCTTCAGAAATGCCTTACTTCGCGGAGATCAGGAATCTATTGGTGGAAGAGTACTTGGTACAATCGATATGGGTATAGACAGCCTGAACGCAAGAATTGCTAAATCCGGTTCTGAATATGAAAGAGCTCAGATTAATGCACAGAGAAGTTCAAAACTTGCCCTTGATGTTACAAACATGGTTGCAAGAGAAGGTGATGTAGACTTTACTGCCGCAGCAACAGATATGAAGCTTTTGGATTACACAAATCAGGCTACGCTCAGCAATGCCGGAAAAATGTATCATTCAACATTATTAAATTACATGAGATAATAAAGGATAAAGAACGATGGAAATTATAACAAAAGCAAGTGGAATTAAAGAAGTTTCAGAAGATAAATTACTGACAATTCCGGAAGGATTATTTGGCTTTGAACAGTTTACAAAATACGCAATTGTAGAATCTGAATATGAACCATTTTTGTGGCTTCAGTCAATCGAAGATCCTAACCTTGCTTTTTTAATTGTAGATCCATTTTTAATCTGTGGTGATTATGAAACTGATATCGACGACGAAATGCTCAAAAAAATCGACATCACAAAACCCGAAGATATCATCATCATGACTATTGTTACAGTTCCGGGCGATGGTTCTCCAATTACAGCTAATTTCCAGGGACCTTTAGTAATCAATAAATCAAATAAACAGTGTATGCAGGTTGTTCTTAACGATAACCGCTGGACAACAAAGGTAAACATCATCGATACACTGAATAAGAAAGGAGGACAGTAATGTTAATCCTTTCAAGAAAGATTGATGAAAAAATCAGAATCGGCGAAGACATCATCATAACTTTGATTGACGTACACGGAGATCAGGTTAAAATCGGTGTTGAAGCTCCAAAATCTGTAAAAGTTTTCCGCCAGGAAGTATTTGATGCAATCCAGATGGAAAATAAAGCAGCCCTTGTTAAAGAGACAGAAGATAAGAATGCAATCAGCGCATTGTCTAAGCTTTTAAAGAAAGATTAGTTTGATGATTAGTCTTTGGAATTCTGTTTGATTTCTGCTTCGCTCGCACGAAGATAAACAGGACCGTCAAAATCCTTTAATGGAGGAATGCTGGCGGTCTTATTTTTTTCTGCAATATCAAAAAGTGCTTCTGTAGTGATGATGTTTACAGCCGGCGAAAATAAATTTATTTTTTTATTCTGAGCCTTAATCAGTTCACAAAGTTTAATTCTGTCCGGCCCGCATACAATAAGATTTTTAATTTTCTTTACAGTTGAATAAATTTTTTCAAGTTCCCAGTCGCCGTCTTCTAAAATTAATTTTTTCCCGTCTTTGAGTCTTGCATAAAACCTGTCTTTGTTTGCATCCAGGGCGCTTAAAACAGGTAAATCAAAATCTTTAAAACAGTATTCATACATTTCGAGCGTAGAAATTCCGTAAACCGGAACATCGTATGCAAGTTCAATTGCTTTTACTGCAGAAATTGCAAGTCGTAATCCGGTAAAGCTTCCAGGTCCTATAGAAATTGCAGTGTAATCAAGATCAGAAGATTTTAAATCAACTTTTTCGAGTACATAATCAATTGCAGGCACAAGTGATTCAGACTGGCGCATACCTATGTCGTAAATGCTTGTAAAAATTTTATCATCATTTTTTGCAGAAACCGTTAATCTTGAAATTGCTCCGTCAATGCTTAATGCCTTCAATTTTTAAATCTCCTGAACTTATTTAAAATCAATAGGATCGTTATTCCAGTTTTCAATCACAATTGTCCTGGAAGAATCTTCGTTTATAGAAATTTTAAGGATGATGGTTTTAGAAGGAAGTTCATCCATTATTTTTTCGCTCCATTCGATTATAGAAACCCCGTCTCCGTAGAGCATGTCGTCTGTCCCAAGGTTTATAAAATCTTCAACGCCGTCGAGCCTGTATACATCCATGTGATATAATGGCATCTTTCCTGAATATTCACTTATGAGGCAGAAGGTTGGACTTGTGATTGTATCGTTAATTCCTAAAGACAGGGCAATTCCTTTTGTGATAGTAGTTTTACCCGCTGCAAGAGTTCCCTGCATAGCGATGATATCACCTTTTTTAAGACAGCTTCCTATCTTTTTTCCTAATTCTATTGTTTCTTCCGAAGAGTGAGTCGTAAAGGTTAACAAGGTATTTTGCCTTCCATTTCCTGTGCAAGGATGTATTCGATAATTGCCCTTTTTAAAGGTAAGAGGGGATAGTTGATTCCCGGAGTAACCTGAAGGTCTATTGTTTTATTTCCAAGAGGATCCATCTCTATTGTGAATTTAATCTGTGTGTGTTCCACACTTGTCGGAAGCTCTACATATACGTCGCCCGTATAACGCCTGATGTAAAAAATGTGACCTTCTTCTCGTTGTAAACCTTTAATTTCGACAACTTTCATATCTCAAGAATACCCGTTTTTATTTTTGTTAGCAAGTGGAAGCAAAATTCCTACATAGCCTTTAATGCCGATGAAATTGCCTTTAATCTTGGGCAAATTTCATACTCAGATAAATCGCCGATCAGAACTGTGTCATTGTTCTGTAATGCCGCTTCAAAATCACGCAGCACCGGAGAAAAATCTGCAAAAAAATCATTAAAGCTATTTCCATCGATATTTGTGTTTTTATAAGTGTCTGGGAAAAGACTCGCAAGTGTTGCTACATGACAAAACTGATCTATCTTATCTGCAAGTTCTTTTATTGATTGTGTAACTGATGAACCTTTTCCGTTCTGGAAATCTGTGTGTACGTTTTCCATTTTTGAAGAAAGTTCTTCAAAGCATTTAGAAAGCTCTTCAAAGCTTGCCTTGATATCTGCCTTTGTTACTACAGAAAATTCAAACTTAGTTTTATCGCTCAAAGGCTTTTCGGCTTCCTTATCGAATTCATCTGCTGTAATCTGCTTTCCGTCCACAGTTATACCGATTACTGCAGCGTCGTTTTTTTCGCAGGTAAGTTCAAAAGATTTTAAAACATCACCCACTGTCTGTTCGCTTTCAAGTTCTGCTTCTACAGGATTTCCGTTTATGTAAATATTAATCATTGCTCATTCCCCTTATCTGTTCTGCTGTTGCTGCTGCTGTTGTCTTGTAAAGTTATTTATAGAATTCTGCTGATTTTCAAGGCTGTTCAAAGAGCTTTCCATTGAGCTGTATTTAGCGCGCAGTTCTGCTTCTTTTTTAGTCATCTGATCTTCGAGCTTTGTAATCTTAGTCTGTGAACTTTTTATCTTTGAATCAAGAGTTGAGGTTTTAAGCGCAAGTATTCCGCCTGTCTGGGTGTAAGCGGTAAGCTGTTTATCAAGGTTATATGCAATTCCGCTGTCGATTATTAAGTCATCATCAGAGTCGTAACCGAAAAGCTGCTTTATTTCATCAAGATGATTTTCGATTGCGTCATCAAGCTTCTTTTCGTCAATTTCAAGATATCCTCGCAGGCGGCTCTGAGAATAAGAACCCGAATATCCTGTTGCATTTGTAGAAATACCAATCTGTGCTAAAAGTGTAAGAGTTGCATAATCAGAATATCTGTAATTTTGAGTGAGTATTCCCTGCATGCTCGACTTCATATTCGGAAGTGTAAAATCCCCCTGGAACATTCCAAGCTGACCGAACAATTTTTCTTTTTCTGCATCGCTTAAATAATCAAGTTCTTCCACTATTTCGCGTTTATTCTGAGAAAGAACGTTTATCTTTGCAATTACCTGATTATATTTTCCTACGAATTCGATGAGCGCATTTTTAGAAGCTTCCTTATCCGGTTTTACGGTGATAGTTGCAGTGCGTTCTGTTTTTTCGTGAACATGAAGGGTGATTTCCGGGACAACGTCATCAATATCGTTATTAGATCTTGTGATTGTAATTCCTTCGTATTTAATAATACAGTCTCCGGCTTCTTCAATAGCATGATTTGGTGCATAGCCTAAAGCCTGTCCTGAATCGTATGCAGAAAAAGCCGAAACTTCAAGAGAATAACCTGTGTTTTCGTTTCTAACGATAATTCCCTTAATTCCCTGATATTCTGCAATCGGTAAATCTATAGAAATCTCTGAATCCGAAAAGAGGGTAGGAGTAGAGATTAATTTTTCTGTGCCATCTGCCATTAAGGCATATAATACATTTTTATTGTTTACAGGGCTGAGCGGAGTTTTATTCTGCTGCGACTGTTCTGGAAGATTTGCTTCTGAGCCCATGTTTCTTACGACAATTCCCTTAAATTCAGCATAACCTGCATCTGGAATTACAGGATTTTCTGCTTCCTTATTTAATGCTTCTGTAATGTCCTGAACATTATTTGCCCTTAAAGTAAAGGTGATATGATTTGTATTTTTAGAAGTGATCTGTCCGGGAATATTAATCTGGAAAGCCCCGCGCGGTTCAACTAAAACTGTTCCGTTTGTAAGCTTTGTCCTTGTAAGAGAAAGACCGGGCATCTTCGAATTTTCTGTATTTTTTGATGGGGGAGGTGCAAAGAATTCCCCGCTTGAAGTACCAAAAGTTTCTTTGTTTGAAGAAACTGCACTTACCATACCTGTAGAAAGAGCAAGAGTTTTTGCTGCTCCTTCGAAAATAAGTTTATTGTCTTTTCCTGTTATGCAGGATTCAATTAAAAGTGTCTTTTTACCGGCGCTCGCACCGATAATCATCGATTTAATTACACCGTTTCCGCGCTTGTTTATTGCATCGGAAAAGTTTTTCAGTGTTCCACCTTTCCAGTTGATTGTTACCTGTTTGTCGCCTACTTTATAAGTGTAGACTCCCTGTGGAATCTGATAATCTGTGGCAAGTTCGTCTGTCAAAAATCTGTCTGCTGTGGCCGGCTGAATAACATCAACTTTAAACGACTGAATCTCTGCACTGCGGTTTGCGCTTGCAGTAATTGCGTTTTCGTCGGTTGATGAGGCAAGTTTACTGTTAAATGGATTTTCGTAAGAGTATAAGCTTTTTATACTTTCACGAAGAGAAGAGAGTTGAGTATTTACTTCACGCCAGGCGTCTTTTTGAGCCTTATACGCATCGAGCTGCTCCTGTTCCCTTGTCAACGGGATTCGCTCGATTTGCATAAGTTTCTCTACAGTTTCATTTGTTTTGTACTGATCGGTTACACCTGGGATATTTAATCCAGCCATATCAAGTTGTCTTTAGTAGAGAAATTAAAAATTAAGCGTAATCATCAAACAAATTACCAATTGCTTTTCTGATACTTAACTTTAACTTCTGAATATCCTCAGACGGTATCTCCTTTAAAATCTGATTTGTTCTAGTATCAATAACTTTAACTACAACGCTTCCTAATTCTTTGTCAACGTTGAATTGAAGTTCCCGATTACCTACCATCTCAGATAATTTCTGGAGCTCCTGTGAATTTGCCTTTAATTCAGCAATATTCTGCTCGATATTCTGAGCTACCTGAGCTCCTGTAGGAGTTGTCTGTACTAAATACTGAGATGCTGTATTGCTTTTTACAGCAGCTGCATTTGCGTATAGAGACTGGCCATCCATTGCCGCGTGAACCATTGAAGCTTGATTGATAGTATTCATAGGTTCTCCTCCTTATTTTGCATAAACATAATTTCTTATGTTTATTCCTCCTTGAAAAATTAAATCTGAAGGGGGGCGCACCCCTTCTGATTTACCTTGTCAAAAAGATGACATCCAGAAATCTCTTTGAAAGGTTTTATTTTAATAATGCTAAAACAGTCTGTGACTGAGAGTTAGCCTGTGCAAGCATTGCAGTACCAGCTTGTGTGAGAATCTGGTTCTTAGTAAACTCAACCATTTCAGAAGCCATATCTGTATCGCGGATGCGGCTTTCTGCAGCCTGAGTATTTTCAGCAGCAATATTTACACCTTTAGCAGCCATTTCAAATCTGTTCTGATAAGCACCAAGGTCGGCACGCTGTTTTGTAACATTCTTTAATGCTTCATCAATAGTACCGATTGCCATGTTAGCTAAATCAGGAGCAGCAATTGAAATCTGATCATCAGAACTTGTTTCGCCCTTTAAGCCTAAAGCTAAAGCAGACATAGTTCCAATGTAGATACGTGTGTTCTGGTCCATGTTAGGTCCAATGTGGAGCTGCATGATTGAGCCGCCTTCCTGAGCAAAGCGACCTGTGAGCATATTCATGCCGTTGAATTGAGCCTGGCTTGCAATTCTATCAACTTCAGAAACAAGCTGTGAAACTTCTACCTGAATCTGCATACGATCTTCATCGCTGTAGATACCGTTTGCTGACTGTACTGCAAGTTCACGAATACGCTGAAGAATATCTGTAGTTTCTGTAAGATATCCTTCTGTTGTCTGAATAAATGAAACTCCATTCATAATATTCTTACTTGCCTGGTTAAGTCCGCGGATTTGGCTGCGCATCTTTTCAGATACGGCAAGTCCAGATGCATCATCTCCGGCGCGATTAATGCGTTCACCAGAAGAGAGTTTTTCCATGTTTTTCATGATATTGTCATTAGAAATGCCCAATACACGATCAGCATAGAGCGAACTCATATTGTGATTAATAATCATATTTGTGCCTCCATGTTTAATATACGAAAAGCCTCTTGCTTAACGTCCTGCAGGTGCAGGCTGGATTTGTCTACGCCCCAAGTCCAGTTTCAGACCTATTACAGCAGGAATAGTCAGAATGTATCCAATCTGACTGTTCTTGCTGTCACCTGCAAAAACATGAATGCACGTTTTCAAAGAACATAATGCCTCTGAAATGGCATTTTAATAAACAATTTTAAATGGTGTTTGAAAGTAGAGTAGTATGCAAAAAAGAAACACCGTGCAAATATTATACGCGCAAGTATACAGCTTGCGCATACAATATTATAATACACTATCTTAGCAAAGACAAGACAATTAATATTGCCTATAACCCTGAGTCAAAAGCGTAATTTTGTTCTTAACGAAGAAGACTCAAAACGTTCTGGCTCTGGCTATTTGCCTGTGCTAACATTGCTGTTCCAGCCTGCTGCAAAACTGCGTTCTTAGTGAAAGAAACCATCTGTTCTGCCATATCTGTATCACGGATACGTGATTCAGAAGCCTGCATGTTTTCAGCACCAACATCCAATCCCTTAATAGTAAGTTCAAGGCGGTTCTGATAAGCACCAAGGTCTGCACGCTGTTTGTTAATCTTTTTAAGAGCTTCATCGAGTGTACCGATTGCACGGTTGGCATCTTCCGGTGTTGAAAGAGAAAGTTTTTCCTCGTTTCCAGCCATACGTACTCCAAGAGCTTCGGCTGTCATAGTACCGATGAAAACCTGTGTTCTCTGATCCATGTTGGCACCAATATGGAACCACATAGATGCTGTTACAACATTTTCGCCCAAAGGACGAGCGAAACGACCTGTAAGCATGTTCATACCGTTGAACTGGGCAGAACTAGCAATGCGATCAACTTCAGAAACGAGCTGTGAAACTTCTACCTGAATCTGCATTCTGTCTTCATCACTGTAAATACCGTTAGAAGCCTGGATTGCAAGTTCACGGAGACGCTGCATGATGTCAGTTGTTTCCTGTAAATAACCTTCTGTTGTCTGAATGAAACTGATACCGTTCTGAGCGTTTGTTGAAGCCTGATTCAAACCGCGAATCTGACTGCGCATTTTTTCTGAAACTGCGAGACCTGAAGCGTCATCACCTGCACGGTTGATTTTTTCTCCAGATGAGAGTTTTTCCATGTCCTTATCGAGATAAAGACCTGTTACTCCGAGTTGACGATTGGCAAACATTGCCGACATGTTGTGGTTGATAACCATAGTATTCCTCCTTGGAATATGTGCAGAAGAATCCATTCTTCTGAAATTGCAAAAATGTGCAAATGTTTACAAGGCTACATCTACACACTTTTGCTGAACCGCCTGACTGCTGCTTCATCGAAGTCGAGACACTCATAACAGTTCTGTAAATATATCGGCGAATATTATTAAAAACTTTACACTTTTTTTTAAAAAATTCGTAAAAAAAGTGCATTTTTTTGTGAAATTTGTGATTTTTTTAGTTTTTTTTACAGATTATTGATTATTTTCTGGATTACGCGCACTGCTTTTCCGCGGTGAGAGATGCTGTTTTTCTCTTCTGCGCTTATCTGAGCCACTGTTTTTCCATATTCCGGCAAAAAGACAATAGGGTCGTAACCAAAACCACCGTCTCCGCGGGCATCTTCTATAGAATCAATTAATGCACCTTCGAAGGTTTCCTGTGCTACAAAGAGTCTGTCCGGTCCAAGGTATAAAACCATTGCGCATGTATAGTGGCAGGATCTAGGGCCGTGAAGATATTCACCTTTTGGAAGGTTTCCATTTTTAACTGCGTCTGTAGTCTGTTCTATAATAAACTTATTCTGTTCTTCCTGACTGATTTTTGAACCATCAGGTTTTCCTTTCATAAAATCAGGACCCGCATATCTTGCAGAATAGATTCCGGGATTCCCACCCAGGGCATCTACACAAATTCCAGAATCGTCTGCAATAACAGGGCAGTGAACAATATCATATAAAGCTTTCGCCTTGATTAAACTGTTTTCGTAAAAAGTTGTTCCGGTTTCCACAGGATCAAAATCAATATTTTCGTCCGATGGAATTACAATTTCGTGTTCGCTCAATAACTGAACCATTTCTCTTTTTTTGTTTTTGTTTCCGGTTGCTAAATAAATTTTCATATCACGCATTTTATCTTAAAAACATTTTTACTACAACATAGATGTAATCATATCATATTAAATCATTCAAACTTTGTGCATGCATACAAGCATGCATCTAATCATCCAAAATAAAGCTCATGAACATTTCTGATGTAATAGCTCACCTGCCGTTCACAAATCCCCATTATTTCAGAAACAGTTTTATTCGTGGGCCTTATATTTATGACTCCTTTTCTAAAGCTCAAATTTAAATTATTCCATGATTCTGTATGCCTTATATATTTATGTGTAACAATTTTAAGCTTTTCGCGGGAAAAATAATCATTATCATCTTTAAGGTATTGAATCAGATTTGAATATGTGCGCCTGTGATAGTATGCTTTGTTCCGTCTTATCTCAAGTTCTTTTTTGTGTTCAATTCTTACAGTGAGTTCTTCTTTTAAAGACTGAATCACATCTAAAAGAATATTATATTTAAGTCCGCAAATTTCGCTGATTATTCTTATCTGATAGTCTTCAATGTACCATGCAGATTTTAATGCCAGAACAAGAAGAATTTTTTTTACCTTCATCGGGGAAAATTTTTCGAAAAGTTTTGCAACCTGAGAATTTTCATCTTCGGCCTTGTCTGTATATTTCGTGATTTTATATTCATCTGAATGGCACGCAATCTGGAACGCTTCAACATCAATCTTATTATAACGGTAGGGGATTTTAGGTTTTAAGGGAAGGGAAGTACTTTTGTAATCAAGATTAGACCAAATTTCCTGTTTGTAAGAATAACCTAAGATGCTTTCTGTGAGCGAATGATAATCAGAAAGAGTTTTTCCATGCTTCTTACGTTTAATTGTCTTTTTTGCGCTTTTAATAAAACAGTAAAAATAATTAAAAAAGCTTCCGTAAGATGAATCAAATTTTTTGATGAATGGAACAGCTCTTTCTAAAAAATAAAGAATTACATCAGAAATAAAATCTTTTTCCTTGGAATCTAAAAGAAAAACTTTGTGATTTTCCTGAATAAAAACCGCCATATACTGGGCAGCTTCTTCTTCCGAAATTTCGTTATTATTCAGAAGTTCGGGAATGGAATTTAAATCATACTTTTTCATAAATCCTCCAGTTTTGTTATGATTTTTTTTGATATAACAAATATTGCAAGATTCGTGCCAAGTGAGGATTTTTTTTATACAATGATGATTTTTTATTTTTTTATGCTGATTATTTTTTTACATTATGCGCGCAAATTCTTTTACGATTGAAGGAAGAAGTGTTTCGATTTTTCCTTCGCAACTCATTCCCGACGCATTTTTATGACCGCCGCCACCGAATTTAGAAGCAACAAGCGAAACGTCAATTTTATCAAGAGAGCGGAATCCGCCGGTGCATGTAGTAGGGGTGTCCTGCCTTAAAAATACAGCTGCCTGAACATCCTTACTCGAAAGTAAAAGCTGGTATAGGGCATCTGTATCACGTCCTTCGCTTCCATATTTTTTTGTGTCATCAATCGTTTCGTAAGTTATGATTAATTTTCCGTCAAGATATTTTTCTGCCTTGTCTAAAAGAATTCCAAGGAGCTTTCTTGTTGACCACGGCTTTCCGTTATTTATGTCGTTATAGATATTTCTTGGATCTGCACCGTAGCTTACAAGTCGGGCGGCCGCATTAAATAAATCAGCTGATTCTTCGTTCTGGCTTGTTAAAAATCTGAAGTATCCGGTGTCTGTGCCTATTCCAAAAAAGAGGATGGATGCAGTTTCTTCCGGGATTGGCCCAATCAGATTTTCATAAAAAAGCTGAACAAGGTAAGCTGCAGCCGGTGCCTTTGGATTTATGTATCCTTTTGCATTTGGAGGAAGGTCTGCCGTAAGATGATGATCTATTACAAAAATATCAAGATTATTTAAATCGCCGTCTATTTCACCGATTCTTTTGATTTCCGAACAGTCTGTGATTATGAGTCCTGTTTCTTTTCTCTGTGCTTCGTCTAAAAAAACAAGGGTGTCGGAAAATAAATCCTTGTATTTTGTTATTTCATTTTTCTTAAAAGGTCCGCTCGACAAAAGCTGATAATCCTTTTTAAAGTGTTTTAAAATTGCTGCAATACCAAGGCAGGATGCAACACAGTCTCCGTCCGGGTCCTTGTGTCCTGCTACTAAAAAGAATTTATGATGTTCTATAAAGTCTTTAAAATCTGAAAAATAGTGAGCATCAATAATTGCCATTTTCTGTCCTTATAATCCTTATAATTTGTTAAATTTAATTGTGTTCTTTTAAAATAAAAAAAGGTTGAATAATCAACTTATCCAACCTTTATATTAATATTTTTTCGCTGATTAGAGAACTACATCGTCAAGATTTTGTTTATCAAGACCTTCGAGCTTAATTGAATTATCTAAGACTCCCCACATTGCATTGCGTTTAGACATTGGAATTGTAAGGATTACACGTCTGAATTCACCGCCTTTTTTTACGATGGTCATAAACGAAGTGTTTGGATTTTTAGTATTTCTGAATTTCAATTTTCTTGGGTTTTCAGGATTTCCTCTTGCCCATTCCTTTGGAATTACAGTAGTACCTGTACCAATCTTATTTTTCTGATAGATGATAACAAAAGCTTCTTTTGCTTCAAGAATTTTAAGAATAGGAATATTTTCGTAAGAAAGATCTGTCCACTTAGATTCATCCCTTTCTGCAGAAGTTTTTGTTTTAGGTTCAGCTGCAGTTACTGTAAATGCAATAAGACATGCAGTCAAAAATAAAACGACGATTTTTTTCATAATTTTCTCCTAAAGATTGTAAAAATATCCCCTTCAAAAAAAGTATAAACTCTTTTATCAGATTTAACAACCAAATTTAAATATTTTCTTATTATAATATGTTACTTAATTATCGGAATTTATGTTATATTTATATATATTAATTTATTAATTTTCAAAGGATAAAAAAATGAAAAAATTATTATTTACATCATTACTTTCTATGGCCTTGCTCTCTGTGATGGCTTGTACTTCCAATAAAACTTCTTCCGGTGATTCTTATGATTCAGTTGATGAAGCTTCGGAACAAAAAGAAGCAGAACAGAATAAAAAATCTGAATTCAGCTGGGCAAAAGCATTCGGAAGCAATAAATTCACCCTCTTAGACGAAACACCATTTTATACAACAACCTTTACAAACAATCTTGATCCTCAGACAGCAACAATCGCCGTTTACGACAAAAAGAAGATTGCAGGCTTCGGAAGCAAATATATGCTTGCATATTATTTTGTATCTTTCGAAAATGCAGGACGCAAACAGTTAAAGGCAGATCTTAAACAGTATTTAAAAGATTTCGAAGATAAAAAGCTCGAAAGAAAGGGTAAAGATACCTGGAAAAAATACGGCTATATCGATGTAAGACTTGACTGGGGAACAATTCAGAATTCTACTCCAAACTTTGGAACTGCAAAGGCAGCAATCGGATACAGATTCAAAAATGATTCTCCATATTTTACAATCACAATTTTCCCTACAGACAACTTAAGGGAAGATATGTCGCCGGAAGATAAAACACCATCTATGAAGCTCATTTATTATATGACAAAAGCTCAGGCAACAGATCTTACAAATTATCTTTCTGATGATTATCTTGGAAAATATTTGAACCTGAATAACGAAGCTCCAAAAGAAGAAGAGAAAAAAGAAATCGTAAAAGATGAATATTAATCTTTAAGCTGATTATTTTTGTGATGATATAAAAGGGAATCTTCGATGTGAGATTTCCTTTTTTTTTGAATATTTTTTTCGGGCCAGGCTGATTATTATTTTGGGCAGGATGATTATTTTTTTAAATCTGAAGATGAATCTTCTACAAAAATCCCGTGATATAAATTTTTGTTATTAGCTTTGATTTTGAGGCTGCTTTTTCTGCGCCGTTAATTTTTGTTAATTTATTAACGGTGCGTTAATTTTTTAGCCAATATTAATGCTGTTTTAAAACCTGCCTTGGAAGATTTTTTTGCCCACTTTAGATTAATTTGAGGTCGGGTTATTGTTTTACTTTGAGTTTGTTAAATAAAAAAAGGAATCCGTTCTGGATTCCTTTAGAGTAGGGACAATAGGACTCGGACCTATGACCGCACGGATATGAGCCGTGTGCTCTACCAACTGAGCTATATCCCCAAGTAATGATGTTATATTATAAAAATAAGATTGTTATGTCAAGACACCATTATGAAGAAGGTGAAATTAAAGAACCATTTAATCTTTGTGTGGAATTTTTTTTATCTCAATTCCGCACCAGTTATTAAAGTCTTAGCATATGTAATTAATTCTTTTAATTCATCATCAGTGTAAGGTGTAAGTGTATTATATGCCGGGTCAATGCAGTTACCGTTCATAAACTGTGCAAATTGCCACGATGCATCTTCCGGTAAAAAGCCAGCCATAACTTCAAGATCTTTTTTTGTAATAAGGCCCGGTACCATTACAGTTCTCCATTCACGGCAGTCTTTTGGAAGGCTTGATACAAGTTCTATACAGCGTAAAACTTTTTTTTCGAATATTTCTTTGTTTCCGTATAATTTTGAAAAAGCCGGACACATAGTTTCTGAATATCGTTCTGGGCTTGTTTTATAATCCATTGCTACAAAGTCCGGACAAAGGTCAGGATTATTTAAAAATGCTTCAAGCTCGTCGGGCAGAGTTCCGTTTGTATCAAGTTTTACCTTGTAGGAAAGCTCCCGAGCTTTTTTAATGATTAAAGGTGTGTACGGATTAATTAAAGGCTCTCCTCCGCTTATAACAATTCCCGAAAGAATACCCTGGCGCTTTTCCATGTGGTCAAAAAGCTCCTGAACTGTATTTAAAGTCACGTCAGAAGGGGTGTCTAAAACAAGGCCTGTGTTATAACAGTAAGGGCAGCGGAGATTACATCCTTTTAGAAAAAAAGAACCTGCAACAAGTCCCGGAAAATCTACACATGTAGTTTTTACCAGTACTCCTGCAGGTTTGTCTAAGGGCAGTGTAGCCATAATTATGCGATTACGGCTACCTTATTAAAAACCGCCTCAAGTTCCTCCACATTGTGGCAGCGAGCAGTTTCAACACCAGCTGCATTGTAGAAGATTACGGTTGGAGATGCAAAAACACCTTTCTTTGCTGCTTCTGCAAGTCCTTCTTCTGTATCTACATCAATATTGCGTCCAGCCATATCGATATTGCTCATAAAGTCTTTTACAGGTGGACAGTTTGGACATGTCTTTCTTGTATACAATTCATATGAAACACTTTCTGTGTTCATAACAGGCTGTTCCTGTTTTTCTGCTTTAACCATTTTTGCAGGTGCAGAGCATTCACAAGGTGCATCAGCTTCTGTGATGTCGTATTCCTTGCTTGCTTCGAGGGTAAACATCTTTCTCTGATCGAATTCATCTCTCTTACCCTTGTTCCAGTGTTTTACAGCACGATAATATCCAACGATGCGTGCGTAAACTTCTGTTTCTGTACCGTGTACATCCTGTAATGCAGCTTTAGTCTCTGCGATTTCCTGTTCTACCTGTGCTAATGTCTTTGTTTCCATAAACTTTTAATTTCCTCCCAATTACCCCTGTCGTTAGATTTTTGTAATCATTACAAATTTGTATTAATTCTACCGACACACTAAATATAGTGTGATTTCGCTGCATTGTCAAGTGTAATGACACTATATATATCGTCAGTCTTACTTTTTTTCTTTACTTTTTTTTAATTGTTTATGTTATTTTTATATTTATTTAGCCTGGGCTAAAATCTTTGCTTTTTCTTCTTCAAGAGCTTTAAGCTTTGCCTTTAATTCCTTTTCCTTTTCTGCCTTACACTTTGGACATTCAAACTGCTGGCCTGTAAGATATCCGTGAATCTTACAGATAGAATAGGTTGGTGAAATTGTAAAGAACGGAATTCTGTATTTATTAGAAATAGTTCTTACTAAATCTGCACAAGATTTCCAGTCTTTAAGTGCTTCGCCCATGTATACGTGGAACATTGTACCGCCTGTATACTTTGTCTGCAGTGATTCCTGATGATCGAGAGCTTCGAAAACATCTGCTGTGTAATCAACAGGAAGCTGTGAAGAGTTTGTATAGAATGGTTCTTCTGTTCCGCTTGTGATGATATCAGGGAACTGTTCCTTGTCGTGGCGTGCAAGACGGTAAGAAGTAGATTCAGCAGGAGTTGCTTCGAGGTTGAATAAGTCGCCTGTCTGTTCCTGGTAATCCTGCATTCTTTCCCTCATATGCTGTAAAACCTGTTCTGCAAATGCTTTTCCTTTTGGATCTGCAATGTTTACGCCAAGGAAGTTCATACAGCATTCATTCATACCGCACAAACCGATTGTATTAAAGTGATTTACAAGTGTCTTAAGATAACGTCTTGTGTAAGGGAACAATCCACCATCGTAAAGGCGCTGGATAACCTTTCTCTTTACACAAAGGCTTTCTTTTGCAAGGTCCATAAGATAATCAAGACGCTTGTAGAATTCTTCTTCGTTTTTAGCAAGGTATCCGATCTGTGGAAGGTTGATTGTTACAACTCCAAGGGAACCTGTAAATTCGTCGGCACCAAAAAGTCCACCACCACGACGGCGAAGTTCACGCTTGTCGAGCTGGAGACGGCAGCACATAGAACGTACGTCAGAAGGATTCAAATCCGAATTAACGAAGTTCTGGAAGTTTGGTGTTCCGTACTGTGAAGTCATTGTAAATAAGAGTTTTGCGTTGTCAGAGTTCCAGTCAAAGTCTCTTGTGATGTTGTATGTAGGAATAGGGTAAGCAAATCCTCTTCCTTCTGCATCACCTTCGATCATGAGTTCAATGAATACTTTGTTGATCATATCCATTTCTTTCTGACAGTCGCCGTATGTAAAGTCCTGTTCCTTTCCGCCAACGATAGCCTTTTTAGTTTTAAGGTCATCAGGGCAAACCCAGTCCATTGTGATGTTTGTGAACGGAGCCTGAGAACCCCAGCGGCTAGGAGTGTTTACACCGTAGATATAGCTCTGGAGGCACTGGCGGACCTGATGTTCATCAAGGTGGTCAATGCGTACAAATGGAGCAAGATATGTATCGAATGAACTGAATGCCTGAGCACCTGCCCATTCGTTCTGAAGAATACCAAGGAAGTTTACAATCTGATTAACAAGGGTAGAAAGGTGAGAAGCCGGTTTTGAAGTAATCTTATCTGGAACTCCGCCAAGTCCTTCTGCTATAAGCTGACGGAGTGACCATCCTGCACAGTAGCCCGAAAACATCGAAAGGTCGTGGATGTGGAATGCTGCTGTTTTATGTGCTTCTGCAACTTCTTTTGAATAAATATTATTGAGCCAGTAATTTGCTGTGATTGTTCCTGAGTTATGAAGTATGAGTCCTCCGAGCGAGAAGTTTACGTTTGCGTTTTCGTTTACACGCCAGTCGCTCTGACCAAGGTAGCCGTCCATTGTCTTGTTGATGTCTACCATAAGATTTTTAGCATCGCGTACTGCTTCGTGTCTTGCACGGTAAAGGATGTATGCTTTTGCAACATCTACTTCTTTTTCTTCGATGAGAACCGATTCAACAATATCCTGAATTTCTTCGATGGCAGGAATACTGTGTGCGCGGTTTCCGGCAAGCTGAAGGCGGAGTTTTTCTTCTACTAAGTCTGTGAGTCTTGATGCTCTGTTCGGATCCTTCTGTTTTTCTACAGCTTCGATTGCTTTTTCAATTGCCTTTTCGATTTTTGTTCTGTCGTAGTCAGCAATTTCACCAGAACGTTTAACAACTGATTTTAAAAATCCGTGTGTTTCCGTGTCTGAACTTGTTCCCAGAAAGTTTCTCCATTCTGGAAAGATTGATTGGTCACTCATTTTTTATCCCCTCGTTTTGTTATATTTCTAACTTCCGTTATAAATTCTTCAACTGTTTCAAAGTGACGGTACACAGATGCAAACCTTACGTATGCCACCTTGTCTATGGTATACAGTTTTTCTAAGACTAATTCGCCTAGTTGAGATGTGGAGATTTCTCTTTCTTCCCGACCGTATTTAATGGCCATATCCTCTATGTCGTTAGAAATCTGTTCTACCATGCTTGTAGAAACAGGTCTTTTTTCCAGGGCACGTTCAATTCCTTTTTCGAGCTTGGCTCTATCAAAGGGCTGACGTCTTCCGTCCTGTTTTACGACCATAAAGGGTTTTTCATCAATACGTTCAAAACTTGTGAAACGATATCCGCATGCAGTACATTCGCGTCTTCGTCTGATACTTTCCCCACCTATCAGAGTTCTGGACTCAAGTACTTTGTCTTCTGGGTGTCCGCAATATGGACAGCGCATGCTTCCCTCCCGTTTTCACAGAAACTTTTTGTTCTAGTGTTTTTTAGTTAGTTATTTAATCATATAACACTAGATATAGAGTGGCAAGAGAATTCTTTAAAAAAAATGAGAATTTTTTAAAACTTTTTTTCTTGACAAAAAAAAAATTTGTGCTTAGGTGAAAATTCAGAGATTTACCTATTGACTATTTTTTTATTTGTAGTGTCTTTTTTTGCGTTCAAAGGGAATATAATCAGTTTTTGTAAATGATTTGTACATAAACCACGCAGAAACAAGGAAAAAGGCTATGCATAAAAGTGGAAGCCAGTCGCCGAGTCTTGCGTACAGTGTGAGTTTTCTTGCATAAACAGGTACATCATAGCTTTGGGCACAGGCTTTAAATAGCGGAAGGCTCGATAAAATCTTACCCGTCGGATCTATCACACAGGAAAAACCTGCATTTGTAGAACGAATCATTGTTGTTCTGTATTCAATGCTTCTGTAAGATGCAATTACAAAATGCTGGATTTCGCTTGATTTTGTACAGGACCACGAATCATCAGAAAGATTTATAAATAATTCTGCTCCGTTTAAGAATAAAGGCCTCATTGCATCTGTAAAAGAATCATCAAAACATACAGGGGTTGCAACACGGACTTTTGTAACGGCATTCTGATCTTTATCTGTAAGGTCTGACTGTGCGTCTATTATTTTTAAAGGATTATCAGCATAGTTTTTAAGCTTTGTACATGGAATATCAAAATAAGTAAGGCTGTCTCCCTTGTCCCATCCCGAAGAAAAATTGATTATCTTTCTTAAAAGCTTTTTGACTATAGGATTTCTTTTCCCTGGAATGAGTTCTGCAAATGGAACAAGATGAAGCTTTGCGTAGTAGCCAAGGAAAGTTC
This sequence comes from Treponema sp., assembly GCA_016286365.1. Taxonomy (GTDB): domain Bacteria; phylum Spirochaetota; class Spirochaetia; order Treponematales; family Treponemataceae; genus Treponema_D. Next base: position 77,294 of record JAEESN010000008.1, read on the forward strand.
CGTTTGAATTAAATAAAAGTGTTGAATTAAAAAGACGGCGGAGTGGCTGTTCATCCTGATTAAGAGGAATGAGTGTATGTCTGTAAGAAGCTCCCGTAATAAGAGGAGTGCCCGTCATCTGTATAAAGCTTTTAAGAGGAAGACTTTCCGGCGCATGAGTAAATAGATTTTCTGCGTTAGGAAAAGCTGTCATAAGTGTTCCTTCGCTCCATACTATGAGCCCTGGATTTTTGCCCTGGTCTGTAAGTTCGTTTACTTTTTCCATAGAAAGCTTTTCGGAGATTTCGATGTTTTTCATCTCGTCATAAGGGACTTCCCATGGATCTGTATTCTGCTGAACGGTAATCGTAGTAAGCTCTTTTACAGGGGTGCGCGGAATATTGTATTGAACGATTCCATAAACAATTGTTAGAGAAAAAATCACTGCAAGGAATTTTCCTGTGATTATGTGATTGGAAAGGAGTTCTGTTTTCTGGTACTCGTTATCCACTGTTTTATAAGTTTTAATAAGATCTAAGGCTTCTACACAGGAAGCATTAAATAAAACAGTTAAGAATGTAATTCCGTAAGTTCCCGTTATATCTGCAATCTGTGTAAAAATCGGGAAGGTGTACATGGCACTCGAAACTGTTCCCCAGGGGTATCCTAAAAATCCGTTTGATTTTACATATTCATAAAAAGTATAGATGGCTGCAAAGTAAAATACACGGAAGGTTTCGTTTTGATAGAATTTTTTACAGAGTGCAAATTTTGAAAGCTTTTCTGCCTGGTTTCTTGAAAAAGGAAGGTATAAAAGAAGGGCCATAAAGGCACCTATGAATCCTGTTGCAATTGCAGATGCTCCAAGAGTGAATACAGCAAAGTCACGGAAGAATGCAAGCCAGAAGCTCGAAAGAAGGTGTGTTGTGATTGTCTGGGTAAAACCAAGCCAGAAGGCTTCTTTATAGGATTTACTGTTTTTTATTGCAATGTAGTATGGAATGAGTGCTAAAAATGCATAAAAGGGGCATCCCATCGGATATAATTCATTGGGGATTGCCAGAGAGAGAAGTACGGAAGAAAAAATTGCATAAAAAACTTGTAAAATTGATTTCATTGGGTTAATATTTAAAAAATGTATTTTTTTAGTTTCTTCTGAAATATAACGCTGTTAATTGAAAAATGCAATAAAAAATATAGTTTATAAAGTTTGGGGGAGCTTGGTAAATGAAGGCTATAAATGATGCACACTTAGCGGTTTACGAAACCAAACCTGAAATTGTAGTAAAGGCGCCCGGTAGATTTCATCTTATTGGCGAACATTCGTGGTTTTTTAAAGATAAAACCCTGTCTATGGCAGTAGATATTCCTGTCTACGTTGCTGTTTCTAAGCGTCAGGATTCAATTTTAAAATTCTATTTTGTCCAGCTTGATGAAAGCAAGAGGGCAAATCTTTCGTCTCTTAAATATAAAAAAGAAGATAAATGGGCAAATGCCTTAAAATCTGTTGCATACGGTTATGTTTCGGGTGGATTTGATCTTGGTGGAATGGATATCACCGTTTATTCAGAGATTCTCCCTTCTGCAGGTTTTGGTATAACTTCTGCAATTAAGGCAGCAGCACTCGTCGCATATAAAAATCTTTATAAAGTTCCGTGTACAGATATTCAGATGCTTCAGGCAATGGACAGGGCAAATAAGCGCTTTTTACAGAGGAACAATTACAGTGCAGATAATTTTTCGGCCTTATTTTCTAAAAAAGGAAATCTCCTCATAACCGATTACAGCAAAAACTCATGGGATTACGTTCCTTATAATTTTGACGATAAAAAAATCTTTTTGATAGATACAAAGGTTCCACGCGTAAACGTATGGAATGAAGAAACAATCTTTGAACCTCAGTATGCGCTCTTACTTGGAGACTTGAGGGAAGAAAAACCGAATGTATACGGCGGATGGCAGTATATAAATAATGTAACTGATATAAACGAAGAGCTTTCTGTAGTATCAGAAGACGTAAGACGAAAGATGCTCAGTATGCTCCGTGAACACAACGATATACTCGAAGCGCGTGAAGGTCTTGAAAAAAAGGATTTCTTTAAGTTTGCGCGTGCAATAAATCACAGTCATGAAACAATGCGCGATATGTACGAAATTTCCTGCCCCGAGATTGACTGGATTTTAAAGAGGGTGGGGGAACTTGAACCAAGCCTCGAAATGATTACTAATCAGGTTGCGTGCGGAAGAATCACCGGAAAAGGATTCGGACGATGTATGTATGCGATAATCCGTGCGAGCGACGAAGAAAAGTTTAAGGCAAAGCTTGGTGAATTCGAAAAAATCTTCGGCTATCATCCTGAATGTTACGAAGTACATCCTGCAGAAGGCGCTGTAATCATAAAGGATTAATAATCAGCCTGACGCTTAGATTGTACATAGATTATACGCAGAATATACAATATAAATATACCTCAAAGTTGCACGGTTTTAGTAGACGATATAAAGATTTAGTTGTAAAATAGATATTATATATTTGTGGGTGGGGACAATGAATATATTACAAGACGGTATTAATCTTTATAAGCAGAAGGCCTATTCAGGTGCTCTTGCTTTCTTCTTATCTTTGCCGGCCAATTCCGGGGCAGATAAAATCGAAATCGCATATTTTCTTGGACTTTGTTACGCTAAACTCGAACGCTATGATGATGCACTTTTGTATCTTGAGCAGGTAGTTACTTCCGGGGCTCAGCTTGAACGTGTGCTTCAGTGCCGCTTTTTACTTGCAGTTATCTATGCAATTTCGGGTAGAAAAAGACTTGCAGATTTTGAATTGAACAAACTTTTAGAAACAGGATATATGACTGCATCAGTATACGCTGCCATTGCATATATTGCGTGGGAACAAAGCGATACTGAAAAATGCATGAAATATTATGAAAGCTCTTTAGAAGAAGATCCTGATAACCTTACATCGCTGAACGGACTTGGTTATGTTCTTGCTTCAAATAACAAGGATTTAACAAGAGCTTTATCTTTATGCAAGAGTGCTGTAAAAAGAGCTCCTGATTCAGCAGCCTGCCTTGATTCACTTGGTTATGTTTACTACAAGCTTGGGCTTTACGACGATGCAAAAAAATACATTGAACAGGCAGAACAGCTTGACGGACAGAATGTAGTGATTGCAGAGCACATGCAGCTTGTTCAAAAGGCAGGACGTTAATTATGAAAAAAATTATTGCTTCTGTTCTGATCATACTGGGACTCGTAAGTTTATCTTCTTCTCAGGAAACAACTTATACAGGCGGTATGGAAGTACCGAACGACAGAATAAGGACTCAGGCAGAGGGCGAAGCCGCAAGATGTTTCAGACTTGGTGTTCAGGCTTACTACAAAGGTTCTTATAACGAAGCAATAGTTGAATTCGAAAAATCACTTTCTTATCTTCCAAACGACAACCTCATTCTTGAATGGCTTGGAAATGCATACTACAAAGCCGGAATGGAAGGTTCAGCACTTGAATACTGGAAGACAGCTTCCGACAACGGATACGGCGGAATACTCCTTCAGAATAAAATAGAAATTGTACGCGAAAGACGTGTTACAGGCGATTCTCTGGACAAGCTTTTAAAACTTTCCGAAGCAGGAAGCTTTGACGGAAACTATAACGGAAACTTTATCTTCAGCGGTCCGGTATCTGTATTACCGAATATGGACGGTACATTCTGGGTTGTTGCCTATAACACAAACGAAGTTCTTCTTTTAAATCTTAATGGAAAAGTAATAGAAAGACTTACGGGGCCTTTGAACGGTTTTGACCGTCCGCTTGATATTGTAAGAATGTCCGATGGAAAACTTTTGGTTTCTGAAAGCGCCGGAGACAGAATTGCATTATTGAACGAAAAAGGTTCATTCGAAAAATACATCGGCTCTAAGGGAAGGGGACTTGGAAATATGGTTGGTCCTCAGTACATAGCCCTGGATTATTTAGACAGAATCTATGTAACAGATTACGGTAACCGCCGTGTAGATGTTTTCGACAAGGATGGAAACGCACTTTATTTCTTTGGCGGAAAAGCTGCCGGATTTAACGGATTACGCGGTCCTACAGGTATCATAGTTGTTGGAGACAGCGTATACGTTGCGGACGAAGACATAGGATGTATTTATGAATTTGACCGTTCCGGTAACTACGTGCAGGAGCTTGTTCAGCCTGGTACATTCAAAAAACCTGAATCAATGAAGCTCTGGCAGAACGATGTAATCATCTGCGATAAAAATAAAATCTATTCGGTTGACCTTGATACAGGTGCCTTAATGGAATACGGAAATACAGGAAAGGGTAAAACAAGAATTACTGCAGCAGTTCCGGATGTAAACAACAATCTTTTAGTAACAGACTTTTATGCAAACGAAGTTTATGTAATGTCAAAGATGCAGGAGCTTGTAGGCGGATTATTCGTTCAGATAGAAAATGTTGATGCTTCTAAGTTCCCGAATGTTACTGTAGAAGTAAAAGTAGAAAACCGCCACAGACAGCCTGTCGTTGGTCTTCAGGACGAAAACTTCTATTTCCAGGAGAAAAACAGACCGGTTGGATCTGTAAAATTTATTGGAAGTGCCGCAAACAATACTTATGCCGATATCACAATTGTTATAGACCGCTCGAATACTACAAGAGCATATAAAAACGAAATCGAAATGGCTGTAAAAGAGATTGCAGATTCCATGAACGGAAGGGGAACCTTGAGGGTTGTTTCTGCCGGAAGCGTTCCTGTAACCGAATATATTGGAAATCCAGATAGACTTGGAAACTTCAGCCTTGATGCATTAAAAAATCCTATGACAACTTCTGTTGCCGTAGATACTGCAATCAGGCTTTCTGCAAACGATTTAATCAATTCAACTAAAAAGCGTTCAATCATCTATATTTCCGATGGAACAACATCTTATCAGGCTTTCGAAAAATATAATCTTGCAGAACTCACTGCTTTCTTAAACAACAACGCAATCGGATTTTCTATGATTCAGGTTTCTCAGGGTGCGGTGGATGCAGAAGTTCAGTACATAATCGATAATACATGCGGGGATCTTTATTACGTATTCAGGGCAGAAGGTCTTAAGGGAATTTATAACGACATTGTAAATATTCCACAGGGCGTATATCAGCTTTCGTTTACATCAACCTTGCCTACAAACTTTGGTGAAAATTATCTTCCGCTCGAAATCGAAGTTTATCTTTTGAACAGAAGCGGTCGTGCAGAAAGCGGCTATTTTGCACCTCTAAAGTAAAATAGCAAAGATAATTCAGAAATAATTTTAGAATAAGAGTTTAGCTCCAAGACTCATCTTAAAGTCAATCGTATTTGCCTTTGTTTCGTACTGATTAAATACTAATCCGAGTGAACCTGTAATCGTATAATTCTTTTTAACTGTAACATCACACACGTGGCTTATTTCGTATGAGCTTAAGAACTCTGTAGTATTTTTTCCGAACGAAAGATTAATGATTTCTTTTCTTGAAACTTTTGAATCTTCTACTTTTAAATCTTTGATTATTAATTTTGGAAGATACCAGAGAATAGAAAAGTTTCCGCCGTGATTCCACAAAAGCGTAAATCTTAATTTCCAGTTATCTGTAGAAGACATTGTAAAATCATCAGCAATTTTAAGTGTATTCTGTGCATCTACAAACATGAGGTAACTTTCGTAGAACGATATGAGGTATGAAGTTTTATCGGAGCTTCCAAATGGCAGAACAAAAGAAGAAGTAAAGCTGCAGTTATATTCATCCTGATTATAAAGACTTGTTAGCGACATCTTACCGTTTTTACCAAAGAGGTTTACAAAATTAAACATTACAGAAAATTTTGCCTGATAGATATCGTTTGTAATTTCTGTCTGACGGATATCTCTTGTGCAGGAAAAAGAAATATTTGTAGGAATGAATAAATCTTTTATTGAGTTAGAAAGCTTTCTCTTAAAACTGATGTCGTATTTTGTAGAATAGAATGCCGAATTATATGGTCCACTAAATTCTGATGGAATGTCTTTTGTAAATAAATCGTAGAACGGAACAAGTGTAAAAATAAGGCTGTTGTTGTTAAAGCTTTCAAACGAAGTCTGCAGGTCGTTTCCGTAGGTGGCAAGGCTTATATTATTCTGATTTTTTCCGGCGCTTCTTGAAAGAGAAAAACTCAAGGTATTCTGACCGACTGAAACTGGCACAGTAAAAAGAAGTGTATTTGAACTCTGATATTCATTTGTGTTTTTGTATAAGCCTGCAGCGCTGAATGTGATTACAGGTTTTACTTTTTTAAAATCCATCGTTAAGATAGATTTAAAATCATTTTTACGGCTTAAATTTCCAGCGAGGGAAGAAGAAAATTCTATATCTTTTATGAGCGAAAGCCCTGTAAAATAATTTTTATCTTCAAGGCCAGATAAATCCGAAGAAGCATTTTGATTAAGATTAAAGCTTGTTACGCTTGTAAAATTATAATCGCTTACCGGAATATTGAATTTTAATTCGGATGAATAACTTTGCCTTTTTTCGTTTACAGAAGAAAGTCCCTGTGCCGTAAAGCTTAAAGAAAGAGGGAATTTTATTTTATTAAAATCAAGGAGTAAGGAGTTTGAAGTTTCAATCTGATTTTGTGCGGTGTATCTGTAAAGCTCCGAAATGCTCAAAAAATTAAAATAAGGTTTTTCTGTCTGAACGCTGTGACCCGCATTTTGTAAGATGTTTTTATTATCCTGGTCTGTTCGTCCCATAAATGATGAATCAAACGAAAGCTTGGTGTCTAAAACAGAAACTGCGGCTTTTGCCTCTGCGCTGAGCGAAGTTGCAGAAGAAATATTTTGAAGCGATGAAAGATGAACTTCCGGATTTTTTATTACTTCTAGGTCATTTATTTTATATACAAAATCTGAATCTTTATAATCAAAGGCAAGGTAGTTTCTTGCATAAACGTTTGTTTTTGAGCCTGTAAAATAAACTGAGCCCGAAAGGAAAGTTCCCTGCGTAACTTTTTTAGAGCCGATTACGGTATTAAAAATAACTTTCTGGCAGGATGGACTTACATTCTTATCTACAAAAAGTGTGTAGTCCGAAGAAGCAAGCTTTGTTCCATCTATCCATACGCTCAAATCCTCAAGGCCCACGCGTATAGAATGCCAGGTTTCCGCTGCGCCGACATACGACTGTATAACTGCAGACGGAACGCTTAGTTTTAAGGCGGTTTTCCCCGGCAGGTCTGCAGTTGAAAGAATTAAAGTCACGCCTTCTGAATTGATTTGTGTATGGTTTTGTGTAGAAGAGGCCGTGTATGAAAAATCGTAGTTTATGTATTTATAGCCTTCGAATGAGGATGCATTAAAGTATTTTTCCAGGGTAATCAAAAGTTTATCATCATCTAAAGATGAATCATCATTCTGCCACAAAACCATATCTGAATAATATGAATCAAAATATTTTTTTGCAGCAGGCGAAGAATTAGAAGGAGTAGTCGTGCTTACAGTAAAGATTGAACTGTCCGCTTTAATAAGGGCATTTTTTTCGTGAGGCTCGTATGGTCCTGCATAAATAAGCCCTGTTTTTTCGTCCCCCGAAGGATTAAAATTTTTCTTAACTATTATGAGTCTTGCGTCGTGCAGGCTTATGAGTTTTACCCTGGAAGAATCAGGAATTTTAATCTTTATAAACTGCCAGTCATCCGCTGTAAAATCAAAATACTGTAAAACGTTACTGTCCAGAGTTCCGTTCGAAGAAAGCTTCCAGGTAGGAATATCATTTTTGATTTCTCCTGAAAAATCGTTTTCTGCTTTTACACCAAGCTGAAGGTAAAGTTCATAATCACCTGCAGAAGAAAGTGGAATGTCATTTTTTAAAGCAAGTTCAAGAATCGAAGAATTATAAAGAACTCCTTTATCTGTAAGCCTTATGTCCACGCTTGCCCATGCAGCCTCTCCCGAAAGAACTGAGTTAAAATTCCATTCAAGAGGGATTTTATATCCGCTTAAGTTTTCTTCCCTTGAACCGCGGAAATTTTCTACAGTAGAATTATTTTCTTCCAAAAGCTCCGGAGCCCCTGTAAAATTCAATTCTGGTACAACATGGGTTTTATATCCTGAATCTTCACTGTGATAATAAACCTGGCTCTTATCTGCATTTATGTCGTTTAAGATAAATACATCTTTTATGTTTTCGTTTTCTACAGAAAGGGCCAATGCTTCTTCGGCCTTATACTTTGGAGTTTCGTATGTAATACCTGTTGTAAGGGCTGTGTAAAGCGAAAATCCTGAATCCCAGGTTGCGTAATCAGTAAATGGAGCAAAAGGAAAGCGTGCCGTTAAACTTGTGTTTAATTTAAAGCGGTCAGAAAAATTATAAACAAAACCGGCTCCTGCAACAAAAGCTCCCGATGCGAATGAATTACTTTCGTCTTCCCATGTGATATAAACCTTATCTATGTCTGTTACGTTTACAGATGGAGTTACAAAGCCCGATGTAGAAGAGTAGACAGCCTGTTTATCCTGAATGCCGTTTACATAAACTTTTACCGAACCCGCCGAAGCTTTTTTCCCGATGTCGTAATAAGAAACCTTTGAATAGATTCTTGAGCGGATTATAAAAGGAGTTTTTGATTCATTTGTAAGATAGACATAAGGATCTGAATCTGCAAAAGGATAGCGGTTTTCTGCCCTGGTATAGTCGCCTGAATACGCACTGTAAACTTTATTATAAACGCTTGTGTATATGTGATTTTCTTCAAAAAAATCAGTCTGGGTGAATGTGTTGTCCTTTTCTAAAACGAGTGCTTCGTAGCGTGTAATAAGTTCATCAGTGTTTTTTGTTACAACCTGAACCCTTGCTTCGCTCTTTAATCCTGAATCATAATCAGCGCAGTACAAAAATGGAGAAAAGCCTGATTTACTCTGAATCTTTAATGCATCTTCGCCAGCGATACTGTTCTTGATTTCGTATGAATATTTTTCTAAGTTGATTGATGAATCAGCGGTTTTAAAAAACTCTTGAATGCTTCCAAGGTAGGTCCCGGAGTTTGAATAGCTTCCAAGTGAACTTATAAGGCTTTGTACGCTTGCACTCTGATTAAATGTTATAAGAATTTCGGGCACTTTATTTTTTGTTTTTCCGCCGCCTGCTTTTTTAGAAAGGCTCAAGGTTTTTAGCGAAAGATTTGTGATGTAATCAGCTTTAGAAAGTTTTTTATATCTTATTCCATCTTTGTCCCGGTATTCGCCGTTATCTGCTTCCACATAAATGTCTTTTATGCTGCCAAGAATATTTTCATCAGGTATTACAAAGGTGCGTCCGTATACGTAATCATAAAGATTTATTTTTGTGTCTGTAACGCTGTTTTTTCCGTAATAAGTTGCATTCCGGCTTTTTGTCATGTCGTAGCGCAGAAGAAGGTCAATAAGATATTTTTTTTCTTCGGGCTCTTCAAAATGAAAGTAAACACCTGGCGCTTCGTTTGCACCACCAGCAGGATTATAGTTAAAATGTTTTACCGAATAATAATCGGGGAAGATTATATTTCTGTTCGAAAAAACAAAGGTCTTTAAACTTCCATCTCCCTTATAGCTTAAGGTGAAAGTGTTATTGTCGTAATTATCGAGGAACTGGACTAAAAGCTTCCAGTTTTCGTTTATATTAAAGATGGCGCTTAAATCAATTTCCTGTTTAAATACCGGGATTGTAAAAGATGGTGAAAAGGTGTGACTGTTTCCAAAGCTTGCAATAAAACTGTCTTCTACGCTTCCTTTCCAGTATCCTTTGATTTCCCATTTGAATAATTGAGTAGGCGCTTCTGTTTCTTCTTTTACACCGGGAGCTTGGGGTAAAATGCCTGCAGCACCTTTTTGCACAGCGTGATTATCTTCTGCAAATACCGCTCGTGTAAATAAAGAAGCCGCCAGCATAAAAAGAACAAGCTTAACTCCTCTTTTAAAACTTTCGAGCATTCTTGCTTTATGCACTTTAATTTCGGGGTGCTTTTTTTCGAGGTTTAAGATTGCTTTTTCTACCTTCTGTTTTTTTTCTGTTCCGTCGTCGAATAAATCCTGCTGGAATGGTTTTTCTTCTTTTTCGATATTTTCAAGACCCACGCCCAAAAGTCTTATTCCTCGACCTTTCTGCCATTTTTCTTCAAAAAGTTCACGGGCATAGTTATAAAGAGAATCAAGTGTGAGGATGTTTTTTGAATAAGTTTTCTGGATAGAAAAAGTTGAAAAATCTTCGTAGCGGAGTTTTATGAATACTGTGCGCGAAAATCCGTTTTCCCTTAAAAGGCGGAACATTATTCCGTGGCATAATTCTAAGATATAAGTTTCGAGTGTATATAAATCTGTAATGTCTGTAATAAAAGTTTTTTCTGCACTGATTGAATGAGATTTTGTTTTTCTGTCGAATGCTTCGTTAATGTTTCCACGTACAGCATCGTATAAAAATCTTCCGGAATTTTCTCCGAACATAAAAATAAGGCTGTCTAAGGGTTTATCGTGAATGTCTTTTGTAGTTAAAAGTCCTTTCTGCTTTAAGCTTTCCTGCATCTTACTTCCAACGCCAAAGATTTTTTTTATTGGAAGCCCCAGCATAAAGCTTTCTTCTTCGCCCGGTTTTACCATGAATAATCCGTCGGGCTTATTTATATCCGAAGCAATTTTTGCAAGATACTTTGTTGGGGCTATTCCGATAGAAACTGTAAGCCCGGTTTTTTCTTTAATTTCGTCTTTTATTCTTCTGGCTGTTTCTTCGGGTGCTCCGAATAATTTTTCTGTACCCGTGATGTCTATGAATGCTTCGTCTATGGACATCTGCTGAAAGTCCGGCGAATAGTTTTTTATTATCTGCATTATGATGTAGGAAATTTGCGAGTAGCGCTCCATTCTTCCATGCACGAATATACCGTTGGGGCAGAGCTTATAAGCCATGTATGTTGGCATTGCAGAATGAACACCGTATTTACGCGCTTCGTAGGAGGCGGTGGAAACGACGCTTCTTTTGTCTTCGGGTTTGCCGCCGACTATTACAGGTTTACCACGGTATTCGGGGTGATCAAGCTGTTCTACCGAGGCAAAAAAAGCGTCTAAATCGATATGTAAAAACCAGTTCTGAATTTTTTCCATCACTGGTCCTCTGTATTAATTTCTTTTACGTATGAACGATATTCGTTAGTATCTGCTGTTTTATAAAAAGCTTCTGCATGAATTTTATATTTTGTATTTATGCTGCCAAAAACGAACTTCATCTTTTGAGGCGGTCTTGAAGGAATCTTAAAACTTACTGTTTTTGTGCTGTCGATTGTATATTCATCATCAGAATAAATAACCGGAATAACCATGTCGCCTGTAAGCTGGAGAATTACTGCCTCTGCCGAAAAAGGAGTCTGGATTTCTATTGTTGTTACAGCCTGACCAAGTACATCTTTGGTAGAATAATTTACATCTATTTTTGTACCAGAATCATCATTTTCTGTAATTGTTTTTGGGTAAGTGATTCTTGTTTTATTTCCGTTGAACTTAGTGTAGTTTGGAATAAAAAGGGCGAGGAACACCAGAAGATATGTAGAAGAAATGATGATTGCAAAGTGTCTTTTTCTTGTGATGTTTTTTCTGATTGCCGTAAGGATTCTGAACCACATGAGGTAAATCGGAAGAAGGATTAAAGAAACCGTAAAAATAAGGGTATAGCTTCTTGAAATAAAAAATCTTAGCGACTGAGAATCCGTAGAATTATAAACAAGGATTACGTACGGAAGATAAATTAAAATCATTATGATGAACAAAATTATGTGGAACCAGTTTTTCTTTAAGATGAGCGAAAGAGTAGAGCAGATGCAGACAACCATGAAAAGAGGGAAAAGCGAAATATCTGCAAGACAGAAAATAAACTGATTTACAAACGTAACAATCAAAACCAGAAAATCGATTGAGCGTTCGCCGTAATCTTTTTTTCTTACAGAAACTTCTACCCAGTAGAAAATCGAAACAAGAGCAGAAGACAAAAGAATCTGGAAGAGAACCAGACCAAACGGAGTTCCGCTCATATTGTTTTTCATTACGGCATTATAAATAAGTTTTGCAATAAAAAATGCAAAAAGAGTGATTGCAAGCGTAATCGGGATTGTAAACCAGTCCTTTCTGATTTCCTTCCACGCTTCGTTTTTTAAGTTTGAATTTACAAAGCTTAAGATAAAGATAAAAAACAGGCTAAGAATGATTATGATGATGAGTGCCTTAAGGATTGAATATTCCGAAAGCAGAACTTTTTTACTTCCCATCCTGTATAAAAGCGAGTGATAGTCGTCTTCGCGGTTTTCCGAAAGTTCAAATAAATCGATGTAAGAGGTGATTGTATTCGAAATCTGTTCTGATTGTACGTCGTCCGATTTAAAAGAAAAAGTGATGGCCGGAATATTCTGATTAGAAAAGTCTGTAAAATAAGATTCGTTATTAAAAACAAGTCCCGTAAGTTGATTAAGATAATAAACCGGAAGATAATCCGAAAGTCCGTTATTAATGAATGCATCAAATCCGTTACTGATCATCCACGAAGGAGCAGAGTAGTTCCACGAGTTGGAAATAAGTTCTGTGCTGTTTGCATCCAGTTTGATTATCAAAGCAGAATTCTTTTTGCCTGATTCAAGGGTCTTAAGAAAATTTTCTATTCCGTTGTAGTTTCTTACCCTCATGAGTTTTCTTGAAAGATCATAAACAAAGATTACCGAAGAAGAAAAGTTTCTGTAGCGGAGGTCTGTGAGTATGTTTTTTACGATATCCTGATTGTGTAAAGCCTGTTCCATGGAAATACAGATGATTAAATTGTCGTGATTATTCGAATCTTTAGCGGCAAAATTAACTGCTATGCTGTAAGGAAATGTATTCGAAGTATTTGTGATTAATTCAACTTTTTCGGGAAGATAATTCTGTTTTAAGAGGAAATTTTCCATTGCTTCGCAGGTATATCTACCCTGATAACTTGGAATCTGGGCATAAAGAGAGCAGATAAGAAGCGGGAGACAGACTAAAAAAGAAAAAATCTTTTTAAATGAATTCATCATTAATAGTTTATAAATTAAGTGTTTACAATGCAAGTACCATTGTGTATAATATAGTAATAAAAGAAATTAAAAAATGTTTATAAAGAAGGATTGAGATGAGTGCTTCCGATAAGAAATTTATAATTCAGCTCCCGTTAAAAGTGATTCTCACCGAAGATGGTGCTTCTAATTTTATCAGTCATAACAAAAAACTGCTTCGATTCAGACTGGCTGATAACGTAGATGAATACGGAATTTCTCTCAACAAATTTTCACCACAATCAATTCAGAGCATGATTCTCCTCGATTACATTTCCAAGATCGAAATCTCCATGTCTGAATTCGTTTCTTCAAGACAGGAAGTAATGGACCTTTCAAAGGTTGTAGTTTACTCACTTCTTTACAAACAGTTTGACCGCGACGTTTACAATGCACTCATTCAGTGTGAATGTGTAAGAAAACATAACAGACAGAATCCTTCTCATCTTATCGACGAAAAAACAAAGATGAGCGAACGCCAGCTCAGGACAATCTTACAGAACAAAGAAAATCTTATTCAGCAGACAAGAAAGGTAATCCTCGATCCAATCTGGAAATCAATCATGCAGAACAAAGATTATTCAGACGAAGAACGAAACATCTTCCTTTTGATGTCTGAAAAATTCATGAATCGTCTTGGTCTTATGAACTGGTACATCATCACATTGTTCCACAAGGCAGAAGGCGCAACAGAAATGTTCATCGCAATCCGTAATCTTTTAAGTTCTTATATGGAAAAATCAAAGGTTGCAGAATATATTTCCGTAATGGTTATGGAACTTGCCTTGAACAACGAAAACACAAATATCCGTAAAGAAGCACGTTCCATGTACAATGGAGTTGAAGATATAGATGCACTTATTTTTGACCCTGAAGTTCGCGCAAAAATCGTAAAGGAACTTCAGAGAAAGCACGAACTTGTATTCCTTTCATGGAAGCTTGGTGGTGGTTCATCTTCTATCGGTAAACAGGGAAGACTTTCTATTACACTTTACAACAAGGACGACGAATTCCAGGAAGTAAAGGAAAACATCGATAACGCTAAATCTTCGAACACCGCAAAGAAAACACTTATAGACTTTTACAGGGAGTTACCGGACGGACAGGAAGGAACAGACCTTGGTCTTTATTATCTTTCTTATCTTGATGATGCCTGCAAAAAGGTTAATGTAAAGTTTGAATCTCTTGTAAATCAGTTCTCTGCAAGCGATTTAACAGTCATTACATTAAACTTCAATTTTTAATCTATGAAGAAATTTTCATTTTTATTTTTATCAGTTTTTTTATTTTTTGTTTCATGTTCACAAAATATAAATGAAATTCTTTCTTCTTCGAACACACTCATCCTCGACTATTCAGACGAAACTCAAAAACCTTCCATGCGTCTTTCGGTATTTGTAAAAACCAATGGCGATGTAAGACATTTTAAAATGCTCCGTCTTTATTCTTCGCAGGCGAATTATGAATGGACAGTAGATAATCTTGTTATGGTAGATAAAAATAACGAGATGTACGCAGGTTATACAAACTTTATTGTCCCACAAGGTGAACTCATTCCGCAGGGTGAATATGAAGCAAGCTTTATAAGCTACAACGACGAAGAAAATACAACAAACTTTTTTCTCCAGTATGACAAGTCCTTAAAAGATATGAGCCCTGTAGAAGCAGAAAATTATTTTAAGAATAACGGCTCGGAAGAATATGTTTTAATCTACAACGAGGAAGACAGAGTTTTATTCTTTGGAAAGAAAACAGAAAAACAGCAGACAGAAAACGATATCTGGCTGAATTATAAAACTTCAAAATCTTATTACACAATCTGGCTTAAGCCTGATAATTCTATCATGTGCATTATGCCCGAAAAAACGATTAAACGTGGAGAAACTGATGAATAGTGAAAACCCAGAACCTTCGTCCAATAACTTAAGACGCGAGGTTAAAACCTATGTCTTAAGAATAGGAAGAATGACAGCTGCACAGGAAAAAGCATACAATGAGCTTTCGCCATCCTGGTGTATTCCCTTCGAAAACAAAAAACTGAATTTTGTAGATATTTTTGGAAACACAAATCCAATCGTAATCGAAATTGGTTTTGGAATGGGGGATGCAACTGCAGAAATTGCACAGGCTAATCCCGATATAAATTATCTTGGAATAGAAGTGCATCGTCCGGGTGTTGGAAAACTTTTAAACGAAATAAAAAAGCGCGAATTAAAAAATCTTTATATCATAGAACACGACGCTCTGGAAGTTTTAGAAGATATGATTGGCGATAATTCTATAAACGGAATTCATATCTTTTTCCCAGATCCATGGCCAAAAAAACGCCATCACAAAAGAAGAATGGTACAGCGCCCAAGAACAGATCTTTTTGCAAGAAAGCTTGCTTCAGATGGATATCTTTATTTTGTAACAGACATAATCGAATACGCAGAGTTTGCCTTAGAAGAACTTAATCAGACAGTCGGATTAAAAAATAAATACGACGGATTTGCAGAGCCTCAGAGCTGGAGAAGTCAGACAAAGTTTGAACGAAAGGGAATGGCTGCAGACAGAAAAATCACGGAATTATATTTTGTAAAGCAGTAGATTTCTATAAAAGGGAAAAAGATGGAAGCGGTGGAAAGAATCAAAGAACTTGAAAAACTTATCTTAAAATATCAGAAGGCTTATTACGACGGCGAAGGAATTATAAGCGATGCAGAATTCGATAAGCTTTGGGATGAATTAAAGGTTCTTGATCCTGAAAACCCAATCCTTCACAAAGTCGGAGCAGATTCAGGGAACTTCGAAAAAGTTCAGCATGTTATGCCAATGGGAAGCCAGGAAAAAGCCGCAGACCCCGAACAGTTTTTAGCATGGGCCGCAAAACATGTTTACGATGAATACCTTGTTGAATATAAACTCGACGGTGCTTCGCTTGAACTTCAGTACGAAGGCGGATACTTAAAGCGGGCTGTAACAAGAGGGGATGGAACAACAGGCGACGACATCACAGAAAACGCAAAGAAAATGAACGGTGTGCACGCAGCAATTTATAAAGACGGAAAGCTTGTGCCATTTACAGGCGGAATCCGTGGCGAAGTAATCATGACACACGAAGTTCACAAAAAATATTTTTCCGATAAAGCAAACTGCCGTAATGCCGCAAACGGACTTATGAAGCGTAAAGACGGGCAGGGAAGTGAATACTTAAAACTTATTACTTACGATGCTCTTTCTACAGACGGAAATACATTTTTTAAAAACGAAAAAGAAAAAATCAGATGGCTCATGGACTGTAATTTTATTGTAGTACGCTTAGTAATCTGTAAAAGTCCCGACCGCGTAATCGCATACAGGGCCAAAATCATGGAAGAAAGAAAGACTTCCATTGAATACGACATAGACGGCCTTGTTGTAAAAGAAAACGAAATAAATCTTTCGGATGCAAGCCGCGCACGCCCAGACCGCCAGATAGCATTCAAGTTCAGCCTGGAAGAAGCGGTATCCACAATACGCGAAGTTGAATGGAGCATAAGTGGAGGAACATACACTCCTGTTGCAATTTTCGACGAAGTTGAATTAAACGGAACCCGCGTAACACGTGCAAGCCTTGCAAACCCAGATACTATGAGGCAGCTTGGCGTAATGATTGGAAGTCACGTAGTTGTTGTAAAGCGTGGGGAAATCATTCCAAAAATAGAAGCGGTTGTTCAGGAAGAAAACATCACAACAACACCGATTAAATATCCGGAATACTGCGAAGTCTGCGGAACAAAAATCGTAGACGAAGGAACAAGGCTTTTCTGTCCGAACAAAAACTGTTCAAAACGAGTCCTCCACCAGCTTTTAAAATTCCAGGAGACAGCCGATATAAGAGATCTTGGCGTTACTTTAATCACATCTTTGTTTAACGATAAAAAACTTACCTGCGTTTCTGATATCTATGCACTCACAGAAGAAGCTTTAATCCCGTATTTTTTGAACGATAAGAGTGTAGAAAAAGACAAGGTTTCTCTTGGTGCACAAAAAGTTTACCGTTCTATCCAGTCCCACCGCCGCATGCGCCTTGCATCATACGTTGCGTGCTTCGATATCGAAGGCATAGGCGAAACTTCTGCTCAAAAACTGGTTCAGGCAGGCTATAACACCCTGGAAAAGCTTCTTTCTGCCACAGAAGATCAGATAGCCGGTGTATACGGTTTTGCAGAAGTTATGGCCCACACGATTGTCGAAGGTCTTAAGGAAAATGCAACAGAAATGCGTTCGCTTGTAGAAAAAGGAATTATAGAAATCGAAAGCGAAGAGGGTGGAAAATTAAGCGGAAAATCTTTCTGTTTTACGGGTGAATTGACTATAAAAAGAGCAGATGCAGAACAGCTTGTAAAAAAGGCAGGCGGGACAATTAAATCGTCTGTTACAAAAGATCTTTCGTACCTTGTAACAAACGACACATCAAGCGGTTCATCTAAAAACCAGAAAGCAGCTCAGCTTGGAATCCCGGTAATAGATGAACGCGAATTCTTAAAACTTACTGGTAATTAATTCCTTCAAAAGTAAAGTTCTGGAGGAAGAAATCCGGGCGAACGGCAGCAGCATTCAACCTCATTTCCCAGTGGATGTGAGGTCCTGTTGCAAGTCCTGTTGCTCCGGATTTTGCAACTAAATCGCCGGCTTTTACAGTATCTCCTTCTTTAACCTTTAATTCTGAGTTGTGATAGTAAAGGCTGTAAAGACCCGGAAGATGTTCAATAACTACAGTGTATCCTGTTGTGTTTCTCCATTCAGAAAGAACAACTTTACCGTCTGCACAGGCACGAACTTCGGAACCTGTTGGAACACCGTAGTCGTTTCCGTAGTGTTCAGAAGTAGATGATTTACCGTTTGAATATGCATAAATACGTCTGTCGCCAAAGTAAGAAGTAATTCTTGTAGATGGATTTGGTTTAGACATTGGTTTAAGACTGAATACGTTTTCAGAATTTACAGCATAAAGGATTGCGTTGAGTTTTTTAATCTGTGCGGCACGTTCAGGACTGTTGTCTGTGATTGTGCTTGTATTTTTTTCGTCAAGGTGGATTGTTTCTTTGTTGTATTCATACATCTTGAATTTTACAGGAAGTGTGAATTCTTTCTTTTCGCCTTCGTTAATAGAAAAACTTACCTTTAAACTATATTCGTTATCTGTAAGCCATGTAGAAAGTGGAATTCCACATAAGTATTCTTTTGAATTAGCTTTTTTAGATTTTCCGGTAGCATAAAAAGCCGCATGCTGAATCACTTTCTGTTTCTGATACAGGTGAAGTGTTGCAGTGGTGTCCAGATTCTTGTTCTTTTTATGACTTTTTGGAACCTGAATTGTCATTCTTACAAAGAGAGCCTCACCGGGAACGATTGTATCGTTGTAGATTACATAGATGTTGCAGTCTTCTTCCTGATGTTTAGCGGTTGCTGTATCTGCAAAAGCCGAATAAGAGATAAGCATAAAGAGTGCTATGCTTAAAAATTTGATAAATCTTTTCATTGTGAAATCCTCATTTCTTTAATTATAATCTGAGGCGAAACAACTCCGTTAAAGTAATTACGTCCAAGATTAAAGGTTATATCATAATTTCGGCCGATTTTTATGTCATCATTAAATCTTTCTGCCTGTCCCCAGAACATACCCGGTATTTTATATTTTCCTGTATCAAAAGTGAGTTTTAAATGCTGGGGTTCCTTTTTTCCTACAACCATCACATCACAGAGTTTAAGATTAGAGCTCAAAAGTATGAGTTCCTGATTATCCTGGCCGTAAGGTTCAAAAAGTTCAAGAAGATTAAAAATCTCGGGAGTAAAGTATGATGGCGGAATTTCTGCATCGATGTTCAATTCTTCGTGAAGTTCTTCAAGGCTGATATTTTTTGAAAGCTCGGTGCATTTTTTTAAAAACTCATCAATCTTTTCTTTTTCAAAACTGAATCCTGCAGCATAATCGTGACCGCCGTGATTAATAAAAAAGTCCTTAAAAGAATCCAGAAAAGAAGTGGCAACAAAACCGCGGCAGCTTCGCATGGAACCAACACAAAGCCCCTGATTTTCGGTAACTATGATGGAAGGAAGATTATTATCCTGCATGATACGCGCTGCAACAATTCCTGTAACGCCTTTGTTTATATTCTGATTATAGATTACGCAGAGTTTTTTATTTTCGTCGATGCTTTTGGTTATGTCGTCTTTTATGTCGAACATTGATTTTGCAACAAGATTTTTTCGCTCTTCGTTTAATTCAAAAATCTTTTCGGCAACTTCTTCGCGCCTTTTTGCATCTTCCGAAGTTAAAAGCTCAAGCGAAAGATTCGACTGTCCCATTCTGCCGGCAGCATTTAAGGCAGGAATTACAGACCACGATAAATCAATCGAAGAAATTGTTTCTTTTTTAAGCGAAAGTTTATTAAAAAGCTCCGCAAGACCTTTTCTTGGATAGTGATTTTTAATGGAAGAAATACCTTTTTTTACAAAGATGCGGTTTTCGTTTTTCATAGGCATAACATCTGCAAGGGCTGCGAGTGCTACAAGCTGAAGGTCTTTTTCTTCGTTTTCTGCAAATTCAGGATGCTTTCCTGCAATTATTTTTTTACAGTAAGTAACGTAAAGATTATAAAAAAGATTAAGAGAGGTATTTTCGTCTTTGTTATATTTTCCGATTGTCGAAAGCTTTAATAATTCAGAAGCAGATTTTCCTTTAAATGACGGGAATACTTTACAAAGCTCAGATTGTAAATCATTTAAATTAAATTCAACGCCGCTTCCAAAAATCCCCTGCAGGATTGATTTTGCTTCTTTTACATCCCATGTATAAATGAGCTGGCCCTGCAAAAAATATGGAAATTTTAAATCGTAAATGCCTGTTTTTCCCGGAATGATTTTTTCGTGGAGTTCTTTTACACGACATAGATTTTTAATTTTAAGACAGTCAAGATTATATGATTCGTCCTGGTTCTTAGAAATATCAAAAAAACAGATTTCGGCATTATAAAAATCAGTTTTAGAAAAGCGCAGTGCATTCACAAGTTTATATGCAACAGCCGCACCCGAAATATCGTGGAAAGGGTAGGCAGAATCAGAAAGCTTTGGATCAATTATGATGTTTGCATCCGGAAGCTTATCCTGCGGATTATGATGGTCTGTTACGATTACATCGAGTCCAAGGTCCAGCGCGTGATTAATTTCTTCGAAGTTAGAAATACCGCAGTCAACAGTGATTATAAGGCTTCCACCGGCATTATAAAAATCATCAATTGCCTGAAGGGAAAGTCCGTATGAATCATCGCCAACAGGAAGACGGCATTCAACATCCATATTGAACATTTTTTTAAGGCAGTCGTAAAGAATTGTCGTACTTGTAATTCCATCAACATCCTTATCGCCAAAGATAAGAACTTTTTCTTTTTCTTCCATTGCACTTAAGATACGTTCAACAGCATCTTCCATGGAGTTTAAAAGAAAAGGATTATGAACAAATCTTAAATCATCTTCAAGATAAAAAAGAATATCGTTCCCGGAAGAAATATCCCTTCGTAAAAAAATTGAAGAAAGAATCTGGGCAAGGCTTTTAGAACCTGTTTTACTTTCAAGAGAATAATCAGCGCAGAGTTTTTCTATATCGTTTGAGTTTACGGCTTTTTTATGCCAGTTTATTGTTTCTTTCAAAGAATCCCCATCCCGGTTTCTAAAGAATTAAGTTTTGTTTCCATCGAGTTTTCCAGAATAAACAGAAGAAGTTCGCGCAGGCTGTTATAATCATCCTTTGAAATTTTAATGCTTCTTACTTCCGAAGGCGAAAGAGAGGTGATATTGCAAAGGTATCTTAGGCCCGAAATTTTTATTTTAATAAACGCATTTATGTTTTCTTCTCTGTTTATGTGCGAAAGACATCGTGGACATATAAATATATTTTCAATTTTATTATAGTAAGAAAACATATCATTTTCAAATGCTGAATCTGCAAAAGAAGAACTACAGTATGCACAGCTTTGTGTATCAGGCTGGATTCCCATAAGATTTATAAAGCGCCATAAAAAACGGATAAAACCAAGACGCGACTGTTCTTCTGTGCAAAGCTCCATCCCATCAAAAAAGCCTGTAAGAAGATTAAAAGTGCTCTCTATGGAACCCGCTGCGTGAGTTTTGATGCATAGTTCACAGGCTAAAGAAGCTGCAAACATTTTAAAAAGATTTTGTGAAAAAGAAGGATGATAGTTTTTTACTTCAAAGTCGGTAATTTTAGTCTGTTTTTTTTCGGGCGTATCGTAAAGCCACACGGTTCCTGAATTAAACTGATTTACAAGGGATTTGAATCTGCTTTTTGGTCCGCCGTAAAGCGTTGCATAGATAATGCCCCTGTCTGGAGTAAAAAGAGTAACCGTGCTGTTATTTTCGCCCGAAGGTTTTAGAGAAAAAACGATTGCCTTTGAAGAATAAGACCTCTGCATTATTTTCCGGCATTATTTCTGGCCGTAATATGCGTTAGGGCCATGCTTTCTCATATAATGCTTGTTGATGATGTAATCAGGCAGAGTTTTAGCTTTTGGATTTAATAAAAGTGTGTTCAAAGCCATCTTACAGATTTCTTCGAGTACAGTTCCGTTGTAAACAGCCTTATCTGCATTTTTACCCCAGGCAAAAGGACCGTGTCCTCCGCATAAAACCATGTTTACTTCCGAAGGATTTAAGCCGCGGTCTTCAAAGAGTTTTATAATCTGTTTACCCGTTTCAAGCTCGTAGTTTGTTTCTACAGCCTGCTTTGTAAGATAAGGAGTACAAGGAACCGAAGTCTGGATGTGGTCTGCGTGAGTAGTTCCGAACAAAGGTACATCTTTTACAGCCTGAGCCCAGCTTACAGCAAAGGTTGAGTGAGTGTGGATGATTCCGCCAACCTCTGCATTTTTTTCTACGGCAAATTTTTTATAGAGGATAGCGTGTGTAGGAGTGTCACTCGAAGGATTTAATGAGCCGTCCACCTTGTTTCCTTCTATATCGATGATTACCATAGATTGGGGTGTTAAGTCCGGATATGGAACTCCGCTTGGTTTGATTGCAAAAACGCCCTTATCCTTGTCGAATGCAGAAACGTTTCCCCATGTGTATAAGGCAAGATGATTTTCCGGGATTTTCATGTTTGCTTCGTATGCCTGTTGTCTTATTGTTTCGTATGTCATTTT
Organism: Treponema sp.; assembly: GCA_016286365.1. Lineage (GTDB taxonomy): Bacteria > Spirochaetota > Spirochaetia > Treponematales > Treponemataceae > Treponema_D. The sequence continues at coordinate 99,558 of JAEESN010000008.1, forward strand.
TTATTCCTTATATTTTTTTTGTGTGATTTCTGGGACTTTCGAAGAGCCGTTTTGTAAGTAATTACAATGTATTTACAGCTGCTTTTTCAATCTCAAGACCTTTCATATAGCGTTCAAAGAAGATGTTGAATGATTCAACAATGTCTTTTTCTGGTGCTGCAGTTGTTTTTTTACAGCTACCAAATACTTCTTTTTCCAGGAAGTCTCCAAGTGATTCATTTTTTAAATTTGCTGATAATTTTTTAGAAGCATAATCAGCTAAAACAGCCATACCCCAAGGTCCGCCTTCACCGGCAGTTTCCATTGCGCTTACAGAAGTCTTCATTGCAGCTGCCATGTATTTTAATCCGGCCTGAGTCTTAAAATATCCGCCGGCTCCAGTCATGCTTTCTACAGGAACGTTTTCCTTTTCGTAAAGAATATCCATTCCGGCTCTGAGTGCTCCAAGGGAAGCAAACATCTGGGTTCTCATAAAGTTTGCAATATTAAAGTTAGCATTTTCTGAGCGTGCAAAAAGCGGACGACCTGAATTAAATCCGGTGATAGTTTCGCCTGAAAGATAGTTGTAAGAAAGAAGACCACCGCAATCCTTATCTGCTTCCAGAGATTTAGTGATGAGGGTGTCGTAGTATTTTCCGATTTCTATGCCGTTAGAAGGGCACATAGTATCTACGATTTCTTTAAAGAAATTAATCCAGTAATTGTGTTCGCCCGTACAGTTGTTACAGTGAACCATTGCAACAGGATATCCGTCCGGAGTAGTAACAATGTCGATGATGCCTGGGTAAACGTTCTTAAGATCTTTTTCGAGTACAACCATGCTGAATACAGAAGTTCCAGCCGAGATGTTACCGGTTTTTGCCTTTACAGAATTAGTTGCTGCCATACCGGTTCCCGCATCTCCTTCCGGAGGACAGAATGGAATATCAGATGAAAGTTCACCTTTAGGGTCTAAAAGTTTTGCACCTTTTTCTGTGAGTTTTCCTGCGTCTTCTCCTGCCATTAAAACCTTAGGGAAGAGATTTCCGTTTAAGATAGAAAAATCAGAGTTAGATGCTTTTATTTTTTTGATTTCGTCGAGCGCTTCGAATTTTTCAAGATATTCTTTGTTGTAATCTGCAGTGTTTCCGTTTAATTTTACAGGGAACATTCCGGAAGCATCTCCAACACCGATTACTTTCTGACCAGTAAGAAGGTAGTGGATGTAGGCTGCAAGAGTGTATACGTTTTTGATTTTAGAAACATGTTCTTCGTTATTCAAAACAGCCTGATAGAGGTGCGAAATACTCCATCGTTCAGGAACAGGGAAGTTGAATAAATCAGAAAGTTTTTTAGAAGCTTCACCTGTGATAGTGTTTCTCCATGTTCTGAATGGAACTAAAAGCTTGTCGTCTTTGTCGAAAGCAAGGTATCCGTGCATCATTGCAGAAATACCACCGGCCTTGAATTTTGTAAGCTTGATGCCGTATTTAGACTGAACATCCTTTTTTAATTCAGCATAAGAAGTCTGAAGCCCTTCGATAATCTGCGAAAGCGGATAAGTCCAGATCCCGTTTTCAAGCGTATTTTCCCAGGTATATCCCCCCGAAGCCACAGGTTCATATTTTTCGTTGATGAGCACAGCCTTGATACGAGTAGACCCGAATTCAATCCCCAAAACAGCATTACCGTTTGCGATAAGTTCCTTATTGTCCATGTTATATTCCTTTCACATTAATCGTTTAATATGAATATTATAAAATCATTTATAAAATAAATAAATAAGATAAAGTACGTAATTTTATTTTTTTTGCAGGATAAGTTGGAATAAAAATTTATTAAATGCTCCCGCGAGGAACCATGTTTTGCTCTGCTAAGATGACGCGCCGCAAAACATGAACCCTCGCTCCGCATTTAATAAACCTTGTATACAGATTTATCCTGCAAAAAAAAAATTAATTATTCATTTTTTTATGATTTTATATATTCATATCGTTTGCGCAGAGCCCCCCCGTACCCCTCCGGGGAAGCGATTAAAGTGAGATATAATTTTAACAATTTTTAATTGGTGAACAGTATTTAGAAACTCCTTCGCAGAGATGTAATTTTATCTTGAAACATTTATATAAAAAATCGGAGCGGAGGTCCTGATTTTTGGAGCGTTGAAGCCGATTGTGCCGATTGCGTCTTGCGCCTTATTACCGGGTTAGCGAAGCGGACGGCTTCTCGGCGGAAAAAATCAGGTTCTCCGCGGGAGATTTTTTATATGCTTTTAGTATAAATTATCATCAATTTATGGAAGGAGTTTCTATAACACATTTGACACAAAAATCAAAAATTGTTAAAATTATATATTCTTTAAAGAGGATCGGATCATGATATTTCCATTAGAAAAACTTGTCGAATTCAACGACAACATTTACGAAATCACCGTAGCTGCAAGCCGCCGTGCTTATCAGCTTGCAAAAATTGATGATGAAGAAGTAAGGGAAAACTATGGAAAAGTAGTTTGCGTTGCTGCACGTCAGCTTTTTAATAAAACCGTAAACTACCGCATAGAAGAAAAAAAATAACTGAGTAATAAGGTTCAATTGAATAATAAATCAAAAGTTATTGTTATTTTTGCACCAACTGCATCAGGAAAGACTGCACTGACCCGGGAATTATTCTCGCCATCAGGCAGTCATTTTATTTTAAACGCAGAGATTGTAAGTGCAGATTCCCAGTCAGTCTATAAATACATGGACATAGGAACCGCCAAACCCCAGAAAGATTTAACTTCAGTTTTACCTCATCACCTTGTAGATATTTTAACCCCGGACCAGCAGTTTAATGTTTCAGACTTTGTAGACCTTGCAGACGAAGCGTGTTCAAAAATCATTCAGAAAAATAAAACCCCAGTTATTTGCGGAGGAACCGGTTTTTATATCAAAAACTTTTTATTCGGCGTGCCTCCAACTCCCGTAAGTGATGAAGCTTTAAGAAACGAATTAAAACAAAGGATTATAGAGGAAGGAAATCAAAAATTACACGAAGAGCTTTCTAAAGTAGATCCCCAAAGCGCTAAAAAAATCCATGTAAACGATTCATACAGAATCTGCCGCGCCTTAGAAGTTTATTATTTAAGCGGAAAAACAAGAACAAGCTTTAATGTAGAGCCTGAACTCAGACCAAATTATAATTTTAAATTTATTGTACTCAAGCCTCCAAGAGAACTTTTATATCAAAGAATAAAACAAAGGGTTGATGAGATGTTCGATCAGGGCCTTGAAAAAGAAGTGCAGGATTTATTAAAGATGGGCTATACAAAAGATTCTCCCGGCTTAAAGGCAATCGGCTACAGTGAATGGTTTAATTATGAAGATAAAGAAACAATCCGCTACGAAATAAAACACCACAGCTGCAAGTACGCAAAAAAACAGTACACGTATATTAAAGATATTCCTTTGAGCCATGTTATCGAATACAGAGGAATGGAGGATATACAAAAGGTGATTGATGTGATTAAATAAAATATGGAGTAGTGTACGAAGGATTTTGCCACACGGATATTTTTCTAACGCAAAATTAAGAGGAGAGCATTATGAAAGATGACAAAGATAAGGAAGCACAAAATGGCAGATAAATTTGAAAGGGGAGTACGAACCTTTTTATTTGTAATAGTACCTTTTTTCTTTCTCCTTGGTGTTATTACTTACAAGGTGGTAAAGGTTTATGATAGAAAAATAGAAATAAGAGAATATTTTCTCAACCAATTGTCTGATACAGACTATCTTCTTAAAGATGCCATACGCCATGACAGTCCCAAAAAAATTAAAAAGATTTTAAAAGAGCATCCGGAAATTATTGAAGAATCAAAAACAAATACAAACTTTTCAATTTTGTATTATGCCATTATTTATAATAAGTATGATGCAGTAAAAACTTTACTTGAAGAAGGGTATAAACCTGGAGAAGAATCATTAATATTTCTCACTGATGGTGTTTTGGCCACTTTTAAAATTGCTACTGGTCTTTATGAGAAAAAAGACTGGGTTTCCGAACGTAATATTCCTTATATAGATTTATTATTATCTTATAATGCTCCAACCCAAATTGAATGTGATAATGGCTGCCCTTTGAGTTCTTCGATTGTAAGTATGATAGGTGATAAAAAAGAGTTTCGGGTAGTAAAGCTTCTGGTAGAAAAAGGCCACTGCGATGTAAATTACACAGGATGTTCAAATTTCCCGCCTGTCTGCTTTGCCCTCAAAGAAAAAAATATTTACGCCGCCCATTATTTGATTGTAAAACATAAAACCGACCTGACCGGAGAATGCGCCCGCCTTGCAACCTGCGCCCTCTTACCCCAGCTGGAATGCGCCCCCGGCTCCGAGGAAGAAAAATTAAAAGAAGAAATCATCCAGGAACTAAAAACTCAGGGAATCGATTACGAGCCCACCGACGACTTCATTTTCCGTTCCAATCAAGACTTCAAGTCCCTCCTGTCGCGCCTGGCCCAAAAAGCCCAGGAAGAAAAAAACTGGTGGTCTGAACACGAAGCCACCTCTTATTTCCTAAGCACCAGGTAATTCAATCCCCCCCCGCCAGCTTTAATACTTCTTCAAGAGGGAGACCAACACAGCGGGCAATAATTTCTGGAGAGATTTTTTCTTTTAAGAAATTTGTGGCAGCTTCAATGGCTTTGTTCTGTTTTCCGTTCTGTTCGCCGTCTTCAAAGCCTTCTTCGTATTTGTAGGTTTCCATTCGTTCCCATGTCATAAATTCCATCCTCCACTGCATGTTCTTTTTGGCGTAGGTTACATATGAATCAAGTTCGCTGGTATAATTGTCTGCGGGGTTATTTGTTATAAGGAATTCAAAAAAGCTTCTGATTTCCTCATCTTCAATCATTTTAGCACATGTAGGCGCAATAAAAAAGTGTTTGTACGTTCTGTCATTAAGCTTCACGCCCTTTCCCTTTGTGGGTTTTAGAAAAAAAATAAATTTAAAAGAAATGGGTACATATAAAAATCATTAGAGATAAAAAAAGATGTTACTTGCTTATTTGGAATATAAAGAACAATTTTAATTATCTCCACAAAGACTAAAAATCGCGGAAGGCGCCTACCGGATTTCAAAAACACTCTGGCGTGTGCCGCGTGAGCGGCAAGGTATATAATTATGCACTGAACCCAAAAAGCTAGACATTTTTTGGAGGATGTAATGCAAAGAGTATTCAGTTTTGAAACACGGCTGGAAGCTGTTAGACTGTATGAAAAAGAAAATCTGTCACCAGATGCAATCGCAAA